>DATLXA010000054.1:0-278265 GCA_035576105.1 Bacteriovoracaceae bacterium
ATTGAATTTTTGATTAATATATCTCTGGTTACCCAGAAATATCGTTTGCCTTAGTCCGAAGACTATTAATCTTACGGCAAACTAGGCAAATTAAACTTTGGATACTTTCTCATCTCATCTTGAAGCACGAATGCCTCAAAATTTTAATCGTTATTTAGTTGTCAAAGAGCTTAGCTTTTTATCATTTTGTTTTTCATTCATCAAGACTTTTTTTAGAAAATCTTAAGTTGAGATGGTGGAGATGACAGGGATCGAACCTGCGACCTATAGCTTGCAAAGCTACCGCTCTCCCAGCTGAGCTACACCCCCATCAACACAAAATGCAAGAACCCAAATTAGTGGATTCAAGCTTTATCTGTCAACGAGAAAAGAGCGCTGTTTTAACTTTCTTTTTATACAAATTCTTAAAGTGTTTTTAGCAGTGAAAAAACTATAAAAAGAAGAATTTGATTTTCGATTTCTGACTGATGTTTGAATCATTAGACAGTCCAACTCAACGCAAAAAGAAAGGGCCAATTTCTTGGCCCTTTCTTTTATTCTGCTGGGAAATTTTTTGGGAATGGTTTCGGACTAAAATCGTTTCCAAACTCTTGCACTAATTTTCTGATCGCTTTGATCTGACGTTTCGGATCGTTATCGAGAACACCCTCTACGGCCGGAATCAGATTCCCACTACCGTCGTCCCAGAACGCAGGCATGCTGGTGTACGGAAGGAATGACTGGGGATTAGAGATCCAGGCATCTATCCAAGTGGTTCGCAGTCGATTCTTCGCGTAGTGGAGATCCGGCGCTTGTGGATCGTCTTTGGTGAACCCAACCGTGTGACAGGTGGTACACGCGAGTTCGTTCCATATTTTCTGAGCAGCTTCTTTCTCTCCCGGTTCCCACACGACTTTGATGTCACCTTCGAAGGTCGCCTGGTGAGCGCCCGCTTGGAAGCCCATGACTAGCTTGTTGAGTTCTTCAGTAGTGAACGGGAACGTCGGCATCCGCACTTTCACGTATGGGCGGATCGGATGCACGTTTTTCAGGAAGTCGTAGAGCCAGTCTGTTTGTACTCTGTGACCTTCTTTCACCAGGTACGGAGGACCGTAGTTCTGGTCTTCGAAGGCTTCCGAGAGTTTTCCGCCGAAGCCGTCGATCTTGTGACAGCCGTAGCAGTTGTACTTATTGGCAACCTTCATCCCGTCTTCGTAGACCTTCTCGTTGGCGTTGAGGATTTTCTGTCCGGCCAATGGGACTTTATCCGAGACCTGACCGAGTAAGGTTCCGACCATCGATTCCACTTCCTGATCGCTCAGGTAGAAGTTCGGCATCTTGTTGAGGTCTTTGAATAGTTTCGGAACTCCGACGTCCCAGATCCGAGGGTTCTTTAAGTGCTGCGTGAGCCAACCCTGCCTGGTGTGCGGAACGTGGTGCTGTTGACCGAAGCCGAACTGTTCGACGGGCTTGGATCCTTCCTTGGTGAGCTCTGGACCGATCTGCGGCAGGTCGCCTTCGAAGCCATTGATGTCATGGCAGGAGTAACATCCGTATTTATTGATTGATCGTTTTCCGAGTTCATCGGTTCTCTCGGCGTCTGTCAGTTTCTCGAGTTTGGCCTGTGCGGCGGTCACCGTCTCGAAAGTCGAGAAGTAATCCTCGACCAGGATCCTGTCCCGCAGATCGGGCTCCATGGGAGAGAACTTCAAGGAGGCGAACTCTTCGTTCTTGAAGCTCAGTAGGTAGCTCGCGATGTCGTTGGCTTCTTTGTCGCTAAGACGGAAAGACGGCATGACCGTCGTCGGATCATAATGAGAAGGCTGTTTCAACCAGGTGACGAGCCAGTCCGGATCAACTTTTGACCCTAGTCCTGTTAGGTATGTTCCTTTCCTATTTCCGACTTTGTTCCACTTATCGTCGATCCCTTCGACCATGTGACAACCCACGCAGCCGATGGTTTCGATGAGCTCCTTACCGATGGCCTTGTCACCGCCGGCGTATTTCTGGAGCGGTTTGGATTCCTTGGCAGTCTTGATGATGTACTCTGCCATCGCGTTCACTTCGACCACTGTTCTCCGGCGGAATTCAGGAGTTGAGTTGTTCGGCTGATCGAAGAACTGCGGCATCTTTGACTTCGGATTAAAGGATTTCGGTGCCCAAATCCAGTTTTTGATGAACTCTTTTGATGGAATTTTTGCCGTAACTTTCTTTAGAGACGGACCTGGTTTTTCCAAGTGCTGCCAGCCTTCGATCTTGTGACAGGCGTAGCATCCGTACTGTTCGATCAAACCGCGACCCGAGTTCAGTTTGTCCCCCATCGGGATTTTTTCTACACCCTGGTGACACTTGATACACATGCCTTCGGTATGCTGGAGCGGGATCATCGCCTGCGGAACCTTGTGTGGTTCGTGCCAATGATATTTTTTCTTCCATTCTTTTTCTTGCTTTGCGTTCTGCGGGACGTGTGCCGGCGAATTGAAATCGTTGACCCGGTCACCGACTCCTCCGTGGCAAGAGGTGCAACCGAAGACTTTGGCCGGATGAGCGGAATTCGCACCCACTGCGAGCTGATCGACTTTCGGGTGGGTTTTGTAAGGGTTTTGCTGGTCTTCGTAACCGGGTTTATCAATGAAAACGTGACAGGTTGTACAACGGTCAATCTTCGGAACCTGTTGGAAATAACGGTCATCGGTGACGTTTTCAACAACGTATTGTTTGATCTTCACAGTTGGGTCGAGATAATCGATGAAGGGAGCATTCCGAAGCGCCCACACCGGGTTCTTTTCAACGGTCGACATCGAGGCGAGCATCCGTTCTTTATCACCGACCATGTCTTTTAAGTCTTTCTCCGCGGCGGTTTTGTCGGCTTGGATTTTCTTGATTTCGTTTTGAACTGCAGCTTCTTGAGCCTGGAGGCCCTTGAGGTTATCTTTCCCTTCGATTTCTTTATTCTTGTAACTTTCGAAGTTTAACTTCAGCTTCTTAGCTTCCTGCATGTGCTTCACAACCAGGGCATGCTCGTACTGGAACTGGAGCGCCGCCGCCTGGGATCCGTTGACCCCGTTTACCATGTTCTGGACGTAAATTTTTCTTTGTATCTCTGCGATTCTCTCATCCGCTTTTTCAAGCTCACCTTTACGTGACTCCAGACCCTTCTCGGCTTGCGCAATCCTCGCCTTAACTTCTTTTAGTTTTTTCCCATCTGTGGAACCGTCGATCTCTTTAATCTTAGACTGGATCTTTTGTCTCTCGATGTCTAAGGCCTTGACCTGAACGGCCTTCCAAGGACGGATGTAATCGTCGAAGATCATCCAGATGGTGACAAGAAGAAAGACTACAGAAATGATCGCAAAGAACTTGTTCAGAGCTTTGGTATCATAGGCCATTCCAGGTTCACGTTTCATTGATCGCTGCCTTGTCTAAAACAATTATTAGAGGTTTAGTTCGAATTCCGGCATCGCCAGAATGTACTTCAAGTTAAAGAACCATCTCAGGTACATTTTTATTGGTAAGCTCATCATGCTTAAGATCAAGAAGATCATTATGTAGTATCGGATTGCACCCATGCGGTCTAAGTAACTCTGTCCCCATTTCTTAGTGATGAGAGGGACGATTCCGATGATGTAGCCGAAGCTCACGATCAAGCCGAAGATTTCTCGGACAAAGATGTTCTTCGGGAGTCCAACGTTGAAAAGTTTAATCCAGATGATCTCGGAGAGGTTGATGTTGTTCTCCGCCACAACCTTGTGCGCGTCCCAGTACTCAAAGGGCCCGTAGAAAGTCCAGTTGGGGCCTCTTAGGAATGTTCCCACCTGGATCAGGAAAACCCAGAGTGCCAACCAGCCGAAGAGGAAGCCAGTGATGGCGAACTTTCGTTCCTTGAATGTATAGTAACCATTTCCTTTCGGGTTCACGTCGATGAAAGGGAGGGCAATGAGGCCCACTAAGATCAAACCCGGAAGAACCACACCGGCCATCCACGGATCGAAGTACACCAGCATTTCCTGAAGACCGAGGAAGTACCAAGGGGCCTTCGCCGGGTTCGGTGCCCAGGTTGGGTTGGCAGGTTCTTCCAGCGGAGCTTTGAAGAAGATTGCCCAGACCACCAGGAAGATGGTGCAGAGGATTCCGCAGAAGAGTTCCGTGTATACCAGGTTGGGCCAGGCCCAGACTTTTTCTCTGTTCTCAGGAGTTCCTTCGATCGGAGGTTCGCCGGCGGCGATGCGGATATCGTTCTGATTGCCTTTATAGAGTGCGAACCAGGTCGACCAGATGACCAGTCCGTTCAAGATGATGATCGGAATGTTATCCGGGAGGGAAATGATGGAGAAGAAGATCGGGTCCGCGACCATCCAACCGAAGATCACCAGAGTTCCGATCAAAAGCCACACGCCGAACTTTTTGGTCCCGACGATGTCGATGCGCTTCAGTGACAGCCAGAAGATAAAAATAAACGCGGTGAACGAGTAGACCGGTGAGGAAAGAAAGTTAATCGCTTCCTTAATCATATGTGTTCCTTATCCTTCCTAAAGAGGAGCCGAGATTCCGCCATCTTTACGTACTCTCCAGAAGTGGACCGCGATCAAAACCGCAACCACCAGTGGGATGAAGACGCAGTGGAGGATGTAGAAACGAAGCAGTGCTGCCTCCCCTACGAATCGACCACCTAGAAGTTGGAAACGCACGTCGTTTTTATCTGAGACCATGACGAAATCGCCGATCTTAGCGAGGGCAGCCCCGGGGCCACCGTATCCAAGGAACGGAGTCGCCTTGGCCATGTTCGATCCTACGGTGATCGCCCAGATGGCGAGCTGGTCCCAAGGGAGGAGATAGCCGGTGAACGACAGGAGCATGGTGAGAACCAGCAGGATCACACCCACGCCCCAGTTAAACTCCCGAGGTGGCTTGTAAGAGCCAGTCATGAACACGCGGAACATGTGGATCCACACGGTGATGACCATTAAGTGAGCGCCCCAACGGTGTAGCTCTCGCATGATTCCCAGTGGAACGTGTTCGCGCAGACCAATGATGTCGGTGAACGCGTACTCCGCCGTCGGACGGTAATAGAACATCAGAAGAACGCCGGTGACCGTGAGTGAGAGGAACACGAAGAACGTGAGTCCCCCCATGCACCAGGTGTATCCGAGTTGGACACCGGATTTTTTAAGCTTGATGGGATGCAAGTGAAGGAAGACGTTACCTGCGACGACGGCCGCTCTGTTACGAGCATTGTTGGGTGGGCCGTGGCGGAAGATCGCTTTCCAGACTTGAGTGTCGGCAACTTTTTTTGCAAAACCTTCAGACATATATTTCCTCTACCAGTTAGACTTCGATAAACGCGTCGGTGCTATTCCATTCACCTTTTTCGTAACGGAACACTTTAGTCTTATCAACGATGATCTTGCCCTCTGGATCTCGGGAAATTTTATATCTCTCGAGAGGTCGAGGAGCCGGGCCTTCGAAGTTAATTCCATTCGGATAGTAGCCGGAGCCGTGGCAAGGGCATTTGAACTTACTCTCAGCTGGAAGCCAGGTCGGGATACAACCCAGGTGAGTGCAGATGTTAGACATGGCCACCAGGCGACCGTCTTTTTTATAGATCCAGACTCCGAAACCATTTTTCCAACGCTCGTCTACACCGTCTGGGTAATCGTCAGGAAATCCTGCGATGAAATCCATGGCAGGTTCGAAGACTACGTTCGGATAAAGAAATCTGAAGACTAGACTTGCTAGTCCTGCAGTTG
The DNA here is from genome assembly GCA_035576105.1 of Bacteriovoracaceae bacterium. Classification (GTDB taxonomy): domain Bacteria; phylum Bdellovibrionota; class Bacteriovoracia; order Bacteriovoracales; family Bacteriovoracaceae; genus Peredibacter. The sequence continues at coordinate 5,727 of DATLXA010000054.1, forward strand.
CAGCGCCAAATGTAATCCAGCCGACGGCGAGGAAACTAAAGAACTCGCGGCGGTTCAGACTGGTTTTTGCCTCTTCACTCATGAAGGATTCTCCGGAATATAATAAGTCCAGGCCAAATAATTGGCGCTAACGATGGGTCTTATGAATTTCCCCCATTATGGTTGTAAACTTCTAATTTTTCAATAACTTTAGAACCTGTTTTGCTTTTGTCGCAACACGAATGTTAGTGTCCTGGGCTTCGACTTTTTCCACCAACGAAGCCAGCTCCTTCCATTTTGACTTTTCAATATTTTCTAAAACATTGGTTTTCAAACCCTCAACTTGGGCTCCATTAAGCTCCCCTGCTTTAGCTACGTCATACTTAAGATTCAAAATTTCTTCGAGTGTAGGCATCGCAGCTTTATTTTGAAATTGGATTAAAGCGGTTGCTGCAGCATACCTAACTGTTCTGTCGGATTGATTGAGTAAGGGAAGTGCCTTTTCTTCAGTATTTGGCCTAGCATGGGCAGCCATAGTAAGAATAGCAACTTGCTTGAGACCAAGGTCCGTTTCTTGCTGCAGCATGGCTTCCACAATAGTCCATTTGATCTCTGAATTTCTTGCCATGCGCCCTAGTGATACCACGGCATTAAATTTTACCTGAGAGTCTTGATCTTCCAGCGCTTTGTTTAAGACTGGTAGCGCTAAAGGGTTATTTAAACTCCCTACCGCCAATACAACAAAATTTCTTGTACGTGCATCAACAGATTCAACATAAACCTTTGAGAGGTTCTCTATCACCCATGGCATATCCTCTTTGGGGATTTTAGAGGCAGCCAGGAATTTTGAAAGTTCGTATGCCGCTACCCACCTATTGCCGAAAGTTTTGGAATTCATTTCATCGATGAGGTCGCGGTGATTTTTCCCAGAAGACAACATCTTGGTCACACCAAAAATAATCAAAGCACCGATCAGTACGATGGCGATCGGTACCGCGATTCCTGACATCGGAGAGCTTTCCAGCATTTTCTTTGCAGGAGCATTATTGCTCGGAGAATCGGACATTTGATTTCCTTCTGATGAAAAAGGCGGTAAATACGGTGGAAATTAACAAAATCAAACTCAAATTGGAAGTCTAATGGCCTATCTTCTGAGATTTTTATTACTGCTGATGGTGCTGGGGATTGCATTAACTGCATTAGTGGCTCTCGGGATGATCGAGATTAATTTTGGTCACATCCAACTGTCGATTCCGACTTTTATGTTCGTCATTTTCATTCAGGCTTTTGTGATGTTCTATTTCATCGGTGTCTCCAGGTTAGTGGAGAATGTCTGGAACGCACTGAACAGTCCGGAGAATCTGAGCGAGCTCTTCGATGAGGCGCCCCGGGACCTGGAGCCGTATAGGAAAAAAGTCACCAGGTATGTGCATGAATCTCAGCTGTCTAAACGACAGACCATTCCCTGGACGATCTTGATGCTGGTGCTTGGGACAATTGCGTTTTTACTCGGTGGTGCTCATGATACCGGTCTGGTGACGAAGGTCGTTCATTCCGGGGTGGCCTATGGGTTTATAGTTGCGATGCTTATTGGGTTTGTGAGGCAGTGGTATTACCTTGGAAAAAGCCATGTATTGTTGGGTGAAATGAAGGGGTTATTTGGTATCTCTCGAGACGCTATGTAGTTGAATTTGTTACTGCTGTCGCCTGAAATAATCTAATGTAAGCCTGCAAGGCCATTCTTCCGATAAAATAAGCATATGAAATACCTTATTTTGTCTCTGTGTTTAATTCCATTCGCCGGGTCTTCGGCAGAGCCTGAAATGAAGAACGAAGACCTAAGTAAGAAAGCTATTGCGATGGTTAAAGATATCGAAGTCCAGTCGATGATGGAGAAGACCTCGGAGTTTAATGACTGTAAGGTAAAAGCCAAGTTCGAGGCCAAGGAAGATGAGAGAGAGAGAGAGCTGAAGGTCAAGGCGGCGCAGGACTGTTTCCTAAAAAAACTCGCCAACAACACAGACAAAGACGCGCTGAAGAAGTTGTCTGAGAGCCTCGGCCTCGAGAGCTACGGTCTGGTTCAGAGTAAAAATATGAAAGACATCCAGAACTACCTGAGTAACAAGATGTACAAGTCGCTCACCGGGATCGACCCGGAAGAGAAGGACCGCCAGAAGCTCATCGACTCCATGAGCTTCAATGCCAAAGACCGGAAGCTCATCGATCAAAAAGTTTTCATCGATCTCTACAAGGCCCAGGTCATTAAGAACTCTCTCTACGAGGTCTCGCGGTTCTGCTTCGAGAACCTGCGAACGACCAAGGCCCCGAACTCGGCCGCGACGGACTTCGCCACTCACTGGGCCCACTCCGGGGACATCTACGACGCCTTCAAGATCGCCGACCTCACGGATACTAACTCGACCCCCTTCGGAACCAGCGGGACCGGATCTTCGAAGGAAGACATCTACAAGAATATCTTCACCAGTATCCAAGGGGCCAATCAGACGGTGGCGAGCTTTAATAATTTTTTCTTCTTCTGCGCCAAGCAGATCAACGAACTGTGTGAGGTCTTCGAAGCCAACGTGGCGGCTTCCCCGCAAGCGGGGATGAGTCGCGGTGCGAACGCCTGCCTTTCGAGGAGCAAGCTCAAGGACTACAAAAAAGCCTTGGCGGTTTCAAAGGATATCTCCAAGGAGTTCGATCAGATGAGCGAGGCCTCGTTTTCTTTGGTGGTGAGCGGGAAGACGCCTCCGAAGTTCTTCGGCCGGAATTCTTCCGAGACCGAGTCTATCGACTACCTGACCTCCTACACCTCCCAGGATCTCCTCGAAGGGGGTGCGAGCAAAGACTCCCGGCTCGAGGAGAAACAGAAGAAATGCGAGAAGACGCCGGAGCTCAGTGAGTGTGAGGAATACATCTCCATCGGAGACGGGCTTGACAAGGTCAAGCACAACTACCAGGTGAAGATGGCCCTGCAGAAAGAGGTCGAGCTGGCGAGAGTCCGCGCCCTCGTTTCGGGAGACCAGAAGAACCTCGAGGAGTACCTGGAGGCGAACGGCTACTTCACCATCCTGGACAATGTGAAGAACAAGACCCCGGGCTACGACATCATCAAGGCCATCGGCGATTCCTTCGAGGCGAAGAAAGTCGCGACCCTCCAGGCCCTCCAGCTGAAGATGGGAAGCCGGCAGATGAGTCAGAAAGACGGCAGAGATTCTGTGAAGGTGAACGCGAACATTGCGAAGAACGCGACAGTCTCGAAGGACGAGCGGACGCGGCTGGCCCAGCTGGTACTGTTTAACAACATCATCACCAGCTACATCATCCTGAACCGGACGGACGGGAAAGGAAAGAACACGAAGAATGAAACGGGCCGCAACGTCAACGCCTGGAAGAAAGAACAGAAAACCCTCGAGTCGTCGAACTCCATTGATAAGTCAGTGTTTGCGGGACTTGAGAAAGAATTCGAATCCGACAACACCTTTTCCACCAAAGACAGTAACATCGAAGAATTCCAGGCCCTGGATACGATCCTCGGGAAGAAAGAAGATCCGAAGAATCCTTAGATCGACTTGATCCAGATGAACACCCGGTTCTTCCCGGGCTGGTCCCGGCCTTCGGAGCGGCTCTCAAAAATCGTCGCCTCACTCAAAGTAGAAACCTTCGTCATGAAATCCTTAAGATTCTTGGACGGGACCATGAGGTTGAAGTACAGGCCTCCCGGGATCTGCGTCCCTGGCTTCACGTTATCCACCTGCGAGATCCCGTAGCGCTTGAGCAGCGGGAGGATGTCTGTTCGGATCACCACCGGTTCCACCGACGCCATCAGGATCCGGTAGGCCTTTTTGTTTGAAGAGGCGTAGGAGCTGTCGCGGTATCCGCCTTTCTTATTCTCTTCGTACTCGGACTGTTCGGTCTCGGCTTCGCCGAAACTCTTCGGGACGTCCTGGACCGAATCGAGCACCACCACGTCTGACTCCGGGTCAAAGCGGCTGGTGGTCTTCTCATCGGAGAAGACCTGCTGGGCCTCGATCTTCTCGAGCTCGTCGAGTTCCTTGTTTGAGAGATCAATCTTCTGCTTGGCCAGCAGGTCCTGCTCCTGGTAGGAGAGAGATTTATCGAGCCAGAAGAAGTTGGGTTCGAAGAGTGTGATCTTATTGACCAGGTAGTCTTCGTACCACTTGTTCGAATTCTTGAGCACGAAGACGATGGCCGCGAGGATCGCCAATAAGATGATGACTTCTTGGACGAAGCGGAGCTGCTTTCGGAAAGAGATCTTGCGCTTGAAGTTTTTGAAGTCGATCTTAATTGAAAGCAGGTCTTTCTGCAGTTCCCTCACCAGGTTCGGCCAGTCCGGGTAGAGGGTGACTTCCATGTGGGCCAGGATGTCGGACTCGAAGGTTCCCTTTTCCTTCGCCGCGGACCCGAGGATGGGCTCGATGTCGGAGAATTTCAGGAAGAGATTCTTCGAGCTGACGTTACTGATCTGGAAGTGATCGTTAATGAAGTCCTCGTAGGCCGGGTAGACCTGGATCATGTGATCCCTCAGGACCGTAGAGATGTACTTCTCCGGAAGATCGTAGATGAAGGAGATCTCACGCACCGACTTTCCCTGGAGGACAAAGGAGAAGGCGATGAACTTCTCGAATAGCCAGTTTAGCCAGGAGATCAGGGGCCCGGATCTGGCGATTTTCTTGGCGTAGGTGAACCGTTGGCTGAGCTCCTGGGGCTCGATGCCGATGCGGAAGAAGGACAACCAGAAGTCGTTAAAGGATTCGGCATAGCGTCCGTCCCAGGCGATCGAGTTAATGTCGAGGTCCAGCCAGTTCTTGAATATTTCAAAATCGTTTTTTATGAGCTTCATACTTTCTTTAGGAGAAGAGCGATGCCCTGTCCGCCGCCGATGCAGGCGGCGGAGACACCGTAGGTTTTATTGTAGTGCCGCAGCTGGCGGGCAAGAGTTAGGGAGATCTTGAGCCCAGTCGCACCCAGGGGATGGCCCAGGGCCACAGCTCCGCCCCAGACATTGAGCTTCTGCGGATCGATCTGTAGTGCTCGCTGACAGGCGATCACCTGAGACGCGAAGGCTTCGTTGATCTCGAAGAGATCGATGTCGGAGACCCTTTTTTCTTGTCTCCGCAGGAGTCTCTGGATCGCTGGAACCGGACCGATTCCCATCCGTGCGGGGTCTACTCCGACGACTTCTCCGGTGACGATTTCTGCCAGCGGCGAGAGCTTGTGTTTGAGCACATAGTCCTCGCTGGCGATGATCATGGCACAGGCCCCGTCGACGATTCCGGAAGCCGAGCCCGCGGTGACGGTACCGTCTTTCTTAAAGGTGGGCTTGAGCTTCTGCAGCTCCTCCAGCGAGACATTGGTCCGGAGATGTTCGTCCTTCGAGCAGCTGATCTTCCCTTGTTCTACTCCGGCGATCTCCGGCTGGATCAGGCCCCGGTCGTAGGCCGCGTTGGCTTTGGTGTGTGACTGGAAGGAGTAGCTATCGGAGTCGTCCCTGGTGACAGCATATTCTTCGCCTAGGTTCTCTGCGGTCATGCCCATCGGAAGACCAGCGTGTTTGTCGTAGAGTGTATCGAGCAGAAGGTCCTTGGACACCAGTGGCCCGTACTTTGTCCCGAACCTGGCTCCGTAGGTCAGGTGCGGGGCCATCGTCATGTTCTCGGCGCCGGCCACCAGGAGGGCGCCGGCTTCACCGGTTCTGATTAATCTCGCGGCGTCGATCATCGCCTGGATTCCGGAACCACAGAGACGATTTATCACCAGGGCCGGGGTCTCAACCGGGAGTCCGCACTTCAAGGCGAGGTGTCTACCGGCGTAGAGCGTGTCTGAGGTTGACGGAATCACATTCGCGAAAATTACTTGATCGATGCTATCCAAGGGGGCGGCGCAGTCCTGAAAAACAGAGGTCGCTGCAATTACAGCTAATTCCACCGGAGTCAAACCACCGAGGCTTCCGCCGAACTTGCCGAAGGCAGTTCTCTTACCATGAACGAGGAAAACTTTTCTAGGTTCGTGACCTATCATTTTTTGCCTGCCTTGTGAGGAATGTCCCTACCTAAGTATGATAGTGAACAACGCCAAGAAAGGCATTAGCTTTCAGCAAAGGAAAAGTTGGCCATGTCAGACATATCATCGATCAATAACGCGAAAGAAGCTTCGACTAAGCGCCAGACCTTCGAACTGCGAAAACTGAGCAGCGAGCGGGAAGTCGAGATCCGCAAGGCACAGGAGAAGAGTGTTAAGGAAGTCGCACAGGTGAAGAAAGACTACGAGCTCGAGCTACAGAAAGAAAAGACCCAGGCAGAAGTAAAGCTCTCCAAGGTCCGGAACTCTTACAATAAGAAGATCGAAGAAGAGACGAACCGGTTCGAAAAGCTCCTCGGCGACCTCAAGCAGGAGCAGGCCGACAGAGTGGCCGACACCAAGATGTCCCATGAAGAACAGGTCCAGAACCAACAAGACAAGCACAAGGAATACTTAGACAAGGCCACTCAGAAGTATGAGCAGGAACTGACTAAGCTCGAAACATAATCGCCGTCATTTCCAAGGAAGGAAAGTAAATGAGTCAAAAGAACCCGGAGAATGGGATTTTTATCAATGGTAAGAATCAGGTCATCGAGCTACTCCAGAGAATGGAAGCGGGGGACAAGGCCAGGCTTTTAAAGAACCTGAGGGCCCGCAACCCCTCGCTGGCGAAAGAACTCACGGAGTCCTGCATATCATTTGAAAGCATCTGGGACCTCGACGACGAGGGACTGAAGACCCTGGTGTCGCAGATCCAGCCCGCCGTCCTTGGCCTCGCTCTCAGCCTGATCCACGTGAAGAATCAGAGAAGGGCCCTGTCCCTCATCTCGCGAGACTCGGCGATGAAAGCGTTCGAGATCATGAAGAAAGATCTGAGCTCAAACAGGAACGAGTGCTTCCGTGCTCAGCAGAAAATCGTGGACCTGGCCCTGAACCTTCACCGCGGTCGCATCATCCAGTTCTACTAAGAAAGTAATTTTTTAAACTCGATCTCCAGCGAGGAAGTGAACGCTTCCTCGCTGATGATGGACGAATGGATCAGTCTGTTCTCCGCAACCATGTTTGACGTTCGGTGAAACCGGTCGATCATGGTCGCGGCCAGGTCCCCTACCCACTCAGGCGCGGTCTTCAGGATCTCCTCGAAGGTCTTGGCGGGGATCTCGATCAGCGTGGTGCGGTCCAGGGTCACTGCGGAGTACGTGTAGTTCGAATTGGCGAGCATCGAACTCTCCCCGACGATGTCCCCCGCCTTAGCGGAAAAAACCGGAATCAGTCGGCCCTTCGAGTTTTTCAGACAAAGAACTTCCCCGGCCTTGATCAGATAGAGTTTGGTGGCCCTCTGGCCTTCCTTGAATACAACTGATTTAAAATCCAAGTTTAGACTATTTTCCATGGACGTATTCCCTCTTTATCTTGCCTTCGATGATTGTTCCAAACCGGAGTCCGTATGTCGAAATAATCAGCTCCTTCACCAGCAGCCGATGGGTGAGATGGTACACCAGGTGCAGTCCCCCTCTGATACTGGCCGAGCGCTTCTGGAGGAAGGGATACTGCTCCAGGAAAGCTTCCGGGGTTGCGTCGGAGTGTTTCTTGAAGAGGTCGTCGACGTCCTCGACCCTTAGAATGAGGCCATGGACATCATCTTCGACAAATTCCTTCCGTCCCAGGTGCATGTTTCCAAGGGAAGTGATGGTCCCGGCGACGCAGTAGAGTTCCTTGGTCTGAAACTTATCTATTTCGGTCCTGAAATCCAGAAAAGTTTTCTGCAGCTTCTGCACGAAGACGTTTTCAGCGAGCCAGCCACTGGCCCGTACGGCTCCGATGGGAAGACTGATGGTCCCCAGGATCTGGAAGGTCTTGGTGTTGACTCTGATGAGTTCGGTCGAGGCACCGCCGACGTCGACGATGGTGATGACTTCGCTCTTGAACTTACTATCGAAGAGGATCCCCTTAGTCGAGAAGTACGCTTCGGCGTCAGAAGTGATGATCTCGATCTTCACCTTAAGTTCATCTTGGATTTTCTGGAAGAACGCCGAAGCGTTGGTCGCGACCCGCGAAGCCTCGGTGGCGGTAGCGATGATCTTCTCCGGTGGGACCCCGTGATCCAGGCAGTCTTTGACGTAGGACCTCATCGCATCGAAGGTCGCGGCCATGGATTCGTCCAAGAACATGTTATGCTTATCAAGGTCTTTCCCGAGTGAAGTGATCTCGCTGCGCTTGAGGAGTTCCTTAAGGTGACCGTGAGAGACGTCGCCGATGAGGAGCAGAACGCTGTTGGAACCAATGTCGATGGATGCACGGATGTCTTTCATCATGACTTCACCACTCGGAGCAGATCTCCGTGGACGGACGGATCGATCAATCCTTTCTCGCAGATGATCCCCGTGATGAAACTGTGGTCCGTGACATCGAAGCTCGGGTTCACGGACTGCGCGCCGTCGGGAGCGAGCCGCATGCCGCGGATTTCGGTGATCTCACTCATGGACCGCATCTCGATCTCGATGTGTTTCCCATCCGGGATTTCGATGTCGAACGAGCTCACCGGAGCGACCACGTAGAATGGGACTTTGTAGTGCTTCGCCACGATGGCGAGGGTCGAGGTACCGATCTTGTTAGCGGTGTCGCCGTTCCGGGCGATGCGATCTGCACCCACGAAGATGGCGTCGACCTTGTTATGGGACATCAGGTAGGAAGCCGCGCCTTCGACGACGATGCTATACGGGATGTTTTCTTTCCCGAGTTCGAAGGCGGTGAGCCTCGTCCCTTGCATGTAAGGCCTGGTCTCATCGGCGTACACGTGTTCGACCTGGCCCTTGGAATGAGAATAAGAAATCACTCCGAGGGCGGTCCCGAGACTTCCACAGGCGAGGAACCCGGTATTACAATGGGTCATGAGGTTCCATTTTTTGGTCTTCAGATTCTTCTTCAGCTCTTCGAAGCCGATCTCGGCCATCAGTGTATTCTTCTGCTGGCTACTGTTGATCTGCTCCTCACCGAAGGAGACCAGCTTCCGGTAGACTGCTACCGAAGAGTGTTTTTCAGTGATCCCGGCTTTCATGATTTCAAAGCACCGGTTGACCTCGAACGACAGGTTCACGGCCGTGGGCCTGGCCGCGATCATCTGGTCACACGCGGCTCTGCAGTTCGTGAGTGTTAACTCTGTCTGAGGCTTCACCCACAGGGCCATGCCGTAGATTGCGGTGAACCCGATGCACGGGGCGCCCCGGACGACCATGTCTTTGATGGCGACGGCGCACTCTTCCAGCGTGTTCACTTCCACGAAGATTTCCGAGTGCGGAAGCTGCCGCTGGTCGAGGAGGAAGAGCTTATCGTTTTTCCAGATTATCGGTCGGTAGGCCTGGGTCATTGGTTATCCTTTGAAAGCCAGAAAACGTTGACCACGTTCTTCAGGAGAGGTGGGGCGTTCTTGGTTTTTTGATTCGTCAAAGAAAGGGATGAATTGTGTTTCGGATTATCGCTCAGGCTTCCGGTGAGTCTCAGGGTATCGGCACCACCCAGGACCACGGAGTTTAAGCGAATGATCTTATTTTTTACGACGATGTCCCAGTTTTGAGACGGTGCCGATCGGCTGTCAATCTCAAACTGCTCCCAAAGTTTCTGGAAGAGTCCCGGGAAGGCTCCGGAGGCTTCTCTCAGCTCTAGGGCGCTGGCCTTGGTCACCCACTCTCCTCCGTCCCAGTTTTCGGCCCATCGACCTTCCACCTTTCCGGTGAGGATAGCGTTCTTGGCGTTGAAGAAGGGCTCGAGCATGCGGAAACTCGGAGCCCAGCTGAAGTTCTTGAAGCTGGCGTCCAGAGAGTTTAGAGAATTTTTGGTAGAGTAACTCAGAGTAAAGGAATTTGCTTTCTCTGTCAGCTCAGCTTTGTAGAACCGTTGCTCAGGAGAAACACCGTACTTTATCTCACCGTCCAAGATTTTATCTGCCTGCAGACAGTTCTCATAGGTGATCGTTGAGATGAACTGTGGAGCCTCGGGCGACGTCCTCACCGTCTGGAGCTCCGGAGCGACGGCGATGGTCAGGTCCAGGTCCAGCCCCTTGAAGTGCGTTTCGTCCGTGTACTGAGTGATGGTACTGGATTTCAGATCCATGAACGCTTTCCGTAGGAAACTTGCTTCGCCCTTCGGGCTCCGGAAGGAGATCTCCCACCGGGCGTCCTGGAAGTTGATCTGCCAGTCCCCCGGGATCGTGTCCTGCTCAGAGAGTTTAAACGAACCCGGGAAGGAGAGCTTCCCGGCGACACTCGCCTGCTCGGTCACAAAAGATTTCTCAAACTTCAAGAGCCCCGCGGCTTCTCCCTTCAGTTCCTTCAGGTACGGATTATTTATCTCTTCGTAAAGCAGGCTGAAGAAGTTCAAGGGGATCTTGGTGAAGTTCAAGACGATGGATAGTTTGTTCTCATTGGCAACCACTACACCAGCTCCGACGTGTTCTTTATCGATGAGGAGATCGATCCGGGAGTCGAGGTCCAGGAGCGATGGCTTGAAGGTGGTCTTCCCGTCGATTACCAGGTCATCGACCTGGAACCTCTCCGAAACCTCTCTCGTCCGGAAGTCTCCCCGGTAGTTGAGCTTCCAGACCTTCGGGTCCGGAGTGACGTCCCCGAACAACCACAGTTCGGATTCGTACTGGATTTTCTTGTGGGTGATTTCCACCGGAACGTGGAGCTCGAAGGCAGAGTTCTTACCGTACTGGAACTCCCGCACCAGGAGCTTCGAGAGGGTGAAGTAGTTTCTGGAATCCTTCGAGTCTCTTACGGAGACGTTCTTGGCCCGCAGAGTGAACTTCGCAGAGGAGAGATAATCCGGCAGGGCAACCTTGATGCTGCCGTCGGACCTGGCCAGTTTCAGCGGATCCAGAATCGATTCCTTCTTCCTGGTCTCCGGGTCGACGTAGATGATGAGGTCGGAGACATTGACCTGAGCGTTTCCCGTTTTGGTCAGCAGTAGCCACCAGGGAACGATGAGTTCGATCTCACCGATGCTGCCCATGACTTTCTCCGAGCGGAGGAGCCTGATATTTTTTAGGTTCAGGTTAAAGTCGATGGAGAACTTGTAGTCTACTTTTCCGACCTCGAGCTTGCTGCCTGGGTAGTTCTTCTGGATCTGTTCGGTGATGATGGCGACGAACGTCTCGGGCCGGAGCTTCGAATACGCGTTGTAGAGCAGCGCCGAGATGATGAGGAAGAGTCCGATCCAGAGGCCGATGATGAGCTTGAAGGATAGTCTCATATTATAGATTATCCTGAATTTTTTGGAGTGGAGCGAACTTCACCATGAACTTCTTCCGGATGCCGTCACGGAACTGGATGGTGACTTTCTCTTCTTGTCCCAGTCCTTCCGAGTCGAGGACTTTCCCCTCTCCGTAGAGAGCGTGGATGATCTTGCTGCCGGAGGGATAGTTGGAGAGGTTCCGGACCACCGGTTTCTGTTGAAAGACTTTTTCGCGGTAGTAGATCGCCTCATCGTGCGGCGTACTCTGGTCGAAGTCATCGGAGGGAAAGGAAGCCCCGAACTCCGATTTCTTGGAGCCGGTCTGGTAGAAGTCCCATTTATAAAACTGCGACGGAATCTCATACAGGAACTGACTGGGCCCGTTAAATTTTATGCTTCCCCACAGGAGTCGGCCCTGGGCGAAAGTGATGGTGAGTTTCTTCATCGCCCTGGTCATGGCGACGTAGAAGAGGCGTCTTTCTTCTTCGAGCGCTACCGGGCCCGTCTCCAGGCTCCGGTAGGAGGGGAAGATGTTCTCTTCGACGCCGATGAGGAAGACATAGGGATACTCCAGGCCCTTGGAGCCGTGGACAGTCATAAGCGAGATCTGGTCCTGATAGCCTTCCTCCGTCACTGAAGTGTCCAGCGTGATGTTCTCGAGGAACTTCACCAGGCTTGGCTCGTCCTCGGACTCCTCGTATTGTTTCACTCCACTCATCAGTTCTTCCAGGTTCTCGAGCCGGGCGGCACCTTCGTAGCTCTTGTCGGCTCTCAGCATGTCGTAGTATCCGGATTCGTTTAGAAGTTTTTCGTAGCTCAAGCTGGGCAGATGATTCTGGGCCTCAAGGGCCTGGACCTCCTGGATCAAATGCACCAGCTGTGTGACGGCACTCGTGACCTTTCCGGACAGGGAGAGGTGCTTGAACTCGGAGGAAGACTCGGCGATTTTTTCTATCAGCTCAAAGAGAGAGAGCTGGAGTCGCACCGCCTCGTCCTCGAGCTTTCTTAGAGACGTTGTTCCCACCCCTCTGGCCGGAGTGTTGATGATCCTGGTAAGGGCGAGGGAATCTTTCTTATTAACGACCACCCGCATGTAGGAGATCATGTCCCGAATTTCTTTTCTGTCGTAGAACTTGATCCCGGCCACCACCCGGTAAGGAAATTTCTCTTTCCTGAGAGCGTCCTCTATGGTCCGGGAGTGGGCGTTGTTGCGGTAGAAAATGGCGATGTCTTTTAGATTCACGCCTTCGGTTGAAAGCTTCCGGATGTTGAGTGCGACGTACTCGGCTTCCGCCTTGTCGTCCCGGCATTCGACGATTTTTATCTCATCGCCCTCTTCGTTGTCGGTCCACATGGTCTTGCCCTTCCGGGTGATGTTGCGGGAGATCACTCCAGTGGCGGCTTCGATGATTTTTTTAGAGGACCGGTAATTCTGCTCGAGCTTGATGAGTTTCGCCTCCGGGAAGACAGATTCGAAGTCCAGAATGTTCCGGATGTCCGCACCTCTCCACGAGTAGATGGACTGGTCCTCATCGCCCACCACGCAGATGTTCCGGTGCTGGTGACTCAGTAACCGTACCAGCTCGAACTGCGCGCGGTTGGTGTCCTGGTATTCGTCGACCAACATGTACTTGTATTTCTCCTGATACTTCAACAGCACTTCCGGGAAATTCCGAAAGAGTTGAAGCACCCCGGTGATGAGGCTACCGAAGTCGACGGCGTTACTGCGGTGGAGCTCGGCTTCGTACTCCAAGAAGATGTCAAACAGGCGGGCGTCTTCAGCGTATTTCTCCACGTCTTCGTTCCTCGGCAGACCCGGATAGAACCCGAGATTTTTGAGGCCATCGACGAAGGCCGCAACGGTGTACGGCGAAAGTTCCTTGAGGTTGATCCCGCGTTTGCCCAGGAGGCTCTTGATGATGGCCTGAGATTCGGAGTCATCGTAGATGGTGAAATTCTTACTGAGTCCCAGGTAGGTGGCTTCCATCCGTAGGACGCGCGCGCAGTACGAGTGGAAAGTGGTCAGCTGCAGGGTCCCGACGTTGATCTGTGAATGGGCCGCGAGTCTCTCGCGCATTTCCTTAGCGGCCTTGTTGGAAAAGGTCAGCGCCAGTACCTGATACGGGCTCACGCGCTTTTCCTCCAGTAGGTACTGGATGCGCGCGATCAGGGTCCGGGTCTTTCCAGAACCGGCGCCCGCGAGGATCATCACCGGTCCGTCGGTCATCAGGACCGCTTGTCTCTGAGACGCGTTTAGGAAATCTAAGTTCATCATTCCACCGTCACGGATTTAGCGAGGTTCCTCGGCTTGTCGATGTCAGTCCCCTTAAGCTTGGCGATGTGGTAGGCAAGGAACTGCAGCGCCACGTTCACGTAGAGTGGGCTGAGGTTCGGAAGCCCGATGAAGTCCAACGGGATGTACGCGTCCGCCAGCGATTCGATCTCCGGAGAATTCCGAGGGCCCACCACCACCATGATCCCCCGGCGCGCCTTCACTTCTTCGACGTTGGAGATGGTTTTCTCCAAGAGCTCCGGGCCAACTATGGCGATGTTCACGAGGTTTTCGTCGATGAGTGCGATCGGTCCGTGCTTGAGTTCTCCGGCCGCGTACCCTTCAGCGTGCACGTAGGCGATCTCTTTTAGCTTCAGGGCCCCTTCAAGAGCGATGGGGAAGTACTTCCCGCGGCCAGTGAAGATGAATCCTTTTTTAGTGTAGATCTTCTCCGCGATTTCCTTGAGCCCATCCGAAGCCGCGCACAGGTCGGCGATGCGATTCGAGAGGAGCTGGATTTCACTGAACAGTGACTGATCATCCAGTGTGCCTTCCATCGCCCGGCTCATCAGGTATCCGGTCAGAACCTGCAGGGTGAATGCTTTGGTTGAGGCGACACCGATCTCGACGCCGGCGTGGATTGGAAAGTTTTTATCCGCGTTCCTGAAGAGCGTCGAGCCTTCGACGTTCACGATGGAAAAAGAAGAAATGCCTTGCTCGCTGCAGAGTTCCTGACATGCCAGGGTGTCTGCGGTTTCGCCAGACTGGGAGATGAACAGACCAATCTCACCGGTCCGGAGAATGGGATTCTTGTACCGGAACTCGGAAGCTATTTCGACAGACGCTCGTTGCCGGTTTATCTGTTCGAAGTAGTTCTTTATAACCAGACCCGCGTGCCAGGCGGTCCCGCACGCAGTCAAGTGCCATTGGGGAGCTTTGAATCCCTGTAGTTCGTCGAGAACTTTCCTTCCGTCGCTCTTGATGTAGTACGCCGCCAGCTTATCAATGAGTGAGGGCTGTTCGTGGATCTCTTTGAGCATGTAGTGTTCGTACTGGCCCTTGGTGGTAGCGTCCACCGTCATCAGGTTGCTCTGGTACTTGTAGCGGCCGGAGGGAGTCAGGTTCAATTCGTAGAAGTTTATCGCCACGTCGTTGGAGGTGACGATGCTCTCGCAGATGACTCCGTCCTGCGGGAAATAGATCCGCGGAGCAAACCCGATCAAGGCAAAAGGATCCGAGGAGACGAAGGCTTCGCGGGTTTCTTTGTTTTCACCCACCACCAGCGGGGCGGAGCGCTTTAAGCAGTAGAGTTTGTCTGTGGCCCTTTCCATGATCACGAACGCCGAGTTCCCGGTGATCAGCGAAAAAGCTTTCGAAATTGATTCGAGGGTATGTCCGGTCTGCTTGAAAAGTTTCGTCAACAGGACGAGGAAAACCTCCGAGTCCGTCTGAGATTTGAAGTCATAACCTTCTTTCTGAAGCTCTTTTTTCAAGGTCCCGGCGTTCTCGATGATCCCGTTGTGGACGACGGCGAAGAGCTCATTCCCGTGGGGGTGGGCATTGTCCGTGGTGACGGCTCCGTGAGTTGCCCAACGGGTGTGGCCAATTCCGGTGTGCGAGTAGGGCCTGCGTTCATTGATCAGGGCCTTCAGGTTATCTAGCTTGCCTTCTTTTTTTATGATCTCGAGCTTGTCTCCGATCTTCAGACAGATCCCGGCGGAATCGTACCCTCGGTATTCTAGTCGTGATAAACCTTCGATGATGGGTTCGACGCTATTGTTTGGTCCAGAATACCCGACAATCCCGCACATAGACTCTCCTTTAAGACTGAAAACGTACGCTGACTCTATCACTCCAGTTGATTCTAAGTCATCCCCTTGTTGAATCAGCACGACTCAAAAATCCGAGATTGAACTTTTTAAAAAGCAGAGATGAGGCGTTGGGCCAAGAACGTCTGGATGAGTTTAGCCGTCGTTCGGTTTCAGAGAAGGTTTAAGGAATCTTTTCGCGCCTCCGTCCTTAGTCACTTGGTTAGAGCGTGAGAGAGCAAAGGCACCGTCTGGGACATCCCGGGTGATGGTCGAACCTGCTCCGACGAAGGAGTTATTTCCGATGGTCAACGGCGCGATCACCTGGCAGTCGGATCCGATGAACGAATTTTTACCGATGACCGTCCGGTGCTTGTTAACTCCATCGTAGTTGCAGGTGATGAAGCCACAACCGATGTTGGTGTTCTCTCCGATCTGCGCGTCCCCCACATAGCTCAAGTGCGAAACCTTCACTCCCGCTTCGAGGGTTGATTTTTTAATCTCGACGAAGTTGCCGACCTTCGCCTTCGCACCGATCACCGTTCCCGGCCGCAACCGGGCCATCGGTCCGACACTCACCTCCGTGTCGACGCGGGCTTCATCGAGGTAGCTATTGGCGAGGATTTCACAGTCATCTCCGACGCAGCTGTTGCGGATGAAGCTACCAGACTCGATGACCACGTTCTTACCGATGGACGTCTTCCCCAGGAGCGTCACCCCGGGGTAGATGATGGAGCCAACTCCGATGCTGACGTCCTGATCCAAGAACACGCTCGACGGGTTAAGAAACTGGACGCCGTCTGAGAACAGCTGCTTCAGTTTCTTGGTCCTCAGGAGGACCGTGATCTCCGCTAGCTGCTCAAGTGTGTTGATGCCAAGGAACGGGACTTCGGAAGTAAATTTCACCGGCCGTACTTTGAATTTTTCTTTGAAGAGATCTGTGAGATAGAATTCTCCGGACTTGTTATTGTTACCGATCTGCCCGAGCACTTCTTTCACGTGACTCGTCTTCAGGATGTAGAAGCCGGAGTTCACTTCGGTGAGTCTCCTTTCTTCTTCCGTCGCATCTTTTTCTTCCACGATGTGGAAGCCTTCTTTCCCTCGGACGATCCGGCCATAGCCTTTTGGATCGTGGGCTTCGAAGGTTGCGGCCACGCCGACCAGATCCGGGGTTGAGGAGAGCTCGGAGAACAGTCTGCTGAATTCCTCAGGAGTGATGAGCGGAGTATCGGCGCAGGCAACCAGAGTGTAGGTGTGCGACCAGAAGTGCGGCAGGTCCGAGAAGCAGGCCTTGAGCGCGTCGGCGGTTCCGTTCTGCTCTCTCTGCCAAGCAGTCCTGAGAGTGCTCTTTTTTTTGTGTTCGCTCAACCACTTTTCCAGCAGATCTTTTCGGTGCCCGACCACCACTCCCAGCTCCGCGGCGAGAGAGCATTTCTCACTGAAACCTAGAGCGGCGTCGACGACGTAATCCAGTAGCGGACGCCCGCAGGCGAGGGCCAGGGCCTTGGGTGTGTCGGTCTTCATGCGAGTTCCCTTCCCCGCCGCCAGGATCACTATACCGATTGAGTCCTTCATATATTTGAACCTTTTACTCTGAGAATTTTAAGTGGTTGAAAAGTCTCTATTACCATACCAAATCTGCTTTGAAGATTAACGATAAAAACGAAATCCTCGAGTATAAATCGTCAATATTTCTTTTGTAAACCTTAAATTTCTTTAAAGACGACCTTTGATTATCCCGATTTAGCTTACGTAAAGTTCTTTCACACGTTCAACCGCTGAGGAGACAATCATATGGTTACTAACTACGAGGGCGAAGCGATAGAGTTCAAAGACACGCTCCCTCTTCTTCCCGTGCGCGATCTGGTGGTCTACCCATTCATGATCCTGCCACTTTTCGTAGGCCGCGAGACGTCCATCAAGGCCGTGGAAGAATCTCTCAACAACACCGACAGGCTGATCCTCCTCGCGTCTCAGAAAGACATCACTGCGGAAAATCCGAACCCTTCGGAGATCTACGAACTGGGAACGGTGGCAATGATCATGCGGATGCGCAAGCTCCCCGACGGAAGGATCAAGATTCTCATCCAGGGTCTCGCCAAGGCCCGGATCACGTCCTTCGTGAGCACGGAACCATTCTACCAGGTCAAGGTCGAGAGAGTTGAGAATCAAGCCGTGTCCGCGACTCCGGCAACCGTTGAAGCGCTGGCAAGAACCGTGAAAGAGAACCTTGAAAAAATCATCACCTCTGGAAAAGTTTTATCTCCGGACATCCTCATGGTCCTCGAAGACATTCAGGATCCGGGCCGTCTGGCGGACCTGGTGGCTTCGAACCTCAACCTGAAAGTTTCAGAAGCGCAGAAGGTTCTGGAGATCCTCGAACCCGTCGAGCGCCTGGGCCACATCAATCAGGTGCTGGTGCGGGAACTTGAGGTTCTGGTTCAGCAGGCCAAGCTCAAGGCTCCCAAAGAAGATCCAACGAAGAACCCGAAGGAATTTTATCTCCGCGAGCAGATCAAGGCGATGAAGCAAGAACTGGGCAACGACGACGCGTCTGATAAGAACGATGAGTTCGCGGAGATCCGCGAGAAGATCATCTGCAAGAATCTTCCGACTGACAGTGAGAAGGAAGCTCTCAAGCAACTCGGTCGTCTCGAGAGAATGCACCCCGATTCTTCAGAAGCCAGTATCCTCAGAAGCTACCTGGAGTGGATCGTCGATCTTCCGTGGAGCGAAGAGTCCACAGAAGTGACTGACCTCCAGTACGCCAGAAACGTCCTCGATGACGATCACTTCGATCTTGAAAAAGTTAAAGAAAGAATTCTCGAGTACCTCGCCGTGCGCACCCTGAAGGGTGGAGCGGCCAAGGGACCGATCCTGTGTTTCTCTGGTCCTCCGGGAGTGGGAAAGACCTCTCTCGGGAAGTCCATCGCGAAGGCCACCGGAAGAGAGTTCGTGAGAATCTCCCTGGGTGGAGTTAAAGATGAATCAGAGATCCGCGGTCACAGAAGAACCTACGTCGGAGCCATGCCCGGAAGATTCATCCAAGCGATGAAGCAGTGTAAGACTATCAACCCTATCATCCTCCTCGATGAGATCGATAAGCTCGGCTCGGACTTCAAAGGTGACCCGGCGTCGGCGATGCTCGAAGTCCTGGATCCAGAGCAGAACTCGGCTTTCCGGGACAACTACCTGAACATGAACTACGATCTCTCGAAGATCATGTTTATTGCCACGGCCAACGTTCTCGAGCAGATCCCGGGCCCACTCCGAGACCGGATGGAGATCATTCACCTCGCCGGCTACACCCAGGAAGAGAAGGTTCAGATCTCCAAGAAGTACCTGATCCCCAAGCAGATGAACGAACACGGAATCACCAACGAGCACATCGAGTTCCACGACGAAGGTGTGGCAACCGTCATCTCCGGATATACCAGAGAGGCAGGCCTGCGGAACCTCGAGCGACAGGTGGGAGCTCTCTGCCGGAAGGTCGCCAAGAAGATCGCCTCCGGTCACCACGGCAAAACCCACATCTTCTCTACCACGGTCGAGGAACTGCTCGGCCCAGCGACCTACTCGCACGAAGACTGCAACGAGTATGATGAAGTGGGCGTCGCCACCGGTCTCGCTTGGACGGCGGCCGGTGGAGAAATTCTCCACATCGAAGCCACCAAGATGAAAGGCCGCGGGATCACGCTCACCGGTCAGCTGGGAGACGTGATGAAGGAGTCCGCTCACGCGGCGATGGGCTTCATCCGCAGTCACGCGCTGGAGCTCGGGATCGACGAGAAGTTCTTCGAAGAAAATGAAATCCACATCCACCTGCCGGCCGGCGCCATTCCGAAAGACGGGCCATCCGCAGGGATCACGCTGGCCACCGTGATCACCTCGCTGCTGACCAACTCCTACATCAGCAAAGACATCGCGATGACCGGTGAGATCACCCTGACCGGGAAAGTCCTTCCGGTCGGCGGGATCAAAGAGAAAGCTCTCGCCGCGATGAGAGCGGGGATCAAAACGATCATCATCCCGTGGAAGAACCAGAAAGATCTTTTGGAGATCCCGAGCGAGTACCGCAAGAAGCTGACCTTCATCCCGGTGAAGAACATTCAGGAAGTGCTGTCCATCGCCTTGGTCGACTGGAAAGGTCAACTTGACCTGGACCAGACCAAGCGGATCGACGGGAACTCAAAGAAACCTAGATCCAAGACCAACCAAGCTGCTGCATGATTATAAGGCTCCCGAATGGGAGCCTTTTTCTTTCTTTATTTTCTAATTTTGTTATCCTAGTGCCATGGTAGATACATCGAAATTAAAAATTGTCATCGTCGACGACTCTGACTTCTCCCGTAGTATCATCCGTGGGATGCTCGAAGAAGTCGGCTTCGACGTGGTCGGTGAAGCCGACCGGGCAGACGCGGCACTGGTGGCTATCCGGGAAAAAAGACCGAACGTGGTGATCACGGACATCGTCATGCCGGAGATCAGCGGCATCGAGCTCACGGAAAAGATCAGTAAGGATTTCGAAGACGTCTACGTCATCGTGATCTCTTCCCTTTCCCAGGAGCACGTCATCCTGGACGCGATCCGCGCCGGGGCCAGCGACTTCATCTCAAAACCGATTCAGAAAGATCAGCTCATCGACTCACTGGAGAAGATAGCCTCGCAGATAAAATAAGATAAGATAAAAAATTAGTGGAGGAACATGGAAGTTTCTAAACCGATCGAACTTGCTAGAGTGGACGAACTAAAGATTCTTCAGAACGTTCGGCTCGTTAAGCGCATTGACCTCAACCCCGTCAAATCCAGTGAGAACCTCAGTGTCCAGTTCTCCGTCTCAGGCGAGATCACCGGCAACATCAGTTGCTACCTCTGTCTCGACGGGCACGCGCTCACTTCCTCTGAGAAAAACCTGCTCTTCCCGCTCTTCGTCGAGTCGATGAACATCCTAATCGGACGGCAGATGAGCTTCGACAAGGGCCTCAGCGGCTTCCGGTTCAAACTGGGGGCTCCGAAGCTCAGCATGGTCCCAAGAGAAATCAACACTCGGCTCCGTGCCTTGACCAGTGAGTACACTCTGGAACTCGACCATAAGTCGCTAACGGTGTTGACCGAAGTCTCCCTAACCACACTAAACTAACGGAGTATATAAATTGAATACCCTCATCCGGCTTCCGGCGTACTTCGTCCTCTTCGTGCTTCTCCTGTCGATCACAGTAGAAGGAAAACCTCTCTTTAACTACATCTACGAGACCATCTCGCCGGCCACCCAGTACGCCCAGGCGAAGACCCTGAGCCTCTTCGGCAGCTCGCTCACCACCAGCAAGGTGTACGCGAAGAAGCTCTTTGAGAACTCGGTGCCCTCAGTAAAAAAATCCGTGGACGAGAGGATTGCTTCGAATAAGAAGAAGGGTGACGACCTGGAGGAGATCACCCCGGAGGAGAAGAAGGGCCTGGACAATCTTATCAAGGCACACTGATCACTGCTGCTTGGAATGGCTCGGCTGCTTGTGGACTGTGAGCTTCGCAAGTTTCAGGTTTTTTTCCCTGTTCTGATTCATCGCCGGACAGTTGGTTTTCACCTCGGACGCCTGCGCCCCTGACCAGACTCCGAGGAACGTGATTAAGAAAAATACTTTCATTGAGCTCTCCTGACTTGGTTGATGCCACTTCTATTCCAAGAAGTGTGCCAGGGAGTTTTAGCGCAAGTGGGTGAAGGTCCGTGGACAGTGCCGCGAGTTTTGTAACAATCCGGCGGGGCTGTAGAAAAACTGGACAGGAATGGCACGTGCCCTCCCTGCCCGAGAAGGTTACTGGATCGAAGAGGTGGAAGACTTGACCGGTCGCTTGGCCTTGGTCCGGTTCAGGTTTAGCTTAGGGTTGCTCCTGTCGTTCTGTTCCTTCATCATCGGGCACAAGGTCATGGTCTCGCCGGCGATCGCCGGGAGGGCCAGGAGCGAGAGTGAGAAGGTCAGTAGCATCAAAGATTTCATAAAATTCCTCCTAAGGTGGATGAGTCTTATGAAGCAAGCGACATGCCAAAAGGTCTGTGGCGCAAGTGGTGGATAGTGGATGAAGATTGTAAAATTTTTCAGCGATTCCTGACGACTGTCCAAAGACTAGACAGTTGGACCATGGTCCCCCGTCAAAAAAAAAGGCTCCCGGAGGAGCCTTGAGAGATCGGTTAACCTTTTGTAGATGTCGGGGCTTTTCTCTTCTGTTTCGGAGGCGTGGCATTCCTTAGCTCTTGTTTCGCAGCCGGGTTTCTGTTATGGCTGAGCTCCCAGGCCTTTTGGCAGGGTCCGCAGCTCAGGATGTGCGCAGGCATTTCGTTTTGCCCTAGAGCAAAAGCAAGACTCATGTTCATCAACAAGGCTATAACCAAAGTAATTTTCATAGGGTCTCCGATTACATGTTCAAGTTAACGCCCGCGGGCTTAACGATAGTTAAAAGGTTCTGGAATGCTTGCGTGACCTGCAGGGCCATCTTGTGACCCGCGCTCGAGTCAACTTTTTTGATCTCACCGTAGTTATCATAGGCGACGTTGATCTTGCCCACTTTTTCCATTTCGATCACCACCGGCTTGCCGAGGGCGTTGTACTTAAAGGCGAGGGTGCGACGGGTGCCGGCGGATTCCTGGTCGACCATCTTGGAGATCTTGCCTTTGGAATCGTAAATCAAGAAAACTGTCTTCCCCTGGTTATTGGCGGCTTTGATCAAGTTGCCTTTCGGGTCATAGTCGAAGCTCGTCGTCCCTTCGTTGTTGACGACTTTCTTGATCTTCTTGAGATTATCGTCGTAGTCGATGTTAACGAAGTCACCTTTGGTCGACGACTTCTTCACTAAGAGGCCATTGTTGTTGTACTCGAAGTTCGTGACGTGGTTACCGCGGGCGATCTTCACCGGTAGCGAATTGTCTGCGTAGATCGTGTCGGTCTTGATGCCGTTGATTTCGGTCAGGATACGGTAGGTGTAGCGGGAACCGTCCGGCTTAGCTTTGATCTCATACTCGTACCGGTTCGCGACCGGCTTCCCGTCAAAGCCTGGCTTGGTGACGATGGTCCAGTAGTGATCGTCCGGCTTCTTCGGATCGGCGCCGTACTGGTAAGACGTGTCCTCTCCACTTCTGTCGACGACCTGAGAGACGAAGAAGGTCTTCGGGTCGTAGCTGACGGAGAGCTTGCTCTTGTCAGAGTAGCGGATTTCGCTCAGGTTATGGGACTTATCGTAGCCGTAGTCGTAGGTGTTATCGCCCACGTCTTTAGACGAAACCATGTCGGTGTCCTGATACTTGTAGCTCGCTTTCTTGTCTCCGGCGGACCACATTTCTTTCACCTGACCGTCCGGGTACCACGCGAAGAAGATCTGCTTGGCCTGCGAGTCCTTGATCGAATCGAGTCTACCGTTTTTGTAGATGAAACCGATGGAGTAGTCGGACTTATCAGTGATCTTCATCAGCTGACCGTCTTGGTTGAAGTAGTCTTGTCTTCCGTCACCGTGGACTCGCTTGTACCCTTCTTTGGTCACGAAGAGTTCCTGCGGACCCCGGTCATCGGAGTAGAGCACGGTTCCGGCGGCGACGGTCGTCTGCACCCCGAAGTTCAGGGCGTAGGTGTGTCGAAGCTCGGCGTTGGTTGCGAGTTTTTTGATGAGATCGGCGGTGGCGGATTCCGACAGCGCCGTCTTCTTCTTCATTTCATTAACAATTTTTGTGGAAGCCGCGACCGGGTCGATGGCCGTCTTCGGAGTGAAGCGGGACTTGGCGCCGGATCCGTGTTCGTGGATCACCACCGACCCATCGGCCGACGGCTCGAGGCGCGTTTCGAACTCACTTCCCCAGCCGAAGCCGAACCAGCCCACGTCCGTGGACTTCGAGTTGTAGGTCCGGGTGATTTCAAGTTTCTTTCCGCCGCCAGGGACGACGATGTCCGTATAGGAAATATAAAAGTTACCGTTTTTTAAATTCACGCCTGCAGTCGCCAGTGACGCCGCCACCATGGCCAGCATAACTAATGAGAGTCTTAAAAACTTCATGTTCCCACCTTTTACAGATAAAAATACCATTCTATATATCGGTTCAAATTACTCTAAACTTTAATGTTGATTATCTTCATGATAACCCACATTCCGAAGGCGACCATGCCGCAAATCACCACTAAAGCGAGGATTCCTAAAGGAGTCCCGAATAAGAGTGGGAAATAGTCAGGATCTCCCATTCCGAACGTCACAATCATAGCAAAAGGCATGGCCCCGATGATATAGGCCTGGATTTTGCCGGAGGCGATGTAGGTTTCGATCTTCAGCTGAAGCCGGAGCCGTTCCCGGATCACCAGGACGATAGTGTCAAAAGTTTCGGCAAGGTTACCTCCGGTTTCGCGGAGAATGTTGACACTGGTGACGAACATCTCATTGTCCTCAGTGTAGACCCGTTTCTTGAGGTTTTCCAGGGCTTCGTCCAAGGGCACACCAATCTTCGCCTGCTGCAGAACCTTGTTGAATTCCTGACTGATTGGAGCGGGTAGCTCGTCCACCACCATTCCGATTGCCTGCGGCATGGTGAGACCGGCGCGGATGCCGTTTGCTAGCAGATTGAGTGCGTCCACCATCTGGAGCTGGTATTTTTTCTTTCTCTTGTTTTCAAAGAAATCCACAATGTGTTTCGGCGACTTCCAGCCGACGACCAGGACCACGATCCCCAGTAAGATGGCCAGGGGGAGCTTGCCGATGAAGGCGAGGAGGCAGAAGGTGATGATCCCCAGCCCGAAGGACATGCCCAACAGGGCCCAGGTGATTTTGTCCGGATCGACTTCGATGAACATGATTTCGAATTTCTTGAGGATGTAGTCCCGGGTTCCGTAGGTCTGGTCGTCGATCCAGGAGAAGAGCTTGATGCTGTTCTTATACGAATAGGCGAAGGTCAGGGCACCGATGCTGAAGAGAACACCCTTGAGCCCCAGGATGTCCAGGAAGAAACTGATCTCGCGCTTGGGGGCCACGTCCTGCGCGGAAGCCTCAGCTGCGAGCAAAATAGTGACGAGAGCGAGGTAGATCCTGCTCATACGGTTTTATTCATAAAGAGTCCCCGGGGAACCTTGTAGCCTTTCTTTTCCAGTGTTTCGATGAACTTAGGAATGAAACCAGTGGCCATGAATTTGCCCTGGATCTTTCCGTCTTTGCCCATCCCCTCCTGCTTATAGACGAAGATGTCCTGGAGGGTTACCACCTCTCCCTGGATCCCGCCGATCTCGGTGATGTAAAGAATTTTTCTAGAGCCGTCGTCGAGCCTCGATTGCTGAATGATCATGTGGACCGCGGAGGCGATCATCTCCCTGATCGCTTTCTGCGGCAGTCCGGCCCCGGCGTACTGGACCAGGGTCTCGAGCCGGCTGATGGCGTCTCTCGGAGTGTTGGAGTGGACGGTGGTCATCGAACCATCGTGTCCAGTGTTCATCGCCTGGAGCATGTCGAGAGTCTCGCCGCCCCGGCACTCTCCCACCACGATCCTGTCTGGTCTCATCCGGAGGGTCTGCTTCACGAGGCACCTGATGTCGATCTCACCGTCACCTTCCAGGGATGGAGGTCTTGTCTCTAGTCTAACGACATGATCCTGGGGAAAGTTTAACTCGGCCGAGTCTTCGCAGGTGATGATCCGCTCGTTGGACTGGATGAATCCGCCCAGCATGTTAATCAGAGTGGTCTTTCCGGATCCGGTGCCGCCGGAGACCACCAGGTTCCTGTGTCCTTCCACGGAGATGCGAAGAAAATCTGCCATCTCTTCGGTCAGGGAACCGAACTTCACTAGGTCTTTATAATTGAGTCGCTTGTCGGGAAATTTCCGGATGGTGATGCAGCAGCCGTCGATCGAGCAGGGCGGAATGATCGCATGCACCCGCGAGCCGTCCGGCAGCCGGGCGTCCACGTACGGGGTCTTCTCGTCGATCCGTCTTCCGATGGGGGCCACGATCCGTTCGATCACGTTCATCACTTGCCTGTCGTTGGTGAAGGTGACTTCGGACTTTTTCACCTTCCCGCTTTGTTCGTAGAAGATCTTCTTGGGGCCAACCACCATGATCTCCGAGATGGACTTATCGGCCAGCATGTCTTCCAGTGGACCGAGGCCAAGCGCCTCGTCTAGGATTTCTTTGACGATCCTGTTCATGTCGTCCCTGGTCGGGAGGATATTTTTTGTGTCTTCTTTTCCCAGGAGTTCCACCACCAGCTTCTTGGTTTGTTCGCGCAGGATAATCTTCGCCTTGGGATCGTTGTCGTCTTGCTTTTTAAAATCCATCTCCTCAACCAGGGATTTGTGGATCCGGCTTTTCAGTTCAGTCCACACGTCCTTCTTCTTGTCGTCGGATGTTGTGTCACCGTTCTTCGCCGCCTGCGATGGTGAGACCACATCGTTGGGCTTGGTCAGTTTCTCAAGGGTCTTCAGGACATTTTTCTGGATGAGCTTGCGGGCACAGTCCGTGACCCCGGTTCCGAACGGCGAACTCTTGGCCCCCACCATGACGGGAGTAGATCTGGAGAGTGCAGCGATGCAGCTTCCGTCGTCTTTGGGGATGGAGTGGAACACCGGTTTCCCGATCTGCTTTCCGATGACCTCGGGGCTCACTGGGTGACCGGTCACGGCCTGGTTCACCAGGATCTGGATCATGTCCTTGGGGTAGAGCATGGTGACCAGTTCCGAGTACATCCTCCGGCACTGGTTCACCGCGAGGAGGTCCGGCGACGCCACCAGGAAGATGAGGGTAGAAAATTCAAGCGCCTTGATCGCCAGCGGAGAGAGCTCGCTTCCGGCGTCGATGATAATGATCGGATAGATGTTCACCATCGCCTTGAGGGCCTTGCCGAGTCCTTCTTCGTTGATCTGGCTGGCGACGATCGGCTCCGTCGGCATGCCGATGAAGGAGATGCCCGACTTGTGTTCGGCGGTGAAGAGCTGGATAGACCTTGGGTCCAGGGCTCCGGAGAACTCCGAGAGCTCTTTGACGTTTTTCTTTGATTTTAATCCGGTGATGATGTTCTGGTCTCCGCAGGCCTTCTGATCAAAATCCAGCAGGAGGGTCTTGGCCCGCAGCTCACCGGCGTAGGCGAACGCCAGATTGGCAGCGACCTGGGACTTCCCCACTCCGCCCTTCCCGCCGATGATGCTGATGATATGTCCGGCCATTTCCTTACTCTCTTCTTCTAAATTTTCTACGGATCTCTTCAGTCCCGACCGTCGCAGATTCGATGATCTCCGGGGTGATGAAGATCACGTACTGGTTTTTAAATGTCTGGTAGTTCTTTGCCCGGAAGAGCCGGAAGAGCGGAGATCCGCCCCCGCCCCCTCCGCCACCGGCGGGCGTGAGTGGGGCCGGGTCGTTGGAAGTGTTGTCATAGTCCGTGGTGGATTGGTTCTGGACGATACCACCGACGGCAGCTGATTCCTTAGACTTCACCACCAGGTTAGTGCTGATGCTGTTGGAGGTCGTGATCGGCGGGGTGTTAGAGCCGACCTCGAGGTTGATATTAAGATTAAGTCCTAGCTCGACCTTTTCCTCTTCCAGGATCCGCGGCACCACTTTCATGGTGAGACCTACGGTGGCGGAGGTGGCCTTAGTGAATTCGCCGGTTCCGATGGCGTAAGGAATGGTGGTGTTCTTCGAAATCTCACCGCCCTGCTGGTAGCCGTCACGGACGATAACCATTCCCGACTGGATGACCCGCGCGTAACCGGCCGTCTTGGCAGAATTCAACTTCGGGAAGAGGTTACTGATAGTGGCACTCAGTGTTCCCGAGGACGTCGAGGTCACGTTTCCGGCGGAGGTCTGGCCAAAGGAGATCCGGCTTTCATCGGCACCCATCAGGGGCGCCCACTTGAAGGCGAAGATCTTACTGTACTGTTTCGAGAGTTCCACGAACTGGGAGGTGATCTTCACCATCTTCGGCGCCGGCTGCGGATCCTTCTTCTCGTTCACTGCGATGAAGTCGAAGATGTCGGTGTTGGTCGGCGTCGCGTACCGACTGCTCTCGGCGGAGAGGTTTTTGATTTTCGGAGGAAGGTAGGCCTTGGCGATGACGTTCGCCAGTTCCTTCTTGTCTTTGCTGCTCACGACACCTTCGAGCCAGTAGGCGTTGTTAACAATCCTCACCGTCACGTCTTTTAGATTGTTTCGGGCGAGCTCGTCACTCATCTTGCGGGCGATCACTCTCTGGGTCTGCGGCGAGAGTTCGATCAAGACCAGCACCTCGGGGTAACTCGCCAGGACCTGCGAGATGCGGCCAATGTCATCCGGGACGACGATCTCACCGCCGACGAAAACCTTTCCGCCGCGGATTCCGATCTCGAGGCCTTCTACGTCGCCGATGAGCTCGCGCAGCTCCGAGACCGTGTTGGACTTCCCGGTCGCTGTGACCACCACGGTGTACCGCAGGCGGATGTCACCGATGTTGTCCCGGATGAGAACCGTGGTGCGGCCAGGTTTTTTTCCGGAGAAAATTATTTCCCTCTTCTGCGGGATGATAATGAGCTTCAGCAGTTCGTCGTTTCCGATGGACATCTTGGTGCTGAAATCGAAGTCGAGCTTCTCCACGGCGTCGATGCCCATGGCGACTTCGAGTTCTTTTTCAACCACCGCGCTGGCGGTCACCGCAGGTGCGCCGGGAGTTGCGGCGGTTGTGGTGTCTGCAGTCGGAGCAGCGGAGGATGTCTCTGCCGGCGCCGCTACCGGTGCTACCGTTGCTGCCGGAGATTCAACCGGCGAAGTTTGTGTCTCTGCCACTGGAGTCTCTAGCGGAGTCTCCTCGGGCGCAGCATCCTGTGCAACAAGCAAGCCGCTGGAGAGGAGCAGTAGAACGGGGAGGATAAGTTTGAACTTATCTGCCACCGCCGGCCCCTGTTCTGTTCGTTTCCTTTGCCATCTGTTCGGCGAAGTATGTCTTTGCTTCAGCGGCGTCTTCTCCCAGCACGTCGTAGAGCCGGGTGGCGCTGATGCGCTCGATGTTCTTGTCGTCGTTGTTTCTGAGAGACAGGTAGATTCCGTTACCGGCCGAGATCATGAAAACCATTTTCTGGACCTCGAACGGAGTGAGCTCAAGGGTGACGGTGTTGTAGTTGGTGTACGAGTTGAGCTTGAGCTGACGAGTGTCGCTATCGTTTTTTATATTGATGAGCGGGACGGAGTTGGTGACGTAGAGTCCTGTCGATAGGATCAGTACGTCTTGCAAAACTGTTTTCACTTTCAGCTTTTCTTTCTTTCCAGAGGCGTAGTCCACCAGTGCCATGATGTCCACCCGGTCACCGGGCTTCAGCAGTCGGCTCACTGCCTGGCCCTCCGTCACCTGGATCGAAAGCGCTCTTTTCCCAATAGAAATCTGTCTAGAGAGGCCGGACTGCGCACCCGGATAGGTCACCCGCGGGGCGGTGATTTGCTCATCTTTTTTGATCGGCACGGCGGCGATGGTGTTGTAGAGATCCTCTACTCGTTTGAAGTGGCCCGGCATCTGATACTTCGAAGGTATGTTGATGATGGTGACTTTCCGGTCGTCGATGATTTCCAATTCTTTAATGTCTTCTTTGGCGACCACCACCGGAGTGGAGTTACCGTACTCGCTGATGAGCTCCGTCTCCCGACTCGAGATGTAGGAGTAGATCATGAGCACCGCAACGGCAGCTAAGATAAGACTGGTGGTAAAAGCGCGACTATTCATTGTTCATCCTAAACTTTGAATGGAGTTTCGACAGTTTAACTGTGTGAGCTAATCATAGCAGATTTTCTTTAGCGTATGACAAAAAGGCAAATTTACCTATTGGAGGATAAGGCAACTGCTTGCATCAACTACTTCCTTATAGGTGAGACCGGAGTAATCGGGGGCCGGGTAGGCAGCTCCGGAGATGGTGTTGTAGGTGGCCCCGCAGAAGCCGTAGACGGTTCCGACCCTGATAAATTGAGAGGTTGTCTTGGAGTATTTCTCGTCGCACTTGTCGGTGGCGGCTTCCTTGAGCGGGATGCTGATGCGGTAGCAGGGCATGACCGGGGACTCGTTCTTGAAATAATCTTTCCAACCGATGTAAAACATCCCGAACTTCTTCCAGCTCTTGTAGGTTCCCTCAACGTCGGGCTTGGGGATAGTTGAGTTATTCTGGATCCTATAATAGAAGTAGGCCCGGCTGATCTTCTGCTGGTTGATTGAACCGTTGATGGCGCCGGCGAAGCCACTGATGAGGGAGTACAGGGTGAACATCAGTGGAAGGAACATGATGAGCTCGATCAGTGCCTGGCCGCTCTGACCCCGTTCTTTATTTTTCATGCTCAACATCCGTCATCGAAAAGGGTTATGTCGTCGGTGTTCTTGCAATCATCGGTTCCTTTGATGGCCTTGCAGACCCTGTTAGCGCACTCGGCCCGGGTGGGCTCTTTCCCAAGGAACGACTCCGAGACGAGTTCTAATTTACTCTGCCCGGCCACCTTCCCCACGGCGTCGATGGGCTGGCTAAAAACTGTGAACGCACCCACCGTAAGGTACTCCGACGCCGGGATGTTCCCCGCTTCATTTATTCTCATCGCGGTCTTCGGAACCTTGAAGATCCCAAGCGAGTACTGTGAAAAGGTATCGGCCGCGTCCCGGGGGCCATCCTTCAGACCGGCGTCCGGGCTATCGATTCTTCCCAGGAACGAATCCGACGTAAGGTACCTCCGGCTCGCCATGTAGGTCGCGTAGTGGACCAGGTATCCGGTTGCGTAGTTCATGGCCGAATTGAAGATGACCAGGATCACGCTAAGCCCGAAGATGAAGGTCAGGATGAATTCGATTGTCGACTGTCCCTTCTCCCGCAGCTTCATTCGTAGCCTTCCCGGGGTCCGAAGAACCTGGTCGCGTTGCTGTTGGCATCGTAGTACGACGGATGAATGGAGCCATCCTTATTATCCCTCGAGACGTCGACGCTGCCGTTCTTCACGAAACCGTGCCGGTAGCCGAACTCGCTCTCGGTCTTGATCCGGATCCCGACAGTCCCCTCCCGTCCGAATAGTCTTCGGAAGGCTTCGCTGTTATAGAAGGTCAAAACGAGCGACACGGCCACGGCGAGGAGAAGGATGTATTCCACCACCGTCTGGCCCAGCTGAGACCTCATTTCCATAGCTTTATTCCAAGGAGCACCCATGCGATGAGTATAACAGGAGCATAGCTAAATCGGGAAGCTAACTTCTTCCGTAGCTCCCCCCACTGCCGGGCCCGGAGATCCGCTCCGATCCGCCGGAAATCCGTCGCTACTTTCATGGTCAGCAGAACTGCTCCGATGAAAACGGTGCTGATGACCAGGCCTTCAAAAAAACTTTCATGAAGCGTCACCGGCAGGAGGAGAAAGAGGGAAGCAAGATACTTACTGTCCCCCGCACCCATGATTTTTAGTAAGAAGAGCGGAAACCCGATGAGGATAAACCCAAGGGGGAACACCAGCGCTCTGAAAGTCAAGGGATACTGTTCTTGCAAGAAGGCATAGAGGAGTATGGCCACAGAAAGATTGGCCAGGGGCCAAAGGTTTGAAATCTTCCGAGAGCGGATGTCAATGAAGGTCACGGCCAAGAGTTGAAGGAGAAGGTAGAGGTAGAGGCTACTCAGCATGGACTCACCGTCACGGTTGCCCGAAAGAATTGACGTAGTTACTGAACCAGCACCGTGAAGGACAAATCCCAACGGTTAGATGGGTCGACAGGACATGGCCCACGTTTCCCATGGAGTCGCGGAAGAAATCTGTGAACTTGTTTGTGGCTTTGAAACCAAGGAAGATCGCGAACGCCAGAATAAAAGCATATTCGACCGTCGCCTGACCGGTGCGTTTGAGGAGTGACATATGGTTAGGATAACTAAAACTGAGATATTCGTAAAGCTTCAAGAAAGTAGACCGGGTTGCGGTTACTCTAGAAAGTTTTGGAACTTGCTATCATCCAGAACAGTGTTCAAGATACCGCCGTTCCCGCCGTCACCGAAGAGTTTCTTCGTGATCGCATCCTTGAACTTGAAGACGATGGTCGCAACCACGGCTACAAGCAGGATGTACTCTGTTGACGTTTGCCCTGTCTCATCTTTTAGATAAGCAATAAATTGTTGCTTCATAAACCCCCCATAAAGCCTACTATGGTCTTATCGACTTCTATTTTTAAAACTTTAGATCTGATCTTAGATTAATTTTAACACCAAACACTATAAATTCTCACATTTAGCTATTTACATCCATAACCCCTTGTAAACAAATAAGCTTCCAAAATGAAGCTGCCAACTTTTTGCCAAACTTGCCTCTGCCAGAGGTATCAAAAATGGAGTATGATGAAGCTGGGTCTGGGTCGAAAGCCATAAAGTTTCGCCCCTACGATTTTTTTTTCGGGAGCGGTCCCTGATCACGGTGTGCACGCTTGCCTGTCTCAGTATTGAGTCAGATTGTGAGAAGCCTAAAGTGATTACTAATTGCGCCCACCTTGTATTCAAGGGGCGCGAAACCGTTTTAGTCTTTCCCCAGACCTCTTTTCTTCAAGATTTTCTCCGAAACGTCGATCATCCATCATGAAATACAAAACCATCTTCTGCACTGTTCTGGTAGCTCTCACTTCCCTCGTCTCTGCCCAGCCACAGCAGCAGCAAGGACAGCTCGACCCGCACCTCCAGCAGCTACAGCACCAACAACAGCAAGCCCTGCAGCAGCAGGCGCAGCAAACCCAACAGCAACACCAGCAAGAATCTGGTGGCTGGGGCGAGGTATCGGAAAAATATCCCTGCGGATCGGCCACTCTAAACATCAACCCCGAACAACTGCCGAAGGCCGGAGCCGTGCCCACGAATGGTGGTGGCTATGCCGGTGGCAACATGGGCGGCGGGATCGGGTACCCGGCCATCGGGAGTGTGATCAATGTCAATGAGTATGGCCTGGGAAACAGTGACCTCCAGTGCGACGTTGAAGTTCCTCTGATCAGTTGCAGCTCTCCTCAATTCAAAGAAAAAAAATCCTGTGTTGCTAACTGGGGAAAGGTCGAAGACGACATGACTAAGACGAAACACCTGTTCAACTCGACATGCAGTGGCTGTGGTTTAACCTTTAAGGTCTACGGGATCATGACCATGAGTGGCCCATACGTTCAAGACGACGGGATGGTAGAGAACTTCTACGACGTGGACATGCTCACCGTTGACCAACTGACGAAGATCGCTGGAGCCTGCAACCTCCCAGACCTCACGGCTAGCAAGGTGATCGGGCTCGGCTGGAAGAACGGAAACCTCTTCAATGAAGATAGCTGTACTCTGGATGGGAACCTGATGACGACTCCAGATACCTCGACCTGTACCGAAGTCAATTCTGGAAGCGGCATGGTCGAGCTTCGCACCTTCATCGAAGAAGAGAAGACTCTTCCGGTTAAAACCGATGAGGTTCCGAGGAGTGGACTTCTTACCTCCCGTCTCAAAATCCCGAAAGACTGGAACGGGATCACCGGACTGGTTTCGGCTTCCGAATACTGGACCCTGAGTAGGGAGGACCTGGAGAACGTTGCAGTGAAACTCGGGGCCACGACCAAGCCAACAGACATGAATAGAAAAATCACATCCCTGGTTTTTACGGAAGAACCAATCGGTGACCTAGACACGCTCTTCAACAAGAACCTCACCGAAAGGTACACTCCGCTGAAGAAAGGTGAAGCACCCCGGGCGCGAATTCTCAGCAGCGACTGCGGAAAGTACCGCACCGTCTTGAACGAGGAAGTGGACTGGATCATCAGGCTCTCCTATCCGGAGAAAAAGTCCGGTGCCATGGTAACCCGGGACTACAGCTGGCAGTGCGAGAATAATAAGAATCCATTGAGCGCCGGCATCCGGGATGTCCCGAAGGATTTCAACTACGCCGTTCGGCTCAAGGAAATTAAAAACTGACAGTCCTCGTCAAAGAGATCGATTCCCTCGGATTATATTTATCTTGACGGCATAGGTCTTAGATCAAACAATTAGAGGTATGGAATCAATCAACGTCAGTGATTATCAAAATGTCTCCTGGATCGAATCCCTTGCTCAGGAAGAAGTGAACATGGAAGAATCTGGCGTCATCAGATTCAATGATCACCTCAACACCCAGCAGCTGCTGGAAGAATCATCCCTGAACTTCGTCAACAAGCTCAAGGACCGCTTCGAATTCTACGTTTCCCTCTTTAACCAGTACCGTAGTAACCGGGATAATAACCGGTCGATCAAGGTCTTCCGGATCTCCAACACGGTCAACGATTTCATCCTCTTCCGGAATTCACTAAAACTCATCATCGCCAGACGCGCTCCAGACGTCATCAGCATCGGCTTCTTGTCAAACAACGGTGGCCTCTTCGCGGCCCGGCTCAGTAACGAAAACCAGTCCGTGCACGCCATCCACGAGATCAAGGCCCACGTCGGCCCCTTCAACACCATCTCCTGGAGATTCCAGGGCGAGCCGGTGGAGATCGAAGCTCTGGTCAAGTACTACCTCACGGAGTTTGTGAAGAACTCTTCCCGCTAGACAAATTCTGGAATCTTTTAAGTGTATAGCCGAGCGACTCTTCGATCGAGGGCAGCTCAATGTTCAGGAAACTCTCGAGATTAGAAGTGTCGAGGTGGTAGCTGAGATTCGTCGAATCCGACTCCTTGAGATTCCGCGAATGATCGATCGGAAAGGCCCCGGTAATCTTCTGTACCAGTCCAGCGTCTTTCTTGAAGACTCTCGCGTACGCCCTGGCAAACTCGAACCGGGTCATGACGTTCTTCGTCGAGACATGGAAGAGACGGTTCACGACGCCAGACTCCAGTGCTGATTTAAGTATTCCCGCCAGCAGTTGCACGTCCAGGAACCCGTAGGAAACAGTGTCGTCGGCGAACACCGGCTCCTTTCTCGCCAGGGCTGCTTGCAGCACCTCGAACCAGTTCAGATGGGTGTGGTTAAAACTTCGCCCGTAGAGAGATGAACACCGCAGGATGAGATAGTTGAAATTAGATCTTTGGATCTGGAACTCCGTGGAAGTGAGAGTGTGCCCGAGGTTGGTCAGCGGAAACGGCGAGTCCCCTTCCTTGTACATGGTCTTCTCACCGCCCAGGACAAAGGCCGAGGAGAGCTGTATGAATCTGCAACCCACTCGCTCGGAAGCGGTACTGCAGTTGATCGCTCCTAGGGTGTTCAACGACTCCGCCAGGCGTGGGTAGAGCTGGCATTCTTTCAGAGAGCTCAGGCCAACAGAATAGATGGTGAAATCCGGTCTAAAAAGGGTGAGAAGGTAGGTAACCACGTCCCGTTTCAGCACGTCACAGGGAACGCAGGAGACGCCGGGAATCTCCACCGGAGTAGTGTGGTAGGTACCGATGATCCGGTACTCATTCCGGAGCGCTTCCGCGAGATTCGCGCCGACGAAGGAGGAGACGCCGAAGATCAGGATCGTTTTCTTCATGGGTCAAGCTTAGCACTGTTGGGTCTGGCAGAAAAAGAAAAACCTTGCTCCATTCGGAGCAAGGTAAGTGGGTGTGTGTTAACCGATAAGTTTCAAGGCCGTGTTTGGAGCCTGATTCGCTTGAGAGAGCACTGAAACCCCGGCCTGCTGAAGAATGTTATTCTTCGCCATGTCCGCTGTTTCTGAAGCTACGTCTACGTCGCGGATCCGAGAGTTGGCAGCGCTGAAGTTCTCTTCCGTAATGGCGATGGTATTGCTCGCCGATTGCAGTCGATTCTGTAGTGCTCCCAAGTTGGCACGGGTTCCATTGATCCGTACCAAGGCTTCATCCAGTTTAGACAGTGACATCTGCGCGCCTTCCTTACTGGAGATCTGCTCTCCCGTAAGGCCAAGGGTCTCGAGGGTCGCGTCGGTGCTGGACGAGTCATACTTGATCCGGTCATTGGTCGGATCGTTATGAATGCCCACCTGGATTTCAACCAGGCCACCGGTGCCGTCGAGTAGTTTCTTTCCGTTGAACTCCGAGCCCTGCGAGATTCGCTGAACCTCTTCGAGCAGGTTTTGGAATTCAATGTCCGAGAAACCCCTTTCTTTTTCGCCGACTGTGTCAGAGGCTGCCTGCACGGAGAGCTCTCTAAGGCGAATGATGATGTTAGAAATCTCGTTGAGGCCACCTTCAGCTGTTTGTATAAGCGATATACCATCATCTGAGTTCCTCTTCGCTTGTCTGAGACCTCTGATGTTAGCCCTAAGTCTTTCACTTATCGCTAACCCAGCTGCATCGTCCGACGCGCGAGTTATCCTTTCACCACTGGACAACTTCCTAAGGTTGCTGTCCAAGTTATTCTTCGTTATTCCTAGTGCACGTTGGGCCGATAAGCTGGCAACGTTAGTGTTTATTCTTAATCCCATAAGTTAGTCTCCTGTTTGCATTGTGAACCTCCATGTTCGTTTGTGGACTTCCTGTCCACCTTTGTTTGTTAATAGTTAAGTTCAATGAACCAAACCTTCAAATCTACCTGTTAGTACACCCACTACAAGTTTTTGCAGGATTCGGTTTACATCAAGGTCTCTAAGGCGGCCCCAGGTTTTTAACCCTGAGAAGCTGCGTTGATAAGGCTGATAGCGTTCGTCGTAGACTGGTTCGCTTGAGCCAAGACCGAAGTACCCGCTTGCATCAATATGTTAGTCCTCGTCAGTTCCGAGGTAGCAGAGGCGATGTCAGTGTCACGAATCCGTGAGTTAGCTGCTGACAAGTTCTCGTTACTCACCTGGATGTTGTTGATCGTTGACTGAAGACGGTTCTGAAGAGCACCGAAGTCAGCTCTGATCCCAGAGACGTTCTGGATGGCCTGGTCGATCGCTGCGAGAGAGTTCTGTGAAGAAATCTTATCAGAGACTGAAGCCAGGTTTAACCCGAGGGCCGCGACGTTGACGTCAGCCGACGAAGCGTCGAAAGTCAAACGGTCGGACAAAGGATCGTTTCTGGTGCCGATCTGGATATCAAACACAGATCCGGTACCGTTCAAGAGTGGAACTCTGTTGAACTCGGTGGAGTTCGCGATCCGGTCAACTTCTGAGAGAAGCTGCTCGAATTCGACGTTCAGGAACTTTCTTTCTGTTGGCCCGATGGTGTCAGAAGCAGACTGGACTGCAAGCTCTCGGAGACGGATCATGATGTTTCCGACTTCCGCTAAGGCACCTTCAGCGATCTGCACCAGAGAGACACCGTCTTGAGCATTTCTTTCTGCCTGACCGAGACCTCTGATCTGTGCTTTTAAGTTTTCAGAGATTGCCAGACCTGCGGCGTCGTCACCGGCACGGTTGATTCTCTGACCTGATGATAACTGCTCGAGAACTTTGTTCTGCGCCAGTTTTGTTACACCTAAGTTTCTCTGCGCATTCAGCGAAGAAACGTTAGTGTTAATCCGTAAACCCATAAATCCTCCTTGATCGGGTTCTCTTAGTCTCATCCTTGAGTTAAGAGAAGAATGCCGTTGTGGCCTTCATGCAGAACTTTTCGACAACCCGCTCAAAGTCTTTAGATAAATTGTAAAAACATTCGACACTCTCTTTAAATGACTCTAAGATATTGAAATCATGGAGTTTATTAATGGGCAAAAACTTCCCTAAAATCACCAACTTAAAAGATAATCCAGAATTTTTTGAAAAAACTTTAAAGCTCATTGAGACTTCATTCAAATACCAGCCTCCGTTTTCTTTTAAAGAAGACTTCGCCTCGTTGGTCGAGAGTCAGAACCTGCAAAACTGTTTCATCCTGATCGATGAAGCCGAGTCGGTGCTCGCGCACGTGGGCGCGAAGGACCGCACCGTGAGCGTGAACGGAAAAA
This sequence comes from Bacteriovoracaceae bacterium, assembly GCA_035576105.1. GTDB lineage: Bacteria > Bdellovibrionota > Bacteriovoracia > Bacteriovoracales > Bacteriovoracaceae > Peredibacter. The sequence goes on from DATLXA010000054.1 coordinate 42,841, forward strand.
GTTTCACCGTGACCATGCTAGGAGGAATCTCCGTCGAGGAAAAAGTTAGAGGCGCCGGGCACTTGCAGACACTGCTACAAGACGTTATAGCGGAAAAGCGAGACGCCTGTGCTTTTTTCTTGCTATGGAGTGACCTGGAGAAACTCTACAATAAGTTCGGCTTCTACCTCTGTGGAAATCAGTTTGAGGTCGACCAGTCTTCGGAGGGAAAGACTGATTTTTTTAAAACGAAGTTTCACCTCCTGACACAGCAAGAACAGTCATCGGTGGCCCGGCTCTACGAAACATCGTTTTCCAAAACTTACCTCACTCTGAACCGGAGCCGTAGCGACTGGGAGAACGTTCCACCGTCTGCGGATCTGTATCTGCGGAAGGCAACGGACGGTGTGACCGATTACTTCTTCATGAACAAGGGGCAGGACCTCCCCGGAGTGGTCTACGAATACGGTGGCACCGGAGACGTCAAACAACTCATCCGGGACAGTTCCCGGACGGGGAAGGTCTGGATGGGAGAGGAGCTCCTCGCTACAGAAAACTCGCAGTACCAGTTCTTCCTTTCGCCGGGAGACCTGAAGCTCTTCACCGAGTTCATCCGGGAATACAGTGACAGCCGGATCTCGATCCGAAACATCAATAGCTTGAAGCAGGAAGTTTTCTTCGACTTCAGCGATGAGTTGTATTCTCTGGAGATGGAGGACTTTCTGCGAGGAATGTTCGGGCCCGGGACCTTCGAGGAGTTAGTGACGAGGCCGCTGTTCATCAGCGGCCTCGATAGCATCTAGGACGACGGAGGGTAGCCCGCCTAGTTGGACGATCGGCACTTTACGTTGAAGTTTGTGAAATCTATACCGAAAGCCGGGATCAGAAGTCTAGAAACGGTCGCGGCGCCGGTACGAACGTTGTGAAGTTTTCCAGCAAGCATCTCACCATGGGCGTTCCTCGCAGTAACTTTCTTCAGGAGGATGTTAACGGAAGAGTCTCGATTGTAGAACCTCGCCACTTCTCTTCCGTCTACGAACACCTGCCCGACGGCCCCGCTCCTGTTCAGAAGATTCAGGTTGTGGGCCCGGAGTACGACACTACTTCCGTGATGGTTGCCGGTGCACTCTCCGGTCGCCCCGAAGCTTATCTTGCAAAGGAAAAACACCACTATTAAGATTGTCAGTTTCAGTTGTAACATAAGCACCTCCGAGATTTCCCCCAAGTATAGGCCGTCCAGGGGCAGAATTGTTCGCCGACTCCCAATCTTTCATAGCGCTGTCAAAATCCTCTACAGTCTCTATAATTATGGGTCACCCCTCCGGAGCAGGGCCCTGGGATGCTATCATCGGAGGATGAAAACGTTCATCGCCCTGTTTATCATTTTTACTCAACTGGCCCAGGCCGCGGAGATCAACTTCGACCTGCGGAAGATGTCCAGGTTCCTTTCGAGCGTAAAAGGACTCCATTCGATCCCGGATCTCCCGCCGGATTTCACCACTCAGACACCCACTGTTCTGAAGAAGAAAGTTCCGGCGTGGCTGCAGGCCCTGGATGAGTACCGGTGGTCCCATGAATAGGTACATTCCGTTCATCCTGGTGCTGGGCTACATGGTCCTCTCAGTCCAGTCTTCCTGGGCCAGTGGAGAGAAGAGATACTTAAGTAAGGAGACCTGGGACCGCACGCTCGATAAAATTGAACAGATCTATTCTCAGGTCCTGGCGCCAAAGGGCCTAGGTTTCAAGGTAGATAAATACTGGGACTACGATGAGGCGAACGCGACGGTCGGCAGGGACGACACTTCCTGGAAAATCATCATGCTCGCTGGATACACCCTGCACCCGGAGGTCACCAGTGACGTGATCGCACTGGTCGCCTGCCATGAGATGGGCCATCATCTGGGCGGAACCGCGTTCTACAAAGAAGGACTCACCTGGGCAACCGTGGAAGGACAAGCCGATTACTACGCTACCCTCAAGTGCATGCGAAGGTACTACGAGGGTTCCGATAGTCGGAAGGAACTCAGAGGGCAGACGGTCCCCGAGGTCGTCAGGCAAAAATGCTCTCAGGCCTGGGAAAGTGGAGACGAGAAATTCCAGTGCATGAGAAGCGCCGTCGCGGCGCTCAAGCTGATGAAGATTCACTTCGAGGAAGATCAGAAATCCAATCTGCAGAAGCGAGAATTTAAACTTTCATTTTCCACACCGAGCCGAGAGACGGTCACCAAGACCGTCGTGAGCTACCCCTCTGACCAGTGCCGGCTCGATACCCTCTTCCAAGGGGCCCTGTGCACCGTCGATCACCGGATCGAAACCGACGACAGGGATCCGTCGCAGGGGACCTGTTCCGAGAAGACAGGTCTGCTTGGTACAAGACCGAACTGTTGGTACGCTGGGTCCCGAGAGTGAGAGCTTAGTCTTCCTTGTTGAAGGTCGTTCCGATTTCGGGATGGATTCGGGATATCAAAGTAGTTCCAGTGAGATTTTCTGGGGCAGCCGTCATATGATGGGATCCTAAGGTTGAAGGCAATTAAGAATTACCAAGGTGCAAGAAAATGGAGTCACCTTTTCAACATAGGGAAACTGGTATTGGAGTGCTTAAATTTGCTGAGGGTCATATCTGATGAGCATCCCCCGTGGTTTCAACCGAGATGGTGTGAAACTTGAGCCGTTTCTCTCGATTGCTACCTAAGCTAGTAGGCCTTATTGTTTTTTGCTGATGCCGGTTGGAGGCCCACCTTTGATAGGCCGTGAGGATGTTTTAAAAGGTGAAAATTTTTCACAAGCTTTTGCATACACTTGAATCGGTTCCGCATACTCGAATTGTTCGGCTTCCACGATGATGTCCTTACATGCCCCTTGCTTTAGCTCTGCGAAAGAGTCAGAATTTATCGTCACCCGACTACGGAGTGGCAGGGTCGACAACCGCGACGAAAGATTCTGCCAGAAATGTTTATTAATGATTCCACCGCTCCATTTCTTCGCTTCAAAGCATTTCTTCGCAGCTTCGTCGTAGGGACTTACCATAGCATTTTCGAGCCAGTCGCTGGTGAAGATTTTATCACAGAGATCTTGGTTTGCGTCGAGGTTAGATCCGGAGTAATTAATGTTTTTCTCTTTGACTGATGCAAGCCTACAGCTAGGTCTCGCACTTGCGTCATGAGAAAACGTCAACACTTCGGTGGGCTCGTAAGACTTAGAATCTCCTGAAAAGTTCGATTGTGTGTAGCCGCTCAGTCTGCCTTGCTCATCGTAGATCATCCTTATCATGACTCCTTTTGCCTGGGTGAACGGGTTCATGTCAGGATAGCCATCCGGGCTCATTCGGTAGCTAGAATGATCGGGGAAAACCATCTTGAAGGTTTTCATCGTATGCTTCCCCTCCTCTGTCCTTGACTCTGAATCAAAGTCCGGGACGATGGCTCGGATGTTATTTAACCCGACGATGGTCTGCTCTTCCTTCACTTCCAACTGGCCCGGATCAGTGATGAATCGCGTACCTTTTAATCCTGCACGCTCTTTACCCAAGGAGTTGTCATCCATTTTTTTTAGTAATTCCTGCCAGTTCTTATTTTTTGCGAAGGGCTCTGTGTATGCGTCGACCGCCTCTTCTCTTGCTGTTAGAAGCTTTTCCTTCGAAGCGTGGAGCCGAACTTTAACTGACTGGAGTTTATCCTTCGCGGCTTGATCTTTTCCTTCTTTGATCTGCGCTTCTACTTTCTCGATCTGTTGGTCTACTTGTTCTATATGTGGATCAAATGGGCTCCTAATATCGATCACCCTATTGCGGTACTCTTTAGCCTTCAAAATTATTCCATTGATGCTCGTAGATTGTTTTGAAAACGCAACCCGCTTATCTTCCGTGTCCGCTTGAAGCTTCCCATCGGAAACCATCCAGGTCGCTTTATCGAGTCTAGGCCTGATGCCTGGTTTGACCGTCGCATTTACATTTTCCCCATCAGTTAACTCAAAAAAAGAAGAAGGATCAATGCTCATGCCAGGTACATCACTGGCGAACTGAGACATCTCATTCATTTTTTTATTCACTAATTCCTGACACGGTCCAGTCATATCCACAGCTTCTTGAACTTGTTGGACTTGAGAAAAATCTAGGGAAGCTTGAATGGTAGCATTAAGCGCCTTATTTAACTCTAAAATATCTGAAGGCTTTTCTCCGTTTCTTTCTATAAGAACTGTTTCGAGTGCCTTAAAGGTTTCTTTCAAATGAGAAGCATATTTAAATTTTCTCAGGGGCTGACCAATGAAAAGACTCTCAAGTTTCAAACTTGCATGTTCTATTTCGGTGGTAAGCCTTGAATAATTCCTAGTTTGTGCTAAATCCTTAATTGTTTTAGATACCTGTTCATTATATTCAGAATCCGTAAGATTCTTTTTCGTTTGAGACATGGAATATTGGGGTATGAGCAATATTGAAAATAAAACAAACAAATTAAAGAGTTGCATAAATACTCCGATTCATAAAACTTACGAAGCTTTGGGTGAGGCCTGGAAGTCTCATCGGCTAAAATAAAAAATAACTTAATGGATTAGTTGAAATAAAGTCTTCTGTAGAAGTTCTCTGGAAGAAAAAACGGGCATGCTCAATAATTTGAGGGTTAAGCTCTTGCACTGGCCACTCTGATAGTCTCCGTCAAGATCCTTGCATCTACTCTCAAAGCTATTTGGCTTATCAAGTTGTCCGAAGCTATAGGATGAAACGAAGAGAAGCAGAATATAAATAATTCGGATAGAAATCATAAAACTTACGATCATTGATCAAGTGCTTTGCTTCGGTTTTTCTTAACCGTCTTTTTTGTTTTTTGATCATTCACATGTTTATCTTCACACGTTCCGGTTAAGACTTCTCCTCGAGTGATGTACTTACACCTACAGACATAGCGAGTTTTCAAGTAGGGGCCGTTGAATTCACAGACGGAGGCTTCTTTAACTTCAACAAGTTCTGCGGGATTATTGCTACCTGATCTGTAACTGCAATTTTCTGCGTTCGTTTTTAACTTCTCGGCTAGCTGGGAGACGTACTTCTCCATATCCTCCTTAAATAGCCGAGGTTTATAAATGTGATTGAGTTCCTTGCCATCTTCAAAATTCTTAACCCGAATCGGCTCAAGCTCCATCTTCTTCACGAACTCAGTTATGTTCGGGTAAGTCTTCCCTAGTCGATCAGTGAAAACGGGCCCCTTAGATCCCTGAGTGATGAAGTAGGAGTTAAGGCTATCATGCATACTGAATTCACCAACACCCATGTTTATCACAAATCCTGATTGGTCCTGGAACTCAAGATAATTGTAATGCATGGCACCCCTCGAGTGATCATCTTTCGCGTTCAAGGTTTCTTCCTTGGGCTTCGATTGACACGCATTCTCAACGAGTGATTTTTCCACTGGAGCGTAGATCCCATTAACCGGGACACACTCTTCAGTCTTTCCATACAGTTTCATACCGCACTTGCAACTTTTCGCTGCTTTGTCGTATTTTCCGAATTGCTGTTCACAGGTTCTCTTCATTCTTCCATCGAAGATCTCTTCCTCAGTAAACTTACCAACCTTCAAAGCTAGTTCCTTGTGTGCTTCGTAGTATGTTTTTTCTTCCCCAAGTTTTATCTTCTCATCTAGAAAATTGGCATGATCGGCAAACAACTTGTTGTAAAACTCAGGCTCGATTGGCTCGTCAATAGAGATTTTTTTCAGGTCTTTAAAAAACTCATCACTGCGACTAACAAATCCTTGAGAATCTCTATTTCTCTCTTCGTTAATATGGGATTCTATCTTTTTGTAAAATTCGGAGCGGGGAAGGTTTAATTCTTTATATGCAGTCCAGGCCCTGTTGATGCGATACTGCGGATCTTCACGGTATCGCGAATTACGAGGATGAAGATTATTAACTGCTTTTATGAGTAGCTCTTGAGCTTCCTTTTGATTAATCTTAGAATCACTTTGGGGGAAGGCAATAAAAGATGAAAGTAGGACGATGAGTAAGCAAATAAGCCTGGCCATGATGGTCTCCTGATTACTCTCCTATCGGAAAATGCAGGGAATAGTTTAAAGCAGTAGATAAGAATATTTTTTATTAGAACATTTGGAATGTACGTCATCAAGAATGAGACGCTAAAGCCTTAAAATCTGTTGAGTTCAGAACTTCCTCAACGTACTAATCCTCACCAACAAATACCCCGCGAACCCCCAGAAAACCCAAGTCAGCACCGGAATATCATACGGACTCAACACCACCGCATTCCTCGCGAACATCACCCCACCCAGAATAAACACGCAAGCCAAAAGACAAAGCCCGAGGATATAAAACGACCGTGACAACCCCTTATTAAGCTTATCCAGATCCTTCACCCGGATTTCAATTGCGTACCGGTTCTTCGACGTTTCCTTCAGGAACCAGCGCAAGTGCTTGGGAAGGATCCGCAGCGAGCTGATCACGTCCTTCGCCACCCACAGCATTTCTTCCTGGGCATTCTTCACGGAGAAGATCTCGCTCACAAAGCCCGGCAGGTCCTTCTCCAGGATCTTGAAGATGTTCAGGTCCAGGCCAATAGACTTCCCCACTCCGTCTAAGGTCATGAGGGCCCGGAAGATGATAAACCATTCCCGCGGCAGGTAGAGTTCGTGTTTACTCAGGGTCTTAATGATGTTCCTCACCAGCTCGGTCATGTTGGTCTCTTTCACGCTGAGACCAATGTAGGGAGAGAGTGCATCCTTGATGTCGCGGATGAGCTCTTCGTGGTTTGGGATGTTTTCGTAGTCGGCGACTTCCAGAAATTCGTACACCAGGTTGTCGTAGTTGAATGTGATCAGCGCGTAAAGGATCGCCACGAAGTTAGTGCGGTTCTTCTTACTGAGAGTTCCCATCAGGCCAAAGTCGATGATCCCAATTCGCCGATCAGAGAGAACGAAGAAGTTCCCCCCGTGAAGATCTGCGTGGAAGAACCCGTCGGAGAGGAGCGTGTGGGTGAAGAGTTCCACGCTCTTCAAGAGCTTCTCAACAATGTCCGGGCCGATCTCCTCCAGCGAGTGGAACTCGTTGAAGGGCCTTCCGTCCAGGAACTCCAGCACCAGGACGTCCTGAGTTGAGTATTCCTTATACACTTGCGGGACGACCAGAAACCCTTCCTTATCGATGGCAGCCAGGTTGCTCTTCATTCGCTCACAGTTCTTGGCTTCGTTCATGAAGTTTAGTTCACTCTGGGTGCTCTTGAAGAAATCGGAGATCATCTTCGAGAGACCAAGGTATTTGATCTCGGTGGAAACGCGCTCGAGCTTATCGACGATGAAGAGAAGGATCTCGAAGTCGGTCATTATGGTTTTGGCGATGCCGGGCCTTCGGACCTTCACCACCACTTTCTGTCCGTCATGGAGTTCCGCTTTATAGACCACTCCGATGGACGCCGTGCCGATGGCCACCGGGTCGATCTTTAGGAACACCTCACCAAGTTTTTTCCCCAGGCTATCTTCGATGACTTTCTGGGCCACTTCGAAAGGGATGCCCTTGACCTTATTCTGGAGAAATTTTAATTCTTTGATCAATGCCGGATCGAGGATGTCTTCCCGGGTGGCCATCAGCTGGCCAAGCTTGATGAAGCTCGGTCCCAGTTCTTCAAAGCTCAACCGCAGCTGACTGCCGAAGATCTGCCACCACTCGTCCGTGGAGAGATCTTCCCGTTTAAGTTCCGAGACCCGCGCCGGCAGGACAAAGCCTGGAATAAGTTTATCAAGGCCTGATTTTACGATGAGTTCTGAGAATCCGTGGCGCGCCAGGACGGTCAAGATTTCACGGAACCGTGAGACGTTACGAATAGTTTTAGTAATTCCGAGGCCGGTCTTGATTAGATCCATGGTAAGTTAGTCGCTTTTTATTTTATGGTAAGCCAAAACACGCGCCAGAACAACGTTTACCGCTCAAGAACTATTTACCTACGTCGGTAGAGGTCCCGGTATTAACAGGGAAAGACTCCACTACTCGGCAGTTTTCAGTGAGCATCCCGTGACGTGGTTTTAGATAAGAAACCGCAGACCATCCGGTAGACTAAGGGTTTGCCTTAACTCGAAGTACTTTTCCTTTAGCTTCTTTGCCTTTGCCGGTCGGGTCCTTATAGAAGCTGCTATAGTTCGTACACCAATTATCTACATTCTTCAGCGCCTCGCCGAAGTGGACCTGCTCCGGGTCGACGATCTGTGACAAACAGTTCGTCAAAACATCTTTCGTGAAACTTACGGGTGAGAGGCCTTCAGCCGAGCGGATGTTCCCCTTTTCGATGTAGCGGTCCCGGAGCTGCTCGAGGAAGTTCTGTAGTCGGGTCGATCTACCATCGGAGAACTTATCTTTCCAGAATGTCTTGGTGATGTGCTTCGGCACGTAAGGCGATTTATTATAGATCTGAGAGCCCGCTTTCAGGACACAGGACTCTGGATTCTTCTCCTCAGGTTTCGTACTCTCGGAACCGAAGTTCACCAGAGGCGTTGCACCAGGAGGAACGATGGCGAAGTAGTCATCGCAGACGGTCTTATTGATGACAGGATCTGCGTAGTGAGAATCGGAGACGAGCTGACACTCTGGAGTCTGGCTAAATTGGAGCATGACATCGTTCCCCCATTTTTTCACCTTCGGATCCAGTTCCGTCTGGGTGAAGATGCCGTTGGTAGGATCGTATTCGTGCCTTTTCATCTGATCAGAACTTTCTTTAATAAGGCCCACGAGCTTATCCCCCTCGTAAAGGGCGTGTAACCGGACTTCCTTCAGGGTAAGGGTCTTATTTTTCTCGGTTTTACTTTTCCCTTCCTTTATTCGCGTCTGCTCCGAAAGGTACTCTTCCTCCCCTTCCATGCTTATCGTTTTCATGTGGAGATTCTTCTTCCCCTCCGTAAACCTATCTTGAGAGAAGACCTTCTTGATCTCGTCGAGGCGGTCCTCTTGGTTACTCAACTTCGTAGAGACCTGTGGCATCCAGTAAGATTTCTTACTAATGTAGTCTCCCTCATCGCTGGTGTAATCCTCCGTGACCTTGTCCGGTGTAAGCTTTGCGAGGGCGGAGGTTCTAAGCTTTAGCTGTTCGCCTCCGACGATGATCACAGGCTTCGGAGTAATCGTGAAGACCTGTTTTTCATTGAACCCCGGTTTAAAGTCCATACTCGTTTTCTCAAGATACCCTTGCAGTAACTTCTCGCAGGGCCCCGGAGCAGCAGCTGCTACGGACAGGTAACTCAAGGATACAAAAAATAGCACTGTATATTTCATCGGATGTTCCTGCCTAGTAAACAATTGGATATGGTAACCTGCCTGGATACTTTATCGCACTTCTGGAGGCCTGTAGCATTGGGGAAATAATTACCTCTATGGGGGTCTTCGCAAAGCCCTCAAGACAGCTCAGCCGACAGTCGTCTACCGAGACTGACTTCCGGAGGAGAACCTGTCGAAGATATAGACAGCTGTCTACCTGCGAAGGCTGTTTCAACAGTAGAACCGGTCTTCCCTGGCACCGGACTTGCTTTATGAGCCCTACCAAGGAGTTTTCATGTTCAAGTCTACCGCCGCCGCTGTTTTGCTTCTAGCAGTCCTAAGCCAGGAAGCGTTTTCCCAGACGGTGCGCTGTTTCGGCGCCCGGGAAAGCACGGAAGAAGTCTGCCTCGAACTCGGAAGGAACTCCTCCGGCAAGCAGATCACCACAGTGCGGGCCGAAGATGCTGGCGTGAGGATATCTCTCGGTGAATTCACTAGAAATGGATTAAGACTAGAATCAAAGAGACCCATCAAGAGCAGCGCCCAAAGTCGACTCAAAGAAATTGGAAAGATTGAAGTCTCCAGTCCTTGGATGAAGGCAAAGAAGATCATGCTCTTCACAGAAGACGAGGCGGAGATGGGCGAACTCTACCTGGATAAAACCAGTGGCGTGGACCCCGAAGTCGGGATCGTCGGTACGCCGACTGAGAAGCCGGGCCGTTCCAGCTTGAAGATCGAGCAAGAAAGTTACAATTTCCCTGGAGTCTCGGGACTCCGGACCATCGAACAGGACCCGGTAGATCCCCGAAGACTCTACGCCGTGGGCTTATTATTCGCCGACCGGATGGGAACTTCGAACAGCATGCTCTACGTCTCTAAGGACGGAGGTCAAACCTGGGAAGAGTCTTTCCTCATCCGGAATGGTGCACGGAGTTTTTCGTCGGTCTCCATAAGCGGAGATGGAAAAAAAATTGCGGTCATTGGCTCGTCGGTTCAGGGGAAGACTGCGGAGATTCACTACAGCACCGATCGCGGAGAAACCTTTAGCAGCTTCGAGCACGTCCCTTCGACGGACACCGTAAGCTATGGTGGTCGGATTAGTCACACTAAGGTCGAGTCGGTCCACGTTACTTCGGACGGGCGTTACCTCTACGTCGGCGAAGGACGAGGCGTCATAACGAAGTATAGCTGGGACCGTTCCCAGATCCTGGCCCTCAAGAAGTTTCCGATGCTCATTCAGGACGTCGCGGGAGTCAAGAACGCGGCAGCAGCTTATAACATGTCAACTCATCCGGAGGCTCCGGGGAAGATCTTCGTCGGAACCGGTAACCTGGTGTTCAGACTGGACGAAAAGACCGGCGACTACGTCGTCTTCAGACCCGGCGTTTATAACGATTCGACCATCTACAACATCGAGTTCCTCAAAGATAAGGGCCTGCGCATGTCAACGTGTAACTCCGTTTACCAGACGCAGCCGGGTTCAGACTTCCGTAGCGAGGCGGTTCCGAAGTTCATCCGCAGACGGAGCGGATCTTTCATCAACGATAAGGGTTCAGTGATCAACACCCCGTCGTACATCCGAACCTACTGGGTCCAGTCCAATCCTTATAACTCCTCTGAAGTCCTCGCCGGGACTACCTCTGGGCTTTACCATTCCGTCGATGGATCTGTTACCTGGAAGAGGCTCCTCGTCCTTCCGGATGAAGGGAGTCGGAAGATCTCTAATTCTGAGTACCACCGGATCATCTTCATCGATAAAGACAACATCGTCGTCATGCACAGGCAGCCGAATAAGCCACAGCCTCACATGAGTCGTATAAAACTCCGCTAAGTCATTGTGCTCTGGGAAACCGGAGCACTTTCAGAAGTTAGTCGCCTTTTATTTTCCCATAGGCTAAAATCCCCTCAGATGTGACGTTAACTCTGCGACGATGTACCAATGTTTAAACTGACCGTTTTTATTTTTTTACTCAACCTTTCTGCCGTTAGTATGGCGGCGGAGACCTGTAGCAGAGTTGCTACTATCAACTACCAGGAAATTTTGGTGGATGTTAGTAATAATAACCGTGGTGAGGGCCTGCGGTATTACCTAGAGAAAGACGCCGTCTCCAAGGGTCTGCTGGATGAGTACCAGGGCAATAACCGCGCCACCTGGAAGAGCGCGGCCGTGAGTACTCTAGGCACCGGGATGATCCTGGCCGGTCTCCTACGGACCACAGAAGGAAAGGGTGAGACCTTCATCAGTAAGAACTTCCTCCTGGTCGGTGGCATCGGGATTATCGCCTTCAACTACCTCTTCTCCACCACAAAACAGTTCAACAACGAGGTCCTGCTTACTAAATCTATCCAGGAATATAACAAACGAAACACGCCGAAGATCTTCTTCTCCCCCACCGGATCGAGCAATAATTTAGGTCTGGGAGTTGGAGTCGGACAGGAGTTCTAGTTGTCACTGCAGTGCTACAAGTGTGGGAAACCACTTTCAGATACTTTCAAAGTGTTGGTCGGCCGCAGGGACACGTGTCCGAGTTGCATGGCCGATATCCGCGTTTGTAGGATGTGCCACTTCTATGACAAAAAATCTTACAATGACTGCCGGGAACCTGCAGCCGAACGTGTGGTAGAGAAAGAGAAAGCTAACTTTTGTGACTATTTTAAGATAGGCTCATCAGGCGATGACGCTGAAAAGCAAAGACAGGATGCCCTGGCCAAAGCTGCGGCCTTGTTCAAAAAATAATTCAGGCAGGAAAGGAATTTTATGAGTGAATGTCCAATGACATTGCTAGGTAAAAAATTATTAGAAGACGAACTCTCCGGCCTGATCCGGGTGGACCGGGAATACATCAAACAGGCCATCTCCGAAGCCCGGGAGCTGGGTGACCTCAAAGAGAACGCTGAGTACCACGCCGCCAAAGAACGGCAGTCCATCATCGAAGGACGGATCCTGGACGTGCAGAGTAAGCTTGCGCGCGCGCGGGTCATTGACACCTCGGCCATGAATGGCAGCAAGGTGGTCTTCGGAGCAACCGTCACCATCTATGACCATCAAAAAGAGTCGACACACACCTACCAGATCGTCGGTGAAGACGAGGCGATGACGGATGCGAACAAGATTTCCTACACCTCGCCTCTCGGGAAGACTCTGATCGGTAAAGAGTCGGGAGACGAGGTCATCGTGAAAGCTCCCAAAGGCGATTTAACCTATGATCTCCAAAACATCAAATACAGCTGACCTGAGTTGGCTTTCATCGCTGGAAGAACTTCATTCGGGCAAGAAACCTTCTCCCGTAATTTCTAAGATCCTAGACTCCGGCATAAAGACTCTGCTGGACCTGCTGTGGATCCTTCCTCTTCGGATTCATAAGATGCCCCCTCCACGGCCCTTCAGCGAAGCAGTCCTGAACCAATACTTCAAGGGATCAGGAAAAGTCATCCACGTGGAGATTAAACCTGCCTTCGGTAGAAGAGGAAAAGGGAACATCCTTCTTTATAATGGATTCGTCGTCGTCAAAGACGATCTCTCTGGGGAAACCCTGAGCCTGCGGTGGTTCAACCTCTACCCCAATCAGAAGAAAATGATCGAGACCCTGGAGCGCATCGAGTTCCTGGGGCAGGTGCAGGAGTTCAAAGCACAGAAGCAGGTCATCAACCCGCAGATCATTTCTGAAGGTGGAGCTGTGAGTCCCTACATCATCGACTACCCAACCATCAACAAACTAAGTGGGACTTATTTCAAAAAAGTCATCGACCTGATTCCGCAGGACCTGTGGGACTCGGTCCCGCAGATGCTCCCAGAACTGGGTTATGATAGCAAGCTGAGCCTTGGCCAGGCGTTTAAGATCATCCACGGGAAGCTCCCCTCAGAACAGTTTGATCTGAGAAAAAAAGACGCCGCAGAAGAGCGGCTGATCTACGAAGAATTTCTTCTCGATCAGCTCCGGATCCAAACCAGAAGAAAATTCATCAAACGAAAAGCAGCTCCGGTGTATGAAGTCACGGCAGGCCGGCGGGCGACACTTCTCCAGGAGCTCCCGTACGAACTAACCACTGACCAGTTGAAGGTGTTCGAGGACATCCTCTTGGACCTGAAGTCTGGACACCCGATGATGCGGATGGTTCAGGGAGACGTCGGTTGCGGAAAGACCATCGTCGCCTACCTGGCTTCGAGGGTCGTAGGCGACCACCAATCGCAGGTGGCCCTGATGTGCCCGACGGAAGCACTGGCCATCCAGCATTTCGAATCATTCAAGGCCCTCTCCAGCGCTCAGGGCCTGGACCTTCTCCTCGGGTCGACTAAGGCAAAAGAAAAGAAGCTCATCCTCGCGAGGCTCATAAGCGGTGAGACCAAGATCGTCATCGGCACCCACGCCCTCTTCCAAGACACGGTTCGGTTTAAGAATCTGGGCCTTGCCGTCATCGATGAGCAGCACAAGTTCGGCGTCGAGCAGCGCCTCCGGCTGGTTGCCAAAGGCGCCGGAACGCACAGTCTGATCATGACCGCGACTCCAATCCCGCGGACCCTGAGCCTCGCCCAGTACGGTGACCTGGATATCTCTTCAATCCGGATGATGCCGGCCGGGAGGAAGGGCATCAAAACCCGCATCACCGAAAAAGTTAACTACGGGAAGTACGTCGAGTTCGTGAAGACCCGGCTGGGATTGGGCGAGCAGGCCTACTTCGTCTTCCCGGCCATCGACGAGAGCGAAACTGCGGACCTGCAGAACGTAAAAGACAGTCTTAAAAAATACAAAGAAACGTTTAAGGGTTTAATTGTTGAGATGCTCCACGGGCAGATGAAGACGGAAGAGAAAGAACGGGTGGTGCAGCAGTTCCGCGACAAGCTGATCCACATCCTCGTCTCCACCAGTGTGGTCGAAGTGGGGATCAACATCCCAAACGCCACCATCATGAGCATCTACAATCCGGAGCGCTTTGGCCTAAGTTCCCTGCACCAGCTCCGGGGACGTGTGGGCCGTGGCGAGAGGCCGGGCTTCTGTTTTCTGGTGCTCGACAAAGAACCTTCGCCGGAAGCCCAGCAACGGCTTCAGGTGGTCGAGACGAATCTGGACGGCTTCGTCATCGCGGAGGAAGACCTCAAGTTCAGAGGCGAAGGCGACCTCTTCGGAGTGGATCAATCGGGCTCTGTGGCTTCTAAGAAACTCGCTAACTTCATCACCCACACGGCGATCCTCGAGCAGGTGGTCAGGGACCTCAAGAGGCTTGATACCGAGCACCCGGAACTCCTCGGACCGCACTTCGAAAGGCTCGCAAAAGACCAGAAAATCCTGGATACTATCTAAGGGGTCCAATGATTCATTTTGAGATTAAACAGAGTCCTGATCAGAACGTGCTCACGGGGTTTAAGTACCTCCAGAACCTGATCTACCTTGGAAAGAAAAGCGGTGACCTAGTCATCGACGACGAGCATCTCCGCGACTCGCACGTCATGATCGAAGTGGTCGAGGGCAATCTGCTGGTGCACCCTCAGAAGGGAGTCGAGTTCTATCTCATCAATGGCAAGCGAACCACGACCATCCGCAAGCTCCGCATCGGAGATGAGGTCGGGATCGGCCAAACGGTGTTGCGGATCCAGGCTTTTGAGCACACGTTGAAAGAGACCAAAGCAGAGGTCCTGAATAAGAAACTAAAAAGCATGATCGCCCAGGGCTCCGAACGACTGGGACTGATCGAACGATTAACCAAGTTGATGAAATAAGTATGTTCAAAACCAGTACCGCAAATTTTTTTAAAACCTCTGATAACGAACAGCTCTTCTTCGTGAAGAACTTCACTACCATAGACCCAAATAAACCAGTGCTGGTGTTCAACTACGGCCTGGTCTGCAGCAGCCTGCACTGGCAGGCCCAGACAGAGTACTTCGATGAGCTTGGCTTTCAGATCCTGACTCACGATTACCGTGGACACTTCCAGTCCACCGGGGCCCAGGACATTAAAAAACTCACTTTTCAACAAATGGCCCAGGACATCAGTGACCTGTGTGGATACGTCGGGATCGAGCGGGCCTGGATGCTGGGCCATAGCATGGGGGTCAACATCTGCCTGCAGCTGGCGAAGGACTTTCCCCTGTTGGTGAAAGGAATGATTCTCATTTCCGGAACTTTCATGCCCGTCAAAGACGTTATGTTTGACAGCAACCTGATGGAATTCATCGCTCCCGTCGCGCAGGCAGGGCTCGAGAAGTACCCCGAGGTGTTTAACAAGATCTGGTCCACGGGCGGACAGAATCCCCTGATCCGACAGATCGTTCACTTCACTGGGTTTAACCGCCACAAGGTTTCCAAGGAGTTCATCGAGGTCTACCTCAACCGCGTAGGCCAGCTGGGTGCGGAAGTTTTCTTCCAGCTCTTCAACGAGATGACCCGCCAGAACATCACCGGGAGTCTGGAAAACATGAAAGTCCCGGCGCTCATTATCGGCGGCCACCATGATAACGTGATCCCGAATCATCTTCAGCGGACGCTGGCCTCGCTGCTTCCGATGAGTGAGACGTATTTTCTAGTGGAAGGGTCACACGTGCCGCAGGCGGATTATCCGGAGCTGATCAATGAGCGGATTGAGCTGTTCGTTACTCAGGGAACACTTCAGCAAGGCAGTGACTTCATCCCCTAGTCCATCCGGATATTATTCAAATCCAGGATCGGCCTAAAAATCCTCTTCATCGCCGACTTGAGCTGCGACTTCTTATACTCGTGGTGAGACGCCTCCCCTTGAGTATTCTTCAAATGACTTTCGTAATCAGTGAGCTGAACCTCAAACGGGTAGAAGAATCTCACGTCCCTCGAGATGGGAGACGTGTCCAGGTGTAACAGTGACTGTGACAGCGGATTCTCCCGGTCCTTCAACGCCTGCTTACGGACATCGTGGAAAGACGCCATGAAAGGGTTGCGGTACTTGATCAACTGTCGACCGGTGAAATGGATCGCCCGGTACTCCTGAGATGAATGCCGGTTCTCGTGATGTGGCTGGTTCGGGATACATTCTTCGATCAGGATATTCATCTTCTGGTAAAACGCCTCTTCCGGGAGCTGCAGTCGGATGGCTTCCTTGTAGATGCCGAAGATCCGTTTGCGGAATTCGATCAGATCCACCAGTGTGTTCTGCGACCGGCTGGGTTTGATGTTATTCATGGAGATGACGTAGTTCCGGTGCAGGAAATTAATGACCCGCAGGGCATCGAGCTTATTGTAAGTGATGATCCGCACCCCGATCCGGTCGAAGAGTTCCTCTGCCACGTTCTCCTGCTTGTGCAGGAGTTTGATGATGATCGAATCGCGGGTCTTCTTAGCTTTAGTCTGAAAGTCATACAATGGAATGGTCGAGCCGGTTTCATTTTTCAAGTAGAGCCGGTTCTGCTCATCCCGATGAATAAATTTATAAAAGCGGTCAAAGATCTGCTGCTGGATGGTTGAGAAGTAGCGGTACCGGAGATCTTTATCGGTGTGCAAGATGGTGTGCATGACCTTAAGGATCACTCCGGCCCAAAGAGCTTCATCGGTCTTGAGCTTATAACTCGAGTGTCCGGTCGCGGCCAGGAAGAGCTCGGAGATATTAGTTATGGAGTACAGATAGTGCGGCACCCGCAGATCGAGGCCATCGGGATTGCCCTCTTTTAAAAAATACCTCTTAATGAACTGGAGTGCTTCTTGAAAAATCCCAAACAGCTCCGCATTCTCCACCGGATCACTGATGTCAAATCCGTATCCCAGGAGAAAATTTGCAACCAGGTCCTTATCATATAATTCTGTGAGGTAGTTGGTGGCATCCAGAGACGATTTTCCACTACAAACGACATCGAATGTTTCCCAATTAAAACTATATTCAGCAAGGTAGCTAGGACGCTGCACCATATTTTGCCAATCTCTTCAATGACGTTTAGAATCTAGTGAAAGGCAAACTAACGTAAATTCTATGAAAGATCAAAAAATTCGAGGGCCCGGCCCTTTAAGTGTTCTATTCTTGTCTTGGTTTTATACAGGGAAGTTTCCGAAAGCTCCTGGAACCATCGGCAGCCTGGCGACGTTACCTCTCATTTACTTACTTCATTACCTTCACTTCAATATTTATAGTTTAATTATTTTGATCATCGTTCTTTATGCTGCTGCCGTGTTTGTGACTGAAAAAATTCAAGTCGAATTCGGCCTGCATGACCCGCAGTGGATCGTCATTGATGAAGTCATCGGCATGCTTATCACTTGGAGCTTTGTCCGCACAGTAGATTACCCTACCCTCTTTTTGGTATTTTCTACATTCAGGTTTTTTGACATCGTAAAGGTCTGGCCTGCTTCCTATTTCGATCGTCTCCATCACGGATTTGGAACCATTACAGATGATGTTATCAGCGGAATTTATGCTGGATTAATTACCGTTTTGCTACAGCAATTTGTTTGATGCTTAATATTATTCTCTTAACTAATTCAAATGTTTAGATATCCGTATTTTTTCCGTAAATATTGCATTTAAGCCATTGTCTAAGATTGGGGGCGGTGTTAGTTTTAAAATATAACACATGCTTTCATGAATAAAAAATTATCAATGAGAGAAGGAGAAATACTCATGGCTTTTAACTCGAACACCAACACAAATATCACTGACATTTCTAATCGCAAAAAAGCATTAGACCTGGCCCTTGCCACTATCGAAAAACAATTCGGAAAAGGCGCGATCATGCGTCTTGGGACTGAACAAGCTCAAGAGAAAATACCTGCTATTTCTACCGGGGCCTTAGGTCTGGATCTAGCACTTGGCGTTGGCGGTATTCCTCAAGGTAGAATTGTCGAAATCTACGGACCTGAATCTTCTGGTAAAACAACCATGACTCTGCACATGGCAGCTGAGTGTCAGAAGGCCGGCGGAACTGTAGCTTTCGTAGATGCAGAACACGCTCTTGACACCGTTTATGCAAGTAAGCTTGGTGTCGATATATCGAACACACTCATCTCTCAGCCAGACTCCGGAGAGCAGGCTTTAGAGATCACAGATATGCTGGTGCGTTCCGGAGCTGTGAACCTTTTGATCGTTGACTCCGTGGCCGCACTTACGCCGAAAGCAGAACTCGAAGGAGACATGGGAGACTCGCACATGGGTCTTCAAGCACGACTCATGTCTCAGGCTCTTCGGAAGTTGACCGGTTCGATCTCTAGGTCAAACTGCACTGTGATTTTCATTAACCAGCTTCGAATGAAGATTGGGGTTATGTTTGGGAATCCAGAAACAACCACCGGTGGTAATGCCTTGAAGTTTTATGCTTCAGTGAGAATGGATATCCGGAGAATTGGTGCGATTAAAGACGGCGACGTGGTAACGGGTAACAGGACTAAGATCAAGATCGTGAAAAACAAGGTAGCTCCTCCTTTCCGTGAAGTAGAATTCGATATCATGTACGGCGAAGGTATTTCTAAAGAAGGAGATCTCCTGGACGTAGCTTCCAATGAAGGGATCGTTGAAAAGGCTGGATCATGGTACTCGTATAACAACGCCAAGATCGGCCAGGGACGGGAGTCTTCCAAGGAGTTCTTAAAACAGAATCCTGCGATGATGGAAGAAATCCGTGGAAAGGTTCTTGCTAAGCACGGTATTGGAAAGATTCCTCTAGAGATGTCAGTCGTTGATACGACAACTGGCGAGATCAAGGAAAAAGAAGAAAAGTCTCCCAAGAGCAAAAAAAACATTCAGTAAACGGTTAGGGCCTGGGCCACTGTAAAGTGGCCCTTTTTTTTATATGCAAAACAAAATCTACTCGTACTGCATCTACCTCCTCGCCAGACAAGACTATTCCGAGTTTAAACTCCGGCAGAAACTGCGCCAGAAAAAAGAATACCTCCCGCATGAGATCGAAGAGACCGTAACTCAGCTGAAGGAGAAAGGTTACCTCCGGGAAGCAGGCTACCGGAGACTCTTCATTCGCAAATGGATGCAGAAAGGTGAATCCGAGCAGAAGATCCGTCAACGTGGGAACATGGAGAAACTCCAGTTCGAGCCAGAAGAGTTTATTGAAGTGGAGAAAGAACTGGGATTTAATGATGAAGACAGCATCGAGAAGTTAGTCGAGAAGAAACTTCGGTCAAAGGAAATACCTACAGACGCGAAGGAAAAATCAAAACTTAAGGATAAGGTCTTGAGGTTTCTGATCTCTAAAGGGCATGGGTACGATGAAGCGAAGAAAGCACTGAACAGGCATTTCACGACGACAACCTACTAGGCGGGATCACATCCACGAACCAGGTTACATTTTCTATACTTTCGGCTTCCGTGGACCAATGGCCCTGTCCAACTTTTAAACACCTCTAGGTAATATTAAGGAAGCCACTCCTCCAGAATCCAAATTTCAAATATCCTCAGTTCAATAACCAAAACCATCCGGGAGGATACATGCTTAAATCAATCGTGATTGCCGCTGTAACAGCTTCAATCTCAATCTCTTCAGCTTTCGCAGACAGATGCGAAGTTAAACTCAGAATTAACGAATCGTTCTCAGAAAACAGAAGAGGATTTTCGAGAATCGCAAACCTCGGTGACCTCCTCACAAGAATCGAGAGGCGCACAGACGCGAACCTGAGACGCGCAGAAATCCTTGGTTTGACTCTTAACATTAGCTCACGCAATCCAAGTATCTACGCTGCCTGGAAAGACGTTTCTGGTTTGAACCAGAACTCCGGCGGAATGGTCTACGGCGACCGTCGCGGCGATTTCATCATGGATGACGTTCACTGGTCCAACATGCTCATCTCAGACGCTCGACCAGGCTCAACAACTCAACCGGACCACATTGATATCAACGCCATTGGCTCAGGGGTTGTGAACTCTGCGACCGTCTATCTCCAGGCTACCCATAGAATCTGTGACGAACTCATGGACGAGAGAAACGACAGAGCTAACCGTCGGGAAGAGCATCGGGAAGAGCATCGGGAAGAAAGAAGAGACGACCGAAGAGGAAACGGTCAGGCTTACGGTATCTTCAACGTCGACCTCTCCGTGGACAGGAACATGACCCTCAAGATCGATCAGAATGGTGTGGCCGTCGTTTCGACTGACGGGGACTACAGAACTGGCCTCCAGAATAATCCGAACCGAGGATCCCAGTTCTCCACCACCGGCCTGACCGGAATCACCATCTCTCCGAACTCGTACACACGAGTCCAGTACACGTACCAGATCGTTCAGGACCGTAGAAACGGTGACTACGTTCTCGTCAACTTCACTGACCCTTCAAACGGTGCAGCGAAGGGTAGCTTCTCCATCATCCTTCAGTAAACATCCGAAGCCCTCTGGGAAACCAGAGGGCTTTTTATTTGTCTTTTTTCTGATCAGCAGCCGAGCTACTTTGTATATAATCTAGACACTCCCGGACCCCCGTTGACTATAGTGTGTAACCCCGTTTCCTCATTTCAACAATTTGTGTTGTCTCCGCTTGGCACTCTCCTTGCTTTAATGCAGGCACAGGAGATTCTTATGAACTGGTTTGAAAAAAGAAAAAAAGCGTTCGCATCTTTATTCATGGGACTATTCGTAGTCACCGGAACCTACAATGCGATCGTCATCAACTCCGAGTCTCACATCTCCGGTGACGACATCCGGTTCGTAAAACGACTGGATGAGGTTTACGGCATCACCACCCAAGGCAGAGACGTGGCCGCTTCCCTGAAATGGCAGAAGATTCCCAGAAAGCATGAAGCTCAACTTGCCCAGCGGATCCCACTGCCGTCGCAGCTTATCCAACGGCAGGAAGCTTCGCCCACAGAGTCCGCTCCGTCACAGGTGATCGCCGCCGCCGCCATCCAGGAAGAACTTAACCTCACACTTGCGGAAGTCATTAACCCACGGAAGTGGCCACAGCCTCCGACACCGGCGCAGTTCAGCGGGAGCCTCTCCACCAATAACGGCTCGATCGAAGACCTCTCCGTCTCACTTCCCGGCGGTGAAGGTTTCTCGATCTCTTTCATCGAAATGACTGGAAACGTTTTCGAATACGACTTCAACGGTGAGCTCTACAGCGGGATGCTCTATCAGGTCGACCAGAAATCCTACATGGTCTCCCTCACCAATGGTCCGCTGGAAGGAACGCGCCTGAGATTCTCCGCGGGTCCGAGCGAAGAGGAGCAACAACAGATCCAACAGCAGCTAAGTGCGAATCATAACATTGAAGTCGGCACTTTCGGAGATGCCCAGAATCAAGGTAGTAATCCAGAGCTGAGTCCAGAATCCGTCGTCCAGACTGACCAATCAATGCAGGAGGAGGCCCAGAAAGCACAACTCCAAGATCTCAGTCCCGCTTCTGCTATGTAATTTACGCAAGGCGCACGACTTGTTTAACTAGCCCACTTTTTTGCCGTATGATAACCTCTTGAGCAATTTTCATAACTCCCGAGGGAATGTATGCGCGCTCAAGAAATCAGGAATGCTTTTTCCAATTACTTCATTCGAAATGGCCATGTGAAGAAGAAGTCCTCCAGCCTGGTCCCGGTAGGTGACCCGACTCTGCTCTTTGCAAACTCTGGCATGAATCAATTCAAGGACAATTTTACAGGTAAAGCGAATCCGGAAGACCGCCGGGCCGTGACCATCCAGAAATGTGCCAGGGCCGGCGGAAAGCATAATGACCTTGAGAATGTCGGGTTCACGGCCCGGCATCATACCTTCTTTGAGATGCTGGGGAACTTTTCTTTCGGAGACTATTTCAAGCAAGACGCCATCCGCTTCGCCTGGGAACTTCTCACGGTGGACCTGAAGATCCCGAAAGATAAGCTCCTGATCACGGTCCATACTTCCGATGACGAAGCCCTGGAAATCTGGAATAAGAAAATGGGCGTTCCTCTCGAGCGGATCTTCAAGCTCGGGGATAAGTCGAACTTCTGGGAGATGGGCGACGTTGGCCCCTGTGGCCCGTGCTCTGAGATCTTCTACGACCACGGCCCTGAGCGGTCAACCGGCGTTCCCGATGGCCTCCAGGAGATTGACGACGAGGGCCGCTACGTCGAAATTTGGAACCTGGTCTTCATGCAGTTTGAAAAGTACAAGGACGGCGCCGAGATTAAAAAGAAGTCTCTTCCCAAGCCCTCCGTGGACACCGGTGCTGGTCTCGAGCGGATCGCCGCAGCTCTTCAAGGGAAGTACTACAACTACGACTCCGACATCTTCGAACCGATCATGAAGGCCATCGGTGAGATCTCCGGTAAGAACTACTATACTGAAAAATCTGAAGAGCTAAAATCATCATTCCGGGTGGTGGCCGATCACATCCGGGCCTGCACCATGCTCATCACTGACGGTGTCATCCCTTCCAACGACGGAAGAGGCTACGTCCTTCGGAGGATCATCCGGAGAGCAGTCCGGCACCTCTCGCTGCTTGGACTGCGAGATATCAGCTTCTACAAACTCATTCCCTCAGTCGTAAAATCTCTCGGGGAAGAGTACCCAGACAACGCGTCCAACTCTGCCCTGGCCGAAAAACTCTTGCGGCTCGAAGAAGAAAAGTTCCGCAAGACCCTCGATACCGGGCTCGCGCTTATCAATGACGAACTCTCCAAGGTGAAGAAAGGCGACAAGTTCTCCGGCGATGTTGCCTTCAAACTCTACGACACCTTCGGCTTCCCGCTGGATCTCACTGAGGTCATCCTGCGAGAGAAAAACCTCGAGCTTGACTCGCAGGCTTTCGACCAGGCCATGGCCCAGCAGAAAGAGAACTCCAAAAAAGGGACAAAGTTCAAGGTCCAGGAAGATAACCTCAAGGTCTTCTACGGCATCAAAGAAAAATTCGGTGAGACCGAGTTCATTGGATACGAAGAAGTGGTGGGCCACGCCAAGCTCGTCGCCAAAGAAGAGATCGACGGCCTGTTCTACCTGGCGTTTAATAAGTCGCCCTTCTACGGCGAGGGCGGTGGCCAGGTCGGTGACAAGGGAGAGATCTTCAGTCGAGAAGGAAAGCTCGCGACCATCACCGACACCCAGAAGCCGGTGGACGGGCTCCATGTCCACCTCTCGACGGACGCGGACAATCTCACGGTCGGAGAGGAATACACTCTCAAGGTCAACCACGAGGACCGGGAGCTCACCAAACGGAACCATTCGGCGACTCACCTACTCCAGTCCGCCTTGATGAAAGTCCTCGGAAACCACGTCAAGCAGGCGGGATCCTCCGTGGGGCCTGAGAGGCTACGCTTCGACTTCACTCATTCTGAGGCACTGAAACCTGAAGAGGTCCAGAAAGTCGAAGAGCTAGTCAACTCCGCTGTCGCCAGTAGCTTCCCCGTGACCGCAGCACAGATGAGTAAAGACGAGGCGACCAAAAAAGGTGCCATGGCGCTCTTCGGAGAAAAGTACGGAGACCGGGTCCGGGTCCTCACCATGGGCGACATCAGCTGTGAGCTATGCGGAGGCACGCACGTGAAGAACACCGGAGAGATCGGGCTGTTCAAGATCATCGTGGAAACTTCCCTCGCCTCGGGCGTGCGCCGGATCGAAGCCATCACTTCCACCACTGCGCTCGAGTACCTGCTCCACCGCTCCAAGATCCTGACGGAAGTCGAGAGAAGCTTCTCGTCGAAGGAGGAAAAAGTGCTGGAGAAGATTTCGGCGCTCCAGCTTGAAGTCAGAGAGAAGGTCCGCCTCATCGACCAACTCAACGATAAGATCCAGGGATTTGAATCCCAGAACCTTTTCAACGACCGGAGACCCGTTAAGGAAGGCCTGGAGTTCACCGTGGCGCAAGCATCGACGAGCGACCAAGGGAATATGCGAAAGTTAGCAGATATCTTCGTGGATAAATATCCGAAGGGTGTGCTCTTCCTCTACGCCGTCGAAGCTGAGAAGCTCTCCTTCATCTTCAAAACTCACCGCTCGAACACCACCGTGGACTGTGCGGGCCTTATGAAAAAACTCCTGCCCATGGTCCAGGGCCGCGGCGGGGGGAAACCTGACATGGTCCAGGGCTCGGGTGAGGCGGCCAGGACTTCTGAATTTATCACTGCAATCGAAGGAGCTTTAAAATGAAATACCTCATCCTCGTTCTTACCCTAAGCTTCTTTGGCTGCGCCAAGAAGGTCAGCAAAAATAACGATGTCTTTAACATCTCTTTGCCTAATGACATCTCGACCCTGGACCCGGCCAATTGCTACGACACCGTTTGCTATGTCCCGGTGGCGCAGGTCTACGAGACCTTGTTCGAACTCGACTATCTCAAAAGGCCCTACAGCCTCAGACCTCTCATCGCGGAGGGCTTTCCTTCTGTATCTTCCAATAAGCTGAAGTACGTTTTTAAGCTCAAGAAAGGCATCAAGTACCACAAGTCCACCCACCTCCCCGAGGGCCGTGAGGTAAAGGCGCAAGACATCGTCAATCAGATCAAGCGTCTGGCGTTTCAAGGCACCCGGTCGCAGGGTTGGTGGCTCTTCGACAAGAAAGTCAAAGGCCTCAATGAATGGAGGGACAAGGTCCAGAGCGACCTCACGAAGTTTTTCTCCACACCCGTCGAGGGAGTGAGCGCACCGGATGACCAGACCCTGGTCATAGAACTCATACGCCCGTACCCGCAGCTCATCTACGCCATGGCCATGACCTTCACGGCCCCAGTGCCGGAGGAAGCCATCAGGGCGCTGAACAATGACCTCACCCAGACTTCCATCGGCACCGGCGCGTACTACATCACCAACTACAACTCCACCCAAGAAGTGGTTCTTAAGAAAAACGATCACTACGTCACCAGCGTCTATCCCTCTCAGGGGGACCGGTTCGCCCATGAGAAAGGGCTGCTGAAGGACGCGGGTGCCAAGCTTCCGTTTGTCCCGAACATCAAGATGACGGTCATCAAGGAAGCCCAGACCGACTGGCTGAATTTCATGAGTAAGAAGATCGACATGGTCTCGCTCACCAAGGACCACTACTCGATCGCCCTCACCCAGGACGGGAAGATCAAGCCAGAGATCACCAAACAAAAAATTGAACTCCAGGCGTCTCCGACCCTGATCTACTGGTGGATCGCCTTCAACATGAAGGACCCGGTCGTCGGGAAGAACCTCAACCTCCGCCAGGCGATCGCCCACGGTGTGAACATGGATAAGTACATCGAGCTCTTCACCTACAAGGTGGCGCAGAAAGCGAACTCCATCTACCCTCCGGGGATCAGTGGTTACTCTCCGTCGACGGATCTTCCGTACAAGTACGACCTGAACCTCGCCAAAGAATACATGAAGAAGGCCGGGTACCCGGACGGGAAAGGACTTCCGAAGCTGGTGTTTGATATCCGTGGGACAGACACCAGACGCAGACAGATGGGTGAGTTCATCCAACAGGAGCTGCGGGCCCTGGGGATCACGGTCGAAGTCAACGTGAACTCCTTTCCGAAGTTTCTGGAAAAATCCCGCAAGGGTGAGCTCCAGTTCTGGCAGGGCGGTTGGGTCCTGGATTACCCGGACGCGGAGAACGTGCTTCAGCTGCTAAATTCCGCCAATCTCCCTCCCGGGCCCAACTCCTCACGCTTTGAGAACGCGGAGTTCGACCGGCTCTTCGAGCAGCTGCGAGAAATGGAAGACGGCTTCGAGAAGACCGAGCTGATGGCAAAGATGGAAGCCATCGTGAACAAAGATCTCCCGTGGGTCATGCAGTACTATTCGCGGAACTACATCCTATTCCACGACTACGTGAAGAACTTCCGGTACTCGGACATCATCTACAACAACATCAAGTACGTAAAAATTCAGGGTAAGTAACTCATACCCGACCGGGGCAGGCGCCTACCCCGGTCGGTTTCTTCGCACCACTTAACTTTCTTTAAGATCAGTCGATAAGCTCATTGGTTAGACCCTGCGAGGATCCAATGAAGATTATTATTTTATGCATCAGCATATTTTTCAGCCAGCCCATCCTGGCCCGGTCGTATGTCATTTTTAGTATGGCCCAGGACCTTTCGATGGGGTCGGAGAACGAAGTCATCCGAAAGAACTACTACATCAATATGGGTTCGGGCCAGGGTGTTCGCAAAGACAGCGTGGTCGATGTCTTCAGGATCATCTCGATCCAGAATCCTTACGACAGCAAGAAACGAGTGAACTATAAAGTTAAGATCGGAGAACTTAAGGTCCTCCACGCCACGGAAGACGCATCGATCGCCATGGTGGGTTCATTGGAAAAAGACACCCCGATCCTCGAACTCCCACAGTTCATGATCGGCGACCATGTTGCGGTCAACGTCGACTAGGCGTCCCCGACTAGGCGTCCCCGACTAGGCGTCCCCGACTAAGATTTATCCCAGCACAGCCTAAGCAGTTTCGCTTTCACGATAGTTCCATTTAAAACCCCCGCGTCGAATGTCACCAGGTTCACATAGAGCAGGTACTCTTCGTTCTTAACGACCTCCTGACTTGGAAGACATCTAAGTACAACTTTCCGAACCGCTTCTCCGGCACACACCCCCTTGAAATGGAATTCGCACCGGCTTTCGAAGTTGTTGATTTTGGTGACTCGTAAGCATTTTGAAACTATAATAACAGTCTTCATAGCTGATCAGTTGCAGCTTCCCCGCCCGCGAACATGACAGTATGGTTTTGTTTTTTATCGCGGCTTGCGCGCGGCTAAAAAAAAAGGATGATCTTAGTATGGTACAAAATCCTCGAACCCTCGGAAGGCTCCTCCGGGAGCGCCTCCACAAGACCCCGGATCGGTACGCCATGGGCTGGATAGAAAACAGTGAGGTCAAGAACATCACTTTCAGAGAATACTTCAGACTGATCGAACTGCTGGTGGGAGCTTTCCACAGGCTCGGTATCGTCCCGGGAGATAAGGTGGCGATCCTCTCTCAGACCTGTAAGGAGTGGCACCTGCTTGACATGGCCACTCTCTGCTCGAGGGCCTGCCTGGTTCCGGTTTACCCGAGCTACCTTACACCGGAGGTGGACCACATCTTCACCCACTCTGACAGCTCAGTGATCATCGTAGAAAATGATAAACAATTCGAGAAGGTTCTGCCGTTGATCAAGAAATGGAAGAACCTCAAGCTGATCATTTCAATCCAGGAACTCTCGAAGGAGAACCTCACGAAAATCCAGGACCTCTGTCCGTACCACTGCTACAAGGAGCTGAGTTCAATCGGAGCCGAAGAGAACAAAAATTCAGCGGATCACCTAGAGAACCTTTTACTGTCTCAGCTGCCGGAAGAGCTAGCCTCGATCATCTACACCTCCGGCACCACCGGTGAACCGAAGGGCGCGGTCATCACACAACACGCCCTGGCCACCATGCTGATGAACGTGGAAGCCAGTACCAAGGGTGCCTTCAACGTAAACGACAAAACCCTGGTTTTTCTGCCACTCTCACACGTCCTCGGACGCTGCGATTCACTTCTCCCCATCATCTTCGGGTGGCAGGCCATCTACGCCGAGTCTATGGAAAAACTCATCGACAATATCCAGTTGGTGAAGCCGACGGTGATGATCGCTGTCCCGCGGATCTTCGAGAAGATCTACAGCAAAATCATCGACCAGACTACCTCAGGGAACGCGGCACAGAGACACGCGTTCAATTGGGCCATCAGGGCCGCGGAAAAATACTACGCCAAGATCGACAAGGACCTCTCTCCGTCCACCGGAGAAATTCTCGAGTACGCGGCGGCGCAGAAGCTGGTGTTCTCGAAGATCTACAACCGCTTCGGTGGAAAGATCAGGTACTTCGTCTCCGGCGGAGCACCGCTCTCCCCGAAGATCATCAAACTCCTCCGCTACGCCAACCTCACCATCCTCGAGGGATACGGACTGACAGAAACCATCGCGCCCTGCTGCCTCAACCCCATGGCGAAACAAGTTCCTGGCACGGTCGGCAGACCCATGGGTGACGTGCAGATTTCTTTCGGCCCGGACAATGAGATCCTCATTAAATCTGAAGCGATGATGAAAGAGTATTACAAAAATCCGAAGGCCACTGCAGAAACGATGCTGGACGGCTGGCTCCACACCGGTGACATCGGTGAGTTCACTGCGGAAGGGTTCTTACGGATCACTGACCGGAAGAAGGACATCATCATCACCAGTGGAGGCAAGAACGTCGCCCCTCAGAAATTGGAAAATCTGGCAAAAACCAAACCGCACATCTCCCACCTGATCGTCATAGGTGATAAACGCAACTTCCTCACTGCACTGGTGGGGATTGAGAAAGAGCGTTTCTTATCCATGCTCGATGAGCTAGATCTTCGTCCCAACAGTAGCGTCATGGACCTCGCACAGCATCCGATGGTCCTGGAGGTTATTAAAAAGGAAATTGAAGAAATAAATCAGGATCTTGCCCAGTATGAGAATATTAAAAAGTTCACCATAGTCACTGAGGAATTTACCACAGAGAATTACCTTACCCCTTCTTTGAAAATTAAAAGAAAGCTTGTCAATGAGCGTTATAAAGATAAGATTGAAGCTATGTATCAATAATCCCCTTTGACAGGAGAATCAATCTCCTTTAAAAAAGGTATCTAATTAAAATTACCGGAAAGAGGTATCTATGGCACGAGTCACGGTCGAAGATTGTTTAGAGCACGTTGAAAACCGCTACGAACTGGTTCATCTGACTGCCAAACGTGTGAAACAACTTCGAGAGGGTGATGATGCTCAGGTTAGAAGCAGGAACAAAGAAGTTGTGACTGCTCTTCGTGAGATCGCTGCCGGCAAAGTTCAGCACACTCTCAAAAGTGAGTACGACTCAGACGAGTTCTAGAAAGAAAAAGATTTTGAAACAACGAAAGCTGGCAGCTTCTTCACAGAATCTGCCAGCTTTTTTTTTGACTAAAATTCATTGGATCAGTTTGACGACGTCGTTGAGGTATTCGATGAACTCTTTGCTCAAACTTTTGACAGTGCCTAAAAGTCTTACGCGTCCATCAGGTTCACCATTGCACAGTCTCCGGCCTGCGGTCCCAAGGTCTCAAAATTTCTTCATGGGCTTCACCCGGTTCTTTGGCCCTGGCATTGCAAACTCATACTCATCACCAAATTAAGTATAACAAACCCAAGGATTATAAAATGAAATCACTCTTGCTCCTGGCGCTCATTCTCACCAGCCTGTCTACTTTTGCCCAGAGCGAGTCTCAGGCGGATAAAAATCTAAACGAGTACCTGGAGATGAAGGCAAAATTTCTCGAACAAGATCTGAAGGTTTATTTCAGATCAATGAACAACTTGCTTTCGATGGTACCTCTGCAAAAAACCCTAGCTCAGAAACATACACCTTGCAGCGAAGCTGAGGTCATTCTCGCTAAGGCCAAGGGAGCTTCAAGATTTTTCTCGGTGAACAAACTGTACAAGATGGTAGAAGAGAATGAAGAGAAGTTCCGGGAGACCTGTTCTGCGATCCTCGTCGACGTACACTTGGAGTTGCTAGATAAGAAGTCAAACGATTGTACGGTGGGCGTTTCAGATTCGAGTGGAGTCTCCAAAGATACAGTGTCCGGTGTCCTCGTCTCCGACAGGCAGGGAAGATCACCCGGCGTGCTCGTTTCTGACAAGGCCAACGCCGAATAAAGACCAAATTTCATCCGGGTCTAGTCCTGCTAGACCCGGTTCCTCGCTTACCTTCTTTTTAGTGCAATCTTCAACACATCATCGAAGTGCTTCACCGGATGAAACTTCACACCTTTGCGGTGTCTCTCCGGAACCTCTTTGAGGTCTTTCTCATTCTGCCATGGGAGGATGATCTCCTTGATCCCCGCGCGCTTCGCCGCGAGAACCTTCTCCTTGATCCCCCCTACTGGTAGAACCTTCCCAGTGAGACTCAGCTCTCCGGTCATCGCCACGTCACCGCGGACCATCTGATGGGTCGCGAGGCTATACAACGCCAGTGCCATGGTGATCCCCGCAGAAGGGCCATCCTTAGGAGTGGCGCCGGCCGGGAGATGCAAGTGGATCTCGTGGGTGGCGAGGAAGTCGGTTGCTTCTTCAGGGTTGGGAGCAGGAACATTGGTGGGCGGGGCATTGTTGATGACCGAATCTATTTTCTTCTTGGTCACTTTCTTCGCCACGGGTTTCTTCTTCTTACTCTCTTCTTCGATCTGGCTCTGGAGTACTCGCTTGACGTAACTGTAGGCGAGGTTGGCGGACTCGCCCATCACCTCTCCGAGCTGGCCCGTGAGCTTAAATCCTTTGCCCTTGAGAGGGATCGATTCGACGAACAGAATGTCCCCCCCGAAGGAAGTCCAGGCGAGACCCGTGACGATTCCTGGCATCAGAGGCTTCTGGGCCATGTCGGTTTCGAACCTTTTGCTTCCGAGGTATTTTTCTAAATCCGTGAGTAGCGGGGCGAATTTTTTAAACCTCTTACTCGAGACTTTCTCCAGCGCAGCTCTTCTGCAGAGCTTGGCGATCAACTGCTCCATCACCCGGACTCCCGGCTCCCGGGCGTAGTCCGAGACCAGTGCCTTCAGGACCTTCGCACCGAGAGTGAACTCCTTGGCCGTAAGTCCGTGTTTCTTGAGCTGCTTCGGGATCACCCATCTGGTGGCGATGGAAATTTTTTCTTCTATGGTGTAGCCGGAAAGTTCGATCAGTTCCATCCGGTCTAGCAGGGCCTCCGGGATCTCGCCGACGTAGTTCGCCGTCGAGATAAAGAGGACCTTCGAAAGATCAAACGGGACGTCCAGGTAGTTATCGATGAACGTTTTATTCTGTTCCGGATCGAGGACCTCTAGCAGCGCCGACGCCGGGTCGCCCTGATAGGACTTTCCGATCTTATCGATCTCGTCGAGCATGATGACCGGATTGTTGACTTCCACTCGCTTCAGCGCCTGGATGATCTTCCCGGGCATCGCTCCCACGTAGGTCCGGCGATGGCCCTTGATCTCCGCCTCGTCCTTCATCCCGCCCAGAGAGAACCGGTAGAACTTTCTCCCCAGTGCCTTGGCGATGGAATGTCCCAGAGAGGTCTTCCCCACTCCGGGAGGACCTGCCAGGCACAGGATGGTGCCGTCGTACTCTGGTTTGAGTTTCCGCACCGCCAGGAATTCCATGATCCGGTCCTTGGGCTTCTCCAGTCCGAAGTGATCTTTCTCCAAAATCTTCCTCGACGCTTCGATGTCGATCTTGTCATCCGAGGACTTGTTCCACGGAAGCTGGACCATCCAGTTAAGGTAGGTCCGGGTGACGTTGTACTCCGGAGAGGAATCGGGAATCGACTCGAGTCGCTCGAGCTCTTCCAAAGCGGCTTTCTTCGCTTCCTCCGGAAGACCGCCTTCTTCGAGGCCTTCTTTGATCTTCTTGAGGTCCTTGGCCTTATCATCTTCATCGAGCCCGAGCTCGTTGCGGATGACCTTCAGCTGCTCCCGGAGGAAGTACTCTCGCTGGTATTTGTTAACCTTATCGTTGACCTCATCGGTGATCTTCTTCTGGATGTCCGCGACGTCCTTCTCCCGCTTCAGGTAGACCAGGAGCTTGGCGAACCTCTTCTTGACGATGAGGGTTTCCAGGAAGTCCTGGGCCTCGGGCACGTCCAGTGAAAGGGCGAAGGCCACCAGGTCGGCCAGCGACCCCGGAGAGGGCGAGTTGAGCATTGCGAGCTTCATCTCTTCGTTGAAATACGGATTGATCTCGGAGAGCTTCTTGACCTGGTTGATCACGGAGCGGGTGTAGGCGTCGAGCTCTTCATCCGGCTCGTGGATGTCGTTGAAGACCTCTGTTCTAGCGACCAGCAATGGACTATCCGTGATGTATTCACTGGCCCGGTACCGCTTCATCCCATGGACCAGCAGGTTCACAGATCCGTCCGGGAGCTTCAGCTTCTTGATGACCTTACAAAGAACCCCAACCTTGTAGATGTCCTTGGGAGTGATACCCTTGGGAGAATCAGCACCCGAGGTCATGGTGGAAAATTTTCTTGTGGCGTCGTCGTCCTCATCGAAGTCCTCGTCGTCCTCGTCCTCGTCCATCTCTTGGAGCACTGGCTCATGTGCCTCTCCGTAGTCTTTGAACTTCACCAGGTTCAGGGCGACGTAGTTGTTCTTCGAGAGGTAGCTATCGAGCTCCGGCGTGTACTTATCTTCCGAGAGGATGATAGGAGCGATCATCCCTGGAAAGATGGGACTGTTCACTATGGGAATGATCACCACTTCCGGTGGAAAATCCACGATGGTGCCAGAGCCCGATTTGCCCTTGGAAGATTTGTCTTTCGATGCCATATGTTTTTTCCTTATTTGGTTTAACGGATGTCGATCACCAGGCGACCTGGATTCTCGAGGTAGAAAATATCAAAGCTCGACTTCCCTTTGAGCGTCAGTTCCATGGTGATGGCCTTGCCGTCGACGCTGATGAAATCGATGGCCTTCACGTGTCGAGAGTTCTGCAGCTGAGGTTGCGCGGTGGCGATGGCGGTGTCGAAGAAATCCATCGAGATCTTCTTGTCGGTGGAAATATGGCCATAGAGCTTCGGGACCGTCGGTGTATTAAAGTCGATGACCACCCGCTCGTAGCCACGACCTGGGACCACGGAACTCCGCACGGCCGTGATGCTTGACTTCTTTAACGTCGAATTGAAATGAAACACTCCGGAGTCCAGGAAAATTGATTTCTTCCTGGGAGATACTTTCCAGATTCTTTCTTCGAGAAGATTCTGTGCCAGGACAGGCAAAGTGATGAGTACAAAAAGCCAGATGAAACTTAACTTCATTAAGAGCTCCTGGAAAATGAAAGTCTTTGATATTTTAGTAAAAGTGAAGGGTTAAGACAAAAATTTCTTCGGTCTTTTCGAAAGTAAGTTAGGAAGGAGGGTTACAAGAAATCCCAGGACCGTTAGCAGTAAACCCGGACTCCCCGGACCTGGTCCCTTTGGAGGTTCAATGGTTCCACAGCTGGCCACTGCGCCCGCAGCCGGTCCTGCGAGTCGTGGAAGATCAATCGGATCTGATTTTGACACAGCATAGGTGAAGGGAGCGTCCAAACAAGACGCATTATCTGACAGAAATGGTTGCGGATCTAACAAGGGCCTTGGCCCGCTAGGTGTCGCTTCCCAGATGCTCATGATCAAAAGGTACGGCGTATGGCCAGTGCTGCTGAATTCTCCCGCCGACGGAAAAGTTCTCGGGAGGACAAAATCAGGTTCAAGTCTTCTCGCGGCTAGGTCTATCTCAAAGGTATTCAACGCCGGAGACGAACTCAGAGGTATCAGCGTATCGAGGTCCACATCGTAGGTCCGAGTCGTCGTCGAATAGCTCATGCCTTGAGTTGAAACCGTAGCGCCGCTCTTTTTTACCTTCATCAGGTATTCGTGCTGAGCTCCGAAAGGATAAGAGACCAGTGAAACCTTGAGGAATTTCTGAGGGCCACCGGGTACTAGGAAATCCGAAAGATCGATCTTCAGGACGTCACTCGTTGAAAAGGCATTGGCCGTCGAGTAACGGAAGTAACCGACGAAGGCCTTCTCATTTTTCTCATCGGATCCGTAGTCGTAGATGACCAGTGGATTAAAATTTTGCTTATGTTTTTCTTCCAGGTAGGCTTGACCGACCTTGAGACCGCAGTTGATCGTCACCACACCTACGTCTATCACGGGGTCCGTCAGTGTTACATTTATCCCCTGTGGCAGACCATCATTTTCTTTTCCACAAGCACTGAAGAAGGATCCGACGAAAGAGGCGGGACAAAAATCTGTCTGCACGTTGGCGAAGTACTCCGGGAATGACTTCGGGTTCTTCAGCGGGGATGTGTAGAGGTAATAGGTGTCCTCCAGGTCCAGGCCGCCGATTTCGAAATTTCCATCTTCATCAGAAACAGCGCCGGTGGTGTCTCCGGTGCTCTTTGATACCGCAAGGACATGCACACCCAGGACATCTACTCGGCTTCCGCCCTGGACACGACCTTTAATCTTCCCGAATGAGTCATCGTATTTCTGTCGCACACCCGACTGGTCATCCATGGATAATGAGCTTTGGCCGGAGAAGGTGGAGTAGAACATTGATGCGTTCAAAACCTCTGAATGAGATAACCCTAAAAAATGCCCGAGCTCGTGGGTGATGATGTCTCCCAGGAACGATTTCCCGGTGTTCACCGGACCCGGTGTGGCGCTGTAGTCGTAGTCATCGTTGATGGAGATCACCGCTCTCTGTATGATTCCGGAGGCGTTGTACGACACCTCGGTCACCCCCAGGACAGCTGAACCAAAAGGAAAATCGGTGACGAAACGGATCTCATTGGTCGAAGCCACAGAGAGATTAATCTTCGTTGAACTCGCTCCGTTCCACTGCCCGACAGAAGTCTCGATGATCGAGCTCACCTCCGCCGGGGACAGGTCATTGCTATTGGTCCGGACCTGCAGCGGAATGCTGCTGTTATACCAGAGAACCTGATTGCCGCTGGAGTTAATGGTAGACTGATGCCCGAGGACCTGGGTCGATAGGGTCAGCAGTAAAGAATATAGCAGTCGCATCTATTTTACTTTTTCTTGCCTCAGGAAGCGAAAAAACCCTCCCATGAGTGAGAGCAGGACCACCAGCCATAGGACACTTATGTCTTGCGGAGAGACGGGTGCAGAATTCTCCGCAGTATTCTTTTCCTCAAAGGAATTCGAGGCCAGTGTTCGATTCTTGGCCTCGGCGCTTGACGCTGGAAACCGCGGCGCCTCCGCGATTTTTTTATCCGCGGTGAAGTCCGGGCTTGGGACCACCCGTAGATTTTTTCCCTTGAGGAACTTAATGTTCTTCTCGAACTCCTCGAGCTTCATCTGGCTGACCTTCGGATCCTCGGGGAAGACGTAATTCAGGAGTAAGGTTTCTTTCCCGTAGTTTATCACCTTGAATGATCCGAAACCGAGGTTCAACCCCCAGTAACGGTCCTGGATACTCTTTATCATCAGCGCCACTTTCTCTCCGGTGACGAACGCTGGGACTCCCTCCACCTTCACCACCGAATCCCCTACCTGGCCGCCGGGATAATGGACGATGACCTCATCCATTCCGAAGATTTCCGACTGCATCCCGAACTCTTTGTTCATTTTGAAGATCATCTGCGTGGCGATGCTACCGTTCTCGAGCCTAACGGACTTGCGCCCGAGGTATAGGCCAATGATGATACCGTCCGCTTCCTTGATCTGCTCGACGATGGCTTGCGGTTTGAACGTAGTGGCCTTGAGAGGAAGGGCAAATAAAAGTGCGATGAGAGGGAACAACATTCAAACTCCTGGGGTATGACCTACTAAACTTGTCGGTCATCCTCGGGATTATCTTGAGCTATTTAATCAAGGGCTTAGTCTCGATTCCATCAGCAAGAAAATTAATTTTCCAAGTGGCTAAGTGTTTAAAACAATTAGAAGAATCGATCACAATGATGGTGTTTTTCAATTGAACCAGGTCTTCCAGGAGGGAGCCTAAAAGCTTAAGTTCCTTTTCAGAAAGTCCAAAAGAGATGTTCTCGAAAACCAGCAGTGAGTTCTGGATGTTCCGGAGGAGCTTGGAGAGCAGGAAGATCCGCTGCTTTTCACCACCGGATAAAGAGTTGAGGGCCCGGTCCAGCGAAAGGTAATCGAGGTTCAAAATCTTCAGGTACTCCCAAACCCGTTTGAACTTCGGCGTCAGCGCGATCCGATCGAGCACCTGACTAAGTGGAAGGTTATAGGCTTCGGCTACCGTCATCTGTCCGTCGGAGATGTTGGCGTAGAGAGGTTTTATCTTCTTTCCTTTGCAGTCTTCGCACTCGAGCACGATGTCTTCCAGGTACTGCATCTCAATGGTGAGGTGGCCCTTCCCTTCACACCTCGGACACATGCCGAGCTCGGAGTTCGAGGAGAGGTGGCCCTCCTTGAGGTTCATGCTCTTGCTGATGGGAAGCTTCAGGAAATGCTTCCGGATGGTGGACGAGAGCTCGGTGATGGTTCCCACTGAGGATCGGGAGGTGAACCGGTTGAGGTCCGAGGAAACGATGATCACGTCTTCGAACTTCCCGGGGTTCTTGATCGCCTTAACGGAGAAGTCCACCTCTTCGAACCATTCGCCGTGGGTCTTCTTGTAGATCGAGTTCGCCAGCACCTTGATCAGGCACGAGGTCTTCCCGGTCCCTGAAGGGCCACTCACCCAGGTGAACTCACTCACCGGAAACTTAAAATCCTGATACTGCTTCCCGTAGATCTCGGCGCCGGAGACTTCGACGAACTGCCGATTCTTGGTAACAGTTTTCTTAAGATCCCAGACGACGGATTCTTTAGTTTTGAAATACGTCTGCGGGGTACCTTGGTAGAGAACCATTCCACCCTGCTTCCCGGAGCCAGGCCCCATCACTACCAAATGGTCCGATTCGTTCTGAAGGTACTCGGAGTGGTCGATCAGGATCACCGTGTTTCCCTGGGCGATGATCATGCGGAGACCGTCGAGCATCTTCTGGAGCTCTTGGTCCGCAAGACCAATGCTCGGCTCGTCCAGGACGAAGAGGCTATCCGTCCCTTTGAAGGAGAGGTATTTAATCAGCAGCAGGCGCTGGTACTCGCCAGCCGAGAGAGTCTTCGCCTTCCGCAGAAGCGAGAGGTGACCCAGACCCATCTCCTTTGCCATCTTCAACTTTTCGCAGATGTCGTTGTAGAGCCGTTTCTCGTGGCTGGTGGTCCAGCTGCTTCGCTCACAGAACACACTTAGGGCTTCGTCCACAGTGAGTTCCATGATCTTTTCCAGGCCCCAGTCCTTCGCCCGGAGTTTCAGCTTGTAGTGATGGATGTTTTTATTCAAGCGCGACGAGTGGCAGACCAGGCAGGGTTCTTCTCTCTGCAGATGCCGGATGTAGATCCGGACTGAGGGCTTGTACTTCTTCCCGTCGAGGTATTTCTTGAGCTCGGCGTACCCAGGATACGGGCCCTGGCCTTCTTCAATGAGGTCGAAGAAGTCCTTAGGAAGTTTCTTCATCGGCGTGTCTGTCGGAATCTTCTTCTTCTTCAGGATCTTCAGCAGTTCTTCGTAGGCATCCTGAAAGGGCCCGTAGTTTAGAAGCTTCAATCCTCCCTCGGCGATGCTGAGGTCCTTGTCCAGGACCTTCTTCTCGTCGTAGATGAGTCGGGCACCGTAGCCGTTACAGTTGGGACAGGCCCCCAGAGCGCTGTAAGGTGAGAAGGCTCCCACCGAGTGGGCCGGAATGGATTCAAAGTCGCATTCCGGACAGACCTTCTTGAAGTGGAATTTCAGTGGACAGGGTTTTTTCAGATCTCCGCCCCAAAGCTGGTAGCTCAAGGGGAAGATGTCGAGCTTGAGTTCCTTCCATTTCTTATCCAGCGAGGATAGGTTGTCCCACTTGAAACGCATGACCTCCCAAAGTTCGTCCTCCGCAGAGAACGTTTCGATGGTTTTTCTTTTCTGTGAAAAGGATCTCGCCGGTAAGAAATCTTCACCGAAGACTCTCTGGTATTCGCTAGGACTCAGGAGAACGTAGAAAACACCGGCAGCGTTTTTGGGGCCCTGTGTTTTAAGCTGCTCGCTCACTGGCTTAATGTGAAGCTCACAGTGGTGGGACGGGCAGAGCTCTTTGGAGAAACTGAAGTAGAGGTTCTGCAGGCTATCTGTGAGTCGCATCACATCGCTAACCACCGCTCGGGATCCCATCACGGGATTGATCTGTGGTAAGCCGAAGACCGGTAAGACAGGAAAAATCCTGTCGACGTCCACTGCCGCCGGACGCTCGGTGAAGAACTTCATGGAGTTTGGAAATGAGTTAATGAAGCGACGTTTTGATTCAGTAAGGAGGGTGTGAAAAGCGATGGAAGTTTTTCCAGAACCGGAGGGTCCGGCGAAACAGATGAGCTTTCTTAAAGGGATATCTAGGTCTATGTTTTTGAGGTTATGAACCCTTGCGCCGCGAATTTCGATGGATTCTACGTTGTGCTTTTCCATCTTTATAAGATGCCATGGCTAGATGGAAGCCGTAAGGGAAATGTTTGGGTGTTTGATTCATGTTTTATGAAGGGGGGATATTAGCTAAGTGAAAGGTTTGGGTATGTGATGCAGAGCTTCGACGGCGCGGGGAGAAGATGGGGAGACTGTTGAGGATGGGGAGTCTGGAGGAGATAGTTTGGCTTTGTGTGACCAGACGCCCGCTCTCGGCTCCTGCCGCCGCGGGCATACCGTACATCCTGTACATAAAAAAACCACACCCGAGAATAGCAGTTCCCAAGTGTGGTTTTGTATTCGAATCAATTTTTGTAAAAAATTATCTCTTAGAGAACTGGTACGACTTACGAGCACCAGACTTACCATACTTCTTACGCTCGACCTTTCTTGGGTCACGGGTAAGGAATCCAGCAGTCTTCAATTCCGCACGCGAAGTCGGAGTGAGCTTAAGAAGCGCACGAGCAATTCCTAAACGGATCGCACCGGCCTGGCCTGTGACTCCGCCGCCTTTGACGTTAATCTTGAAATCGTAGCTTTCGGTAACTTTGAGAAGGTTCAAAGGTTGGTAAACGATGTACCGGCTGGTTCCCTTTGGGAAATAATTCCCAACGTCTCTGGTGTTGATAATAATTTTACCAGTACCGCGAGACACGTAAACTCGTGCTACTGCAGATTTACGTCGGCCGATTGTGTGGAGATCATAAGATTTAGCTTTGCTCATATCGCTCTACCTTTAATTATAAGTTAAGAGTTAGGACTTCAGGCTTCTGGGCATCGTGACCGTGAGTCGGTCCGATTACTACCTTTAGCTTAGTCAACTGCTTGCGGCCCAGAGTGTTCTTAGGAAGCATACCTTTCACAGCTTCGAAGACGATGAGCTCGGGGTGCTTCTCGAGCTGAACCTTCGCTGTACGTCTTTTAATTCCACCAATGTGGTTTGTGTGCCAGTTATAAATTTTCTCGTCCCACTTTTTACCAGTGAACTTTACCTTCTCGGCGTTTACGACAATAACGTAATCGCCGGCGTCGTTGTTTGTAGAGAACGTTGGCTTAGTTTTTCCGCGGAGAATTTTAGCCACTTCTGAAGACAAACGACCTACAACCATATCTGTTGCGTCTACTACGTACCACTTCTTGTTCGCCATTTCGGCTTTAGTGATCGCATAAGTACTTTGCGTGATCATACTCAACCTTCCATTAATAAAATTTTGTCCCTTATAGGAACTATGCGGCCATACGTCAAGACAACTCTCGGCTCACTCTAAGAAATGAGCATTGAGTAAGTCAGGCACCTTTTAAAATTCGGGGGATTAAAAGAAGCCGATTGACACATGGAAGCGTCCAGGGTCCTCTAAAGTACCACTCGCATTTCTCTTTCTCAAGAGTTTTATTCCGTAGTCAAAGTCTAAGGTTCCAACTGGTGTGATGATTTTAAAAGTTAAACCTGCAGAACTTCTAATGTCTCCAAAATCAACCGTATTGATCGATACACGCCCGGCGTCAAAGAAGACACCTGCCATGACTGCATCGTTCAAGAAGTAACGTGGCTCTAGTTTGAAGTTGGTCAGGTAGGCCTTGTCATCTACCCTCGTCTTAGAAACATCTTGTCCAGTGTTGAGCCGGTTGATCTCCTCATCACTAAAGCCCCGCACGTTATCCAGTCCGGTGAGACGGAAAACTTTAATGTTGGGAATGTAGCCTTCGGTGAGTTGGGTGCCAGTAGCCGAGGTGACCTTATCTTTGGCGAGATTTTCCTGAACTCCCGCAACCATCGAAACCGCAACGGTCCCATTTCGAAAAGGAAAGTAAAACCGGTTGCGGGAGATCAGCTTGTAGTAGTTTACGGTCAGGTCCTCATTCTTCTGAGATAGGAAATACGGATTGGCGAATTCGCAGGAGAGGTTAAAGAAAGCGCCCTTCAGCGGATTGATCTGGCTGGCCCGCAGGTCCCAGGTCAGGCTTGGGGTTATGGAGCCGATGCGGAAACTCCCGTTGTCCTGAGGACCGGTGCCGGCGTACTGAGTGATGGTCTCATACTGGTACCTCAGAGACGCAGAAAGTTTCTTACTCAGGTCTCTGGTGAGGGTGTTGTTAAGTCTCAGGATGTCGGCGTCGAAGGAATAGAACCGTTTCCGCTGGTGAGTTATCCCGGCGCCGTAGTCGATCTCCGTGTTGAAGATATCTCCCTGAGTGTAGTTCAGAGAAGTATTGTACTCGAGGAGATGCTTCCCCTCTTTCCGCCGAGTCGGGTCCAAGGTCTGGAAGTTCGTTCTCTGGTTGAGCTGCTCCCGCAGGGTGATGGAGCGATGAGCTCCGCCGATGTTGAGGTAGGAAACGGTTCCGGTGAGTTTTATCCCGAGGTCCGACCGAAATCCCGGAGCGACTTCGATCAGGCCATACTCGCGTTCCGACACCTTGATCAACAGGTCCGTCGCCTCCCGCTTCGAGGTGTGCTTCAGCGGGGTCACGCTCACGGAGTTAAACAGTCCTGTAGCCGAGATAGCGGATTCGATCTCCCGGGTCTTGGTCGGCGTGAGGAATTCGTCTTTCTCGATGTTAATCTTTTTGACCAGAACCTTCTTCCTGGTCTTGTTATTGCCTAGGTACAGGATCCGATTAAGCCGCAGGACCTTCCCTGGATTGATCTGGAAGTTCACGTCAACGTTGGTGCCGCTCTTGGAATAGCTCACGAGTTTCTCATCATTGGCGTTGGTGACCTCGGCGTAGTAGTAGCCCTTCTCCTGGAGGATGTGGGCGACCTTTTTTATGTCTTCGACGAAGGCCACGGGGTCGAAGGGCTCGCCTTCCTTGGACGCGAGTTCCTTGATGACGAGGTTTTCGTACTCCGGTGGCATCCCCTCGAAGGAGATGTTCCGGATGATCGCGCGCTGGCCCTCTTGGATCACGTATTCGACGGTGGTACTCTTTTTCTCGAAGTCAAAGTTCAGAGTCGGTCCGATGATCTTCGCCTGCACGTA
This sequence comes from Bacteriovoracaceae bacterium, assembly GCA_035576105.1. Classification (GTDB taxonomy): domain Bacteria; phylum Bdellovibrionota; class Bacteriovoracia; order Bacteriovoracales; family Bacteriovoracaceae; genus Peredibacter. Next base: position 83,872 of record DATLXA010000054.1, read on the forward strand.
GCCGTGCTTAATGTAGTTTGACCGCAGGTAGTCCGCGAAGTAGTTGAAGTACTCCTGGTCGAAGTACTTCAAAGACGCCAACTCGAAGGCTTCGCGGTGGAACATCCGTTCGAGCTGATCCCGGGGGAAGAACGAGTTCCCGCTGAAGCTCACCTGTGTCAGCCGGGTCTTGTACTTCTCGTCCAGGGTGATCCGGTAGAGCCGAACGGTCTCGTTGTACATATTGGGAAATTCGGATCTCACGATGTCGAGGTCGACGTTCAGAAGCGCTCGGCTGCGGTAGTGGTCCTTGATGGTGAGCTTCATTGTATTGATGGACAAGGGCCGCTTGTACTTTCGGAACAAGTCCTTGATCAGCTGGTGGATCACGTCCCGGTCTTCGAACACCAGGTTTTCGAAGTCGAAGGCGTAGAGCTGCTCGTTGGTCACCTTTATGTCCAGCGTGACCCGGTCGTTCTTGATGATCGGGTTGAAGTCCAGGTTGATGAGGTAGTACCCGTACTGGAAGAGTTCTTTCTGCGCGTCGTCCAGGTAGATCTTGAACTTGTTGAACTCGAAGGGTTTGTTGTAGAGATTGAGGAATTTGTTCTGCAGAAAGCTCCGGAGGTACTCCGAACTGGTCTCGGCCTTGATCCCCTTGAAGATGCGAGGCTTTCCGAGGGTCACCACCACGTTCACAGTCACCTTGTCATCCCGGTCGATGACTTCGAAGGAATGAGTGTTGTGCGGGAAACCGAGGCTGCCGAGCCGGACGCCCAGCTGCTCCATATTTTCTTTAAGCTTCTGCGATTCGTAGAATTCCCCTTCACGTATGGTCAGCAGCTGCACCGGGTCCGCTTCGATGATCCGGTCCTTGAAGCCGATGTTGATCTCGCTAATGATGGACTTCATCTTGAAGAAGATGTTGAGCTGGTGGCCGGCGTCCGCTTCTTCGATGTTGTATGAGAAGTTCTGGTAACCGCCGTCCGAGGCCATGATCCGCAGCGTGTTCTTCAGATGCACCAGACTTCGGTAGTCCCCGATCAAGCTCTGGAAACGGATCCGGCGCTGAGTGCAGTTTTCGGACTGGCCACACTCGACTTTTACTTCTGCGATGGAGAAGGTCTCCGCCGCGTGCGCCGCTCCAGAGAGGAAGAAGAGGATGGTTAGGATGAGGCTCACTTGAAACTCCATCTGAACTTTATGTCCGCGCCCACGGAGTTGTTCAAGTTGATGTTCTCTTCGCCTTCTTCGTTGGTCCGGAGTTCGTAGACGCCTTCGAGCTGAACCTTCTTCGAGAGTCCGTAGTTGAGGTTCATGCTCTGACGCTGGCCCAGGCTTCCGCCCACGGTGCTGGAAACGGAAAGTGTCAGTGCCTCATCCAGCCGCTTCTTGAGTTCGATCTTGGTGGCCGAATTTGTTCGCCCAACGCCACCCAGGCCCTGGCCCTCCTGGGTCCGGCCGGCCAGCAAGCTGTCTCTCTGGGACTGTTCGAAGACCGTCCCGAGGTTGACCTGCAGGCCAAACTGCCGGTTGAGGATGTCCGTGATCTTGAACCGGTCGAAGACGAAGGAGCCTACTCCGACCTGGTTCAGGTTCTGCTGTTCGTTGGGATCCAAGGACGCCTGGATCTCATCGGTGTAACCGAAGGCGATGAGCGAGAGGATCGAATTCCTCGGCAGGGCCGGATCGGAGGAGAGGTCGAAGTTGAACCGCTCCAGGTCCCCGTACGCCTTAGGATAGACTTTATAGTTCGTGATGGTGGTCAGGGCCTGGACATCGAAGTCGGGGTTGGAGATTTCTTTCTTCGGTGAAAAATTGAAGTCCGCGTTGGTGATGAAGTACTCGTTGTTCTTGAAAAATACTCGGGAGGCGTTGACGGGAGAATAGAGTCTGCCCTCTGCTCTGGGCCTGGACGGGTTTCCGGTGAGCCGCAGTTCTCCTCGCAGGCCCACGTCCATCAGTGAATTGGTGATCCGGATCGGGTTCTCCGCTTTGACGTTGAGATTCAGGGTTATGAGCTTTCCGAGAGCAGACTCCTGGTTTTTCGGTAAGAACTTGATCTGCGGCAGGATGGAGGTCTTCGAACTGAATTCATTGAGTTCGTTGATGATCTGCGCTTTGTTGACGGTGAGGTCCCCGCCCACGTTGTACGGCATGTTGTTTCCCAGAACGATCCCTTCGCCCGAGAGGTTGATCACGGACTTTCCGAGAATGGGGATCTCGGCCCGGTCGAGGATGTACTTGATGTTCACGTCCGGTTCGTTCTCGTCGAAGAACACGTCACCCTTGAGGCTCACCGAACCGTTGTCGAGGGACGATGAGAGATCCTGGACCATCAGGCGCTTGCCCGCGTACTCGAAGTTGTACTTCAGATTGTTTATCGGAAACGGGAGCGGGTCGATTGAGAGGTCCAGCCCGTCAGACTTCGCTGTGACTGAGAGCTCGTACTTGCCGTTCTTCCCGTCGATCCGCACGATGTTCCGAAGGAACCCCTCCGAGGACAGGACCGGAGCGAGCAGGATCTCGGCGATCTTTGAGCTGAAGTGCAGCTCATGAACCAGGGACACGTCAGTGCCGAAGCTTCCTTCACCCTTAGTGGTGACGAAGAGATCGGGTTCCTTGATGCTGAGGTTCCAGCTCTTGATGAGGCTGTTCTTGACGATGAATTCCGGGCCCTGGGAGCGGTAGTTCACGCGGAAGCTATCGTGCTTGAAGAATAATTCCTTGAGGCTGCCTTCGAGGTTTAGATTGTTGAAGCCCTGGGCGAAGGTCGAGGTGAGGCCCAGGCTCAGCCGACCACTGAAGTCTTCATTCTCCAAGTGCTGACCGAAGAAAGCGACGGCGAGGGGTTTGATCTCACCGGTGTCTATACTCAGGGCGAGTTCGGAGAGCCGGTCGCTGGTCAGGGAGACATCGAAGGTCGAACTCACGATTGGCCCCATGAAGTTGAGCCGGCCCACGATCCGCTTCGGCATGAGGTCGAGCTTTATGTCCGAGTCCTCGAACTTGTGGTTCTGGGCGTTGGTCTCGAACATGCGAGAGCTCATCTTGATGAGGTAGTTGTCGACGAGTCCCTCGCCGACGATGGACCCGGAGATCTTGCCCTCGAGGTTTAAGTGGAGGAGTTTACTAAAATTGAACGTCGAGAGAGAAAAGTTGTCCCACCGGTAGCCGAGCTTCATGAACTTCTCCTTGAGATCGAAGGAGAAGTTTCCGGTAAGCTTGCCCGGACCCTTGCTCGCGGTCACGTCCTTGAAGGAGACCACGTTATCTTGCAATAATACGTTGAAGGAACCTGCGTTCAATGACTCTCCATAGGCGTTCAGATCAGTGAAGAGGACATTCGACTTGACCTTCACCTGACCGCTCTTTGCTTTTCCGTAAATGTCTACGTCGATCTTGGCCTTCAGGTCGAGGTCCGCAGGCAGGAAGTCAACTTTCGAGATGATCGGATGGAGGATCTGCTGCAGGTCCGGGTAGGCGGCGCTACTGGAGTTGATCCCGAGAGCGATGTCCATGTCTTCATAGTTCACGGAGCCGCTTCCGGTAAGGGCGGTTCCTCCGTATTTTCCGTCCATGGTATGGATGATGACGTTCGAGTCTTTGAGCTCGATGGAGATGTTCTTGTCGGTCGTCCCGAGCCGGTAGCCAAGGATCTCGAAGTTCTTGGTTTTCCCTTTGAGGTTTATCACCACGTCGTCGAGGGGCCCGGAGACGGCGACGTTGAGGTTTCCCTCACCGACGACGTCGAGCTTCGCGATATTTCCGAAATCTTGGTAGTTGATCTTCGCGTCGTTTACCTTGAAGTCGACCTTCTCCTTACTCACCGAGCCCGTGATCTGAAGCTGGGACCTGGCGAGTGCGGCGGCGGCGGTCATGCTGAACACACCGTTCACCAGAGAAAAATCCGCGTCGCGGAGTTTTGCTTCCTGGATCATCAGGATGGTGAATTTTTTCTCCGCGGGCCCAACTACCAGTCCGACGTTCCGAAGGGTGAAGTTGTCCTGGGGTTTGATGTGGAGATTGGTTCCTTCGACTCTAATAGACGCTTTACCGGTGAGCCTTCCTTTCAAGATCTTGAGCTTGGGAAGAAAGCGCAGAGTATTCTGAAAAGAAAAGTTCTCCGCCTCCACGTTGATCGGGTTCGGTAGGAGCTTCTCGTTCTCGAAGATGATCACTGGTGAGGTCAGATTGAGTTTTTGTTTTTTGTACTTCAGCTCCACTTCGTTGAGCGAAACCGACTTACCCACGACGGTCGCCTGGAGCTTCAGTTCATCGGCGAACAACAAGTTGGATTTCAGGTCCGTTAGCAGGAGGTCGAGCTTGCCGTTCACAACCCGCTCCTTCACGTTCACACTGAAGGCAAGCTTGGCCGAGCCGTCTTTCACTTTTATGAACTCCGGAAGTTGAAAATCTTGATTCAGACTCTTGAGGTACACGGAGCCTTCTCCGTTGAGGTCGAGGGAGCTATCTTTCAGGAGATGATAGTCCTTAATCTTTCCCTTCACCATGAGCGTGTGGACATCGTGCTGGAGTTTCAGCCGCTGGATCACGATCCCGTCCCGGCTAATCTCTGCGTCGCCCCAGACCTCATCGAAGGTGAAGTCCCTTTCGGCCAGTGGCTTAATGTTTGCGAGGTGGAACCGGGCTACGAAGTTCTTACCTTTCTTAGTGAGCTTAAACCTCTTTGCTTCGAGGACCTCATGGTTGGCGTGGATGCGGGTATTCTCCACCAGTAGCGTATCGACGCGGACGGGGAGTTTATCCGAGATTTTGAAAATTTTATCGATGGTCTTCGGATCGATGCGGGTGGTCTCCTGATCCTTCCGAGGGAAGTCGTACTTGATGTCTGAATCCACGATGACGATCTGCCCGAAGGTCAGTCGCTTCTCTTCGATCTCCACCAGGCTCACATAGAAGCCGACTTTTCCGAGTTCCGCTTCGAACTGTTCGTCGTCGGAGATTTTTTTTGCGATGGAAACTTTCTGAAACTCGATGCCTGGCGGAAAAACACTGATGGAGATGTTTTTGATCCCGACCTTCGCCTGCGCTTTCTTCTGGCTCAGGTCGGAGATCACTTTGGTGAAGAGGGAGCCGAAGGCGCTGGTCTGGACGAAGATGATGAGGGCGAGCGTGCTGGCCAGAAAAATGAAGAAGAATGCACCGACCACGCCCTTAAATTTCATTGAGCTTCTCTAGCCGTTCGCGGGCCAAGCGGTATCCGTGGTCGATGGCCAGGACCCTCTGTAGAGCGCTTCTGGCTTCTTTCTTATCGTTCAGGCGCAGGTAAACTTCCGCTTGGCCATAGAGGAAAGACTTCACGTCCTCCTCGCTGACGGCTCTCTCGAGACAGGTGAAACTCAGGTCAAGAGCTCTCCGGTACTCGCCCAGTATCAGCAGGCAGGAGAACTGCATGTACAGGGCCCGCAGAATTGTTTCATCCGTCACCGCCGCCGTCGCCGCCAGCTCGGACGCAAAAAGTGCGACCTTCGGCATCTCCGACTGGAGGAAACTCACCGCGAGGTCGATGAGCTGGGTCTCCGTGTAATTCTGGTGGCGGAGAAGATTGAAGTACACCGTTTCGTCAGGTCCTTCCTCGGCGACGGAGTCGGTGAACTCGAAGACTTCCTTCAGGCTTCCTTCTAGCTCAAGGTCGACGTACGGCGACGGAGCGGAAGCTACCGGATCCTGCTCTCTGAGGGCGCCTTTGATGAAGTACTTCTTCAGGTGATTGAAGTACTTGTCGAAGTAAACGAAGTCGTACTCTTTGTTCGACCGGACGGTCCTACTGTATTCCTGAGCTTCAACACCCAGGCCGAGCCTGTCCAGCAGGTTCAGGAGAAGTGCCTGGAACTTGAACTCATCGAAGAAGATGACCAGTTCCACCAGGCGCTTATGGTCTTTCTTGTCGGCGACTCCGGAGAGGTGGAGCTGGCAGAAACTGCGGTAGATCTCGAGCTGCTGGCTATCCTTAGGGATTCGGAGGATGTCGCTGATGGCTTCGTATTTTTTGAGTGTTCCCTTGGGAGATGATTTCTCCACGCAGGAAAGGATCAGGGCTTTGATCATCTTTTCAGAATGCGCCAGGTCACCCGTCATCAGGAAGAGGACCAGTCGCTGGAGGTTTAGGTGGAAATCCTCTCTGAAGTATTTCTGCGAGTGCTCCACGATGACCTGCGGGACCACCGGGACGTGTTTCTGGATGAGCATCATCTGGAACTCGGAGATGAGCTTGTAGAGATTTTCCATCTGGCCATTGAGACTCGCGGAGCGGATCTTGAGCAACTGTATCCGCGTGAAAAAATTTTTCTGATCCCGCGGAGAAATTTTTTCGAGGTGGCCTTCAATGCTTCGCTTCGGGTCTGCGAGTAACTCGGCGTCGATGAGTTCGAAGATGTAGAGCGGGGGAATAATTTTATTTTGCTCTTCTAGAGCTTTTGCCAATAGGGAGAGAAGCTCATATCTTTTTGATGAGTCGGTGAGAGTTAGTTGTAACTCTATGGCCTTTTGAGCTTCTGCAAATTTCGAATCGGCCATCATGTGCCGGATTTGTGCAATCGATTCCAAATGCCCCTTCCTGTGGCATGTTAAATACTTAGATTTATTATACTTTTAAATCGATTTTTTTGATAAATAATTGGTAGAAAAAGTGCTTTCGATGAAGTCCTTATCATCCAGAATATCTTTGTGTAGCTGGAGGTTCGTCGAGATCCCGCTCACCACTGTTTCGTTCAAAGCACGCTTGGCCCTGGTGATACAGTTTGCCCGGTTATCAGCGTGGACGATGATCTTCGAGATCATTGAATCGTAGTACGGTGGTACGGTATAGCCGGTGTAGATGTAGTCGTCGGTTCTCACGCCGATGCCCCCGGGCCGATGGTAGTGGGTGATGTGCCCCGGAGAGGGCATCCCCGTCTTGGGATCTTCGGCGTTTATCCTAAATTCCATCACGTGATTGCGGAAGACGATGTCCGATTGTTTAAATCTGCTAACGTCGCCCTGAGCGTGTCGGATCTGTTCGGAGATGAGATCCACTCCCGTCCGACCTTCGGTCACCGGGTGCTCGACCTGAATGCGCGTGTTCATTTCCATGAAGTAGAACTTTTGAGTGTCCTGATCAAACAGGAACTCCACGGTGCCCACGGAGTCGTAGTCCACGAACTTCGCCAGTCTCACAGCGGAGGCACAAATTTCCTCTCTTACTTTAGGAGTAAGAACTGGAGAAGGTGCTTCTTCCAGAATTTTCTGGAACCGGCGCTGGATGGTGCAGTCCCGTTCGCCCAGGTGAATGACATTGCCATGCTTGTCAGCAAGGATCTGCACTTCAATGTGGCGAGGGTTCTGAATGTATTTTTCGATAAATAGTGTTCCGTCACCGAATGCCGCCTTTGCTTCTTCGTGGAGTCTCGAGAGGGATGGCCAGAGGTCTTCGAAGGAATCGATGCGCTTCATCCCTCGCCCGCCGCCGCCCGCAGAGGCCTTGATGAGAACGGGGAAGCCCATCTTCTCAACTTCTTTTCTTATCAATTTCTCATCCACGTCTTTCACCAGGATCGGTTCCAGGGTGGGGACTTTCGCCTTCTTGGCCGTGATCTTCGATTCGATCTTGTCGCCCATGGACTGGATACACTTCACACTGGGGCCAATGAATGTGAGTCCCCACTTCTCGCACATTTCCGCGAACTCGTCGTTCTCGGAGAGGAATCCGTAGCCGGGATGGATGGCATCGGCACCAGTGATGTCCGCGGCGGAAAGGATCTGTGGAATGTTCAAGTATGACAGAGTGGACTTCGCCGGCCCGACACAGACCGACTCGTCTGACATTTTCACGTGGAGCGAGTCCTCGTCAGCAGTAGAGTGCACACTCACGGTTTCGATCCCGAGTTCTTTACAGCTCCGGATGACCCGGATGGCGATCTCGCCACGGTTAGCGATCAGGACTTTTTTTATTTTTTTCGGTTCCGGTTTCTTCATTAGCTAGGCTTAATTTTAAAGAGAGGCTGGCCATACTCGACCAGCGATTCATTCTCAACACAGATTTCGACGATCTCACCGGCCTTGTCAGCGTCGATCTCATTCATGATCTTCATGGCTTCGAGCACGCACAGCGGCTGCCCAACTTTTACCTTATCCCCGATCTTGACGTAGATCGGTTTGCTAGGAGATGAGGAAGTATAAAAAGTTCCCACGAAGGGAGATTTAATGATGTGAAGTCCCGCGTCCACCAGGGCAGATTTTGGTATGATGGTGGAGGTTCCTTCTTTAGGGGCTTCAGTCGATGCTGCAGGACCTTGGGAATGGTGAACCGGGGCCGGCTGTTGCTGCATCAGCGGTGCCATGTATGTCGGAGCTTGACCAGTAGAAAAGCTCACGGAAACTTTGAAGTCTTTTCCTTCGACCTTTAACTCTGACACACCTTGCTCTTTGGCAACTTTAACAATGTCTCTTAGGGCTTCGATGTTCATGATTAAACCTTGGCCCTTTCAATGTACTCACCGGTCCGGGTGTCAACTTTAAGGGACTCCCCTTCTTTGATGAATAGTGGAACATTCACCTGTAGGCCAGTTTCGAGCACTGCCTTTTTAGTTCCGCCGGTCGCCGTGTCTCCACGCATCCCTGGGTCGGTGGTGACGACCTTGAGGTTGATGAAGTTCGGAAGTTCGATGGAGATTGGTCTAGCGTTGTAGTAGAGGATGAAAACTTTAATGCCTTCCTGCAGATAAAATTTATTTTCTCCCACCTGATCGTGAGTGAGATGGATCATCTCGAAGGATGTCTGGTCCATGAAATTGTAGCCGTCAACGTCGCCGTAGTTGAACTCCATTTCTTTTTCTTCCATGTCCGGCTTCCCAACAGTCTCGACGCCGGCCTTGAAGGTTCTTTCGATGGTCTGGTTGGTCTCGAGGTTTCTGATTCGTGTTCTCACGAAAGCCGATCCCTTTCCAGGATTGACGTGTTGGAAATCAACGATGATCCAGGGCCTTCCTTCGATTTCGATCTTCAAACCTTTTCTAAAATCTGTTGTTTGATACATGTAGATTTACCCTTTAATCGAGTTGCGATAATATCGCGACGTAGTATGACTGTTTTCCAAGCCCGCTCATTATGGCCCTGGCGGCTTTTGCCGTCAACAGAGTATGACGGAAGTCTTCTCTCGTATAGACTTGACTGAGGTGGACCTCCAAGACTGGAACTTTTATTATTTTCATAGCGTCATGAATGGCCACACTGGTGTGAGCATACCCACCTGGGTTGATGATGATAGCGTCATAGTTTTCGGAGTAAGCTTTTTGTATCCTGGTGACGATCTCACCCTCGATGTTGGATTGGTACCAATCAACGGATGCTCTTGATTTCAATTTTTCGTTAGTCCAGTCTTTCAAATCATCAAGGGATTCGGAACCATAGACATGCGGTTCTCGCTGGCCCAGCATATTAAGGTTGGGACCATTGATGACTAAGAATTTTTTCATAAACCTACCGGTGGAGTTGAGATTCTGTTTTGATGGCCTCTAGGAATTGAGTAAAGGCCTGTTGAATCCTAGCTTCTTTAGGTGATTTCGTCTTCACCTGAGTTTCGATAAGTTGAATTAATTCGTCGTGTCCTTCCTGTTCGGTCACGGAATTAGAATCGTGGGAGTTATTTGCGAGTTGTAATTTTTTAACATTCTTAAGCTTCTGGGCCGACGCATGATCGTCTGGGTTAAGCAGAAGGATTTTTTCCAGAAGTTCGATCGCCTTTTCGTAGTAGTGCTGGCCACAGTAAAGGTCGATGAGGGTATGGGAGACGATGGGAGATTCAGACTCGATAGAACTTGCGTTCTCTTCATCGATGTCCCCGAAGTCCTCTTCCAACTCATCGGCGTAGAAATCATCGTCCAGACTCCGGTGGATCAGGCCTTCGTTGGTGAGGATGGGATGGTCCTCCAGGCGAGCCTGCGTCCGGACTTGCTCAGGGATTTTTTCTTGTGGCGCCTGCACCGTCTCAAAAGACATCGGGCCCTTCTGCATGACCCATTCGTCATCGCCACTGCTCTGAGGGAGTGCTGCGGCAGCGAGAGGAGTGGAAAGAGCTCCGTCGGGTGTCTGGTTGAAGTCTACTTGAACCCAGTCATCGTCGAGGGTTAGTGGCTGGATGGTCTGCGCCGGCAGGTTGTCCGGGGCCCTTATCAACTGCTCGAGGTTGAGCTTCTTGTGCCCGACCATCAGGTCGTCTTCGAGTTTTTTCACGTGCTCCGCAAAGAACTTGTCCTTCGGATTTAAAAACAGCAGGTACTTAAAAGTCTCGAGGGCCTCCTCGAGGTGGCCCATGTTGATGCAGGCCATGGCAAAGATTTTTTGTAGCGAGATGTTGTCGGCGTTCTGAGAAATGATGGGCCGGAGCGTGTTGTAAGTGAGTTCGTACTTCTCCTCATCGTAGTAACAGTGAGCAAGGACGATGTACCCCAGGGTGTAGGTGGGATGGTTGCGGATCCCTTCCTTTAAGATCTTGTAAGCATCTTCCAGCATTCCCAACTTGCGGTACGACTCCGCCAGAGGAGCGAAGACTCTCCCCCGGGGATTTTTCTTAAACATGTTGAAATACTTTGCCAGTAAGGCAGATTGGTTATTTTTTCCCATCTGGGTAAAACCCTCTATAGCTCAGTGGAGGAGACTCCGGACTTGGCCTCTCCTCTATCGGCGAACCCGGCTTCATCCTGGTTCATTATCCTCGGGGTCATGAAAATGATGAGTTCGTTCTTGTCGGTGTTGGGAGCGTACGGTGACCGGAATAGCCAGCCGACGAGCGGAAGGTCTTTCAGCACCGGAATCCCGGAGACTGTTTCAAGGGTCGACGTCTGGTAGAGACCACCGATAACGACGGTGGAACCGTTATCCACCAGCACTGTCGTTTTGATGTTCCTACTCGTCTTATTCGGTGGAGCGTCGGTTGTCGGTCTGTTACCGAAGGAAGACTTCGATAAGGAGATGTCCATGGAGATGGCTCCGTCGTTTGTAACCTGAGGAGTGACCGTGAGGTTCAAGTCTGCCGAGACGTTTTGGAAAGTGGCCAGGGCCGGCTGAGTCCCGGTGGCCGGCTGCTGCACACGGAAACTGGTCGTTTCAGAACTGGTAATGTTGGCCGCTTTTTTATTTTGTGCGACGATCTTCGGAGTCGAGATGACCCGACCCTTGGCTTCCGATTCCATCAACTGGAGGTTGAAGTCTAGGTTCAACAGTCGGCGGTAGATACCAATAGTCATCCCGGCGACACCAGGGGACTGGAAGTTCGGAGCGCTGCTAAAGGAGAAGCCTGGACCGACAGGAGCCTGAAGCGAGGCACCAGAAGAGATCGGGTCGTAGCCGAAGCTCAGGCCCTTGGATAAGCCGATGCGCTTTTGATAACTCTCACTGGCTTCGACGATCTTCGCCTCGATGAGGATCTGTGGCGTCTGAGTGTCCAGCGTTTCTATGATCTTCTTGATCCGCTCCATCGACTCGACGGTGTCTTTGACGATCAAGCTGTTAGTCCTCTCGTCGAGCTGGATGGTCGCCCGGAGCGGAGTTAGGTAATCTTTGATGATGGTCGAGATCTCCGCGAGAGTGGCGTAGTTAATGAGGAAGACCCTCGTCACCAGCTGCTCGAGGCCAAGTTTGAGCTGCTTGTTCTTCAGGAGCTCTTCCTGCTCTTTGGCGGCTTGAGCAACCGTCTTCATGATGAGGATGTTGGAACTCTTCTCTGCGACGAGCTTGGAGAGGTTCATGATGGTATCCAGGGCCTGGTCCCACGGAACGTTGGTTAGGGTGAGCGTCAGCGGAGGAAGGCCCGCGACCGTCTGGTCGATGATGATGTTGAAGCCGGAGGTGTCAGCGATCATGTTGAGGACGTCGGTCACCGGGATCTCCCGGACGTTGATCGAGATCCGCTTCCCGATGTATTTCTTCGGGCCCGAGAGAGTCAGGTTCGCGAGGATGTCTTCGATGCTGTTTGACTTGGGAACGTTCAGGCCCACCACGTCTTCCAGCGAAGCGCCCTGGAGGGCGCCTTCGTCTCCTCGCACCTTATTCTTCGAGAAGACTCCGAAGCGGTTCTCGAGGTTTAAGACGATGGTCTTTCCCTTGGTCTCGATGAGAGACCGGACGTTGTCTCTGAGCTGGATGGCGAAGCGAACGTCATTTGGGGAGCCGGGCTTCTTGTAGCCGGAGATGTACACAGCACTTCCCGGAAACTCAGAAGTGTCGATGCCCCGGAGAAGCTTCGGGGAAACTTTTACGTTTTTCAGGTCGAGGATGATCTGCTTATCTTCCGTGACGTGGAACCGCTCAGCGAAAACATTCTCCTTGTCGGTTTCGATGACAAGTTTACTCGTTTCACCTTCCTGCACGAAATTTACATTTACGATCTCTTGAGCGAACGCACTAAAAGTAAACAACACGGGCACGAGTAGGCTGAACAGAAAAAATCCTTTCTTCATAATTCTCTTCCTTAAGATGGGCCTAAATATATTGTAATGGATTATTTGGAAATAGGTATAACCGTTTCTAAATATTCTTCCTGGCCGTATACGTTAACGATTTTCTCAACAATTATGATCCCACCGGGGAGGATGGCCTTGAGCTCGCCGCCTTCGTTTCCGATCTTCATCCCCTCTTTGAGGATAATAACAGTTTTCTTATCGGCACTGGCGTTGACCAGCGCTCGACGTTCTCTTCCGATGAGGACCCCTACGACCCGCAGGTCGTTGATCTTCAGGTCGGTGGCGGAAGACTGGGCGATGTTACTATACTGGCCTTGGCCGGTTTCGAAAAACCCCTTCCGCTGGCTCCGGTCACCGGACTGCTTATCCACAAACGGAGCTTTGAAAGGATCGCGGATCTCGAGAGGATTTTCGAGATTGGTCTTATCTTTGAAGAAGTCCCCCTGGGCCGCAGCGGGGGCAATATTTGCCACAGTGGCCAGGAGGAGGGACATGACGAGGCACCGGAAGATCACTGCTTCACCGGAGCCGCGGCGGCGTCGAAGCCCCGCTCCACTTTAAACTCGGGGTTGAAGCGGAAGGCTTCGATGATGCTCTCGCCGTTGATGAGCTGGAAGCGGCCCTTCTGATTCTCTGTGATGTTGGTCAGCTTTAGCTGTTTGACGTTGTAGATTCGAGTAGCCGTGGAGATCCGCTCGAAGAAGATGAGGAACTGGAGGAAAGTTCCTTTCGCTTTCAAGCTGTATTCCTTGGACACGAAATAGGTGGAGGGCTGTTCTCGTCCGGGAGTCAGCGACGGGTCTTTGATGTTCAGAAGGCTCATCTCGTGGTTGAAGAAAGTCAGGATCTGCGAGTCGTTCGTCTCGGACGGGAGCTGCTTCTGAACCGATTCGATGTTCCTCGCGACTTCCTCCACCCGGACCTTGTACTCGTCCGCTTTCTTCAGGAACTCCTGGATCTCCTTAACTTTCGCCTTGTTCGACAACAGCTCCTGCTCGATGGTTGACTCCTCGACCTGGATCTCCGTGAGCTTCACCTGGTGTTCGTCGTACATCACATAGGCGATGTAGAGGAAGTACACCAGGGTGAGCAGGTGGAGCTTGGAGAAGAGGTTGTTTACCAGATCTTTCATTGGTCGAACCTCGCGATGGTGAATCTCACCTCGAAGGATTCGATCCGTTTCTTATCGAGCTCCCGGACCGCACTGTTGGTCTTGGCGATGTTGGCGTCCTTGATGAACACCGAAGAACGGAGGCTGTTCACGAAGTTTCCGATGCTGGTGTAGTCCAGGGCTTCGCCTTTGATGAACATGGTATCGTTTTCAATCAGCAGTTCTTTGATCCACAGTTCCGGAGGGATGTTCTTGGCGATGTAGAGCAGCAGGGTCGCCGGATTTTTCTTCACACCGATCGTCTGCTTCACCGCTATGAGTTTTTTTCCGAGGTTCTCTTCCTGGGCCTTGAGCTCGATGATCTGCTTCTCTAGCATCTTAGATTGGTTGACCTTGGACTTGAGGTTCGCCAGCTCACTTCTTTTGGTGGAGATGGACTGGTTGGCGGTGTTAAGTTCGTCTTCGAACATCGGCGTTAGCACCATGTCGGGTATCAGCAGTAAGGCAGGGAGGATGACCAAAAGCGCCTTGAAGTGGATCCGCGATAAATCGAAGCCACCGATGTTGGAGAGGTCGAGCTGCTTGGTGCTGGTGCTGAGGTTAATCTTAATCATAGGGTTAGATCTTCCTCATGGCCAAGCCTATGACCACCGGAGCGATCGCCGCGAGTTGGGCGATGTTATGTCCAATCTTCTTCTCGTCAATGACGATATTCGCGAAGATGTCCAGCCGTTCGGACGGGACCCCGGTCACTTCCGTTAGTTTGTCCAACAGACCCGGCAACAGAGATGATCCGCCGGTGACGAAGCAGTAGTTCACCTTCTCCGCACTCCCCTGAGTCACGTAAAAGTTAATGTTCTTCCGGATCTCCGCCACCTGGCTATCGACCTGGATGTTGATGATGTTAAGAATTTCCTGCGGCAGATTTCCGTTGCTGTCGACGGCGGACTTCAGGTCCTCCGCTTCCTCGTAGCTCACGCCCATCTGCCGCTGGATTTCTTCGGTGATCAAGCTTCCGCCGACCGGGATTTCTTTAGTGAAGATCGGTCCCCCGCGCTTGTACACCACCACCTTGGTACTCTGGGCTCCGAAGTCCAGCAGGAGTGTGCCCGTGGAGTACTCCTCGAGCCGCTCGGCCGCGACCTCTTCGAACACGTTCGAGAGTGCGATCACGTTGAGGTCGGCTACCCGCACATTAAGCTTGGCACTCTTCAGCAGATTACTGTAGGTGTTCACCAGATCGTTCTTGGCGGCGGCGACCAGTGCGTCCTTGCCTCCTCCCTCGTTGTCACCCAGGAGATGGAAATCGATCTGCGACTCGTCGGCGCCGAAGGTGATGTACTGTTCGGCTTCCCACATAACGTGGTCTTCGATCTCTTCCTTCGAGCCCTCGGGGACGTTGAGCCGTTTGGTCATGGTGTTAGGACCGAAGAGTCCGAGGCAGAGGGTGCGTGACTTGATGTTCGCCCGACCAAGAGCTTCCTCAACTCCGGCGAGGAGCTCGGCGGGTTTCTGGATCTCATCTTCGATGAGAGCTGCCTCCGAGAGAACGAAGATTCCAAATTTTTCTACTTTAATTTTTCCATAAGATCCACTCACCTCACAGACTTTGATACTATGGGCACCGATGTCGAGCCCAACAATACTGCCGGGGTTCAGGTTCGCTATGAGATCTTCTAGCTGTTGCTTTAGAGATGCTGCCAAAGTCGTCTTACCTTGAGGAAAAGTAATATATTTAGTTAATTATAGGGGGATCCCCTAAGTAATCAAGGATTTAGTGCTTCACGACATTGTTTTAGAACAATAGGCTCAAAAGCTTGTGAGCATGTTCCGGAAAAAAAATCTGAAAGGCGGCGACCAGGAGGATTGCTGGACCAAAAGCCATGGGTTTATCTTTCGTCATCCGTTTCATCGAAATGAGCAGGACGCCGACGACAGCACCGACGAAACAACTCAGGAAGATGTTGAAGAAGATTCCCATGGGCCCGAGGTAGAGTCCCAGGATCCCGTAGAGTTTAATGTCTCCGCCACCCAGACCCACTTGCCCGCGGATCTTGTAAAAAAGCCAGGTGACCAAGAGAGGGGCCCCGAATCCTAAGAGTCCACCGACGAGCCAGTACGACCAGTGGAATAATAAGATCGAGTAGGAAAGAAAAACCGCAAGCAGGTAGAGGTTCAGGGAATCAAGGAGAAGTTGATGGTCTAGGTCAATGAAGAAGTGGCAGATGAAGATACAGGCGATGGTAAAAAAGAAGGTGAAAAGTCCCAGGCTCGTGAGGTTCAGATCAGCGGGCATGAGCCACAGGGCGACGAGTCCGGTGAGGAGTTCGATCAGCGGGTACCGCCACGAAATTGCTTTTCCGCAGAAGGCACACTTGCCTCGCAGTGCCAGGAAACTCAACAACGGGATGT
Source organism: Bacteriovoracaceae bacterium (assembly GCA_035576105.1). Lineage (GTDB taxonomy): Bacteria > Bdellovibrionota > Bacteriovoracia > Bacteriovoracales > Bacteriovoracaceae > Peredibacter. Next base: position 99,835 of record DATLXA010000054.1, read on the forward strand.
TGTGGTACCACCTCAGCTGGCGGCCGCACTGAGGACAGCCCGAGCGCTTCGCGACCAGGTCCAGTTTCTGCGGTAGTCGGATGATGACCACGTTTAAGAAACTCCCGATCAGGAGTCCGAAGATAAAAAAATAGATGCTGAAGAGGAGTTCCATTAGTCAATGTTCTTTCGGTTGAAGATGACGATGATGAAGAACAGCAGTGCCAGTGAGTAGAGGACACCGTACGCGAGGTTGGGCAGAAGGTAGCCGAGCGGAAGGCTGGTGTTGTACAGGATGAAATCTTTCAGATTTAACTTATAAAACGCCGGCAGGATGAAGTTATAGGCTTCGAGGAGCAAAGACAAAAGTGGCTGGCTCTTCACGAAAGCGATTTCTTGAGTGTCTTTGATCGAGTGCCCAAGGAATAGGATAACTAGACTCAAGAGGACTGTCAGAACATTGTTGGCCAGAAGTGACACCAATACAACGATGAGGAGCAACAAAAAAGATTCTAGGAGGATGAAACCGATAGCCCAAGCAAAAAGACTCGTCAGTTCCCCTCCAAGGAAAGACGTTGAGGCGACTGTCATGAGGGATAGTATGAGAACGTTAACTAGCTGGATACCCATTAGCCCCAGGATCTTGCCAAGGATGAAGGCAAACCTTGGGACTGGTCTGGAGATGACCATGTACACCGTCCTGGATTCGATCTCCTTCGACAACAGTCCCACCCCCAGGAACAGTGAGATCGCGAGTGAAGAGATGGAGAGCATGCCGAGGCCAAAATCAAGAGCCACTCTCTCGGGCACGCCGTAGGTGAATTCTGTAGCCACGTAAGTCACGACCATGAGTCCAAGGCCCACGAAGAAGACATTTATGAGGATCTTGCTCTTGAGTAACTCTTTGAAGGTAAAATAAGCGATGGTCTTAATCTTACTCAATGTCATTTACTTGTCCTGAGTTTTATAGAAGATCTCCTCAAGGCTTGGCTTAGTCATCTCCAGACTATAGACATTCGCCTGCTGAGCCAGAGCTTCCGACAGTAGCGTGTCTTTATTTTCAAAAGACACGGTGTACTTTATCAGCTTATCCGGAAGTTCTGTTCTCTTTTTGATGGGCGTTCGGATCCTAACGGAATCTTCATGCTGGAGGATAATGACGTAATCTTTATCCCTGTCATTTACCAGAAGTGAGTTCACCGCACCGTCGTAGATGAGTTTACCATCTTTCAGAAAAATCACCCGGTCACAGATTTCTTCTATGTCCGGGACAATGTGGCTGCTAAAGAAAACTGTCTTGCCTTCTTTATGAACTTCCACGATTACATCCTTCAACTCTTTTCTTCCGATGGGATCAAGTCCCGAGAGTGGCTCGTCCAGAATGATGAGCTTTGGATGATGGATTACGGTGGCCATGAAACCGATGCGCTGGAGCATTCCCTTTGAGTAGGTCTTCAGTTCACGGGTTAAGGCATGTGAAACCTTAAACCGAGGGGCCCACCTCTCGATCTCAGTTTTTATCTGTGGATTGGGCATATCTGAAAGCGAACCCATGAAAAGTAGAAAGTCCTGACCTGTGAGGTTAGGGTAGAAATAGGGTCTCTCTGGAAGAAATCCGATGTTTTTAAAAATGTCCAACTTCGAAGTCCCCAGCGACTTACTAAAAGTTACCTCGCCGGAGGTCGGTCTGATGAAATCCATGATGATCTTCAGCGAGGTTGTTTTTCCGGCTCCGTTGGCCCCGAGGAATCCGACCATGGAACCTTCAGGAACCAAAAATTCAACTTGATCGAGTGCCGTGAAAGCCTGAGTCAAGAGATCGGGCTTGAAAATTTTGGTTACATTCTTAAAATGAATCATGATTATAAATGTATGTATTTAGAGAAAGTAAGGAAACAATTTTTTTCAGTGGAGATGAAACTTGCCGGAGCTGCGGTGATCATACTTCTCGCCGCTTGCATCATCAATACCAGGACAGACAAGCCAATCTTGAATCTTAGTAAGCAGGACACTGCCCTCAACATCAACAAAGATCTGCTGGTGTTCCTGAGCGCGGGAAACAAACGACTCATCACCGACCTCCTCTGGGTACAGACGCTGATAGAGTCTGACGTCGAACACTACAACAAACGGGATCTGAACAACTGGCTTTTTCTGAGATTCAATACGATCGCGAGCCTCGACAAGCTCTTTTATGAAAACTACCTCTACGGTGGTCTTTTCTTGGGGATCATGAAAGACGACCTCGAAGGAGCAGACGCGCTCTATTCGAAAGGGATCCGGTATTTTCCAGACGATTATCAACTAAATTACAATGCGGGCTTCCTTAATTACTACGAACTGGGGAACGCGAAGAAGGGTCTTGCGTATCTCGAAAAGATCCAAAACCATTCGAAGGCTCCGCCATTCATTTCTTCGATCGTCAACAAGCTGAAGGTCGAAGCCGGTGCGACTCTAGATGAAATATTCATTTTAGTTCAGCATCACCTGAATTCAACTCCCGACGAGACTTTGAAAAGAAAACTTCGTCAGGATCTGTATGCCATAAAAGCGGAGATTGATCTAAAGTGTCTGAACCACGGAGGCACGACCTGTAATTTACGTGATGTGGAGGGGAACTCTTACGTCAATACTGGAGGGAAGTTTCATTCCGTTAAAAAATTTCTACCGTATCGGATCTATAAGCGAGGGGAGAAAAATTCTCCCCTCAAAAAAACAGAAACAAATACTTTTTAATGAGACTAGTAGCCCTGAGTGATGATCTGAATGTTTTTCTGCTCGTTGATTGTAAGAAAAGCATTCGTACCTGCGGCGGATCCGCCGTTATCAGCTGAAACCACTCCACCAGCGCCCGCAAGGAACCACATGTCTGCCGTTCCCCCTTGAGTACCAATGGAAACAGTTCGACCTGCAGGAAGGGGCCGCGCTCCAGCTAAATATCCAACCCCATTTGCAATAGAACTACCGACACCCTTACCTGCGGCGAAGAATCTAGAGTTATTCGGAGAACTAGCAATCTGAGCTGAAACCTCACCGTTGGAACTTGCTTCGCAACCTGTAGCCGGAGTGTCATCTAATCCGGAATTTCTGGCAGAGTTCATCGCCCCAGCCGCGATAGCACCACCTGTAACAAAGCCCGTTGCAAAGTAACGACCGTTCGTTTCTGGTCCCGGGTCATAGCCCATGTACGGGAGACATGCGCCGTACATATTGAAATCAGAGAAGAAAGCAGTTTCAGCTGTAAAGATTGCAGAAAGCTGAAGCTTGGCTTCAGACACTTTCGACTTCGCCTGATACTTCTTGAAGTTCGGGATAGCAACCGCAGACAGAAGACCGATGATGGCCACCACGACCATCAACTCGACGAGCGTAAACCCGTCTTGCCGTTTCAGCGGCGTTGGGAACATTTTCATTTAGGACTCCTTTGTTCCAGGTCATTTAGAGACCTGAAAGTTATTAATCGTTACTTCGTGTTTGAAGGGAATTAAGATCCCAACATTCCTTCAGTAGCTCACTTTATTTTAAGACACTGTTAACTGTTTCTTACTCAAAATTATCTAGCAATTCGAAATCCAAGCAATTCGGCAAGTTGTGCCTGGGCGCCAGATTAAGCTATCTTAGGCTGCTCACCTTCTGGCTTAGATAGTTGTCACTCCACTCCGCCGGCCGACATAAATATCGGAAGGTACATGGCGATCAGGACGAAGCCGATAATCCCACCTAAAACCACAAGGATGAGCGGTTCGATCAACTTCGTCATGTTGCCGACCAGTTCCTCGACCTCATCTTGGAAAACGTCCGCGACCTTGATCAGCATGGTATCGAGGTTACCGGTGGACTCCCCCACTTTAATCATCTGGGTAACCAGTGGCGGGAAGTAGGTTATCCGGGAGAGGGGTTCGGTGATCGACTTCCCTTCCATCACGGCCTTGCGGACCTTATTCAGGTCCTTTGCAATCTGGGTGTTGTCTAAAGTTTCGATGCAGATTTCTAGAGAATCGATGATGGGGACACCGGCCGCGAGCATGGTCGCCAGAGTCCGGGTGAAGGAGCCGAGGTTTCCCTTGATGATCAGCATCCCGAACAGCGGGACCTTCATGGTAAAGCGGTCCCAGGTTTTTTTCCCAGACTTGGTCTTTATGTAGTTCGAGAAGAACACGCAGAAGGCGATGATCCCGGCGATTAGTATTAGGGTGTAGTTCTGGAAGAAAGCAGAGATGTCCATCACCACTTGCGTGACCCACGGGACCTCTTGATTGGTCTCTTTGAGGATGCTCACGAACTGCGGCACGACGTAGATCATCAGACCGAAGACCACCACGACTCCGACGAAGACGATGATGGCGGGGTACATGAGGGCGGACTTCACCTGCTTCTTGAGCTTCTCCGCTTTCTCTAGGAACTCCGCGAGCTTCACCAGAATGGTATCCAGGATACCAGCCGACTCTCCGGCCTTCACCAGGGCACAGTAGAGCTTATCGAACCCCGGCTGCTTGAACATGGACTCGTAGAGACTCTTCCCTTCCTCGACCTGCATGGAGATGTTCTTGATCACTCTGCGGAGGACGAGGTTATTTTCCTGCTTATGAAGGATCTCGAGGCACTCGAGGATCGGTACACCGGCGTTGATCAAAATCGACAGCTGTCGCGTGAACCGCATCAGTTCGGCCCGACCAAACGTCTTCACCAACCCGGCGTCCACCATCATCTCGTTGAGGTCGAGTTCGAAGATCGACGGCGGCAGGATCTTGGTCGCCTTGATGTTCAAGCGGCGAAGCTGCTTCTTAGCGTCTTTGATGTTCTCCGCGGCGATCGAATCTTCGATCCTCTTGCCCGCGGCGGTGAATGCTACGTACTTGAACTTCGGCATGGTACCTTATCTCTTTTTATTGGGCCCGTCGTGCCCGAGCATTCTCGCGAGCTCTTCTGGGTTGTTGGAATAGGTCATCGCGGTTTCCTGGGTGATGGTTCCAGTGTCTAAGTGCTTCTTAATGTGCTGGTTCATGGTGTTCATCCCCGTCGTTTCCTGCCCGATCTGCATCTGGGAATAGATCTGGTGAACCTTGTCTTCGCGGATCAGGTTCCGGATCGCCGGTGTGATCCGCAGGATTTCCTGGACCAGTGCCCGGCCCTTGGGAACTCTCGGCAGCAGCTGCTGCGCAACCACGCCCTGAAGAACGAAGGACAAAAGGGTCCGGATCTGATCCTGCTGTTCGTGGGAAAACACGTTGATGATCCGGTTGATGGTCTGGACGGTGGAGTTGGTGTGAAGTGTCCCGAAGACCACGTGGCCCGTTTCCGCGATGGTCAGTGCGGCTTCGATCGTTTCCGTGTCCCGCAGCTCTCCGACCAGGACGATGTCCGGGTCCTGTCTCAGGAGAGACTTGATCCCCTTCCCGAAGCTCAGAGTGTCAGCTCCGATCTCTCGTTGGTTGACCAGTGAGAGCTTGTGCTGATGGACGAATTCGATGGGATCTTCCAGCGTGATGATGTGGTTGGGTGAAGCTGAGTTTAGCTTATCGATGATCGAGGCGAGCGTGGTCGACTTCCCGGACCCGGTGGGGCCCGTCACCAGGAACAGACCACTGGAGACGTTCACCATCTCGAGAAGGACCTTGGGCAACCCCAGGGCGTCGAAGTCAGGGATCAAGCTCGGGATCTGCCGGAAGACCGCGGCCACCGAACCCTTGGAATAGAAAACGTTAGCCCGGAACCTCGCGAGTCCTTTGATCCCGAATGAAAAGTCCAGCTCGAGGTTTTTCTCGAGCTCGGCTTTCTGCTTCTCCGTCAAGATCTGGTAGATGAGTCGCTTGGTGTCTTCGGGCCCGAGGCTTCCGACTTTCACTCTGACGATGTCACCGCTGATCCGCATCCCGGGAGCACTTCCCACGGTCAGGTGCAGGTCCGAGGCATTGTTGTCGACCATCACCTTGAAGAGCTGCTGGATCTGCAGAGCTCCGATCCCTTGATCGAGGTTGGTCTTGGTGGTGCTGGTGTTCGTATTCTCTGCCATATCCCTATCTCCTAAATATTATCCGAAGAGGAATTCGAGACTGCTTCTTCCAGGGTGGTCAGGCCCTGGGCCACTTTCGTCAGTGCGCACATCCGCAGTGTCTTCATGCCATCTCTGATTGCTTGTTTTTTCACGTCGTCGGTGGAAGCGTTTCTCAGGATCAGCTCTCGGACTTTGGGAGTGACCTGGAGCACTTCGTAGATGGCCACGCGGCCCTTGTAACCGGTTTTGTTACAGATCTCACAACCCTTCCCCTCGTAGATCTTGATCTTCTCCGCAGAGACCGGAGCGTAGCCACAGGCGATGAGCTCCGCGGGAGTGACCTTCTTCTCTTCCCGGCAGTTGCTGCAGATTTTTCTGCAGAGTCTCTGCGCCACGATGACGTTCAGGGCGGCCACCACCAGGAACGGCTCGATCCCCATGTTCAGGAGTCTGGTGACCGTCGACGGGGCATCGTTGGTATGGAGGGTCGAGAGGACGAGGTGGCCGGTGAGTGCTGCTTCCACGGCGATCTCACCCACTTCCAGGTCCCGGATCTCTCCCACCATGATGATGTCGGGATCTTGTCGGAGGAAGGCCTTCAGTGCAGAGGAGAACGTCAGTCCGACGTCCTTCTTTACGTTCACCTGGTTGACACCCTCGAGGTTAAATTCCACGGGATCTTCCGCGGTGGAAATGTTGTTATCGGGAGTGTTGAGTTCGGCGATGGCCGAGTACAGAGTAGTCGTCTTTCCGGAACCTGTCGGGCCGGTCACCAGGCACATCCCGAAGGGGCGGTGGATCCCTTCCTTGAACACTTCCAACTGCTTCGCTTCAAAGCCAAGCTTTGTCATGTCGAGCTGGAGGTTGGAGGAATCCAGAAGTCGTAGCACAATCTTCTCGCCGAATAAGGTCGGGAGTGAGGACACCCGGTAGTCGATGGGACTTCCGCCGATGATGAGTTTTATCCTTCCGTCCTGTGGCTTTCTTTTCTCGGAGATGTCCATCTGGGCCATGATCTTCAGTCGCGACAGCACGGAGGCCATCATGCTCTTCGGGGGCTGGGCCACCTCAACCAGAGATCCGTCAACTCGCAGCCGCACCCGGAAGATCTTCTCGTAGGGTTCAACGTGGATGTCGGAGGCTTTCTTAACGAAGGCTTCGGCCAGTAGTCGGTTCACGAAGGTCACGACGTCATCGGTGATGTCTTCCGCCTTGATGTATTCTTCGGCGTTGGTCGAGTTGGAGGTGACTTCCTGGATATTATTGATGAGATCGTCAACGGACTCCTTGATGTTCAAATAAAGCTTCTTCCACGAGGAGATGTTGGTCAGGATGAACTCAACCTGCTTCTTGAAAGTATCCGAGAGTTCCTTGGTCCCCTCAGACACCACACTCGGGTCGAAGGTCGCGAAGGTGATTTTAGTTCCGGTTTTTTGGATCGGGATCGCTCGGTATTTGATCACCAGTCTTTTCTTAAGGCTCGAAATGGTGTCCACGGGAACCTTGGCGTTGGCGAGGTCGATGTAGGTCATGGAGTACTTGTCCGCACAGAGCTTGGCGAATTTGTTCTCGTCGAAGTAGGGCATCGCCAGGAGTTCGAACTCATTGATCTCGTCGTCCTTACCTAAAGACAATCGGCGCAACTCTTTCAGAGTGGCCATCCCGGTGTTTGTGACGATTTCGATAAATTCTTTTCGAATCATGTGATTTCTAAACCTTTATAAATATGCAAGCTTTTCGGGTTATTCGGTACTTAAGTTTAGACTTTGTTTGCGTTCCAAAACTGAACCGCATGAAACGCCTGGAGTTCGAGCAGCTCCCGACCGTCCTGGTAAGACTTAACTAACTTCGGGAGCGAGGCTTCATGCGCAGAGATGGAGTAATTATAATCCCAGAAGATGTCGTCCGAGTCCAGTTCTCCTCTGAAAACATAATCCCGAGAGCAAGCGTTGATGATGAGGTTCTGGTGACCCGCTCTCCGGTGAAGCCTCAGGTCGATCGTTGACAGATCGTCTACGGCATTCCGGCTAAGGACCTTCACTGGGAGAGCAAGCTGCTCCGCTATCAGCGTCGTCACGGAGCTCATGACTCCGCCACCGAGGACGATGAGATTGAGTTTTTTAAACTGCCTTCGTTGTCGCAGGAGAATTTCGTTCACCGCCAGCAGGTCCGTGTTCGTTCCCTGGACCACCGGGCCCTGGAAGGAGATGGTGTTGATGGCCCCGATCTTCCTCACCAGTGCGGACTCGACCTCCACCTGTCGGAAGAAATGCGTCTTGTAAGGAGCGGTGATGTTTATCCCGTCGTACCTGCGGCCAAACTCTGCGAGCTCCGGGATAGCGGCGGAATCTTTAAACGGTAAAAGGTCGTAGGTTTCTAGTTCCGCTCCGAGGAGGCTGCGGTAGAGAGCGGGAGAAAGAGAGTGCTCGACCGGGTAACCGATGAGAGCGAGCTTCACTTCCGCCTCAAAAATTCTTTGGCGAGGGCCACGTCGAGCCGGATCTGCTCGATGAGGTCGTTGACCGTCGGAAACTTTCTTTCGTTTCGGATCTTATGCAGGAACTGGATATCAATGGTCTCTCCGTAGATGTCGGTGTCAAAGTCGAAGAGATTGGTTTCGATGTGCAGCTGCTGACCATCTTTGAAGGTCGGGTTATTGCCGATGTTAGTGATCGACTGGTAAGTCATGCCCCCGTAGATGGTCTTGGTGACGTAGACACCCTTGTGCGGGACAATGAGATCCCCGGAGACCTGGATGTTCGCCGTCGGAAAGCCAATTTTCTTACCGCGCCCCTCCCCCTTCACCACCACGCCCTCCAGGTGGAAAGGCCGCTCCAGGATCGCCGCTACCTCATCGATCTTACCGGAAACCAATCGCTCACGGATCAAGCTCGAGGAGATCACTTGGCCATCCACTTCGAACTTCGGTTGGATCTCGACTGAAACACCCCGGGGGTGACAGATCGACCGGACCAGGTCATAGCCACCTTGCTTGTTGGCCCCGAAGGCGAAGTCGTATCCCAGGTAGAAATCTCTCAGGGCCGGGTAGCTCAGGAGATGCTCACTCAGGAACTGGTCCGCGGTCAGAGTACTGAAGTCGCGGGTGAACTTCATTTCTATCAGAAAATCCACTCCCAGTTTCTTCAGCAGGCCTCTTCTCTGTTCGTAGCTGTTGATCAGGAATCTTTCTTTTTCCGGGTTGATGATCTTCTGCGGGTGCGGGATGAAGGTCACCACGACGAACTTTGAGCTCTTTGCGACGCAGTCACTTTTAATCTTTTTCAAAAGTTGCCGGTGGCCGATGTGGACACCGTCGAAGTTGCCGATGGTCAAGCCCACATCGGGGTATGCACCGTTGACTTTCGCAATATCAAGAAGGTTGTGAAAGATTTTCATTTTTTTTAGCGCTCTCAATGTACCGGCTCAAGTTTTTGAAGTGGGTTGGCCGGTAGGTATAATTCAGATCGGTTTTCAGGGTTGAATAATCCTTCGAGTCGCTGGAGTTCAGGAGTTCGAAGAAGTAGGTCTTGGAGTCCTCAGGCAAGGGCGACTCTTTAATGATGACGAGCGGAGATTTGCCGGTCTGCTGGATCAAGGGGGACATCCAAGTGACGAAGGAACTGAATTTAAAATCCCCTCTTTTGAACTCCGCTGGCACGTCGGCTGATTTCCGGAATAGCTTGATCTTGTTCTGCTGGACGAAGAAGGTCAGCACCATGACCAGGGAAAAAGCAGCGAGTGAAAAGTTCACCACCGGTAGCCACTCTCGGAGATTCTTACTGGTAACAGTGACGGGAGAGGCCAGGGAGACCGGCGGTCGTGCGGCGACGCTCGAAGCCGGATCCTGCTTCCGAAGTGGTTGGTCTTTTCTTCCTTCAGTGCCAGGAAAGGCCCGACCTCCGGCGACGACGATCTCCGGGATGGGAAGACTGCTGGCGACGTACTGATCCGTTTCTGGATTCAGGTAACTGAGCGTGATCTCACTCGCCGGGAGTGTGAGATTATCCTTGGCGAGGAAAGTGTAATCAAAGACTTTGGTGGCTTGCTCCGAGTCAGTGATCTTCAGGTCTCCGTTGGATTCGAACTCTTCGAGTCCTTGGTGTTTCAGGATAGTCGGCGCTTCTAAGTTTTCCAAGGCCCCTACTCCGGCCACCGTGAGCTTCACTTCCAGGGGCTCGTTGACGATGAGCTTTTGTTGATTGAACTTCAGCTCGAAATCATGTTTCCCCACCAGTCCAGTGAAGTGCGGTGGGACGGGTGCGGGCAGGGCCCTGCTCTGTATCTTAATCACTTCACTCGAAAGTGACCTGGTTCTTACTTCCCGGTTAAAGCCGAAACTTCCGAACGGATCCGCGGCGTTTGCCACGGCGTAGGTCACAGAGATTGTCATCGGGTCGACGGTGAGCTCACCCACTTTCTCCGGGAATAGCTTCACAGCATAGATCTGGTTTCGCTGGTAAACTTCCCCGTTGACTGAAACCCGCTCTGCCCGGTCCGGCTCCTGGAGGAAGCGCTTCAAAAAATTATTCAGCTTGGGGTACTTCTTGACGTCGACGTTGTTGAAGCTCACCCGGCTGTAGAGGAAGTAGCGGACTGTGATCCCTTCGCCGACAATCAGCTTCTTCTTGGGGACATCGGCCATCAGAAAAATCTCGGCTAAGGTCTCTGGCTCCTTCAGCACATTAATTGTCAGGGCCGAGTGCCGGAGGTTGGTTGATCCGAGCTGGACGTTGATGTCCCGGAGACCGACGATTCCGGGTTTGGAGGCGACGAGATCATAGGCAACGGTCATCTCCCGGGTCACGGTGAGTTTTCCATTGGCGTAGATCGTTTTAGTCGAGACTCCCTGGTTTGCCTTCCCGACGACTTCGAGGCTACTCGGCGTGAATGTGATAACAGGTTCCTCGTCGGCTTCAGTGAAGATCCGGAAGTATGCCTGGAAAACTTCTCCGGCGACGGGCTTACTCGGATTGATCTCCACCTTCACCTCATCAGCTGAAGACAGGAGAGGAACCATAAGCAGCAGCCATGCCATAAAAACTTTCATATTACCAATCCTTGCTTCCGCGCGATTTTCTTTTATTCAGGTCTCGGGTACCGTTCTCGATCATCTTCATCTGCAGCTGCCGGTCGTCCGACATGAGCTGCTTTAACTTGGCGGGGAGCTTCTTCTGTGCCTTCGGCTTCTGGCCCTCGCCGTCTTCTGCTGGTTTACTATCTTCCTTGCCGTCCGGTGATTTTTCTTCTTTTTTATTTTCTTCACCTGCGCCGTCTGCGGGCTTCTGATCTTTATCTTCACCTTTCTGGTCGTTTTCTTTCTTCTGGTCTTTGCCGGGATCCTGGCCAGCGCCCTTGTCCTGCTTTCCGGACTCGCTCCCCTGCGGCTTCGGCTCCCCTTGCTTGCCCTCTCCGCCTTGGTTCTTCTCTTTCTTCTCTGCGCCGTCTTTCTTTTCCTGGTCTTTTTTCTCCTGCTCTTTCTTCTTCTGCTCTTCGATTTTTCGGAAGACGGTCACCGAGTTTTTTTCGATGATCTCTTTGACTTCCTTTCCCTTCGCGGAATCTGCGGGCAGGGAGGTTTCTAGATTCTCGTACACCCGTAGCCCCTCTCCGATCTCCCCTTTCTCCAGGAGACCCGTGCCGTAGTTCAGGTACGCTTCCGGCGGAACTCCTTCAGCTAACCCAGGGCCCGGAGGTAGATTTTCCCGGTAGAGCGACAGGGCTTCATCTTTCGCGTCGGCCTTGTAGAGGTCGTCTGCCAGTTTCAACTTCTCGAGCTGGCTGAGCTTTCCGTCTTTGAGGTCCTGGAGCGACGCCGTCACCTCCGGTGAGAGCTGCGGCTCATCCTCTGCGGCGTGGACAGGAAGGATCAACAGCAGCAGGCCGAGTGAAAAGACCCGGATGACCTTGAACAGGTACCCGAGCATCAGGAGGATAAGGGAAGGGACGACAATCCATTCCATCATCACCGGTCGGATCACCATGTCCTGCTGCTCGAGGCCCTCGCTCTTCTTAGTGTTAAAGTACTCCATGATCTCTTCAGAGGGTAAGGAGTAGCTGTTGGCGATCCAGTACTTCGATCCGGAGACGTCACTGGTGATCTTCTGGAAGAATTTTTCGTTGAGCTTGGTGATCACGTCTTTACCACCGTCTTTTTTATAGCCAAACCGGAACCCGCGGCCATCATCCAGAGGAATGCGGCCTCCTTGCTCTGAGCCGACGCCCACCAGTGCGATGTGTACTTGATCTGGAATTTTGAGGTCAATTCCTGCTGCCGTTTCTTCGCCGTCGGTCAGGATCAGGATGTTTCCACTCGCCTCGCCGTCAGCTTCCCGGAAGTACTGGATGCTTTCCTGAATGGCAACGGAGAGGGCCGATGAGCCGTACTGATTCCTGAGAGTTTTTAGACTATCGAGTCGAGCGTCGATGAGATCGAGGTCATTGGTGAACGGGACTATTTTTTTCTGAATCTCCGCGAATGCGACCACCGAAATCTGGTGGCCCGCCGCCCGTCGTGCGAAGTGCTTGGCGATGAGAGCTGCTTTCTGGAGCCTGCTTGGTTTCACGTCTTCCGCTAGCATGCTTGCGGAGGTATCGATGAGGATGATGGTGCGATCCTTCGGAACCGTCGTCTTCACTTTCTCCTCCGGACCACGCGGGTCCAGAAGACTCAGTAGCAGGCCTCCGATTCCCAGGACGATCAGGATACTCGAAAGGTAGCTGAAGGTACTTCTGCGGTAGAACCAGTAACGTCGGATGAGGTTAAAGAATCTTTTCTCAAGTAAAAAAACGACGGCCACGAAGACCATGAAGCAGACGAGGAGTCCGGGGAGGTAGTTCAGGTGAAGAAAGTTCATGTCACATCCTTCAGGAGCAGTCGACGGAGAACCTCCACCCCGAAGATCAGTGAAACTCCCAGCAAAAGGTAGGTATAGAATTTCTCTTCGTAGACGACCTTCTGGTTAACTTTAATCTCTGTTTTTTCAAGTTTCTGGATGTCCTCTAAAATTTCTTTCAGCGCTCCGTTACTCTTGGCCGGGTAAAACCTCCCGCCAGTCAGGTCACTGATTTCCTTAAGCACTTTATAGTCAATCGAGCCTCCAGGAATGAGCTGGTACTGGGTCCCGAAGGCTCCGTTGCCTACGGGAATTTTGGCGTCATCATCGGTACCGAGTCCAATGGTGTAAACCTTGATGCCATATTTCTTCGCTTCGGCCGCTGCTTCCAGTGGGGTGAGGGTACCGACGTTCGCAACCCCGTCGGTGAGTAAGACGATGACCTTGTTTTTCGTTTCACTATTCACCGCCCTTGCCACCGAGAGTGCTAACCCGTCTCCGATGTTGGTCCCGCTACCGAGGTAGCCGATGGAAATTTCTGCGAGAACCTGATCGACGAGCGCTGGATCCGTCGTCAACGGAAGGAGGGTAAATACCTTCTCTGAAAAAATCACGATGGAGATTCTGTCGGTGGGTCGCATCCGGGCAAATTCCCGGATGCGACCCTTCGCCACTTCCAGCCGGTTTGGCTTGATGTCCTCCGCCAGCATCGACCTCGAGACGTCGATGCAGAGGATGATGTCGTTGACTTCGATGTTGCTCGGTGAGGACTTCTGCGGTTTCCTCGGCTGCATGAGTGAGTAGCTAAGGTAACCCCAGCCCACCACTCCTGCTAGGAACAAAACAATCCTCAGGGCCTTCTTCCACCACTTGAGTACGGATTGGGAGTCAGGGAAGTAGAGCTGGGCCCGCAGGAAAACTTTCCAGTAATCGAGCGCCCACAGCACTCCGGCGAGAACTCCCACCCACATCAGCATCGGGGCTTTATACTCCACGCAAGCCTCCTTCCACGTTGCGGACAAAAGTCCCGTAGGCGTCCAGGGCCATGGACATTTCCTGTTCCGACGGCGAGGGCTTGAACTGGTATTTGAACAAGACGGTCTCGAACTGACCAAAAGCTTCCGTGACCTGAGGAAACTCAGTCAGGTAGTGGGATTTTTTTTTCCAAAGCACCACCAGGTCTTCGAAGGTTCTCGCTCCCAGGAGATCATTTTTCAGTCGAAGCCTGTGAGATCTAACCTCCCGCTTCTGCTTTAGCCTCTTCCAGATCCGGAAGCCCAGCATAAGAGCGGCGAGGACTCCAGCGAGGATAGCTGACCACAGAATAATCTTGGGCCTATCCGGGACTTTGAAGCTCCCGAAGATGAGTCCCTCACTTGCCTGAGTTGGAATGATTTCGACGGCGTTCCAACGAACTAAAACTTCACTCCCGAAACTCTTGTCAATGATCTCTGAAGAAGGAGGGACTTTTACGAAGATCACCTTCGCGTCTGCTTCGAAGATGTCTTGACCAGTCTTTTTGTTCAAGACGGCGACGTCGTAGAGGTAGATGCTGTCACCGAGGGTCGCCCCTTTGAGCTTCTGCAGAGAAAGCCGCTGCATGGTCTCAGGGCCTATTCTGATAGAAGCTTTCTCGATGCTGCCTTGCTTGATTTTTGCTTTTGAAAATGAGAACTCAATCTGGCCCTGCACCAGAGAAGAGAAGAAGAGAATGAAGATAACTATGGTCCGCATCACACCAACTCTTTAATTAATTTCTCAAGGTACCGTTCGTGGACCCCGATTTCCTGGAATCTCTGCTTAAGAAACAATGGCTGGTCCTCGGCGCCTTTAAGATCGGTGACGACCCCACGGTTAGTTTTCGGATTCTTCGCTTTGAACAAGAACGGCATCTGCGTGTTCTTATCCACCGGGGAGTAGATGCGAAAACAGTGCATGTTTTTCTTGTCTAGCATCTTGCCCCAGACGTCTTTATCTTTCACCAGACTCAGGTCACCCAGGTAGATGACCTCCTTTCTTCTGGCGAGGAAGGACTTCATCTGGGCTATCTTATTTTCTTCCGTGTGCGTGTTAAGTTTTCCTTCCTGCTTCAGGATGACCTTTCCGTTTGTGTTTAGCAGCCCGAGCTTCTCCAGCATCGAGATGAAGAGGGTCAGTCCTTCTTTGCCTTTCTTCGGTGGCAGGTTGATAGTTTTCTCCGACCAGATGATCACTCGCACCTGGTCGTGGGTTTGGCCCGCGAGGATGTAAAACAAGGCGATGACTTCGATGATGGCCTCGAGCTTCGAGACTCCTTCGTAGCCGTAGAGCAGCGTGTGACTCAGGTCAAGGAAGACCACGATCTCAACGTTCCGCTCTTCTTCGAAGGTCTTGATGTAAACGTTCTGAGTCCGGGCGGACATGTTCCAATCGATGAACCTCACGTCATCGCCCGGGACGTAGACCTGGTGTTCTCGGAACTGAAGTCCCGAGCCACGGAAATGAGACTTCAGCATCCCCGCGGAGTAGGCATTCGAATTGCGAAAAATGTGGGTCTGGATCATCCCGACGACCCGTTCGATTTCTTTTAGGTTCATCAGATCACGCTGGCGGCGATGGTCGCCACGAGGTTCCTGGTGTTTAATTTATCGATCTGCGCTTCGTAAGACGGGATCACCCGGTGGCCCAGCACCGAGGGCACGATGGACAAGATGTGTTCGGGGGTGACGAAGTCTTTTCCTTCCATGAAGGCCTTGAATTTTGAAATTTTATAGAGCCAGATCGAAGCCCGGGGAGACGCACCGGCGGTGATGGCACCGTCATATTTCTTCGGGAAGAACTTATTCCCGGGCCGAGTGGCGTGGACCATTCGCACGATCATCTCTTTTATCTTCTCGTCCACGTAGATCTGCTCAACTTTCTCTTTCATCGCGAAAAGATCCGATTCGTTGATCATCGACTTGAGGTCCATCTGCGCAGGTTTGAGTCCCAGGATACTCTTCTCCGCAGCGAAGTCCGGGTAGTCCACCGAGATCTTCATCATGAACCGGTCGAGCTGCGCCTCGGGAAGATTGTAGGTTCCTTCCTGCTCGATCGGGTTCTGGGTGGCCAGCACCACAAATGGTGAAGGGAGCTTGTGGGTCTTATCTCCGATCGTCACCTGCTTCTCGGCCATGGCCTCGAGCAGGGCCGCCTGAACCTTCGCGGGTGATCTGTTGATCTCATCGGCCAGGACGATCTGGGTGAAGATCGGACCGAACTTGGTGGTGAACTCCTGCTTCTGCTGGTTGTACATCATGGTCCCCACCAGATCCGACGGTAGCAGGTCGGGGGTGAACTGGATCCGCTGGAAGTGGAGATCACAGAGCTTACTCATCATGGACACGCTCAACGTTTTCCCAAGTCCGGGAAGACCTTCGATCAGCAAATGCCCTTCGCAGACCAGAGCGGAAATGATGGACTCGAGGAGTTCGTCTTGTCCGAAGATAACGTTCTTGGCCTGATTTATAACCTGGTGTACTTTTTCTTGCAAAACCATTGTTTACTCCAATAGATAAAAATAACTCTTAATGTAATTTGAGCGGTCATCTAAAGACTCTACCGGATGATCAAAGCCCTGGAGCCCGCTGTAGACCAGCTGGACCTTCCGGTGCTCTTTGGTGGCAGCGTCTAGTATGTTTTTCTGAAAGTCCTGGTCGGTGACGTAATGGGTGCAGGATGAGAACGCACAAAGTGCACCCGGCGCTGCGACCTTCATGACTCTCCGGTGAAGCTTACTATAACCCTCTAATGCCTGTGGTTTCTGAAGGGAACTTTTGGCGAAGGCCGGTGGATCACACAGGATCACGTCGTAGGACGCCTTCGCGGCGACGGCGGCTTCCAGGAACTTAAACACATCCGTGCGGTGAAACTTCCCCTGTCCGGAGAAACCGTTCAAGGCCAAGGCCGACTCGACTTCAGCTTCGAAATCACCCTGGTCCACGAAGTCCACGCGCGGGACTCCACTGCTGAGAGCACTCAGGCCCCAGGCACCCGCGTAGCAGAAGAGATCGATCCCTCTCTGGGGTTTTAGTTTTAGCCGCCGGAGAAGACCCATCAGCTGGAGCCTATTTTCCCGGTGGTCGTAGTAGAAACCGACTTTCTGGATGACTTCCGAGCGGAGCTTATATTTGATACCGTTTTCTTCGACGTGCAGTTCCGGAATAGCTTCCGCCTGGTAGGTTGGAAGAAATTCTTTCTGCCGGTACTTAGCATTGTCGAGGTAGTAGACGGGCTTTCCTTTCAGCTCGAGGTAGATTTTCTTGATGTGCTCGCGATAGCGATCGATGCCTGCGGTGTTGATCTGGACGATGATCGCGTTGGAGTACTCGTCGACGATCAGACCCGGGAGACCATCTTTATTTCCGTAAAAGATCCTAGAGCCCTTGTCGTACCCGTCCCAGCGCAACCGCTTAGCGGCTGCGGTGCTGATTTTCTCCTGGATGAGAACTGCGGGATCGAAGTTGTTGACTTGCTCGGGAGTTAACTTTCCTACCACCTGAGTGCAAGGATACTTGTCATCGATCTGTGAGTTCACGAAAGCGACCCATGTCTCCGGATAGACCGTGATCAGGCACCACTCTCCGGGAGGAATGGATTTGATGGATTCGTCCAGATCAAGAGACTTCAACTCTAGTTGATGGCCCTTGATCTTATTGATCCCGCTTTTTGTGATGGATATACTTCGCACGCTGGGCCTTTAAGTTATTTAGTTATTATAACCTCTTAGCTTCGTCTCTCAAGAGTGAATGCGGCGACCATGAAATAAACTTAATTACTCAACTATTTTCTGCTTTTCTTTGCCTGACTCACCCAGAAAATACTTGAGCGCGTCTCCTGTGTTGATCTTGTAATTCTTGAAGGTCACCGATTCCTTGAGCGCCGGGGCCACCGCTTCACCTTTTTGATTCTTCTGCTCTGTGGATGTGCTCACTTCCTTCACAACTCCCATTCCCTCTGACTTGGTGTACGAGACGTCTTTTCTTAACGTCAGTGACTGGCCCTGTGCCGAGCTGACCGTCTCGATTCCGGTGAAGGCCCATTTTCCATCTGCGAAGGCTTCCTTCTGGTAGCGAGGCTTAGAGACGAACTCGCCGATGGGCCTGTGACCAATGACTTCCGTCAACCGATCCTCCGCATCGAAGACCAGGGTAAAGGACGGGGTCTCCGCAATACCAGTCGTATCCTGAGCGATGATCTCGCGAGGCTTCTTCCCTTGAACAAATTTGTAGCCAGCGAACTTCTGTGCCATGGTCTGTGGGATGAGGTTATCCATCACGCTCATCAAACTGACTTTTAACTGTTCCTTGACTTCCTTGAAACCCTCCGGCAGGCCTTCGACCTCAACCGCCAGTCGCTCCGGGTTCGCGGTCCAGTAGGTCTTGAAAATAACATTTTTTACCTTCCCGAAAATCTTTTGATCGTTGATCTGCTTGGTGAGATTCGAACTCTCGATCTCAACAACGAAGTCCTTCACTCCCTTCGTCTTCAAAGAATAGATCTTACCATCGAAGTTTTTGAGGTACTGGTTGGGGTCTTCAGCAACGGCGGAGAAGGAAAAAAGGCAGAGGACCAGTAACGAGATTTTCATGGAGTTCCTTCTAGCATGTGATCCAGGTTCACCCTCGGACACCGGAGATGTTTTTCTTTTTTATATGTTACCATACCGGCCGCTCCGGAAACACCCTTCAAATTTTTCACCTGGGTGTAGATAATCGGGATCCAGTCATCGGTAAAGTGAGAAAAATGGGCAACTATCGACGCAGCTAAATTTATGACTTCTGTAGTCGGGAGCAGTTGATTCTGGGGTTTGATGATGACGTGTGCACTCTTTAGCCCATCCAGATGGATCCAGAAATCTTCTTTACTGGCCCACTTACTGCGCAACTGGTCGTTCCCCTGAGAAGATAGACCAATACCGATCTGGCAGGTGTCGAGTTTATAAACTCTGTACTCTTCATTCATCACTTTCACCGGAGTCTTGAGAGATCCGGCTTTCTCCTCCCCCCACACGGGCCTGTTGATCGGGATGCTCGAACTCACCACCGGCAGAGTGGTTTTCCCCTGCAGGAGCTCGTCCACGTTCTGAAGCCTTTGCTCGAGGATTCCTTCACCACGTTTTAATTTTTTAATCTTCTGGAAAAGCAGGTTCCTTCGTTCGTAAGGATTGAGCTCGCCTTCGAACTTTATCTTCTGATCCTCCACCTTGAGTTCATAGCCCTCAAGGCTCTGGCCCTGGTCCAGCATCTTCTGCAGCTTCTGCCACTGCCGGCTCTTCCGGAGGTCCTCCTCGATGTTATCTTTTTTCCTCTGAAGGAAAGTGGGTTTGGAATTCATTCCCTTAAGCTCGGAAGCCTTCAGCTCTTCGTCCAGCAACTCTCCCATCGGTGTGACCCGGGGGGTAGAGAGTTCGTGGATCTTATCCTGGTGTCTTCCGAGTTCGTCGAAGTACTCGAACAGGTCCGGACTGTCTACCTGGACACTGAACGCTTTTCCTTTCCAGCTCAGGAGAATCTTGAAGGTCGACTCCGGCGCATCCTGGTAGTGGTGAAGGAAGTAGAGCTTGCGTCCTTTCCAGAAAAGCAGCAGCGCCTGCACTCCACCGAACTTCTGGTAGGTAAGTTTCAGGATCCGGTCATAGGGATCGAGCTCCACATCCAGGAAGCCACAGGAACTCACGTGCCGCCGCAGGTATTCGAGGAAGGTGTCTTTTCTCCGCAGTTCTTTCGGTGGCGCTGACTCATGGATCCACGCTCCCTCAAATCCTGAGCCTCTTCCTAAGAAGAGATGCCAGGTTTTTCCAGGAGAGCGGATTGATAAGGATATGTAGTAGGCGGTACTGTAAAGTTTTTGAATTTGCCCTTGGGAGAGCCTTTTTTCTCTGATACTTTTTACTTGTTGCTCTAAATCAAGATAATATTGAATCATATGACTATCAATCTCCTCACCACTCAGCACTCGGTGCACCACGCGCAGGTCGAATGGGATGTCCTCTCAAAGATCATATCTCAGTTTGCGTATTTTGAGGCCAATAAGAAAAGCCTTGTTTCTGACATCTATCAACACCGGATCGCGGAGCTCTCTGCGGAGTTCGCCAGGATTCAAACCTACCAGGTCGAGTTCAAAGAAGAATACCACCACCTCTTGAAGCAGCTCCTCTCCAAGCTCCCAGAGGATGGTTCCCTTGAACGCCACATCGGCCATCTCAAAAGAGAAGGGGTGCTAAATTTCTCTGAATTAAACAAGGTGGTTTTGCTACTTGAAACGGCGATGTTCATCAAGCAGGACTTACCCAGATTCAAGATCGCTGAGTTCCAGAAGATCAACGAGACCGACTACCAGCCCTTCAACCGGAAATTTCTAAGAGAGTTCCGGCATCTGGTTGACGTCTCCGGCGAAGTGCACTTCGACCGTCACCCGGAACTCTCTGAAGCCACCCGGAGGCTCCGTGAACTAGAAGAGAAGATCCGAAAAACAATCCAGGAATGGATCAATACGCCGCAAAATCAAAAGATCCTTCAGTATAATAGTTACGACGTCCACTACGACCGATTCGTGGTACCTGTGCGCTCCGACTCTTACCGTTCGGACATCGGTCTGATCGTCTCCCGCTCCGAATCCGGCTCGACACTCTTCGTGGAACCCTTTGAGGTGCGGGAAGCCTGCAACCGGAGGATGGAACTCATCGCAAAAATCGATGAGATCATCAATCTTCTAGCGATGAAATTTTCCAAAGGCCTAGGAGAATACGGCGACTTGATTTCGGAGATAAAGTACAACGTCTTCCGGATAGACTTCTACCTGGCGAAGACTTTCTTCGCTTCCCAGTACAACCTCCAGTGCCCGGGGATCAAGGCTTCGCCCGGGTTCAAGTTCACCTCCCTCTTCCATCCACTCATAAAAAATGCCATCAAGAACAGTGCCGACTGCCACTCCGGCAATCACGGGATAGTCATTTCGGGTCCCAACACGGGCGGAAAAACAGTTTTCCTGAAATCTATCACTCTCGCGTACCTATTGTTCTACCATGGCTTCTACGTGCCTGCGGCGGAAGCGGAAATGTATCCCTACGAGGGCCTGTTCTACTTCGGAAACGACCTGCAGAACCTTCAGACCGGACTTAGTTCTTTTTCCGGCGAGGTCACTAACTACATCGAGCTGCTGGAAAACATCCTGCCGTCGAACCTTATCTTGATCGATGAGATCTTCAATTCGACCTCTTCGGACGAGGCATCTGCCCTCTCCCTTGCCTACTTTGATGAGCTCCACAAAAGGGCGGCCTGCCACATCGTGGTCTCAACCCACCATCAAATGTTCAAGACCCTCATCCACCAGGACCGGCAGTACCTCTCCTGCCACGTGGGCTTCGACACCAAGAACATGAAGCCGACCTACAAGGTGCAGTGGGGCACTCCCGGTAGCTCCATGGCCATAGACATCTTCCGGATCCTCTCGAGAGACCATCACAAGCTCCACAACGTACCGGACAAAGCACTCTCGCACCTGAGTGTGAAGAACGTAAGCTACGAGACTCTGCTTCAGCGGGTGTCGCAGAAACAGATCGAGCTCGATCAGATTCTCAATTCGAACCGGCAGCTCGAAGTCGAACTCAAAAACCAGAAGGGTGCCATGGAAGGAGTCTTGAATCTCAGGATGAAGGAAGAGCTTCAGAGGGCCCGACAGGAAGTTGACAAGATCCTCAGCGAGGCGAGGCGGATCGTCGAGGAAGCAAGAAGTAATGAGATCACCAAAGTCAAACGCATCGACGAGCGGTCCCATCAGCTCAAGACCGAGCTTAAGAAACTCGGCGGCGTCGTCGACGAGGAGCCGGTCCAGCCCTTGGGCGACGTCGATATCTCGGAGCTGAATCCAGGAGACACGGTCTACTCCTATCTGCTGAAAAAAGAATTCAGCGTGCATTCGGTAGACCGGAGAAAGAATGAAGTCATGATCGTGAAAGGCTCGATCAAGCTCACCGTACCCGTCTCCACCCTGGGCAACGCAAAACGTGGCAAGGGTCCTCCAAAGGTAAGCGTGAGTTTTCAGAAGACTACCCACTCCCAGCTGGAGTTCGATGTCCGGGGCATGCGGCTCTCAGAGTTTCAGAATCTGGTGGAGAATGCGCTCGGGGACCTTCTGGCCGGAGATGTTCCGTACCTGAATGTGATCCATGGCCATGGGGACGGGATCCTGAAAAACTGGGTGCGGGACTACCTCAAGAGATCCAAGGACTTCAAGGGTGAACTCCCTGAAAACGGCAACGACGGCGAAACCAAAATTACCCTGCGATGAAGAGTCATCACTTAAACAATCTCTTCATTCTCATGATCCTCACTGTCCTGATGGCAACCACACTGAATTATTATTACTACAGCATCGGCGAGATCCGAGGACTGAGGGCCACCTGGAACCTGGTCTCAGTATTTTTCCTTACCATGATCTCTTATGAGATTTCTTTCTTCACTATCCCTGGCTCTCTAACGGAGAAGAAGGTTAAGAAAGTAAGCCGGCACCCGAAGATCTACCAGAGGATCTCTCATGTTGAGATATTTCTCTTCACCCCCCTACTGGTTGCGGGTCTGCTCGAGTGGACGCTTCCGGAAGACGAACAGTATTTCATTAATCTATTGCCATTGGCCTGGGTTATCCTGGTAGTGATGTCCCTCCTCAGTGACGTACCGGTGCACGGGATCGCGAGGAGCAATTCTCTGGCGGAGGCACCGGTGGCAGGAGAAGCAGTTCAGAAGAGGCCTGCGTAGTAATCTTCAGGCAATGATCAAGAAGATGAAGAAAAAATAGCCATTCATTCATTCGTAGAAGGGGGCTTCCGGGTACTTACATTAAAACAATCCAGTATTTACATACAAAAAATTGACTTAACTTTACTCATGAGTAAAATTAAGTCATGTTAAAAATAACCAGATATCTATCTCAACCCATTATCGATGATCTTCAAACTAAGATGGTGTTTGTTGGAGGGCCTAGACAGGTAGGTAAAACAACTTTAGCCCTATCGCTCTTCAAAGCAACTAAAAAGGATGTCCCCTTCTATCTCAATTGGGACCGCCTAGAGGATCGATCAAGATTGATCAAAGAACAGATACCTTTAGACGAGAAAAATCTCATCTTCGACGAGATACACAAATATAAGTTCTGGCGCCGGCTCATGAAAGGCCTCTATGACAAACATGGAGACACACACCAGTTCATTGTAACCGGCTCGGCCAGGTTGGACCACTTCCGAAAAGGAGGAGACTCTCTACTTGGAAGATATCACTACTACCGACTTCATCCTCTTACGTTGAATGAAATTACCAACTCTCCTGCTCGCAGCGACGTCGATGCACTTCTGAAGTTTGGCGGCTTCCCGGAACCATACTTTAATGGATCTGAAAAACATTGGAGACGCTGGCAAAAGGAGCGGATCGCCCGGGTCGTTCATGAAGATTTAAGAGATCTTCAACATGTGAAGGAAATCTCGCTCATCGACATACTACTTGATACCCTTCCGTCAAAAGTCGGCTCTCCTCTTTCGATCGCATCTCTAAGAGAAGACTTAGGAGTAGCCCATCAGACAGTAGATGGCTGGGTTGGTATCCTCGATTCTCTCTACATGACTTATCGTATACTTCCTTATGGCCCACCCAAGGTTAGGGCAGTCAAAAAAGAACAAAAGTTATATTTCTGGGACTGGAGCATGAACACCGATCCGGGTGCTCGATTTGAAAACATGCTCGCCTCCCATCTGCTTAAATATTGCCACTACCTTGAGGATACCGAAGGCTATAAAATGGAACTCCGGTACCTAAGAGACACGGATAAACGGGAGATTGACTTCGTAGTTCTAAAGGATAAAAAACCACTTTTTGCAGCTGAAGCTAAGTTATCAGACAAGGAATTATCCTCGCATGTGAAGTACTTTCAGCAACGGACTAATATTCCAAAATTTTATCAGGTTCATCTAGGCGAGAAAGATTACGGGGATGCAAGAACTGGCAGAGTGTTACCGTTTCATAAATTTTGCAAAGAAGAATCTCTTTTTTAAACTTCACTATACTAAGCTCGATCCACTACGGCAGTGTTTGATTCCCGCATCGGAGAAAATTTCCAGCCAGAGATCGATAAACCTGAACAACCTCCTCAAGCCGACCTTCTCCAGGGCCAAAACCTCAGCGGCCGCTTCTCCATCGGAAAATCCTCACCCCGGTAAATTAATTCTTACCGCCCATAACAGTCACAAAATGAAAGAAAATATCCATTCCTAATCCCATTGTCCCGAGTCTATTCTCTGCTCCTTTCAAGGAGGAAGAATGAAATTTTGTCTGCTCTTACTAACCATCACCACCTCGGCCTTCGCCGCCCCGATGCCCCCGGACGTCATCTACGGAGAAGACAACCGGATCGATACCTACGCGTCCCCTTCCCCGTTCTACAAAGAACTTGCGAAGAGTACCGCGGCGATGGTTCTTAAGAAGAATCTCACGCTTCGGGGGAACACCGCCGAACTCTCGAGCCAGAGCTTCCGAGACGTCCAGAAGGTCTGCGAGAAAGAAAGGTTCTCTGACCAGCCCGCAGCTTCTGAATGTTCCGCGTTCCTGGTTTCTCCGGACACCATGGTGACCGCGGGCCATTGCATGACGGCTGCTTCCACCTGCGAGGATGCGTACTTCGTCTTCAACTATAAAGTTGATGATGAACACCAAACCGCCATCAGTGTTTCAAAGGATGATGTCTTCAAGTGCACCCGCATCGTGAAACAGGCCCTGGATTCCGTTACAGACTTCGCTGTGGTGAAGCTCGACCGACCGGTCCGGGCCTATCGGCCAGTTAAACTCGCTTCCGCAGAAGCCACGGTGGGAACTCCCCTGGTCATGATCGGCCATCCCTCTGGTTTACCTCAGAAAATCACTGACGGGGCGAAGTTACTCTCCCGGTCCACGAAGAACTTCCGAGCAAACCTGGACGCGTTCGGAGGGAACTCCGGTTCTGCGGTTTTTAACTCTAAAACCGGAGAACTTGTCGGGATCCTTGTGAACGGTGCCAACGATTTTAAATTTAATAAGGAACTAGACTGTAAGGAAGTTGAGAGGATACCGGAAATTGGAAGGGGAGAAGGCGTTAGCTCATTCCTTCAGTTTTCATCTTTCCTCTAATCAATCGAACAAACCCGTCTTGAACGGCGGGTTTGCTCCTTTCCGGGCCTTGTAGTTACAGACCAACAGTACTGCGCCCTTCAGAGCATCCATGATCAGATTATCCATCCGACCCCATTTGAAGTACATCGCCAGTCCGACCACCACCCACCAGTAGCCAAGGATGTCCGTGAGCAGGTAGCCGTTGGTATCATTTTCCAGGACCAGTTTCAAGGCCAGGGCACAGAAAAGTGCGATGGCGACCAGGCACCACCCAAGTCCGAAGCCTAAAAATAATGTTTCCTGGTTTACCGGTAGTCCCGATTGTTGAAGGGCCCAGTCCGGTGCGAGCAGCACGGCCCCGGCGAAGGCGATCTCGTAGATTAACGAAAAGCTAAGAGTGATGAGGAGAGGCTTGCGCCAGCTCTTAGTCAATCACGGTTCCGATTCTCCACGGCCTGAACTTCCAGGACTCCTGCTCGTCTTCACTCCAGGGCCACGGTACGGAGAGCGAGAACCAGACCATGATGGCCTTACCCTTGATGTGCCCGAAAGGGACGGTACCCCAGCGGCGAGAGTCGGCGGAGAAGTCCCGGTTATCACCCATCACGAAGAAATTATCCTTCGGGACCGTGAACTTATAGTAGTTGGCGAAGTAGTCGTTCCCGACGTCCACCTGCGAGACGTGAGTGGCGTCGCCAGTCTTGGTTTCAAGGAACTTAAACTGATACGACTTATAGCGATCGTCCATGTCTTCTAGGATTTTCTTCCCGTCGATCTCTTTGGTCTCGATGGGTTTGTTGTTCACGTAGACAACTTTATCGATGACCTCGATGGTGTCTCCGGGGAGCCCGACGACTCTCTTGATGTAGTTAAGGTTGGTGTCCTTGGGGTACTTAAAGACCACCACGTCCCCACGCTGAGGATTGCTCGGGCCAGTGAGGTAGACCGGATCGGTGAACCAGTCACTGAACGGAACCTTAAATCCATAGGAGAACTTATTGACCAGGATGAAGTCACCGATGAGCAGGGTCGGGATCATCGAACCGGATGGGATCTTGAACGGTTCGAAAAGCACGGACCTGAAGATCAAAACAGAGAGGATGATGAAGGTGAAGGACTTAACTTCTTTGATGAACTTGTCTTTCTTGCTGAGGACGGGAGGGGTGCTGGGCTGGGACGTGTGCTGCTCATCAATTTTCCCACCGATGATCTCCGGAGTTGAGTTTTCAGACATGTTGACTTCCGCCTTTTATTTTTTCTGCTGATGTAGATTTGAGTAGTAGTATTCCATGATGTTTTTAGCAAGAAGCGGGGATTTTATATACCATTTTTTTTGGTTAACGATCATAACGCAAATAGAGATACCTTTATCACTCTTGTCCTCGAGGAGCTTCGCGTAGCTCACGAACCAGTCTCGTTTGCCGAACGGATTTCCTCCGGTGAGGCTTCCGGTTTTTCCTCCGATCTCAAGCTTATCGAGGAGATACTGGCTTCTTCTAAATGAAGCCCGTGCCGTGCCACTGGCCACTGTTGCCATGAATAAGGTTCTCATGTCTTCCGAGGTCTGCGGAGTCAGCACCACCTCTTCTTTCTTCAAGGGTGGGTAGAGGACCCGTTGGTCCTTGAAGCCTTCGATCGATTTGATCACCACCGGGTACCGGAGCAGCCCACCATTGGCCACGACGGAGGCGATCACCGATCCGTGGACCGGACTCATCAGCGTTTGGGTGTTAAGCCCAGAGGAGAACTCGGCCAGGTTGTACTGGTCCTGTGCCATGTTGAAGACTGAGGGAGCGAGGTTAATCCCTTCGACCAGCTTCTTATTGAAGCCGAACTTCTCGGCCATCTTCTTGAGTCCCGCCGGTGTGAGGTTCTCAATGGCCGATCTTCCAAAGATGACGTTGTTGGAAGTCGCGAAGGCCCGCTCGAGGTCAAGCCGCCGGATCCATCTTCTGCTCGCCGGCTCTTTGAGCTGGTGGCGGTACAGAGTCGTGGAGCGGCCGGTGAAGTGAAACTCGGTGTTGGTTTTAATGTGGGTGTTCTCGAGCAGGTCCGCGGCAGTGATGACCTTGAAGATACTCGCCGCCGGATGGGTGGTGGAGAAGGCCAGGTCTCTACCAAATACATTCTTCGCACGGCCGTAGTCCACCGCCGCCAGGATGTGGCCATTCTCATTGTCCATCACCACCACGGAGGTAAAGTCCGGTCGGTAGAGGGCCAACTGCTTTTTGATGTAGGTTTCGAGTTCTTCGTTGAAGGTGTAGTTGACCTTGTACTTCGAACTGTCGTAGTCGATCTGATCGACCCAGCTCTGGTGCTTGGAGAGGATGAGATTCCATTCGTTGTCTTGGGGGTCTTCGGGTTTAGAAGCTTCCACGGCCAGCGGGGCCTGAAAGAGTGTGTTGTCTTTTATAAAGTTGAGATTGGCCCAGGCAGGAATCGCAGCTAGCAATAATCCTAAAAAGACGAAAACTCGGTTTAAATCCATGAAAACCATTAAAACATTATGCCTTAAAGTTCTTTCCAATGACAAAAAATTCTTTGCTGACACTTCGAGTAGACTTGGGTTTTAGGAAATGGAATTCGCCGAAGAGATTCTTCTGGTCCTTCAAATAGTTCTGGGCATGCTGAGAATCGAAGACCTTGATGACAAAATTTCCGCCCGCACTTAGGAATTTTGGGAGGAGTCCGAAAACAGATTCTACCAGGTTGAGGCTGCGATCCTGGTCAAGTGATCGAATACCGGTAGTGTTCGGCGCCATGTCAGATAAAACCACATCAAACCTATCATCTACTCCCAGTTGCGCTAGGTCACTAATGTCAAAAATATCCTTCTCATACACTCTGACATTTTTCAGGCCCGTAAGTTTTTTATTCACTCCCTGAATATCAATCCCGATCACTCTCCCATTCTCACCGATCACCTGACTTGTGTACTGGATCCAGGAACCAGGAAAATACCCTAAATCAACCACCAGGTTCCCGGCCTTTAAGATCTTATATTTCTCGTCGATCTCCTCGAGCTTATAGATACTGCGGGCGAGGTAGTTCTCCGACTTCGCCTTATTGAAATAGTGGTCTTTAACTTTGAAGTTTCCCATGCCCTATTCTTTAGCAATCTTTGAAGAAATAGGCCAACTTTGGTACTCTGGGAAGATGAAAAAAACAGAAAAGGCCCTAGCGATCTACCAGCGCCTGAAAAATAAATACCCCGATGCTCACTGCGAACTTAACCACACTAATCCCTTCGAGCTGTTGATCGCAACCATCCTTTCGGCTCAGTGTACGGACGTCAGGGTAAACATCGTGACTCCGGCGCTCTTCAAGAGATATCCCACGGCCAAGAAGCTCGCAGGCGCCCAGCTCACTGACGTAGAAGAACTCATCGGGTCCATCAATTTCTTCCGAAATAAGAGCAAGGCCCTCATTGGCTGCGCGAAACTCCTGATGGAGAATCATCAAGGTGAGGTCCCGCAGACCGTGGAAGAATTAAGTGCGCTCCCGGGAGTCGGGAGGAAGACCGCCAACGTGGTCCTCGGGAACGCGTTCAACATAAACACCGGGATCGTCGTCGACACCCACGTCAAGCGAACGGCGTACCTCCTCGGACTCACCCGGCACACCGACCCGGCGAAAGTCGAGCTGGACCTGATGAAGCTTTTCCCGAATGAAGTTTGGACCGAGTTGTCTCACCTGCTCATCTTCCTGGGCAGAAGAACCTGCATCGCGCGGCGGCCTCAGTGCGACCTATGTGGCCTCAAAGACATCTGTGTTTCTAGCGGAAAACTCGCGAGAGCTGTGGGAACAGTTCCGGATGGCACCAGATGAGAGGCGGCTGGTAGAGCCGCCAGACCTTGGTGACTTCCAGGCCCCGAGAATAAAATTTGAATCCAGCGGCCTGGCAGAGGAGTGTCCCGCCGGCGATGTCCCAGATATTTTTAGGTCTCTTGCTCACGACGAATTGAGACTTCCCCGCCGCCAGTCTTCCCAGTTTGTAGGCGATGCTGCCGACCGGCTTCACACTAAAAGGCTTAATCAGCTCACTGGTAAATAAGCCGCTTTTCCACTCGGTGTGCGAAACTTCTCCATGGTAAGTTTCCATTTCCTCAAATCCAATCGGCTCGGCTGTGGAGAAACATTCCTTAGTGACCGGATTGTACACCCAACCTTCACCTCGAAACTCTTCACTCAAAAATAGGCCCACCGAGACCGCCCATTCAGCCCGGCCCTCGATGTATTCTTTAGTTCCATCCAGCGGGTCAAGCGCCAATAGAGGAAACGCCCAGGTTGAAAACTTCTCTTCAGAGTAAAATGTTGCGTCTTTGAATTCTCGAGTGATCACTTCCTCCACGTACTCTGAGAGTGCTAGATCTAACTGAGTAACAGGCGTTCCATCAGGCTTAATTGAAATACATGGAAGAGGGTATTGCTGCACAATAGTATCAATTCCTGGCCGTATTTGATTCATGGCAAAAGATAATTTTTTTATAAATAACTCTTTTTTATCCACAAAATACACCGAGTTTTCCACAATCATATTTATTGGAAAGAGAGAAAATTTTGTTTAATTAGTGGCGCATCAAGTGAATAATTCTATGTATATGAAACGGGGAACCTTAAGTTCCCCGTTTTGAAAATTGACAACAAAAATTAAGTTTTCCCCAAAACTTTTAACTTGCTTCGTACAGAGCAAGCATCTCTACCCAACCGTCCTGGGCCATTGATAAAGCGAAGACACCATCAGGTGAACTCTCTAATTCATCCATGACATTTGTCACTAGCTTTACACCCCTTGCGTCGACGTAGACGAAAGGTTCTTCAGGTCGGTCAATGTTGAGAGACGCCAGATGATGATAGCCAGATGAAAAGGTCTTGAAAACAGTGGCGGTTAAGGGTGCTTTGTACAAAATGCCTCCTTGATACCGAAGAAAGGATCCATTCCCTTCGACTTGACTTGATTGTAGCAGTTTAAAAGAATTCGCAGCAAAACATTTCTTAGACTATTTTTCTCGATTAATCAGATCAACTATATCGACCGGCGTTTTGTAAAAATTATAGAGGATCCGCACCCGGCCCTCGAAGTGCGAATCTAGCAGGCACAGTAGGACGTAGACTACGTAGATGAAATTCCTCCGCGACCGTTGCCGCGAGATTGTCTGGAAGATCCACTCCAGCGGCAGGATACAAAGGAAGACGATGAACCAGAGGAAGCCGAAGTTCCGAGTCAGGTCTTTCTCAACTATTAAACTTAAACTGAGTAGACAGAAGATCAAAATGATTAGCTCCCTGAGCCGGATGAAATCGATCATGAGCGTGCCCACGATTCGCAGCTTTGGCCGGTAGAGCATCACCACCAGCGACAGCACCCCGACCACTGAGAGGGCGTAAAATGCCTTCCGGTTCAACACCACCACCAGGTACTTCCACAGCTGCTTGAAGCTCATGGCGAAGTCGAAGAAGCGCAGGTCAATGTGAGTGATGAGTGTGACCAGAATGAGGAACATCCCGAGGGTGGTGTACTTCACAAACTGGGACCGGTACCAATCAGTGCTCTCCTTGAGGAAGGAGAAGTACAGGAGTCCCAGACCCACGGGGAACAAGAAGATGAAGTTGTAATTCAGCACCACGCCCGAGTAGCACAGAAGCCCGAACATCAGGCCCGAGCGGTAGGTGGAACTCTTGATGCACCAGAGGATGGACCAGACCCAGAGGACGGAGAAGGTGGTGGTGGCACACGAGTAGAGATCTTTCCGCAGGAATAGAGAAAAAGACCATGTTGAAACCAGCGCGAAGAGGCCCAGGATCGAGAGCCGGCGGGAGATGAAGAACCGCAGGATGCCGTAGAAGGCCAGCAGATAGAGGCTGAAGCTGATGAAGTACAGGTGCATGTTCCAGCCGAGGTTCACCAGGTGTGGGAACTTCCGGAAGGGATAGAAGTTCATGTGCAGGTAGCTCCAGAACTGCACGTTCATCTTCTCCTCCGGATCCACGATGAGCTTGAAGGTCTCGAGGTTACTCAGGAACGGAAAGTTAGGAAGACTAGTGAAGAACATCGCTAGTGTTAGGAACAAGACGACCTTCTCGAACGCGTCCAGGTATTTGTATTCGGTGAACTGGGTCAGGACCGATTCTTCGATGATTTTTCCCCGGGTCGGCCAGGAGTAGAACAGGCCCACGATCACAAAGTATCCCCAGAAAAAATGGCGGACGATGCTCTCCGGGATAAAGGACATGAGGTTAAAGAGCACCATCATGGCCGCGTTTCCGATCACCACCCGGTAGAGGATGCGGTCGATGGTCGAGTTGGCGCGAAAATAAATCTTCAGGCGGTGATCGATTTCTTTTCCCAACAGGTACCACTGCCCGGCCATGAAAACTAAGTACGCGAACATCAAGAGTGACTGCATGGCCAGGTTCAGAGACTGGGTCTTCTGGATCCACACCGGCAGGAGTAAAAAGGAGAAGTATATAAGTATACGATTTACAAAGAACTTTGATTTTTCCCAGGCATTAGTTGAGTTTTTTGCTAAAGCTTTGTCCATAATATCCGACAAGAATAGTGGGTCTAATAAACCCACCCAAGACTACAAATTAAGGGAGATGGATGTTGTTCACCATCTCCCTTTTTTTGATTCCATACTAGCTCACTTTCTACCCACTTGCATCTGTTATGTCCCATGTTAATCTTAAGCAGGATATTCGCCTCGCACCGATTATCTGCCAAAGAATTCATGGAGGAAGATTTTGGGGATCGCATTCGGCTCCATCAATTCAGGCCTTCCCAAAGACATCGTCAAGCAGATCATTGAAGCTGAAAAAATTCCGTTACAGCAGATGGAAGCCCGCAAAGGCAAGATCGAAGATAAGCGGGCCCTGGTGGGCCAGCTTACTACTCTCGTCGATAGTATGCGCGGAGAGATCCTCAAGAATAAAAATGCCCGGAGCCTGCGCGAGCTCGCCATCAACACCGGCGATAACAATAACATCGGAGTGACCGCAGACAAGAACGTCGCGGAAACTGGAAAGTACTCTCTGGAAGTGCTGGAACTCGCCCAGAAATCTTCGGCCATCAGCAACGGAGTCGAAGACAAAGATAAGACCTACATGGGTGTGGGGTACATCAAGGCCGTCATGCCGGATGGCGAGACCAAAGAAATCTACGTCGACGAAGCGCACGCCACCCTCACCGGGATCGCGAAGCTCTTCAACGGTGACCCGGACCTTGGGATGAAAGCCCACGTGGTCAACGACGGGAAGGGCGGGGACGAGCCCTGGCGTCTCATCATCTCCATGTCCGAGACCGGTGATAAGAATAAAGCCGAGTTCCCGTACATCTACCTGGTCGACGGCGAAGTGGATCTCTTCTTTGAAAACGAAAGACCCGCCCAGAACGCGAAGGTCAAGCTCGACGGCTTCGAGATTGAGGTCTCCTCGAACCAGGTGACCGATCTCATCCCCGGGGTCACCATCGATCTCAAGAAGGCCAAGCCCGGAGAGGAGCTAAGCATCGAGATCACCGAAGACGTCCAGAAGATCGGCGGAAAGATCAATGGCCTGATCGATAACATTAACGGAGTGCTGAAGTTCATCAAAGACCAGAACACTCTGGATGAGAAGACCGACACCTCCCGCACTCTCGGCGGCGACCTCTCCCTGACCACTATTGAAAGCCGTATCCGCGGCGCCATCTTCTCGAACATCCAGACCGACTCCGGGCCGATGCGGATCGGAGACCTCGGGGTCACCTTCCAGCGAGATGGACTCCTGAAGTTCGACCAGGCGAAGTTCGAAGCAGCTTTGGCCAAAGACTACAAACAAGTTTCCCAGACTCTGAACGGGAAATACACCCTCGAAGGTGGGAAGAGTAACGGCTTCATCGATATTCTGGACGACGCCGCTCGGCTGCTCCTGGCCCAGCCCAACGGCGTGCTGACCACCCGGAAGGGCGGACTCACCAGTCAGGTGGCGCAGATCGACCGGCAGATCAGTAACCGGCAGCGGGCCATCGAACAGAAGGAAGAGATCCTCAAAGCAAAATTTGCCCGTCTGGAAGAAACGATGTCAAAGATCCGTGGCCAAGGGGCCGGACTTGCCGGGTTACAAGGGGCCGTTAACCCCGTTCAACAATTAGGTTAAGATAAGAGTGAAGACAGATAGCCCACTATGGCGCGCAGGAGGATCTCATGAGTTACGGTTTAGGAGCATACAAGAAGACATCAGTTGAAACCGCCAGTAAGGAACAAATCCTTCTGATGCTTTATCAGGCTGCGATTAAGAACTGTAAGAAAGGCATCGAAGCGATCGAGCAGAAGAACCTTGCTAAGAAAGGCGAGCACATCGGGAAGATGCAAGACATCATCGTCGAGCTCTCTAACAGCCTCGACTTCGAAGTCGGCGGCGATGTGGCCAAGGAGCTCGCGTCCCTCTATGACTACATCCTCTACTCCAGCACCCAAGCGAACATCAAGATCGACAAGACTCACCTCGAAGGCTGCCTGAAGGTTCTCAACACGCTCTACGACGGCTGGACCGAAGCCATCAAGAACCTCAAAACTCAGAACACCCCGACCAAGAGTGCTTAATGGAAAAGATGATCGAACTCTTCGAAGAGTTTTTGATGAAGTCCATCACCATGACGGAAGCCGTGCTCGAGAAAGACGTCGTCCCCGATGACGGCCTGACGGCGTTCACGCAGAACCGGGAACGGCTCCTGGCGATCGTCGACCAGATCTCCCAGCAGATCTCCTGGAACGAAGTCTCCCAGGAGAAGCGCAGCGACCTCAACCGGCAGATCGACTACGTCAAGAAGCTCGACGAGAAGCTGCTGGTGAAGCTCCAGGAGTACCAGGCCGAGGTCAAGAAAGACATCGAGAAGACATTCCGTCAGAAAGAAGGGTTCAAGGGCTACAACCTCAACGACGTAAAATAAACTTTGAAAAAACTCCTCATCATCCAACAAGACGACCCCTACTTCCTCTTCGAGACCATCGCGGTTCTGGAGAAATACCAGTCGGCCTTCAAGGCCTTCGAAACGACACTGCTGGTCTCCGAGGTTTCTTACCGTCGCATCACCACGGATCAGCTCCCCCTCTTCTCCGGGATCACCACCGAGCCCGCGACGCTCACAGGCCAGCACTTCGACCTGAGCGTCAACCTCTCGCTGCTTGAAGCAAGCTGGGACCTGCACGGGTCCGTGGACTCGAATATCAAGCTCGGAGCTCAGCGAATCAATGGCCAGCTCCTCGTCCCTGACTTGTGGTCGTCCTACCTTCTCACCCTCAAGGCGAAGGCACCTTTTTTGACGTTCCACCTCCAGGACATCTACCGGAACATCCTTGGCATCAAGGGTCTGCCGCTGATGGAAACACGGCACACCTCAATCAAGCAGATTGCTTTTGGGTTTTGTTCCACCGAGCTCTTCCCTTCCGGTGAACAGGAACTCCTCATCACCGAACTTGCGGCGCAGTTTCCGAACACCCCAATCCAGGAGATCTCTGAGATCGACCTGGTCAGTGACCTTTCTCATACCATGTACATTGGGCCCGCGACCTTCGAAGCACTCCGACTCTGTCAGGCCGGCGGAAAGGGCATCTACCTCTCGAGCCACTTCCAGGGACTGAACCTCCTCCCTTGCTCCGAGGGCCATCTCTACCTCAGTTCGAAAGGACGGCAGCTGAAGGCCAGCGAGATCCTACCTCTGGTAAGGCATGAGCTGAGCCATTCGAAAGAGCCGCTGTCATCACCTCACTCTCTCTACCGCGTTGAAAAAGACCAGCTCTTCGGGGCTTACTTGAAAAGTCTGAACGGCAGTGATGACAACTTCCCGTTCTACCAGGCACACGTGGTGCTCTGGAGCTTTCTGCTTGATCTCCACGAAATCAACGTCGAGGTCACCCGGTGTAACGAGCACCAACTGCAGCTCCTGCGGGCCAACCACCAGGTCTTGAGCAAGGTCCTGCGCCTCCAGGATTACGCCATGGCCTCTATTGATGCCATCTACCAGGAATCCAGATCCACCACCGCGAACCGTGAAAAGATCGATGGCCACATAAGTAACCTGTTAGAGATTGACAGACTCACCGATCAGATCGCCAGCTCCTTCTCTCTTCTGCGCCCGGTGCTGGACTTCTACCGCATCCGCCGTGGTCAAAACGACGGGTTAACTCTCCTTGAGCAGTCACAGAAGAGTTTTCTTACATATTCTGAAGAGCAACAGGCACTGCGCGCTCTTGAAGAATTATTTTCTGTGACTTTGAGTAAAAACGAAGTTAACATTTAAAAAAATCAAGGACGAACTCATGTCAGGGATGACTACTTTTTCCAATGAGAAACCGAACGCTTTCTTGAATCAAGCTCTCTCACTTTGCTCACAACTCTTAGCCGACATCCTCATCGACATCGACACCCTCGGTGACTTCACTCCCGAGACCGAGGCTTTCCTCACTCGACAGCTGCAGAACGTAACCTCCAACATCGGAAAGTTCGTCGAAGTCACCTCGCTGGTTGCGAAGTACCTCTCCGGCTCCCGCCGGCAGGATGTCTCAGAGATCCGGACTTCCCATGTCTCCCTCCTCTCCATCATGAACGCCGTCTCGCGGGCCCAGAAAAATTCTGACCTCGTGGCGCTGGAGGATTTGATTAAGCACGATTTAAAAGATAACTTAACTCAGTGGAAAATAGCCTTTATCCCTCAAACACAGAAGCACCTCTCGACGTAAGAATTTACATCCAACCTGAGATCCTCTCTGATTTTCCCACGCTTGACCTCCGGGGCTTCGTGCTCTGCACGCTGGCGGCTTCGAAGCTGTCATTCCAGAAGCAGGGAGAACGGTTGTGGGTGATCTTTCCGGACGGAAGGCACTGTGATTTCCCCTACTATAAAAAGAACATCTCTGCTCTCCTGAAGTTTGAGACTGCCAAGGACCTGGCCCCTCCGGCCGCCGACGACGCGTTCGAACACTTCCGTCGGTCCGCACAGAGCATCGAAAAAAAAATATTCTCAAGTGTGAGTCTCTCACCCGGGACGAACGTGAAGGATCTCTGGGACGAGATCATCAAGAAGGTCAATGCCATCTCCAACGAGTCCCATAGTCTAAGTGGCCTGGTGGAAAAACTTCTCGAGGTTCCGTTTCTGCAGAACTTCCAGACATCGATAATGATCCTCCATCTCAAGGGGCAGATAAGGGCGGAGCTCATCGGCACCCTCTGGAGGACGGAGAAGTACAAGGGCCTGGTGGAAGTGAAGCACTTCAACACTTTCTTCAACACCGTTAGAAAATCGAAAATAAAATCTTTCTCCACCGACGCCTTCCCGAAGCTCAACCTCCCGTTCAACGGAAGCTTTCTGGCCAAGGAACTTACCTCGAAGAAATTCAGTCTGATCTCCATCGTTTCCCGTCATGATTTCCTTGCGTACAACCAAGAAGAGATAGACCTCTTCGAGACTTGCATCGATCTGCTGCAGCCGCACTTCGAGCGGCTCATCGACCAGGAGTTCTCCGATAAGCAGATCTCGGAGTTTCGTCTCTGCCTCAAGGAGTTTCCGCTTCCGATCCGCATCCGAGACGAAGACACCGGAGCAGCGTTCCTCAACGACTTGTACCAAACCGAACTTCAGGAAAAAGACATCTTCTTTAAGAAGAAGATCAGCGGCCCCTTCGTGCTCGACGTCTACGACAGCGACGACCTTCAGCACTACGCCTTTGACCTCTTCCATTTCCAGCGGATCTCGCTGCTGGGCGAGCTCCTCAATACGCTCCGGCACGAACTCAGTAACCCGTTGTTTGGTCTCAAGCTCGGAGCTCAGATCTTTTCAACGCTAGAAATGAGCGCGGAGAGTCTGGAGTTCATGTCGGAGATTCAGAAGAACATAAACCGTTCCCAGGCCATTATCGAAAATTTCTCAAACCTCTACCAGGTCCAGAGCGAGAAGAAGCCGACCACCGTCAAAAAGATGATCGACGAATCATTGGTGCTCGCCAAGAGTGAACTGCGAGGGATCCGCCAGCACATCACCTACGGAGTTCACTCCGGAGAGATCGTCCTTGATGTCCCGCTGATCTTCGTGGTGCAGATCATCTTCAACCTCCTCATCAATGCCGCCCAGGCCATGAGGAACCTCGAAATCAGCAAAGCACTTTTCGTCGTGGTTGCGGCCGACGCGGACCAGGTCACCATCGATGTCGCCGATAATGGCCCCGGGATCCCAGCGGAGATGGCCACCCAGCTCTTCAAGCCCTTCTTCACCACAAAATCCCAGGGTACGGGCCTTGGGCTGATACTTTCTAGGAATCTGGCTTTAAAAATGGGAGGCAATCTGGAATACTTGGAGGACAAAACTCAAACGGGGGCCCGCTTCAGGCTGACACTACCACGATGAACTATATTCTTATCATAGAAGACGAGATCCTCATCCAGCAGTCGCTGAAGAAACTCCTTGAGAGAAAAGGATTCCGCGTGGACGTCTCGGCCAGCGGAAAGAAGGCCATCGACCTGCTTCTAGAGAACGACTACGACCGGATCATCTGCGACCTGATGCTTCAGGACATCTCCGGCTTCGACGTCATAGAGGAATCCCGCAAGAGGTATTCTCCCGCAGAAATCGGAACGAAGTTTGTTATCATGACAGCGTATAACTCTCCCCAGGTTTTACTGAAAGCAGCCCAGTATAAATGCAGACTCTTAAACAAGCCCTTTGATGACATTGACAGTGCCTTAAGGATCATGACGGAATAACTATGAAAAAAAAATCTCTCAAGACAGTCGGCATCACCCTCAAGCCGAATTCCACCCCGGAGTTCTACAGCATCCTCCCGAACCTCTGCACCTGGCTGCAGCGGCGCAAGCGACAGGTGGTCTTCAACCAGGCCGACGAGGAACGGGTGAAAAAACTCTTCAAACAAAAATCCACCGACCACCTTCTGTTCTGGGACCCGAAGTCTTTCCACCGGCAGGTCGACATCATGTTCTCTCTCGGCGGAGACGGGACCCTCATCGGCGTCTGCCGCCGGATTGATTCCAAGATACCGGTCCTCGGGATAAACCTCGGGCGGCTCGGCTTCATTACCGAGTTCAACAAGAATGAGTACTTCGATCAGCTCGAGGCCATCCTCGACGGGAACTTTTCCGTCACCCAGAAGCCTCTCTGCCCGGTGAGCGTCTACCGCAACGACAAATGCAGCTTCAGAGACTTCTTCTTCAACGACGTCGTCATCGCAAAGAATGACATCGCCCGGATGATCTACCTGCGGGCCGAGCTCGGCGAAGAGCACATCTACAACATCGCCGGAGACGGGATCATCATTTCCTCCCCGATGGGGTCGACGGCCTATTCGATGGCCGCGGGCGGGCCCATCGTCCACCCCGACGTGCGCGCGCTGGTGCTTACCCCCATCTGCCCGCACTCATTGATCCACCGGCCCTTCGTCATCCCGGATAGTTCTCCCATCTCCCTGCGCCTGCTCCCGCCCCACCACCAGGTGACCCTGACCATCGACGGACAAGTAGCCGTGAGTTTAGAAGAGGACGACCTGATCATGGTCAACAACAGTAAAGTGAAGAAGGTCTCTCTGATAAAAAATCCTGACCGTTTCTATTTCGAAACCATCCGAGAAAAATTTATCAACTCTAAAAAAGATTAAATCGGTTATCCGTATATTTTACGTATTTTCTTGACCCTCTCCCGAGGCTTGCGTAAGATTGTGTGAACACGAGGTCACCATGGACGCAAAGTTCTACTTAAAAAAACTTATCATTCAAAATTTTGCCACCTTCAAGAATCAAACGATCCGCTTCAAACCGGGATTCAACGCGATCGTCGGTGAGACTGGCTCCGGCAAGAGTCTGGTTATCGATGCGCTCCAGCTCATTCTCGGAGGTAGGGCCGATAAAAAAGTCGTTCGCAGAGAAACTGACTACGCCCTGATCGAAGCTGCCTTCCACTGCAGCGACCCCAAGGTCAAGGGGCATCTCGAGACCGAAGGATTTCCTCAGGAGGGTCAGGAGATCATCATCAAGCGCCTGATCTACAAGAACGGTACCACTAAGACCTACATCAACCACCTCTCCTGCCCGGTGGGATTTTTGAGTAGTTTTTCAAAAAAATACATCGACCTGGTCGGACAGTTCGAGAACCAGAAGCTCCTTTCTGAAACCTACCAGCTGCAGCTTCTCGACAACTTCGCAAAGCACACCGGAGAAGTCACGGCGTACCAGAGTGTACTCAAGGAATTTAAAGAAATAAAAAAGACTCACCAAGAGCTGATCCAGTCCAAGGTCCTGCGGGAACAAAGACTCGATTACTTAAACTTTCAACTTCAGGAGATCGAGAAACTTGATCCATCCTCCCAGGACGAAGAAGATCTCCTGAAGAAGAAAAATATGATGATGAACCTGGAGAAGACGCAGAAACTCTGTTTCCAGGTCAAGGAAACTTTCGACGGTGGCGAAGGAAACATTGGGCTGCTCGGGCAGCTGAACTTTCTCCGGAGTGTCTTTCAGAAAAATCCTGAGCTCTTCACTGACCAGCTGGAGCTTCTGGTCGAGTCTGAAGACAAACTGCAGCTGCTGCTGGACCAGGTCGACAGAAAGCTCAGCCTAGAGGCGGAACCGGAGGAGCTCGAGCGCGTCCTCGATCGGCTCGATTCCTATCAGAAACTCAAGAAAAAATTCGGCGGAACCGCCGAGTCCGTCATCCACACGCAGGTGGAATTTCTTAAAGAAAAAAATCACCTAGAAGGACTCGACTTCGACCTTGAAACCATGGAATCCAAACTCTCGTCACACCAGAAAGATCTCCAGACGCGGGCAGGTGTACTTCACCAAAAACGAGTCGCCCATGCTAAGAAACTCGGAGACGAGCTGACCAAGCGGGTGCGACTTCTCAAGATGACGGGAGCGACCATCAAGCTCGAGGTGCAGAAGAGCGAAGAGCTCGGTGACTCCGGTTGCTCGAAAGCTTTCTTCATCGCCGAGACCAATCCCGGAGAAGGATTCTTCAAGATCAAAGACATCGCCTCAGGTGGAGAGCTCTCCCGGGTTCTGCTGGGGCTTCGGCAGATCCTCTCGAGCTACGATTCCATCAGCATATTCCTCTTCGATGAGATCGACACTGGCATCGGTGGAGAAACCGCCAACTGCATCGGGAAGGCCCTAGCGGAGGTGGCCATCGATGGTCAGGTCATCGCCATCACCCACCTACCGCAGATCGCACAGTTCGCCGAAACGCTCATCATCGTGAGCAAGGATGTACACTCGGAAGACAAAGAAAGCAGAACTGAGTCGAACGTGAAAGAAGTCACTGGAAAGATGATCCTCAAAGAAGTAAAAGCGATGGCCCAGTTAACCTAAGGGGACGAAGTGAACTTGGTGGGAGTCAATCAAGATGAAGGTCTTAGTTCTTAGTGCATACCCATTATTGACATAAACTCCGGGACCCTCCGGGAGCTTGTGCTGGTCCTGCACATGGCTATGGCCCCCGAGAACGAAATCGTATTTCCCTTGGGTGGTCTTGAGAACTCCCTCCCTAAATTTCGCACGCACGGCTTCCGCATCAAAGGACCGGGAGCCTTTCTTTCGCGAAACCTTCGACGCCCGTTTCCCGATGAAATTCAGGACAGCGTACGGCATGAGGTGATCCGCAACGAACTTCAGCGGC
Organism: Bacteriovoracaceae bacterium; assembly: GCA_035576105.1. Classification (GTDB taxonomy): domain Bacteria; phylum Bdellovibrionota; class Bacteriovoracia; order Bacteriovoracales; family Bacteriovoracaceae; genus Peredibacter. Next base: position 140,449 of record DATLXA010000054.1, read on the forward strand.
GGGGAAAGGATAAAACTCTTGTATCTCTGGTAAGAAAGGTTATCCACCTCGTGCTCGTCACCGTGTGAAAAGTAATAAACCTTCCCCTCGATCTCTTCGATCAACGGGTGCTGCCGGGGTTTAAGGTCTCCCGCGGGCCAGAACTTCTTGAAGAGTGCCTCGAGATGAACATCGTGGTTCCCCTCGAAGAAGTAGACCTTTGTTCCCTGGTCCTGGAGAGCTTTTAGCTTTGCGAAAAGGTGGGAGAAAGACTTGAGGTAGGCGTCGTGAGGCCCGCACATGAGGTCAAATATGTCTCCTAAGAGCATGACGTAGTCGGAGGATCGGACCTGTGGGTGATCGAGGAATGCCTGCAGGAGTCTGTCGGCGTCGTCGCCGGGGTCTTTGATGTGAATGTCGGAGATGGCCGATACTTTCATACTATTCGTTTATAGCATGAAGCTCCTCTTTTATCCTCTCAAAAACGTATTTCTCAAGGTACTTCCGGCTGATCTGATCGATCTTCGAAAACTTGCAACCCACTCTCCACACCTTGTAGGACATGTTATTGGTCTCATCCGGCGCGAGTTCTCGGATAGTGGAGACTTCGAAGGAAACCTTCGTGGACCAGTCACCGGCTTTGATCTCGAGCACCGGAACCTCGTCCCCCACTTGGAAAAACTTCGATTCCATCTTCGAGATCAAGAAAGAGAATCCGCCCCGGCTCACGTCAAAGCAGTTCTTTAGAAAATGCTGGCTCATGGGCTTCTGGTCTTTGGTGGACTTCGCGAAGCTCACCTTGACCTCTGAATCATCGTAGACGTTTAATCTGAAATCTTTTCTTCTCTCGATCTGCGCCACGAACTCCGGTAGCTGGAGGTAGTACCGGTAGGGAGCGTCCGTCTGCTTGACCGGACAGCGGAAGATGATCGACGCTTCCGGGATGTAGAGGTCCATGTGCGGCTGTGAGCTCATGAGTTCCTGGACACTCCGGTCCTGACCTTCGGAGGGTACGATGCAGAAGTCATTGCGGAGCTTCCGGATCGACTCGATCCGGACCTGGGCCATGATCTTCGAGCCTCCGATCAGTTTCCAGATGAAAACCTCGAAGCTTCCTTCCTTCGAACCGGAGAGAAGGTTAAGGATGATCCCCTTGTCCTTCACCGATTTCATTTTGTTACCGTTGTTCAATTTCTTATCTCCAGAAAGACCCCTCGTCTCCGAGGGGTCTTCGGGCTTTAAATTAACAGTCTAAGGAAAATTTTAACCAATGAGTCTTAGAGCATTGTTACCCAGCTGGTTGGCCTGGGAGAGAGTCGCGGTACCCGCGGCACTCCTGATCTGATTCGAAGCCAGTCTGGAAGTAGATTCGGCGACGTCCACGTCTTCGATCCGTGAGCGAGCCGCTTCCTGGTTGACCACTGCGGTGTCGATGTTATTGATCGAAGACTGGAGCCTCGACTGCACTGATCCGAAGGTCGCACGGAAACCACTCACCTTCGAGATGGCCTGGTCGATCCGCTCGAGGTTTTCGATGGCACCTTCTTTATCTCTGACGTTGGTGCCGCCGATGCCGAGATTTTCCGCCGAAGCGTCTGTGGAAGACGAGTCGAGCTCGATCATATTTTCTTCGCCGGCGTAAGAGCCGACCTGGAACTGCATCTTATCTCCCTCACCTCTTAGCAACGGCTTGCCGTTGTAGGTGGTGGACTTCGAGATACGGTCCGCTTCCTGTAATAATTGTTCATACTCTAAAGAGAGGTAACCTCTCTCCGCCTCGCCCACTGTGTCCGAGCCGGCCTGGATCGAAAGTTCTCTCAGGCGGGTTAGAATGTTACCCGTTTCATTGAGACCTCCCTCTGCGACCTGCACTAAGGAAATCGCGTCGCTGGCGTTCCTGGATGCCATTCGGAGTCCTTTCGTCTCCGCTTCGAGCTTCTTGGCAATCGCCAAACCAGCGGCATCATCCGCAGCTTTGGTGATCCGTTTGCCCGACGAGAGTTTCGAGAACTCTGCTTCCTGTTGTGAGTTACTCACTTTCAGGTTCCGTTGCACCTCAATCGATGCGACGTTTGTGTTGATTCTTAAGCCCATTAACGTACTCCTTGAAAGAATCTAGACTGTTATTAACCGACCTAAAAGATCAGTCTTGTTCCTTATCGAATGACTCAGGTTTAAATATGAGGGGTATTTACTCTTGCTTGACTAAAAATAGTAAAGTTCAGCGAATCTGATGTGTTACAAAGATAAAAAGAATTTCTTAATCTGTATCATATTCAGACTTTTTTCTGCGCAACCCTTAGTAATCGTTGAGAGGGTCCTCGGCGCTATCCACAGAAAGTTGTCACCTACCAGCCACATTTTCGACTCATCCAAAGTGGGCCATGCCAAAATTTCGTGCTCCAGTAGCAGTACCGAATGCTTCATCCGAAGCGAAGCGCAGACTGCGCCCAGGAGAAGACTCTCATCCATGGACACACTACCGATAAGGAAAAAGTCGCAGAACACATCTAGCGAAGCACTCGGATTGAGCTGCAGCGGATTTTCTTTTCTAGAGAGGGAGAAGTTCATCCATCCTGAATCTTGTGGATGATAGAGGTGGTCGAGTAGCCGTCCACGAAGTTCAGTGAGAAGACATCACCTCCGTCGCTCAAGACCTCCGCTGCACCGACGATCTGATCAATCTTCCAGTCTCCGCCCTTAACCAGGATTTTTGGTTTGACCCGAAGGATGAGATCCAGTGGAGTGTCCTCGCTGAAAATTTCTACGTGATCCACGGATTTTAACTGAGAGAGGACGTACTTCCGGTCTTGTTCATTGTTGATGGGTCTCTCGGGACCCTTGAGCCGTTTCACACTGGCGTCGGAGTTTAGCCCGATAACCAGCAGGTCTCCGAGTTTCCTCGCTTCTGCCAGGTAGGTCACGTGGCCTCGGTGAAGGATGTCGAAGCAGCCGTTGGTGAAGACGATTCTTTTTTCAGCATTCTCTTTTAGGAACTTCTCCAGGGAATTCATCAATCGACTCGGATGACTTTCGAACTGGTAACCTTACTCTGGAGATCGAAGTAGGAGAACAGACCAAGGCTGACAAAGTTCAGCAGGCTCACGAAAGAACGCAGGAGCAAAGTGCTGAGCGACAGTGGTTTGTCATTCGTCCCGAGGACCCGTAGGTTAAAGAGGTTCTTACCCAGCGTTGACTGACTGGCCTTCTCGAAGATGGAGAAGTACATCAGGTAGAAACCACAGAATAGGGTGATCACCAGTGGGGTAATCTCGGCCGGGTACTGCTCCCAGACGGCCAGTAGGTCCATGCTGATGGTTCGTGCCATGACGGTGAGTACCAGACCCAGGATTGAACAGATAAGGGCCAGATCGGTGAGGTACGCAAAGACCCGCTGGGACTTGGTAGCGAGACGGTAACTCTTTTCGGCCACCTCTTCAGGCGGAGTTTGAGCCGGAGCAGTAGAAGTGGCTGGGTGATTTTGAGCATGGCCATAAAATAACGAAAGGTCATTCTGATAAACATTCTCATTCTTCTTTGGGGACGGGCCCGGCGCAGGAGTCGATTGAACACTCGGGATCCTCTCAGTGTACACGGGCTTGATCTCAGTTTGCTTTGGTTGGTGAAAGCCCAGTCCCGAGGTGATGGGCTTGAACTCAAAGTCATCCATCAGGAACTCATCTTGGTTCTGTGTCGGCTTTGTTTTCTGACCTGGCTTCACTGGTTCTTGATTCATAAAAATTCCTTTTCACTCTTATCATAACTTCCGGTGGCCATTTAATCCAGTAAACTATGCAACAGGATCCCAGCACCAACCGACAAGGCCGTCGGTGTTCTCAGTATGGGTGTCGGAAGTTTGACAACAGTGAGCCGGTCCACGGAATGGAGGAAAGTAATCTCAGATTCAGAGAAGCCTCCTTCGGGTCCGATGATCAGAAGGCCCGGAGCTTCCCCCGCACGGTTCCCGACAGACCGCTGGTCTTCCGATTGCGAATCCAGCATAAGAACAGAACGGTATTCGTTCCAGGGTACCGTCTCCCACGAACACTCAAAAATTTCGGGAAGGAAAACCGCGTTCGATTGCTCCAGCGCTGCCACTAGGAGGTTCTCTAATCTTTCAGAGTCCGGAACCCGGTTCTGTGAAAATTCTGAACGGATGAGATAAACTCTCCGTAGGCCGAGTTCCGTCGCTTGTTTGAGGCAAAGCTCCAGAGCGTCGCGCTTCGGGACGCCAATGGCGCAGTCGAACACATAGCTGCGAACTGCGGTTCGATCTTCGACGAATCTTAGCTGGGTATTCTTCTTACTGATCTTCTCGACCTCGGTGAGCACACTCCTTCCTTTCCCGTCCAGCAGCAGCAGCTGCTCGCCTTGCCGGAGACGAACCACAGTTGCCAGGTGGTGGTGGGGCTTTCCGTCGATGTGGTAGGTCTCTTGAAGCAAAACCTCTTTCAGGTAAATGGCCCTCACGCCAGAGCCTTGTAGAAAAGGAGAGCGGCCCAATCTCCTTTTTCCACCTGGCTCTTCAGGGTCACACCGCTCTCCGAATAGGCAGTGATGATACCCGGAACCTGATGCCGCAGCAGTCCCGAGAGAATGAGGAGTCCGCCGTTTTTTATGTGAGCGATCAGGGGGACTTTCTCCTGAAAGAGAATGCTCTCCAGGATGTTTGCGAAAACAACATCGTACTTTTCCAGAAGCTCGGACCGGTAGTCGGGGAGGAGGAGTCTGAACGCGGAGTTCGAGAGACCATTAATCTCTGCGTTTTGATAGCAGTTCTTATTCGCCTCGAGATCGATGTCATAGAAGTCGACCCTGCTTTCTGGAAAGAACTTCAGAGCAGTGAGACCGAGGATCCCCGATCCGGAGCCGAAGTCCAGAACCGTCGAGACCAAGGTGCTCGAAATATTTTCGGTGAAAAGTTTCAGGCAGAGGTAGGTGGTCTCGTGACTGCCGGTCCCGAACCCCATGCCAGGGTTGATGAGAATCCTGTGCGTGCTGGTGGACGGGTGGTTCCCTAGCCAGGAGGGAATGATCTCCAACTGGTCGTTGACCCGGATCGGAGAATAGTGCTTCTTCCACTCAGCGTTCCAGTCTTCGACAGTCTTTTCTTCTGACTGGCATTCGCACAAGGCAAAGGCTGAAACCGCTTGCTTGAATGCTCTAGCGGTTTCTTCGGAATCAAAGAAGTACCGGTAATTTCCCGGTCTACCGAGGACGGTGGCTTCAACTTCTTCCAGCACCTCTGCCGGCAGGTCTCCACCAGAATACGACCGCTCACCTAAGAGCGAATCCACTTCGGCTTCGTTCAGCGAGTATTCTTCGATGCCAAGAGACCGGAAGTTCTCGAAAGCAGTCTTTTCAATCTTCGACCTTTCGGCCTCTGTCGGTTGGAAGTGAAAGAGGGTGACGACCCAAAATTTATCCATAAAAATCCTTTAAAGTTGAGGTTTTATATCTCATTTGTTCGATGATGTGATGCTAAAAATCTTACATCGCCCAAGGTTTCTTTAGTCGGAGCGAGCAAACTTTGCTAAGAAGTACCACGTATGCATAAAAAACAATTTCTCATTGGTATCGCGGGCGGATCGGGCTCCGGAAAAACTACCTTCGCCCAGAAGATCATGAAGAGCATCAACAGCTCTGACACCTGCCTCATGCACATGGACTCTTACTATCTTCCTGAACATCCGAAGGACCTCTACACCTCCTCCGGGAAGGCCAACTACGATCACCCTGATGCCTTCGACTGGCAACTTCTAAGGAAACACCTGTCGGATTTAAAAGATGGTCTATCCATCAAATGTCCGATCTATGATTTTGCAACTTCGAGCCGCACCGGAGACTTCGAAACGGTGGGCCCCTGCAAGGTCATCCTCTTTGAAGGAATCTTTTCTCTCTATGATCAGGTCATCCGAGGGATACTGGACATCAAATGTTTCCTTCACGTTGACTCGGACATCCGGTTCACTCGTCGCCTCCACCGAGACGTGAAAGAACGAGGCCGGTCGCTGGAATCGGTCATCGCCCAGTACTACGACACCGTCCGCCCGATGTATCAAAAATACCTCGACCCTCAACGTCAGTATGCTGATTTCACAGTGGGTGAGGAAACTGATGTTGCCTCCCTTATTTTGTCTGCTAGAATCAGAGAACTCATTGGTACCCCTTCGGTACTCAAGGCCAGCGAGGCAGTTTAATTGAAGAACAAATATTTTTCCGTTCTACCCATTGGAGGAGTCGAAGAAATCGGCTCGAACATGACTCTCATCCGAACCGAAGACGAAGACATCGTCATCGATTGTGGAATGCTCTTCCCCTACGAAGAATGCTTTGACATTAATTACCTCATCCCGGATTTCGCCCTGCTTGATGAATCTAGGTTCACCTCGATCATCATCACCCACGGCCATGAAGACCACATCGGGGCCCTGGGGCATCTCCTAAGAGCTTTCCCTAAGGTTAAGGTCTACGCTTCTAACTTCACGCTCCACCTCATTCAAAAAAAACTCGCGGAGTTCAAGGTCGGGATGGACTACCATGTCTACGGACCACAGGATGAGCTCAACTTCAAATCCGTGGACATCTCTCCGGTGCACGTCAACCACTCGATCCCGGAGACCAACGGAATGATCATCAGAAGTCGGGACCGAAAGTGGGGCGCGCTCTACATCTCTGACTTCAAGGTCGATCTCTACTCCATCCACGAACCGCCGATCGACCTCGCGCGGATCTCAGGCAAACTCTCCGAGTGCGTCCACACGGCCTTCTTCATGGATAGCACCAACATCCTGTTCGAAGGTAAGACCACCTCCGAGAACGATCTGCAACATGACCTCGAGGCGATCCTCGCCCGCGATGAAGAGCGCATCTTCATCACCCTCTTCGCTTCCAACGTTCACCGCCTCAACGCCATCGCCAACATGGGTAAGGCCTGCGGAAGAAAACTTGTGCTGCTTGGTCGCTCCCTTAAATCTTACCTCGAAGCGGCGATCGAAACCGGCCACTCGAACATTGACCCCGAGGATCTGCTGCTCCCGGATCAGGTCAAGGATCAGAAAGGAAAGATCCTGGTGTTCCTCTCCGGTTGCCAAGGGGATTTTCTCTCAGCTCTCAGGAGGTTTAGCTACGGCGAGGATAGTTCGTTCAAACCAAGAGAAGGGGACCTGGTCGTCTTCAGTTCCAAGGTCATCCCGGGGAACGAGAAGAAGATCTACCGGATCTATAATAAGCTCACCCAGTTCGGAGTAGAGATCATCACCGCGAGCGATAAGCTCATCCACGCCTCGGGCCATCCGGGAAGAGAAGACCTCCACATCCTACTCAAGAACTTCAGCCCGAACTTCTACTTTCCCATCCACGGCGAGTCCTACTTCCTGAAAAAACACGTCGAGTTCATCCAGGAGTCGTACCCGAAGATTTCGACCCAGCTCATCTATAACTACCATGAAGTTGTCCTGGGCGAGGGGCAAGTGAAAGTAGTGGCGCACGAACATAAAGAGCCGCATCTCATCCACGGCAAACAACTGGAGATAGAGAAGAGCCAGATCAGCCAACGGCGGAAACTGGCCACTCAGGGTGCGGTTTTCATCAGCTACCATAAACCCTCTGAGCACCTGGAAGTCACAACACTGGGCCTTCCCCTGGGAGCCGCCGATACGCTGGAAGCGTTGAAGAAAAAACTTACTCACTTGATAAAAACTGATCTCCTCTCCCGGGACGAAAGATACCTGAAGGACCAGGTGAAGATCTCCACCCGACAGTTCTTTAATAATTTCCTGGGTTACAAACCATTGACAGAAGTCCACCTCTACCGATGAATAACACCGCAGTCATCCTGATTGTTCTCACCAATGTCTTGCTGGTCATCATCCTCGGGGCCCTCTCGTTTATCATCTACAAGCTCTACCGGGAACGCTCCAGTGAGACTTCAAAGAAAGCACCGGAAGGGGAAGTCGTCCTTCACCCCGGCGCGCGTGAAAGGCTCCGGGAGTTGGAAAAGATAAAGGTAAAAAAAGCGTCACATCGATGCCCGAACCACCCGGACGAACCCGGCGAGGTCTCCTGTGCCATTTGCGAAGGACTCTTCTGCAGTGTTTGTATAAAACAGTTTAAGACGCTGCACTTTTGCAGAGAGCATCTTGCGGTCATCATGCAGAATGAATGGAGCGAGGTTTTGACTCTCAAGACGTCGACCACTGACCCGGAGCAAGGGGTCTTCCTCTACGAAGCTAAGAAACACTTCCTTGAGACCGAAGACACTGCCACTTACATCGAAACTCACTACAAGATCAACGTAGACCAAGACTACATCGAAACATATCTGGTGCTCTTTGGTATCAAAGCTCAGAACGGGATGCTCAAGGATAAGTTCAGAAAATTTATTTCGTAGTCCAGTCTTCCATGTCCAGGAAAAGCTCCGGTTTGACTTTCATCAGGATGGATTCTCTTTTGATCAGGCTTTCAAACTGCTGGCGGTTCATGGCCTGGAGATCGAAGTAACTTCTTCTCTTGAAGAGTTGCAGGCAGTTGTAGAAAATATCCTTATGGAATGCCGTCTTCGTCAAGGATTCACCTTGGTGCTTGATGAGGAAAGCATTGTCTCTTGAATCTGTGAAGGTTGAAAATTTCTCTCCCGCGTCCGAGGGCCCGGACTTAAATCGGTCAGCCTGGGAGAAGGTTTTCTCGAAAGTGGCGGGTGGAAGATCCTTATTGGCCAGTCCCAGCGGCAGCGTGTACCTACTGATGAAAAGGTCCTCGTCTATGAACTTGAGGATTGTCACCTGGTAGTCGTTATCCTTCTCCAGACTGCACCAGCTAAAGCCGTCCCTGCTCAAGTCTTTGCGTCTCACTGAAGGGAAGGCCATCTTCCCGTAGACCTCGACGTTCTTTTTTTCTTTATGGAGCTCTCCTCTGGTGAAGCTCTTCTCAATCAAGTAGTTCTCCAAAGTCTCATTCTCCTTGGCGGCTCCGAACTCTTGGGAGAACGAGGAGCAGGGAAAGTAGAACTCTGGATCTTTCGTGGTCTGTACCTCGAGCACCTTCTCTGGAGTCGTCGTCCTGGTGAAGTGCTTTGGAACCATCGAGTCCTCGAGGTGCTTAGCGGAGTGGAAATCAACCAGAGTGATTTTGCTCGAGTCGACGACCGCAAGTGCCGACGTCCGTAGTTCATCCTTGGTCTTTGATCTGATCAGTTCAACCTTTGATGGATTCTTTGGATCGTAGGTTAGGCGCTTCATGACCCAGTGGGAACTCTCATCTTTCGGGGAGCACCAGCTCTGGAGTTCCGTTACGATAGGCTCGGTCTGCGGGGGGAGGAGAATTTTTTTCTCATAGTCGACACCGCAGCTGACGGTGGTGATGAGGATGGTTGAAAGCAAAATGCTTTTCATTGGTGCCCCTGAGGCTTAAGGATTTGGACTATCATCTCAAAATTCCAGGACTTCAGTCCGATAGCAGAAAAATCTATATGTGCTGTTTAGAAGTTAGGCAGGGACTCAGGGACATGCTGGAGGCTTTAATGAATCTAGGAACTTACTCGAAAATATAAACAGAGGTGAAGTCCTTGGACCTCACCTCCGTCTAAACTAGAGGAGCATCGTGGGTCCTCATATCCGTATGGAACAGCTCACGAATTCTGAGATTTCATACTTCTGGTCATCGACGGTGGTGAGCTTGGTGCAGAACACACTGTCTCTGGAAACGATCCGAAGAAGCCGATTCGCATCGAGCCTGATCGCCGGAGAGACGGGTCTGAGCTTCTCATAGATCTGCCAGGCGTACTGGCCCTGCAGCACCAGCATTTCTTTTTGTTCTGACGAGCTCTCCTGATCCAGGAGATAAGCCGAGAAAGATGGGATGATCTTCAACAGGTCCTGGGGCGAGTTTCCGTAGTACAGGACGTTCTCGGTGTTCGTCACAACGTACCGGCAGCCCTGGCACTGCTGCTGCTGTTGTTGCTGCTGGGTCTGCTGACATTCTTGGAAGTTGACCGTAGGGGTGAATGAAACCATGTTTTTCAAGATCTTCACCGATAGGCCATCGATCTGAAATTCATCCGCCAGGACTTGGGAGATCCGACCCAGATCGAGCTTCATGGTGACCTCATACTCGTGACCTCCTTGATCACAGAGCTGCTTCTGGTCGAGTTTTAGCTTTGAAGACCAACCTTGAACAGCTGCAACCTTTTGGGGCGTATCCAGGGTGAAAGCGACGGCTTTGGCCTCTGGCAGATAAGAGGCGATGACAACAAAGCATAGTAGTAGACGGAACATAGGAACCTCCTGAGTGGTTTATCAATGCAGGAGTTATAATTCAGATTCAGTTCCGGAGAGATTAAAAGGCAAAATTTCTGTTCGGGGGCGTTCGGTAGGTAGAAAGTATAAAAAAAGGCCGGTTTCCCGGCCTTTCGTTTTTACATCTGTGTGTCGTGGTTGCGTTCATTCTTTTTGATGAACGACGGCGTGTCGAACTCATCATCTTCGAAGTTAAAGAATCCGAGCTTCTCGGCGATCGACTTAATCCTGCTCTCTCTTATCTGCGAGGTCTGGACATTCGACGCTGGAGCGGGCTCCGATGAGTCGATGTGTGAATACTCCGGTCGCTCCGGCGGCTGAGCTGACTTCACCCCGGAGTTCTCTCTCGGTTCAAAGTTATTCTTCTGAGACTCGTACTTGGTAGCTGCGTTCTGTAGTTTTTCCGCCCAGTTGATCTTCGGCTTTTCGGCCTGAGCATCAGTGTTCCGATCGCCCTCGAAGCCACTTTCATTTTTGAGAGAAGCGTTCAGTTTTCTACTCAGTTCTTGCGCTTCCTCGGCCAAGTTATTCTTGGCAGGAGCAAAGGTCATCGAAGGCTGCTGAAGGGTCTGAACCGGTACGAAGGTTTCGACCGCAGCAGTGGCCTGTGCCGGAGCCTGTTGTGGGAGAACGGGTGCGGCCACTTCAATTGGTGCCGTTGGGTTCTGCGCCTGCACCGGCGCCGGAGCAGGAGTGAATATCCGATGTGCCTGAACCGGAATCGACGGAGGTACTTCATACGCGGAGATAGGAGCATGCGAGGGTATTTTCACATGAGCGTGGTTGAAGGCCGCCACGGCCGCTTCTTTGCGGGCGGTGCGGAGACCTGTGGCGATGACCGTGACTTTCACGAATTCGCCCATGGTATCGTCGATGACCGTTCCAAAGATGATCTCGGCGTCGTCGTCAGCGGCTTCCATGATCAGTGTGACGGCCTGATTGGTCTCGTGGGTCGTGAGCGACGAATTACCGGTGATGTTAATGATGATGCCAGTGGCCCCGTCGATGGAGACGTCTTCGAGTAGCGGAGAACTGATGGCCTGACGAGCGGCTTTGAGCGCTCTCTCTGTCCCGGACGCCGTGCCGGTGCCCATGAGGGATAGGCCCTTATTGGTCATGACGGTTGAGACGTCCGCGAAGTCCGCATTGATCAGACCGGTGTTATTGATGAGGTCAGAAATCCCCTGAACCGCATTGAGGAGGACTTCATCTGCCGCCTTGAAGGTATCGACCAGTGAGAGATTCTCACCGGCGAGCTGGAGCAGTCGCTGGTTAGGGATACAGATCAGCGAGTCCACAGATTCTTCCAGTGAGCGGATCCCTTCTTCGGCTTGTCGGGATCTCTTCTTGCCTTCGAAGACGAAGGGCTTGGTCACCACGCCGACGGTGAGGGCACCCATCTCTCGGGCGAGCTTCGCGATCACCGGTGCGGCTCCCGTCCCGGTTCCCCCGCCCATGCCGGCGGTGATGAAGATCATATCTGCGCCGACCAGTGCTTCAGAGATTCTTTCGTAGTCTTCGATCGCAGCTTTCCGTCCCACCTCTGGATTCGCACCGGCCCCGAGGCCCTTGGTAACGTTTCCGCCTAGCTGGATCTTGGTTCCCGCGAGGCTCGCGATCAGGGCCTGCGAGTCCGTGTTGGCGACGATGTACTCGACCCCGAGCAGACCCGAGCGGATCATGGTGTTAACGGCGTTACAGCCGCCGCCGCCGACGCCGATGACTTTTATCTTGGCGCCGAAAGTTTGGTTAGAATCATCTGCGATATCGAACATAATTTCTCCTCAGATTTAAAAAATTTCTTTAAACACGTTTCTAATCGACTTACCCAGTTTATCGAACATATCCGTCTCCTCCTGGACTTTCTCATCCCGCGACCTCGCCTCAGTCACGTGCTGGGACTCCTGCAGCAGTCCGAGCACCGTGGAGAACTTCGGGTGTTGCATGGCCGTGGTCATTCCGCCGAAGGGCTGTGGGTACCCAACCTTCACCGGTTTTTCTAACTGGTATTCTGCGAGCTCTGGTAAATTCTTAATAAGTGCACCACCCCCGGTCAGGACATAGCCCCCCGTGATCTCGTGTTGCAAGTTCTTCTCCACCACTAATGCCTTGATAACAGTGAAAAGCTCTTCCGCTCTGGCCCCGAGCACTTCGGCCACGAAGCTCAGTGCCACCTCCCGCGGCCTGGTGCCGGAGAGGCCCTGGACCGTGAGGAGACTTTCCTTGGATTTAGCTTCCCGGAGAACGGTCCCATGAGTGACCTTGATCCGCTCGGCTTCGTTGTGGGGAATCTTCAGGGCCACCGCCAGGTCGTTAGTGAAATGATTCCCGCCGAGTGGGATGATCTGTGAGTGAAGCAAGCTTCCTTCTTTCCAAATGGCGACGTCAGTGGTTCCGCCGCCGATGTCGATCAACACCACTCCGAGTTCTTTCTCTTCTTGTGAAAGCACTGATCGGGAAGAGGCGATCGGCTGGAGAATGATGGAGTTCGCCGTGAGGCCCGCCTGCTCGACGCATTTTATTAGATTGTGAATGAGGGGAGTTTTCCCGGTAACGATATGGACGTTCACTTCCAGACGCGAGCCGCACATCCCGATCGGATTCTTGATGCCGACGGTGTTATCAACCTTAAACTCCTGCGGGATCACGTGGAGGATCTCCCGGTCCGAAGGGATGAGCACGGCCTTGGCAGCTTCGATGACCCGGTCCATGTCCGACTGATTAATTTCCTTATTTTTTACCGGCACTACCCCAGAGGAGTTGAAGCAAAAAATGTGGTTCCCGGCGATTCCGACGGTAGCCGATTCGAGTTCCTCGATCCCCGCCATCTGCTTGGCTTCTTCGATGGAAGACCGGATGCTCTCTACAGTTTTTTCAATGTTCACCACCGAGCCTTTTTTGAGGCCATTGCTCGGGTGCGAACCGACGCCGAGGATTTCTATGTTTTTTGCTGTTTTCTGGGCGATGAGGGTACAAACTTTCGTCGTCCCGATGTCCAAAGCGACAATGACACTTTTTGTACTCATGAGATTCCCTTCTCAATAACTCTTCTTGTGAAGAGGGCAGATTCATTCTGACGATGACAAAGAAGCTTAATGCTTCATTATTAAATTCTAGATTTTGTCCGAAAACTTGACAACAACCTTTTTCGCATTCAACAGATTGATGCTACTCGGGTAGCGCTTGCTCTGTGTAACGTAGCTGACGATCTTGGTGAGCTTGGTGAGTTTTTCTTCCCACAGCTCTGCCCCTAGGAACACACTGGTGGCCTTGCCACTGAAACTGAAGATGATCGTTAACTCATTACTTTTGCTGATGATGATCTCCGAAACCTGGCTCCGGAGCGAAGCCTTCATCAGCTTGATGAAGTGGGCGATCTCCGTAGGGGCACTGCTCTCGAGCTGTTCGGTGGAGATGGCCAGCAGTGGCAAGTTATGAGTGAGTCGCTTCTCCGCTTTCATAAGATTCTCGTACTGGGGCTCGTACATCTTCGCGTTCGATCCCAGGATGGCCGAGTAATGTTCATCACCATTGGTCTTGTAGACCTGCACCTTCGCCAGCGGCTCCGGGCACTCGAGCTGGATGCGGAGGGTGGTGATGACCGGGTTATAAGAGACCCGGTAGGTTGAGAGGAAGTACTTCTCATCCAGTTTCTCGTTTAGGATTTTTTCTTTCACATCTTTGAGAGACTTCTTCTTTTCGAATTCTTTCATGATAATCAGAGACAGCAGTCCCGAGGACTTCGACGGACAATCTCCGAAGTAAGTCTGATACTTGATATTTTTTTGAGTGAACGAGTCAGGCACATTACACCAGGACGATGAAACGAACGAACAGCTTACGATTGATACTAAAAATTTTCTCCACATACCTTAATCATAAGGGATTTTGACTTCCAGTTCAAACTCTATTCCATAAAAGTGATCCATCTGAAATTTAATGATCTTGATGAGTGTGTTCAGGTCGTCCCAGCTCGAGCCTCCAAGATGTTCTACGAAGTTCGCGTGCCGAGGACTCACCCGGACGTTTCCAACGGTCAGGCCCTTTAGACCTAAACTATCAATTAAGCGCCCGGCCTGGAGCTCCGGGAGCGGGTTCTTGAAAACGCAGCCGCAGTTCTTAGTGGCGAGCGGCTGAGTCTTTTTCCGGTACTCGAGGTAGTCCATAATCTTCTTCGAGATCTCCGGATCCACTCCGCGGTGAACGAGCGTCGCTGCGACGATGACGTCGCCGGGGTTTAGGAAGTTATTCCGGCGATAGGAAAAACTTCCTTCACCGATAGAAACCTCCCGCCTCGAGCCCTCGGCGGTGACCACTGAGACACTTTTCACCAGGCCTCCGATCTCTCCCAGGTTGGTACCAGCGTTCATGTAGATCGCTCCGCCCAGCGACGCCGGGATCCCGGTGAAGACCTCCCAGCCGCTCAGACCAAACTTGATCGCATGGGCCGTGAGGTGGTTGATCCCGAGAGACGCGGGGAGCACGTACTCGGTTTTGTGCATGTCCAGATATGTTTGTTCGAACGGGAATTTGAGATTAATCACCAGCTTGTCACAAACCGGTGGGAGGATCTGATTGGCGCCCCAGCCGACGAGGAGATACTCGCGACCGTGCGCCGTGAGCAGCGGTAGGATTTTTTCCAGGGCTTCCACGCTGCGGACGATGAGAAGGTCCCCCCTTGAGACAAGTCTGATGGTGGTGTAGGCGGTCAGGTCCTGACCCAGGAGAAGTTCACAGTCAGCGATACTCCCGACCGAATCCAGCAGGTTCACAGGCCCTTTACGATTTCACGGATCTTCTTGGAGATCGCCCCCGCACCGAGGGTCAAGAAGATCATTTCAGATTTTTTATGCCTCTGAATCAACTCGGACATGCCAGAGAGGTCCGGAAGGAAGTTCACGTTCTTCAGGGATTTTTTCATCTCCCGAACGAGGTTCTCCGAGGTGATTCCCTCGATCGGCTTCTCGCTCGCAGCGTAGATGGGTGTCAGATACACCTCGTCTGCTCCCTCGAAGCAGTGCTGAAATTCTTTCCAGAAGTTCTGCGTCCGGCTAAATCTATGTGGCTCAAAGACCACACACAAGGGTCTCTTGTCGACTCTACTTAACGTCGAGATGGTTGCCTTCACTTCCGTCGGGTGATGACCGTAGTCGTCGATCACCAGGAAAGAGTTTTTTTCATACAGCTTCTCGAGCCGTCGTCCGACACCCTTGAAGCTCAGTAGTCCCTGCTGAATGATTTTGAAATCGAGTCCAGCTTCATGTGAGACGGCGACGGCTGCCAGGGTGTTGGAGACGTTGTGCTGGCCAAGCATGTTGGTGGTGATGCGCGCGATCTGCTCCCCTTTGAAGAAGAGATCGAAGCTGGTGCCGGAAGCGGAGAGTTCGACTTTCTGCGCGACGTAGTCCACTTCGTTCCAATCCACATCGACGCCGTACCACACCACCGGTCGTTTAACTCTTGCCTTGATCTCAACCGAAGGTCCGTCATTCGCGTTCAACGCAACCTTCCCGTAAAAAGGAACCTTGTTCACAAACTCCACGAAAGCATCCACGATCTTCTCCACACTGCCGTAGTGATCCAGGTGATCATTATCGATGTTCGTGACCGCGGCCATGATGGGGCTCAAAAGCAGAAAAGAGCCGTCGGACTCATCGGCTTCGGCGATCAGAAACGTTCCGTCGCCCTTCTTCGCGTTCCCGCCGAGGTTCTGCACGATTCCACCGATGATATGAGTGGCGTCCTGTTCTGCTTCCTGAAAGATGGTTGCGATGAGGCTGGTGGTGGTGGTCTTCCCGTGAGACCCGGCGACGGCGATGCCGAACTTAAGCCGCATGAGTTCAGCGAGCATCTCCGCCCTGCGGATCATCGGGATCTCGAGTTCCAGAGCACGGACCACCTCAGGATTCTTGTGATCGATGGCCGAACTGTAGACGATGATGGTGGATGCTTCGACGTGCGCCGGAGCGTGGCCGATGTAGATCCGGGCCCCTTTGCTTTTTAAATTTTCAATAACTGGTGAATTGTTCAGGTCAGATCCGGAGACGGTATATCCGAGGTCGATGAGAATCTCCGCGACGCCGCTCATCCCGATGCCGCCGATGCCGATGAAGTGTATCTGATTTGTTTTAAGCCAGCCCAACATGAAAGTTAATCTCTCTTAGGATCTCATCACAGGTGTGATTACCTGAGGTGGCCCCCTTCGAGTATCTTAGCTCCCCGGCACTGGCCTTGACTAGAAATTCCTGTGTCCGTTTGACGCACTCTTGGTGTGAGAGTTTCGGGTCCAGGATTTCCACAGTGAAGTCCGCTTCTTTCTTGAAGATCTGAGCGTTGTAGACCTGATGGTTATCCGTTGCCTGCGGGTAAGGGAAAATCAACACGGGCTTTCTAATGATGGCCAATTCGGAGACGGTGCTGGCCCCAGATCTGGAGATGATCACGTCACACCACTCGTACTCGAGTTGCATCTGATCGATGTAGTTCATGGGAAGGTATTTCACCGTCGTCTCAATCTGCGGTGCCACTTCCGTTCCACCCAGCTGATGGTGGATGCAGAGGTCTCCCACGGCCGGGGCCTTCAGCACGTCGTAGATGACTTTATTTATCTGGGAGGCTCCCAGGCTACCCCCGAACACCAGAACCTTCAGTTCGCGTTCCCGCGCCTTGGCCGGTACCGGCTGGATAGACTTCCTGGTTGGGTTCCCGACGACCCGGACCTTCTTCTGCAGGTGCGAAGACAGGCCCTGGGTTTCGCTGAAGTGGACGAAGATCCTCGAGGAGATCCAGCCGAGTATGCGATTGGTGAGACCCATCACCGCGTTCTGCTCGATGATGAAGACCGGAATAAAGAGCAGGTATCCGGCCAGCAGTGACGGTCCACAGACGTAGCCACCGGCGCCCACGATGAGCTTCGGTCTCTGCTTGGAGAATAAAATTAAGATGGAGATGAAGCTCAGGAAATTCAGGCAAAGGTTCTTCACTAGTTCGATCGGATTACTGGTCCGGAGCGGCCTGGAGGAAAGGTGTCGGACCTGCTGGCCCTTGAAGAGCTTGTAGTCCAGTGGCCTTTTGCCCGTGAGGTAGAGGAGTTCGAAGCCCTGATCCTTGAGTGCTTCGCCGACCGCCAGTGCGGCGTTGATGTGTCCGCCGGTTCCCCCGGCGACGAGGATTGCTGTTTTCATTTTATTGGAACGCACTCTTCAGTGAGCCAATCGGTGTCTGCTTACCTTTACTTTTGACTTCCTTCGCGTCCCCGGGTTGGATTTTGATACACGCCATCACCAGACCGAGGGCGGCCAGGTTCGCCACCATGGAAGATCCACCGTAGCTTACGAAAGGCAAGTTCAGTCCTTTCGTGGGAAGGACTCCCAGCACCACACCCATGTTGAGGAATGCCTGCAGGCCAATGGCGAAGATCACCGTCGACACCAGAATGCTTCCAACCCTGGACTTGAGAGTGATGGCCATCTTAAGACCGATGAAGATGAAGCTCACGAACATGATGGCGGTGGCCAGGACCCCGATGAAGCCGAGTTCTTCGCCGATCACGGAGAAGATGAAATCATTATACGCCTCGGGCAGGTAGAAGAGTTTCTCATTACTGTTACCAAGACCCTGACCGAAGAAAGCACCGTTGGCGAAGGCGAGGAAGGACTGGATGATCTGGAACCCGCTGCCGCGGGGATCGGCCCAAGGATCGAGAAAGGTCAGGACGCGCTTCACCCGGTAGGGGGCGGAGATCATGATGCCAAACGCCCCGATCAGCCCCAGTACTAGCGTGGAGTAGAAGTACTTCCGGGGAAAGGAACTCAGGAAAGCGATGAATCCGATGATCATCGAGGAGATGAAGAAGGTTCCGAAGTCCGGCTGAAGGATGAGGATTGCCAGCGGATACACCAGACCTGTGAGGTAAAGGAGCCGTTGCTTGGAAGTGTAGTTGTTGAAGTTCTCGAAGTAGCGGATCGCTGCCAGCATCAGGGAGAATTTCATGAACTCTCCGGGCTGCAGGTTCATGAAACCGAGGTTCAACCAGCGGCGAGACCCCTTGATGACGACACTCAACCCGGGGATGAGGGTCAGCGTGATAAGGAAGCAGAAGAGGGCGTTTAGTTTGTAGGCCTGCTTGTAGAGGTAGAGGATCTTCAGCCTGGAGAAGATCATCGCCAGGGCGAGGCCAAGAGCAATGTAGATTAGCTGCTTAGAGAGGAAGAAGTAGCTGCTGCCCATGTTCTCTTTGGCGTACATGTAGCTCGCCGAAAACACCATAATGACTCCGAAGAGCACCAGAAAAAAAACGTTAATCAGAAAATAATTAGTTAATTTTTCTAGTCTGCTATTAGCTTCATTCATTCGTTCGTACCGGGGGTGATTTTCTCTTCATTGTAACGGCGCTCCTCATTTCAAGCAAATACTAATAATAACTTTTGGCATGGGCGATCTGTTTAATCAGCTAATCGAATTAACAGTAACCAAATAGACAATGAACATTTTATCGTTTGATAATTAAACAATCTTCTCCATTGGGGTATATCTGAAATTGTTTTTAAATTTTCTTCCTCTGCTCCTCGCGCTGAATTCTTCCCCTGTGATCTCGCAGGAAGAACAGGCCACTGAGAGACCTTTCAAGCCCGTACCGATCGAAGAGGCCCACTCCGTCTCGGGACAGAGTTACGACGTGGACTTTAGTCCCGAGTCCATCAAGGTATTCATCTGGAACATCAAAAAATCCGAGATGCCGACCTGGAAGGAAGAGTTTTTAAGCATCGGCCAGGACAAAGATCTCTTCATCATCCAAGAAGCGTACCGCAAAGATCTCTTCAACGAAACTGCTGCGAAGTTCACGGACGTCCGCTGGGACATGGGGATTAGCTTCCTCTACACATTAATCAACAACACCCCCACCGGGACCATGATCGGCTCGAAGGTCCGACCGACGGAAGTACTGATCCAGCACTCCCAAGACCTCGAGCCAGTGGTCTTCACCCCGAAGGCCATTACCTTCGCGAAGTACGCTATCGAAAAGCACCAGAAAGAGCTGTTGGTGATCTCGGTCCACGGGATCAACTTCACCAGCTTCGGCGCCTTCAAGCGGCAGATGATCCAGGCGCGGGACTACATTAAGAAACACGATGGTCCGGTCTTGTTCGCCGGAGATTTCAACACCTGGACCAACGAACGCACGGAGTTCCTAGAGAGATTGGTCTGGCGCCTTGGGTTGAAAGCTGTGGAATTTAAAAATGGAAACCGCCGGATGGTGGGACGCTTCACCAATAACTACCTTGACCATAGTTTTATCCGGGGCCTCTCTGTAAAAAATGCGGAAGTCCTTCCCGATGCGAGTGGCAGTGACCACAAGCCGCTGGTGTTGGAAGTCTCCGTCACGAGGTAACCCAGTGCTCAGCATCGTCTTCTCCTGTTACAACGAAGGAACTAACCCCTTCTTCGCCGAGAGCCTGAAGCAACTTCTCTTGCTGCAAGAAAAAATCTCCCTGGAAGTTATCTGCGTGGACGGAGGGAGCACCGACTGCACTCTCTCTCTCATCCGAGATCACGGATTCAGCGTCATCGCCGGAACCGAAACCTCGCGGGGTGCCCGGTACCACACCGGAGCGGAACGCGCTTCGAATGAGCTACTCCTCTTTCACCACCCCCGCAGCATCATCTCCGTCGCTGGAATCATTCACCTTGCCACCCATGCGCGGACCTTCCAATGGGGAGCCTTCACTCACCGATTTGACAGCCCCCATCCGGTGCTAACGTTCACCTCTTGGTACTCCAATCACGTACGAGGAGATCTCCGCAGTATCTACTATCTGGACCACTGCTTATTTGTCAGGAAAGAACTCCTTAATAAAATCGGAGGTTTTCCACAAACGGAGATTTTTGAGGACACCGAACTCTGCCTTCGCCTCAGGAAACATTCTCCCGGGGTCCGGCTCCCGTTCACTTCCACTACCTCTTCGGTAAGGTTCTTAAATAACGGGATCACCAAGCAATCGCTTCTGAACCTTAAAATGAAAATTAAGTATCTTTTGAACAGTGACAGGACCACCATGAATAAGAGTTACGAGAAGGACCTGAATCTGAACACCAACGCGGAGGAGGACTAACATGAACTACTACGAATCAGAAGATCTCAAGAAATTCGCTGATGTTGGCAAGTTCAACGGCGATTTGATGAAAAAATTCTTCGACTACTACTTGGCCGTGACCTCCGAAGACGGGGCGCTGACTAAACGTGAAAAGGCCCTGATCGCGCTCGCGGTCTCCCATGCCTTGAAGTGCCCCTACTGCATCGACGCCTACACCACCCAGAGTCTCGAAAGCGGCTCGAACCCCGAAGAGATGACCGAAGCCATCCACGTCGCCGCGGCCATGCAGGCCGGCATCACGTTGGTTCACAGTGTACAGATGCAGAATGCTTTGGGGAAACACGGGATCAAGTGACACCATGGAAAGCTTTTTAGAAAAGATCGAAGCACATAAACTCCAGGTGACTCCAAGCTCCCTCAAAACTTTCCAGGTCAACATCACCAAGCTCTGTAACCAGGCCTGCCGGCACTGCCACGTGGATTCGTCACCGGCCAGACGAGAGATGCTCTCCAGAGAGAACATCGAGCTCTCCCTGAAGATCCTCGAGGAAAACGACGAGATCGAAACCTTGGACATCACCGGTGGTGCACCGGAACTCCACCCCGACTTCCGGTACTTCGTGACCGCCGCGCGCCGGCTCAACAAGAAAGTCATCGTCAGACATAATCTCACGGTCACCTTTGACCCGCACCCCGTGACAAAAGAATCCATGGCATACCTCCCGGATTTTTTCCTCCAGGAGAAGGTCGAGGTGGTGTGCTCCCTCCCGTACTTCGATGGCTACTTCACCGATAAGCAAAGAGGCAACGGCGTCTTCGAGAAGTCCATAAAATCGCTT
Source organism: Bacteriovoracaceae bacterium (assembly GCA_035576105.1). GTDB lineage: Bacteria > Bdellovibrionota > Bacteriovoracia > Bacteriovoracales > Bacteriovoracaceae > Peredibacter. The sequence continues at coordinate 161,656 of DATLXA010000054.1, forward strand.
AAACTTCTCAACGACCGAGGTTTCGGAACCGAGGAAACAGGACTTATTCTCCATCTCGTTTATAACCCGGTCGGCTCCTACCTTCCCGCCTCTCAGGAGAGTCTCGAGAAGAGGTACAAGGAAGTTCTGAAGCGGAAGTTCAACGTCGTTTTCAACCGGCTCTTCACCATCACTAACATGCCCATCCGAAGATTCGCGGACGACCTGCGAAGAAACGGTCAGTACGAAGCCTACATGGATAAACTCTGGGCAAGCTTCAATCCCCAGGCGCTGGACGGGGTGATGTGCCGGTCGATGATCAGCGTGGACCATGAGGGAAAACTCTACGACTGCGACTTCAACCAGATGCTGGGTCTGGGCCTCGACGCTGACTGCGAGAGTCGGGACCTAACAAGCTTCAACTCGAGCACCCTGCTGAGCAGGAAGATTGTCCTCGCTGACCATTGCTACGGTTGCACCGCCGGAGGCGGTTCGAGCTGCGGAGGGGCGACAACTTAAAATACCTTTCTCTCTTTAGCCCAGCATAATTCATTTCAATTACAGCATTGCCTCTTCCCGTCACCGGAGCTTCTTGAGTACTCTTTAGTAGATACATCCAAGGAGTTCCGCATGAAAAAACTATTTTTACATCTGACCATCATCTTGATCCTCGTCCTCCCGACCTTCGCCTCAGCGGCTATCTACTGGACCGCAGACGTGACTATCGACCTCAAGAAAGTGACCACATCCCTCCAGCTCGCTAAAGCTATTTCACAGATCACCACCGAAGTGAGTCTTGGAACCAGCGGCGAAGATGAGACCGGCGAGGAAGAATCCTACTGGTGTAACTACCGATCCTACATCAGTTACTCTAACGTTGAAGCAGACGTATTCAAAGCAAAGGTGAACTTCGAGTTTTACGGAGACCAGGAATGCGGAGACGGGTACTCCGGAGTATCGGTCCTGTGGAAGGAAATCTCCTCCATCCCGGACCTGACTCTCGGGGAACTCGTCGAGGTCCGTGAGTGAATCATGGGACCAGTCCCCTGCCCCCACCTGAAGTCTATAACTGGAAGATAAGCTTCTTGTAGTAGTTCCCCTTCTCCTCAAAATCCCGGAAAATATCGGAGCCCTCATTGCCGGGGCAGAGAAGAATCGTGTCTCCGGTCCTTGATTTCTGATACGCGAGTAGCACCGATTCATCGAATGAGCCCACCAGGTAGGTCTGGGTCACATCTCCGAGAATCCGGTTCATGCTTTCCTTAACTTCTCCCACCAGGACCAGCACGCGGACCTTCTCCTTGATGATGTTGGCGTACTTATCAAATAAGATCCCTTCGACCTCTTTCCCGCCGGCGATCAAGATGACCGGATCCTTGAAAGCTTCTAGAGAGACTTTTAGTTCATCCATCGTCTCAGACTTCGAATCATTGTAGAAGCGCACTCCGTTTTTCTCCACCACGAACTCAAGCCGGTGCGGGATTCCCGGAAACTTCTCGATGCAATGCTGGATAGAGGAGTCCGAAACTTTCAGGGCCTTACAAGCGGTGATCGCCGCCATCAGGTTCTCGCGGTTATTTACACCAACGATCCGCATGTCCGTGACCTTGAACTCAGAATGGAAATGAATGTTCGAGTGGATGCGTTTATCGTGGAAGTGAGTCCCCTGAATCTCGGAGATCACTCCCATGGTGACGAAAGATTTTCTCGAGTACCAGAAGGTCTGTGCCGGGGAACTCCGGAGGACCGAGTTAGAGGCAAGCTTATCGAAGTTCACAACCAGGAAACTCTCTGGCCCCAGGCCCCGGGCCACCTTCAACGCAGTATCGAGGTACTCCGCTGAGGACTTGAATCTGCCTAGCAGGTTCTTCTCCTCTAGGTTCGGATAAACGGCCAGCACCGGCTTGAACGACTCCACTGTCTGGAGCTGCTGCGGAGAAACTTCGATCACGCAGTAATCGATCTCGTCCTTGTTGGGCAGAGTGAGGAAATTGATGAACGGCTCTTCCGAAGTTCCACCCACGAAGATGTTCTTCTTATCAATTTTGAGCGTGTAGCCGATCATCTGAGAGATAATGGTCCGTCCGTGGCTTCCGCAGACTGCGACGATTGGTTTATTGCAGTTCTCATACGCGAAGGCGAAGTCCGAGTAGACCTGCCGGCCATGCTCTTTTGCCACTCGGATCTGTGTCAGATTCGGGTCCACTGATGAAGAGTAGACAATGACGTCGGCTTCGATGAAGTCTTCGTTCTTGTGCTCCCCCAGAGTCATCGTCGGTGTCGGCGTGATCTTCCGGAGGCGCTTGACCTGCTTGTTGAGGTCGAAGATCGGCTTGATGTCGGTGACCTTGATCTCGCAGCCCATCTGGGTGAAGAGATGAATCAATGCAAATCCTGTTTTCCCTAAACCAACGATCAGGACCTTTTTGCCCTTATATTTTTCCATGAGAACTCCTTAAAAATTATCTTAGTTTCAACGTAGCAAGGGCCAGAATCGCGAAGATCAGACTCACGATCCAAAACCGCACGATGACCTTCGTCTCGGGCCATCCTAAAAGTTCGAAATGGTGATGCAGCGGGGCCATCTTGAAGATCCGTTTCCCCCGGGTCTTAAACGACGCCACCTGCAAGATCACTGAGACGGCTTCAATCACGAAGATCCCTCCGATCAAGACAAAAAGAAATTCATTTTTGGTGAGCACGGCGATGGTCCCGAGGCAGCCTCCCAGAGAAAGCGAACCCACGTCACCCATGAAAATTTCCGCAGGGTATGCGTTGTACCACAGGAAACCGACTCCGGCCCCAATGATGGCACTCACCAGCACCAAGAGCTCACCGACATCCGGGATGTGCGGGATGAAGAGGTAGCTCGCGAGTTCGATGTGACCCGAGAGGTAGGCCATGAAACCCAACGTCGCCGCGGAGATGATGGTGGGCACGATCGCAAGTCCGTCCAGACCATCAGTAAGGTTCAAGGCGTTGGAAGACCCGACGATCACGAAGGCCGCGAACGGAACATATGCCCAGCCGATGTCCATTACCGGCTCTTTTAAAAACGGTAAGTGGACCAAGGAATCGGTGACCCCGAACTTGATCATCACGTAGCTGGCGATCAACCCGGTGATGAACTGCCAGGCGAGTTTTTGTCGAGCGCTCACTCCCTTGGAGTTTTTCTTAAGCACCTTGTAGTAGTCATCCAGGCCGCCCAGGAAGAAATAAGAGACTGTAACAAACAGAGCGATGATGAAGGGAAAGGAGACGAAGTTTCCACACAAGACACAGGCGATGAACGCACTACCCAGGATGAAAACGCCTCCGAAGGTCGGAGTGCCTCTTTTCTTTTTATGAGTTTCCGGTCCATCTTCTCGAATGGATTGTCCGAACTGCCTAAGCTTCATTAAGGCAATAAAACGCTTTCCCCAGAAAATAGAAATCAAGGTGGCGATGATGAACGCCATAAAAGATCTAAAAGTAATATACTTAAAAATATTGAAAAATTGGAACTGTTGACTTAGTGGGTAAAGCCAATGATACAGCATGTTTATCCCTTTAAAAAAGATAAACTTAAGTTATATCGAAGAGTGACTCCAATTGTAAAGAGCGCGAGCCTTTAATAAAGTGAATGGGATATTTCCTCAGGCAGTCACTTCGATACTCTTTTTTGAAATCAGCACTGCTTGCCTTCGCTGCTCCTTGAGGGTTTCCCGAGATGTAGTATGGTGCGTACCGCCCAACGAAAAACACATTCTCAAATCCGAGCTCTTTAACGAAGTGGCCAACCTCTTTATGATACTGAGGCGTTGAGTCTCCAAGTTCATTCATGTCTCCCAGAACTACACATGCGTCAGAGAGATCGAAGCCTTGCTCAATCACACTGTCCTTGAAGCCTTCAAGAGCCACCTTCATTGAGGAAGGGTTTGCGTTATACGCGTCCAAAAATATTGATTTCTCCTCGAACTTTATCCATTCAGATCGATTCTTTGTTGGTTGAAACCCGAGAGCTGCTTCTGTTAGTTTCACTTTATCATGCGGAAAAAAATGGTGAGCGATGAAGAGGCAAGTCACCAGGTTGAGCTTATTGTGCTTTCCGGTAATGTGGTTATTCAGCGCCAACAGATCAATGCCCTGGAATTTTATCTGAGCGCCGGTTTCGAGGTACGACACTCGCGCCATGCTGTGTGAGTCCTGACCATAGGTAACCGATCCAGGTGTAACAGGGAACCTCTTTAGAAAAGGATCATCGACGTTTATCAGGAAAAATCCTTTCCCGGCGGTCTCAGATTTCACCGCATGGTAGAGGTATCCCTCCTCTTCAAAAACTTTTTCTTCGGTCCCGAAGAATTCCATATGTGTGGCGCCAATGTTGGTGATGAGTCCGGCGTTAGGACTCGCGATGTCACACAGGACCTTTATCTCGCCGGGGTGATTACTCCCGAGCTCCAGGACCACAATCTCCGTTTCATCGCGGACCTCGAGCAAGGTCAGAGGCACACCGAGGTGATTATTGTTATTTTTCTCAGTCGCAACAACCTTCCCGGGAAGCACACTCTTGAGGATGAAAGAGAGCATTTCCTTGTGCGTGGTTTTCCCATTTGATCCAGAGATCGCGAAGACAGTTTTATTGTTGGATTTGAGTTTCCATTCTTCGATGTGGAGCCTTGAAATTTCCTGCAGGAAGATAACACTATCTTTCACCGGGATAAACATGGTCTTTGGATACTTCAGCCGAAGAGACTCAACTCTCGGCGCATTCTCCGCGCCCTGCTCCCAGAACACGTACGGGCATCCGGCATCCAGCAATCCGGCCATCACATCTAGCGGATTGACCTTCGCTCCCGGGATGGCCACAAACGCCCCGGGCTGCTGGTACTTTCTTGTGTCGGTGAAGATGGGCATCGCGAGATTCTCAAAATGAGTTTTCTCCAGGACCGAGGGGCACTGTTCGATGAGAGAGAGGTTTACCATGACTACTTCCTTGAAAGAAAAGCTTCGACTTCTTTGAGGTCGCTGTAGGGGTGTTTAATTCCCTTCATAAGAATATAATCCTCATGCCCTTTCCCAGCAAGAAGAAGAACCTGATTCTGAGTAAGCTCCGAGAAGGCCCGTCTCACGGCTTCTCTGCGGTCAATGATCTGATGTGCCGTTTTGAGTTTAATCCCTTGCATAATATCTTGGATAATCTGAGCGGGATCCTCCGACCTTGGGTTATCACTGGTCACGTAGATTTCGTCGGCCCACTTTTCAACGATGGCACCCATCAGGGGTCGCTTGGTCCTGTCCCGGTCTCCGCCGCAACCGAAGAGAACCTTCAGCGAGTGTCTCGGAAATGATTCTTTTATTCCCCGGCAGATATTCTCCAGAGCGTCAGGGGTATGGGCGAAGTCCACCACGATGAGATTGCTTTCATAGGCACTCACGTTGAACCGGCCGTCTGGAGAGGTGAGCTGATCAAGGTTCCGGGGGAGTTCCATCTGGTAGACGTCGGTGATCATCGCGGCCGCAACCGAAAGGTTGTTCTTGTTAAACTGAGTACTAAAGAAAAGCGGGAGTGTTTGATCCACGCTGCGGGCCTTCGATACTGCTGAAGAAACTTTTTCTAGCCTGCTAAAGAGTTCTGTTTGATTGGCCGGGACAAATAGCTTGGCGTTCTTCTTAAGTGCAGTAAAGATCAGGCACTTCGCCTGAAAATACGCTTCCATGCTCAGGTGGTAGTCTAGGTGATCCTGGGAAAATGAAAGCCACCCGGCAGAATCAAACCAAAGTCCATAGAGCCGGGACTGTACCAGAGCGTGGGAGCTTGCTTCCAGAACGCAGAAGTCTTTATCTGCTCCGTAGAGATGCAAAAACTTTCTCAGGTCAATGAACGAGGGTGAGGTCAGACCAAAATCCAGGATGGTTCTCTGATTTTCCCGTACTCCGAGGGTGCCGATACTAAGACCCTTCTTCCCCAGTAAACTCCCAAGCTGCAGCACCAGATCGGTGGTGGTCGTTTTTCCGTTGGTTCCTGTCAGCGCCAGAAGCTTCAGATCCGGCAGTGGGTAAAGGACGTCGAGCATTGCCTTTTGAACCACCGGCCACTTCGCCTCGTCTATCACCACACTCTCCGTGGGGAGACCCGGGTGTGTTTTATTGACGACCAGCAGGCGGAAGCGAGTCTCCTTGATTCTCTGTGAGAAAATCTCCAGGGCCTTCGCCCCGTCACCGATCCGGTAGAACAGGATTGAGGTGGCGGTGGAATCCTGAGTCTTCCAGTGAACGTCATCGGCGGTGATGTCCCGCAGGTCTGTTCCGAGGATTAGATTGAGTTGTGTTTCATTCAGCATACGACGGCGCTTCGAACTGGAGGCGGAGGCTCACGTCTGGAGAAACGGCACTGCCTGGTGAGAGCGACTGTTTTGTCACTACTCCGAATCCATTGGTCTGCACCGGAAGGTTTCTCTCCTCGGCAAGCTTCAGGGCACTCGCTTTGTCCAGGCCCACGAAATTCGGCACGAGTCCCGCGGCAAAAGTTTTCACCACCGCTGCCTGTTGAGAGTGAACTTCGTCGAGGTTCGCCTGGTTGGATTTCTCGTCGTACCGGGCGAACTGAGAAAAATCTTTTTTCTTATAGAGGATGTACTGAGTGATTTTTTTGAAGATCGGTGCAGCGACCACTCCGCCGTAGTACCCGTTGTCTGTGGGATGATCCACGTAGGCAAGGACCACGAACTTCTTACTCACGTTCACCGGAAATCCGGCGAAGCTCGCGATGTATCCGTCGTAACCGCCTCTCGGCGAAACCCTCTGCGCTGTCCCGGTTTTACCGGCGACCTCATAGTGAGGAATCTTGGCGCCGCCTCCGGTCCCCTCGTTGACCACCGCCACCAGCATCTTGGTGAGCTCCTGCGAGGTCTTTTCGGAGATGATCCTATTCTCCGGCTTCAGCTGACTCTCGGGACTTCTGAGGAAGGTTGGCTTCACCAGGTACCCACCGTTGGCGATCGCCGCGTAGGAGCGAAGCATCTGGATCGCGGTGGTGGCGATACCCTGACCAAAGCCGATGGTACTCAGAGTGAGCGGCCGCACCTTGTCCGTCGACTTGTAGCTTAGTATTCCCTTTGACTCTCCAGCGATCTCCACTCCGGTCTTCTGGGCGAACTTAAACTTATCCAGCGTCTCCCGGAGTTTTGGGTACTTCAGACTGAAAGCGATCTTGGTGGTCCCGACGTTAGAACTGAATTTCAGGATATCAGTGACCGTAAGCCATTCGAACTTCTCATGGCTTTCCGCTTCTGAGATCCAGTGGTTCTGGACCCTGATCCGTCCGTACTCGCAGAAGAACTTCGTCTGTGGTGTGGCGACTTTGTTTTCCAGCGCCGAGGCGATGGTGATGGTCTTTAGTATCGAGCCAGGTTCGAACGGATCCGTGACGAAGGAGAGTTTCCGGTTTTCCTGTGGTGACTCTGAGGGTTTATTCGGATCAAAGGTCGGGTAGTTCGCCATGGCGAGGATCTCACCGGTCTCCGCGTCCATCACGCCCACGCCTCCGCGGAAGGCCTTGTGATGGATGACCGCTTCTTTTAAATAACTCTCGAGTGCCCCTTGGATATCTTTATCAACCGAGAGATGCACGTCCGCCGAGACGACGTTCGACGCCTTGGTCTCGTACTTGATCGGTCTGCCCTTGGCGTCTCGGATATACTTCACGATCTGAGGCTTACCCTTGAGGTCTGTGTTGAGACTCCGCTCGAGCCCATGGAGTCCGGTGTTGTCCACACCCACGAACCCGAGCGTCTGGGATAGCAGGTCGCGGTTGGGGTAGACTCTCTCGGAATGAGACTCGACGAAAATCCCCTTGAGGTTTTTCACTTTCTGCATCTGGTTTTCAGAGAGGATAATCTTCCGTGCCAGCCAGGTATACCGGCTTCGGTTCTGGACCTGGGCCTTGAGCTTAGTGTAGGTGAGTTCAGGGACGATCTTAGAGAGGATCTTGAGTCTGGCGTAGAACTCAGCGTCCTTCTTCTTGGGGATGGTAAACAAGTTGTAGACGTGGATGTTGATCGCCAGCGGATTCCCGTTCCGGTCGAGGATGTTCCCGCGGTTAGGGTATTCCTTCACTTCCCGGATGAACTGGCTCTTAGCGTAGGCAAGGAGCTTGGTCTTGTTGAGCACTTGGATGTAGAAGGCCTTACTCACCACCACGGCGAACAGGAAGCAGAAAACGAGGAAGCTAAAAAAAATTCTATTCTTCAAAGAGTTTCACCTAGGGGATAAGGATGATCTGTTCTGGGCCCGGCTCCTTGAGTCCGTAGCGGGACGCGATTTCTCGTAGCCGCGGGACAGACATCTCCCGGGCGCGCTGGGCCTTGAGTTCCTTATTCCGAATCGTGGATTTGTGGTAGTCGCTCTTAATGTTATTGAGAAGGTAAGCCTGCTCGATGCCCTTCATCCGGAAGCCGACGAAGAGGACGGCGAGGGTAGTGAAGGTGAGAGTAAACGGAAGCGCCTGAGCGTTGAACAAGAACTCCAGCAGCCTGTTGTTAAACCTCGCGGTACCTTTTTTTCTTAGTGCCATCAACCCTCCCTGGTTGTGATTCCCTTTGCAGTAACCGAAGCTTTGCGCTCCGAGAACGGGAATTTAGATACAGCTCTTCATCCGTAGCTGTGATTGGCTTCTTGCTTAAAATTGTAACAGGAAATTCAGCTTTCTCCAGTATTTCTTTAAAAGTATGCTTCACGATCCGGTCTTCCAGTGAATGGAAGCTAATGACCGCCAGAACTCCTCCGGGGGCAAGGTAGGGCAAGAGGTTTGGTAAGGTATTCTCCAGCACCTTGAGTTCTTCGTTGACGGCGATCCGTAGGGCCTGGAAGGAGCGGGTCGCGGGATGGGTCTTCCCGTGGCGGTCTTTCGGTGGGTAACAGTGGAAGATGATGTCTTCGAGTTCGGCGGTGGTTTCAAGTTTTCTCTTCTGACGGGCTTCGCAGATCCTAGATGCAATCTTGCGGGAGAGCCGCTCCTCACCGTAGGTGAAAAGGATGTCCGCGATCTCTTTCTCTGACAGCGTATTTAGCAGATCAGCGGCATTGGGTATTGAGGCATCCCCGTAGTTCATGCGCATGTCCAGCGGAGCCTCCGAACGGAAACTGAAACCACGCTCGACCTTATCGAACTGGTGAGAGGAGACTCCCAGGTCCATCAGGATTCCGGCGAACTTTCCTTCCATCTGGTTTTCCCGGCACCACTTGGGAAACTCCACGAAGTTCATCGCAAGGAGCTTCACCGATGACTCTTTTTGTTTTTCTCTGATGTTCGCTTCACCGTTTTTTAAAGCATCCGGATCCTGGTCCACCGAATACACCATCGAACCAGCAACGTGGTCCGAGAGCGCGAAGGTGTGCCCTCCGGCCCCGAAGGTCAGGTCCGCGAAGATCTTCGTCCCGGAAGCAGTGGAACCGAGTTCCAGGGCGTCCAGACATTCCTTTAGGAGGACAGAATAATGAGCAAAGTACTCAGTCATTATTTTAAGATAACTTCCAGAATTTCTTTGTGTGAAGTTTTATGGAGTGCCGGATCCGTCATCACGGCGTATTTATTCTCAGCTTCAAACTTCACAGGATTCCGCACCAGGTCCGGGATCGCCTCAAGGACGAATTTCTGTGCTGAGACGTAGTTGGACTTCATGACCTCCATGATCTCCTGGACCGAGCAGTGCTCTTCCTTCCAGCAGTCGTAGTCCGTCACCATGGCAACGGTGGCGTAGGCCATACCGGCTTCCTTAGCGAGGAATGCTTCCGGGACGTTGGTCATGCCGATTACCGTGGCCCCGAAACCGCGGTAGATGTTCGATTCCGCTTTAGTGGAAAACTGCGGACCCTCGATGCAGATGTAGGTCCCGCCGTTGTGGGTGTTGATCCCGGCTTTCTTGCTTGCCTGGTAGAGGCGCTCTCGCAGTGTCCCTTCAACCGGATTAGCGGTTGAAACGTGCCCGACGATACCCTGGTCGAAGAAGGTTCTTTTTCGAACACCCTTGGTCCAGTCGATGAACTGGTCCACGATCACAAAATCCCTGGGAGCGTACTCCTGCTGAAGAGATCCGACCGCGGAGATGCTCACCACCGTATCCACACCCAGTTTTTTTAAGGCATAAATATTTGCGCGGTAATTAACCTCGCTGGGTGTGTAGTGGTGACCATGTCCATGGCGGGGAAGGAAGTAGAAAGAACTTCCATCTACCTCTGCTTCCATGATCTCCGCACTCGTGTCTCCGAAAGGAGTGTGCACCTTGATCTGATTTTTTATCTTGATGGCGTCGAGCTTGTAAATCCCGCTTCCACCGATGACTGCGACTTTAATTCCTGACATATCTTTCCTTTAGGCCATCATCATTCCGGAGAGGTCCACCACGCGACCCAGGGACTTCGACTGTCTTCCCATGAAGCTGTTCGACTCGTCTCTCTCCGCATCTTCTTTACAGGCGATGCACTGTTCTGCCGTTGGTCTCGCGAGGAGCCGCTCGAACTTAATCCAAGATCCGCAGTCCGTGCACATCCCGTACTCATTGAGTTCGAACTTCTTCAGCGATTTATCGATCTTCTTCGAATAGAAAACTTCTCTGTTCCGGAATCGGAGAAGGTGAGAGTTATTGTAATCTGAGATCGACTGCTCTACTTCATCGCTGCCTTCCGGCGTTGACAAAGTTAAATCGGCAACACCCGACTGAACATCAAAAACCAGACTTTCTTTTTCCCGCACGAGCTTATTCTTCAAAGTCTCAAGCTGCTTCTTAGTCAGTGGTTTAATTTTCTCGGCCATGGACGACTCCTTTGACGTTATTTTCTATTCCAGTCCACCCTTAATATTCAGGAGGACGGATTTAGATACCATTTTTAATGTTTCGAAGACCCCTTTCCCGTTCATGGCCACCGCCTCGAACGCCGGAAGTTTTCTTTTATTCAATTGGAACTGCAGGTCTTCCACTGGAACCACGTTGGGCAGGTCTCTTTTGTTCCACTGCATGACCATCGGTACTTTCGAGATGTCATAACCCTGCTCGGTGAGGTTCTTCTCAAGTCCTCGGTAGGATTCGATGTTGGCCTCCATCCGTTCGACCTGTGAATCAGCTACAAAAACCAGGCCATCCACGCCTCTTAAGATGAGCTTACGGCTAGCCTCGTAAAAAACCTGTCCCGGAACGGTGTAGAGGTGGAACCTGGTCTTAAAGCCTCTGATCTCACCGAGATCCAGCGGCAGGAAGTCAAAAAATAAAGTTCTTTCATTCTCGGTGTTAAGGGTGATCATCTGACCCTTATTCTGCGAGCTTGTTTTCTGGTAGATGAACTGGATGTTCGTCGTCTTGCCGCCCAGTCCCGGCCCGTAATAGACGATCTTACAGTTCACTTCTTTGGTGTGATAATTTACAAATGACATATTATAATCCGCCTACCGAAAAAAGTCGGTCAATTTCTTCATCCGTTATTTCTTGAAACAGAAACCCTTCACGGTTCGAGTCCTGCTTTGGTAACTTCGGGGGCCCCGGGTTATCATCCTTGGGTTTTTCCTCCCTCAATACTTTTTCCAGTTCTTCTTTTATCACGGCGACCTGCCGCTTGAGCTGAGCTGGGTTTAGACATTCGTGGTAAATTGCCCCTAAGAAGTAGCGCTTCTCAAAGAGTTGAAATGGAAATAGATAGATCCCCTGGGATGACGTATCGAAGCCAAGCCTGAAATCCATCACGTCCTGGCTTTTGTTCACCAGACCCATCAGCGCTTCCGACGCCTGCCAGACGCCACTCACCAGAGCGGACACAGATGTGGTGGTCGCGTCCTGAACTGAATCATAGATGGTGATCCCGTCTTCTCGGGTCACAAATAGCCGGGCAGCGATCCTTGATTTCTTCGGATCAAGGATGAACTTCATCTTGTCTGAGATGTTAATCTGCTTCATTAAAACCTTTTCCGATTCTCTAGGGCCTTAGTGATCGTCATGGGGTCCAGGTACTCGAGGCTTCCACCGATCGGGACACCGAATCCGATGCGCTCCACGTCCACCGTCTGCGGCAGCAGTGTCTTGAAATACGAGCAGGTCGCATCACCTTCAACCGAAGGATTGATGGCAAGGATCACTTCCTGGATCTCTTTTTCTTTTATCCTATCCCGCAGCTCATCCATTCCCAGTTCATCGGGCCCGATCCCAAGGAGCGGGTTCAGGACTCCCCCCAGGATATGGTAGGTTCCCTTAAAGTGAGCGCTCTTCTCGATGGCCATGAGGTCCGATACGTTTTCCACCACACAGATGGAGCTGGCCTGCCAGCGTCTCTCATCTGCGCAGATAGAACAGAGCTTCCCTTCGGCGAACATCCCACACTCGTCACAGAGCTTGAGTCGCTGAAGCGAACTCAAAGCATGACCGACACTCTCGAGCTCTTGAGATTTCCAACTGGTCATGTTCATGACCATGCGGAACGCTGTTTTTTCCCCGACCCCAGGTAACTTGGTGAGGGCCTCGACAGCATTTCTGATAATCTCAGGAAGCTCGATCATTAAAAGAGCCCAGGGATATTCATCCCACCAGTGATCTTTGACATCGCCTGCTGGACCATGTCCTGAGACTGTTTCATGCCCTGGTTCACGGCAGTAAATACCAGCTCTTCTAGTGTCGCCACGTCGCTCGGATCGACGCACTCAGGATTTATAGAAATGCTCAGGAGCTGTTGCTTTCCGTTTACCTTCACCTTGACCATTCCTCCACCTGCGGAAGCTTCTACTTCCCGATCGTTGAGTTCGTTCTGGAGCATAGCCATCTTCGCTTGCATCTGCTGAGCTTGCTTCATCAGGTTATTCATGTTCATAAAACTCCTAGTTCTTTAAAATAATCTTATCGACTTTCGCGTTAAATAATTTCTCCGCTTCTTTCACGAAGGGATCATTCAGGATGGTATTCCTTCTTTCGGTCTCCCGGTCCCTGATCGCCTGTTCTTCGATCTCTACGTTCGTTCTAAAGTTCTTCCCGGCCTTCTCTTCTGCTGTTAATAACTGCGAGCGGAACTGGATCTTATCCACCGAGATCTCGTAGAAATCTGCCAGGTGATTCTTTAGCCTGGCGTAAGTCTCTCGCTCATCCAGAAATTCTTTAAACACCGCCGCGTCTTCCGGGAAGCCGACCGTGACATCCAACGGGCTGGAGTTCACGTCAAACTCCTGTAACAGGTTTCCCCTTTCGAGGTTCGCGGCCGTCCCCGGTGAGCTCACTCTTAGGTAGGCCAGGAATTCCTTCCAAGTTTTTGTCACCTTCGGTAGGCAAACCTCTTTCTTAGCAGGTGGGGCCGCCTTAGGCGGGGCGGCCATCCGCTTTCCCGGCGTCGATTGAGGTACCTCCGTGAGCTTAAGGTCCTCTCCGGTCAGGATCGATCTGCGCAGAGCTATCTTCTGTAAGAGAATGAGAACGACTTTCTCTGGGTTAATCGAAGTCAGCGCCCAGTTGAAATCTTTCACCAACGATTCGTATACCCAGAAGAGCTCCGCGAGGGTAATCCCTTCAAGGGCACCGCCGTTGATGATGTCTTCTTTGTACAGTTTTTCCTGATCGTCGATGCTGTTGATGACTGTGTAGAAACTCTCAAGGATTTGGTCACAGAGTTTCTTGAGATCAATGTTCTCCTCGATGAGCTGGCGGTAGATGGAACTGGTGTCTTTCGCTCGCAGGGTGAGCATGCTTGAAATGAGTTCTTTCATCGCACTACCGCCCGCCAGTCCCAGTGCCTGGGCCAGAGATTCTTCGGTGACCGTATCGGTTCCGGATAATCCCAGCACCTGATCGAAGATAGAGAGCGTGTCTCGCACCGAGCCCTTTCCCAGCTCGGCGAGCTTGTGAGCGATCTTCGGGGAGGAGAGAGTGATCTTCTCCGCAACTGCGATCCTCTGGACATGTCCGGAGAGGATCTCGGTAGAAACGTTTTTAAAATCATACCGCTGGCATCTCGAGATGACTGTCCCGAGGAGCTTGTGTGGATCCGTCGTGGCCAGGATGAACATGACGTGCGCCGGCGGTTCTTCCAGAGTCTTCAGAAGAGCGTTGAACGCAGAGACCGAGAGCATGTGAACTTCATCGATGACGTAGATCTTATATTTTCCCCGGGTGGGAAGGTATTGAACATTTTCAATCAGGGACCTGACGTCATCGACACTGTTGTTCGATGCTCCGTCGATCTCTGAATAGTCCATGGAGTTACCTGCGTCGATATCTTTGCAGGCCACGCAGACCAAACAGGGATTGGAATCCACTTTCGGGGTTTCACAACGGATGGCCTTGGCAAATAATCTTGCGATCGAAGTTTTTCCAACACCGCGAGTTCCAGTAAAAAGATATGCGTGAGCTAGTTTGTTCTGCTTTATTGCATTCTGTAGCGTCCTGGTCACGTGAACTTGACCAACAACTTCTTCAAATTGTTTTGGACGCCATTTTCTGGCCAGGACTTGATAGGCCATAAGTCTCCAATTATAAGAGAATTTGAGAGCTGGAAAATAGGGGAGTATACTCGCTAAGTCATGGCGCAAGGGCTAAGAATTTCACTCTTATTTGTAATGTAAGATAATTTCATGTTGAAGAGTTTATGAGAGCTATTGATAACGATACGAACTTTTTCTTTCTTCCGTTCCGCTTACTAAAGAATCTCCATTTACCCTATAGGATACATCTTAAATAATGCACACAAAACGGAGAAACTTTAAGCGTCATATTTGTGCATAGAGAAAGTCAGGATTAACTCTCTACGCCAAAGCACGTCAGTGCCGTCTATGGGGAATTATATTCCTAATGCCAATTTTTATCCTCAACAGTCATCATGAGATCAATTCGAATAATTCCTCACCTCCATGTAAATGCCTCAAAGGGTTAAAGTCTGATTAATTATTCTCTCATTTCTCCTCTTGAGTCTTAACTTCCTCTTGTTTTATTAAGAACAAATTCATAATCATTGAGAGGAATAACTTTTTCTAGGGTTGAACTTAAGTTGAAGCGATAATGGAGACATCTTACTCACCCCCCAGAGGTCATTTGAAAAACGTCTTATTGTCCTCACCAACAGAAAGCCTCCTTAGTAATCTGACAACTACCCTCACAGATAAAGGGTTTAGCTGTGAGACTGCGGCCTCCGGGAAAGAAACTCAGTTAAAGATATATCAGAAACAATTCTTCGCGGTCGTACTCGACGTCGACACCATAAAACACACAAGTCTCGAGGTGCTGAAGTACCTCAAGCTTAACCATTATTCGCTAGTGGTGGTCCTCTACTTCTGCTCGAAGGAAAGGTTTCAGGCCCTCGGTTTAACAGAAGCTTCCTTGTTCAAGATGGGAGTTAACCGGATCTTCATCGGTCCGAATTCCGTCACTGACATCCCCAGATTCTTCCTGGAAATGGACACGGAAAAATGGAAAGGCCTGAAGGCCAGCACGGAGCCCGAAGAGACAGCCAGACCCTCCGAGGGGCCCGAGTCCATCGCGGACGCGAAACTCACGCGGATCAAACTCTCCGAGTTCCAGAGCGGAACCCGGGCCGTCTTCGACCACTACGTTCGGCTGAGTGAGAACCGGTACGTGAAGATCCTGCACCAGGGACAGGGACTGCAGCCAGCGCGGATACTGAAGTATCAGAGCGAGGGCCTTGAATACATCTACTTCTTGACCAAGGACCGGGCGGTGTACATCAACTACATGAACGAAGTGGCGGCGAAGCTTTCCCAGGCCCCCAACGTGTCGCAAGCCGTGAGCTGCGTGAGTAACATCTCAAGCAAGCTCATAGATGAAATCTACACCTCCGGGATCCAGCCACAACTTCTGGAAGAGGGCCTGGACCTGTGCCGGAACATCCAGCAGATCATTAAAAAAGAACCCAACCTCAACAAGCTCCTCGACGAATACAAGGAACTTGATCCGAATGCTCATTCGCATCTATTCCTCATCACCTTCTTCTCCGCTGTCATTTGCAAAAACCTGGACTGGGCCGGAGCCAAGACCAAGGAAGCCATCGGACTTGCTTCCCTTCTCCTCGACATCGGCTTGCTCAAGCTCCCAGTTGCACTCCGAGATAAGAAACCGGAGAAGATGACTGCCGCCGAACTGGTCCTCTATAACCAGCATCCCGCCAATGGCTACGAGATGCTGCAGAAATACTCCAGCGTGAACGAACAGGTTCGGCAGATCGTCTACCAGCACCACGAGACCGTCAATGGAACAGGATTTCCCAATCAGCTCACAAGCATAAAGATCTACCCGCTTGCGAAGATCGTTTCGTTTGCGGACATGTATTCCAAGGAGCTGATTGAACAGAAGGTGACTCCGATCGTCGGCATCCGGACGCTGCTCAAGGACAAAGAGAAGCTGATCAACTACGACGCCGCCGTGATCAAAGCTATGGTATTTGGGCTCTCGGTTCAGGGTAAATAGCTATGCAGACCAAGGCCATCGTTTACTTCGGCTCCGATGACAGTTTCTATATTGAGCTGCGCCAGGCGCTGGAAAATACTTTGAAGAACTTCACTCTTGAGACTCGGCTACACCTCAGCGGCGCCGTCCTCACGTACGCGGAAGAACTTTGTCCGAACCTGCTTTTTCTGGATGAACCCTGTGAATTTCCGTTCATCGCCGAGGAACTTTCGTTGCTTAAGAAGAACGCAAAGTATAAGTCCGTCACCATCTGCGTCCTCTGTAAGAATAAAACGGAAGTGAGTCTCAACGCCCACCTGCTCACTCTCGGGGTCCAGCTCTTTTTCATCAAGGGTGGTGACCTGGATCTTTTCCTGAAGAACTGCTACTACCTGGCCTTCAATGAAAAGATCAAGATCCCCCGGTTCGCCACGGCGAAGGACCTCAAAATCCAACTCCCCCTTGGGATCTGCTCGACCCTTAACCAGATCTCCACCGATTCACTGCTCATCGAAACCGACGTCTCCTTCGGTGCTGACCAGTTGACCTTGATTAGACCGCCGTTCTCGGATCACAGCAATCTGCCGTTCACCGTGAAAACCCATCTGACCGGCGGCACCGACTTCGTTACTTTTGAGAGCTACGAGCTGACGTTCCCGTATGCGGGGCCCTGGGACTCCGTCTCCAGTGACTCCATCTCCCGGGATACCATCGAGACCTGGATCAGCTACTACCGCGACCGCTGTAACAAAACAGACTCTATCCTCACGGTGTTCAGCGGTGACTCCAGCCTCGCCCAAGAGTGGCTCACAGCTCCCCTGAAGTTCAGCAACGTCGACTTCCACTGGCACTTACCGCAGAACCTGGAGACCTATCTTAAGTTTAAGAAGCCCTCGGTGCTGGCCTTCGATCTGGGTGAGCTCAACACCCTCGAAGCTCTCAGCGATCTGGTCTCCACCATTGGGTCTATTGATTACTACCAACCCATTGTCGTGGTCACCAATTCTCCCTCGAGTGCTGAAGCCCTGAAGAAGATCTGCCCCTACCGGAAGCTCCTCGCCGCATGTGCGCCACTCACCGGGGAGACATTGCTTCTGCTCAGTGAGAAGCTAGCGCCGAAGGTTCAGGCCATGAGTGAAGGTTGCCTAGCACTAAAGCTCAGTGACAAGAACCGAGCGGTCTCCATCCTTGCACATGTGCGGCTCACCAGCCTCTCCGAGCACATCGTCACCTTCGGCTCGGAACTGGAGCTTCCGTTCTTCTCAACCGTCGAACTCACTCTCCCGATCCCGATGCTTGTGACCATCGTGCCGCCGTTCAGTCTGCTGCGGCCCCAGACCAGTGGGAACTGGCATTACCAAGGGATCATCCATGGCCTTGACGAAGACGAGCTTAAACGCCTCCGGAAGATTATCAACCAATTGATCTACAAACCGGTAGAGGTGATAACCAGCGAATCCGTCACTCAAATGCTGAACCAAAATTTTGTGGAAACTCCAGTCGTCAAAGCAGCCGAGGTTTCCTACGAAACAGACGCCACCGTGATAGACCAGCCCGAAGCACTCGGAGCGGACGGTGGGCGCTTCGTCGCACAGAGGAAAAATATTTTAGGAAAAAGATCTAAACTGTAAGGATTGAACATGACCAGAATCGAAAACCGCACCAGCTCAGACCTAAGAGCCGAGATCCAGGGCCGGCTTGGTTTCTTCCCGCCCTTCTTCGAACCAGCTGCGGACAGACCACACATTCTGGCAAACCTCTGGGCCCAGACCGTGAGCTCCTACTTAGACAACCCCCTACCGGCGCTCTTCAAGGAGCAACTCGCAGCGATTCTCGCAAGATACTGTAACGTACCTTACTGCCTGCTGAGCCACAGTTGCACCTTAAGGCCCTTAGGAATGGGGGCCAAGGCGATCCTCAACCTGCTGATGACCCCGACCCCATCCATCGAGGAGTTAAGGAATAAAACGGTTGGAGGACCGGGCCGTGAGGTCCAGTTTGACTTCGAGAATGATCAGGCCAAGGTAGACTTCGTCCTCGCCTGCTGCGTGTGCATCTACTTCAATGTGGACGCTCTCTCCTGCCATGAAAAGCTCCGGCGGATCCTCTCTCGGGACAACTACGATGACCTGATCGTTTTCCTGGCCTACAACCGGACGGCCCTCACCTGGGCTGAAGCCCATCCGGAAATCTCTCATAAGGAAGACCAGCGAGTGCAGCAGAACCTCGACGCGCTCATCTTGGCCGAGCCAGCGCTTCGAGTTTTCTTCGAGAATTACCTCGAACTGGTTCAGCCGATGACGTCAACAATCTCCTACGACGTCGAGAAAAAAACGCTCCTGGAACAGATCGCCAACAAGAGTAAAGAGCTGAAGATCCAGCAAGACCTTGCGATCCACAATTCGAAGTTCACCCTCCTCGGTGAGATGGCCTCGGGGATAGCTCACGAGATCAATAACCCGTTGACCATCATCCTGGGTTCGCTCCATGTGATGCAGAGCCTCTCCAAATCCGGACTCCAGGGAGGCGAGCTGTTTAAGGAACAGATCACCAACATCGGGAGCACCACCAACCGGATCGTTAAAATCATCAAAGGACTTCAACTCTTCGCCCGGGACGCCGGCGACGAGCCGCGGGCCGTGGCTTCCGTGGATAAGATCGTGACCGACGCCCTGTCTTTATGCCAGTCCCGCTTTCGAAACAACTCGATAAGCCTACGGATCAACGCCACGGAGACGGGTAACCTGAAGCTCCGCTGTAGGTCCGCACAGCTCTCTCAGGTGATCCTGAGTCTACTGAACAACTCGTTTGAGGCAGTTAGGGACAAGGAGCAGAAATGGATCGAGCTCGATGTGTCCACTGAAGCCTCCCAACTCCGCATCGCCGTCACTGACAGCGGCCCGGGGATCTCCAGAGACTTCACGACGAAAATTTTCCAACCATTCTTCACCACTAAACCACCGGGGAAGGGAACGGGCCTCGGGCTGAGTATCTCTAAGGGGATCATCGAAGAGCACTCCGGGACCATAGCCTACGACGGAGCCCATCCGCACACCCGGTTCATCATCAAGCTGCCGCTAACAAATGGAGTCGTATGAAAGGGCATACAGGAACCAGAGATTTTGTTATAATAATACCCAAAGTAGGTGCGTATGAATAAGGGTAATCTCCTTCTCGTGGACGACGAGCCACTGATCCTTAAGAATCTGAAATTTTCTCTCACCAGCTACGCGGATTCGGTCTTCCTCGCAGCCGATGGCCAGGAAGCTCTGAATATCCTGGAGAATGCGGAGATCCACTGTATCCTCTGCGACGTGAACATGCCCCGGATGAACGGACTTGAATTGATCAAAAAAGTGCGCGAGCTCGGAAACGACGTTCCCTTCATCTTCTTCACCGGACACGGAAATAAAGAAATGATGATCGAGGTCGCCAGGTACGGTGCGTTTGACTTCATTGATAAGCCGTATTTCGACGGAGTTGAAGAAGTGGTTTGCCGAGGTCTTCGTGTTGGACTGAAGCTGAATGCGGGCCTGCCGCCACTGGAGTTCGTCTCCGAGTACCAGAAGCTCTTAACAGAACTGAATGGAAACGGTGAGGAATGATGGGTAAAACTTAAGTTAATGAACCATGGTTGAAGAAGTATAATTGATTGAGACTAACTAGCACAGGATGCGCGAGACCATGATTAAAGCAGTCATCATTGAAGACGACAAGATACTAGCTCAGCAGATCCGACTTCTGCTGGAGTTCGAAAGTTTTGAGGTTCAGGTCTACCACACGGCCGAGGATTTCATCATGCGGCTCCCCCTCAACTCTTCTCCCACCTTGTACCTCCTCGACCTCGGACTCCCGGGAGTCAAGGGGATCGAACTCGTGAAGCTCATCCGCTATAAAGACAAGGTTTCACAGATCTTCATGATCTCTGGCCACAACGACGACCGGGAGATCTCTGAGTGCTTCAAGCTCGGCGCTGATGATTACATCAACAAGCCCTGCAACCCCGATCATCTGCTGCTTAAGCTCGTGAACGCCCGGCAGAGGCTCATGAATCTGCTGGAGTCCACCCATACCTATGGCCTGAGCCTGCTTCCTGAAGGAAACCTGGTCATCCGCGACGGGGCACGGGTGCAGCTCACTCGGCGGGAGTTCGGGATCATGGATCTTTTGATTAAGAATCCGAAGGATGTGCATTCACGAGAAATTCTGATTAACAATGTCTGTAGTCCTGAGGCCACTGACCGGACCATAGACGTCCACATCCACAGCCTGCGAAAGAAAATCAAGAAGATCAACCTCGAAGTTGAAACCTGTCGAGGGCTTGGCTACAAACTCATCATTAACTAAGGACACCGTCGAGGGTTTGAAGAAGCTTCTGAAATTCGGTCACATCCGTCCCCGGTGGATGCTTCGAGTTCCTGTTGAAGCCTACCCGGATACCCCTCTGGATGGTCTCCTTGAGACTTTCGAAGTTCGGTTTAGTTAAGAATTCAAAAGCACCATACCGGGCGGCTTCTTCCATCAGTTTCGACTGCCGGTAGGCCGTGTAGAAAATAAATGGCACCTGGTTTCCGCTATCCCTCACATGTCGCAAGAGTTCCAGTCCGTTCATCCCAGGCAAGGAGATGTCACTGATCACACAGTGGACCTTTATCCGATCCATGACCTCCAAGGCTTCGGGCGCGCTGTAGGCGATTATTGAGCGCTCGGCGAACTCCGCCAGGAGGTAGGAAAGGTTCTTCACTAAAAGCACTTCGTCGTCGAGCAGAAGAAGGTTAACGAGTTTCATTGAAGTCTTCCTAGGTCAGAGGGAGTTTGAGCACGAAGCATGTGTTCGGCGATTCCCGGTCGAGATACAGTTCTCCCTTGTCTTGTTCGGCAAGTCCCTTGGAGATCGCCAGCCCGAGGCCCGTACCCTGTCCCGCAGGCTTGGTGGTGAAGAACGGATCCATCAGTTTGTCTGCAAGTTCTGCGGGGACCCCTGGGCCCGAATCAATGAGCTTTAACAAAAAGAAGCCGTCCTTCTCCTTGAAGATCACCTTGATCCATTTGTTTGGCTGATCTTTGATCGCATCAAGAGAGTTGTTAAGCAGGTTTAGGAGGATCTGCGAGATGGCCACGGGTCTGCATCTAACTAAAAGTTCACGATCACCCTGGATAGAGAGCTTGCATCCCTGGGACCGGATCTTATCCTCCGCCAATGGGAGAGTGGTATCCAGCAGCTGGGCAACCGGAATCTGGACCTTCGCCTCCGTGGTGCTATCGCGAACGAAGAAACTCAGACTACGAACGATCTTGCCGATCCGCTCAACGGTCTCCTTGATGTCACCGATAGTATGTTTGATGACTGCTTCGTCGGCCTTGGCTTCAATTTGCTTGGCGAGCACCAGGCTGGAGGTGCTAATGATGGCAAGCGGGTTATTAATCTCATGGGCAATGCTTCCGGCCATGGCACCTAGGGACGCCATCTTGGCAGATCTCAGAGAATTTTCCCTTTGCTCGTCGAGCTCTCGGGTCTTGATCTTAATGATGGAGATGGCGTCCTCAGCGACCTTTCGGGAAATCTGTTCTTTTTCAAACTGACGCTTCAGATCGATGTCGAGGATCTGGTTGCGAAGTTTCATCGCCTCTTCTTGTTCCCAAATTTTCCAGGGCCTGGATTTGTCTTGGACGGTTTTAGCCCAGAGCTCAAAAGATTTCCGTGGGTGAAGTTTTCCGTCTACACCTTCGGTTTTTTTCTCCGGGTTGCCGGCCCAGTTCTCATCCCGGATGTACTCAGGCTTGAACCACATAAGGAAGTTATTCGTGCCTTTATGGATGGTCACGGCCAGAATTCCACAGCACTTATCTTTATACTGCATGGCTGCCGGGTAGATGGACGGCAGTGAATCAGAGAAAAAGTAATCCTCCTCGGGGTGGTTGGAGTTGATCCATTTGATGAGAAGATCGAGTTCCGGGACCCTCGGAGTGATCCCACTCAGGAACCATTCTCCGTCGTACAATGTGGCCGCTCCCGTGCAATCCGGTGGCAGTAAGTGGAGGACGTCCCTGGTTTTTCCGAAGAGGCCTTTCGCAAGATTATCCTCATTCTGCATTTCTTGCCGGAGAAACGACCTGAGTTCTTTAGATCTTTCCCGTTGAAAATCGACTTCCCGTAAATTATGGAGCGTGATTTCAGAGGAGACCACTCTTGAGAACATCTCGCATGCCGCCCGCAGTTCGATGCACTGGAGCTTCGGGGACGAGTAGTGATGGCAGGCGATCAGTCCCCACAGCTCTCCGTTGACGATCAGTGAGAGCGTGAGCGAAGCCTGAACCTTCATGTTGTTCATGTATTCGACGTGGATGGGAGCAACACTTCGCAAGTTCGAACGACTGAGGTCTAGCGCAGCCTCGGCGTTTCTCGTCGGTAGGAGAGGAACTGGCTTGTAAGCCGCGTCGGAGATGATCCGCGCCCGGTTGAGTAGAAAGAGATTCCGAGACTGGGAGGGGATATCCCCGGCCGGGTAGTGAAGACCCAGGAACTTATCCACCGACTCCTCAGCACTTTCGGCTACCACCTCTCCATGCAGGTCCGGGTGGAACTTATAAATCATGACTTTCTCGTACCCGGTGAGGTCGCGGATAATCTCTACAGAGGTTTCAAGTAGTTTCTGCTTAGTTGAACAGCTCTGGATCTTACTTACGGCGAAGGGGAGCTTCACAAGCACAAGGTTATGATCGATTTCCTGGGGCGGTTCGAGGTCCATGATAAACGTATCTCCAACCTTGTGCATCTTACACCGAAGCTCTGAACCACCCTTTGTTTTCAAGTTGAAATAGGGTTCTTCTTCATACCGTCTTGTGCTTATGGCCACCGTAACTTCATCGAAGGCAGAGGTTCCCAGGATTTGCGCCAGAGAGGAGTCGAGGAGATTCTTCGGAAGGTCGCTAAGATACGCTCCCAAGTTTGCGCTAAGATACGTAAGAGTAAAATCTTTTTTGAAGGCCAGTACTGCACCGAAATCCTGGATCGTTCCAGAGATATGAATTGGTTCTGTGCTACAGTCACTAAATTGCGCGGTTTTTCTATCCATAAAAGATTTGAGCAAATTTTCAGAAGACTAACAAGCGCCGGCCCAATAATGTTTCTTAAAGATTATTTACTTTTTCTTAATATTATAGGGATTACGCTAATCCTTTCACCAAAGATTATTTTCTTGCAACTTTTTCACTGCAAATTCTCTCGCTTCTTTCCCACCGTAGTTAACTTCCATTTGCTTCTTGGTATCAGTAAAATTAGAGACGATGATGTAGCTTTTTTCTTTATTATTTAAATAACCCACAAACCAACCGATCCTTAAAAGTTTTTCCGGATCCTGAAAACCCGATCCCGTTTTCCCTCTGAAATTGAAGTTCTTGGGAGTTTTTTCAGAAGCTAAAATTTCTAAAGTTGTGTTCTGAGCGGTGATCGTTGCGTTTAACTCTCTTTGCCATAACATCTCCAAAAATCTTACCTGCTCAGCGCCGGAAATTTTCAGGCTATTTCTCATGGGCTCATTGATGAAAGGTGCAGTGGTCAACCAGGCGTACTTCAACCCTCCAGATAAATCTTCGTTCCCGTACTTAAAGTTTCGCAGATAATCTTTCATCTTCTCTTCACCGATCTGGGGGGTGATTTCTTGTGAAACCCAGACCACCGAGTCCCTCATCCAGGATTCTGCCGTGTGGTCCTTGTTCCAGGGCTCGATGGAATGTTTCGTCCCGTCCCACTTGAAGAGGGTCGATTTATTCTTCAAAACTTTTGAGTCAAACGCCATGACCGAAAGAGGCACTTTGAAAGTCGAAGCTGCGGGCAAGCGTCTTTGGCAGACATGAGGGTTAATCTCTTCAACGAAGTTTTTCTTATCGACGTCATAGATCAGCAAGCAGATATCTTTTCCTGGGAACTTATTCTTTGAGCTGCAAGAAGTGATAAAAATAAAGGGAAAAATAAAAGGAAGTAGAAGGAGGTTTTTAATCATGCCGGAAGTATAACAGCAGCCTGAACTTAAACACAACATTCCAAACCACTACCGTTGCTCCATTCCTGGCCTGGCGGGATTGATGGCGAAATGCTCATCTAAGACAGACTGCCGTCGGAGATACTAATTGTATTAAAGAGTAATGTAAAGTTTTGTGCGAGTGCGCAATACTTTTGGCTTGCATCAAGCCTTTTATATCAGTTTAATAATTCCATGAGAAATCAACGTAACCACTCCTTGCCGTATATCATTGCGGCACTATCTTTACTGTTATCATTGATGGTTTGGGTCCTTACTATCCGAAGCATTGAGCTTTACAACTCTACCCGCTTTAAAACCCTTTCACGGAATATACAAAATGATACAACATACCGCCTCAATACCTATATCAATGCGATGGAGCAAACCCAGGCGATGGTATCTGTCTCCCCCTACCTAACTCGAAACGCTTTCCGGAACTACGTCAAAAAACTTAACTTCGAGAACGAGTATCCCGGGATTCAGGGAATGGGGCTAGTAGAGAAAGTCCTGGCCAAGGACCTTTCCACTCACCTCTCCCAGGTTAAATCAGAAGGCTTACCCAGTTACCGGATCTGGCCGTTGGAATCTCTGCGAAGAGAGTATTTTTCAATTACAAATCTCGAACCCCACAATAAGAGGAACGGCCTCTACCTCGGGAACGACCTGTCCCAAGATCCGGTGAAACTCGAAGCCATGCTGCTGGCCAGAGACACGGGATTTCCGGCAGCAACGGGGATAGTTCCATTGCTTCAGGAGAAAGGTACCAGTGAACAACCAGGCATATTTATCTTCGTTCCCCTTTACCGGTATGGCACCAATACCCAGTCTACCAACCATAGGCATAAAAACCTCGTTGGCTTTCTTTTCAGTTCCATAAGAGTAGACACATTCTTCAAGTCTGTTTTCTCCCGGATCCACCCCAGTTCGCCCATAGATTTTGAAATCTACCAGGGAGAGGAGACTCGTCCGGAAAATCTGGTCTATGACCATGACGGGAAGGCGAGTTTCAAGACCTCGAACTTCAACCCGAGCTTCCGGATGAAAACATCCATCGACGTCGGCGGTAAGACCTGGACCATCTTCAGTTATTCTCTACCGTTTTTCAGCTGGAGTTTTTACCAGTGGATCCCCACCATGGTCTTGCTCACTGGACTGCTAGTCACGGGTCTTCTTTTCTGGATCACGCAGATCCACACACACAGTGCTGCACAGGAAGCCAAACGGGCCCGAGAACTCGAAGGCGCACTTGCAGAGAACGCAGTCCTTTTCCGCCAGGCGCAGGAAGCTCTCGCCGCGAGAGACGAGTTCTTGAGCATCGCCTCCCATGAGTTCAAGACCCCTCTCGCAAGCCTCAAACTCCAGATCCAGTCCTTGGTGCGGTATATTGCCAAGGGCTCGCTGGCACAGTTGCCGCCGGAGAAATTCGACAAGATGGCTTCGGTCTTTGTAACCCAGTTGGGTCGACTCACAGACCTGGTTGATAATCTTCTAGATGTCACCAGGGCACGGGCGGGTAAGCTCACCTTGCAGCGAGAAGTTATTAACGTGGTCGAGGTGGTCAGCGAGATCGTGGAACGCTTCAAGCTCCAGCTGGAAGGGAGCGAGACCTACATCGAGATGCATGCTCCGGAGGAAATCGTCGGCTGCTTCGACCGCCTCCGCATCGAGCAGATCACCGAGAACCTGGTCTCCAATGCCGCGAAATACGCCTCAGGAAAACCAGTCAACCTGACACTCTCAGAGGTCCAGGGGTGCCTACGCCTTGAGATAAAAGATGAGGGCGTGGGAATCTCTGAGGAAAATCTCAAGCGTATTTTCGAAAAATTTGAGCGGGTATCGGAGAACGACGATAGCGTCAACGGCCTGGGTCTGGGACTGTTTATCACCAAGCAGATCATCGACGCCCATGGTGGGGTGATAAACGTCACCAGCCGGGAAAACATCGGAACGACGTTCACAGTTGAACTCCCCATGGGTACGTAAGAATTTTGGATGAGGCAAGCATCTCTGTTTGCTTTGCTTGCCCCCCAAGCCTTACTTCATACTATGAAACGCGACCCTGTTCCCTTCCGAGTCAATAAACTGAGCGCAAAACCCATGCTCTCCGATCGAGGTCTTCGGCATGACGATCTTCCCTCCGGCCGTGGTCACTCGGTTTAGCGGAGTGGAGAGATCATCTCCTCCATCGAGGTAAACGATGGTCCCATTCTCACTTGGAACGGCGCCGTTACCTTCAATTAGACATCCGGAGACGCCCTGCTTGTCCGCACTCAGCATGCACATCTTCGATCCTTCGAATTCCATTGTCTGAAGCTTGGTCGCGAGAACGGTACTATAAAACTTCATCGCCCGGTCAATGTTAGTCGCTGGGATTTCAAACCAGTTAATGGCGTTTTTCACATTAGTCATGTTTTCTCCTGAGTAAGTAGAATTGGAGTCTAATAGGTAACAAAGGCAATTTTGATATTCAAAAGAATTTTAGAGAATTTAAAAATTCTTTTTATAAAATGGCGGAGTTGGAGAGATTCGAACTCTCGAATGGCTTTCACCATTAAACGCTTTCCAAGCGTTCTCCTTCGACCGCTCGGACACAACTCCAGTCAAGGCAAGGACAAGAAGTTAACATGAACATTCAGCGTCAGACAACTAATTCTTAATTTTATAGCTAGAGCGACGCTCTCTGAAAAATTGAGAGAGCAGGCGAGAGCAGTCGAAGTGCCGGATCCCGCCCATGATATTGAACTGGTGGTTTAACCGTTTGTCCTGGTGCAGGTGGTAGCCCAGGCTCAGAGCTCCACCTTTCGCATCGTAGGCCCCGAACACACAGAGACCCACCCGCGCTTGCACCAGTGCCGTGAGGCACATCGGGCACGGTTCAAGGGTCACGTATAAAACACAGTCTTCCAGTCTCCAGTTTTGAATCTTCTTGGAGCCCTCAATGATACAGAGGATCTCCGCATGGGCCACTGAGTTGAACTGAGATTCTTTCAGGTTGTACTGCTTTGCCAGCACCTCACCGCTGGGCGAGACTAACACCGCACCGACCGGCACCTCTAAATTCTTGTAGGCAAGCTCAGCCTGCTCGAGGGCCAGGGCCATGAACCACAGATGATCGGGCATCGAAGGTTTCATTTTTGTAACTGTGTCGATGCGAACTTGTTTCTAATTTTAATCTTCTTACTTTCGTTCCAGTAGTTCGTCAGAAACTTCAACCGCTGCCTCTGCTCCAGGTCATTGTTCACGAACCGCACGCCGTAGATGATCGAGCGGCCAATGATAGGCTCCCTCTTGGAACGGACCTCTGCGAAAAGCGTGAAATTTTGGTTGAGGATCTCCACGTTGATCTGGGTCTGGTGACCGACGATGATGTGATTGAAAAGTTCCAAGCAGGCGGCGCCCCTTCTCAGGTCGGAGAGCCGTCCCTTGTACTGTTTTCCGTCGATCTCCACCAGGCACTTGATGTCGGCGCGGAACCGGAAGTCGTACTCCCACCAGTGGAACCGCGGGTAGAAGAGTGGAGAGGAGATGATGTAACAGCTAATGATGAGGAACATTAAGCTGAAGCACATCAACACCCCGATCATGGGGTGGCCGATCACCAGAAAATTGCGGGTGAGCGAAACCAGGTAGTAGATCCCGAAGATCAAGGAGATGTTCCAGTAGGAATAGAAAAGATTGGAGAGGGCGGTGTAGTAGAAGTTGTAACACACCAGCAGCAGGATGAACTGGAAGATGAAGGAGAAGTTCAGCACCGACTGCGTGACCAGGGCTTCGGCGAAAAAAGCCACGAACGTCAGAATGAACTGCAGGATGGTGAGGAACTTGACCTTATCGTAGGAATTCTGGAGATTGAGTTTTTTTAACATTCATTTCCTGTCGGTGAGACTCCGGGGTTCGACCCAGGCCCTCACGTAGTTCAATTCTTTCAAGCTTCTGTCGGTGATCAGGATCAAGTTTATCCCATCAGGAGTGAATATGTTAAATTCTTCTGAGGTGAATTTGTTGGTGATGTAACAGACTTCCTCGGTCGGATTAATCTCCGGCGTGCCCCACAGGTCAAACTGGTTACTGCGCGAACGGTAATTAAATGCTGGGCTATCTTGTTGCAGGTAGTAGCTGAACTTCGAAGCCAGTTGGTAATTGTGGGTGATGATAGGTCTGTGGCCACAGGTGCTTTTGATACTTCGAGTCCAGTCCTTCCACCCATGGATCTCTCCCAGTCTTCTGATCCCCAGATTCTGCGGTGGGAAGAGCAGCAGCAGCCTCGCTGAAATAACCAGGCACAGAGAAACTTTCAGCAGATTCCCGGCCCACCGCTTGTCCCAGATGTCCGACTCAAGGCTCAAGAGGATTAACGGGACGGCCAGGAAAATAGTCCAGTTCACTTCGAAGTTCTTCACCAGCGAAGTTAAGGCAAAGAACAGTACGCTGCCGATACAAATGTATTTTAGGATTTTAGGAAATAACTCTTTGCTTGTGTTTTTAATAACAGTCCACCAGACGACGGGTCCGACTAACAGGCCTGCAGAAAGGATCTGTGTCACAAAGAACTCCGGAAGCTCCAGCACCCTAAACTCCGACGATGGCCGGTCAAACAGGTGGTACCGGACCGAAGAGAAGTCATGCTGTGACTGCCACCAGAGATGGGGTGCGAACAGCACCAGAGATACCAGCGACACCAGATAGAAGCTTCTTCTTCGCAGCAACGAAGGAACCGCGACCAGAGTGAAAAAAATTAGCAGAACTCCGTGGTACTTACAATAAAGTAAGAACGCGATAGTCGCACCAAGGAAGATAACCGCGGCGAGAGTTTCATCCCGGAGATAGTTCCTCAGGGCCAGGCAGTACGCTGCGGTCATGAATAATAATGGCATGTCCGGCAAGGCAAAGATTCCTGAGAGGGAAGCGAGGGGAAAACTGAAGAAGAGGAGTGTTACCAATCCCTTTCTCTCCGGTGCCAGGCGGAACAGAGTCAGCAGTGTGAGGAACTGCAAGAGGATGAAGCCCAGTCTCACACTGAGCTCTCCCTGAGGGAGGAGTGAAAACATCCTTATGACCACCGCAACTGCGGGAGGATGATCGAAGTAACCCCAGTCGAGATGCTGAGAGAAAAGCCAGTAGTAGGCTTCGTCGAAGCTCAGCTCGAAGCTGCCCGCCATGAAGAGTTGAAAGACGAATAGCGCTGCCAGAATGAGCTTCAAGGGACCTGTCATGAGTCGCCATCATTAGTATTGTGTGGTACAAACTGTCTTACAAACTTATGCCAAGGTTAACCGTTTGCCTAGATTAGATACCACCGTCGTCATCATCCCCACCTATAATGAATTAGCTAACATCGGCCGGATGATTGCGACGCTGGATTCGACCTATCCCGACCTGCATGTTCTGGTCATCGACGACGGGTCCCCTGATGGCACGGCAGCTAGCGTGAAGGCCTTTCAGGAAAAAAAAGTGAATTTATTTCTTCTGGAACGACCAGAGAAATTGGGCCTGGGCACAGCGTACCTCAGTGGCTTCACCTGGGCCGTCGAAAAAGATTACGCCGCCGTCATTACCATGGACTGCGATTTTTCTCATGATCCTGCTTGCATCGCAAGCTTCGTGGAGGGCCTGAATACTCATGACCTGGTCATCGGATCCCGATACTTTGGCGGCGTACGGGTGCTGAACTGGCCCATGCGACGGCTGATCCTCTCCTGTGTCGCTTCCTGGTACTCGAGGTTCGTCACCGGCATCCCTTTCCTGGACTCCACCGGTGGCTTCAACGGATACTCGAAGACTGCCATTAGATCGCTCGACCTGACCAAAATTTTTTCCATCGGCTACGCCTTCCAGATCGAGCTCAAGTATAAGATCTGGTCTCGGGGTCTACCGTGCTTGGAATTTCCGATCATCTTCCGTGAACGCACCCATGGTGCATCGAAGATGAGTGGGAACATCATCCTGGAAGCCGCCGTCGCGGTCCTGCGGCTCCGGTTTAAAAAAACTCTCGGGACTCTCCTATGAACCTGGACACTTCCTTATTCCTACAGCTGAATTCGTTACACGCGAGCTGGCTCGATCCGTTGATGGTCTTCGCCTCGGGGCAGTTCCTGTGGATTCCGTTCATTCTTTATTTTATATACTTTGCGGCGAAAAATCTCCGAACCAGGCCTGCTGTGCTGTTTGGTCTATTCCTCGTGCTGACACTGATTGCCTGCGACGTGACCTCCTCGTACATCCTGAAAAATATCTTCGAGCGGCTCAGGCCCTGCAAGCTTCCTGAGCTCAAGCTCCTGATCCATTCCTTCGGGCAGAAATGCGGAGGGAAGTACGGCTTCGTCTCTTCCCATGCGGCCAACTCCACTGCCATCATCCAGTTCGCACTGCTAACACTTCCCTTCACATTCAGGTTCAAACACCTCTTCTGGGTGATCCCCTGTCTGGTTGCTTACAGCAGAATTTACCTGGGAGTCCATTATCCGGGAGACGTCTTGGGTGGTGCGGTGGTAGGAATTTTCTGGGCGAGTGCCTTCGCTTGGATGTTCAACCGGTCTAGGGCGCGATCCTGAAGATGTCCCAGTCCGAGTTATTTTTCTGGTAGCAGACTCTGTCGTGCATCCTGTTTCGTCTTCCCTGCCAAAACTCAAAGTACTCCGGAGTCACGCCGTAGCCCCCCCAGTGAGCTGGCCTTGGGAGTACCGGCGAGTCGGCAAATTTTTTTTCAATCACCGAGAAGAGCTTCTCTAACTGAGCGCGGTCCTTAACCTTCTGGCTCTGCGGAGAGGCGATGGCACCGATCTGACTACCCCGGGGGCGTTTGTGAAAGTACTCATCAGAGAGCCGCGGCTCCACCAGTGCGACTCGCCCTTCGATGCGGACCTGACGGTGAAGCGGAAGCCAGAGGAACGTAAGAGCTACCCGGTCATTCGCGGTGATCTCTTCTCCCTTGGAGCTACTGTAGTTTGTGTAAAAAATAAACTGGCCCTGATGGATCCCTTTCAGCAGGACGACGCGGCCCCGTGGTCGGTTGAGCTTGGCAGTCGAAAGGACAAAAGCGTTCGGTTCGTCGCACTTGGAACTGATGGCAGCCTCAAGCCAGGCGTCGAACTGCTCCTCCGGGTCTCTTGCGCAGTCATTGATGTCGAGCTTCTTGTCCTGATAACTCTCTCGTAAATTTTCCAGGGTAAGGTTTATGTCCATGAGAAACGATAACTTTTTTTAATCCCTCTTCCCAGTGAAAATATAATTTTTGAGGTTTTCCACAATCTCAAGGGCCTTATCCCCGGGCTCAGCGTCTTTACTGAGGTTCTCTGCTTCTTCTTGAAGTTTAGAACGGTCGGAGATGAGTCCCTTGAAGAAACGGATGTTCGCCAGTTCCTCCGGGTGAGAAACCTGCTTCTCTACTTCACCTAGGAACCGCAGGATGAAGACCTGGCTCAGCTTGAAGATGAGCTCGTACACCAGGAACTGGGTGAAGGCGTTTTTTCGCTTGAGACCCTTGAAGGAGAACTCCGTCTGCCCTCGCTTCACATTGTAGATCGCACCTAGGGTGAAACTACTAAGGGAAGCGATGACCTTCAGGCAGAAGATCGTCTTATGTTTCGAGTCGCCCTTTTGATCGAGTTCCGCTGTCAGGTCGTCCCGGAAAAAGGAAAAGCCTTCCTTCACTCGCTTCGGAATGACCTTGAAGATAGTGACCATATCAATCGTTGAGTCGTACAATTCATTGAAGTTGGTTTTGATGTCACTTCTTTTGAAGGTCCGGATCTGGCCCGCACCGTTTCTGATCATCTTCGAAAGATCTTTGCCCGTTTCTTTGAGCACGGTTTTCACGTCGTCGTTCCAGAAATCAGTGAAGAGGGTCTGAGTTTTACTCTTGAGAACGAAGATCATCGAATCGGCTATGTTCATTAGTACCTTCCTGGATTAAACAGTATAATTGAATCTCGGATGATCTTAGAGTTTATTTCCGGAAGTCATTCCTCCGAGGAAGCTGACCAGGGAAAAGACCAGAAAGACGACCAAAAGAATTTTGGCAACTTCCAGTGGGATACCGGCCACACCATATGTCCCCATAACGAGTATCAAAAGTCCCATAACGAAGAAAATAAACGCAATTTTAGCCATAATTAGAATCTCTCATTGTTAAAAAAATCTTTCAAAAAACTTTCATCTCATTAAACATATCTTTAAAAATTAAATAGTTACAGGTTTTCTTAAGCTTAATTAAACTTGTCACTGGGTAGTGTTGCCCCTATATTTACCGAATATTCCCCATCAAGGATTTTAGCCCCATGAAATTGAAAACCAATTCGACGATCATTCTTATTGATGATGACTTAGATCTCTTAGATCTTCTTGCTAGTTTTTTCAAGCAGCGCGGTTACAAAATCTTCACCTTCAACAACGCCGAAGAGGCTTTGATCGAAATCGAGAATAAAAGAATTGGTTCCGACGTCGTCATCTCCGATCTAAAACTTCCGAACATGTCTGGTCTTGATTTCATCCGAAGGATCCGACGCTCGAATTCGTCACTCCCAATCATTCTCATGACTTCAGAAGGAAGTGTAGAGACGGCCGTCGAAGCCATCGAAGCCGGCGCCTACGACTTCGTCCTAAAGCCTCTACACATCCCTCAGCTCCTAATCTCCGTTCAGAGAGCCCTCTTTCTGAATGAGGTCCAGCTCGAGAACTCAAACCTAAAGAGTCTCTTCCAGGAAGATTTCTTAGGTCTAAAGGGTGTCATCGGAAAATCTCAGGGCTTCAAGAAGGCCCTGGAACTCGCAAAACGAGTCTCCGGTAGTCAGGCGAACGTCCTCATCAGTGGAGAGTCTGGATCCGGGAAGGAAGTCATCTCCCGGGCGGTCCACGAACTTGGTGATAAGAAAGACGGCCCGTTCGTGGCCATCAACTGTTCGGCCATACCGGAGAACCTGCTGGAATCCGAACTCTTCGGTCACGCCAAGGGTGCGTTCACCGGCGCCAATGATAAGAAAGTAGGCCTCTTCGAAGAAGCCAATAAAGGAACTTTATTTCTCGATGAGATCGGAGACCTCTCGCTGCCTTTACAGGCCAAACTCCTCCGTGTCCTACAGGAGAGAAAGGTCAAACGGATCGGTGAGAACCAGTACCGGGACATCACTGCCCGGATCATCTGCGCCACCCATAAAGATCTTCGTAAAGAAGTCGCTGAGGGCAGGTTCAGAGAAGACCTATTCTTCCGTTTGAACGTAATCCCAATCTACATGCCCCCACTTAGAGAACGGAAGGATGACATCCTTCCGTTGAGCGAGTATTTCCTTAAGAAGTTTGCGGTGATGAACAACGTTCAGGTCAAGGGTTTTTCCAAGGAGTCGATCCAGATACTCGAGAACCACACCTGGAAAGGAAACGTCAGGGAACTTGAAAACGCCATCGAGCGAGCCGTGGTTTTGACTTCTTCGGAGTTCATCCAGGTCGAGGACCTGCCAACCGAAGATGCCTACGAGATGCACGCGGGCCTGAGCGCCTCCCCGGTGAAGAAGGGCATCAGTTTCGAAGAAGACAAGCCTGTGACTCTCGACGAGCTCAGTAAAAAATATATCCAGCACATTTTCGATAAGAATGACGGAGCAAAAGAGCAGACCGCGAAGGATCTCGGGATCGACCGGAAAACACTCTACCGGAAGTTAAAAGAGATGAATCTTAATTGATGTGATTGTTTACCCAGTGAGAAAAATCTTTAAGGACTTCGCCCAGAGCGGCGGAGTCCCTCGATGAAGCTGCGATTTCTAATTTATTTCCTATGCTCGCCAGATCGTCAAATCCAAAAGTTGATCCGTTCCCTTTAAGCTGATGGCCCACCCTTTCGATTACCGGAAAATTCCCACTACTTAGTGATTCCCAGCATATCTCTAGGTCCCGCCGCCGGCGTTCCATATACCGAAACATGATTTCCTCAGGAACTTCCATTACTATCTGCCTCACTTTTCTCTTATTTAAGCGCTGAAGAAAGGGTTTTACAACAATTTTGAAGTAGCGCCCCATTACCCTGGGTCATTAGCTCGCTGGATTGTCTTAGTTGAATATTTAAAAGCTTGAAATGATTAACTTTATATTTGGCATCAGTGCTGCTTAGAACAATAAATCGGCTTTGACTACCTGCAAAAGACGAGAGTCTTAGCCGATTAACCACCTTGGTTTTACTAAGGTGGTTATCTTTTTTTCATGCTAATAAATTTTCATGAATCTAATCCCTGAAATCCGTAGCGGACAATCTATAGAACTATTAAAAGAACTTCACATCCTCACCCGAGACGGAAAGCTCAATCAGGATAGCCGGAGAAAGTTAAAGCAGGTCTACCACCTCTATAATTTCATCGAACCCATTCTGCAAACTCTTGCCAATGAACCGAACAAACAATTCTCCGTCGTCGACCACGGAGCGGGAAAGTCCTACCTGGGCTTCATCCTCTACGATTTATTTTTCAAAGCTCTAGACCAGGGAACAATTTATGGGATCGAGACCAGAGAGGAGTTGATTAAGAAATCACAGGACCTCTCTTCGAAACTGAAATTCAAACGGATGACGTTCCTCAATCTCACGGTCGAAGCCTCTATCACTTCTTCCGAGCTACCGGAGGAGGTAGACCTAGTCACCGCACTCCATGCCTGTGACACCGCCACCGATGATGCCATCCGGTTCGGACTAGAAAAAAAGTCGAAGTTCATGGTTCTAGTTCCCTGCTGCCAGGCCGAGGTCGCAGCTTTTCTTAAGAAGCATAAGAGCCAGAACCTTTCTTCTAACGTTCTGACAGAAATCTGGAGACATCCTATTCACACTCGAGAATTCGGAAGTCAGATCACTAATGTCCTGAGGTGCCTAGAGCTCGAGGCGAACGGGTACCAGGTTACGGTCACCGAGCTCACCGGCTGGGAGCATTCCATGAAGAACGAACTCATCATTGCTCAGTACAAAGACCTGCCCCGGCGCTACCCTCGCGAGCGGCTCGAGGCACTGATGAACGAACTAAATTTAGAAGATATGAAATCAAGGTTCCTGAGAAACTAAGAAAGGGCCTGCACGGCCCTATCTTAGTTTTAAATCAATTATCGTCAATCCAGTATAATCAATTAATAAAAAAATGAAACGATTGAAGCTACTACCATGACCGAAAGTCCAACAAAGTAAGAAGTCATATATACCCTAGTTTCATCCAAGATCGAAGTCACCCAGTACATGGTTCATTCGATATTCATAATCTTCTGGGGCACAATCCATTCTGCCTTGCGACTCACAAACCTTTAGGTTGTTTTCCTGGGTGGAACCTACCATCACACCCAGGAGAAAGAGAGCAATAAAAGTCATTAGGTAATGTTCTTTTACATCCATGGCCCTACAACCTAGTTTATCTATCGAATCCGCTTGCCCATTACTAAGCTAGCAACGAAAGAAATAACTGCAAGAATCAAAAAGACGAAGAGAAGAGTCTTTCCGATATCAACAGATAATCCACCGATACCATTTGCGCCCAATAGAATTGCTACTAAGCCTAAAACAAAGAATGCAATTGCTGCTCTTAACATAACCTTCTCCTTTAAATTACGAGATCAATGTCTCGATGCTCCCTCTTACATAAACTGTGCCAAAGGCTCTATTAGCATTTAACGGGAGTTATACATAACATCATTAAACCGGCGTGGCCAATAACCCCGTTTATTGAGGCTTATTACCCCTTTTGCCATTAGAGATTAATTTGTCCCTTGATAAGTTCTTTGACCACACCCTTCTTTTCCAGCAGACCTTTTGCCATGTCATAGCCTTTGGTAAGGTCATCTCTGAGCTTTAGGATGTCGTCTCTAATGAGAATGTACTGTTCCTTTAAAGCCTTTTCTGGACGATCCTCGTTAGTTTTAGACGCTGAAGCGGAAGTGCTGGCAACTTCTTCAGTTTCTGTCGTTTCTTGCTTCTTGCTCATTTTCTGAAGAACTTTAGCAGCATGTGATCTTCTCTTTCCGTCTAATAGTTTACTGGTAGTCATAGGGCCTCCTGTGGGTGATTCGGTCGTCAGAAATTTTGCAAGAATTGTACCAGATGGCATGGTTGGCACGCTGATTGCTTATATCAAGATCAGTCAAGGTCGCATTAATTTGTAGCCTCATGCCGGGCTCCTGACTGAAAACATAGCTGTATCAATCTTTCCTCTCTTAAAACTTCAGGCATCGTTCAAAACTAACCACCTCATTCTTTCAATCTGCAGCTACATGGCCCAGCATGGGTCTATGGGTCGCATCTTGGCATGTATACTGCTTATAAAACATGTTCTATGAAGATTAACTTTGGAGGTTTTATGCTTAATGAACATCAAATACAGGGAAAATGGCTAGAAATCAAAGGTGGGATCAAAAACCTTTGGGGCAAACTGACTGATGATGAGCTCGACGAGACTAAAGGCAACCTGATGCAGGTCGGAGGTCTGGTCGAAGGAAAATACGGAGAAAGCAAAGAGCAGATTAAATCTAAAATGGATAAGCTCTTGGCCTCATTTGATAATGAGTCCGACCGAAAGGACGATAAGGGTGAGAGCTCTTTCCAACGAAACCCAACAGCTACCCGAACGGCAGCGACCTCAGAGTTTCAGGACAAAGCATCAGAGTTTCTCGACGCCTCTGCTGAACGGAAAGCCTTTGAGAATAAAACTTTGAAAGCTAACCAGGAACGGTCCGCAAAGGAAGATTCTTCCAACACCCGTGACTTCGATTCCGATAGAAATGCCAGACACTAAATAATCTCTCTAGACCCCTCTCCGGAGGGGTTTTTTTTTCACAATTCGAACTCATTTTTGTTATGATTTTCTTATAACGCAAATGAGGAATTAATGCTCCACCCACACACTGAACTCAGGTTTGTTTCCCAGGAAATTGGATATGGTATCTTCGCAACGCAGAATATCCCAATTGGTACCATTACCTGGGTTAAGGACCAGTTAGACCGAGTTTTCACTACCGAAGAGATCAAGGCCCTCTCGGTGGCCAATAATGAAAACCTCATGAAATACACTTACCGCGACAGGAAAGGTGATTATTTCTTCTGCTGGGATCTGACCCGGTTTGTAAACCACAGCTACGAACCAAACTCGATCCTAACCAGCATGGACTTCGAAATTGCCATCAAAGATATCCGTAAAGGTGACGAGATTACCAATGACTATGGAACCTTGAATATCATCGAACCGTTTAGGTGCGCCAACGGCCCAGGCCATGAAAGGGAATACGTGAGGCCCGATGATCTCCTGAGGTTTCACAAGAAATGGGATTCTCAGATTAATTTCGCAATGGACTTTGAGAACAAGGTTGACCAGCCGCTCGCTAGGTTCCTCACGCCGGAACAGAAGTCCAGGCTCGAGCAGATCGTCGGAAAGAACTTGGAACTCCCTTCGATCCTTGAAAATTTTTATCGAGGATAGACCAGCATCAAGGCTACCCCGTAGTCAACATCCCACACGCGATCCCTGTGACCGTCTCCCGTAGCAAGACATTATCTTTTCTCTCGAGGGCGAGCTTCTGGATCACATTCAGCGGATGGATCATACTAGACCTAAAGACGATGCTCTCCCCAAGCTTCGGCCTGAACCAGGTGAACTCCGCGTCTGCGGTGAGGTCCCGGAAGAAGCCTTTCGAGAGCAGAAGTTCATCTTGGATTTTGACCTTCCATTTGTGTTTCTCAGACTCCGCTAGGGTCGAGTGTTCAACGTGAAAGTTCCAGACGCCGAGCTCGATCTTGGCAAACGTAAACCCAAGGTTCTTGACGTAAGAGTGCATGAGGGGTGAATCTTTATAGTAAGTTTTGATCTCTTCCTTGCTCTCCAGATCCAACTTCGCCCACGCACTTCCAGTGCCCCACCAGAAGGGGAGCAGGAGCCTGGTCTGGGTCCAACAGAGAATCCAAGGTATCGCTCTAATTGTGAAGGCACCTTTTCCGCTGCGTTTTGTTGGTCTGGAGCCGATTTTTAGAAGGTTCAGAAAGTCATACGGTGTTGCTCTGGAGACCAGTTCCTGGAACTCCGGATCCTTCACCAGGCTTCTGTACTCATCCTGAATGGCTTTCGCAAAAACCGGGAGTTTGGGAGGAGTTTTCAGATTCCGGGGCCGGTAGTTAGAAAACTCATCCACGATCTTCCCGACCTGAGACCGCATGATGAGCGGCTGATGAAAATGACGTTGGACGGTTTCACCCTGTACGGTAACTTTATAAATATTCAGGGCACTCTGTGGCCACCAGGCGATCTGTTCTTTGATCGAACCGCCCCCCCGGCTGACACTCCCTCCGGACCCGTGGAAAAAGACCGGAGTAAGAGATTTTTTGAGTAAGAACTCTTCCAGCTCCAGTAGTGCCTTCTGCACCAGTAACCTCCCTGGGAGGACCCCGTTCTCTTTACTCGAGTCTGAGTAGCCCAGCATGACTTCGAACTTACCGTTCCAGGACTTATGGTGGCTGTGGATGAAATCAAACTCGGCGAAAGCCTCCGTCAGGATCTTCACCGAATTCGAAAGACCTTTTTCATTCTCAAACAGCGGTACCACCGGGAGGGAGAAGCTCCCGAGCATTTTTTTCGTGAGCTTCATCGCGGCCAGCAGGTCCCGGGATTCCTGGCACATGCTAATGATGAAACCTCTCACGTACCACTTGTTCTCCACCCCTGCGGCGATCTTCTTCAACTGCGCGAGCATCCTGGCGATGGGCTGCCTGGGATCGGTGAGTGCCGCGTGGATCAGTTCCTGGTCTTCTCTGATCTCCAGTGGAAGCACCAGGGCCGGATACAACCAGATGAGGTCGGCGACGTCCCTCAGAGCTGGGGAGAGGAGCTGCTTCTTCGACGCTAAGGTAAGAAACTGTTGATACGACTTATTCAGTGCCTTGAGCTTTTTCCCGTCATTGGCACCGACGAGCTTCATCTTCTTGAGTTCCAGTTTGAGGGCCTTGACGGTCTTGTGCAAGACCGGATCGATCAACGCTACTTCCTGCTCGTACTCGGTCACCTTCTCCTGGATGAATTCTAAGAGCTTTCCCCGGGAAAGGTTGAAGCTTTGGAGCATGGTGAGCGGACCGACCTTCGGGTGGCCATCCTTGTCTCCCCCGACCCAGGTGCGGAAGAAGACGTTGATCCCTTTCTGCCGGAGTGCGATCTGCTCGGAGAGGATGCTGTGGTCGAGGACGATGTGGAAGATCTGGTCCGCCTCATCTTTTACCTGGGGTCGCCGGTTATTCGCAAGATCGAGCTTCAGTGAGATTTTTAACAGGTGATATATCTTCTCTTCGATCTCTTCGAAACTGCTCCGGAAACTCTGGAGCAGAAGAGATTCGATCTTATCCATCAGAAAAAGAAAGTCCTTACTGCGGGCCTCCGTGGGGTGGCTGGTGAAGACATAGACCAGGGAATGCGGTTTCTTGTGCGACTCCGTCTGATAGTCCGCTAGCCGGAAGGACCGGTACGCGGCTTCGCAGGCGTTGATGAGTTCGAGCATCAGGGAAAATGCCTTCGCGACTTTATGGAGCTCGTCGTTGCTGGAGGTCTTCAGTTCTAGGTAAATTTCATCCAGCGACCGCTCCACCAGGGACGCGTCTCTTCCTCTGACGTCTTTCATCCTGAGACGCAGGTCTTCGACCTTCTCGTACATGCGCAGACCGTAGATGTCTTTCACTCCCTGTCCCAGAATTTTAACGGACTTCGAGATGATTCCCTTCAGGTCTTCCGGGATGATTGACGGTGGCGGAGCGGTTTGCATAGTTACTCAGTGATGAGAGATGTTTTAAAAAACTTTACTTCTGTTGCGTAGGCGTTTTCATTTCGGGCCCGTCTCTGCTCCAAAGGAAACTCGGCTTTCACCGATTCGTCCAGTGATGCTCCCCAGATGACTCCGACGACCTCGTTTGAAGAGTTCAAGAGAGGGCTTCCGGAGTTTCCCTGGATGGCCTGGCAGTTGCCGAGTTCCAGGGAGTCGATGCGGTTGAGGGCCTTACAGTCTAGCTCAGTGATCCGGGACCGAAGGCCACCTTCAAAATGGTCCATGACCCAGGCCGTGAGTGTTTCACCGATCTCCGGCTCCGAATCCGCAATCTCAAGGCGTTCGAGGTCCGGCAAACTGCGGTCGAGCTCGAGCACGGTGTAGTCCACCGCCCGGTTCTCTAGAGGTTTCTCGTCGTTGCCGGTGCTGATGATGCGCTTACATCTTGCGGTCTGCGATCCAGTGCCATCGTAGATACTAAAGAAAGTATTAGAACATTCGGCTTCATTGGCCACGCAGTGGTTGTTGGTGACCAGCCGGTTGCTGCCGTTCATGAAACCGGTGCAGAGGTGGGAGTCATTTCTATTGACCGGATTTATTACGAAGACTTTCGCAATGCCTTCCGGGCATCTCGTCCCACTTACAGTGTCGCAGTCCAAAGTTTGGTTTTCTAACAGGAATAAAATTTCCTGAGGCGAGATGGGCATCTTCTGTCTTTCACTAGAGCGCTTTTTTCCACAAGACTGTAAAGCCAGGCTCAGAAGAATCAATATGATAATTTTTGATAGGTTCATGGTACCTCCTACATACACCATGATTCATGTAGCGTCACTGCCCTAGCTGGTACCTTTACCGAACCTTTAGTCAGAAAGCTCCTTATTTTGGTATTAGATTTGCTAGTTCTTGGGTAACCAGGAGGAATACATGGATACTTCAAAGTTAAACCAGGAAGAAGACAAATTTCGTCGTCGTGATGGAAGAAAAGCCGAAACGAATGAAAAAGTTTCGGAATACCTCAACGACGATGGCCTAG
Source organism: Bacteriovoracaceae bacterium (assembly GCA_035576105.1). Classification (GTDB taxonomy): domain Bacteria; phylum Bdellovibrionota; class Bacteriovoracia; order Bacteriovoracales; family Bacteriovoracaceae; genus Peredibacter. The sequence continues at coordinate 202,839 of DATLXA010000054.1, forward strand.
AGGATGATCTCATCGACATCAAGTTGGACGATCACGACGAGGAGGAGGACAACGACCTCATCGTTAGTGACAAAGACCGCAAGAATCAGGAATGGAACGCTCGCACCGACGTCCAGCGAAAGCACTGAAATCATGAACCGGCGGTGGCCCTGTTGCCACCGCCGTTCATCTCAGGACTCTTACCTTTTTACAATCACCTTGGATCAATTTAAACTGAAATGTTAATCACTGGGGTAACTCTACCCAAGGACAATGCAATGAAACTAACTGCGCTCGCGTTACTTCTTTCGACCCTTTCGATCCAGAACTCCTTTGCCCAGGCCTTCGAGAAAGTATCGGTGAACTGTACCATCATCAAAGACGGAGACGTCTCTCCTATGGATGAAGGGATCTCGACCATGGAAGACTATAACAAGATCGGGCTTGAGTTTGAAACAGACTTCAACTCCGCCGGTGGCCTCGGGTCTCTCCAGACAACTTTGAAATTTAAGAAGGGGTTCCTCGGTGGCTTCCCACTCAATCCGAAGACTGACCGGGTAACCCTCAGCAAGAGAGGAAATGTTACTTCCGTTTCGATCACGAAGCGTGACTGGAAGAATGTGCTTTTCGTCGTGAACGTCGAAAACACCAAGGGAGCTCTTTTGTACCTTACTCTGCCGTCTACGAAAGTTGAAAACGCAGGCACCCTGAGATGTAAAATAACTCATAAGCCACTTATTTAGGACTGTGGATCGTTTGGTGGGTGACGCTGGTTGCCCGCCATCCTCAAGACCGTAAGCACCATCACTGCAATCAGATTCGTATTTAAAATGTCATGGATGTTGGACGAGATGTCGGATCGCACCGAGAATCTGTAATCGTCCCACAAGTCTAAGCCTTCCAGGAAAATTGAGATGAGGATCCCGGGGACCAGCAGGATGAAACATGGAGATTTCTTCTTAAAAAGGAGGAAGGTGATCAAAAATGCGACGGTACCGATGTAGATGTGGATGGCGTCCTTGGAGAGTCCGAGGATGTCCATGACGATGGGTTTGAGGCTTTGGTAGAAAGATCTGTTCATCTCTGAAGAAAAAATAATGCCGGCTTTTTGGAGCCGACATTTTTCGGTAAACTAGACCTTAGTAACGATTGTTATCTCTCGGAACCATCGGCTTCGCTTCAGTTACATTAATCTGGCGTCCGCCAAATTCTGTTCCGTTGAGTGCTTCGATCGCTTTCGCTGACTCGGTACTCGTGGACATCTCAACAAAGCCAAATCCTTTACTACGATTAGTGTCTCGGTCCATAATGACCTTTGCTGATTGAACTGTTCCAAACTGAGCAAATTTCTCTGCCAGTGTATCGTTGACAACGCTATAGCCTAGGTTACCAACATAAATTTTTGTACTCATACTTAACTCCAATGAAAATTCATCGCACGTAAAGTGGATTGAATTGATTTGTATTGTGAATAGGGATTTATAAAGAAGAGGATGAAGTCTAAAGAATAAAAAGCAAATTCGGTCTCTGAAGGCAACAGTACATCAATTATATTTAAAGGGATACGAAATTTCACGATATTTATTTTATTCTATTTAATTTTGATAACTTATAATTGCCATTATCATCCGACAAAGCTGCTCCGGTGTATTTTTGTTTAAAGGTTTAACATTCGCATTTCATCTTACGATAAGCGTATATGCGCTATTTATTTGCCATATATTTGCTCCTCTTAACCATGAATCTTCGTGCAGATGACGTAGACTGCCAGCCGGACTGCGGCTCCCAGCTCCTGCGGGTGGACGTCGCGAAGAGTGCGCTCTCGGATGAGTCGGTGAAGAGCATCCTTCCGGCGTTAAAATCCGTGGCCCAGTCAGAACAGCTCAAGGACGCGATCGAGAACGCGTCCTTTGAAGTTAAATCGGTCGACTTCCCTTACAGTAAGGTGAAGTGCAAAGCCAACCTTGGCCTGCCGGGGTTCGAGAAAATAAAAACATGTGAGGAAAAAGACATCTGCTCGAATAAAGAGAAGTACGGCCAGAAGGTCCAAGACCGCCTTTGCCTAAACCTTCCCTGCGACATTTTCGAAGGGGATTTTAACCAGGGCGCCTGCGGTCAGGGTGCGAATAAAGTAAAGGACATCCACTTCACTAAGCTCGCCTTCCCCGGGAAGTTCGTCCTCGGCAGACCTAACTTCGTCCCGACTTCCTCGGACTACGACAAGACCACAGGGGAAACCAAACTCTGCTTCGACGTGAAAGACTTTTCGGTGAACCTGAATGTCCAGCTCACCATGAACACGCTCTTCCCGCCCCTGACTCTGAGGAACATCAATCCGAAGATTGGGGGTCCCGGGGACGAACCGCGGAAGATGTGTGTGACCGCCAAGATCGGTGCGAACGGTAAACCGGTGAGTGATCTGAAGATCACCGGAGATCCGTTGCTTTCAGATCAGATGATCCTCAACACCGTTGGAGCGGTCAAGATCGACGCTCTCCCAAGCTTCGACATGGAAAAGCTAGAAACTTCCAAGGGCGAAATCCTCACCGTCATTGCCCACTCATTGAAGGATTCCCTGAACGAAGAAGTGAACCTGATCCTCGAGAAAGAACTCAGCGAGCAGATCGAACGCACGGTCAATCCTTTCCTAACGGGTGGGTCGGTGACTGTCGACGGCAAGAGTCTCATGAACAAGATGAGTCTTCCGAACGTAAAGGCGCTGGAGAGCGTCGCCAAGATCGAATGCAGTATGTTCCTAGGGGCCGGGGATCCGATCCCAGCCCATTGCAAGGACGTGAAAGGCTTTCCGGCATCTGCCCTAGATAACATTAACCGCGTTTATTCGGAGATCTCGGCTCTGGAGATCCTGCTGAGGCAGTCGACCGTGGTCGACGAAGACATCATCAATCGCCTCGCGGCCCTCCTCGGCAAGAATCCCAGTGAAGTCCTGGATTCGACGTCAACCTTCTCCTGCCCCGCCGACGCAGAAGTGAAGCCAGTCGTCTGTCGCCTGAAAACAGACATCAAGAAAGATGACAATCCGAGGATCTCGGAGGAACGGAAAAAGCAAAGTCACGATTTCTTCGAAGGCATCCAGAAACGTAATATCGCCGAGTTTCCCAATAGACTGCGGAAGCTCGCCAGCGCGGTCAAGGCCAAGCAGGATTCCTTGAGCATGGGAAATGTCGTCCAGATCGTAAACAACATCAATGACGGGAAGCTCGGCAGCAGCTTCGGGTTAACGTTCCCGGAACTCTGTGATCCAAAACCCTCCGCTCACGCGGATAAGAAGATGGCAGGGTGTCCGGTACAGGTCTACGCCGACATCGAAGAATTCGGAAAGGTACTTGCCCGCATGTGGGAGACCGGCCAGCTCTGCGAAAGCGGTTCCGGGAAGTACGTGCCGAACTCCTCCGGTGGAGCGAAGTCGGGCTGCTACATCAACATGAACGGGATGAGCTGTTACATCGACGCGGCTCCGAAAATTAAGTACGTCCCGAAGATCGTCGGCAAGGGCAAGAAGGCAAGAGACCTCGGAAAGTACGAACTGACGCTCCCTCTCAAAGCTTGCTACAAGTCGGCCCTGTTCGGGTTACTCTATAAGTTCGGCGTGAGCATGCCGGACCTCAAGATGTCCTTCAGACCGAAGGAATGCAACGGAGATCTCTGTCTAACCGACGTCCAGGGCAATCCGGGAACTCTAACAGAAAAGAAGGACGACCTGACCGGTGGCTGGAAGGCCACGAAGATTGAAGACGGAATCATGAGCTCGATCATGAAAGAACTTCCCAAGTACGTCATGGAAAACATCAAGCTCCCACTGGCGTCTACCCTCGGTTTTCCAGTGCAGACTAAGAAAGTCGACACCGGCGTCGGCTACCTCGGTGTCTGCCTCGAACCAAAGAAAACCGAAACCGGCACTCAGCAATGAAATTTCTTATCATCGTTCTCCTATTCGTTAGTTCCCGGCCCTCCCGTGCGCAGGAAGAATGTGTCTGCAAGTCCCAGCTGGTGAAAATCGATGTCGATAGCAGTGCTTTGAACCAAACACTGGGCACCAGCGAGCAGATCGAACGGATCCTTCTGCCGCTCACGAATTACATGAACGCTGACGGCGCAGATGGGCTGAAGTCTCAGCTGAACCTTCTCCGCAAATACGACGTGACCCCCTTCGCCTTCTCTCCTAACGCCGACGCCTGCGCGACACTCTTGCTTCGAAAACCTGGAGCGGTGAATTGCAAAGATCCGGACCTGTGTGCGGACCCTCAGGTGGACCTGAAAATCCGGGCCGAGCTGTGTGATACACTTCCTTGCTCAGTGATCCTGGGGCCGGCGTCACTGAAGCCCGAGGCGGTCAATAAGTGTCCGACGTCGGACACCAGTGCAATTTTCTCCACGGTGCATTTTAAGCAGGAGATGGGGAGCGAGAAAGAAAATCTTAATAACCAGGTGAACCTCAAGGAATTCGACTTCGATAAAGACATCAAGGTAACGGCGGAGCCGGGCAATAAGATCAAGGCCTGCTTCACCATCACAAAATTCATTACCACAGTAGGCGCTGAAGTTGAATTTGCGAAAGTTCCGGGAGTAAACTTGGAGCGGGTCGGTCTAAAAAACTTCACCCTGAACTTAGCCGACGATAACACCAAGAAACGTCAAGTCTGCATGATCGGGAAGGTTGATTTCGCTACCAAAGATATCCTCTCGGGGATGAAGTTCGAAACCGGAGATAATAACCTGATCTCTGATGAGATGCTAGAAGAGGCACTCTCGAATTCCCAGATCACGGGCTTCTCCGGGTACCGGGCCTCCACCTTGCAGTGGCTAAAGGGTAGCGTCGGAAAGAACCTCGCCAAGCATTTCAGACCCGGCATCGAGAAGGCCCTCAAGGAGTCCCTCGAGCAAACATTCCAGCAGACCATAGGTGAGTACACCCGCAAACTACGACCGAAGCGCGCGACGACCATCACCGCCGGATCCGACTCCTTCGTCTCAGAACTCGGCATGGCAAACATTACGGCCGGAAAGTCCGTAGACCTGCTCGAGTGCTCCCTGGCCGTAGCGAGGAAAAAACAGTTCGCCCCGAAAGACCCATGTCTCGATCCGGTGGCCATCTGGGGAAAAAAGAAGTTTCCGAAACTCACCGATGCCCTCAACCTCCTGGTAGATCAGTTTGAAAGATTCGATCAGGTCACTTCGGAGAGACTGAAGACGAGGCTCAAGGCCCTTAAGACTGAAATCTCATTAACTTCTCCACATCTCTCAAGCAAGCTTGATGCCGTCATCTCAAAAATCTCGCAGAACCAGACCAATTCGGAACTTCTGAAGAATGTTCAGATCATCACCGAGTTGAATGAAAATTCAAATAACTCTGTGAGCGTGGGCTTACCTGATATCTGCGACACCACTAACCCGTCCATCATCGCAGACAAGAAGGTCAAGGATTGCAACACAGGTATCCAGGCCTTCGTTGACCTCAATGAGATGAACCGCCTGCTGGAAAAAATGTACCAGACCGGCCGGTTGTGCCACTCCGGAAAGGGGGATTACACACTTCCTCCAGGCGTCGTCGACTCGGACAAAAAGGAGCCAAAAGGGTCTGGTTGCTTCCTCGCCCTTGAAGACGGAGACAAGGGATTTCGCTGCTTCCTCAATGGACCCCCGTCGATAAAGTACTTCAGCGAGATGAAAAATGGGATAGAAGTGAAGGGCTATAAAGTCGACACGAAAATGCATAAGTGTTTCCGGAATGGATACATCGGTGGACTGGGCAAGGTCACTGGAAGCCTGGATCTGAGCGTGAGCTACACTCCGAGTTTCTGCGGAGACGGAGACTTCTGCCTAGAAAACGGGAAGGTCGATGGGAACTTCGATCTCCAGATTTCAAAGTGGTTTGATAGTACTGCGCAGAAGACCGTCAAGAAGACACTGGATACGATGTTAAAGGAATCCATGCGACTTCCTCTCTCGAGTGGGGCCGAAGCATTCACAAACATCCCCGTGGTGCCAGTGGGGAGTCCGGAGATCGGTCCCGGGTACTTCGGCGCTTGTCTCAAAGCTAAGTAATACACCCATAATTCACACTGCAAGGCTTAGTAAGGTGACTTCTTCTGCTTGAAGCTGCTATGTTTTTGTTACCAAGGACACTTCATGATCAAGCCACTCATCGGTCTCATTTTTTCAATCGCAGTAACTTCTTCATTCGCGGACCCGGGACTCATCAACGGAAAACCCGTCGGAGACTTATTCCGCGGCGTCGGTACCTTCAACGGTGGCTGCACCATCACCAAGGTAGGATCAAAACAATTTATCACTGCTGCTCACTGTGTGAGCAGTGGACTGAATACTCTCCGATTAACCTTTAAAGATCACCGAGGCACGGTGAACGTTCAGTCACTGATCATCCATCCCAGCTGGCTGAAAGACTGTGTTCAAAGCCATTGTGACGGCACCGAAGTGGGCAGTTCGCGCATGACCCCGGGTCGGTCCGACGTTGCGTTCATTAATGTCCGAGAAGAAACGGCACTCATCCCAGTGATCAACGTTAGGTTTAGTCCACTCCCATACGGGACTGAGGTCGCTATGGTAGGAGCTGGTTGCACCAGGGGGGTCGAACCCGGCGGGGCGTCTCGTATGAGGTACGCCACCACCCAAACTATCTCACCGGAGTACTTGGTCCATGAACACTCACTCTACCGGAAAATTGCAGAAATCACCGGCCAGTCAAACTGGGTCACTCCAGGTTACGGAGAAAGTTCTTCCAACGCCTCACTCTGCCCGGGCGACTCTGGAGGACCGATGCTTACGAAGAGTTCAAAAGGTGACTGGGAAATTTGCGGGATCGCCGCAGACTACACTTTCGATGGGCCCTATCAGGACGGAAACATCACAGTGACTAACCTTCATACCCGCCTTGATGTTGAGAGCTATCACAACGTCGGGGACTGGATTAGAGACGTTTGGGTAGACTTGAATTAGAGAAAGCTCTCTTTGATCAGTGATCTATTCTTCGTCTTCCTCTTCCTCATCATCCACGGGATTCATTTCTCCCTCGGCTAGAAAAACATCCACGCCTTTATTCTGAACGTTGACCATCTTTTCACTAGTGTCGAGGATCATCATGTCTTGCAGAGTCGTCTCTTCGGCAGAACTCCCAGTGCTCATGGTAAAGATGAGAAACGTAAAAATAAGACTTGTTGAAATTTTAATCTTCATAGGACCTCCGATTACCAATTCTAACTAGGCACTTCATATACCCACGTTGTTTTATCGGACTTTAGGGTGCAAAACTTGAATTGATTATCCCAAGCAACTGTTTTTTATCAGTTTTCTAAGTTAAAGGTCTTGGTCGTTTTAGTGTGCTGCCAGGAATCCGAATCCACCGGAATCACCACTTCATCAAAGAAGAGTGCATCTTTGTCACAGCTCTCACCGGCATCGACGATCTCCAGGCCCATGCCAGCTTCGAACACTTCTGATCTTTCTCTGAACCCGATCATGGAGACGCCCCAGATCGGAAAGAGTTGGATACTAGCAGTCGGGTCGCACTGATTCAAAGCCTCAGCTCTGAAATTTTCTTTTTTAAAATAAACTTTAATCTTCTTCGGAAGTTGTTTCTTGGAAACAATGATAAATTGAGTCGGGAGGACGCAATTTTTAGATTCTCCTTCAGCACAAAGGGCGTTCACAATCTTCGTGGGCTTAGAGTCTTTCTTTCCACAGGTGGCAACGGTGAGAAGACAGAGGGAGATGAGCAGAGATTTCATGAGCTTCCTTTGAACAGGTAATTGTGAATTTCCCGGGTTCATATCACCCGGCATTGTAAAAGGTCAATAAACCCAGAGGCTTAAATACTCCTTCTCCGTCCCGACAACATTAACCATTCTGGCTGCGGCTTCGGAGAATTTACCATGGGTCATTAAACATTTTATGAAAAAATCACACTCTCCGGAAACGGCGCCGAATCATTTCTGCCCCATTGGTCTGGACTCAATAAGATATCCGATATAATGTCGCCCCATCTAGGAGTTACCAATGACCGAATCTACTGTTGCATATTGCGACTTAACGAATAGTAATGAAGCAGGCATTGCTCTGGGTGAGCAAATTAATAAAGAGATGAATGGCAACTCACCAGACATAGTAATTGTCTTTGCATCGTCCAAATATAATTACAAAGAGCTTCTTCAATCAATCAAAAACTCCTGTAAAGCCAAACTAATAATGGGATGTTCATCTGCTGGCGAATTCGTCGGTGGCAAGAAGGGTGAAGGAGCTGTTTCCGTGTTGGCCATTCGTTCATCTTCGATGCACTTTAATGTTTGCTTGGGGAAAGACTTACGGGTTGATCGAACCTCCGCGGCTAAAGAACTTACAAACTCTCTGGTGGGAAAGACCAAGCCTTCTTTTAAGTATCGAACCATTCTCCTTCTAGCCGATGCTCTAGCTGGTCATACCGATGAGTTAATTCAGCAATTGACAACCCTTACGGCAGGAACTTACCAATTTTTTGGTGGAGGAGCTGGCGATGATGCTAAGTTTAGCAGTACTCATGTTTTTTTTGGAACAGAGGCCATAACCGATGCAGTCGTTGGCCTAGAGATTCTTTCTCATAGTCCACTTGGAATTGGAGTAAAACACGGATGGGCACCTTCAAGTAAAATCATGCGTGTTACTGAAGCAGATGGCATGAAGCTCGTGAGCTTAAACTCCATACCTGCGGCTGAAGTTTTTGAAGAACATGCTGAGGCAACAGGACAAAAATTCGACCTCGCAAATCCAATGCCTTTTTTTCTTCACAACGCTTTAGGAATTCAAACCGAAGGTGGTTATAAACTCCGTGTGCCCCTTTCAGTCCAACCAGATGGTTCACTCATGTGCGCCTCAAACATTCCAGTTGGAGCGTCCGTATGTATCATGAAGACTACTTCAAACTCTTCGATAGAGGCCGCCAAAATTGCAGTTGAGTCGGCATTAGAGCAACTCCAGGGCCGCAAGCCTAAAGCAGCACTGTTTTTTGATTGTGTGGCCTCTAGATTAAGAATGGGGGGAGATTTTGGGCTTGAACTTGCCACACTCGAAAAATCATTGGGCGAGAATACTCAAATCGCTGGGTGTAACAGCTACGGTCAAATTGCAAGGGTTGAAGGCCAGTTCAGTGGATTTCATAACTGTACAGCAGTCGTATGCATCATTCCTGATTAGGAGATAGGTTGTTAGATCGGCGCCTCTTAACATTTATAGGCACTTTAACAAGTTTTGAAGATCGTCCTAGTACAGCGAAAAAGCTGGCAAATGCACTAGGTGCTAGTGATCTGATTATTTTTACTAATGAGCCAGCACTAAATGTACTTCTTCCCGTACCAGGGCTACCTCAAACATTGCCTCAGGGACGAAAGTGGCAGGCATTTCTCTCGGAGTGTTTGGAGCGCAGACAGCATGTCGCAACTCTTATTTCCCCTTATGACATGACCACTTTATCAGTGATGGGCATAGCAGCTGCCGATGGATCAATCTTAGTTCTATTGGGTGGGAAGCCGCATCTAGAAATGGCCGTGGAAGTCAGTATTTTAGTACCGCTTTTGGCCTCAGCTCTAAATACAGAGCGAGTTGCGAACTATGCCAGAGGCCAAATCGCAACAGAAAGCGAGTCAGTTAAACAGGCGCAGGCATTGGCCAACACGCTGGATGAAGCGCGCCGTGAACTTCAAAATGCTCTTATGCAAGTTGAAGTCGAGAGAGCAAAATTTGAAAACTTATTTTTACAGGCGCCAATTGCTATTTGTATGCTCGAAGGCCCAGATCATGTCTATATTTTGGAAAATCAAGCCTATTTCCCTCTGGTGGGTAATCGCAATGTAGTAGGAAAACCTATTCGTGAGGCACTGCCCGAGCTTGAAGGCCAAGGTATTTACGAGATTCTCGATCATGTCTATCAAACAGGCGAACCATACTACGGCAAAGAACTCCCAGTTGAGTTAATCAATGATGAAGGAAAAATTAGAAAAAGTTATTACAATTTTGTTTATCAACCGTGGTTGGATTTAAGTGGAAAAATCATAGGTATACTTGTCATCGCAACAAATGTTGAAGCGCAGGTTGAAGCCAGAAAAATCATTGAACAAAGTGAAGCACACTTTCGAACGTTAGCAGACTCGATGCCCCAACTTGCTTGGATGGCAAATGCTGATGGTTCAATCTATTGGTACAACCAAGGTTGGTACAAATATACTGGAACAACCCATGAACAGATGGAGGGTTGGGGCTGGCAAAGTGTTCATGACCCAAATGAACTTTCTCGTGTCCTTGAATTATGGAAATCATCTATTCGCACTGGAAAACCCTTCGAAATGGAATTTCCTTTAAAGGGCGATGATGGAAATTTCAGATGGTTTCTAACCCGTGCAACTCCTATCAGAAATGATCAAGGAGAGATTCTACGTTGGCTTGGAACCAACACCGACGTTGAAGATCAAAGGCAGGCCATTTTTAATCTGGAACGAGAGCGCAGCCTTCGTGAAAAGTTTGTTGCTACCCTAACCCACGATCTTAGCCAACCCATGGCGGCTGCTAAGATAAGTGCACAGTTAATCCTGAGAAATCCTGATCAAATTGACTCTACAATCAAGCAGGCCAGCCGAATCGTACAGAGCTTAAACCGGTTAGATAAAATGATACAGGACTTATTGGACGTAAACCTAATTCGTGCGGAGGGGAAGCTACCAATTACCATTGATAAATGTGAGCTCGTCTCCCTAACAACTGACACACTTTCGGATCTAACAACTGTCCATGGAGACCGTTTCATTTTAGATGCTCCTAATGAGATAATTGGATATTGGGACGCTGGCGGGTTACGTCGTATTTTGGAGAATCTTTTGAATAATGCCATTAAATATGGCGCAGATTGTCGACCTGTTCGCGTCTCTTTAAAAATGTCATCTTATAATGTGGCCCTCCTTGTGCATAATGAGGGCAATCCTTTGAATTCTAAAGACCAAATAAAGATTTTTGAACCTTATAAGCGTACAAGTGCAGCGCAGACTGGAACGAAAAAGGGATGGGGGCTTGGACTTACACTGGTCCAGGGTATCGCTGAGGCACATGGTGGAAATGTTAAAGTGGAAAGCGATCAAAAAACTGGTACGACTTTTATCGTAGAACTTCCTTATGGAAACGGATCAAATTCCTGACCGAATACGCTATATCATTTTTAACATGTTGCACCAATTGACTATATGGTCAAATAATTGGAGATTGTTTTTTTAGGGCCAGCAGGAGACCTCCTTGAAATTAATAATCGCCTTTCTCTTTCTGATTATCTTTAGGGACGTGTCTGCCGCTCCCGCAGGCCTACAACGACATTGGACCAGTGTTTCAGACCCACTTCTCATGGGAACATACGACCTCAAGTTCACCGGTCTTCCTCTTCATGGAAAAGTCGCAGATGGAAAGACTTACTGGTCCGGAAGTTACTGGGCCAAGCAATCCGGTAACATTAATTACCGTTGGAACTCTTCCGGCAAAGAAGGCTTCGACCTCCCATCCCCTTCACGACTGAAAGTGTCCTCCATGACTCTCGAAGAACTCAAAACGCTGGCGCCATCAGAAAAATTCGACCTTTTCACTGGTCGCTATGATTACCCACTAGTAAAAGAAGTAGCGACCCACGCGTCTTTGAAGGCTAAGCCCTGGGAAGGTATCTGCCATGGCTGGGCCGCCGCCACCATGAACTACCCGGAGCCAATGCCCGTGGTGGCCATTAACCCGCACGGCTTGAAAGTTCCGTTCGGCTCTAACGACATCAAGGCATTGCTGAGTTACTACTATGCTTATCATTTCAAGGCCCCTACTTCCCAGGTAGGGAAACGTTGTTACAATGACTCCGATTGCGAAGAGGATCTGAACGCGGGGGCCTTCCACATCATTCTTGCCAATCGGCTGGGCCTTGGAGGCAAAGGTTTCATCGCTGACCTTGATCCACACAAACAGGTCTGGAATCATCCGATCAACGGTTATGAGAGTCTTATCCTTGAGGAATCGGTGCCTACTGCTTTGAGTGCTGTGGGTACAGTGCGGGTGCTGAAGATTAAAACCCGTGTTTTCTACGTCAGTGAGTCGATGGATACTTGGGGAACAGTGTTGGGGACACAGTTTCAGATCGGAGGCACCAAAGAGTATTTCTATGAGCTCGAGCTCGATGCAGAGTCATTTATTTTAGGGGGAGAATGGACGTCCGCGGAGAAGCCTGACTTTATTTGGCTGAAGGGAAGGCCTGAAGAATTTCGAGGGATTCTTTCTAGCCTGAAGGCCTTACTCAAAACCTAGTTTTTTGATTCTAAAAAAAAGGCTGCCGATTTAGGGTCGGCAGCTGTTCATTTTATCCTGCGATTCGATTCAAGTACCTAATTTCAATTTAGCGTTTGGTTTTGCATGGAATTTGCGCAATAACTTTCCCGTTCTTAGCTACAGTAGCTTTATTTCCATCAAGACGGACAAAGTATGAGTTCAGTCTTGAGAGCTGTACGTTGTCACAACGGAGGCTTAGCTCCCTAGAGTCTTCCTCGGCTACACATCCACCCCATGCAGTTCGTGTTTCGGTTTCACCAGAAGGGATATCAAGAAAAACAAAAACATCGCCATTTGTATTATTGATCTTAAAACGAGCGGTGATTTGACTATCTTGGATATTACGGTCTACACACACTATCTCAGAGGAAAAAGCATTAGATGCTAAACAAAGTAAAAATACTAAAAAAACTTTTTTCATAAAAATCTCCTGTTTGTTAAATGGCGAACATAAGTATCAGACACATTTTTCAAAAAGAAGGTTAGTGAAAAATAGTAATGGTTAAACTAGCTGAATGGATGAAAATCAATGGTCTAAGGTAGGAATGGCCAGGATTTCTCCCGGCCATCATTAATTCTATGTCTTGATGTTCAAAGCCAGATCGTTGATCAGTTATTTGAGGTACAGTTAAGGCTTACATTGCGTACACGTGAACCATCCTGGAACTTAATTCCAGACTGGTCTAATTCATCTAGGTACATCCAAAAAGCTACACGCTCTTTCATGGAAGCCATTTTATAGTTAACGTCTTCTTTGGCTGATGTCGAAACGAATTGCTTCAAAATTGTCGTCTGTCCCCGAAATGTGCTAATGATCGTTACACGGACTTCGTAAACAGCGTCATACTGGCGTGGGCCTGGAATAATCTTTGTGATGTCTCGGAGTTCTTGAACAACAACAGATATACGTGGCTTAAGAACTTCTAACCGCACATCGTAGATTTCTTTACAGTTCCAGGTTGTTACTGCAGCAGCACCAAAAGAAAACAGTGCCAGAGTGAAAAACAAGAGAGCTTTCATTAAAATATCCTTGGTTTATTGTTAACTTGAAGGACTTAAGTATTATGTGAATTCCTAATACACAAGTGTGTGGGTAAAAAGGTAATAATTTTAACCCGCCGAGAGTTTTAAGTGATTTACAAAAGGGAGTTGGCCTTAACGGCCAACTCCCGATTTTCAGGGCAGAATCAAAAAATGTTTGGGGGGTCTGTGGTTCGCAGTGCTTAAAAAATGGCGCCCGCCGTCCAGCCTCATAAGAAATTACCGAGTTGAGTGGAATACGCCATGGGTGAATCTAAGGGAGCTGGCACTTATGCGCTTTACTCAGGGCAAAAAGGAACGAGAACTGGCGGCACATTTTGGGCGGTCTAAGACAGGCATCCATGGATTGCTTGACCGGATGGTTAAAAATGATTTTCGGCACGCCAAACTCTCAAAAGAAGAAAAGGAAAGGATAACCTGGGAAAACTAACTTCATTAGCGGCTTTATTGGCGGTTATGGAAATTTCCAGTGGAAACCTACCATGGATACTTAAAAAGGTTTGGGTCACTCAGATTAAGCTCATTCAGGAAATCGAAGGCCTCAAACTGGGGCAGACCATGGACTCCACCAAGCCGATAAAAAAAGGCCGACCAAGATTTTAAAGTCTTGGTCGGCTCGATTTTGTTTGTCTTAGAAAACAGAAGATTTCTATCTACTCAAAATTCCGCAATCGTCGTATTCACGATCAGTGAAGCATCGAGACGGCAGGATGGTCCAACATTGAACGTCTTTAGTCGCGGCCATTTTTTTGGTACCGACAGTAATGAGAATAGATTTTTTTTGACCTCTCTTATGATCAATCGAAACTGCGTTCTTCCCGTTTATTGTTTTGAGGGCGAAGAAGGGAGTAAAGTCGACGAGATCGACATCTACCAATTTTATCGACTTCTGTGAAATGGACGTTAGCTTCCGTCGTTCAGGGTACTGCACTTCTTCGCCAATCTTCGTATCAGCACCAGTGATTAACATCGAATCACCACCTGTGTACGCAAAAAGTTTTCCAGAAGCTTTCATCGACGTATCATTGGATACCAGGAGGTCGAGTTGAAGGTGAACGAGTGTCCCATCAGACGTTAAACCCTGACAGGCGACTCCTGAATCATACGGAGAATTGTCTTCTTCTGTGCTCTGGGCGAATGAGGCAAGGGACATGAGCAAAACTGATAAAGCAAACAGACCTTTCATAATTCTCCTGAAAATAGATAATTGTTTCAACCATTGTTTTATTAATAATTCTTTCGTTATATTGAACAGTGAATTTCAATGTTCGCTTTTCGATTCTTTGTTCACTTTTCCTTTAGCCATCAATTCTTCGAAAATTCATCAATCTAGATTTTAGAATCATTATCAATTTTAGATCCATCTGAATAAATAAAGCATCTATGTATAAGCTCAGTAGAATGAACAGGGACGTAACGGTCACAGGTGATCCCTTTTGACTCGACCATTTCTACGCCAAAAGCTGTTGATAACTTGTTCTTCGGATTTTCTGCTAAATTAGTAAATAAAGTTTTTGCAGATACTCCAGTAAAAAATATTTTTAATGTGTAATCTGTTCGACTTCCAAATTTTTCAACACTAATTGTATCTTTTTGGGCAAAAGTAGACAGAGAAATTGAAAGAGCAATCAGCGTGAGAATAAGTTTCATAAGACCTCCAGGATGGTTTCAAATCATCTATTGTTATTGTTTTCTTCGCTTATGATCGCAGACCCTGCAAAATTTCCAAGATCTCCTGATAATCATTACTTCCGTGTAAACGGATTAGTCGGCCCCATATTGTTTCTAAGGGTTAAAGCTTTATTCTGGACAAAATCGCCAACCATTTAGGATCATTTTTGTAGTGAATCACCAATGAGTCTTGAGTTTTTTAGATCGAGAGTATCTTTTTGGCCCCTTACTGGAATAAATAACTGGGTTTAAGTCCAGTTCTTTGACATTTGAATATCAATCTACCAGCTAGCTAAATACTGCGCAGGCAGAGGTGTGCCTTAAAACACTTCTTTGCGGGTGATCACTGACTCGCGAGAAAGAAAATTGTGGTGATATGAGGATATCTGATAAAGTGTTTGGGATAACAGGCCTGTGAGCGGAAAACGGGTTTGGAATTTTTGGTGACTAAAACATCATGCGGATTGGTTTGGAGGGCTTAAGAACGGATTTGAAATAACCTTCCTCACACCTCACATTTTTGCTTCAAAATGCCACAGATTCGCATTTGAGGAACATGAACCCGAGAGAGCGTACGTCAGTACGTGACCGAGCGGTGATTGAGACGAAAATGTGAAGATGGGGTATTTTCAAGCAAAAATGGCGCAATCGGTACGATTCGAACGTACGACCTCTTGATTCGTAGTCAAGTGCTCTATCCAACTAAGCTACGACTGCGCAGATGATGTGCTCATGTTTTTAATCAAGATTACCTAATAATGCAAGGTTGAAATGTAGTTTTTGCCAATACTCAGCAGCATTAAAACTTCGCGACCAGTGAGGTCGAAGTGGTAAAATCATAGTTTTCAAAGCCTTCGAATGCTGGCCTGTTATCATACATCCCCAGGTAGGCGAGTTTTAAAGAGAACATTGAGGTTAGGATAGTGGTGAGCGACGCTTCCCCATTTACTAGGTAATCTCTGGAATCAGTGAAATTCGGTATGATTTCAAGCCAGAACCTGTACTGCAAGGTTTCGGAGTATTTATGATTATACTCATTATAGAACCTACCCTTGTTATCGTAGGAGTTCGGGAGAGGGGCGAAGCGGTCTTCAACAGAGTACCGGTAGGAGAGTTCGGTGAAGAAGTTTTTAAGATCTGTCTTAAGGGAGTAGTACTTAAGTCCCAGATCCGAGTTGTAGCGGGATTTTATGCCAATGAACCGATTACCCTCTACCACCTCTCCCACCACGGCAGAAACCCTCGGCGAGAGCTCTCTTTCGTATCTGGAGTTGATGTCCCAGTTGCGGGCAGAGACATCTGTGTTGGCTTCTCCATAGGTATAATGGCCACCCATTCTAAGCTGGTTGAGATTCCATAAATATGTATTCAGAGTCTTCGTATTAGTCGTTAGGACTTCTGAGTTCCCACCGGTCCGGATTGAGGACAGCTCGGACTCATTGGTGTACTGGGCATATGCGTTCACAGTTAGTGTAACTAGCAGAAGAAGAAGAATAGGCATAAACCCTTTTGATTGCGTGGCGTTAATCTGTTTCATCTATTTTGAATTTATACTGCTCATAGGGGTCTTTGGCATCAATGAGTTCTTCAATCCAGATTTTTTTCTTTGCTTGGAGCAAAATTTCATCAGAAGTTAGCTCTCAGGTCTTTTTATCTCATCGGCTTTTAAATTTTGAGCCGTTCCATCTTCGCGGACCAGATCTCGGTCTTTGATGAAGCTCAGAATGAAGGCCGCCACAGCTGTTTCGATCGGTGAAGTCTGGTGACCTGTTTCTCTTGATTCAATCCTCACAGCTTGCCTATCTCTAGGTGCCGAGCTTCTCAGTGCCCACACGACGGCGAGGACGTTGGCCACGACCAGCCCACACAGGAAGTTGATCGAGTTCGTGACTGCAAAACTCCCTGTATCGATCTGAGTGAGGACCCGGTCGATCAGGTACCCCAAGAGCACACACAGAGTTACAGATGTGATGAGCAGGATGACAAGGGTCCTTAAGAGCTTTCTTAAATGCGAAAGTACCTGAGTAGCAATCTCCGAAGTTCCGGCCAAGCCAGCATCGAAGATGATCTTTAAGATCACACTTATCAAATTCATCTCTTCGACCTTCGGAGAAAACGGGCAAGAACATAGCCAAGACCGACGGCAACCACGACCGAGGTGAGCGGGTGATCTTTGACAATTTTCTCCAGCCGACTCCTTGTCTCCTGGAGTTTCGCTTCAAGCTCCGCCAGTTGCTTCGGATCGAACAGCTTTCCCGGATCCATAGAATTCCTCTGTGAGTTAGTTGATCCGTCAATTGAATCACTGTTCCGAGTTCCGGGATACCCGAATACTTATTGCCCCCGGCAGGAGCTCCGGATGAGCTTTTAGCTGACAGTAACCCCCGGCTATGAAATCATCTTGCGCATGAAGATCCTCCACATTAGTTCCGAAAAAACCTGGCGAGGAGGCGAGCAGCAGATTGCCTATCTAATCGCCGAGCTCAAGGGTCGAGGCGTCGAGTCTGTGGTGGCGTCTCGCTCTGGTTCGGTGTTCCACGAGTACTGTCGCAACCTAGGCCTTCCGCAAGTGGCCCTGGGCTTCAAGAGTGAGTTCGATGTGCTCACCGCTTATGGGATCAAGACCTTCGCCGAAGAGCAGAAAGTTGACCTCATCCACCTCCACACGGCGAAGGGACACGGGCTGGCCGTGGTTGCCTCTGCTCTTGGATTAAAAGTGCCGATGGCACTTTCCAAAAGAACGGACTTTCCCATCAAGCCAAACTGGTTTTCTCGCTTCAAGTACAACCACCCTTCAGTGAAAAGGATCCTCTGCGTCTCCAGAAAGATCAAGGAGATCATTGATCCGGACTTGAACGATCCCCACAGGTCCACGGTCGTCTACAGCGGGGTTGATCAGCAGAAGTTCAAGTTCGAGAGAAAGAATTTCTTCCATGAGCTTCTGTCTCTTTCGCCGCAGATAAAGCTCGTCGGCAACACATCTGCCATCGCGGACCAGAAGGATTATTTTACATTTGTAAGAACGGCAAAGCGTGTCTGCCAGCGGAGACCGGACGTCCGCTTCCTCATCATCGGTACCGGCCCGATGGAATCAGAAATCCGAGCGTTCGTTAAGGAAGAGCAGCTAGAAGAGAAGGTCCTCTTCACTGGCTTTCTTGTTAACCTTCCGGAGGTACTGTTCAACCTTGATGTGTTTTTGATCACTTCTAAAACGGAAGGTCTGGGCACGTCGATCCTTGATGCTCACGCCTGTCGAGTGCCCGTGGTTGGTACCGACGCCGGGGGCATTGGCGAAATCGTGATCAGCGGCAAGACCGGAAGCCTGTGCCCTGTCGCTGACGATGGCTGTCTTTCTGAGAAGGTCTTAGAGCGCTTGGCAGACCGAGAACTCTTTGAAGCGCCCGCGTTCGTCGAGAACTTCTCTAAGGCAGCGACGGCGGAGAAAACCTTCCGGGTTTACCAGGACATACTTGCCCATGCCAAACTCGAGATTTAATTTTTAAGAAATAGCTTTATGATGTGCTCGAGAACTTCATTGGTGGCGGTCTGTGCCGAGGAGTCTCCCATGTTGCTTGTGCTCAGTAGCACTGCTTCAATCTCGGGAGCAATCCAGACGGTAGCGTAGTTCATGACATTGGACCCAGAATGGGTAAGGGTTTCTCCTTTCGCCCAGTTTCTCTTCAACCTTCTCCAGCCACCGTAGGTGTAGGTCTCGCCTTCCTCAGGATATCTGGTGTGAAGCTTTTTGAACGTTTCCGCTTTAAGGAAACCATCGCTACCCTTGAAGCCGGCGGTGTGTATGGACAAGTATTTGTTCCAGTCTTGCAACGAGCAATGCACGGTACCGGCGGGGCCATAGAAAGCAGCATTATCAAAATGGATTGGAATCAACTTTCCGTCTTCGAGGTAATGCCCCCAGGGGTTAGATACGGTTTCGGAGTCCGCCACACTGGTAGGTCCGAAGCCGCAGGAGCTCATGCCAAGTTTGGAAAACACTCTTTCACTCAGTAGCATTTCCCAGGATTTACCACTAATCCGCTCAAGGATATATCCGGCGATGATGTACCCAATGTTACTATAGTTCCATGCCCCGGGAGAAAGCTTCGGTTCAGATTTTAGAAATATTTCAGCCGTCTCTTTCCGCGCCTGAGATGTTTCAAGCTTTTTAAGTCTTGCATAGATTTCGCTGCTCGGATCCTTAACCAGACCGGAGCGATGGGCCAGTAACATTTCAAATGTTACTTCCTTCATCGATGGGTGAAATTCTAGCTCTGGCAGGAGATCGGAAAGCTTGCTAGTCCAACTTAGCTGACCATCTTCGATGAATGTCCCAACGACGGTTGCTGTCATGCTCTTGGTACAAGAACCGATGTGGAACTTGTCTGTGGTCGTAAGCTCCTCGGGAGAGCCGAATTTTCGAAGTCCCGCGGCGGCGATTTGTGGAGCACTTCCATTTTTAAAAAGAGCGCCGGCCAGTCCCGGGAGATTATACTTTTGTTTAATATTTGAAACTGCATTAGCCAAATCAGCATCCTGGGCAAAGGACAAGGTGGGTAGGAGGAGGTAGAGCAAGAGTGTGTTTTTCATATGCGTGGGTATAACACGTTCAACCATCCAGGGTATATCAAGCAGTGAAATTTACAGCAGCTCCATCGCTTTTAAGGAGACTCAGGATGAAAGATCCTTGCTTTATCCCATTCAGCACCATGTTCTCCCTGAGGAAACCCTCTTGCCTGAAGCCCAACTTTTCGTAAAGTCGGAGAGCGGGGTAGTTAGATTCCAAAGCGTAGACCTCGATCCGATTGAGGTTTAACTCAATAAAACACTTCTTTAGCAACTGCTCAACTGCTTGCTGTGCAACTCCACACTTCCGGTACTCTGGAGAAATGAAGAGACGCGAGATTCGTACCGATTGAACTTGATGGTCAAAGTGATCGAGCTCGACATGGCCAACTGGCTCGGCAGAACCTTCAACAACAACTTTGTAAACCCTGAGCTCGACGGGCCGTCGATCTGCTTTCTGCAAATGAGTCGACACCATTAGTTCCGAAAGTGGATAGGGATAGGTTCGAGATGCCCAAAGATCAGAAGCCCCAGGCCCAGGCACCCAGCGGATTAAGTTGGGAATATCATTTTCTTCAAAACTCATGAGTTTTATATTCATTCGATTACGCTTCTACCAAAATAAAATGGTTCTCGTCTTCGAAAAAATTCATCGAAGCGCCGTCATATCATACAATCTGTTTTGTAGGCATTTCAGTCAAAATGTAAAATTATAAGCAAGCCCGGGCGATAATTTCGATTTTAAATCTTGGTTAAACTGATCTGCAAACTTTGACCTCTCTATATTCAAATTGATAAAATAACCAATAGTTGTACCCATTCCCACTCTTGTTGACATTTGTATATACATAGTATATACTTTTAGATAGGGTGTTTTATGACTAGCAAATTACAAAAATGGGGAAATTCACTTGGAGTACGTATTCCAAAATCCATTATTGAAAAAGTTAATATCGAAGAGAACGATGAACTCATTATTGAGCATCAAGATGGCAAAATTGTGATATTTCCGGCCAAGAAAAAAATCTCGCTAAGTGAATTAATGGATCAAGTCAATCCCGAGAATTTGCATAGTGAAGATGACTTTAAACCGGAAGGTAATGAGGTTTGGTAATGTCGTACGTTCCTGATAGAGGCGATATTGTTTGGTTAAATTTCACACCACAAGCGGGACATGAGCAACAAGGCACCAGACCGGCGATAATTATCTCACCCAAAATCTACAATAAAAAAACTAATCTTGCTCTTTGTTGCCCTGTAACTTCAAATGAAAAGGGCTATCCTTTCGAAGTGCAAGTTAAAGGTAAGAAGATCGCTGGAGTCATTCTTTCCGATCATCTTAAAAATCTGGACTGGAAAGCTAGAAAAGTTAAGTTTATCGAGAAGGCTTCTTTTGCTGTTCTTAACAAATGCATTGAAAATTTAACCATTTTAATTAATGATTAAATTTCGTATTCAGAATTTGATCAGCGAAATAACAAGTATTTTTCGGTAAACCTAGGCCCGTTTTACAAGTTATCAACAAAAGATTTCGACAACTGGAACATTTTGCGAAATCATGAAGAGAGTCAGTATTAGCAACTGACTCTCAAGCGCTTTACATTGCATAGTGCGATTTTATAAAATCTACTCATCAACTAAACCTGTTATTGTCTTGATGGATAGATTAAATGCCCAAAATAAAATACCTTTATTATTTTTCTTCTCCTGAAATAGACGTAGTCGAAACTAAACGACTTGACCTTGAAGATGCGCCATTATCAGAGATCTATAAGTGGATCATTATCTGGAAAGACACCGGCAAGGTTTGGGAATTAGATTTTAAGTCGATGAACAAAAATGAAATAGAAGAATCGAGAGAATTCATTGAAGGTTCTCTTGGATTCAATGACAAAGAAGCAACTCTAAAGATCTTCAATCATAAATTTCTATTAAAAGTCATGAGACCTGAAGAAATACCATCCTTAACTGACCAAATTGTGACACTCCACCTCGCATCCAATTTCCCGAATGCAGAAAAATACTATTTCCGTTCCTTGAGACCAGCAGATCTATGGTTTTTCGTTAACTGGATATTTGACAAAGAAGTTATTCGATACTCAATGACTAAATTTCATCGAATTACTTCTACTGAACAAGTTATGGAATGGTTTTCCTTAACGCTAAATGATTCCCATTCTTTTCAAGTAGGCATTGTCGATACCAATACACATGAGCTTATTGGATATGCTGGAATAGCAGGACTGAATGAAATTGATCACAATGGTGAATACTTCATTTTTATTGGCAATAAAGATTACTGGGGCAAAGGCATTGCTTCATCTGTAACAAGCAAGATTATAGAGCACGGGTTTCTTAATCTAAAACTGCATCGAATATTTCTAACAGCGTCGAGTAAAAATCTTGGAGCAATTAAGGCCTATGAAAGAGCTGGCTTTCGGCATGAAGGAAAGATGCGAGAAGCTTTTTATAGATATAGTGAGTTCTCAGACAAAGTTATCATGGGAACTTTACGTAGTGAGTTCGAGAACAAGTAGACCTAGGAGATTTGTTCCAACTTCATCAACGAGTTTTTGAACTTCTTCAACACCTTAAAACAAAAAGAGCCACAAAAACAGCTTCAACTAATAGTTATCGCCAACCCCCATCCTACAAGAATTAACTCCACTCATTCCATAGATGAAAATTCTTATACTGCTCGATGTTTTAAATTGTTTAGCTCCAGCAGCTTCAGATAATTTGATCTGTTTTGAACAGGAGGTAAGCGATGAGTTTTTCCCTCGATAAAATTGAGGCCATGATTTACACAATTAGAGGGCACAAGGTGATGCTGGATAGAGATCTAGCTAAGCTCTATGAGGTTGAAACAGGGGCATTAAACAGACAAGTAAGACGTAACATCTCTCGTTTTCCCGATGACTTTATGATTGATCCAAATTCTAGTGAGTTAGAGGATTTGCGGTGCCAGTTTGGCATCGCAAAACCTTCAACCGTATGGAATCACAAAAGAAGATCACCACCCATGCTCTTTACAGAGAATGGAGTGGCGATGCTATCTACGGTGTTAAACAGTGAAAGAGCAATACAAGTTAACATCGCTATTATGCGAACTTTTACGAAGTTCAGAAGTTTTCTATCGATGGATAATTCACTTGAAGGTCGGGTAGGTAATTTCGAAAAAGGAACTCATAAGCTTTTTAAAATTGTATTTGAAAGGCTAGATACACTCGAGGAACAGATCACTCCTAAACTTCCGGCCAACCGTAAGAGGATTGGTCTTAAGCAAGATCAAAAGAACTGAGTTTCTCCTACAATTTTTTAAATTTTCGGATTCCATATTTGATCAACGAATATTGAATGAAATAGGCAATCACTACAATCCCTGTAATCGATTAGCGATAAGATTTCGGTAACTGGGACATCAAACGAATTTTTTCAGTAAAATGTTAAAACTGGTCGATGTTTCAAGAAATGATCAGAACCATATATGATCGATATCACTTGTGATGATGATGTCTTTGCATTTTACGAGAAGCTCAATTTTCATAAAAGCAACTCATTGAGCCGGAGAAATTATACAAACTAAAGTGGGCGTCAATCTTCTTGAATCCTTTTAAACATTAATAAGTGCATTATGATAATCCAAAACTTTTTTCATAAATTTTGATTTCTCTTTTTTTGTCGCTAAAAAATCAATATCGAGCTTAAGCCACTCATCATTAACTCGTATATCTGCCCATCGAACGCCATCTTTGTCGTGAAAGTGAAGAAATGGTTTGGATTTAAAATAAAAGATGCCTGGACAATTTTCTTTTAGGCCAATAAGCGTTCTGACTTTATTTAGTTCATCTGACAAGTCCGATAGATCTTCAAATTTAGTATGGCCCATCTATAAACCCCAATTATCCTTCCACGATTTTGGAGTCGAAAACCCTGCAAGCGCCGCATAGGCAGACCATAAACCGTGATGGTTACCTTCATGTTCAATTAACAATTGAGCAAATTCAATAAATTCCATACTGCTTCCGAAAGCATCAACTGCATTTAGGTCTACCTCATCTTTTTTAGTATTCGAAAGCCATCTTAATAACACTTTATCAGAATCTCTTAGAGCTGAAATTATTTCCTCTCTCGCTAACCCACCAGAATAAAATGTTTTTTTCTTTTTAAAATCAAGTCTTCCATTCATTAAAGCGTCAGTATAAAGGCCTGTAACCCAAATCATGTGACGAAGCTGCTTGCAAAGAGGGGAGTATTTTTCATTAAATGTAAAATGCCAAAATTCAGCAGGGATAGCTTCAGCGAACTCTAGCGTTAAACTACGTGTAAACTTCCAGCTTCTTTCAAATTCATCAACAATCTGTGATGTCTTCATGATTCATATCCTTTAATTCGTATCTAACATAGGAACAACCAGAGAACAAAATCACACTTGTTGAATGTTTCAAATGGATCGCTATGACTGAAAGTAACTTCAGAACTTCTTCAACACCCTAAAACAAAAAGTGCCATAATTCCCGATCAATTTCAGGTATCTATAGCTTTTTAAAAGTTCCGCAATGGCGGAGACGGCTCCGGTTGAATCTACTAATTGGATGAAAAGCCTATTAATGAGTTACTGAATCCTACAATTTTAAATTCTGAGATTACACCTGGCACATTGAAGCTAAGATCAATCGCACCAAACACTTCCTCTAGTTCTTTAGAAAAAGCATAAGATACTCCCAGTAAAGCCCTCTTTTCATTTCCTGATTTCCAAATAGTAGTGTTGATATCAGAAGTATTTTCACCAGCCATTATGTGGAAAGTACAACTTGTAGAAGGAGCTGATTGAGAATGGACAGATTTATTGCAAACAAATTCAAACCTATCGTGTGAAGAAATAAATTTTTTTGTAAGTTTTGTTCCATCTGAATTTGGCTCTAACTTTATTTGATCAAATAATTTAGAGAGATCTCCATGGACCATTATTTCATTGATTACTATTGTTGCAACTGAACTATCAGGCTTGATAAAAATTGCACCGCCTGCCTCTGCTAAAACACTTAAAGAGATAAAAAAAAATATTAAGCCGATAATTTGAGCCATAACTTCTCCTGATTTTTTATAAGTTTACCATTTTAGAGCTAACTCAAATTCAATCGCCAGTAACTTGTGAACCTTTCAACACCCTCAAATACAAAGAGCCACAAAAACCCTCGTTACCTCAGGTGCTTGTAGCTCTTAAAAAGTTCAAAAATGGCGGAGACGATGAGATTTGAACTCATGGAAGGAATTACCCTTCGCACCCTTAGCAAGGGTGTGGTTTAAACCACTCACCCACGTCTCCGTTTTGGTTTAATCACGATACCAAGTCTAAATGTAAAAAATGGCGGAGGACTAGGGATTCGAACCCCAGGTAGGCGTTAACCCACGACAGTTTTCAAAACTGTTGCCTTAAACCGCTCGGCCAGTCCTCCACGCATAGGAGAATAAATATAGTGAAAGTAGGCTTAAAAGACAATGCTATTTCTTGATGTCTTTCAACCCACCCATGTAGGGCACCAGGGCCTCAGGAACCTGCACAGAACCGTCTTTCTGTTGATAGTTCTCTAGGATAGCAACAACGGTCCTACCAACCGCTAGGCCTGAACCATTGAGCGTATGAGCGAATTCAACTTTGCTCTCTTTTGTTCGAAAACGGATGTTGGCACGACGTGCCTGAAAATCACCGCAGTTAGAAATGGATGAGATTTCTCGGTATTTATTTTGGCTGGGAACCCATACTTCAAGGTCGATCGTTTTCTGCGAAGCGAAACCTGTGTCGCCTGAACATAAATTTAATGCTCTGTATGGTAAGCCTAGTTTTTGCAAAATTTCGCAAGAGCTATCAATCATCATCTGGTGGGCCTGGGCTGAATAGTTCGGAGCACAGATGACGACCATTTCAACTTTATTGAACTGGTGCAGCCGGATCAAGCCTTTGACGTCTTTTCCGTGGGAGCCGGCCTCCGATCTGAAGCAGGGGGAATACGCCGCATACAGGAAAGGGAACTCAGCCTCGTCGATGATCTGATCCCGCTTGAGGTTAGTGAGGGTAACTTCTGAAGTCGGGATCAGGTACCAGTCGTTGTCTTCGAGCTTGAACAGCTGGTCTTTGAACTTCGGAAGGTTGCCGGTACCGATGAGGGATCTCTCGTGGGCAATGAAAGGAGTCATCATTTCCGTGAACCCCTTGCTCAGGTGGTGGTCCAGCATGAAATTAATCAGAGCTCGCTCAAGCCGTGCGAGGGCACCCTTGTAAACCACGAACCTCGCCCCGGTGATCTTGGCGGCACTTTCAAAATCCAGCATGCCCAATTTCTCGCCGATGTCGGCGTGATCGACGGGGGTGAAGTCGAACTGCCGGGGGGTTCCCCAGCGTTTAGCTTCTTGGTTCTCACTCTCATCTTTTCCGACCGGTGTGGACGCATCAAGCAGGTTCGGGATGTTGAGTAGGAGCTCCTGTTGCTTAGTGAGAACGGCATCGAGGTCGCGGGCCTCTTTTTCCATGTCTGACTTCAGCGCCGCAACCTGGCCCATGGGACCGGCGGCGTCGGCTTTATTTTTTTTCAACTCTCCGATCTCTCGAGAGAGCTTATTGATCTCAGCTTTCTTAGTTTCGGAGAGAGTGGTGAGGGTCTTCCGCTGTTTATTGAGGTCCAAGATTTCGTTTAGGACGTTGGTGTCGAAGTTTCTGGATCCGAGGTTTGCTTTAACGGCTTCGAAGTCACTTTCAATTTTCTTAATGTCCAGCATCGGTCACCTACTGCATGAGTTTAATGTAAGATTCTATCTTCCCCCTGTCCGTAGCTTCGGGGTCCATCTCAAGATACATTTTATAGGATTCGATGGCCAGAGTCCCCTGGCCCAAGAGGCGGTACACGTCCCCGACTTTTCTGTGTACCACCGGCTCATCGGTCTTCTGCTTCAGTGCCCGCTTGTAGAGGTCGAGAGCGAGGTCAAAATTATTTCGCTTAGTGCTTAGATCCGCCAGGCCCACCAGCGCATCATAGGACCTTGGGTTCATCTTCTGCGCGCGTTTGAAGAGGTTCTCCGCTTCGACGTAGTCTTCCTTCTCGACGTGGATCTGGGCCATGAGGATCAGGTCAGCGTCGTTTTCTCCGTTCACCTTGATGTTCTTTTTGATCTCAGCCATGGCCCCGTCGAAGTCTCGGCTTAGGAATTTAATCCGGGCGATGTAGTAGAGGACCTTGGGGTAGGTGTCCAGCTTCTCCTGGATCCGCTTGAACCACTTGGCGGCGTCGACCAGTTTGCCACTTTCAAATAACACACGACCAGCGGTCATCATGCTCTCGATGTCCCCCGGCTCGATCACCAGCAGCTGCTCGACCAGGCCGGGAATTTCTTCGAAGCGCTCGTCCATCAGAGCGGCGCGGATCAGGAACTCGTAGAGGGTCTTATCCTTATTCGGAAGGGCTTCGATCTTGGCCTTATAGTCCTGGAAGTCTTTAACCTTGCCGGCCCGGAAGTAGAAGATCGCGATCTCGGAAAGGAACTTCGGATTCTCGCCGAACTCCTCCAGCAGACCAAGCAGGTAACCGACGGCCGCCTGGTCGTCCTGAGTCTCGTAAACCATCTTGGCGTAAGCGATCCGGTAGTCGGGGTTCGCCGGATCCAGTTCCATGCACCGGTTCAGGAGAGTCCGGACCGCCTCGAAGTTTGATTTTTTAAGTAAGATCTCCGCCAGGCTAAAGATGTCCTGATCATTGAGTGGGTTCAGGCTGGTAGAGACTTTTAGCCAGGACATCGCTTGGAGAGTGTCTCCCATCTTCAGCGAGAGTTTCGCATTGTAGGAGGCGAATTCCCAGCTACCCTTGAGTTCGGTCAGTGCGATGGCAGCGATGCGGTTCTTGGCGTCCTGGACCTTGTAGGTCTGTACGTAGGCGTCCACCAATGCAAAGTTAATGGTCCTGTCATCGGGGTACTTCCGGTGGAGGTTTTCGAGTGTTACTAGTCCGTGCTTAGCGTGCCCGAGCTTCAACTGGGTCCGGGAGAGAAAAATTTCTGACGGGATGTGGCCCGGATAGGAGTCCGAAGCCTTGGCGGCGTAGCTGAGTGCCAACTCATAGTTCCGCTTGTCGAAGAAATCCTTGGCCTGCTGGAGGAGCTGGACGGACTTACTTTCGGCGATGAGCTTTGCCGTGTCCTCCGGCGACGTCGAAGAAGATTTGAGTTCGGCGAGCTTCATCCGGAGCTTGGTGGATTCGTTGATCGACAACGATTCAGACAGCATCTTCGTCGCCGCTTTCACGTCTCCCTTGAAGGCCAGCAGGAGCCCTGTGAGCTCCAGGAACTTGGAACGGCTGACGTCATTGTACTCGTAGTTCTGTGCTTCCACGGCCTTCAGCAGAGGAATAGCTTCTTTGAACTTCTTCTCGCTGATCAGCTGCTCGGCTTTGAGCAGCTGAAACTTCACCACCTTCGGGTTAGTCTTGATGGCCTGGTCGAGGTAGCCTCTGGCCTTTTCAGTTTCCTGGTTGAGCAGCAGGTAGTCGATCAGCGCTGAGAGGGTGTAGCGGTTTTTCTCCGGAGCCTTCTCCAGTGCGGTGTAGAATTGTTTCGCTAGGTCAACCTTCCCGGCCTCAAGCAGACTCTTGAGGTAGATTGAGAACAGGTCCTGGGTCACCTTCTTCGGTTGGAGCTTCAAGAATTTTGAAACCACGTCCACGGCGGCGTCAGTCTTGCCTAGGGACATGTAGAAAAGGTTTAGCCCGATCACTCCATTGGGATCCTGGATGAGGAGTGGCCTTTTGCTCTGGATGATGTTGAAGAGAATCTGCGCATCCGCGAGCTTGTTCTTCGAGTACTCTAGTTCTTCGGCGTAGGTGCGGACTAGCAGATTGAGGGCCAACAGATTTTCTAGATTATTCTCGTAGCTGCTCTTGAACTTCAGACCAGCTTTCACAATGGACGGGTAGGTCCCCTTGGCGTGGAGTTCCTGACCCTGCGTCAGTTCGACCTGAGACTTGTTCATGTCTGCCTGGTCGAAGGGGATCGGGAAGATTATTTGCGGAGGGAGGTAGACATACGGGGGCTTGTTGAGTCCTTTGTCGGATGGGTACAGGATAACGTAACAGAGCACCAGCAGAGATACGGCGATGATGATCTTCAGCCGCTTCTTCTTCGCGGGATCATCTTCGATCTCATCCTCTTCTTCCTGGTCGGGCTCCTCTAGGGCCCTCTTCAACTCGCGTTCTTTTTTTCTTATTCCCCGGAGCTCGAGTTCGAGGTCTCGTTCGGCTTCTTTGGCTTCGGTGATGTTCTTGTCAAGATGCTGGATCCGGATTCTTTGAGTCGCTTCGTCTTCCGGGAGAATGACCGGAAGGAGTGCCTCTTCCTGGGCTTTCTTCTCTTGATAGACCTGCAGCTCTAGCTTCTTTTTTTCTTCTGATTCTTTAATGCCTCTGGCCTGGACCTCTAGCTTCTTCATCCTGGCGATTTCTTTTTGCGCAAGCGGGTTAAGCATGGTCTTGTCCGAGTTACTTTCTTCCGGCTCCTGCGACTTAGGTCTCCTCCCACCGGAAGTGTGGGGTAGTTCCATCACTAAGGACTGGGGGTCAACCGGCATGGACGGCGGGGCTTGCTGGCCGGAGTGATCGAACGGAACTCGGACGGTCTCCGTGAGTTCCACTGGTACGATGGTCTGCGGGGAAAGATTTTCAATTTCTTTTTCCTGGAGCTGCTGGCGCAGCTTCGTGAGGTCGATGACGAAAGTTTCTGCCTTCTCTTCTGGGACGGGCGGAGTCGTATCCTCCATCACTTCGGAGTACACACTGAGAGCTGAGAACCCTGCCCAGTCCCCGTCAGGAAAGACCTGAGCTTCCTCCGACCCTTTGATATGGCCCTTGGCTTTTAATTCAAAAAGCTGTTCCTTAGAGAACGGTCCTATGACCCGGCCATTAGGGTACCGGATTCGAAATTTAGTCATGGGCTAATTATAAATGGTTTTTCTTCAGAGCGGGAGAAAAGTAGAAAGGGAGCAAAAGCTCCCTTTTATTATTTGATCAGGATCGTAGCATTCCCAGAGAGGGCCATGGCACTTTCCCAGAAGATTCCCATGAAGAGCACCGGGATGAATAGAACGATGATCACGGCCTGGTTGGCGAATGTGAATCCAGTGACCCTTTCTTCCCCGTCCGGTTGTCCCAGGATGATCGTCTTCGCCAGCTTCATGTAGTAGTAAAGCGCAATAACTGAGTTAATCGCTGCCACTAAGGCCAGACCGTAGTATTTCTTTTCGATGATCACGGCGAAGATGTTAAACTTTGCTATGAATCCACTGAAGGGCGGCATTCCCGCGAGGGAAAACAACACCGACGCCATGATGATCGCCATCACCGGATGCTTGTACACCAGTCCCCGGAAGACATCGTAGGTATCAGTCCCGTACATGTCCGAGAGGTGCGAGGTGATGTAGAAGGCAATCAGAGTCATGAAAAGGTACGCGATTCCGTAGAATAAGATCGCTCGCACGCCCGTCTCATTCAAAACTACCACACCCAGCATGATCATCCCGACGTGACCGATCGATGAGAAGGCGAGCAGTCGTTTTACCGAGCTCTGGCCAATGGCCGTGACATTCCCGACTGTCATGGTCATCGCCGCGATTACCATGATCATCCCCACCCAGGAGACAGACATCGCCGATGGCTGAGCAAAAAAGACCATGGTCACCCGGACCAGTACCGCCAGGCCCGCCATCTTTGGAACAATGGAGAAGAATGAGGTCACTGGTATCGGAGATCCCTGGTAGACGTCCGGAGTCCACATGTGGAATGGGAAAGCTGAAATTTTATAGCCGATCCCGGCGAAGAACATCAAAAACGAGATCATGACGACGCCGAGGTTGAGGCCCTCGAGAGTCGCGAGTTTAGGGATGATTTCTATAAACTGGATCGAACCGAGGACTCCGTAGAGGTGGCTCATCCCGAAGAGCATAACTCCCGCACTCAGGCCGCCATACAGGGCGTACTTCATCCCGGCTTCGGCAGAGGTTGCTTCATCTCTTTTCAGAGAACTCATCACGTACGAGAGGATGGAGAGGGTCTCGATCCCGAGATAGAGGGTCAGCATGTTATTGGCAGAGGCCAGCAGCATTCCACCGATCAACACACCCACGGCCATGATCGCAAACTCAGACTTCAGGTTAGTGTAGATGTCTTTTGAAGAGTGACTGAGGTAGATCGATCCCATGGTTCCAAGGACCATGATGATCTTGACCAGTGTACTAAACGGATCGATGGTCAGGGCGTTGTGGAAAATGTGAACCGGGTACTTATAAAGGTTGATGCAGAGGAAGATCGTCGTGATGCTCAGTAAGGCCATGCAGTAGACGAAGATTTTATACCGGCTTCCGTGCTCTTCTTTGACGGCGGATTCCGCTAGCAGCAGAGTGGTCATCAGAAAGATGCAGATGAGTTCCGGAATATAATAGCTCAGAAACCCGAGCAGTTGGTGTATCACAAAAACCTCGCTTAAAACTTAGCCAGTAACTCGACCAGCTGGCCAACAGATGCTTTCATTACGTTGAGCAGAGGACTCGGAAAAATCCCGAAGACCACCACACAAATACAAAGTGGCATCATGTAAAAAATTTCTCTGGAATTCATGTCTTCGTAGTCTTCGGTTTCCGGATTCACTTCACCGAAGAACATCCGCTTGAACATCCACAGCAGGTAGGCGGCACCGATCAGGAGACCGACCACGGCGATGATGGTGATGGTGGTGAAGCGCTGGTAGATCCCGAGGAAGATCAGGGCCTCGGAGATAAACCCGGAGAGACCCGGGAGTCCGAGGGACGCGAACATCCCGATGATGAAGACCACTGAGTACTTCGGTAGTTTGGTGTAGAGACCGCCGTAGCCCTTAGAGCCGTCAGGCTTGACGATCCAACGGTGGTGAGATCTCTCGTAGAGGATACCGATGAGTAAGAACATCATGGCGGTAGAGGTACCATGGTTAAACATCTGCAGGACCGCGCCGTTCATCCCTTGGAGAGTCATAGCAGAGAGTCCGAGCATCACAAATCCCATGTGCGAGACCGATG
This sequence comes from Bacteriovoracaceae bacterium, assembly GCA_035576105.1. Lineage (GTDB taxonomy): Bacteria > Bdellovibrionota > Bacteriovoracia > Bacteriovoracales > Bacteriovoracaceae > Peredibacter. The sequence goes on from DATLXA010000054.1 coordinate 234,529, forward strand.
AGTAGGCGACGAGTTTTTTAACATCATCCTGGGCCATGGCACAGAAAGCCCCATAGATGACGGAGATCAGTCCGAGAACCGCGATGATGGTAGAAGAATCCACCGCAGCTTGCGGGAAGATCGGGAAGGCGATTCGCAGGAAGCCGTAGGTTCCCATCTTCAAGAGCACACCGGCCAGGATCACGGAGACAGCTGTCGGGGCCTGCACGTGAGCGTGAGGGAGCCAGGTGTGGAATGGGAAGACCGGAACTTTTACCGCAAAACCAAGGAACATGAACCAGAAGAAGAGGTGTTCAAACGACATGGTTCTTCCGAAAACGTTCACCGTCAGTTCAGTGAACTTCCCACCCTGGAGGGCCAGGATATTAAACGAGTCAGGGCCCTGTCCGGTAGCGTAGTAGAGGGCAATGATACCCACCAGCATGAAGATCGAACCGAAGAAAGTATAGAGGAAGAACTTGATCGCCGCGTACTCGCGGTTCTCGCCGCCCCAGATTCCGATGAGGAAGAACATCGGGAGGAGCATGACTTCCCAGTAGACGTAGAAGAGGAAGAAATCCAAGGAGAAAAATACTCCGAACACCGTCGACTGAAGCATCAGTAGAAGTGCGAAGTAGGCCTTGAGGTTCTTCTCAACCGTCCAGGAGGAAAGGGTGCAGATGAAGAAGAGAAGGGCATTGAGGAATGTCATCAGCATGGTGATGCCGTCAATCCCCAGGAAGTAGTTAATGTGGAACTGTGCGATCCACGGCGTCTTCACTACGAACTGCATGTCCGGTGTCGAGATATCGAATCTCATGTACAGCACGATGGTCAGCAGTAAGGTGAGCGAGGTGGTGGCAAGGGTCACCAAGCGGACGACATTGTTCTTGTTCTTGGGAACGGCCAGAACACCCACCGCTCCAATCACAGGAAGCCACAAAATCCAATTCAAAATGTTCACAACGAACCTCTCTCTATAATAAAACTAAATATTTAATGTCCAAATATAACTAGCAAGAACCATGATCAGCATGATGAAGTAAAACTGAATCTTCCCTGATTGGAAAATACGCAGCACCAGATTGAACAGGTTCACGGCGACCCCTGTTCCGTCTACTCCGATGGCGTCGATGACGACGTTATCAAACCATTTGGACGCCTTGAACAGCACCCTGTTCACCACGGCCATTCCGTCGACCACATACCGGTCGTAGATCCCCATGTCGAACCAGGCGAGTCCCCGGTTAAGACCTAGCAGACCTTTTTTAATGATGACCTCTTCATAGAACTTATCGAAGTAGTACTTGTTCTTTAAGGCCAATGTGTAGCCGGGTAACTTATCTGAAAAGGGCTTGATGGAATGCTTGATGTACATCAAGAACGCCAGGAAGACACCGGAGAAGGCGATGATGATCGACATGATCGCACCCATGGTGTGGGCCGTGTGGAGCTTGTGCTCATCCGGATTTGGTCCGGCGTATCCTGTCTGGTGGTGGTAGTGCGCGTGCTCGAGTTCTTTTTTGTCGCGGTTATCAACCGAGCTAAAGGCTTCTCGTTTTGCGCTGACGAATTTTTCAACCTTGGGGGCTTCGACCAGGATCTTGAACCATTCCTGTTTGCCGCCAAAAACATTTCCAAACCCTTGGCCAGTGAGCGTTCCTGCGTACCAGAATCCGAAGGTGAAGACGGTGAGTATTAAAAGTGGAACGTTAGACTTAAAATTTAGTTTTTCCGGGCCATGGTCATCGTGGCCATGGTCGTCGTGAACGTGATCATCTTTGGCCGCATGCCCATGTCCATGGCCGTGATCATCGTGGCCCTTGTGAGCACGTGATTCCCCGAAGAAAGTTAAGAACATCATCCGGAACATGTAGAACGCGGTCAAACCGGCCCCGGCGAATCCAAGGATGGGAACGATGGCCATGAGGGGGTTCTGACCTGCCATGAATCCGTAGTAAAGAGCGTCCCCTAGGATCCTATCTTTAGAAACGAATCCAGAGAAGAAAGGAATTCCAGCGATGGCCAGCGTACAGCACATCATCGCAAAGAAGGTATACGGCATCTGCTTCCGGAGCCCACCCAACTTGGGCATTTCCTGCTCGTGAACTGTGTGGATGATAGAGCCAGCCGACAAGAACAAGCAGGCCTTGAACACGGCGTGGGTGATCAAGTGCATGAAAGCTGCGTTATAGGAGCCTACCCCAACACCGATCATCATGTACCCCAACTGGGAGATAGTAGAGAAGGCGAGGACCGCTTTAATATCTGTCTGAACCAGGGCAATGGTGGCCGCACCGAAGGCCGTGATGGCACCGATGACTGCAATAAACCAAGTCAGGTCACCGAGAACCATTAAGGGATACATTCTAAGAGCAAGATAGACTCCTGCCGCAACCATAGTCGCAGCGTGAATCAGGGCCGAACCAGGAGTCGGCCCCATCATGGCGTCCGGGAGCCACACGTGGAGCGGGAACTGCGCAGACTTCCCCATACCACCCAGGAAGATACAGAGTCCGGCGAAGGTCGCAAGCGAGATCCCCACAACAGTTTTGCCGGTGAAGACACCTTCGGCAATCGCTCCGTAGATATCAACGTAGGCCACACTCCCCACGACCATCCACAGAGCGACGATCCCAAGAAGCAGAAAGACGTCTCCCACTCGTGTGGTCATGAACGCCTTGATCGAGGCGTCTCCGGCCTTCTCTTTTTCATAGTAGATACCGATCAGGGAGTACGAGCAAAAGCCCATGATCTCCCAAAAGATAAATAGTGAGAACAGGTTATCGGAAAGCACCAGACCCAGCATGGCAGAAGTGAAGAGCGGCAAGAAAGTAAAAAATCTTCCGTGGCGGACGTCATGGTCCATGTACCAAATTGAGAAAAGGTGAATCAGCGTCGCGACACCGGACACCATCAGCAGCATGATCGCGGCCATGTTATCAATGTAGATGCCCATGTCGACCTTAAAGATCTGGGCCCCGTAGGAGATGTCAAACCAGGTGAAGGTCTTGTGGATGAAATAATCCGTGGCGAACTTACCGAAGACGAAATCACCGAAGATTCTTGCGGAGAAGACGAAGGAGATGAAAACGCTTAACGTCGCGAGCCAGTCCCCGTTTCTTGGGAGTCTTCTTCCGAAGAAAGCGTTAATCACAAACGCAATCACCGGGGAAAGAAAGATGGGCGCAATACTACCAACTGTATATTCCATAATACTACCTTAGTTTCTTAACTGAGTGGCTTCATCGATGTGGATCGTTTCCTTGATCTGGAAGAATCGAATCACGATGGCCAGTCCAACGGCGGCCTCAGCGGCGGCCACGACGATGATAAATAAACTGAAGACGTGCCCGTCGAGGTTGTTGGTCACATACCGCGAATAGGCCACGAAGTTCAAGGCAGCAGCATTCAGGATCAGTTCGATCCCCAGTAGAATGGCCACGATATTTTTCCTGGCCATCATGACTACCAGTCCGATGACGAAGAGAATGAGTGAGATGATTAAGTAAGAAGCTAAGCTCATCATAATGGGTTCCGATTATTGCTTGCGAGGACGGGCGATGATCGCCGCACCCACCAGAGCACCTAGTAATAAGACCGAAGATATTTCAAAAGCAAGAACGTGATCTTTAATGAGTAGGTGCCCGATCTGATTAACAGTGGACGGAAACTGGTTTCCGATCTCACGGGCCGACGTTGACTGGATCACATTGGTCATGAGCTTGATGTTGGTAAGAAGGAAAACCACAGACACGGCGATTGCGATAGAATAGGTCCATCTGTTGCCCATGGTCGGTGCCAGACCCAGGAGGTGCTGCGCTTTAGAAACGTAATCTTTGCCACCCGTGAGCATCACCGCGAAGAGCATGAGGATGACGACCCCACCCACGTAGACCATGATCTGCGTGACGGCGACGAAGTCCGCACCCAGAGTTGCGTAGAGGCCAGCGACGCCGATAAGGCTCCCCAAAAGAAAGATACATGAATGCATGATGTTTTTAGTGACTAGAACTCCCACGGCGCAACCGACGGTGGTCAGCGCGGAGAAGAGAAAAAGTATCTGAGCGAACATAGTGCTTCCTTAATTAGTGCCCGAACATTAATTCGGCGATAGATTTTCCGTTAAAGACCACCATCCAGATCGCACAACCCGCCAGATTGAAGATGGCAATCGGTGTGAGGTACTTCCAGCAAATGGACATAAGCTGATCGACCCGAAGCCGTGGGAAAGTCCAGCGGATCCAGATGACCACATAGTAGAGCGCCAGTGCTTTGATCATGAAGATGGTGACTTCCACGAACTGCAGCGGGATGATGTCAAAGCCCACCTCGAACGGAAGGTTCGACCCTCCCAGGAACAATGCCGAAGCAACGCCACAGACCACGAACACTTCGATGTACTCTGCCAAGGCGAAAAACCCAAATCGCATGCCGGTGTATTCTGTGTGGTAGCCGGAGACCAGCTCTGACTCCGCTTCCGGTAGGTCAAACGGCGCCCGGTTCGTTTCAGCCAGCGCCCCGATGAAAAAAACAAAAAAAGCAATGAAGGCAAAAGGATTGTGGAAGATAAACCAGTTGATCGGCAGGCCCCGTTGGTGACCGACGATCGTCCCGAAGCTCATACCACCCGCCAGCAGGACGATGGCCAGGATGGAAATAGTTACGGGAATCTCATACGAGATGATCTGCGAAGCACCTCGCATCCCTCCGAGCATGGACCACTTTGAGTTCGAGGCATATCCACCTAAGAACACGCTCACTCCCACCAGAGAGGAAATGGCGATGAGATAAAAAACTCCGACGTTCAAATCCGTCATCGCAAAACCACTGGAAAAGGGAAGTACCGCAAGTGTCGCGAAGACGCCGACCAAAGCAAGCATCGGAGCGAGGTAGAATAACATCTTGTCCGCTGTGAAGGGCATCACATCTTCTTTTGTCATCATTTTCACACCGTCGGCCAGGAACTGAAGAAGTCCATAGGGACCGACTCTGTTGGGCCCTATCCTTGCCTGCAAGTCCGCTGAAATTTTTCTTTCCGCATACGTCCCGAGACCGCCGATAGTGGCGCAGAGAGCGACGATCGCAAGTGCGACTAGTAAATAGATCACAAAACTCAGGAGAGTCTCGTTCTTTCCGAAGAGGTTAAACAAGAAATCAAAGAACTCGTATTGAGCGAGGTAGGTAACAATGGTTTGATTCATATGGAATGACCCTATTTGTTTGTTTTCTGAGAAACCTGGTAGGATTTCACCCAATCGAGATCACCCTTCTTCCAGCAATAGGCGATGCCTTCGATCAAGACAGAGATAAAACTCAGGAGAATGATCAAAGCATATCCGCCCTCTCCGGCTTCCGTGAGTTCCCTAAAAATGGTGGCCACCGGAAACAGCAGTACCGATTCCACGTCAAAAATGATAAAAATTAATCCGACTACGTAGAAACGAACGTTGAACATTGACCAGGCAGATCCAACCGGGATTTCACCACACTCATAGGGCGTGGACTTAAGATGAGAAGGTTTTTTGGGAGCGAGTAAAACGGATACAAAATGACCTCCCCAAAAAAGGAGAACAGCAATTCCCATCATCATAACTACGGGCATCAAGCCATTAAAATGAGCTGTTGTCATCGACATCTCCACTGCATTAAGGTCTCAAAAAAAGTATTTTTAAGATACAAAAGATGTTGAATATAGGAAAGATGTTATTTTTAAAAGAGTCACAGTCTAAAGACTTGGCGAGGCGCAAAATCAGAGGAATTTTTAGTGGCACTTTTTAGCGCGATTGCTTCCAAAATCCAGTACTGGAAAGATCAGCAAGAAGAATTATCTCTCAAAGGAATATCTCCTAATCAATGGTGCCTTCTTGCGGGAAGTTATTTTCGTGAACAACTTTTCGATACGACTCACTTGATCGTTTGTTCAACACATGATGAAGCTGAAGAAGTTTTTGAAGCTCTGAAGCATTTAACTGATATGTATTTTTACCCGGGGCACAACCACTCTCTTTATAGCAGCATCATTTCTTCAGAGAGCGCTCTTTTGCAACGTTGGTCAGTATTGAATATGCTTCAAAATAACGCAAAGCTCACCATCGTCACTACATTGGAAGGAAGTTTACTGCTCGGTCCTCAGGCCTCTTTTTTTAAAGAAAATTCTTTCACTATAAAAAAAGACGATATCGTCACGCCGCTGGATCTTGCCCAAAAACTAACGGCCATGGGGTACTTTGCGTCAAGCACTATCGAAGAGCCTGGAACTTTCGCTCGGAGAGGGGAAATCTTCGACGTCTATCCCATCTCACATCCTCCGGTGAGGATTCATTATTTTGATGACCTGATCGAAGAGATGTTTCTGATCGATCTTGAAACCCAGAAAACCAATCGGGAGAAGACCTTCTCAGAGATTTGTCTCATCCCCGGCGCAGGGTTTCTGACAAGAGATCCCTACGCCACGACACTTCGTTCGAAAGTACCGCAACCACAGCCGGCGTTCAAGAACAGGTACGAAGCCCGTAAGCAGATTTTTCGTCAGATCGCTGAAGGTCAGCTCTTCGAAAACTATCCGCTCTTCATCCCACTCTTTTTCGAGAAACCTTGTACCCTGTTCGACTACCTCCCGAAGTCTGCCAAGCTCACGTTCATCAACTCCGATAACGGACTCAATAACTTCGAGCAGTTCTTCTCTGGCCAACATGAGGATTTTGAAACACTTTCCCGGGACTTCGAGAGTCAATCCATCATCCCAGGACCCGACCAGTTTTTCCAAAAGGAGCTCCCTGGCAATTCCTTCAAAAAGCTCTTCGTCGAGCAGCTCGACATCACCGTGAACCTCGACTCACCCTTCGACCGCGAACTGCACCTAAACTTTGAAAAGCTCAAATCCTATCTCCAGACGAAACTCCAGACCAGCGGGGGCATGCCGGAGAATAAGTATGACTACATCAAGGGGAGCCTGAAGATCTTCAAAAAGCAATTGAATATTCACGGCGACCTGGTGGTCACCTACAAATCGGAGAACGCCCGACAGGAGCTCCAGTACCTGCTGGAGGAGAACGGACTCACCTCTCTCGGAGGAAGGCTCCACTTCGTCTATGGCCAGCTGGACGAAGGCTTCTACTATAAGAATGAGAACACTTTCGTCCTCTCCGACGGTGACTTCTTCTCCGTCAAAAAAAGGAAGGCCAAGCAGGTCAAAGCGACCAACAAAGATCTCTTCGCCGAACAACTCGCCACGCTGAAGATCAACGACTACGTCGTTCACCGGGATTACGGAATCGGGATCTACAAAGGTCTTGAAACAATCCAGGCCGGAGACCAGCAGAGCGATTACCTAGTGCTCGTTTACGAAGACGCGGATAAGGTCTACGTCCCGGTCTATAAACTTAACCTCGTGCAGAAGCACGCGGACGCCTCTTCCGGGGTCAAGGTAGCTTCCCTTAAGTCCAAGAAGTTCTCAGAGCTCAAGCAAAAAGCCCGCAACTCAGTTAAAAAACTCGCCTTCGATCTGCTCAAGCTCCAGGCAGAAAGAAAACTGCGGGGAGGGTACCCATTCTCTGCGCCCGACCATATGTTCAAAGAATTCGAACTCTCATTTGCTTTCGAAGAAACGCCGGATCAGCAGAAGGCCATCTTCGACGTGCTGGAGGACATGCAAAATCAGTACGCCATGGACCGGCTGGTGTGTGGCGATGTGGGATTCGGTAAAACAGAAGTCGCGATGCGAGCGGCGATGAAAGCCGTGCTGGACAAAAAACAGACCGTCATCCTCGTCCCAACCACTGTCCTGGCCCTGCAACACTATCATTCTTTCAAGAGAAGGTTTGAGAACTTTCCTGTCAACATCGATTTCATCTCTCGGTTCAAGACGGCAAAACAAAAAAATGAAGTCATGGCCCGGGTCGCAGAAGGAAAGGTCGATATCCTAATTGGAACCCATGCCGTACTTTCGGAGAAGCTCACCTTCCATGACCTGGGCCTGATCGTCATCGATGAAGAGCACCGCTTCGGCGTTGCCCACAAGGAAAAGCTCAAGGTCATCAAGTCCGGAGTGGACGTCCTGACCATGACCGCAACCCCCATCCCACGAACGCTTCAGCTCTCCTTCTTGGGAATCCGCGACCTCTCGCTCATCCAGACAGCGCCACCGAGAAGGCAATCCATCAAGACCTACATCATCAAAGAAGACGACCTCACCCTAAAGGGTGCCATAGAAAAGGAACTCTCGCGCGGCGGACAGATCTACTACGTCCACAACCGCGTCCACGACATCGAAGAGCACGAACTCTATCTCAAGAAGCTCGTCCCGAAAGCTCGCATCAGTGTGACCCACGGGCAGATGAACGAAAAAGAGCTGGAAAAACGCATCAACGACTTCTACGATCATAAGTCCGACATCCTGCTTGCCACCACCATCATCGAATCCGGCATCGACATCCCGAATGCCAACACCATGATCATCGACCGCGCAGACACCTACGGGCTGGCCCAGCTGCATCAGCTGCGGGGAAGGATCGGCCGATCAGACCGGAAGGCCTACGCGTACTTTATCGTTCCGGAGAACCGGGTGATCAGCGAGAACTCGCAGCGCCGCCTGCAGGCCCTGCAAACTTACGCCGAGATGGGCTCCGGCTTCGCACTGGCTTCCTCTGATATGGAAATCAGAGGCGCGGGAGACATCCTGGGCGCCGAGCAGTCCGGACACATCGAAGGGATCGGTCTGGAGTTTTACATGGACCTATTGCAGGAAGCGATCCACGAGATAAAAGGGGAACAGAGAGTCTCCGTAAAAAATATCGAAATTCAGGCGCCGTTTTCGGCGTACATTCCGAATTCATACATCGAAGATCATGCGCTCCGGTTGAAATACTATAAGCGTCTTTCGAACTGCAATGACCTCGGGAGGCTCGAGGACATCGTCGGTGAACTGAGTGACGCTTTCGGGATTACACCTAAAGAGTTGGAAGCGCTGTATTCAATTCTGCGCTCTCGAATTATTTTTCAGCCACTAGGTCTGCGCCTGGTGAAGGTGGGTGGAACTCAGATCCAATTGTTCTTTGACCAGGAAATACTCAATCATAACAATCAGCTAAGAGATAAGATGTTGAACTTCTTTATGAATAAACCCAAGCTCTATAAGCTTAATCCTGACACCTCAGTGAATGCTTTTTTTAAAGAACCAGTGAGTCATGTGATGCTCTTAGAATTTGCGAAACATATTGCAGGGCAAATGGGAGTATGTTAGCGTTTTTATTAGATTCAATTAAAACCAGGGAAGTGTATGAGAAAACTAGGTTTATTAGCAATAGCACTCGTCATGTCTGCTCCATCATTTGCACAAAACAACCAGGCCGTTGCAACCATCAATGGTGATGAGATCACCAAAAAAGAATTCGAAGAATACCATCTGCAGAACTTAAAATTCGTCGGACAAAGAAAGATCACCAAAGAGGTTTCTCTCCAGGACTTGATCCACCGACAGCTCGGCATCCAGAAAGCAAGAACCACCGGCCTCGACAAAGACCCCATGGTCGTTTCCAAGCAGGAAGACATTCTCTTCCATGCGCAGATTTCAAAAGACCTGGAAAATGAATTTAAAAAGATCTCGGTCACCGACGCGGACGTTGAAAAATACTACGAAGATCACAAAGAGTACCGTACGGCCCACATCCTCTACCGCCTGAGAGCCGAGCCGACTCCGGAGGAGACTAAAGCAGCATACGCGCAGAGCATGGAAATCCATGCGCAGGTTCAGAAAGAACCCGATTCCTTTGCAAAACTTGCGAATAAATTTTCCCAGACTTCCGGTGCTCCGCTCGGTGGAGACCTAGGCTTTCAGCCTCCGACACGGCTCGCACCGGAGTACTTCGAGGCGATCAAGGGGCAGAAGGTTGGTCACGTCACCAAGCCGATCAGAACGCAGATGGGTTACCACGTGATAAAAATCTTGGGCGTTAAGTCTATCGATCAGGTCGACAAAAACTTGTACAAGAAAATCATTTACGATATTAAAAGAGACGCTCTGATCGAGAATTATTTTAAAGGTCTCTCGAAAGGCGCGGACATAAAGACCAACAAGAACCTTTTATAAATTAGCACTTCTTGAAAACTCTCATCTTCCTCCTCCTGAGCTCGAGCTTCGCTATTGCGCAGGAAAATAAAGCCTCTGAAAAACTCCTCGACAAGATCGTCGCGGTGATCAATACCAAAGTCATCTCCCTCTCGGAGATCAACCGGATGGAAGTCACCCTGCCTGCACGGTTGGAGGTCTCTCCGATGGTCTACACGGAATCGAAGTACGACCAGAAGAAGCTGCTGGAAGTGATGCTTCGGTCCTACATCATCCGAGACAAGATCAACGCCCAGGGGTACGTGATCAACGACGACGCCGTCGAATCCCGAATTAAGATGACCGAAGAGAGACTGGGACTCAAGCGGGCCGATCTCCTGACTTTTCTTAAGAGCAAGAAGCTCACCTACGAAGAGTACTTCGAGATCATCCGGGAAACGATGGAGTACAACATCTTCGCTCAGCGAATCATCTCCCCGCTAATCTCGGTCACAGAGCAGGAGATTAAGAACGAATACTACCGGAAGAATAGTTCGAACAACGCACTCTCCTTCAAGTACAATTTGGTGGATTTCTACGTCCCGGTTTCTACAATCACCAACAAGAACGAAGAGAAATTCCTGTCAGTGCTCAAAGACTACCAGCTCACGGGGAAGCTCCCAGAAGAGTACAGTGGACTCGAATCCAATAACCTAGAGAACCTCAACGAAGACGGGCTCTCGAAAGAGACCGCCAAGGTTCTGAAGACCACCGCCGAAGGATCCTTCTCGAAGGCCATCACGCTGAATGACAACCTCCACGTTTTCTACGTTCAGAAAAAAGACCTGGTCGAGTCTCAGGAGTTCGCGAAGAATAAGGACGAGATCCAGAACAGCATCTTCATGGAAAAGGGTAAGTCCGTCACCACCAACTGGTTCGACCGCGAGTACTCGAATTACTACATAAAAAATCTCCTCTAGGTATGAAAGTCTACATCAGTCAGGGACATGAGAAGGGCATAGGCCTCGAGGTGCTTTTCAAAACCTGTCTCCTCATGAGTAAGGAAGAGCTCTCGCACTTGAAGCTCCTGGCCTTCAGACAATCCATCGTCGACACCCTCAAGGCCCTGAAGCTTCCGTATAAGATGTTTAACGACGGGGTTGAAATCTCCGGCGCGTTCCTGAGCGTCCATTGGCTCTCGGAGGTATCCTTCTCCCAGAGTTTTACCAGTCTGGAGATCGGCATGCGGCTGTGCGAAGCCGGGGGAGTCCTGTACACCTTACCCACCTCAAAAGATCAATTTCCCGCTGCCGCGGGCCACACTGAATACTTCCGCAGCTTTTACAAGAAACCAGAGCTCGGAATGTTCTTCTCATCCCCGCGCTTACGGGTACTGCTCCTGAGCGATCACGTCGCCGTGAGGAAGCTCTCCGAGGAACTGACCGAGGACCTCATCCATAGTCGCCTGAATCAGGCCCTGGCCACTCTCGGCGAGTGGAAATGGAAAGTTGACCGAGTGCTGGTGTCCGGGTTCAATCCCCACTCCGGTGAAGGAGGGCTGATCGGGGACGAGGATGACCGAGTGACTGCAGCAATCACAAGACTTAAACCAAAGTTTAAATTTGATATTCTAGGTCCGCTGCCCGGTGATACTATGCTCATGGAACAGAGGTCTCCGGAGGATCTTCTGGTCTACCTCTTTCATGACCAGGGACTGGGAGTCTTCAAGAGTGTTCAGGGGTTCATTGGATCGAACATAACTCTAGGACTACCGTATCCGAGACTCAGTCCAGACCATGGGACCTCCTTCGGTTTATATGGAAAGAATCTGGCAGACCATCGGGGCTGCTCCTACTCCCTCCGCGAAGCCATAGGCATGCTTAAGAGGTTTACTCATGGAAAAAATTCAGGTCACCAAAGCTAAGGTCCATAATCTAAAGAACATTGATGTCTCCATTCCCCGGCACTCCCTCACGGTGATCACGGGACCATCCGGCTCCGGGAAATCCTCTCTGGCGTTTGACACTATCTACGCTGAAGGCCAGCGGCGCTACATCGAATCACTCTCGAGCTACGCCAGGCAGTTCATCGGCCAGACCGAAGCTCCGGAAGTGGAAAGCATCACCGGCCTTTCTCCCGCCATCGCCATCGACCAGAAGTCGACCACTAAAAATCCTCGGTCCACCGTCGGGACCATCACCGAGGTATACGACTACCTGAGGCTCCTCTACGCCCGGCTCGCCGACGCCCATTGCCCGGAGACCGGTGAGAAGGTTGCCAAACAAACCCCACAGCAGATCGTGAATCAGATTTTGAAATTCAAGGAGGGGTCGAAGCTTCAGATTCTCTCTCCGGTCATCCGGTCAAAAAAAGGTGAGCAGAAAGAAGAGCTCGCGAAGTTCGGAAGCCTCGGCTTCTCCCGCATCCGGGTCAACGGGCTGATCGTGAACCTCGAAGACAACGTCACCATCAATAAGTCCCGCTTCAATAACATCGACGTGGTGATCGACCGTCTGGTGATGAAGGCCGGAGTGACTGCCCGGCTCACGGAGTCCATCGAGCAGGCCCTTAAGCTCTCCGACGGATATCTGGTGGTGCTGGCCGATGAGGCTGAGCACTTCTACTCAGAGAAGAACTACTCGTTCAAAACAGGAAAGAGTTATCCTGACCTCGAGCCGAGATTATTTTCCTTCAACTCTCCGCTTGGGGCTTGCCCCACCTGTAACGGACTGGGGATTTCTAAAACCTTCAACCTGGATGGCCTGCTCGAAGACGAAACCGTTTCGTTGGAAGACGGAGCCCTGCCGGTGGTCAAAAGAAACCCCTTCCTGCTGCAGATGCTCCGGTGCGTGGCGACCGCGGAGAAAGTTGACTTCGATAGGCCCTATAATAAACTACCGCCGAAGTTCATCACTTTGCTGTATTCAGGAAGTGAGAAGATTTACAACTACCGTTTTGAATCTGAGAACTCCTCCTGGAACTTCAAGAAAGAGTTTCCCGGAATCATTTCCTGGCTTGAGAAGAAGTACCACGAGTCCGACTCCGAGAAGACCCGAGCCGACCTCGAGGAGTACATGATCATAAAAAAATGCTCCAGCTGCAAAGGCAAGAAGCTCAATCCCTTCGCCCTCGCTGCGACCATCGAAGGCCGGTCCATCACCGATGTGTGCGATCTTCCCATGAACGACGCCGCGGTTTTCTTCAATGGTCTAAAATTCTCCGGGAACCAGGCCATCATCGCCCAGAAAGTTCTAAAGGAAATCAATGACCGGATAAAATTTCTACTAAATGTGGGACTCAACTACCTCACTCTTAACCGGGACGCCATGACCCTCTCCGGTGGAGAGTCACAGCGGATCCGGCTCGCCACCCAGATCGGGTCTGCCCTGTCCGGGGTACTGTACGTGCTGGATGAGCCGAGCATCGGTCTGCACCAGCGGGACAATGAGAAACTCATCCAGACTCTCAAAGACCTGCGGGACATCGGGAACACTGTGCTGGTGGTCGAGCACGATGAAGACACCATGCTCGCTTCAGACTATCTCATCGACATGGGCCCAGGTGCCGGGATCCACGGCGGAGACGTGGTGGCCTTCGGTACACCCGCGGAGGTCACCGAGAATAAGAGCTCCATCACCGGAAAGTACCTCTCCGGAGAGTTGAAGATCCAGGTCCCCCGGACCAGACGGACGCTAGATACCTTCCTCACTTTAAATAAGGCCACCGAGCACAATCTGAAGAACGTCACTCTGAAGTTACCTCTCAAAGGACTGACCTGTCTGACCGGTGTGTCCGGCTCAGGGAAATCAACTCTCGTCCACCGGATCCTCATCCCGGCGGTCAAGAACCACCTTTCCCGAGGGCGCAGAGGCAGCAGCGCCAAGTACCAATCCATCACCGGTGTAGAAAAGCTCGAGTCGCTGATCGAGCTGGACCAGTCTCCGATCGGCCGGACTCCAAAGTCTAACCCTGCCACCTACACCGGACTTTTCGACGCCATTCGAAACATCTTTTCGCAGACCAACGAGTCTAAGGTCCGTGGTTATAAGATCGGTAGGTTCTCCTTTAACGTGAAGGGCGGCCGTTGCGAAACCTGTGAAGGAAACGGCACCATCAAGATTGAGATGCATTTTCTTCCCGACGTCTTTGTCACTTGCTCCGAGTGCAACGGCAGCCGCTATAACAACGAAACCCTCTCGATCCTCTACCGGGGAAAGAACATCTCCGACGTCCTGAACATGAGCATCGAAGACGCGGTAAGCTTCTTCGAGAATCATCCGAAGGTCAACCGGGCCCTCAAAGTCATGAACGACGTGGGCCTCGGGTACATAAAGCTGGGCCAGCCGGCGACCACGCTCTCCGGAGGCGAAGCTCAAAGGCTAAAGCTCTCGCGTGAACTCGCCAAGACCACTAAGGGCAATTGTCTTTACGTGCTGGATGAACCCACCACCGGACTCCATTTCGAAGACATCAATATTCTGTTGAAGGCACTGGCAAAACTGGTGGATCAGGGCCACTCCCTGCTGGTGATCGAACATAATTTGGATGTCATCAAGACTGCTGACTGGGTGATTGACCTCGGTCCCGAAGGCGGGAGTGGAGGGGGGATGATCGTCGCCGAGGGAACACCGGAGGACGTCGCGAAAGTGAAAGATTCCCATACCGGCAGATACCTTGCTAAGATTTTTAAAACCTCAAAAGGAAGTAAGAAATCATGATGAAATCTTTGCTAGGTCTGATGCTGGTGTTCTCTTTCGCGTGTGGCCATAAGGCCCCTCCCCCGCGGGAATCTCAGGTAACCGGGTTCATCGAACAGTGGCGTGCGGACTTTGAGAACGAGAACAAAGAATTCGTCAGGTACTACCAAGAGTACCTCCAGGAAGTGGAAAGAATCTACGTGACCAACCAACAGGAAAGTAAGTTCCCCGAGTACCTTAGTTCCATCAGAAATATTTTTGAACTCATGGCCCACGCCGAACACATGCTACCGGTGTTTTATAAAAAAATGAAAGGTAGGAGGGCCAGCCTATTGTCCAAGGACTTCAAGAGCTACAGCGAACGCTCTCTCTCAGAAACCCACGATCGACTCTACCTGGAGAGAGAAACAAAACTGCTGGAAGTGTTGGGCGAAGAATTCTTCAATAAGTTAAAAGATAATTATAAGATCTTCAAGGCGAATAACCCGCAGCGGGATGATGAATTTCCGATCTAGACAGAGAGCAAGGCTTGAGGTGAAAATTCCCCCCGTCCATTACAGACGAAGGGAATTCTTTCATCAATTAAGCGAATTTCTGAAGGATAAGGAATGCGATACCAAATCCGAAAAGAACCAGAGACTCGATCAGTGCGAGAGCAAGAATCATCGGAGTCTGTATCTTGTCAGCTGCTGCTGGGTTACGAGCGATCCCTTCAAGAGCAACAGAAGCTGCCTTACCTTGAGAGAGTGTTCCACCGAGAACTGCTGATGCGAAGGAGATAGATGCTGATAATACAACCCATGAATTAGCTTCCATTTTAATATTTCCCTTTTTTTGTTGAAGTTAATGATCTTAGTGGTGGTGCTCGTGCTCACCATGATCGTGGTGAGAAGTTGCCATACCAATATAGATCATTGTTAGTAGTGTGAAGACGAACGCCTGCAGTAAGCTCACGAAGAGCCCCATGGCGTAGAACGGAATCGGTACCAGGTACGGCACCAGCTCAGAGAAAATCCCCAGAATCAAGTGATCTCCGTCCATGTTCCCTCGGAGACGAAGCGCCAGGGACAGGGGCCGAACCGAAATAGAAATCAACTCAATGGGAAAGATCAAAATGGCCAACGCAGGCATCGGCCCTGCGAAGTGTTTCATGTAATTTATGAACCCGACGGCCCTGATTCCCTGATAGTTAAAATAAAAAAATGTAAAAATTCCAAGAGCGAGAGTGGTGTTTAGATTTTGATTGGGAGACATCCCTCCGGGGATCACGCCGATGACATTGTTGATCAGGATGAAAAAGAAAACAAAGATGGTGTAAGAAAAATACCTGCTGGCACTTTTTTCGCCCATTACGGTTTTAGCTGTGTTGTAGATTGACTGGCTCAACCCTTCGAACATGTTACGAAGTGAAATGCCTTTGTCCGGCACGATCATATTCTTACTTGCGGCCAGATTGGCCCGGTAGACTAGACCAATGCCGAGAAACAAAGCTGTGCCGAAGATGAGAGCAAGAGTATGCGCAGGGATATGGGTTGCGTGAGAACCGTTAACAAAAAAGTTATATCCGCCGGCAGCAAAAGCTGACTGACTCGCAAAAAGTACAATAAAACTAAGAAGTTTCATAATTTACCCAAAAAAAATTAATAGTTGTTTTTAATACTTAAGACCTGAATTATCAATTGGAAAATCATGAGGAGCATGACTTTTGGAACCAATTCAGCGTCATAAAAATAGACCGCAGCGATAGCCGTGGCCAGCAGCAGCATTTTCATGAAAAATAATAGAAGGATTTTTCCTGGCTTCGCAGCTCCTTCCTTTGTGGTCGCGGTGTTAACTATTTTAACCAGAAATAAATGGTTCATGATGAAGAAAATTAACGCAACAATCAATGCTAACGTGTCCCTAGTTAAGCCTCCCCCCAAAACCACTGCTGTTATCAGGTTTAAGGCCGATAAGAGATAAAACTTTTTGCCTATTTTTTTTTCCATGTGACCAATATCATTTTGATTAAGATTGAAACAACAACTGCGATGAGAATACCTTGTGCCATTCCCTGGGAAACTATGTCTAGCTTAACCAGCTCCTGGAATAAAAAAAATACTCCGATGATGGTGGAGGGGAGTCCCAGGGCAAGTGCCAGAGGTTTTTTCCAGTCTTTCATATCCTACCTTTTCCTCGCAACCCGCCGGGCGTAGAGCGCCTTGAGCCGCGCCCGGAGCATCTCTGGGTTCGGGTAGTAGGGCAGCAACGAGTAGTAAATGTTGTACGCCTCTTTTAATTTCTCTCCGGACTCGTAGGCGTTGGCGATCAGGAATTTTACCTTGATGATCTGCTCCTTGCGTTTCTCCCGCTTCAGGTACTCCAGCCAGTAGTCGACGGCTTTGTCCCAGTTCTTGTTGTAGAATTCGATGAGCCCCATTTGGTTGAATGCTTCTACGTGATAAGGGTTCAGCGGCTGGTCCAGGATCTGGTTAAACACCTCGCGCGCCTTTTGGTACCTGCCCATCTCGAAGTACGATTCTCCGACACGTAGAAAATAGTAATCGTAGTTTTTTAACCGGGGCTTGAACTGCATCAGCATCTGGTAGGCGCGGATCGATTCGTCGAAGTTCTTAGCGAAGGAGAAGTTGATGTCCGCCATCTTCTCAAGAGACTTCACCTGCCAAAGAGGGTCATCTACGTTTTCGACAATGTACTGGTAATACTTCAGGGCCCGGAGCTGCTGATCCAGGTAGAGGTAATAGATCTCTGCCAGCTGGTAGTTGATTTTGGTCTTGATGAGCTTGGAAGGGCCTTTCTTCAAGATCCGCTCATAGACGTCGACGGCCTTGGAAAATTGCTGATTATCGACGTATTTCTGAGCGGAGAGGATGTCTTGATTGAGTCCTGAGGTGAAGTCGCAAGAGCTCAACCCCAGGATGAATAAAATAAAAAATAGTCTACTGAACAGGTGTCTCACCATCATCTATCACTTCCGTGACCTCGTCCGGGTCCATGATCTTTTCCACCGCCACGACCTTCTCATCCGGCTTGACGTTAATCAGCCGGACTCCCTGAGTGTTTCTTCCGAGCAGCGAGATCCCGGAGATCTTGGTCCGGATGACCTGGCCTTTATCAGTGATGATCATCAGGTCGTCTTTATCTGTCACCGGCAGGATCCCCATGATCTCTCCGGTCTTCTCCGTGAGCTTCATCGCCAGGATACCTTTCCCTCCACGGGACTGCTGCCGGTACTCTTCTGCCGAAGAACGTTTCCCGTAACCCCGGGCCGTGACGGTCAGGATCTGAGAATTTTCATCGATGGTTTCCATTCCGATGACGTATTCGCCTTCTTCGAGGTTCATGCCTTTCACCCCTTGGGAGACTCGTCCCTGGGCACGGCAGTCGTCTTCGTTGAAGCGGATGGATTTCCCTCCGGAAGACGCGAGGAGAATGTCTCTCTTACCGTCGGTGATCCGCACGGCGAGGAGTTCGTCTCCGTCGACCACTTTGATGGCCTTGAGACCGTTCTGTCGCATGTTCTTATATTCGGCGAGTTCGGACTTCTTCACCACTCCGTACTTGGTCGCAAAGAGTAAGAAGGACCCCTCGGCTTCCTTCGGTACAGTGATGATCTCTTTGACTTTCTCGTCCGGTGGAACGTTGATGATGTTCACGACGTTTCGACCCTTGGCGGTCCGCAGCCCTTCCGGGATCTGGTAGACCTTGATGGAGAAGACCGTTCCCTTGTCGGTGAAAATCATCAGCGTGTCGTGGGTATCGGCGGTGAAGATGGAAGTGTAGAAGTCCTCATCCAGGTCCGCTCCCTTCACACCCTTTCCGCCGCGCTTCTGCGACCGGTAGGTATCCAGGGCCATCCGCTTGAGGTAGCCCTTCTGCGTAATGGTCACGATCACTTCTTCATTCTTTATCAAGTCTTCCATCTGGATCTCGTCGGCCTGGGCGATGATCCCGGTGCGACGGACGTCACCGTAGTTCTCTCGGATCTGCACGAACTCGCCGCGGATGATGGTTTTGATCTCTTCCTCTGAACACAGGATGCTCTCGAGTCGGTTGATCTCTTTCATCACCGCTTCGTAGTCGGCGATGATCTTATCTCTCTCTAGACCGGTCAGGCGCTGGAGCCTCATGTCCAGTACACCCTGGGCCTGGATGGAAGAGAGTTCGAAGCGCTTGATCAACTGGTCCTTCGCCTGTGCGGGGCCTTCGGATTTCTTGATGAGTTCGACGATTTCGTCGATGTTCTCGACGGCGATCTTGAGACCTTCCAGGATGTGCGCGCGTTCTTTAGCTTTCTTCAATTCGAAGGTCGTCCGGCGGATCACGATTTCTCTTCGGTGCTCGATGAAGCACTGGAGCTGTTCCTTCAGGTCCATGACCTTCGGCTGCCCGTTGTAGATCGAGAGGAAGATGATCCCGAAGGACACCTGCATCTGGGTCTGCTTGTACAACTTGTTCAGTAAGACCGACCCGGACTCGCCCCGTTTCACGTCGATCACCACTCGGATTCCCTCTCTGGAGGACTCGTCGCGGATGTCGGAGATGCCTTCGATGGCCTTGTCTCGGACCAGGTCAGCGATCTTCTCAATGAGCTTGGCCTTGTTTACCTGGTAAGGGATTTCTGTGATGATGATCTTCTCACGGTCATTCTTTCCGATCTCGATGTCCGCTTTGGCCCGGATCTGGATCACGCCTTTACCAGTGTGGTAGGCGGACTGGATCCCTGCAGTACCGTGGATCGTCCCGTAGGTTGGGAAGTCCGGACCTGGGATGATTTTTATCAGATCGTGCACGGTCAAATTTTCATCATCAATCAGGGCCACTAACCCATCCATGATTTCGTTTAAGTTATGCGGTGGTATGTTGGTCGCCATCCCAACGGCGATCCCCGCAGAACCATTGATCAGAAGATTAGGAACCTTGGTCGGAAGCACCGTCGGCTCCTGGAGGGAACCGTCGTAGTTGTCTTGCCAGTCAACGGTTTCTTTATCGATGTCGCCCAGTATGTCGTTGGCCATCTTCTGCATCCGGACTTCTGTGTATCTCATGGCCGCGGCGTTATCACCGTCAATGGAACCAAAGTTTCCTTGCCCGTCGATGATGGGGTATCTCATGGAAAAATCTTGCGCCAGTCGCACGAGCGCGCCGTAGACAGCAGAGTCGCCGTGAGGATGGTACTTACCGATGACGTCACCCACCACCCGCGCGGACTTCAGGTACGGTCTCGAATGGTAGTTGTTCAGTACGTGCATCGCGAACAGGATTCTTCTATGCACAGGCTTCAGGCCGTCTCTCACGTCTGGGAGTGCTCGACCGACGATCACCGACATCGCGTAATCGAGGTAGCAGCTCTTCATCTCATCTTGGATGAGGAGCGCGTTTATGTTGCCGTGGTTGGGCTGTGATGAATTGTTTTCGTCACTCATTATTTATTCCTTCAAATTAGATATCTAGGTTTCTCACGTTCAGGGCGTTGTTCTCCACGAACTCTCTTCGAGGTTCGACCTGGTCTCCCATCAGCACGGAAAAGACCTGGTCTGCGTCGATGGTGTCTTCGATCTTCACCTGGAGCAGGGTCCGGTTGTTGGGATTCATGGTCGTATCCCACAGCTGCTCCGGGTTCATCTCTCCGAGACCCTTGTAGCGTTGAATGTACGCGCCCTGTCGACCTTCCTGAGAAACGAAACTAGAAAAATCTTTGAGTCCACTGTACTTATGAGAGTTGTTGTTATGACCGAGGGTGAACTCGGACTTCAGGTACCGCTTGAGGCCATCGTACTGGTTCATGAGATCGGCGAACTCTGAGGATTCTGCGAAGTTGAGCCCGATCTTAAAATTCTTCGTCTTAAGTGCGGAGACGATCTGGGTCCGGATCTGGAAACCCATGTTCTTTACGTCGTCTTCAACCTTGAGTTCATATTTTTTTAGGTTCACGTGATCATCACTCATGATCTTATGCGAGATTGCCTCCGCGTAGGCCTCGAGCCTCACCTTATCTTTCATGATGTCGGCGGTGAGGGTCCCGTCTTCAACAACGGTCTTCAAGAACAAGGCGTCGTAGTGCCGGTCGTAGGAATCAAGAGTATTATTGTAATTCCGGAACTTGTTCACAATTGTCTTCACGGTTTCGATTTCGATTTTCTGCCCGTCGATCTCAACGGCTGCGTCTGAGAGTGAGCTTGAGACGAGGTAGGACTCGAGTTCGCCGCCGTCTTTGAGGTAGCGCTCCATCTTGCCCTTCTTGTACTTGTAGAGCGGCGGCTGAGCGATGTAGAGATGACCGCGCTCGATGATCTCCGGGAACTGCCGGTAGAACAAGGTGAGCAGCAGAGTTCGAATGTGTGATCCATCCACGTCCGCGTCGGTCATGATCACGATTTTGTAATAGCGCAGCTTGGAGATATCGAATGAATCTTTGCCGATGCTGGTGCCGATCGCCTGAACGAGCATCTTGATCTCATCGTTCGAGAGCATCTTGTCGTAGCGTGCTTTCTCGACGTTCAAGATCTTCCCTTTAAGGGGTAGTACTGCTTGCGTACGTCTGTCCCGACCTTGCTTGGCAGATCCTCCGGCGGAGTCTCCCTCGACGATGTAAATTTCACACAGCTCGGGGTTCTTCTCCTGACAGTCGGCCATCTTTCCTGGAAGACCCGAAAAATCAAGCGCCGTCTTACGCCTGGTGAGCTCTCGAGCCTTTCTTGCCGCTTCCCGGGCCGCAGCAGCGTCGATGGATTTCTTCAAGATCGTTTTACCCACGTTTGGGTTTTCTTCCAGGTAAATTTTCAACCTGTCCCCAATCAGTGAGTTCACGATCCCTTCGACCTCGGAGTTGCCGAGCTTGGATTTAGTCTGACCTTCGAACTGAGGGTTGGTGAGCTTGACCGAGATGATGGCCGTTAACCCTTCTCTCATGTCATCACCGGTGAGAGAGATCTTAACGTTTTTTAGAATGTTATTATCTTTAGCGTAGTTGTTCAGAACCCGGGTGAGAGCAGTCTTAAAACCGGAAACGTGGACTCCACCTTCGGGAGTGTTGATGTTATTGGCGTAGGAAGTGAGAGTTTCCGAATAGCCGTCCGTCCACTGCATCGCCACTTCGACTTCATAGTTATCTCGGGACTGGAAGAAGTAGATCGGCTCTTTGTGGATTGGGGTTTTAGCCCGGTTGAGGTACATGGCAAACTCGGACAAGCCACCATCGTAGTGGAAGAGGTCTTCTTTTTCTGTCCGCTCATCTTTGATGAGGATGCGAAGGCCTTTGTTGAGGAAGGCCATTTCGCGGAAGCGGTTCGAGAGAGTGTCGAAGTTGTATTCCGTGACCTCGAAGATCTCATTGTCGGACTTGAACGTCACGGTGGTTCCGTTGTCATTGGGGTCACACTCGCCGATGACTTTCAGAGGTTCCTTCGCCGCCCCGTAAGCGAACTCCAAGCGGTGAAGCAGGCCTTTCTTTTTAATCTCAAGCCGGACCCATTTCGAGAGTGCGTTCACCACAGAGGCGCCGACACCGTGGAGTCCACCGGAGACTTTATAAGCTCCGCCGTCTTCGTTGAATTTTCCACCGGCGTGAAGTTTGGTATACACGATTTCTGCGGCGGAGACTCCATCCGAGTGCAGGTCCACCGGAATGCCTCTTCCGTTATCCACAACCGTGATCGAGTTATCCACATGAATGATGACTTTTATTTCTGTGCAGTACCCGGCCAGCGCTTCATCAACAGCGTTATCCACAATTTCATAAACACAGTGATGGAAGCCTCGCATACCAGTGTCCCCGATGTACATTCCGGGTCTTTTTCTTACCGCCTCGAGGCCTTCCAAAATCCGGATCTTATCCGCATTATATTCCGAGTTTACTTTAGAGATAGAATCAGGAGTTTGATTCATTCAGATGCTCCTATCCGTGGTTAAACGAGCTTTCCAAGTTCTATAGTGAACTTTTTGGAATTATTGATTTTTTCCAGTTCTTCCCCGAAGTTTTCATTGGCGGTTGTGATCAATACCTGGAAGTTTTTTGTTTCCAAATATTGGATCAAATTTTTCCATCGCTGGCTATCCAATTCGCCAGAAACGTCGTCAATTAAAACAATAGGGTAAGAGTTAAATTTATACCTAAAAAGCTCTATATAGGCAAATATCAAGCTCAGAAAACCCATCTTCTGTTGGCCTAAAGAACAGAACTCGAATGCATTGAGTCCATCAAAGCTAAAAATATAGTCGTCGCGGTGAATACCAACTTGAGTTACCTGACTTTTTATATCGCTCAATTCGTTATGACGATAATAGTCATAGATCTTTTGGGCGTCCCAATGGATGAATAAACTTTCAAGCTGCAGCTCCAGCGTATGTTCTGCATCGAAAATGGCCCGGAAAGTGGGCGTAATGTGCTCGTTGAGGTCTTTAATGAACCTGAGCCTTATTTCAGTGATGGACGCCGAATAATCGGCAATCTGTTCGTCTATGGCCCTCAGCTGATCAGAAGCGTTCCTCCCTCCCATGCCCAGAATAGAGTTCCGGAAGCGCAATGCCTTCAAAAACCTGGTGGAGATCTGCCGGAATTCTTTGTCGATGAGGGAAATGTGGCCATCGAGCCACTGCCTGCGGTAACTCCCGCTGGTATGAAAAGTATACGAATCGAAGGGATTGATGAAAACGCAGGTCGACGGGGTCTTGGTTTTTTCTAGCTTATTATTCAGGTATCTCTCATCGAGTTCCTCAGACACCCGCAGAGAATAGGCGACCTGATCCTCATCCTGGCCAAACACCGATTGGAGTACCAGCTCCGGGTCTGTGCCTTCGATGTTAATCATCTGAGAATAGCCGGTGTTTTTTCTAAAGGATTTTCTGTTGGTCAGGAAATGAACAGCTTCCAGCAGGTTAGTCTTCCCATTTCCGTTCTGTCCGAAGATGCAGTTTATACCGGGGGTAAACTCGAAGACGCTATTCTGGAGGTTCCGAAAATTCCGGGCCTGTAATTTTTTAAGTTTCCAACAATTCATCCACAGTTACAGTTTCAAAGGCATGATGATCCCGAGGAAGTCCGGGATGTCATCGGCTTTTATCACCACTGGGCTGAGCTCGTTGTTGAATTCGAAGGTCACGTCGGCGTCGTTTAGAACTGAGAGGCTCTCAATTAAGTACTTTGCGTTGAAGCCGATCTCGGTGCTTTTGCCTTCGTAATGGATAGGAAGAGTTTCTGTAGCGTGACCCAGCGCCGGGTGATTGGTGGAGATCACCAGTTCCCCATTCTGGATGTTGAGCTTCACGCCATTGGTCTTTTCATTCGAAAGGATCTTAATCCGTTTCACAGCATTCAAAATGGCATTCTTGTCAATGTGGAAGCGGTTGGTAGTCTTAGCGGGAATCACTGTCTGGTACTTCGGGTACTCTCTGGCGATCAAGCGGATGGAGAGGTAGTATTCATTTTTCGCGTTCACGAACATAAATGAATCATCCAAAGAGATGGAGACATCATCATCCGGGTAAGTCTCAGCAATCTTCTTGAGCTCACTGATCCCTTTGCGAGGAATGATCACTCCGTCAGCAAGGAACTTGTTTTCGCCGACGAAATCATGGGTGTCCAGCAGTGCCAACCGGTGTCCATCGATGGCAACGGACCGGAGCTTAGAGTCCGTTAACTGCAGGTAAATCCCGTTTAAGTACAGTCGGGTTTCATCCGTGGAGATAGCGTGAGAAGTCTTGTTGATAATGTGGGCAATTTGCTTGGTTTTGATTTTAAATTCAGTACTCTGGTTCTGGAAGCTCAGCTGAGGGAACTCATCCGCACCAGTGATCAGGAGTGAGTAACTGATGTTTTTACAATTGAGATTTAAAAGATTGGAGTTCTCCACACTCAGGACCACTTCATCGTTGGGAAGTTCTCTTAAGATATCAGCGATGTTTTTGCTGTTGATGCAAAAGCTTCCTTCTTTTTCGATCTTCGCAGGGAGGATGATCTTCGCTGAGACTTCAAGATCCGTCGCGATCAGTTCCAGCTTCTGTCCGACTGAACGAAGTAAGCAATTTGTTAATATTGGCCGTGAGTTTTTCTTATCGACCACTGACAGAACTTTATTTACCGCTTCACGAAGTGTTTGAGATTGGATGGAGAGCTTCATAAAAAATTCCTTATATGGGTAGGGAAGTTTTAACTTTAAGAGCCCACTTTATCAAGTGTTGCTCTTCCCAGCTTTTTTAGTTCCCTTCTTCTTTATATATATATTTATATTCTTATATGTATTAGCTGGGACAGTGTGGATAGATTTGGCGTGAATTATTAATTTCAGATACTTAAATTGGATTTTATAAGTTTTAATCCACACTTAAATGTTATGCAAATATGAATTCATTCGTATATCTGCGAGTATTTGTTAACTAATCACCTATTTATCAACACTACCTTTTACTAATCTGTGGAAAAGAATCTTTTTTTATTGTTTCAAACGATTCGCTGAGCATTAGATGAAAAGTTATCCTCATTTCCATCCACATTGTTGATAACTCCACTGTTGATGGATGTTTGTCCACAGTGGAAGGTGTGGATTTGTGGATTATAAGTTTTTTTCTATGTCTAAGACTTGCTGTGCTAGCAGGGAGTCAGCTTTTATGCGGGTTTTGATGGTGTTGATAGCGTGGAGAACTGTTGAATGATCACGCCCCGAGAAATAATGTCCGTTCTCTTTCAAAGTAGGTTTAATCATTTTATTTGTCAGATACATTGCGACCTGTCGGGGAAGGGCCACTTCTTTGGTTTTAACTTTCCCACGGAGGTCTCCCACCGGTATTTTATAATAATTGGCTACGTTCTTGGTAATACTCTCGATGGTCACATTCTTTTGATTCTCGAGTTCCTCATTGAGCTTTAGATGCTCTTTTGCAACCTCAAGGTCTATGTCCACTTTAAGAATGGAAGTCACCGCACCCAGCTTGATGAGGCACCCTTCAAGCTCTCTGATGTTATTCTTCACGCACTTAGCGATGAGGTTGACGACATCATCGCTAAGGTAGATGTCTTTCTCAATGGCCTTCTTTTTGAGAATGGCAATCCTGGTTTCGAGGTCCGGCTGCTGGATCTCCACCGGTAGAGCAGAGGAGAGCCTGGTGCGGATTCTTTCTTCGATGCCGTCGATTTCCTTGGGTGGCTTATCTGAGGTGAAAACCAGCTGTTTGCCCCGGTCCATCAGCTCATTAAAGATATGGAAAAACTCATTCTGAGTACCGGTTCTGTTTTTTAATTCGTGGATGTCGTCAATAATAAGAAAATCAGTTTTCTCCGTGTACTTACGACGGAAATCAAAGTGCTGGTTCGACTTCATGGACTCGACCATTTCATTCATAAACCGGTTCGCCGAAGTCATGCAGATGCGCATGCTGGGTTTCTGCGCCTGGACGTGATTTGCGATGGCGTGGATCAGGTGGGTCTTACCCAGTCCAGAATTTCCGTAAATATAGAGGGCCGGGTAAGTGGTGCCGGGGTCTTTAGCCACTGCCATCGAAAGCGCATGGGCAATGTTATTTGAGGGGCCGATGATGAAATTGTTGAAAGTCTTGAAGGTATCAATCTGATTTGATGTGGTCGGGCTCTGGTGCTCGATGACTTTCGAATCAATGGCCTTGAAAAGGTCGTCTTTTGTGGGTTCGAGCTCATCGATGAAAAAGGTAGTGTTCTTCACATTCTCCGGCTTCTTCGAGGAGGGTAGGGACTTAAGGATATTCTCCGTATTGGAGCTCAAGGTAGACTGTGAACCCAGGACCTGGACACACAATCCGTAATCTTTCCCTAGGATTTCGAATAAGGCTTCTTTGATGGTATCAAGGTAGTGGGTCTCGACCATTTTTTTTATGAAGCTGGTGGTCACTACGAATTCAACCGTGACTTCTTTGATTGCTGAAACTGTGAACGTATTGGCAAAGTAGGCGTGAAACTTATTGGGGTTTATCAAGCTTTTGATATGATCTAAAAGTGCATCAGTGATGGTCTTGAGCTCTTCAGAGGAGAACTCTGGAGAAAGGGTGCTAGCCGTTACCATTGGAGGATTTTTGGTCTTTAACTTAGCAACTACAATAGGCTGTGCGATAGGTTCAACTTTTTTTGCCGCGGGGCTTTCAGGAAGACCTTCAAGCTTTAAAAAGTGATTAAAGGGGAACTTATTAGTCATTATTATACAAATTTTCTTGAGAGTGATTTAAAAAGTTTAGAAGAACTAACACTACTAAAGATGATAATCAAGGAACCACCTCTAACAAGACCTTACCCCTTGAGTGCGTTAAACTAACGCTTCGATTTATATCATTGACCCAGGTTTATTTTTACTGTAAGTAAGGAGCTTCATAATTTTCGCTGATTTTATCTTAAGGACTTGTATATGAGTATGCAGAAAAGAACTTGGCAGCCCAAGAAACTAAAAAGACTCCGTGACCACGGATTTTTAACTCGTATGGCTTCTGTTGGCGGTAAAAAAGTTATCGCTCGTAGACGTGCTAAGGGCAGAAAGCAGCTGACCGTTTCTACAGGTACGAAGTAATTTTTAGAGATGACTTCAATGGCCTCTCACGGCTTTCCTAAATCTCTTAAACTTACCCAGAAAAAAGATTTCGAATACCTCCGCGAGCAAAGTTCCAGAAACTTTGCTCACCCTTTAGTATGTTTCCACAAGCCATCCAGGCTGAATGTTGACCATTCCAGGATTGGTTTCAGTATCTCCAGAAAGATCGGTAAGGCCCATGACCGGAACAGGTTCAAGCGCATATTAAAGGAAGCTTACCGGCATCATCCACAACTCCGTCATGTCACACTCGACATGTTGATGGTTATCATCAAGCGCCCTGACACTGAAGATCAACTATTATCGGCATTTTCAAAATTAGCGAATCAGATCAGTTCTAAAAAATGAAATTTTTAATCGATTTGCTCCTACGTGGGTACCAATATTTCATTTCGCCCCTATCGGGGCAGAACTGCCGCTTTTATCCGAGCTGCTCACAATATACCAGGGAATGCTTCAAGAAGTTTTCATTACCACGAGCTTTATGGTATTCCTGTCGGCGAATTTGCAAATGTCATCCATACCATCCGGGGGGATATGATCCCCTACCGTAAACGTATGCTTTTATTGGAGTTTTAAATGGGTTCTGAGCAAAAAAATGCTTTAATGGCAGTAGTCCTCTCCGGTCTCATACTCTTCGGCTGGCAGTACTACTTCGCACCTCCTAAAGCGCTCACTGCCCCCATAGAACCGGCCACGACCACAGTGACCAATACGGCTTCTTCAAACCCGGCAACTGCCAAGATCGAAGCCGGTACTGGTCCTATAGAACCAGTGGCTGCAGAAATCTTCACTTTAGCTGGGAACGGCGTCTCAGTGAGCTTTGATAACACACTTGCGATCAAAGACATGGAGAACTCACAGGCGGCGTTCAAATTCATAGACACTGTATCTACGGAGCTACCGCCCCGGCCAATGAGAGTCGAGTTCGATTTCGGGAATGGGTTTCAGACTCTGCAGTTCGTTAGGAGCACGGAGAGTAATAAGTTCGTGAATGCGGCCAATGAACTCACTCTGACGGCTGCCATCGACGAGAAGGGGAGAGCAGGATTCACTCTGAATTCACCGAGACCTTTCAAGTATAAATTCTTTTATAAAAGTGAGACCCGGAAGCTTGAGAACGGTCAGAACCGTCTCTTCGCCGTCTACACAGATGAACTAAACACCTTTGACATCGGAGACGAGGACGACGGCGACCGGGCCATCAAGTGGGCGGGAATCGATTTCAATTACCATCTCTTCGCAACCTATTTTGAGAAGCCGCAGACGCTCATCTACAAGAACCGGGCGGACAATAATTTCACTATGTATTCCGCAAAGCCGGCGACGACCTTGAACTACAACATGGTCTTTGTGAAGAAAGAGTATAACTACCTTTCAGGTCTGGACAACAATCTAAAGAACTCCGTGGATTTCGGAATTTGGGGTTTCTTCGCTGTATGGATCCTGAAGGGTTTGCAGTTTTTCTACACCTTCATTCCGAACTACGGTGTCTCTATCATCTTGCTGACACTCCTCATCCGGCTGATCACTTTCCCTCTACAGTATAAGTCCGTGGTTAGCATGAAGAAGCTTCAGCTGGTACAACCGGAGCTCACCAAGATCCGGGAGAAGCATAAGAACGACCCAGCGAAACTGCAAAAAGAAAGTATGGAGCTCTTCCGGAAATCCGGGGCCAATCCCATCGGCGGATGTCTCCCGTTGCTTCTTCAGATGCCGGTGTTCTTTGCCTTCTATAAAGTCCTCTATTCCGCAGTCGAACTGGTGGATGCGCCCTTCGTTCTGTGGCTGCACGACCTTAGTAACAAAGACCCGTACTACGTTCTCCCGGTGCTCATGACCGGCGCCATGTTCCTGCAGCAGAAGCTCACCCCGAACACCATCTCCGACCCGGTTCAGAAGAAAGTCATGATGTTCATGCCCCTCATCTTCGGATTCATCATGAAAGATCTTCCCTCAGGGCTGAGCCTTTATATCTTCGTCTCAACACTTTTCGGAATCCTTCAGCAGCTAATGGTTTTCAACACTAAGACGAGTGATAAACCCGTTGTCGTATGAAGTTCCTCTATTCGGATGAGCCGATCATTGCTTGCAGTACGTGTAGCCATGCTAATGCAGCTTTAGCGGTTCTCCGGATCTCGGGTTTTCAAGACGTGAATTCCTTTAAAAAGTTCCTTCCAGCACTTTCTGGTCCTATAGAACCACGCAGAGTTTATTACACCAAGCTGGTCCTACAGGGGCAGCTGGTTGATGACATCTGTCTGACATACTTTGAAGGGCCTAGAAGCTTCAACGGAGAGAACATCCTGGAGCTCTCGATCCACGGTAACACCTTGAACATCGAGCGTGTTTTAGACCTGTTTGTGACTCACGGAGGGTGTCGGGAAGCTTCGGCAGGGGAGTTTACCTACCGCGCCCTCAAAAATAAGAAACTTTCCCTCTCCCAGGTAGAAGGTTTGGACCTTTTCCTTAATGCAAACTCCCAGTTTGCCCTAGGCCAGGGAATGGATCTCCTGAGCGGGAATCTCCATGCCATTTACCTCGACCTCTTGAACCTCTTTCTCATCCACAAGTCGTCTCTGGAGCTCTCCATTGATTTTTCTGATGACGTTGGAGAGGAAACGGCACGGAAGTATTTCCGGGAGAGTCTCGAGAACTTTTCAAAGAAGTTTCAGACCTTGGTTAAAAGAGTTGCCCCCATAGGACCAAATCTCATCCAACCCGAGATCGTCCTGGCCGGTTTACCCAACTCTGGAAAGAGCTCCCTTTTTAATCACCTATTATCTGAGGATCGGGCCATCGTTTCGGCTATCCCTGGAACCACCCGGGATTACCTAACCGAGAACCTAATGATCGAAGGGGTGAAGTATAAACTAGTGGATACGGCCGGGATCCGGAATGCCATCGAACTGATCGAATCCGAGGGCATTAAGCGCACCAAAGAGAAATTGAAGTACAGTTTTTTTTCTATCTTGCTCGTTAACCCCTTTGAGATGGTGGATGAGTTTTCAGAACTTCTAACCCAAAAATTTGATCTTATTTATTTCACCCACGCTGATCTTCCTAGATTTGAAGATGCAAAAACTCGCTTTCTAAGAACCTATCCGGACTGTGGTCCGATAGGGGCAGTGAATATAAAAGCCCTCTCTCACTCATGGGATCTAGAGCTTTATAAGCTTGTAAACAATAAATATTTATCCATTGTTGCATCTTCCCCAATTCTTTTAGAACGCCACAAGTCATTGATATTACAACTAAATACCACGCTTTTGAGATACATTGATTTATCAAGACATGAGGAAGATGTCGGTATTCTCTCAATGGAATTAAATTCTTTAGGACATTGTATTTCAGAACTCATAGGTATAATTTCACCCGACGACATCCTTGATTCACTTTTTTCAAACTTTTGTATTGGAAAATAATTTTGTTCCACGTGGAACATTTGCAGGTTAAATGGAAAATTTCGACATACTGATTGTAGGTGGTGGACATGCTGGAATAGAAGCCGCACACATTGCAGCTCAGTTTGATTTATCCATTGGAATCCTTACACTACCCAATGTTCCTCTTGGGTCTGCTCCCTGCAATCCTTCCATCGGCGGTGTTGGAAAGGGACAAGTGGTTCGGGAACTCGATGCTCTGGGCGGGTTAATGGGTATACTTGCTGATAAGGCCGGCATTCAATATAGAACTTTGAATGACTCCAAAGGCTTTGCCGTACAGTCAACCAGAGTACAAATAGATAAAGATCTCTATGCCCAGGAAGCTGAAAAGCATTTTGAGGGTCTTTCAAATGTTAAAGTTGTCAGGGAAAAGCTCCTTTCAGTTGTTGAATCTTTGAATGGTTTTGAAGTTACAACAGATAAATCCAATATAAGAACACAGAAGCTTATTATGACAGTAGGAACTTTCCTTAATGGAAAACTTCATACCGGTAGCAAGCAAACAGCTGGTGGAAGGATAGATTGTGAGCCATCTGGTAGCATAAACAGCATTTTTGACGGCATAAAGACTGTTCCTAAGAGATTTAAAACCGGTACACCTCCACGGATTGATAAACAATCAATCGATTATTCTAAACTGGTAGAGCAACCTTCAGATGCCTCAGTTAGGAACTTTCATAGTCTAAATGAGCCTTTTAAAAGGTTTTCACGGCAGGTTTCATGCTTTCTGGCCCACACCAATGAAAAAACCATGTCAATTATCAGAGACAACAAGGAATCTAGCCCGATGTTTAATGGGCAGATTAAGGGTGTTGGGGCTAGGTATTGTCCTTCTATCGAAGATAAGGCCTATAGATATCCTGATAAGAACGTCCATCACGTATTCATAGAACCTGAAGGACTAAATTCAAATACTATGTATCCATCAGGTATCTCGTCTTCTCTTCCGGAGAGTATTCAAGATAAGTATGTCCAAAGTATGGTTGGATTAGAAAGGGCCAAGATAAATGTGTATGGATATGCCGTAGAATACGATGTCATCGATACCACGGGGATCAAATTAACTCTAGAATCAAAGCAAATTCCAAATTTATACTTTGCTGGGCAAGTGAATGGAACTTCCGGGTATGAAGAAGCGGCAGGACAAGGCTATATTTCTGGTTGTAATGCAGCTTTATCATTAATTAAACAGGATCCACTCATATTGAGTAGGCATGAAAGCTATATTGGGGTGATGATAGAAGATCTTACCAGCAATACTCGTGATGAACCTTACAGACTTTTTACTGCCAGATCAGAAAATCGACTCTATATACGTGAAGATAATTCTTTAATTAGAATGAATGCTTATAGAAAAGTTCTTAGATTAGAAAAAACGATTGATAAATATCAAAAAGACTTCATCAAAGAATATGAAGTTTTAATGAAATTCTGTGATGAAACTTACATTCCAGAAGAATCTCAAATTTTATTAATGCTCTCAGGTGAAAGTGAGCACCAACAGTTAAAATATCGAGTAAATATCAGTGAAATACTGAGACAGGCCTGGATTGATCCAATTTATGCCCTAGAAACGATTTTGACTATTCAGGCTGTCACCCTAGGCGCAGATTTAATTAGAACTGTCGCAATTTCAAAAAAATATGATGGGTATATAAAGAGATCCGACTCGCAGTATGAAAAACTTAAAAAAATGGATTCAATGCAGATAGATTGGAAACATATCTCTGATTCAAAAAATATTTCGTATGAATGTCGCCAAAGGATAAATCAAATAAGGCCTCAAACATTTGGGCAGTTGAAGCTCATAGAGGGAATAAGGCCTGCTACCTTGGCCATTGTCGCAGCAAAGGCACTTTGATGTTGGACTTCGCCATCCGCTACCTACAGATAATTAAAACTACATTCAACGGATTGAATCTAACAAACATATTAGAGCATGATGAATTTTATAATAAGCAAATATTAGATTCTATTAATCCCTATCTGCAATCTGATCTTTTCAAGAAAGATATTGAAAGAACTAAGCTGGTAGTGGACGTAGGCTTTGGGGGAGGATTTCCGATTTTACCATTGGCAAAGCTCCTTCCTGATGTGCAGTTTGTTGGAGTTGAGTCTCGCAAGAAGAAGGTGGAAGCGGTCCAGTTAATAGCACAAGAATTAAATCTCACTAATGTGAAGGTGGTACATTCTCGTCTTGAAGACTTTATGTTTGATAGACCAGCGACTGTAACATTCAAAGCAGTTGGTACGGTAAATGACTTTCTTCCCATCATTCATAGAGACAATTTTCCAATGAAAGTTTTTTTTTATAAAGGTCCAGGATTCGCAGAACAAGAAGGAATGAATTTAAAAAAAATAGAAAAAGAATGGAAGCTTATAGAGAACCAAGAAATTAAAGTTCCAGGAACACAACAGAGGTTTTTAGTTACATTCGCATCTCAAAATGTTCCACGTGGAACAATCAAAAAACTTGTCAAACTATCTGAAATTGTTTAACTTTATATATTCTACTTGTAACCATGCGAGGAAATAAATGGCTAAAATCATTGCTGTCGCTAATCAAAAAGGCGGCGTTGGAAAGACGACCACTTCGGTCAACTTAAGCGCATGTCTTGCTGCAGCTGAGAAGCGAACCTTGCTTATGGATCTTGATCCACAAGGCAATGCGAGTTCGTGTCTGGGAATAGATAAAGAAAGTTTTGCAAAAGCTAATATATACCACGCTCTCATCAATGAAGAGTCTTTCGAAAACTGTATTTATAAAACTGAACTGCCAAGCCTTGATGTGTGTCCTTCCAATAATGATTTGGTAGGAGCAGAACTCGAGCTGGTACATATGTTCGCAAGAGAATCTAAGTTAAAAACGGCGTTGGAATCAATCGCCCATAAGTATGATTATATCATCATCGACTGTGCACCATCACTGAACTTGCTCACAGTGAACGCCCTTACTGCCGCACAGACGTACTTAGTTCCCATGCAAACAGAATACCTGGCGATGGAGGGGCTCTCTCAGCTCCTGAATACGGTCCGTCTTATCCGAGCGTCGCTGAATCCGAAGCTGAGCTTAGAAGGGATCCTACTGACCATGTACGATTCGAGGAACAACCTCTGTAAGCTGGTGGCCAACGATCTCATGACACATTTCAAGGATGATATCTTGAAGTCCATCATACCCAGGAATGTGAAGCTCTCCGAATGCACCAGCTTCGGTAAACCCATCATCCTCTACGATATAACTTCAAAGGGAAGTGAAGCTTATCTGTCTTTGGCTAGAGAAATCATTTTAAAGTCAGAGAAAAAATCTGAGACACCGGTCACAAAGCCGAAACCTCAGGCCGTGAATAAGATTCCAAAATTTGAAGATTATAGAACCAATTCCTAGGAGAAGGGTTTATGCAAAAAAAACAAGTTCAGCTGGGAAGAGGTATGGCGGCACTCCTAGGGGGTAACCCGGGTGTGCCCAATGAAAGAAGTGATTCTCCTGAGGCTGCCCCTACGGGGGCGGCGGCGCCAGTCGCTGCAAAAAAAGAAATTCGGATAGAAACTCAACCTATGCTGGTTGATGTGGATAAGATCGTTCCTAATAAAGGTCAACCGAGAAAAATATTCAAAGAGAAGGATTTATTAGAGCTCGCTGAATCGATAAAAGAAAACGGTGTGATCCAGCCGCTTCTCGTAGTGGAGAAAGAAGGCTTCTTCGAAATCATCGCCGGTGAAAGAAGATACCGAGCTTCCAAGCTTGCGGGCCTGAACAAGGTACCGGTCATCGTGAAGCGAGCGACTAAGAAAGATGCCATGGCGATGGCAATCATCGAAAACGTACAGCGATCCGACTTGAACTGTGTTGAAGAAGCGCTGGCGTACTTCCAACTGATGAATGAGTTCGAACTCACTCAGGAAGAAGTTGCCAAGAAGATCGGGAAGGACCGCTCGACGATTGCGAACTTCCTCCGGATCTTGAAGCTTCCCAAAGACATCATTGTTTCGTTACAAAAAGAAATGATCTCTTTTGGACATGCGAAAATTTTAGTGAGCATCGGTGATGACGAAACAACCAAGCGCCTGGCCAACGAAGTGATCTCGAAGAATCTTTCTGTGAGAGAACTCGAAGAACTGGCCAAGAAGAGTAAGAAGCCATCGAAGAAAGAGAATACGAAAGGTAATAAGTTTTTAGCTGAGCAATACGCACAGTTAAAAAATAAGCTCGAACAAAAAACTGGTTACCACTTTAACGTTAAGCCAAAAAAGAACGGCGGCGGTGAATTACTCATCAAATTTAGCAACGAAGCTGAATTCAATGATATATTTTCATATCTGATGAAATAAAGAGTCCACGGAGGGCCCTTGGCCAAGAAAAACGATATTTGCGCCATCATTGAAGAAGGCTGCAAGTTTGAAGGTAACCTGTCATTCAGCGGGACTGTTCGAATTGCAGGTTATGTTAACGGTAGTATATTCTCGAATGACACACTGATTATTTCAGAAGGTGCCGTGATCAATGCAGATATTAACGCAAACATAGTCATCATATCTGGATCTGTTAAAGGCACCATCAAAGCTTCTTCCAGAGTTGAAATTCGACGCCCCGCACGTTTCGAGGGCACTGTGACAAGTCCAAGTTTAATTGTTGAAGAAGGGGTTATTTTTCACGGCATAACCAAGATGAAAGACAAAAAATAAGTCCCCAATTTTCTTGACGAAATAGCCCCCGCGGCTTAAAAAATTATTGCAAATTAAATTCGCATCATATTTAAGGTATACCCATGGAAACATTCACGGCTATCTTCACTCAGCTGGGTGTAGATTCTTCCTTGTTGCCCCAGTTCGTTATCATCACCATTGCGTTTATTTGCGCTCAGACGCTGTTTTTGGGGAAACTCCAACAGGTACTAGAGACCCGTGAGGAAAAGACCGTTAAACTGGAAAATTCAGCTGAAGAGACCATAGAGCGTGTGACTCGTATGCAGGCAGAGCACAAAACCAAGATCGACGAGGCCAATCGGGCTGCACTCAAGAATTCCACAGATAAGAAACAAATAATTTCACAAAAGTACGTTGACCAGTATAAGCAACTTGAAAAAGAAGTGGGTCAGTTCGTAGACCAATCTAGAAATGAGTTTGGTAAAGAACTCGCGGGGAACAAAGATAAATACTTATCTGAAGCCGAGTCACTCTCGCAGTCTTTAGTTCAGAAGATTCTTCAATAAGGAAGTCTATGCGTTTTTGGACAAGTTTTATTGCGCTAAGTTTAAGTATGATCACAACCGCACTGGCGGCCGGCGGGGGCGACGGACATGGATCTGTCACTGATCTCATTGCACCGGCGATTAACGTGGGGATCCTGTTGGGTGTGCTCATCTGGAAAGTTAAAGGCCCCCTTGAAACTTACTTCGTGGGCCAGTCTGAGGAAATCTCAAACACCCTGGAGCGAGCGAGCCTGAAGTCCAAAGAAGCGCAGATCATGATCGAAAGTGAAGAGCGGAAGGCTGCGAACATTAACACTGAGATCAAGAATATCCATCAGTATTCTGAGAACGACGTGATGATCTTTGAGAAAAAGCTCTCCAAAGAAACGGAAGAGAAATCAGTGAAGCTCAAGGTCGACGCTAATTCCAGGATCGGGGCGGATAAGAAGGCCATGATGGATGAGCTCAACGGTGAGCTACTCAGTCAGGTGATCAGTAAGACTAAATCCACTATTAAGAATAACAAAGAATATCAAACTAAAGTTTCCGCGAAACTTTTGCAGAGGTTATAGAATGAAAGCCCAGGCAGTAGCCAAGGTCTACGCGAAGTCTCTCCTCGAGCTTGGCGATGACAATAAGATCAAGATCGCAGACGAACTGACCAAACTCACCGAAGTGATCAACAAGTCAAACGAACTCGAGAACGTCCTGTTCCTGGATGTCTTCACCAAAGATGAGAAGAGAGCGGTGTTCCTGGACGTGGCAAAGAAACTTGACCTCTCGGTGATCACCGTCGAAACCATAAAGTTCCTCATCGATGAAAACCGCATCGGCATCCTCCCGCTCATCTTTAAAGAAGTGATCGTGATGGATGACGAGAGACGAGGTTTCATCAAAGGTGTTGTTGAAGGGACGGACGTCCAGATCGACCCTGTCTTCAAGGCAAAGATAGAGAGCTTCTTGAAAGAAAAAATCGGACGCGTCACCCAGCTGGACTACGTCCAGAACAAGAATTTAACAGCAGGTTATAAAGTGACCGTGGAAGATTTGCAGCTGGACGCGACCCTGGATAATCAGCTCGAACAATTTAAGCAATCAATTTTAAGTGAATAATTAAACCCAACAAAGGGAAGGATCTTCGATGAGCATATCTATTAGACCTGAAGAAATTACAGGAATTATCAAAGACCGCATTGCAAATTTTGAGTCTCGTCTTCAGATGAATGAAATCGGAACGGTTCTCACCATCGGAGACGGTGTGGCGAGAGTTTTCGGTCTGAAGAACGTCCTAGCTGGAGAGCTCGTTGAATTCGAGGGTGGAGTGAAAGGAATGGTTCTAAACCTCGAGGCCAATAACGTCGGGATCGTGGTTCTCGGTGACGATGCTTCCATCAAAGAAGGATCCACTGTTAAGAGAACAGAAAAGATCGTTTCAGTTCCTGTCGGAGACGCTCTTCTTGGTCGTGTGGTGAACGCGATCGGTGAGCCCATCGATGGCCAGGGTGAGATCAAGACTAAGGAATTTAGAAACGTTGAAGTGAAGGCTCCGGGGATCATTGCCCGGAAATCAGTTCACGAACCGATGCAGACCGGGATCAAAGCTATCGACGCCATGATTCCGATTGGCCGGGGACAGCGAGAGCTCATCATCGGTGATAGAAAAACTGGAAAAACAGCCGTCGCCGTTGACACCATAATCAACCAGAAAGGCAAAGACGTTGTTTGTATCTACGTGGCCATTGGTCAGAAGCAATCAACAGTTCGTCAGGTTTATCAGAAACTTCTGGAAGCCGGCGCTCTTGAGTATACCATCATCGTCTCTGCAACAGCTTCCCACTCGGCACCACTGCAGTACCTGGCCCCGTATACTGGCTGTACCATGGGTGAGTACTACCGTGACCAGGGCAAGCACGCCTTGATCGTGTATGATGACTTAACAAAACAATCTCAGGCTTATCGTCAGCTATCCCTCCTCCTGCGTCGTCCACCAGGACGAGAGGCTTTCCCAGGAGACGTTTTCTACATCCACTCCCGACTCCTCGAGCGTGCTTGTAAAGTTAACGACGCTCTTGGTGCCGGATCCCTTACCGCACTTCCGATCATCGAAACCCAGGAAGGCGACGTTTCGGCGTATATTCCAACCAACGTTATTTCCATCACCGACGGTCAGATCTATCTAGAGTCGGACTTATTTAACTCAGGTGTGCGACCAGCAGTTAACGTAGGACTTTCGGTATCACGAGTGGGTGGATCCGCTCAGATTAAAGCGATGAAGAAAGTTGCGGGAACCCTCCGGCTCGATCTTGCTCAGTACCGTGAACTTGCCGCGTTTGCTCAGTTCGGTTCAGACCTCGATGAAACGACTCAGCGTCAGCTCAACCGTGGAGCTCGTCTGGTGGAACTGCTGAAGCAGGGTCAGTATTCACCGATGGACGTGATCGATCAGTCAGTTTCGATCTTCGCGGCGACCAAAGGATTTTTCGACACCATCCCTGTCAGCCGCATCAGTCAGGCGGAGTCAGACCTTCTTTCCATGATGAATTCTCGTCACGGCGATCTCATGAAGACCATGAGGGCCGAGAAGCAGATGTCTGCGGAGAATGAAGCCAAGACCATTGATATCATCAAGGGTTTCGTTTCAAGCTATAAGGTTTAATTAAGGATTAAAGACCATGGCAAATATCAAAGACCTTAAGAAGAAGATTAAAAGTACCAAGGGTACTTTCAAAATCACTAAGGCCATGAAGCTCGTTTCAGCTGCGAAGCTTAGTAAAGCTCAGATTCGCATCATGGGCCTTCGCCCGTATTCCAATGAGCTCGAGGGGACCGTGAGAACGGTCTCTGCTCTAGCCCAGAATTACATGAATGAATACTTCCTGCCGAAAGATAATAACGATGCGGTGGTACTGGTGATCTCCTCTGATAAAGGTCTGTGCGGCGGATATAACTCCGGTCTTGCAAAGACTGTGAGAAGGTTCGTGGCTTCGAATCCGAACGAGAGCTTCAAGTTCTTCTTCATTGGAAAAAAAGTTCGGGACCTCATCCAGAAAGAAGTTAACTACGGCAAGACCTACACGTTCTCGCGGCAGGAGCCGTCGTACGAAGACGTCAGACGGATCGCCGATGAGCTCGGGAGCATGTTCATCAGTGGAGAAGTCGGTAAGGTCTACGTGGCATATAACTCTTTCGTCTCGGCCATCGCCTTCGACTCCAAGGTTCGCCAGCTCCTTCCGATGCACGTTTCAGAAGCTGATAAGGAAACCATCAAAAACAAGTATCCTTACGACTTCAAGTACGAGCCGAGTGCGCAGCAGATCCTGGACACCTTGATCCCGGAAGTGTACCTCACCACCGTCTACACTTGTGTGCTGGATGCGATCGCTTCGGAACACGGATCGCGGATGAACTCAATGGAGAACGCTTCGAAGAACTGTAAAGAAATGATTAAAAAGTTATCACTAAAAATGAATAAGATGAGACAGGCGAAGATTACAACCGAACTGATCGAGGTTGTGTCCGGTGCTGAATCTCTAAACGGTTAAGGAGCCATTCAAATGGAAAATACAGGGATTATTCGTCAGGTGCTCGGGCCTGTAATTGACGTAGAGTTTGCCCATGGCAAACTGCCTGCGCTTTACAGCGCACTCAAGATCACCAACAAGACTTTGACGGGCGGAGAAGGCAACCTCACTGTTGAAGTCGCTTCTCACCTTGGGAATAACATCGTCAGATGTATCGCCATGGACGCGACCGAGGGCCTAGCTCGCGGTCAGGTGGTGACAGATACTGGCAAGCAGATTCAAGCTCCGGTTGGCCGTGAGTGCTTAGGACGAATCATAAATGTCATCGGCGAACCCGTGGATGAAGCAGGCCCGATTGGCCACAAAAAAACGTACTCGATTCACCGTGAAGCCCCGAAGTTCGCGAATCAATCCACTAAGAAAGAGCCGTTCTTCACTGGGATTAAAGTCATCGACCTTCTCGCTCCGTACCTGAAAGGCGGAAAGATCGGTCTCTTCGGTGGAGCGGGCGTAGGAAAGACGGTTCTCATCATGGAACTCATTAACAACATCGCAACTCAGCACGGAGGATACTCGGTGTTCGCAGGAGTCGGAGAGCGGACCCGAGAAGGTAACGATCTTTGGCATGAAATGAAGGACTCCGGAGTTCTTGAAAAAACTGCTCTGTGCTACGGCCAGATGAACGAGCCACCCGGGGCCCGTGCCCGTGTTGCTCTGACCGCTCTATCGGTTGCGGAGTACTTCCGGGATGAAGAGAAGCAGGACGTTCTCTTCTTCGTCGATAACATTTTCCGATTCACTCAAGCGGGTTCTGAGGTTTCCGCCCTCCTGGGACGAATCCCTTCAGCGGTGGGATACCAGCCGACGCTCACCACCGAGATGGGTGCGATGCAAGAGCGGATCACGTCTACCAAAGACGGATCGATCACTTCGATTCAGGCCGTCTACGTTCCTGCGGATGACTACACCGATCCGGCTCCCGCAACCACGTTCGCTCACTTGGACGCGACCACTGAACTTTCAAGGTCGATCGCCGAGCTTGGGATCTACCCAGCCGTGGATCCGCTGACATCTTCTTCGACGATTCTATCAGCCGAGGTCGTGGGCGAAGAGCACTACGCGATTGCTCGTCAGGTTCAATCCGTTCTTCAGAAGTATAAAGAGCTCCAGGACATCATCGCCATTCTTGGTATGGACGAGTTATCTGAAGAAGATAAGCAACTGGTAGGCCGGGCTCGAAAAGTTCAGAAGTTCTTGTCTCAACCGTTCTTCGTAGCCGAGCAGTTCACTGGAAACCCGGGGAAATTCGTGAAAATCGAAGACACCATCAAAGGCTTTAAATCAATCTTAGCTGGCGAAGTGGATCACCTTCCGGAGCAGGCTTTCTACCTGGTTGGAGATCTTGGAATGGTTCATGAGAAGGCCAAGAAGCTTTCTGAAGGTAGGTAAATATGGCCGGCCCTTTTAAGCTCAATCTCTTCACACCGAAGGGTGTGGTGATTAAAGACCTTGAGTGTACTGAAATTACCATTCCAACTGTTCGGGGAGAGATTAACATCCTCCCTGAGCATACTCACATCCTGACTGAATTGAGCACAGGAGTGATGACCGCAAAAACAGCAATGGGTGCTCGGCACTTTTCTGTGACTGCTGGCCTTTGTCGTATTCTGCAGGAAACAGTGACGATCCTATCTTTCACATCGGAAAGAGCTGAAACCATCGATATTGAACGGGCCAAAGCTGCTAAGTCTAAG
The DNA here is from genome assembly GCA_035576105.1 of Bacteriovoracaceae bacterium. Classification (GTDB taxonomy): domain Bacteria; phylum Bdellovibrionota; class Bacteriovoracia; order Bacteriovoracales; family Bacteriovoracaceae; genus Peredibacter. Next base: position 275,711 of record DATLXA010000054.1, read on the forward strand.
GCCCAGGACAGATTATCAGGAAAAGAGTTTCTGACTGATGTGGACCTTATTAAGTTCCGCCGAAAGCTTGAGCGCGCCGAGCTAAGAGTGAGACTTGCAAATCTAAAGTAATCAAGGCTCCTGGTGAAAACTAGGGGCCTGCCCCGATAGGACCATCCGACTATTCACGACTACTCTTCGGTACTAGGCAAAAAATACTCTGCCTACTCAGATTCGAAACAGGTAAGCAATTTTTGCTCAGCGATTTAAAACCGCTTCTGACATAAAATGCTTATATATGTTCAGGAACGCGACTGCTTTTATAACTTTTGGAATGTACCTCATGGTCGGCACTGCGGCTGTGCGATTCTTCCTTCCGTCTACTAAGACTGTAGCTGTCTCGTCGAACTACCTACAATTTTTTTCCAAAACGACCATCAAGCCTCAGACCCCAGAAGAATTTAATGTCCCGAACATAGAATTTGCTGAGTTACGGATCCCCGCTCAGGACGAGAAGACGGTTCAGCAAGAATTCCAGGCCGAATGGAAGATTGCGCAGAAAGAAAACGTGACTAAGACCGGACTCCCGTTCTACGAACCGATCGTCCTCAGCCGGGTGTTCATGACAAGCGAGCTGCCGAAGGATCTCATCTCTCTGTTCAAAGAGTTTAGATTCGATGAGAGAGCAAACCACGTGATGCTGGCCGAGTCGCTGAAGCCCCTCACCCAAGATACGGTCTCGACCAGGCTTGCGAAATCTCAGGCGCTCGCGGCAGATGAAGTCGAGCCGGAGTTCTTTGAGTACGTAGAAGAGAAGGTCGAAGTAAAAGAGGTCTCTGCGGCCATCACTGCTGAGAAAGTTCAACAAGCTGCTCTCAAGACTGCGGAGAAGAAAGAAACCATCGAAGAAGCCATGGTGACTTCGGTGGTCACTCCTGAAGCCGTCACTGAAGCCGTCACTGAAGAAGTAACAGCTCCGGAGACTACACCGGAAGAGATTTCTATTAACGACCTGGTGGCCTTCGACCACGGGAAGGCCAGTCAAGATATCACCAACAGTTCTTTGCCAACGGTGAGCTCGGTAGCGGTAGCGAAGCCGGTACATACAGCAAAAGCAGCCTCTGCGAGATTGAGTACTCCGATGACAGTGGCCCCCACCGTTCAGGTCGAGGTTCCGCAACAGGAAGCTTCCGGCTTAGTGGGTCCACAGTCTGTAGATTCGGAAACACAGGAGAATCAGAAAAAAAATCTAGAAGCCCCCAAGACCTATCCGTCGCAGATGAATATCCAGATCACGGCCACCGACCTCAGAAACGTTAAGCCCGAAGTAGGCTTCGAGATCAGGTACCAGGATGACTTGTCTGAAGCTCTTCAGGATTACAACTCCGGCGAGATCAGACTCAAGGAAGTCTTGGCCAGACCTCTCATGACCAGATCCGTGACGATCTTGAAGCGAGGCTTCGCTCCGACCAACACCGACCTGATGGTGGAAGCGGGAGAAGTGGCAGTCTCGATTCCAGTGATGGACGAAGACAAGTTTAACGAGCTGCTCGCTCCGTATGAATCAAGAGGACCCCTGGGCTCGGTCCTGGTAGAGCTCGACGACGACACTGACGGCGCTGACTTGGATATCCCGTACTCGAAGGTCATCCAGCTCGACGGGGACCTGAGGCAAACCACTGAAGGTGACTTCCGGTATGCACTCTTTATCGGTGTCAAGGCCGGGAACGCACTTCTGAGTTACAAGACCTTCAAAGGCGAAGTCATCTCCAAGATCATCCACATCCACGAACGGGAGCTGACATACGACTCGAATTTCTTCGAAGCCGTCGATGATGAGTCAGTGCAGATCTTAGAAGAGGACCTGCTGGCAAAAGAAAAGACCCCGCTGATCATCTCCTCTGAACAAGTGAAGCAATTTGCTACCAACAAGACTTCGAGCAAGCTCAATGACCATACTTACAAGATGGATTTTTCTCAGATCGCCCGGGGTGGTAGGAGATACATCGAGCTGGGCCATCAGGATGAGCCGGTCTACGTGGGACTGAGGGAAAGCACTGGAGTCTCCGTTCCTTCTGAGAACTTCATGAGATTCATCCTCTCTAAGATAGAGGGGGCCAAGCTCGGGAACCGCTGTCTGGTGCAGGTGAACCTAAGCAAGAAGGCGCTGAAGGTTGACGTGGGAGCAGAATCTGTAGGGAATAACCTCATGACCTATACCCAGATCCTGGATTCAGACGGGAAATTCTACGATTCTGTAAGCGAAAAGAGTCACAAAGTGATCGTCGTGGGAGAAAACCAAGGGGCCTCGGAAATCAGCCAGGAAGCGAAGATCAATTTCAAGGTCACCTATGAAGACGGAAGTGTGCAATACCTGGGGAGCTACTGTTCTCCCAATTCGTATGTCGTAGAGCAGCTCTGAACTCTGTAGTGTTCACTAATTAGAGCGTGGTGCGCTTTAACCGGCGCACCTAAGCTTCCTCAACTCCAAATCTTTGGTAAATCTACTTAAATTTAGAGATAAAATTGCCCTTTGCCCTTCCAGATGAGTTGCTTCATCTGATTTCATTTTGGAT
>DATLXA010000055.1:0-4520 GCA_035576105.1 Bacteriovoracaceae bacterium
CGTCTACGGCCAGGGCATCTACATCGATCCCAAGGCGGAGATGGTGATCGCGCGCTACGCCTCGCACCCCATGGCCGGCAACGCCGCCAACGATCCCGTGACGCTGCCGGCCTACATGGCGCTGGCGAAGGCGCTGATGGCAGGCGGGTAGGGCGCGTTGCAGGTTCGCGGCAGGGGGCTATGCCATCCCGAGCCCGAATGCCTGTATTTGGTTGGTCTGAACCCATGAGACACCAAATGTGGCAATTGAATGTACTTAGTCCAATAAATACACTATCCTGCTGGGCTGCCCGCTTGACGTGTATCTGAATCTGTGGTTATTGCCCGCGATTTTCGCCTCTGTTCCGAGATATCTACTTTAGATAGTAAGAAGCTTGATTATGGCCGCAACTGTAAAAGACATAATTGGAATCGCTCGAACCAAAAAGTATCGGGCGAAAAATAGCTATGCATTCAACGTTTCCAGCAGTGGCTTTCACGGGGTTGTGGAAAACTCGAAGACGCAATTGCCGCGTAAGCGGAAGAAGAATTGGAAACTTGCTCTTACGCTGAGCAAGCCCATGAAGGATTGGGATTTTTGATTAGCGCCTAGAGTGGAGGGCGCCCTTGTTTAGGGTTGTTGCGGGCGAGCATTTTCTGTTGCTATCTTCGGTTGTCGCGGATGGAGAAGCAACTGATTTCGAACTTTCAATTCATAATGATGCGAACAGCGCATTGAAGGCGTGGCGAGAAAGTTCTCGGATCTCGCCAATCTGGGAAGTTCGTCAGTCCGGCCTTGATCAGGAACGATTCGATTTTGAGTCTACTCGGAGCGTCTTGTTTTTAAGCGCGCTTTCGCCAGGTCGTTTTTACGGTATGCTGCCGTATTCAACTGTCCAAGAGTTGAAGATCGGGCAGCTTTGGCTCGGCCTCGGAGCGTATAATCTCATCATCTTTTCTCCTACCATAGAATTGACGCATGAGATTATTGAACTCTGCAATCGCAATCAATTTGCGTGCGAAGAGTGGAGCGTAACTGCAGCTACGTCTGGCAGAACGTTCGATATCGAGGGAATTGAATACATCTACCCTCTGGGCGTCGACGACAGAGGAGCCTCGCTGGCCGAAGCTACTGCCCAATCTGACGCGATCGAAGCCATAAGTCACAGTGCATCTCTCGAGACAACAGAGATTGATTACTCGATATTCGAGCTGAAAGCTCTACTGGCTGTTGTTAAAGGGCGGTCGCGAACTAATTTCCCTGAACTGGCCAAAGACTGCACAGAGATTGTTCGTGCTGCCGAGTTGTCTTTACAGGATCCAAGCTTAGCCGGCGAGGAGGCTGCGCCTCAACGACTTGATATGCTATTGAGTCTTAATGCTGGTCTTTCGCGATTGGTATCCCAGGCCTTCTCGGGAACCACGCCCATTACGAGAACAGAATGCCACTTCTGGCCTCATTCACTACTTGGGATTGGAATAGCGAATGTGGCCCTAAGAAACCTCGCGCACTTCGTCAGTCGAATAGTTAAAGAGACTGGCTATCAATCGAGATATTTCAGGTTGCTGAAATCCGAAGACCAGAAAAAGTTGGGCGGAGTAGTTGATGCTATCGAACGGCGGTCCACTCAAGCGGATCCCGAGTTCTTGACAGGCTGTTTATTGGATGAACTCAAAGCGATATCAGATGATGAAATAGATAACACGTTTGTTCCGACGCCCATCACCTATTATAGTGGTCGTGATGGTTTTCGGAATAATCTGCTTACGACCAGTGCTCCCCTGCTCAGTGTGACTGGATGCAATAGCGTCCAATGGAATCTCGGGACAATCACACACGAACTCAGCCACAGAATTGTGGCATCCAAGTTGCACGACGCTTATGAAGACATTTTCGAATGGGCCGGTCGAACGTCAAAATCAAAAGATAGGAAAAAGTCGTTTTCGAAAGCAAAGCCGTTGATGTTGCCTCATCACGCTGAGTCAACTGAGCATTCGACAATCACGACCGTGCGCGAGCTTGTTTGCTTTCTGATGGCGCGTACGTTGTTGGCTCTGCACTCAAAAGAGTTTGATAGCAGCGACTGGAAAAAGATGCAGATCTGCGATCTGGAAGAATTCTATAGGGATTCTTATGAGGCGTACTCGGAAGAAATTGAAGAGTTTGTTGTTCATCTTTTCGACTTCTATCATTTTTATAGTATGAACGCAGATACGTACGTTTCCTACGTGTGGCGGTCCTGGGCTGTACAGCCTACGATTGAGAAGAAGCTTGAGACCTACGTCAAACGCACGCTAATCTCACTCAGTGCAAAGTACTACGCTTATCCTGATTGGATCAGTAGGGCATACACCGAGATGCGTCGTATCTTCGATCCAAACGACGGTTTGCCGAAATTGCCCTTCGTCAAGCGAGTTAATCAAATTCTCGATGAGAGTCAGGGTGAGCTAGAGCATTTTCTAGAGATCTCGACCTACTTAATAGGCCTCTTCTTAGCAGTATTCCGATCTGAAAGACTGAGAGCGGCGGCAAGTTCTGAGCCTCTTCGCAACCCCAGTCGCGGTAAAAACTACAGTGTCTCCCACCAACAATTCTACGTTGGCAATGAGGCGGTTTCTCAGTCTGTCATGAAAAATCCCCTACTCTTTGTCAGGGACTATTCGCAAATAGATGAACCTAGCTCGGCTCAGTCGATTTGGCTTCTACACCTCTTAGCCCTCCACTATGAAGACGATAAGAGCAAGCTGTGAGGCAATTGTTTGGTTACATCTTCGATTGGGGCGAGTCGCGCGAGGGGGAGTTCTCGTTTCTCGAGGCACTTCAGGCTGCAAAGCTGAGAGAGATAAGAGCTTATGATGGGCCTAGCGAGACGGTGTCTCGACGTTGGGTCGTCATATATTTCATCTCGCGTCGTCCGTTGTTAGGCGAGGAGCCCGGTGCGCTAGATGCAATTCACGAATTTCGATACAGATTGTACGTTAGGGTCAATACCGTTACGGGAAGCGTCATCTTGGCGGCATCTCGATACGCCATCACCGATGCTGCGATTGAAGTTATTAACCGAGGGGTGACACCAGATTTGCGCCGTAGGGTCATAAATATCAACGAAGTCGTTCAACATCTTTTTCGACGTGATGTTCAGCAATATGCAGTCACTTACTTAATGGCCGACGTTCCAGGTTATCGACCTCTCGTTAATACGATAGCTATTCATGGTGAGGACATTGGAACTTCCAATTTCCTCCTCGAAGAGCGTCAAGCATTCACCGCTCGCCAACTCGGGGTCCGTGCAATTCGGAGCAGGATCGAGTGTGGCCGTTTTGGAAACTCGGGGTCGATCCAGTTTAACTTGGATAACAGCGAGGCGTTAGAGAAGTTTCTCGCTTACACCTACAAAAACAAATTCTACATCGCTTAAGATTGTGCAGGGATGTCGCCCTCGTCAAAACGTTCCAGGGGATCTGGATGGACTTCGAGTGGCGAGGGGTCCACGCCGAGTCTGTTTCGTTTTAAATTGTACATTGCGTGACTGTTGCCATGCTTATCGACAACGTCTCGCAAGCGCGTGATAGACTCAACGTGATCGTTGAATGCCGTCAAAAGTTCACGGAATTTGGCACTGCACACGACCTGGTTTGCTGTTCTAGGCATACCATTTAGAAGGCGTGCGCATACATTGATCGCGTTTCCGGTGAATTTTTCACCAAGCTCTCCGTTTCGACAATCGATTAAGTCATGGTGAATAGCGCAGCGAACAAACGCGCGATTATCGTCTTGCAATACCCTATTTTCAGTCGCCAACTCAGTCAGAAATAACTCTATGAGCGTCGTAATGTCCTTTGCGTCGCCGCTCAAGAGAAGGTAGCCGCCATCTCCCCCATCAATCCACTTGCGAAGCCGGACGCTTGGACTTTTTTTTAGCGCAGAGGACAGGGTGCGGTCCAAAAGGTTTTGCGCGTGAACTTGATCTGGCAATTCCTTTTGGGAGTAGGACATCACATCGATGCCGATAACATAATACGGCTCAGACAAGTCGTTCTCTCCAATAAATCAATTATGAGTAGATCATACCGTTTTGGTCAACCGATAGCAAATGCTGCTTGACGCCGTTGGTGCTGCTCTCTCCGAGCGGATCTGGCAGCCGATGGGTGCGGAGGAGGATGCGTACTATCACGTCGACCGCATCGGCACCGAGAGCGGCGGCGGCGGGCTCTCCACCACGCTGCGCGATCTCGCCCGCTTCGGCGAGACCATGCGCAATCACGGTCGCTTCAACGGCCGGCAGATTGTGCCGTCGCAGGTCGTCGAGGACATCGCGCGCGGCGGCGACCCCGAGAAATTCAAGCCGGCCGGCTACACCACCCTGCCGGGCGGGTCCTACCGCAATCAATGGTGGGTGACGCACAACGCGCACGGCGCCTATATGGCGCGCGGCGTCTACGGCCAGGGCATCTACATCGATCCCAAGGCGGAGATGGTGATCGCGCGCTACGCCTCGCACCCCATGGCCGGCAACGCCGCCAACGATCCCGTGACGCTG
>DATLXA010000056.1:0-2398 GCA_035576105.1 Bacteriovoracaceae bacterium
TCCGAATAAAGTGTTCCTTTGCAGGACTGATACGTCTTTTCACTCTGTCGAGGCAAAATCTTCGCTTGTGTGAAATCGTGTATTAGCCTCGCAAAAACTGGGTGCCTTGTCGTTTGAGCCACTTCAACCGGAACCGCTATAATCAAAAACTACGCGCTTCCTTCTAATGCAATTGAGACAACCGAGTTACAGCCGGATGTGTTGGAAGCGATCTACCGCGATCACTTATTGCGTGTCCCAATATTGGAAAGACATGCTGACATGTTCGCTAATGAACTCCGACGAGCGCAGAACGTGCATTCGGTAACGGCACGCGTAAAAGACCCAGAGCATCTCATTGTCAAAATCATCCGCAAGAAAATTGACGATCCAAAACGCGACTACAGCTTGGAAAGCTATACAGAAAAAGTCGAAGATTTAATTGGCCTGCGCGCGTTCCATTTGTTCAAGAGCGATTGGTCTATTATTCATCAGCATATCTTGGATGAATTTGATTTGAAAGAAGATGAGCCAGTCATCGCTTGGACACGGGAAGGCGACGCAAAAGAAATTAAAGACCTTTATGAATCGTTTAAAATTCAAGTTAAAGATCATCCACGAAATTATCGCTCGGTGCATTATATTCTGGAACATCCTCTGACTAAGGGCCGCAAAATCCGAGCTGAGTTACAAGTGCGCACCATCTTTGAAGAAGGGTGGGGCGAAGTCGATCATCGAGTTCGTTACCCGCATAATATGGCCGACCCACTAATTAAAGCCATGTCTGATGTGTTGAATCGAAGCGCGGGCAGTTCCGATGAGATGAGCAGTTTCATGCAGCAACTACATGGTTTTTTGGCCAATCAAAAAGCCGCATTAGAGGAACGAGATCAGCAAATTCAACAACAAGTTTCGCAACTGGATGAGGTACAAGAACAACTGAAGCAGACCATCAAACAATCTAAAGCGACAAAATCTGAAAAAGAAGCGTTAGAAGCACTGGTGGCTGACTTGCGAAAAAAGGTGGCGACGCCAGCGAGATTTGCCATTGGGTTCGACCCTGAAACCAGTATAATGGACGCGTATCAACCTACCTACACTGTACCTGAACCTGACTACTCTATACCTGCGCAAATCGGTTCCTATTCATATACTCCTCCTCCCTTTAGCCTAAGCTCGCAACCTTTGAGATATGACTCAGCGACCGAATTAATCAAAAATCAAAATTCTTTCATTTCTCCGCCTATTGTCGCTCCCAATTTGACAACAGGACAAATCGCACCTATACAAAATCTGGTAGTGGCTCAGAGAGTGATCATGAGTCAAACTGAGTTGAATGCAATGTTACCATTGTGAGAGCGAGAAAGTTCGCAAACACGGTCAGACCAAGAACGGAAAGCAACGGTTCAAATGCACTGTTTGTGGTCGCAGTCTGCGCGAAAACCCGCAACCGCACAGCTACACTGCAGAGCGCAAAGAGGAGATCCTGCGCGCTTACTCCGAGCGCACCCGTTTGCGGGGTTTAACCCGTATTTTCGGCGTTTCGCGTCAAACCGTCTCCTCGTGGCTCAAAAAAAGTTCGTGACTTTACCCGCGTTAGAGACAACATTGGACGAGTTTCAGGAAGGAGAGGAACTGGAACTGGACGAGATTTGGAGTTTTGTCAAGCGCCGTAAAAACAAACGCTGGATTTGGCTGGCGCTCTGTCGACGCACCCGGCAGGTGGTGGCCTTTGCCATCGGTAAGCGAGGCCGCAAAACGTGTCTTGCGTTGTGGAAAGCCATTCCCGCTGCCTACAAAACAGCGCATTGTTTTGCTGATGTTTGGGAAGCGTATTCCAAAGTCATTGCTGACCACCAACTCACCCAAAGCGAGTCCAAAGCTAACACCAACCATGTTGAACGCTTCAACTGCACCTTGCGCCAGCGATTGGGACGGCTGGTAAGAGAAACCTTCTCCTTTTCCAAAACCGACCAAATGCACACCATCGTCCTCACCCTTTTTCTCTATGACTACAATCGCTCAAAACTCACCCTTTGAGCCACTACCAAACTTTAATGGGCGTGCCTTATTTGTGGGGTGGAACTTCCATCAAAGGCGTCGATTGCAGCGGTTTGACCAAAACCGCTTTCTTCTTAAACGGCGTCATACTGCCGCGCGATGCTTCACAACAGGCATTGATCGGAGAACCCATTGAGATCACGGAAAACGGCGCCGTGACGATCGCGAAGTGCCTGAAAAATCTCGTCGCCGGCGACTTGCTGTTTTTCGGATCAGCCCGACAACCCGGAGAAGCTCCTCGCATATCACACACCGCGCTCTATCTCGGCAAGGGCGAATTCATTCAGGCTGCCGGACAAGTGCGCATCAACAGCTTGCTCACCAACTCTCCGCATTACGACGATATTCGCACCAAAAC
>DATLXA010000057.1:0-3153 GCA_035576105.1 Bacteriovoracaceae bacterium
GAAGATCATTTAAGATTATATGGTCAAGTGAATAAGCGCATACGGTGGATGCCTTGGCGGTAAGAGGCGAAGAAGGACGTAGTAGTCTGCGAAAAGCTTCGGGGAGCTGACAACAAGCGATGATCCGAAGATGTCCGAATGGGGCAACCCCTCTCATTTATGAGAGATCTGTTTTTGAATACATAGGAAACGGAGGCGAACCCAGGGAACTGAAACATCTAAGTACCTGGAGGAAAAGAAATCAACCGAGATTCTGAAAGTAGCGGCGAGCGAAATCGGAAAAGCCCAGTTATTGTAAACGATGTTTGTATTAGTGGAATAAACTGGAAAGTTTAGCGAGACAGGGTGATAGCCCCGTACACGAAAATACAGATATTGTGGGTAACGAAGAGTAGGCCGGGACACGTGGTATCCTGGTTGAAGATAGGGGGACCATCCTCTAAGGCTAAATACTCCTTACCGACCGATAGCGAACGAGTACCGTGAGGGAAAGGTGAAAAGAACCCCGGATAGGGGAGTGAAATAGAACCTGAAACCGTATGCGTACAAGCAGTGAGAGCTCTGCGAAAGCGGAGTGATTGCGTACCTTTTGTATAATGGGTCAGCGAGTTATATGTAGCAGCGAGCTTAACCTGAATGGGGGAGGCGAAGGGAAACCGAGTCTGAATAGGGCGAATAGTTGCTATGTGTAGACCCGAAGCCGGGCGATCTATCCATGTCCAGGGTGAAGGTGGGGTAACACCTACTGGAGGCCCGAACCCACTAATGTTGAAAAATTAGGGGATGAGGTGTGGATAGGAGTGAAAGGCTAATCAAGCTCGGAGATAGCTGGTTCTCCTCGAAAGCTATTTAGGTAGTACCTCATGTGGTCACTCTTGGGGGTAGAGCACTGTTTCGACTAGGGGGTCGTAAAGACTTACCAACCCGATGCAAACTCCGAATACCAAGAAGTGCAGCATGGGAGGCACACGGCGGGTGCTAACGTCCGTCGTGGAGAGGGAAACAACCCAGACCGTCAGCTAAGGTCCCCAAGTCATGGTTAAGTGGGAAACGAAGTGGGAAGGCACAGACAGCCAGGAGGTTGGCTTAGAAGCAGCCATCCTTTAAAGAAAGCGTAATAGCTCACTGGTCGAGTCGGCCTGCGCGGAAGATCTAACGGGGCTCAAACCATGCACCGAAGCTGCGGATTCAGGCATTTTCGAATGCTTGAGTGGTAGAGGAGCGTTCTGTAAGCCGTTGAAGGTGAATTGAGAAGTTTGCTGGAGGTATCAGAAGTGCGAATGCTGACATGAGTAACGATAATGCAGGTGAAAAACCTGCACGCCGAAAGTCCAAGGTTTCCTGTTCTACGTTAATCGGAACAGGGTGAGTCGGCCCCTAAGGCGAGGCAGAAATGCGTAGTCGATGGGAAGCGGGTTAATATTCCCGCACTTTTATGTGCTGCGATGGGGTGACGGAGAAGGCTAGGCTAGCCATCGAATGGTGGTGGTGGTTTAAGCGAGTAGGGAGTGTTTTTAGGAAAATCCGGAGACACATTATCCTGAGACGTGATGACGAGTGTCTCGCGAGAGACACGAAGTAGTTGATGCCATGCTTCCAGGAAAAGCCTCTAAGCATAAGTACATAAGAACCGTACCGGAAACCGACACAGGTGGACAAGTAGAGAATACTGAGGCGTTGAGATAACTTGGGTGAAGGAACTCGGCAAAATGGCACCGTAACTTCGGGAGAAGGTGCGCCTTTGATGGTTAAGCCCTAGCGGTGTAAGCTGTTGAAGGTCGAAGAAACCAGGTGGCTGCGACTGTTTATTAAAAACACAGCACTCTGCGAACTCGAAAGAGGAAGTATAGGGTGTGACGCCTGCCCGGTGCCGGAAGGTTAATTGAAGGGGTTATCTTCGGAGAAGCTCTGGATCGAAGCCCCGGTAAACGGCGGCCGTAACTATAACGGTCCTAAGGTAGCGAAATTCCTTGTCGGGTAAGTTCCGACCTGCACGAATGGCGTAACGATAGCCACACTGTCTCCACCCGAGGCTCAGTGAAGTTGAAATCGCTGTGAAGATGCAGTGTACCCGCAGCAAGACGGAAAGACCCCGTGCACCTTTACTACAACTTTGCATTGGACTTTGAGTGTGTCTGTGTAGGATAGGTGGGAGGCAATGAAGTATGCTCGCTAGAGTGTATGGAGTCGACCTTGAAATACCACCCTGAGACACTTGAGGTTCTAACCTAAGTCTGTGAAACCAGATTGGGGAAATTGTATGGTGGGTAGTTTGACTGGGGCGGTCTCCTCCTAAAGAGTAACGGAGGAGCGCGAAGGTACCCTCGTCATGGTCGGAAATCATGATATGAGTGCAAAAGCAGAAGGGTGCTTGACTGCAAGACGGACAAGTCGAGCAGGTACGAAAGTAGGTTTTAGTGATCCGGTGGTTCTGAATGGAAGGGCCATCGCTCAACGGATAAAAGGTACGCCGGGGATAACAGGCTGATACCGCCCAAGAGTTCACATCGACGGCGGTGTTTGGCACCTCGATGTCGGCTCATCACATCCTGGGGCTGAAGCAGGTCCCAAGGGTATGGCTGTTCGCCATTTAAAGTGGTACGCGAGCTGGGTTTAGAACGTCGTGAGACAGTTCGGTCCCTATCTGCTGTGGGCGTTGGAGATTTGAGAGGATCTGTTCCTAGTACGAGAGGACCGGAATGGACACACCTCTGGTGTACCGGTTGTCACGCCAGTGGCATTGCCGGGTAGCTAAGTGTGGAAGGGATAACCGCTGAAAGCATCTAAGCGGGAAGCCTGCCTCAAGATAAGATCTCCCAAGACTATAAGTCTTCTAGAGGCCCGTTGAAGACGACGACGTTGATAGGCAGGGTGTGTAAGCGCTGAGAGGCGTTGAGCTAACCTGTACTAATTGGCCGTGCGGCTTGGCCATATAATGCTTAAATGATTTTAAGTGAAGTGATTTGTACCATTTCAAGCTGCTGTAGTATTTACCTAAGTAAAAACTACAGCAGTCAAGCAGTTTTATGCTTGGTGATAATAGCGAGTGTGACCCACCCGAATCCATCTCGAACTCGGAAGTGAAACCGCTCAGCGCCAATGATAGTGTGGGGTTTCCCCATGTGAAAGTAGGTCGTCGCCAGGCGCCATATT
>DATLXA010000058.1:0-13953 GCA_035576105.1 Bacteriovoracaceae bacterium
ACTGCCAAAGCTAATGGTATTGATCCGTTTGATTATCTGAAAAAAGTATTTGAAAAACTGCCCAATGCTCAGACCGAGGCTGACTTCCTAGAGTTACTTCCAGTCAAGATCGATTGAAGTGGTGTTGTTGGATCGCTTACAGCTTAGATAACTTTAAATGAGAGTTTATGATTCATGCCACCACCGCGCCGTCGAAGCAGTGCGAAGATGTGATCAAGCTTAGATAACTTTAAAATGAGAGTTTATGATTCATGTCACCACCGCGCCGTCGAAGCAGTGCGAAGATGTGATCAAGCTTAGAGAACTTTAAAATGAGAGTTTATGATTCACGTCACCACCGCGCCGTCGAAGCAGTGCGAAGAAGAGCAAGATTAGATAACCGTGTATAAGGGAGAGACCGGCCCCCGTATTTTAGACACGACTATTCCCTCTACTTTGTAGAAACAAATGATTCAAAAATCTCAATCAGAAACAGTGTCTTGCAAATAAATCATGCCCCCTTTTTCAACAAGGTTGTTCTTCGGCAAAGATTTGCAGGGATTATTAAACATGTAATCATGGCGCGGTCTAAGCTGTGCCTAGAGAAGAAAAGTAAAATACTTTTCAACAAGGAATTTGTTAATTCTCTCTGTCGAAGATACACGTATCTCGGCAAGCTAAAAATTTCGAGAACGATGGATTGAGTTTTACCCGCCACCCTTAACTGGGAAGATGTGTTTAGATAAGTGCAACTCAAGATAACTGTGAATGAGGGGTTTGTTATTTTATGAGCCTCCGCTCGACCGAAGCTTTGTGAAGGGATGAATACCACCGCCCTCGAAACTTAGCTTAACATTAAATATAAAACTGCTTGCCGTGAGTTACGGGCAATCTCCTTCTCAAGACTTGCTTCCATTTTTAGAGAGGACCACCCTTCACGAATCCCTTGACGATCTTCTGGTCGAAGTAGTTACAGCTCATCCCCGCGTCCACCACCAGCGTGGTGGCATTGATCCCGGAGCTTCGAGGTGAGAGTAAGAAACACACTGTGTTCGCAACTTCTTGTGTCTCCAGTGCTTTCTTCCTCAGGGTGAGCTCTTCGGCAAAAAGATAGTTATCAATGTAGTCAGGGATGCCGGCGGAGGCGGAGGTCTTCAGGGGACCCGCGCCGACGGCGTTGACCCGAACGTTAGAGACTTCAGAGAGGGACTTCGCGAGGAAGGGAACCGTCGCTTCAAGCATGGCCTTGATGGGGCCGAGGTAGCCGTAAGAGGTGGCCTTGGTGTTGGAAATGGAGATGGTGACGATGCTGGCGTCGGGAGCGAACAGAGTTTTAAGCTGATTTGTGACTTCTACTAACGAAAAGCTCGAGACCTGTGCGGCCTGCAGGTAATCGGCCCTGCCAGTCTGGTGGAAGGGCCTGACCCCATTTGAGAAATTAGCGAAGGCGAGCGAGTGAACAAAGCCGTCGAGCTGCGATGTGAACTGCCGGAGGGTCTCCTCGAGTGACTCCAAGTCTGCCAGGTTTTCAACGTCACAGACAAATACCGGCGAATCAGGAAAGAGTTTTTTTACCGTCTCGAGCTGCTCACTGCGGGCGACTGAGAAGATGCACTTCGCACCGGCGTCGATCAGTGTGCGGGCCGTGAAGCACGCTACACTTTTTTTATTCGCCACTCCCGCGATGAAGTAGACCTTGTTTTTTATCCCCAAGAAATCCACGTTACACCTCAGTATTAGCGACCAGGGTCGCGGCGAACTCAATGGTCATGACAGTCTTGCCTTCGCAAGTGATTTTTCCTTTCATGAAGGCAGCGTTCGCGAGCATCTCAACGAAATCTACCTTGATCAGTAGCTTGTCCCCGGGCCGGGCCATGTTCTTGAACTTGGCGTTTCCGATCCGGGTCACCAGTGCTTTCTTATCCTCTCCGGCGGCTTGACCCCTCAGCGCCATCAGCAGGGCCCCTGTTTGGAAAACGGCTTCACACATCAGCACGCCGGGAAAGACCGGGCTCCCGGGGAAGTGGCCACGGAAGAAATCTTCCTCGCCGGTGAGTTTCTTCGAAGTGGTGATGGAGTCCTGCGTCCGCTCGACGATGTTCTCGATGAATAAAAATGGTTCCCGTTGGGGAATGTTGGCCAGGATTGTTTCTAGCATGCTCACAGTCCTCCAGCGATATCGAGAGTGGCGCCGGTGATGTAGGAGGCCTCCCTGGAGGCCAGGAACAGGACGGCAGCAGCGACTTCTTCCACTCTCCCGAATCTCTTCATGGGAACCTGGGACTTGTACTCCTTGACCAGCTCGGCCGGGAGGTCAGCCAGGAGTTCGGTTTCGATGAAGCCCGGGCAGACGTTGTTGATGGTGATGTTGCGTTTGGCGACTTCCTTGGCCACCGAGAGGGAGAGGGCGATCTGTCCGGCCTTCGACGCCGCGTAGTTCGCCTGGCCCGGGAGACCGAGTTTGCCTCCCACCGAGGACATGTTCACGATTCTCCCGTAGCGGTTCTTCATCATGGCAAGGACCGCGAAACGGGTCATGTTGTAGGTTCCCTTGAGATTGGTGTCGATGACGTTGTCCCAGTCTTCTTCGCTCATGCTCGGGATGATCGAGTCCCGGCGGATGCCGGCGTTGTTGATGAGGACCTCGAGTCCGGGAAACTCTCTGTCGTACTCCGCGAAGAAGGCCTCAACCTCCGCTGTCTTTTGCACGTTGAACTTCTTGAGCACCAGCTTCTCTGCGTAGAGTGCCAGATTCTGCTTAAAAGCGTGGGCAGCGTCGTCTCCCTTAGTGTAGGTGGCGATGACCGTGGCGCCCTTCTTCAAAAAAGATTCTGTGATGCCAGCGCCGATGCCCCGGGTACCTCCGGTGACGATCACGTGCTGTGAGTTGAAGTCGGTCATGCGTGTGCTCCTGTTTCGAGATAGCCCTCGATGGCGTTGGCCTGGATCGCCCCGTAGTTCGCGGCGCCCAGCCAGCCGGACATGATGATCCCCACCGAGCCCGCGTGGAAGAGGCCCGGAAGCGCCTTGTGGAGGTTCATGGAAACATCCAGGCCCTCGAACTTGGTGCCGAAGGATGTGCCCTTGGGATGGAGGGTGTATTTTTCGACGGTGAGGGGAGTGGCGGCTTCGATCACTTCGAGCTTGGTACGGATGTCCGGGATGAAGGCTTCCAGTCCCTTGATAGTCTCTTCGATCATGAAATCCTTTTCCTGTTGATACCCCGCCGGTGAGAGCTCCTTCCAGTCTTCATAGCGGCAGTTGGTGGAAGAGACAATAGCAACTCTCGCGTCCGGTTCCCCAGGCCTTGATTCTTTGGGGTAGTAAACTGAGAAAGTCCTGGAGCTGACCTTCAGGTCTAAGAGCCTCTCGGGGTCGTAGACGGGATGGCTTGAAGTGAAGACCAGTTCTCCGATGTAGGGGATGGTGGCCCCGGCCTTGAGTCCCAGGTAGACCTGGCAGCTGGAGGTATTGAGCCGGATGTCTTTGGTCTTTTGGATGAACTCAGCCGAGAAGAACTCTTCTCCCACCAAACCCAGCACCGTGGATTTGATGTTGCCGTTTGAAAGGACGGCCTTGGAGCAGATAAGCTTTCCGTTGAGCGACACGCCCCGGGCCCGGTGGTCCTCGACATTAATCTTCTCAACTCTTGCCTGCAGCTTGATGTCCACGTTGTTCTTTAACAGTTCCTCTTTCATCTTCCCGATCAGGACGTCCGTGCCGCCCCGGAAAGTGTACACGCCCTTACTCATGAAATTGGAGAAGACGATCCCGTAGGTGATGGCCGGGTCATCCAAGGTCGAGCCGTTGGCGTAGGTGATGGGTTCCATCAGGAATCTCACCACGTCGTTTCTTCCTGGGAAGAATTTATCAAACAGCTCGCGGTTGGTGGTGCGGGCGTCGTCGTAGAAGTTCATCGCGGCCAGGTAGTCAAAGAAGGCGTCGACTGTAGAACTCTCGATCCGGAACTGCTCAACCAGTACCTGTGTATAGTGATGTTTGGTGAAATCCGTCTGGACTTCGAACTGCGGGTTCACGAACCGTACGTCTTTCAACTGAACGATGGAGTCGGCGATTTCTTTACTCCAGTATTTCCGGCAGGTCTTAATCATCCCGACGGGGAACCCGTGGAGGGAGATATCAAAGACGTGTTTACGGTCGTCCCGGAAAAACCAGGTGGCGAATCCCCCGAGCTTGTTGTGGGACTCAAGAAGCAGCACCCGGTAGCCGTGTTTGCCGAGGATGTTGGCGGTGGTCATTCCGGCGAGTCCCGATCCGACGACGATCAGGTCGTAATCTTTGGTGATCTCGTCCCGGGTTTTATACAGCATATGGTAGGATCATGCGGAGCGATAAATAATTTAATATCATGGGCAAAACATTAGACGAAACGCTCGAAAAAGTCATGGAATCCGTTACAATAGAGGAAATGTTTAATTCAAAAGGTTCAATCCATGTCGCCTCTGTTGTTTTTTAAAAAAACTTTGAGCTTCGATTACCGCTCGCTGGCGTTCTACCGGTTTCTCCTCGGCATCATCGTCATGGCAGACGTGGCCTACCGTTGGCCTGACCTTACTAACTTTTACACCGACGTGGGTCTGGTGCCGAGAAGCATTTTCACCAGTGAGATGACCATGCCCTGGTCCTTCTCCCTTCACTTGGCCAATGGTTCTCTACCTTTCATCGTGGTCATCTTTGCCATCCATTTCCTGTGTGGGCTGATGATCGCTCTCGGGTATAAAACTCGCTGGGCGGTGTTCGGTGCCTACATCCTCACGGTGTCCGTCCACAACCGCAACTGGCTCATCAACAACGGCGGAGACGACGTCCTGCGCGCGATCTTGTTTTTGTCCGTTTTCCTGCCACTCAACAAGTGTTTCTCCGTGGACTCGGCGATGGAGAACGGTAAGCAAGACAGCAGGGAGAGCACCTTTTCTACCTGGGGGCTTGCCTTCTACCTGCAGGCCTTCGTGATCTATTTCGTCGGGTACATCTTAAAAGATTCTCCCATCTGGAGGTCCGAGTTCACCGCCGTCACCTACGCCCTAGGTCTGGATATTTTCCAAACTCCCCTGGGGCTGTGGACCAGAGGGTATCCGTTTCTCCAGAAGCTCATCACCATCGGGACCATTTACATGGAATGGCTCGGGCCCTTGGTGTTGGTCTTCGGCGCGGTGGTCGGAAGGAAGTACTGGTGGATTGTCCGGACGGTCTTGGTGTTCGCATTCTGGGGTTTCCACTTTGGAATCTTTTTGACCATGACCATCGGACTCTTTCCCTTCATCGCCATGGTCCTGTGGTCAATCTTCCTTCCGGGAGAATTCTGGGACAAGCTGCTGGGGATCTTCCGGAGGAAAAACTTTGGGAAGTTTTCCATTTACTACGACGGAGACTGCAGGTTCTGCCAGAAGGGTGTGCGGATCATCAAAGCAATCTTCCTGCTGCCCGAGGTCTCAGTGGCCCGCGCCCAGGACTACCCGGAGCTCTACTCCCACATGCTCAAGCATAACTCCTGGGTGGTGGTCAACGAAGAAGGAAAACGATTTTATCATTTCGATGCCTTCACCGAACTGCTGAGACATTCCCCCCTCCTGAGTTGGACCGCCGGGGCCGCGGCTCACCTCCAGGTCTCAAAGCTCGGGAACCGCCTCTACCACTGGGTCTCGAACAACCGCTCCACCATGGGCAAGGCCACCCAGTTCATCGAGTACACCAACCGTAAAAAAGAAGTCACTTTCCTCATGTGGGGCCGGGAGATCGCGGGTGCCATGGTCTTCTTGACTATTTTCACCTGGAACCTGACCACCATCAAAGGCCTGCGCTTCAAGGCCCCGTTCTTCCAGACCATTGGCCGATGGGTCCACCTCTATCAGGAATGGAACATGTTTTCACCGTTTCCCAAGAGAGACAATATCTGGGTGGAGATCCCCGGCTTCCTGAGCAACGGCAAGCACATCGATCTTCTCACGGGGATCAAAGACATCTACAGCATCAAAGACGAAGCCTTCTACCAGTCGGTCCCCAATGAGCATTGGCGCAAATTTTACTTGAATTTGTCCGACAGAACAGACTATGCTCGCTACTACGGCGGGTTCCTCTGCCGGAAATGGAATGACCGCAACATCAAGCTCGTCCCGGGCACGTCGCTGCGGAAACTGGAGATCGTGATCTATTCCCAGCCCAACCTCGCCGGCGGCGGCAAAGGTGGAATCTCCCGCAAGCTCTCGTGGAAGCACTGGTGTTATAAAACAGACATGGAAATGGACAGGAAGAGTAAAGATGAGTGAAGCGGTGATAGAGTTTAGTATTTACGCCGGGACGGATAAGGCGTTCGTCGTTTCTACAGATATCTATGAAAAAGAAGACGGCCCAAAGGTGCTGGTATTCAACTGCCTCGATAATTCATTGTTCGAGATCTACGGTCCGGCGGTGGATTCCTGGAAACTCCTGGGAAAGGGACAGACCTTCAACCAGATCGCCGTCAACCTGTCCTTTCAGTACAATGTCCCGGTGGAGATCATCTCACAGGAAATGCGGACCTTTTTCACTAAGCTGTTGAAGCTCAAGATCATCAGTGAAAAATAACCCTTCTCTGTGAACGCAAGTTTCGTCATCCCCTACGTGAAGATGGATCAACTGCTGGAGAAGACCATCGAGAGTGTCAAGGCCCAGCAGACTCGTTATAACTTCGAAATCATCCTCGTCAATAATGGCCCTGATGAGAATCCGTCCATCCCCGGCGTTTCAGTTTGTCGGTGTAATACCAGAGGAGCTTCGGCTGCGAGGAACGCGGGCGCGCGGCTCGCTCAAGGGAAGTACCTTGCCTTCATCGATTCCGACGTGGTGCTGGAGCGCAACTGGCTTGAAGAGGGCCTGGGCGAGATCCTCCGCAGCCCGCGCATCGCCGCGGTTCAATCACCGGTGATCTCCGCCCCTCTGAGCAGCGAGGACCCGAGTTTCCTGGACCGCTACCGCTACACTTACAAAGAGACCATCACCCAAGGAACGTTCCTGTTCATGAACCGGACAAACATCATTGTTAACACGGCCGCTTGTCTTATCCAGAAGGATATCTTCTGGCTGGTGCACGGGTTCGACGAGCGGCTTCTACGTGCCGAAGACCGCCACCTGACTCTGAAGCTGCTGGCGAAGGGGTATTTCCTCTCGACCACCATGCTGACGAGTTCCCGGGTCTACAATAACAAAGGCCTGTGGGGGTTCATGTTCAAGTACTACCGGCAGGGAATCGACGACCGCCGGATCAACCTGGCGCTTGGGGGAGACGGACAGCAAGAAATTCCACCGCTGCAGAGCAATGACGTAGGGATGCGGCTTTACCGAAGGCTGTGTATGTTTTTCTTTCATCTCGGGCCCTTGAAGAAAGAACCGCCCATCGACCCAATCAAGTTTTCTCCTTCTCTGCTCAATCCGATGCTGGGACTGGCACCCACCACTCTCTTGGTGAAAGGGGCGCGAGAACTGCTGCTGGTCAACACCAAAACGCAGCAGCTCATCGCCCTCACTGCCGAACCTTTTGACTGGAAGTTCCCGATTAACTGGGGCCATGAGCTCTCAAAAAAGCTCAGGGATGATGGCTTTATTTAAACGAAAATCAACTGCCATGAAAAGAAGGCAGTTTCATGGTTGCGCAGGTTGGTGGTATACTAAGAAGACTATACCTTCCGGAGAAGCGCACCCATGCCTAAAACTTTAGATCCGACGGTCTTCGATTTCGGTGGGATCAGGGAGTTCACTGAGGAGGACGTCGAAGACGTTTACTCCTTCTGCAACTACGACGTGAACAGGGAAGGAGAAACCCAGTGTTCCGGGGGCTTCATCCGGGAATACGGCAACTTCTTTAGCTGCTGGAGGAACACGGGCATGAGCTGCTAGGTCCTGACGAACTCCGCTCGGTACTCCATGGTGATTCTCTCCTCCGGACAGGTGCCTTCTAAGAAATACAAGGGTGGCGAATGGTAGAGATGGCCGCCGTAGATGACCGCACGGTTTTTCTTGAACTCGATGTTCCTGCGGACGATCCAGTTTTCCATCTTATTGGTGTCTTCTTTTACGATCATGTTACTGGCGATGATCGACTTCGCTTGTTTGAAGTCGGTGCGGATCCAGTTGGTTTTGCGGTGCTGGTAGAAAACTGTCCCGAAGTCTTCTGCCCGCACACCTGCGGGAAGCTCGGATAAATACAGTGTCATCACCAGGGTGGATGGGTCGCAGTGAACGAAGGACTTTGGGCGGTCAAATTTTTTGGTCCAACGGATCCGGGCGCAGTCGGGATCCGGGTCCGTGAGCCGTGCCCCGAGCAGGAGTTCCAGCTGCTGGTGCAGCTTCTGCGATTCCGGAAGATCTAGACCACTGACCACGCCGCAGAAGTTTTCCCGGGGGCCAGGCGGGAGGAAGATCCGGCCGCGGAGATCCTTTAGGAGAAAATCAGTGGGGAAGTCGTCGAAGACGAGGATCTCGTCGTCCAGGATTCTCTCCAGAGCGGATTTTTGCATCGCTACTTCTCCGTCATGGTGGTGATGTCGAAGTTCTCAGGAATGTCCATGGGATGCTGGGTGTATTTCAGACAGATGTCCATGAACCTCTTGGAAGACTTATCAGTGGGGTAGACCTCGAGGATCTCCGCAAACAGCCCGATCGCCGGGTAAAAATCCTTCTGGAGGAAGAGCCCGTGTGCCTTGAGGAACTTCTCGAAGAGCTCCGGCCGTTGCGCCAGCGGGTGCTGCTGGTAGAGAACTTCGTAGATGCTGACAGCGGTGGTCTTCCCTTTTACGATGACTTTATCGATGGGCCTGATGCGCATCTTTGAGGTGTCCAATCGGGCCAGGGTGTACTCGGAGATAATGATATGGGCGCCGTAGTGCTTGCACAGGCTTTCGAGCCGGGCGCCGAGGTTCATGTTGTCGCCGAGAGCGGTGTAGGAGAAAATCCTCGCGGAGCCCATGTTCCCGACGGAGCACTCCCCGGAGTTGAGACCGATACCGACGTGGAACTCGGGACGGCCCAGGGACCTGAAGTAGTCGTTCACGGCGGGCAGGGCCTCCATCATCTTGATGGCCCCTTCGACAGCGTACTGGGCGTGGTTCCCGATCTCGAGCGGGGCGCCCCAGATGGCCACGATGGCGTCACCGATGTACTTGTCTAAGGTTCCTTTCGTATCGAAAACGATGTCGGTCATCTTCGTCATGTAGGTGTTCATGGAGTGGGCGAGTTCGGTGGCGGAGAGGCCTTCGGAGATCTTGGTGAAGTCTCGCACGTCGGAGAAGAGGCAGGTGATGTCCATCTTCTGGCCCCCGATCTGGAGCTTCTCGGGGTTCTTGAGCATTTCGTCGACGATGGTCGGGGCCACGTAGCGGGCGAAGGTTCCGCGGATCTGTTTTTTCTCTTTGTTGGCCTGGTAGAAGTTGATCAACGTGTTCCAGGAGTAGCAGGTGATGAAGCAGAAGAAGCAGTAGAAGAGTTTGACTTCATAGCCCTGGGGCATCAGGTACTGCTGATCGACGTAGTAGCTTGCGGTGATGAGAGAAACCAATATGAGAGCATCAAAAACTGCACTCCCCCAGCGCTGGACGATGAGAAAAAGGAGTGCCCCCAGTGACAAGAGGGCCAGTGAGAAATACAATGAATGTTCTGATTTTTTAAAAAGATGACCTGAGAGAATCATTTGAGCTAAGACCAAGTGGGTTATGACTCCCGGCATTTGGGCCCCAATGGGTGAAGGTCTTAGGTCGTGTGCCCCCAACGCTGTCGAACCGACGAAGACGAGTTTGTCTTTGAAAAGATCCCTCATCCCAACATCTGTTGTTGGTGCTTCGAGTAAATCATACAATGAAACTGTTGGGAAATTATTCTGCCGGGCCATGTAGCGTAGCTTAGTCTCTCCAATCTGATTGGTCTTCAGAACTCTTTCATTGAACTGGACGTCAGCTCCAGCAGCATCGATCAGGATGTCCAGTTTCGATTTCATATAGGCTTCTACGGCGTTGAAGCCCAGGGAGCCAAAATTAAGCGAATCAATATTTGTCATCACTCGGTATTGACGGAACACGCCGTCACCATCTTCGTTAGCATCTATGAATCCCAGTCCGACATCGGCGTTAGTGAACGTGTCGATGGGAAAGGTAAACTTACTGATGTAACTTTCAATGAGATTCCCGTTCTTCGCATGGGAGTCAAGAACATTGTTATACATGGCTTCAGGGAGTTCTTTTAAACTATTCTCCGGAGATGAGGTGATGGTGTAGGACATGAAAACTTTTCTTTTGTCCTGTTGAAAATTCTTAATGGATTCTGCGAAGATCTTGTCCGGTGATATTTTCCCGGCGTCCGGCGACTGTTCGGGATAGAGGATGTCGAGGGCGACGACTTTGGCCCCGAAGACTCTGAGCTTATCGATCATCTTGGCGTGAACTGTTCTGGGGATTGGCCACATCCCCAGTTTCTCCAGGGAGTAGTCATCGATTTCCACCAGGATGATCTCTTTACTTTTGAACTTCGGGTCTATCTGATTGACCATCCGGTAATCATAAAAACGACTCTCGAATGAAACAGTGAAATCCACCAGGCTGTTGAAGAGTCCGTCACTTCCGATCTCCCGGGGTGCGAATGACCAGAGGATGCACCACGCAGCGAACGCATAAAAGACAATCATCCCTAGAGGACGGAGCGAATTTGTGATAAGTTTTTTAAACATCTTCCAATTGTAAGCTTTCAGGAAAAATATGGAACTAGATACTGCAAAAGAAAACTTCCACCAGCACGTAAGAAATCTTCAGGAGAGAATCACTCAGGAAATGCTCCGGCTCGACCCGACACTGGTGATGAAAGAAGACCTGTGGAGCCGCCTCGATCACAGCGGCAACGAGGGCGGCGGCGGCCGGACCCGAGCGTTCACCGGCGACCTCTTCGAGAACGCCGGCGTCAACACGTCTTGCGTCTACGGCAAGATCGACCCGCAATTCGCCAAGGCCCTCAAGGGGTCAGGAGACGAGATGTGGGCGACCGGGATTTCTCTTATCCTCCACCCCCGAAGCCCGCGGGTTCCCACGGTCCATGCCAACTTCCGGATGATTCATCAGGGCGAGAAGCACTGGTTCGGCGGCGGGGCCGACCTCACGCCGTACTACCCGTACGAAGACGACTTCGCATTTTTTCACGGGGCCTGGAAGAAGGCCGCGGGCCCCTTGTACCATGACATGAAAAAGACTTGTGATGACTACTTTAATAATGCTCACCGAGGGATTGAAATGAGGGGCATCGGTGGCATCTTCTTTGACCACTACCAGACCCCGGACCTGATGGCGGATCTTGATCTGGTCAAAGACCTCTCGGAGCATTTCATGCCATCGTATTTTCCCCTGGTCCAGAAGAGAATGGGGGAAGACTGGACGGCCGCGGACGAGGATTTCATGCTTCACCGGCGGGGTCGGTATGTAGAGTTCAATCTGCTGCATGACCGGGGCACTCTGTTCGGACTCAAAACCAACGGTCGGGTCGATTCAATCCTGATCTCCTTACCGGCGAGGTGCAAGTTCTCCTACCAGTACCGGCCTGAGGTGGGTTCCGTGCATGAAAAGATGTGGCAGTATTATCAACCCAGGTCCTGGGCCTAGACGGCTAGTAGAACATCCCGAACATTCCGACCCGAAGTTCCTGGTCGCTGACGTTCTCCGCTGAAGAACCGGCCGGGCCTCGGTACACGTCGTTTTCCGCCTCGAAGAATCCCATGTGGGTGAAACCTCCGGAGAATTCTCTGACGACATTTGAGCCGACGTCCCCGTGAGTGGGAGTGATCTGGAAGTAATCAAAGTCCTTGAGGGTAACCAGTAAGGTCGAGCATGAGTAGGGTGCCTCATTGAACTGACCATTCTTCATGTAAGAGGTCAGGTAGTTGTTCCCGTAGAATAGGTTATTCAAGTCAAAGAAGACATCGATCTGTGAAGTGATAGAGAATCCGGAGACATCGGTGTCGGGCATCGCCATCATCGGCACCGGAGCGGTGAGAGTTGCGTGCTCTTCGACGATGGCCGCGCAGTCCAGGTTCAGCCCGGTGGTCCCGGGGTCATGGGACTTGAGGTTGACCACTCCCATGGAGTAGGAGTTTTTTCCGAAGTCATTGCTACTGATGATGATCTTTCCCTCGAGCTCGGTGGTCTGGTAATAGATTTTCGTCTGGGCCATCTGCAGGTTGGGGAGTGCTGGGTTGAAGAAGTAGGTTTCCTCTTTTACCACGGAGCTTTTACCACCTTCGACGGATGTTCCCACGAAGCTCAAACAGTAGGTCCCCGGGCCAGAACCGATGGGAACGGCCGCAGAGTACTCGAGTCCGACCGTTGGGTCGCAGCAGGTGTTCTCCGAGAGGCAGTACAGAATCTCAGAGTTCGTTGTGCAGGTGAGTTCGATGTTCTGCGGGGAGCTGAACGAGCCACCTCCGATGCTCGCGGAGCAGACCGGAGTGAGGGGATTTTCAATGGTCTCTTCTTTCGGTGTCTCAGGTTTTGGAAGAAACGGAACCCCACCGCCGGCGAAAACTTGGCCGGGATTCGGCACCGCTGCCGTGGCACCTGGGGACTTATTATTGGATGCCTGCGAAGCTGAAGAAGGCCTTCTGGAATTTGGTCTTGAGAAGTCACTGATGTCCGATGAGAATCCGCCGGCAGGTTCAGAGGCTCCCGGTGCACTCACTGAGTTCGAACTCTCGGAGCCGTCGGACGGTTGGCCGAAGAGGTCATCGTTCCGGCTGCTTTCCTGATAATTGGGAGAGGTATACCTAGGAATACTGGGAGACTGGGAAGCCGGCGCTCGCTTGGGTGCGACGCTGTTCTTGGCGACTTTACGTTTTTTCTTCGGTGCGAAGTCCTCGTCGCTGATCTCTTCTGCGACTTTCTTATCATCAGCGAGTTCGATTAAGCCCTTGTAGCCAATCGCAAGTAACACCAGTACTCCGACAACAATTCGTGCTCGATCAAACATAGTAGGCCCCTTGGAAAGGCTTATCGGCAAAAGATGCCGTTTACTTTACTAAGTTGGTAAGTGTTTATAACAAGGACTTCTTATCAACGTTGAGTGCGGATTAAACAATACTCAAGGACCTGCCGATACAAATAGGTAATGATTCAAAATTAGGACACTTATGAATGCTGTACGTCTGCTCAAATTCATTGGCCTCCTGGCGTTCAGCGCGAACGCCATGGGTGCCGATTCCCTTTCTTACTCCGGACGCTTGGTCAACGCCAACGGCTCTCCGGTCACCGGCCCGGTGGGGCTGCAGTTCAACTTAAGTTACACTGATGATCCAACGGTTGTGATCTGTAGCAAAACCCTCACGGGCGTTGCTCTCACCAATGGTGTCTTCCACACCAAGCTCGATTTCACTCTCGCCGACTGCGGCGGCACGCTGACGCTGGTGAAAGTTCTCTCCGCCATCCCAGCGGGCGAGAGCATTGCCGTGCAGGTGACAGATACCACCAATAATAAAGCTTACGCCTTTCAGGCGATCCATTCCATTCCTTCTTCTATTACCGCCAATGTCGCCAAGACCCTGGAACAGATGGGTGCGACCAGTGGACAGGTCTTAAAGTGGGACGGAACGAAGTGGGCACCGGCCGCGGCCGGCGGGGGTGGAGCTGGGACGGTGACGGAAGTTCGCTCCGGCTCGGGGATGAGTCCAGTGACCATCAACTCAACCAACCCAAGTGGCACCGTCGGCATTGCTCCCAAGGGAGTAGTTGGAACACTCATTGGCGACAGTGCCATCACCGATATTAAAGTCTCAAGCGTCGCGGCGATCGCTCGCAGTAAGCTTGCGAACGGAAATCCTTCAACGGTTGTGATTAACGACGGCGCCGGAGTGATGAGTGACATCGCGGTCGTGCCGCTGACCTTGGGTGGAACCGGGTCTAACACAGCACTGGGTGCAAGGTCTAACCTTGGCCTCGGAACCGCTGCAGTAGCAGA
>DATLXA010000059.1:0-1598 GCA_035576105.1 Bacteriovoracaceae bacterium
ACGGACCACTGCCGAACGGATCTTCGGAGCCGCCGCTATTCACGAAATTTTCATCTTCGGCTCTCGCGCCGATTTGAACCGCCGGGGCGGAGACATCGACCTGTGGATTGAGCTCGAGATCGCGCCGGCGAACGCAGAGCGGTCGGTTCGCGAGTTTCGACTCGGACTTCCCGGGGACTGGGAAGACCAGAAACTCGACCTGAAAGTGACGGGCCGCCTCTCGAAACTCGACTCTGCGACGCAGACCTTCCTGAACGGGCTCTTCCCCATTCCGGGGGGCAGACCGATTCTGCATCGTATCAACTCCTCACGGCAAATACTCCATCCCACCCGCAAAGGGCAATGACCCTGAGTCGGTAGTTCTGAAAATTCCGGAACCCGAACGCTCGTCTCGAGATCATTTCCATCTTCGTGTGTAGCCCTTCGGTGATGCCGTTGTTTTTGGTGAATCGCCACATGCGGACGATGGGTTCTGACCATGACTTCATCGTCTCGCCAAAGGTCTTCATGTGGGGCAGCGGACTCCCGAGTAGCTCATTTAAGTGCCAGAGAAACTGCGGGATCAGGTCCTTCACTTCGCTCTTCTTCTGATGCCGTTTCAGCAGCAGCACTGTGAGGTCCTGCTTGAACTGCCAGACCTCTTTCAACCCGGGATGCGCGGCAAAGTACTGCTCGAGCTTCTCGCGCTGCTCAGAGCTCAGGTTCCAGGCGTGCCGGCGCATGAGGGAAAGCAGCCCGCGGCTCTTTCGCCCGACTTCATCAAACGCGCTCCAGGTTTTTAAGAAGTGGTGGTTCAGCAGCTTGATGACATGAAAGCGGTCTGCGACTATCAACGCATTTGGAAAATACTTCCGGACGATCGCGCGGTAGGTCTCAGATAGATCCATCACGACGACTCGCACGCGTGACCGGCCGGGTAGCTTCTTCAAAAAAGCCTGCAAACTGGCTTCAGAGCGTCCCAACACGACTTCGAATACCTTGTGGTTCTTCAGATCGACAAGCGTTGTGGCGTAGCCCTTCTTGCGACTAAAAAAGTGCTCATCGATCCCCATCACGATGGGACACTTCCGGCCCGAGAGTTCCTTCACGCGGTACTTCACAAAGTCCTGATACCAGCGCTCGACAGTCGAACCACTGATGTGACATGTGCGCTCGATCTGAACCTGCGACACTCCGCCGTGATGCATCTGGAAGACATCGCTTCTGAAATTCTCGGTCGCGCGCTTTCCGGGCAACGTGCCCGGCAGGGGTGGCGTGAAGTAGCGACGGCAGAGTTTACAATAGAGCTTCGAGACTCGGAGCTGCAAGACCACAAGCTTCTTCGTGAAGATCGCGTGCTTCAACTTCTTTGTCTTCGTTGACTTGATCCGGTAGCTCTGCCCGGTACAGTGCGTACAGCGGGTCGTGCACGGGTCGATGAACACGTCCCCTTTGACGATGATCTCTGATCTCTCCTCATGAATATGACGGACTTTCACCCCGGGGATTCCGGTGATAAAGTATTTCTCGGGCGGCATGGCTGGTCCTTTTGTTAAAATTAAAGTTTCGCAACTCAATTGTAACAGAACCGGTCATGCCCCTCTCAATGATGAAGAGCC
>DATLXA010000060.1:0-105966 GCA_035576105.1 Bacteriovoracaceae bacterium
ATTCAAGGTCAGCAATTCGCTTTTTCCAGATAATTCGCTCTTGCTTTAGTTTTTCTTGATGGTCCACAGAATCCTCCTTTGGAAGGGAGGATGATAAAATATCTTAACAATAATAATAGATGTGAATCATGGATCGTTTACCATGTCTCCAACCAGATGCCTATCTGCGGACCAGTTAAAGCACCTGCTAGGCAACCCACCTAAGTCAACCTGGCACAGGCTTATAAATGAGCTCACAGAAGGGTCAGGGGATATCCCAGCACTCCTCATGGAAACCCTCGATAAAGAAAGCGGAGAGACCTTCTACTGCGTGAATCAAAGCGGCTGGCAAACCTTCCTTGATGCTCACGAGGAGGGAAGGTTCCTCTTAGAGTGTTACCGGCAGATAGGTTACCTCTTAGATTCCGATTTTACTCGTATGGTATTTGACCTGCCTGATCTAGATAAGAAGTCCGTAGGCCGCATGGATAGGAAGTTTCTCCACCTTGTAAAGGTTCGGGCGCTTAAGACCAACTCGTCAAAGAAGGTCCTAAATACCTTAATCGAGGCCCTTGTATCTGAAAGGCAACTGGAGTTGACCTACGATGGAGGCCTTCGAACTGTGAGGCCTTTAACCCTTTGTCAGCACCGGGATGAACTCTACCTCATGTGTTACCGGTTGAAGGATGGCGGGGAGTGGGAGAAGCGAACTTATAAGCTTGCGCGCATATCTGGGGTTCGGGTTCTTGAGAGAAAGTTTCCGTATCCTTCGAAGTCTGATTGGGATCCGATGAAAGAGTATGAGAATTCATCTGGATTGGTCCTTGGGCAAGTGAAGAGAGTCCAGGTTAGGGTCTATGGACATTCTCGGAAGCTTCTTGCAGAAAAGGATTTTTTTGGAGGAGAGCATATAAATACGGATGGTGAGTTTGATACGTATCTTCTTACTTATACGAACGCAGCGGAGTTTTTAGGGCAGCTCTTTGTGTATGCCCAGGATGTTGAGATTGTTGATGATGAGAAGTTAAGAGAAGAATTCGTGAAGAAAGCCGAGGCCGGGCTTCATAGGAATAGAAGTAGTAAAGTTGCTTGATGTTACCTAAGTCTACATATATAAAAGGAACTACCAAGACTGCCTTTTGTGCGAATCGAAGTAGCATCCCTGTTCCGGATAGTACCTAATACATTGTTCTATGACATAATTTGGGATGATGTAAGGCTTATATTTTTCCGCATAATCTAGCTGACATTTCAATCTTGCTTCATAGGATGATCTGCATCTTGTGCCTTCCCCTGAAGTCTTGCCACAAGAAGAGAATACGAGACATATACCAATCAAAACTTCTGATCTCATTAGACAATTTAGTTCTATTTAGTCTCAAAATCTGGGATTAATTCACCTACCTCTATCCAACTGTTCTTTTCACAAGTTTTTTTCAAATCATCCACCGATAGGATGTGAACTTCATTAGAAGGCCGCAACATTTTACCAAGGATCATTCACAATGAAATTTCTCCTAACTCAAGTTATAATTCTGACGGTGTTAGCTTCAACCGGTTGTACAAGTCTCAACTCATCTCAGAAACGAGAACTCAGTGAGTGGAAGGGCCAGGATCTCAAGGTAGAGGAGAAGAATGAAGCCTTAGCTGCAGGTCTGAACGTTCTGCCTGGGATTGGAGATTTCTATAACGGGAATGTGGGCTTAGGAGTTGTGAACCTGTTGTTTTGGCCAGCTTCTGTTCTATGGGCGCCGATTGGAGGGGCGACGGGAGCGGAAGAAGCGAACTACTATGTGACGAAGTCCCATGTGGATACTTTATCCAAGAAACAACAGACTGTATTGAATGACCTTCAGGCTGCGGCTATTACGAAGCAGATAACTGAGGAAGAGTTTTTTATAGCATCTCAGAAAGTGAAGAATATGCATTTAAAGGATTTTAAGCAAGGGATCAGTGTAGGAGATATTGTGCCGAGATTAATTAATGATACCAGCCGTATTCCTTCGAGTTTAAAGAAATAACTAAAAAAAATAGCGTTGATGGTTCCATCACACTCATGTTTGCGGGGATGACTAGTCAAAGAAATTCTAGGACAAAGTGTGTTGGAACTCTATTTCTGAATGAAAAAATTGTGTTGTACTAAAACTCACAAGAAATAAGACTACATTCAACTCGGCCGTAGCAAGAAATCTGCCTTGAATCATAAAGCAAGCCAAAATGGCTCAGCTACATCTGCTCATCGAAACTAGATCATTCAATTGAGGAAACCTTGGACACCCATTAGTCGCTCATACTAATACATTCTCTAATTAGAAACATAACTCGACTTTTAGCCGATTTACGGATTAGAATTTCTATTTACCGATTTTTCGTGCTGAAAGATCTTGCCACGTGTTAACAAGGATTTTTAGTGCCCCATTCCTCAGACAATTCATCATCTAAGAAACTCGTGAGTCCTTTAGCCATTACTTTATGTAATAGACAGGGGGAGATCCTAGATGAGTGGTTGAAAGCAGTCAAAAAGAACATTGATTCAGCAGGGAATCTTCATTCCCCTGTAATCATCAATTCCATTCCTATATTTTTGGGAAATCTCGCAGAAGCCATTGATAATAATCTCGACAGAGAAACTGCACTCAGCTCAAACAATGTTGCCCAAGAGCACGGTGGAGAGCGTGCAAGAGTTACTGACTACGGTCCTGATCAGATTGTGCAGGAATATGTCCTGCTCAGAGACATCACTATTAATACCCTAAGGCGCTTTCATAGCCTTGAGTACGAGACCCTGACCATAATCCAACGCTCATTTGACGATGCCATTCAAAAATCCATGATGGCCTTTCACCTGATTTACAACGAGATCCGAGAGAGTGTAGTTACACATTTGACTCATGACCTCCGGACACCCCTTACAGCTGCGAAACTCTCTTTAGACCTTATCCTAAAAACCCTTCTGAAGTCCCAAAGCTCGGATGCCATAGAAAAGGTCAAACTGCTAGTCAATCGTTCGAAGAAAAATATCGATTACGGTAATGAACTCATCCAGAACATTCTGGATGAATCATACTTACAATCTTCACTGACTAAAAAACCTGATCGATTGTATCCTAATGAAATGTTGAGCATTGTTAACTCTGCGGTGAACGAGCTTTCGGACGACATTCGTGATCAGATCGTCATCACAGGCCAAATAGTTAACGGCTTCTTCGAGAGAAAAGGCATCCGGCGCTTGCTTGAAAACTTAATATCTAATGCTATCAAATATGGCGAAGAAAACACTCCAGTTGAGATTAAAGTCTGTGAGACTCATGGTCGCGTACTTCTTTCCGTTCATAACAAAGGTAACCCGATCCCGGAAGAAGAGCGGCTGCGCCTTTTTAACAATTTTGAGAGAACGGATAAAGCGCGCAGTAGTGAGAAGCAAGGTTGGGGGCTGGGACTAGCGTTCTGCCGTCAAGTGGCGGAAGAACATGGAGGAAGCCTAACCATTGAGAGCTCTACGGAAAATGGGACGACCTTTACTCTCGATATTCCCATTGACCCACGACAGGTCGAAGTCAAAAGTTAGGTCACGAATAGAGAAACTTAAAGAGATCATGGATCGTTTACGTTGCGGGTCAAGCAGTGTCAAATAAGAAACTCAGTTACCCAATTTTAAAATTTGCCTACTGTGCTCCTTGACGATTACTTGTAAAATGATCCTCATTGCAGCTGTCTGCGATGTTCCTTTTCTCTGGATGAAGTTAAAAGAATGTAATCCAAAATTTTTTGGTATTCCTGAAGCCAACTTAGCTTTTTTGAATTGTTTTGAGAGGTAAAAATCGGCCGCGACAGCATTAGGGATGATTCCGATTCCCAGACCTGCTAATGTCATCGCCTTTGCAATTTCAAAAGAAGGTACTTGCAGTAAGTGATATCTTTCCAGGAAAAATAATTTTATGTGATCAGCGATTGACTTACTTTCTTGGTCGACCGCATCTGGAACTGTGATCAAAACATCTCTCTGGTAAGATCCCGCGCAGTGGTAGAAACTATATTGGTCTTCGAAGAGAGGAGTAACTTCAACTCTCTTACTCTTCACGAGTCCCACGCATAGACCACAATCCAAGCTTCCATCTTCAATCAATTTTATGATAGACGCGCTTCGATCACAGAATAAATTTAAGTTTAGGTTTGGCACAAGTATTTGAAGTTGATTCAGTACTTGCGGCATGAGGTAAATGGCAACACTATCATACGTCCCCATTTTAATTTCAATCTTGCGTTCTTCGATCTTATAGAGGGAGGATTCCGTCGCCTGCGCCAGCTCAATGAGTTTTAATCCCATTTCATAAATTATTCTGCCGTGTTTAGTTAGCTCGATCCCCGTTGCCGTCCTTATGAGTAATGGGAGGCCAATTTGTCGCTCTAGAGAAGTGACTCTCTGACTGACCCCTGGTTGTGAGAGCCTTTTACTAAGAGCATATTTTCTGATAGAGCCGGAATCCACAACCCCAACAAAAACGACTAATTTTTCTAAATGATTTTCAAGCATATAAGTAAAATCAATATACCTATCAAGTTTTTATGTCTATGCATTTCTCATCACTGATAAGAATATGAGTCCAGCTAAGTCAACTTTTTGGCTTATATTTCGAAGGAGCTTTTATGTATCGAATTATGGTCCTGTTGATCTTACTAAGTTTCGGCGCTTCTACGTGGGCAACAAACTCTGAATCGAGGCAGCAAGAAGTAAATTTAGATTCCAAGCAAGCGAGAGATATTCATTTTATCTTAGTTGCCGCTGGAGTTCCTCAGAATGTTATTGGGAGTAGGGAAAGTTTGCAGACTACGACCATAGAATTAAGCCGTTTGAGTTGCGACCTGACTGCGCTTTGCCAAGGGAGTATTGGAAGGTTGAGCATAAGATTTACCTCAGAGGAGTCTGCTACAATTCTTATGGCCCTTGGAGTAGATGTTCCTGTTCAAATCCGTGGCATCAAGACTAAGAGAATCTTCCGAAAGGGAAATAGTTTTGAAGAACCATTTTTTGAAACATTTGAAGGCTTTTTTTCTTTATAAGTTAATCAACGTACCAACGTAAGGCCCATCCCCCCACCCGGTCCGAAAGCCCTCAAGGCCGGCCAATGAACGAGGCCACCAACCGGGCGATGTCGGGCGCCATTTCTTCCGGCAAAAAGTGCTTGGACGGCAGCTCGTGCACCAGCGGCAGACCAGCCGCCTGCTGCACCTGCCGGCCGAAGTGCTCAAAGTTCAACGCCGGGTCGTTTACGCCCCAAATGGCCTGCACGGGGTAGGGCGGGCTGCTCACGGCCCGGTCGCACAGTGCCTGCAGCTCCGGGGAGTGGTCGAAGTGGCGCATAATGCGAAGGAAGGCCTTGCCGCCGTCTTCCCGTTTGAGCAGGTCTACGTATGCGTACACCTCTTCCTTAGGCAGTTGCTCGATGTGGTTTACTCCCAAGGCTTTGAACATCAGGTACCAGGTGGGATGCTGCAGGCTCAGCAGCTCAGCCTCGCCCAGCACGGGTAGCTCGAAGGGCCGAAAGGGCAGCGGCTTTTTAAAGTTGACCACGTCAATGAAGGTGTTGAGGATGGTCAGGGACTGAATGCGCTCCGGGTGTTCGGCCGCCAGCGCGAAGCCGATGGGCCCGCCGATGTCGTGCACCAGCAGGTGGTACCGGTCCAATCCCAGCTCCTCAGTAGCACGGTGTAAAAAGCGCGCATAACTTTTGAAGGTATAGTCAAAGTCTTCAGGTCGGGCCGAAAGTCCCAAGCCGGGCAGGTCCACCGAGATGCCCCGCAAGCCTTTTTCCGCGAGCTGGCGCAGAAGCTTGCGGAACAGATAGGAGGAAGTGGGCACGCCGTGGATGCAGAAGACGGGTTCGCCTGCCCCGTAGTCGAGGGCAAAGGTGCGCAGGCCGTCCACGTCGAAGTAACGGCCAGAGGCTTCGTGCCGGGCAATAATCTGTTCTACTTGTTGATTGCTCATATCACCCTATAGTTACAGGCCCAACTTTGCGGGGCAAGTTTCTTCATTGTTCTATCCTTTGTTGTCTATCAAACCGTTGATTAAATCATTTAATCGTATTTTGATAGAATTTTTGCAGAAGATAATTCTCAGGCCAATTTTCGTTTAAAAGTTTTGCTCCTGTTAACTGTCCATCCTTGGATAAAATTTTGGCCGTAGCTAGAGCAATTATTGCTTGATCTAAAGCGAGAAAAACGGGCACTACTTCTCCTTGTTCTTCTCCTCTAAGATGAAATCCATCTAGCCAACCTAGTCCTTCGAGATATAACTTTTTATTCTTACCCAAACCTTCAGCAGTTTGAAGGAAGTTTTCATAGGCATTAGCGTTCACAGTCGCCGCTAGAAAAGCCGCATGAGGTGTAAAGACATTATCCCATTTCATAAATAATATTGGATCTTTAAAATCTGCATTCATCGAGCTGACAAGTTCTTTTGATCCTGCTTTACCGTTGTACTCTGTGAGGCTGACTTGTCCTGCAGAATGATTGGCAGGGACCGGATACTTTCTTTTAGCTCCTAGTTCGATGGCTTCTTTAGCGTATTTTAAGAAATAGGCTTTTAGACTCGGGGAATAATGTGTTTCACTGATTAGAAGATCTGGAAGTAGCAATTGAAAGGCTCCTCCATCCCAAAGCATGAGGCTGCCATCTTTGACTTCAATCATCATTGAAAGCTTAAATTTTTCAATAAAACGAGGATCTTTATTAAGACCGAGGGCATAGCTTAAACCATAAAGAGAACGACCTTCTGAACCCCAATAGTCATAGCTCCACTTTTCCACCATCCATTGTCCGTTTTTAAGATAGGCTCCTCCATGGAACAAACCTGTTTCTGAATCGTACAAGAAATTAAAGTGGAAGCGTTTGAAAAGAGATTCTGCCGTTAGTCGTTTGGCTTTTTCATCATGAACCTTACTAATCACCCATAGGGCATAGGCCAGATGAATATTATCAACAGCCGAGAGGTACCATTCCTTAACGGTTTTTCCGTCTGAGGAGTAGCGATTATAGAAAAGCCCAGATTCTATATGGAAAGGGAGTCCTTTCAAAGTTTCAAGTATGTTATTTATGTTCGATTTTCCCAGGCCCGCAAAATCCTGAAAGTGGTTAGACTCCACTTGTACCAGTAAGTCTAAAGCGATATTGGAAGGTGAAGTTGGGTCATGCAGCGTTTTTAAATCCGCAGTAACACTGTCCCTTAACAGCCCGGTGGTCTTGTTCCTCATGGCTTCCAGGCATTGGTATGTGTCTTTAAAGTAATTCTGGTACGCTGAAGCAAAACAAATCGCAGAAGAAATTATCCATAGGACGATAAATTTAATCATGAGCAGGTTCCAGGAATAAAACTTCGGAGCCGTATCCTTCAAGTGAGATCATTAAAGAGAGTGGGCCATTTTTGGGGAAATTCACCACTTTCGTTTTACCAGTCATCAATGCCTGGACTTGAATAGTTTTTGGAGAACCAAATCGTTTGAGCATTTCCCAGGAAATTTCAAGAGAACCCTTATTTTCGACTGGTTTGCCATTTTTGACAGTGATCCATAGTTTATTGTCACCCGGTACTTCCCGCGCGAAAGAAACCAGTTGGTCAGTCCCTGACATTTTAAACTTAGGATTCATCGTGATAAGAGTTTTCAGGAAATCATTTCGTTTTTCCACATCCGAGATTTTTCCATACCAGTCAGAATTATAGATATCATAGAACAGGACTCCCAGCTGGATAAATTGTCCTTTGCCCACAGAACATTTAAATCCTACTATTTGATTTTTAGTCCAGAGGATAGGCGAACAGTGTGCAGGAAGATTCTCATAATATTGAACAGGTGTGCCGGCAGCATCAAACTCCCTGTCTTTTTGGAATCGAACTTTGATGGGAGAACTTTTTGTTTTTGAAACAGAGTTGAATGTGATTCCTAAATCCTTGGCCAACGAATCTTCTAAAAAAGAAAGAATCGTACCACCACGCTCTACGAATTTTTTTAACAGATGAGATTGTTCCAGATCCACCCGACCTGAATCCTGACGAAGGATATATTTGGCCCGAAGGAGTTCATCTGGATTACTTATATTCCAGTGATGAATCCTGGTGGATAAACCTAACTGCGACAGATAGCCTACAAGACCTCCGCACCATTCTGCGTTTAAGCGAATGGCATCGATGCCTTCGATCTTAGATGAAGCGTGATCTTTGCTATCTTTGAGAATGTAGACCGAATCAGTAATTCTCACCGCCTTAGCTAAAAAATCTTCATGGGGTTTGATGATCTGCTGTCCGATCTTTTTGATTAAAGCGTAATGGGAACTCGGATTAGCTTCATGATCTAGGGGAGCATCAAAAAATAGCGTATCCGAACTGAATTCCGGATCTCGCATGATCCGGTAAACATCAAAACCTACCAGGATTTTTTCATTAACTTGTTTTTGAAGCTTTTTCCAAAACTCTGGAGGCAGAGTTAATTCTGAATAGGCAGCAAATTCCTGAGAGAGTTTTAAATTTTCATAAAGTGGATTAATTTGTTCTTTGGCCCATCCGGCCTGCCAGTTACTACCTTCCGTGAAGTAATAGATAAAAAGAGCTTTGAGACCATGGCCAATAGTGCTGAGATAAGTTTGTTGCCGTGATTTTTCAGATACCGGAACATCTTTCCACCATCCTCCCTGAATTTCAGGACCCATTAACCACTCATTCTTAGTTCCAAAATAGTGATCATTGGCTTCATCCATGGCCTTTACATCATGATCGGCTTTGAAGGGAAGATTCATCAGAGTCCCTTCTTTTGTCTCATAAGTTTTTGGGTAAAGGTTGAGAGTCATCATGCCGGTCTGGCCACTAGCATTTCGGTATTTAAAATTAGGCAAGATGCCGTCTTTCATCCCGTTATAGCTTTCTGCCAGGGTAAAGATAATTGAAGGTTCTTTGATACCGATATCTTCCCACATATTACGAAGTATTTTTAAGTAGGAGTACATGCTGTAATCCTGGAATTCATACCAGGTTCTATCTTCGGAAATATTGAGACCTGGAATGGTTGCTGGTTTGGCTTCACTCCATGATTTCCAGTTTCTTTGATGTGAAGCATTCAGGTCTTCAATGAAATGATATTTATTCCGCAGAAATTCCTGGTATCTCTCTATGGCGCGTGGACCATAGTCATGATTGAAGATGGACTGCCACATAAAGTTTGTTTCATTGTCGAGTTGCAGGAAAAGAATGGGACCATCCTTTCCGAGATGGGGTTTCAAAACTTGATCATGAACCTGTTGGAACCACAGGCGCGTAAATTTTAAAAGTTCTGGCGAGTGATAGTCATATAACTTGGTTTTAAGTCCATCCGAGTTCTGCATGTGCGAATCTGGAAACATTTGATGAAACCATAGGGGAATCGCACCAAAACCTAGAAAGCCCCATTCAGCGTTTATATAAGGACCCGGTCTGGCCATGATGCGGGTTATACCTTTGGCCTTAACAAGTTGGATGAATGTTTTGACGTCCCTGGATGGATAATCGGCGCGTCCGTCTCCATCTTCATCAGCAGTTCCGGTAAAATCAAACTTTCCTTGTTGGTATTCGTGAAAGTCCCAAGGGATGTAAAAACTTACGGCATTCATGCCAGCTTCCACGGCCCGGTCCAGGGCCTTATTCCATAACTCGAGAACCTTTTCCCGTGAGATATTTTTTCCCGGACCCCCTCTGAGCCTGAAATATTGAATTTCAGCTCCGAAAAGCTGGGGTTGAGGGACTCCATCAACAATCAGTTGGTTGTTATCAATTTTAATTTCTTGGGCTGAATAAACTGTATTAAGTGATAGGAATAACAGGAAAATATACAAGAGTGTTACTTTCAAAAGAGCTCCAGGTAAAAAATAGATTTTGAAACTAACTCAAGGCATACGAACTTAAAACTCCAAAAACTCGCAAAACATATTTCAGGTTGTTTTGCGCGCTTTGTTATTCTCGTCGCAGTAGCAAAATCATTCTAATGGAAGCTCGACGATAAAAGTTGAACCCTGTCCGAGTTTGCTCTCCACTTTAATAGAACCTTTGTGAGCTTCCAGAATCTGTCTGACAATATAGAGACCAAGTCCTAATCCACTTACTTCACTACCCGAGGCGGCACGCTCAAAACGCTGGAAAATACGTTCTTGGTTTTCCTCTGCGATCCCGAGACCCTCATCACGGACAACCAGTTTCGCTTTGTCTCCGGCGACACACACTTGAATCCAAATCGGTTTTCCCGCCCCGTAGCGAAGGGCATTGGTGATGAGATTTGTCACCACTTGCTCGATCCTGAACAGATCCCAGATACCCATGGTTGATTCACAGCGGTCGATTTGAATCTTACAGTCGGCACCAACGGCTTGTTCGCAAAATCGTTCGACAATTTCCTGCACTAAAGTGCAGAGGTCAAAACGTGCCATATTCATAGATAATTTTCCAGAAGTGATGCGCGAGATATCGAGCATGTCATCGATGAGATGAACTAATCTTTTAAATTGCTGTTCATCCCCATCCATCATCTTCGCCAACTTTTCCATGGTGAATGCGGAAGCATCAGCTTTTTTCACATTTCTTTTTCTCATCTGAACTTGAAGCATCATCGAAGTGAGCGGGGTCTTGAGTTCGTGAGAGGCAATCGACATGAACTCTTCTCGAGTCCGAACTGCTTGCTCAAGCTCTGCCTGACTTTTTGTAAGTTTCGTTAAAAGTTCTTTTTGTTCTCTTTGGCTCCGGGAAAGCTCAATAAAAATGTTCACCTTGCTCTTAACCGCGTGGGTGTCGAGCGGCTTTAGTAGAAAATCCACAGCGCCACTTTCATAACCCTTAAAGGAGAAGCTAGGATGTTTAGCGGTCGCGGAGACAAAGATAATCGGGACGTTTTTGGTCCTATTCGTCCCTCGCATAAGTTCCGCGAGTTCAAATCCACTCATGCCGGGCATTTGGACATCGATGAGTGCCACAGCAAATTCATGGGCCATCATGAGGTCCAATGCTTCAGTTCCAGATTTGGCCATTAAGATCTCGACGTCGTCTGCTCTAAGCAATCCTTCTAGGGCAAGAAGATTGGCCTTCAGATCATCGACTAAGAGGATCTTTACCCGTGAGTTCATGAGTACTGCTCCAATTGAGGTGCCCAAACTCGAATGAGAGAGAAGAGCTTTTCAAGATCAACGGGCTTAGAGACGTAGTCATTGGTTCCGGCCTCAAGGCATTTTTCAAGATCGTCTTTCATTACCTTTGCAGTCACGGCAATGATAGGAAGCTTTGCGAATCTTTTTTGTTGCCTGATTCTTCTGGTCGCTTCATAACCGTCCATTTCAGGCATCATGATGTCCATGAGAACGAGGTCGATTTGTGGATCTTGATTCAGCTTATCCAATGCTTCTTGACCATTTTTTCCTGCTACGACGGTGGCTCCTTTTTGCTCAAGGACACTGGTGAGGGCAAA
This sequence comes from Bacteriovoracaceae bacterium, assembly GCA_035576105.1. Classification (GTDB taxonomy): domain Bacteria; phylum Bdellovibrionota; class Bacteriovoracia; order Bacteriovoracales; family Bacteriovoracaceae; genus Peredibacter. The sequence continues at coordinate 11,454 of DATLXA010000060.1, forward strand.
GATGTTTCTGATGTCATCATCCACCAAAAGAATTTTCTTTCCTTTGAATATTTGTTCACGGCTTCTGAACGTTTGAATCATCCTTCTTTGTATCTGTGATATCTTGGACTCCGAACGGTGGAGGATCAAGTTCACTTCATCAAGAAGTCTTTCAGGGGATCTTACTCCCTTAATGATTATTGATTTTGAGAGATTTTCCAGGCCATCTTCTTGCTCCTTCGAAAGGGGCCTTTCCTTATAAACAATGACTGGAGGAAATGAAGAAATCTCTTCAGTATTCATTTGTTCCAGAATGTTTACACCCGATAGATCTAGAAACTTCAGATCCATGATCATACAATCAAAGACATTATTTTTGAGTTCAATGATTGCTTCTTGTGCCAGTCCTACCGTGGTAATTTCAATGCCATCATCAGCAATAAGGTGGGCGATGCTCTTTCTTTGAAGCTCATCATCTTCGACAATCAAAACACGATTAGTATTTTTGGAAAACCGAGCCTCAAGTTTTTTAAAAGCATTTTTAATTTCATCATAATTGACTGGCTTGAGCATAAAACCTATGGCACCCATATGAATGGCGGCTTTCGAATAGTCTTCTGTTGACATGACTTGTACTGGTATATGACGAGTCTTAGGATTTTCCTTGAGACGATCGAGGACTGTGAGTCCTAAGTGATCCGGTAGCTTCATATCCAATATAATCGCATCTGGATCGTATTCAAGCGCTAGATCAAACCCTTCGTCTGCTCCTTGTGCAACAATGCACTTGTATTTAAGTTCATGGGCAACATCGAGTAGAATCTTATCAAATTTAACATCGTCGTCTATCACAAGAACTGTTCGGCCTTCTGTCGCCAGATGAGTTCGGTCATCTTCAAATGGAAGTGATGAAGTGGGTAAAGATTTTTCAAAATGTCTGTAGCTACTCGTTTCTTGTTGGGAAGGTGATTCAGCCGATGGCCCTGCAAGCGTTGATGATTCATTTAAAATCTCCGGCAAGATCAATGTGAAGCGACTTCCCTTACCGGCTGCACTTTCGACTTCGATGCTACCCCCTAAGAGCTTTGCAAGATCTCTAGAGATTGAAAGCCCGAGTCCCGTGCCTCCATACTTTCGATTAGTCGTACCATCAGCTTGTCTGAAGGCTTCGAAGATGATTGCATGTTGCTCTTTAGGTATACCAATGCCGGTGTCACTCACTTCAAAGGCGATGTGCCCTTTGGAATGATTGCATAATCTAATCTTTACAGAACCCTTTTCCGTAAATTTTAAAGCATTTGAAATAAGATTTTTTAGAATCTGATCCAATCTTTGTCGGTCAGTCTGGAATGATGGTGGCATGTCTGTTTCATGGCTTACCTCCAAAATAAGTTTTTTCTCTTGTGCCAAAGATTGAAAAGTCTGCTTCAGTCCTTCAATTACGTTCAGGATAACCACCTTTTCAACTCTAATGTCGAGCTTACCAGCTTCAACCTTGGAAAGATCCAAGATATCATTGATAAGATTAAGCAGGTCTTTACCAGAGGAATAAATAGAGGTCGCATATTGAATCTGCTCCTCTGTTAAGTTATCTTTGGAATTCTCCATTAGGAGCTTCGCCAAGATAAGTGAACTATTGAGAGGGGTTCTTAATTCGTGAGACATGTTGGCCAGAAACTCTGTCTTGTATTGACTTGCCCTTTGGACTTCATTCGCCTTTTCTTCCAGCAAGACCTGGGCTTTATTCAGCTCTTCGTTTTGTTTTTGAACTTTATTTCGAACGTCGGATGTATTGATCGCAATTCCGATGTTCTCAGAAACGTGACTTAAAAAAGCTCTTTGATGTTCAGTGAATGGCTGCAGTGAGCCCAATTCAATCACTCCAGTTATTTCATTTTCATAAAGGATAGGGCAGATTAAAAGTGACCGAGGAACGAGTTCTCCGAAAGAAGACCCAATTTTACTAAAATAGCTTGGCGGCACATCTTCAATCAGCAGGCTCTTCTTTTCGATCGCCACCTGACCGATCAATCCTTGGCCAAATTCAATAAATTTATCCAATGTTTCAACTTTAGGGAGAGCATAACCGCTTACCATTTGAAGTTTTTTATCATCGGTAACCACGTAGAAAGAGCCTATTTGAGCATTTGTAAATGGCACCAAATGGCTTAAAATACTCTGGCCTAGGCGCGATATGACCTGTTCACCGCGCATTTTTTCTGAAAGGGCAATCTGCCCTTGTGTTAAAAACTCAAGCTGCTTCTGTTGGGTAACGTCACGAGCAGCTGCAAATACACCCAAAACATTCCCATGGACGTCTTTATAAACTGATGCATTGTAGAGAACGTCCGTGAGCTTTCCGTTGAGGTGCCGGATCGTTAGCGGATAGTCCGTAACAAAGCCCATGGAAAAGACTTGCCGGTAGCCGTCACGGGCCTTCTCCGGTTCAGTGAAGTAATCGGAGAAGTCGGTCCCGACCAGCTTTTCCCGTGGTACTCCGGTGACCTTGATGGAGCCTTCGTTAACGTCGGTGATCTTGCCCTCTGAGCTAATCGTAACCAGCGGGTCAAGAGAAGCCTCGATGAGGCTTCGTGCGTACTGAGACGCTTCGGCGCGCTTTCTTTGCGAAATGTCGCGTTCGGTGGTTGCAATTCCAGTTAACTTTCCCTTTTCATCAGTAAGCTTGGTATTGGTCAGCCAGACATCGATGATCCTGCCGTCTTTATGCTTTCTTTTTGTTTCTAAATTGGGCACTAGCTCCCCACGCTTTAGAGAGGCAAGAAATTCACGTGCTTGTTCTTGATATTCGTGGGGCACGGTATCTACGATATTCATGCGAAGTGCTTCCGCTTCTGAATAACCGTACATGTTTTCCGCGCCCTTGTTCCACGCCAAGATATTTCCTTCTAAATTCTGAAAGGTGATCGCATCATTGGAATCTTGAATCACCGTCGCCATCCGGCGAAATTTTTCTAAAGCTCCCATCCGCTCAGAAATGTCGCGTTCGGTGGTTGCAATTCCAGTAAATTTTCCTTTATCATCAGTAAGCTTGGTATTGGTCAACCAGACATCGATGATCCTGCCGTCTTTATGCTTTCGTTTTGTTTCTCTGGTGGGCACTAGCTCCCCACGCTTTAGAGAGGCAAGAAAATCACGTGCTTGTTCTTGATATTCGTGGGGCACGGTATCTACGATATTCATGCGAAGTGCTTCCGATTCTGAATAACCGTACATAGTTTCTGCACCTCGATTCCATGCCAAGATGTTTCCATCTAAATCCTGGAAGGTGATTGCATCATTGGAATCTTGAATGACTGTCGCCATCCGGCGGAATTTTTCTAATGCTCCCATTCGCTCAGAAATGTCGCGTTCAGTGGTTGCAATACCAGTAAGTTTTCCTTTGTCATCAGTAAGCTTGGTATTGGTCAGCCAGACATCGATGATCCTGCCGTCTTTATGCTTTCGTTTTGTTTCTAAATTGGGCACTAGCTCCCCACGCTTTAGAGAGGCAAGAAATTCACGTGCTTGTTCTTGATATTCATGGGGCACGGTATCTACGATATTCATGCGAAGTGCTTCCGCTTCTGAATAACCGTACATGGTTTCAGCACCTCGGTTCCAGGCCAAAATGTTTCCATCTAAATCCTGGAAAGTGATCGCATCATTTGAATCTTGAATGACTGTCGCCATCCTGCGGAACTTTTCCAACGATCCCATTTGTTTAGCAGTCGCTTTAGGATGTTTTAATGTTCTTTTTTGTTCTGTTCTGGTCAACTTAACTTCATTTGACTTTATTGGACTTTTTTTTAAGTTTGCCATTTTTTACTCCAGAATCTTTATATTGAATCGAAGAAATATTTGATTCAGAGACATTGAAAATATTGCTTCAAACGTAAAACTATCTCATTAAGAAGACACTATACATACTAGTTTCATTTGCCGCGCCACTTTCTCTAAATGCAGAAAAGGTTGACTGTTTTTATTTAAAAAATTTCTTATCAATCTAAGTCGTTTTTTTGAACTTTAATTTAGATTTTTTGAAATTTTAAGCATCTCAAGTACCACCTCTGCCCGATTGGTGAGCTTGTCGCCGATTCTCTTGGTTATATATATTGGGTTACAGGCTACGATATCCTTAATCTTATGCTCAAGAAGTCCCTCTGGAACACATTGAAGCGGAAAAACGGCGACACCAGCGCCTTCTTGTACTGCGTGAATAGCACCGGCTAATGTTCCAATATGAACAGTGGGTAGAGAGATTAATTTCTTAACTTCTTCGTAAACCCCATGGGCCTTGCACCATGTAGTGAAGAATAATTCCCAGCCAGGAAAGGTGATTAATCGAAGCTTCGAGTAGTATAAGTGTGCTGGAACCTTCTACACAGTTCTACTTAAAGAGGTTTCTTGGCCTTATAACCTGGCTTTGCGAAGATCTCGATATAAAATTTTTCTGAACCTTCACTTACCAATTTATCAATGCCCTTGTTGATCTCGGCTACATGAATTTCAACAGCGCTGTCCTTCTCTTTCCCAAGTTTACAGTCAAAATCCCAGTGATTAGCGCCTTCTTTAGGAGTTTTCCTTCTCTCACGAGCAAGATATTTACTAATCTCGAATTTCACAGAATCCACTTGCCGCGCCGGAGCTTTTCTTGGGTCGGTAAGTTTAAAATCTTTTACCATAAAACTTTATCTCATTTTTTTTTAATTAATTTTTCATTCTCTTATCATGGCTATCTACAATCTTCGCACCAAAAAGATCACCTAAGACATTCACCATGGTAACTGCCGGATCCCAAACGCGGTCGATCAGGAGATAGACACCGAGATACTCCAGTGGAATCCCCACATTCTGCATGACCGCACCGATCATGAGCAGGCCCCCACCTGGAATACCTGCTGTGCCGACAGATGAGACAAGGATGAGGCAGAAAATATAAAACTGATGAGTCAGAGTTAGCGGAATGCCCGCAAGATCCCCTAGGTAAAGGATGATGAGGGTCTGATAAATGGAAGAGCCGTCCATGTTGACCGTCGCCCCAAGAGGGAGCATAAAGCCCGCAGTGCGAGGGTCGACGTTTTCTTGTTCCGTCAGGACCCGAGTTGAAACGGGGAGAGTAGCGTTGCTAGAAGCGGTGGCAAGTGCCACGATCAGTGGTTCCTTGATTCGTGCCAGAAAACGATAAGGCGAAAATTTTCCAATGAAAAATCCGAGTGCCGGCAAGGTGATAAGAGAATGAATGAGAAGTCCTATGGCTATGGCGGCGAACATCCATCCCAGTCCTGCGAAGAGGGAACTGTCAGTCTTCGCCGTGACGGAAGCCACCAGAGAAAAAATTCCGACCGGTGCAACAAAAAGAATCCAGTTAATGAACACCATGATGATGTCGTTAATGGCCTCCATAGGTTCCAGGAGGACAACCTTGCGTTTCTCAGTGATCTGAAGAAAGGCCAGACCCAGCATTAGTGCGACAATGACGATTTGAATGATGCTCCCATCCGATAGTGACTTAAAAAAATTCGGTGAAAAGAAACCAATGATGATTTCCTGCACATTCAGCTCTTTCAGAGTACCGGCCTGGAATGACTCGAAGGCGACGGATTTTTTCTCTGCGTGAGGAAGAACAAAGGAAGCAATGAATCCTGTGAGACAGGCGAGCATACTTGTCACGCTGAAATAAATAATAGTTTTCAGCCCGAGACCTGAAATGTTTTGCATACTTTTCTGTCTGGCCACAGCGAGGAAGACTGAGACAAAAACGAGCGGGACGATCACAAGCTTCAGAAGTGTGAGAAAGATGTCTCCAAAAATGGTGAGATTTTTAGCAAGATCCGGAAGTAAAATCCCGAACGCGATTCCAAGGACTGCGGCCATGAGAGCAAAATTTTCTTTATTGAGAATACGCATAATATAGTTTTAACTTAACAAAAATGAGCTTTAAATAGTTATTATGACAAAAACTCTGCCTAACACTGGAGATTCTCACCATGCATAAAATCTACGCCTGTATCTGGTCTAACGATAAAGCAACGGAGATGGCCAAATTCTACAAGTCGATCTTCAAAGGCACCAAGGTCGGCAAGACTTCATACTGGGGCAGCAACCCCATGAGTATTAAAGAGGGATCGGTATTGACCATGCACCTCACCCTCTTAGGTCAAAAAATCATGCTCTTGAACGGTTTCAATAAGAAGACCTTCAATGATTCCATTTCATTCGTCGTGCCCTGCAGGAGCCAACGCGAGATTGACACCTACTGGAAGAAGCTTACCAGTGGGGGAGGCAAGGCCGTGCAATGTGGCTGGCTCATCGACAAGTACGGCGTTCGCTGGCAGATCACGCCTGCCGAATTCGATAAGTGGAACACCAGCAAGAATAAGAAGAAGAAGGAAGCCTTCACGCACGCGATGTGGCAGATGGTCAAGCTAGACATCAAGAAACTGAAAGCAGCGTTCGAAAACGCTTGAGCAGTTAACTGAAAAGTCTGACACAATACTCAGTTTCTAATAAATATTTGCTGACCTCTATTCCAACCAGAGAAGTTTAGCTCTTGGTAGAGTTACTTTTGCCACTTAATTTTACTGCCCATGATCCACATAGAGAATTTCTAAACAAGTAATCTCCTTAAGCAACTTTTGCAAATACTGGAAGTGTAGAAAGTAAAAATAGAAAAATCCAAATCATATCGTTCTCTTTTGTTAGGAGGTTGAGTTCGTCCCAAATATAGAAACATAGCAAATGTACTGTCGATGAAGGGCTAAGAAGGTGAACACTTAAGAGTTCACCTTCTTAGCCCCTGTAGATTTTGATCTTGGCAGGGGTTCTAAGTTTTTTTAGGATGCACTAAACCAGGAGATTCCAATGAAAATACTTTTTCTCTTTTGCATGTTATCTGTTCCAGCGGCTTACGCTCAAAGATCCGTCTCTCAATTTGATCTGAAGTGCAAAGTCCAGTTACCAGACGATAACCAGAACCAAACAACAACCATCAAAATATACACTAATGAGAATTTCTGTGGAAATGGAAGTGGTCCTTACAAGGTATTTGGAATCTTTGACAATGGTATTGAAGATTATCTGGTTCAAGGTCAGAAATCTTTTTCTAGCCGTTATGCAGGAACGAAATATACCCTCACCCAGACATTCGAAGGAAAAAAGGTTTCCAGGATTTCATTCATCATTGATTACGCCTATGGAGCTGAGAGAGATTCTTATGAGCCCGTAAAGGCATCCGGGACATTTGTCGAATATGAAGACGGAAGAAAGCGAAGTGAAAAGATTGATTTGATCTGTGAAGTTAGTACTGCCGTTTTAGATTGTGAATGAACCTACTCAGAAATCTCACAGGTTCCTCCGCTCTTACTTCGACAACCCGTCACGTTGCCTAGGTCATCTACCGAGACAATGTCTCCACGTTTTAGGAGTAGTAAACTGCCATCATCCTTTGTGGATCTTTGGCCCTGTGTGGCCATCGTGAGCTCGCGGAAGAAATTGCCTTGGGGTGAAGTGAGAAGCTTAGCTGCGGTCACGTCGAAACTCTGCACCGGGAAAGTAATCCTCTCGGTCATGATACCGCTGACAGAAATCTCCTCGTCTCCAGTGAGCTGAACCTTACGGGCAATGATGAAACCCTGTGGTGTGGGCAAGAAAAACTCATGGTAGCTATGGCGCTCGTAGCACTCAATGCCTGAAACCGAAGTAAAGCTTCGTGGTGAATAATACCGTAATCCATTCCAGGATGATTCATCGTAAGGAACCTCCACTTCACAGCCTCTAGGGTGGTTCACCTCATGTCGAAGATTGAAGGTCCTTCCTCTGGTTTGACCCACAATGGAGTAGCGATTTTTGTCCAGGGCCGTTAAGGCAAAAGTGTCCGCCGTGTAACTTAGCTTCCATCCCGATTCTAGTTTTAGGGCTGTCATATTCTGAAAAAGTGTCGCATGCGCCGGCACTCCTGAGTCTAAGAAATAAACTTCAGGGCCAAAGGCGGTACAGACATTGGCCATAGAGTCTCCGAGGGAGATCTCCTGGCAAGATTCCTGTGGGTGGGTATTCCTTATGACATAACCACCAGGGACTTTTTCGGCTACGGTGCTGCCATCGACACCAAACTTGAAGCCGTTGGACGTTGAGACGTTATAGACATCGAGCCTGGCCAAAAGGTTAGTATAGTCAGCGAAATCCATTTTCTCTGATTCCACATCAGTCATATAGGAGTTGAAGAATCGAGCCGATCGGGAATCTTCGTGTCGACGGGCCTTATCCTGAAAGGTCGTCACTTCCCGCAGGATAAGTTCGTGCAGGATCGTTCCTGCTTTACCATTATTATCCAGTAGTTGCCAGAGGTCGGAATTGATGGTGTATCTCTTGCGGGGCCTTCTCTGGTCCGGGGTATTCTGCTGTACCACCAGTTGCTTGAGCTCACAGCTCGCTGGGATGTAACCGTCACCGGTATCGGGGATATCAATCAGATCAATTCCCTCTAGCAGGGCTGCCTCGGAATAGAATTCGTTTGCCCACTGACGATAGAGCTCGGCCCGGAACTTATCGAATTTCTCAATCCGCTTGATCACCAGTTCTACTTTCTCAAGCTCTGGCAGGCCCTCCGGACCTAGATCAATGGAGCGACCGTCCATGCTCCGGCCCTCGAAGTGGTCATAGAGTTCACCACTCTTAACGATCCCCTGGGCATCTTTACAGATGATTATATCACCACCGTTCCCTTTTTCGCCGGCCCTGGCCGCGAGTGAGAGAAGGGAGGTTATGATGATGATCGATGTTTTCATGTCAATTTATCCTCAGGCTCGTTTTGTGTTTTAGTCAAGGGGTAAAACTGGATGGCGAGTTGGCAAACATCCGTCTTGAGCCCCTCTGCAAAGTGGGCCAGGAGCTTTTGCCGGAAATCTCGGATAAGAATCTTCACCTCTGGAACTCGCTTGATGTTTAAAGTCAGTGTGACGGAAGAGTAGTCCCGTAGTCCGATGTCTACTTCATCAAGCTTTTGCCGACCCATCTCCAGTGTCTCCAGATGAGATGCTCGCAGGGCCGGGCTCAGCACATCTTCGGTAGTTCTAATTTTGACATGGATCTTGATGAGCCCACCGTCAGGGCCTTCTTTAACCAGGCCACAGGTCTTCAAGTTCTCGATGACCACTTCCGCCCGGTTTTCAGTTATCCCAAGTCTGCGTGCTACCGATCTTTGAGTCGCCACAAAGTCACTGATCTCCAGTAACGATTCCACAGCGAAATGCTCCCACTCTGCGATCACCTGGTAATAGGTATCATCCAAGATAAAACGCTCGTCTTCTTCTCCTGTCTTTAGTTCTTCGTTTTTAGCGATTCTCGTATACAAGCTTTCTAGGAAGAGGGTCCGCTCTTTGGGACTTAGATTGAGCTTCAAGGCTACTTCTTTGAAGTTTTTGAGTGGCAGTCCTCTGTTGCCCTTAAAGACTGAACAAAGTGTGGATGAATGAAGACCTAGGTCCCTAGCGTAGGCCCTCAGGCTGTAGTGAGGATTGGTCCTTTGCTTCAGAGAAAAGTGCTCTTTGAGTTTATTTAGATAGTAGGTTTTCGCAGCTTCCATTGCTGGAAAAATAACATTGATTTGCAGCAGTCTGATACAAAAGAGAGTTAAACTGCTGCAAGAACTTGCAAATAAATTGCAGCGGCTTTTTCTCTTTAGTTCTCGCAAGGGCAGTATCGATAAATTACCGTAATTCCGTCACTGGCAAGGCACCCAAAGACCGTTCGCTACTAAGTGCGACACTGGAAATATAGTGGGTGCTGCAACATAATTTGCAACAAAGCCGCACGTGGGTAGCTTTACTCAGTTCAAAAATTCCCCCTTACTTAAGGCTGAACATTGTGACCAACCAAGGAGGATCTATTGAAGAATGAATTTAAAAATGTAGTTTTCTTATCGCTGATAGTTTTAGCGGTATCCTGTGGAAGTGATGGCGACGGCCCTGGGAGCCCTCCAACAGGCTAATCCTCCTCCGCAACTAGAACAAGACAATGGAGATGGCAGTGAGGACACTAGTAACGGGAGTACTATCCGTCGCTCAAAGTGTTACCAAGGGACCCCGGACAGCCTGACAAAAATCAATGAAGTGCGAGTCGAGAAATCAGGTGGGACAACGAAGTCCTTCCTCTTTGATTGCCAGGGGTCCAGCAATTGCACTCGGGCCACTGAACTCCAGAAGAGCAGCTCTCAGGAAGATGCTGGAGGGGTTTCCCAATGTCTAACTGGCGAGGATGGCTACGCGTTTTGTACCTCCACTGACCATGTCTACGAAGAAACTTCTAAGGGTGAGCTCATGCACGTATTTGCAGGGGATCACGGCGCCCTAATCTACTGCAGTAAGAACCTTTTTAATTAAATCAACGGTGGTGGGGCTGCCTCGCCTCACCACCGTTGAGATTGCCTTGTTGCCGCGGCTCATTGAATGGTGTATATAGCCTCATCTTTTTTCAACGGAGCTTCCATGAAAACTTTTTTCATCATCTTAATCCTTACGTTCAACGCCGCCGCAGAGACTAACAATCCTGCCTGCAACGAAGAATATTCCGTTACTCCATGCCTTGAGAAATCATACCAGGAAGAACTTCTAGAAATGTTGTTAGACAACAAAGAGGGCGTCCAGAAGATCCACACTTCGGGGGAAATCGGACTGATGATTGAGGAGCACGTAGAGGATCCGATCGTTGTGACCGTGCTTGATTTTAAAATGGTTGAGGAGGAGGGGAACTTCGACTTTCGATCAACAGTTAAGTTTGAGATCAAGCTTTCTGACTGTCGAGGAACTGATGCCTGTCTTGAGTCATACCGCTGGACCGTCTTCGCCACCACGATTGGTAATGGTTACACCAAAGCTACTGCTTATAAGAACTATCTGGAAAAGCTTTAAAGGGCCACTTCCTGTGGCCTTCCCACTAAAATAATCTTAAGTCCGGATGTTTTACCAACAACTCCCCACCCAAGTTTACCGTCAGACCATAATCGAGCACTTGATTTTGAAACTTCCCATCAGGCCCTTCTATGACTCCTGCAATTTTGTAAATAAATTTGAAGGGTAGGACAGATCCTGCATTCAGGAAGGGCACAAGGACATATATCCCCTGACTGTTAAGGGTCATGCTACACGGCACTTCATCCGCAGCTTGTCCTGCCTTCGGCGAGCAATTATGATCGTCGATGAACTCTTTCAGCGAAGTGTCGAATTCTACTTTTGAAGCCAGAAAGGGGATGGCACTAAATCTGGCCTGCGGGCGAATTTTCTTAATCCCTGCTTGCGCTTCTCTCAGTTGCTCTTTTTCAAAATCTGCTATGAGAAGTGAAGTGAGCATGGCCTTCTCATGACATTTCCCCAGACGTCTCCCAATCCTACCGCAGTTTCCAAGAGCGTATTGGGTAAGGTGAAACTTCGGTGTTCCACGACCATCATTAGCGATCCTCATGAGGTTCGGAGCAAAGTAGAAGTGGTTTGAGTCCAGGTGATCAGGCCAGATGGTGACGACAGTCCCATCTGCGGCCATGTTCCTATTTAAAACAGGAACGGCGTAAGCTTCTGCTATGGTTAAAAGTAACAGTATGAAGAGTTTCATTTTTTAATCCTTTTTATTCACGTAACACAATCCACTAGATTGGATACATTCAACGTTTATGTATTGGTCTATCTTACTTAGGGTACCTCGGTCTAACTTTTGGTGGCCAAGTATCAACTTCACAAGTTCATGCTGGGTGTGAGCATGTTTCTGAACTAGATCGTTTATTAAGACTCTTTCTTCCCGGCTTAGCACAGTGCTCTCCTGGTAGGGACTTTCCCTGTTCTCGAGGCCCTCACTTCCATTGCTGCTGCTACCACAAGATACCAACGTAAGAAGAGTAAAGCCCATGCAGATATTTTTCATATAAGCTCCTAAAGTTCAAAGATGGACGCAGTTTGACTAGCTAGGGGAGGGACAGGTTCTGGGGTTTCCCCAGCTACATTCCCATTGAAAGAAAATTTACCTCTAACGATCCTACTCGTTACTCTTTGTCTTTCATTGAACCCTACTAAACTACTTGCTTCTACATTTTCAAAAACGACACATTTTTCTAAGAACTCTTCCAACGCTTCATCCGTGTTGACCGCTTCTCTAGAGTTCCGTTGTTCAAGTTTTTGCTTAAGGGCCTGGAACCGCTTAAAGAGATTCATCAGTCCTGCTTCCTCTTCTCTTTCCGTACACTCGAGACTTCCGATCTCCTTGCGCTGGATCGTCGACCGGCTGAAGTAAATCTCCCCCGAAACCTCAGCAAGCTTTTTCCCACTCTGGATTGCGCTAGCTATTTCAGCCTTCAATTCGAAGGGAACTTTAATGATCCCAGGCATCCCGGTCCAGTGGCCATTGGCCTCCTGGAAAACTCTTAGCGGATGCTCCTGCTCCGATCCCATGATCTTTACGAAAAGTTGCTTATCTATCTGCACAGAAGGGATCACAACTTTATAAGAACCGAATCTTTCTTTCCCAAGTCTAAAGCACGCTCTGCTACCCTCGAGATCAAGTTTCCATTGAACCTGAGCAAAAGAATTTTTTGTCTGGTTATTGAATACATACTTCACATCTGCCTCATATCTCGGGAGGACGTATACTTTCCCCGACTCTGGTGCTTCCATGAAGCCACATTCTCCGAAAGACACGCCAACATTGAGAAGGCTTAGCAAGCCTAAAGCTACTAGTTTCGTTTTCATCTTATTCTCCCTTTTTTTTAGTCTCTTTTACTTATTAACCAAGGAAACTTTTTCAGCTCACCAAGACCGAGTGACACGCAGTATTCTCGGCTAATGATTTCTCTTTGCTTAAGGTCAAAGCTCAACTCACGGTCCTCGACCGTCTTGCTGTAACCCACACTGTATCGCCCAGACGTCGAGGCTTGCCGGTTATCAAGGACTGGATCCATGAACTTTAGAACCATTCGGTCCGCGAGTGCCATCACATAGTCGTATTGATTAGCGGTTCCACCGTTAATCTCAATTTTGATAGTTCCATCTTCGACCAATTTCTGGATTTCGGTGCGGATACTCCACTTCCACCAATGCCGGCCCCCTCCTGCCTGTGCCTTGAAATGTTCATAAACCTTTTTGTAGTTAAGGTGAATTTGGGCATGGAAGACCGGGGAGACGCCCTTGATCTCATAACAGTACTTCAAGTCTGCTGCGTTACCGCCAGCGAGGAGAATACTTGCCATGGCATCAGCTCCATCCACGGTTAGGGTACCTGATATCCCTATGCTGTCCTCTGCACGGCCGCTGAACCGTGGGAGGCTTACTTGTTTATAGAGATCAGTGATGACAGGATTTCCTACCTCATCCCTCATGAAATAGAGGTGAGATTCCTGGACTGGGATCACAGCAATTTTTTTCCCCGCCTTCTTGTAATTTTCGACGGCCTGCCCGAGATCTCCTTGAAGATAAAGCCGGAAGATTCCACTAAAGTACCCGGCGGATGAGTTTTCAGTTTTCGGAGTCCAGTACCTCATGCCGAAGCGGGGTTCTCCATTTGGCCCTTTTTCTAGAGCTCCTGAATTAGGAAAAAAGTAAAACTTAGAGGAATCTTCATGATCGGGATAAATGGTTGCCAAAAGGCCTGTGCCATCCTCAGACTCCGCCAGGATCGGAAGTGCCAGAGCATTCAATGAGATCAATGAGACGGCAAGGCCGCTGTAAAGCTTCTTCCACATAAAAACTCCTTTGTGTGGTGATGTTGATGATCAAGCACTATACAAAGTAGGTGCCAGATTGCTTTCACTCACAGTTCTGAATGGTTGAAGCTAAGACGTGTAATATTTACTGCTTACACCGACATAGAATGATAATTTGACTATCATAATTAAAACCTGTGTTTCAAAAAGTAAAACAAGAGGACCTGATGAAGATTCTGGTAGTCGACGATGAAAAGCTGGCCCGAATAAACATCCTGAAACAATTCGAGGAGTCTTTTACTGTCATCGAGTCTCCTTGCTTCGAGGACGCTCTAAGGAAAATCCAGAATCAAAGTTTCGATATCTGCTATATCGATCTTAAGCTGGATGACTCTTCAGAACTCCTGGGCCTGAAGCTCATTCCCGAAGCAGTAAAGAAGGGCTTCTACACAGTCGTTATGACTTCCATAGAAGATGAAGAAACAACAGAGCTTGCCTACGGGCTCGGCTGCCAAGATGTTTACAACAAAGGGAAAGAAGAAGAGCACATCTCCGAAACACTGAATCGTTATTTCCTCTCCAAGGAAAGTTTCACGGAAGGATATCTCTTCAAAGATGTCATTCAGACTCAGAATAAGAAGTACAAAGAGGACTTGAAAAAAGTTCTACAGGTGATCCCCACCGATATCCCCATCTGCCTTCTCGGCGAATCCGGAACGGGGAAGTCTCATCTGGCGAGGTCCATCCATGATCTTTCCAGAAGAAAAGGGAAGTTCGTTGAGCTTAACTGTGCGACCTTTAGTGGAGACACGCTAAAGTCCGAGCTCTTCGGGCACTCAAAGGGATCCTTCACAGGTGCCCTTAACGATAAAGTGGGAAAGCTTTTTGAGGCGAATCACGGGACTCTCTTTCTGGATGAGATCGGATCCATGTCTCTTGAGATGCAGGAAGGTCTTCTCAAGGCGATTGAGGAAAAATCATTCTACCCGATGGGATCAAATAAAGTTACCAAAGCAGAGTTCCGGGTGATCTGCGCCACCCTTGATGATCTTGAGTTTCTCATTAAGAGCGGTAAATTTCGCTTTGACTTATTCCAAAGGATCAGCGGATTCACTTTCACTCTTCCTACCCTGAGAAGCCGGAAGGAAGATATTTTCCCCATCCTTAAGAATAAACTCGTTGGTTCTAGGAAAATTATTTTCAAAGACGACGCTCGCAAAATCCTCGAGAACTATGAGTGGCCTGGAAATATCCGGGAACTCCTTCGATTCGCCGAAGTCATCTCCCTGTCTCCTTCGGGAGTTATCCGGGAAGAGGAGGTGGAAAAGTTCACTAAGAACTCTTCCTTCAAAAGAAGTCGGCCCCTTCTTCAGGATCATCACTATGACCTCATCCGCAAACAAGGGCTCAAAGAATTTCTTGAGCAGTTATCCAAAGAAGCCGTGGAAAGATCACTCCTCGAAAATGAGAACAAGGCACGCAAAGCGATTGCCGAACTGCAAATATCCTCTGCTACTTTCTATCGCCTCCAAAGTGGCGCCTTTCATACTAAGAGTAAAGCTCGTCAAACCATTTCTCTGAAGGTGAGTCATGAGCTTCAGTAGCGTCATAAAAAACTATAAGCACGACATCGCCGGGAAGTTTCTCAATATCTCCTCTGCCATCAATCCGATGACCGATGACGTTTTCAAAAATCCAGAAAATAATGAGTTGTTCCATGCGGTCCATGAGGTTCTGCTGAAAATGGTAAGGGCCTCCAGGAACACGATCCTACAGAATCTCAATCAAAATATGACACTAGTGGTCTCTGATAAGGACCCGGACCCCACTCTGCTTAAGCTTCAGATTGAAGGTCTACTCCTGCGCCACTCGCTAACTAAGGAATCGGTTACATACTACCTTTTCACTGCTGAGAATCCCGGAAATCTCGCTTTCCATCTAGGGAAGGTACATGCGGTTCTGCCTGTGAAAGAGATCAGAGCAGAGATAGATACTCCAGAGATATTAAAAATTCTGGAGGAAGTTTCAATCCAGAGAAGCCCCGAGGAAGATCTGACTGCCTATAGCACTCACTGGAGTCGTTCATGAAAAAGACTGTGGTCGTATGTGGAGGGAGTAAGGGGATCGGAGCAGCTTCCGTGAGGCTACTCCTAAAGAATGGACTCCGGGTTATTTGCGTTTCTCGAGGCACCGGTGAACTCTCAGATTTCCTCGAGAAGACTCCCGATCTTATTCATCTTAGTTGTGACCTCGCGAACCCGGAGGCGAGGAAACAAGTGTGTGAGAGACTTCTCCAGGAAAAAGGCATCTGGGGAGTCGTGAATAATTCCTCGGGGCCCGGAACAGGACCTATGGCAGAAGCGTCTCAACTAGAATACCAGAATGCCTTCCAGGCCCACCTGTTCGCCGCAGATGATCTCGTGAAGGGCCTTCTCCCGCAAATGAAGGCCAACAGCGGTGGAAGAGTTGTGAACATCATTTCCGTTACCGCTCGGATTCCACTAGAGAACATGTGCGTTTCTAATACTCTTAGAGGAGCGATGCTTAACTGGTCGAAGACACTCTCAAAGGAGCTGGGGAAGTTTAACATCACGGTCAACAATGTTCTCCCTGGCTACACCGAAACAGGCCGGTTGATTGAAGTGATCAAGGGAGTGTCACAGAAGTTAAGCATCTCTCAAGAAGAGTACTCTCAGAGGATCCTCAGTCAGGTCCCAATGGGTCGTTTCGGTAGACCAGAAGAGATCGCTTCCGTGGTATCTTTTCTACTTTCCGATGAGGCTTCCTTCGTCTCCGGAGTTTCGATTCCTGTTGATGGAGGCTGGACCCCATGTCCTTAACCTTTACCAATATATTGTTGTATTAATAGTTACGGAGGTCGAGGTCTTCGAACTTTTCAATTAAGGCGTAGGATGCGTTGCAGAATCTCTTTTGCTTTATACACTACATTTTGATTGTAAGTTGGCTATTGTGACATAGAGCTTTTCCTAAAAAGCAATTTTTGTAATAAATTATTAGAATGCAGACCTCCGCTCAAAAATACAAAAATTTCCAGTTCAGTCCAGAGATGTACGAAAAATTTGTTCGAAAACTTCTTGGACATGATCTGCATCAAAGGCTTCGATGGACTTCAAAAAGATAAATTAGCGGTTCTGCACCACATTTTCCATAGGATAAAAACTATTCCTTCCGATCCTCCAACCAACACGGCTCAGGCACACGTACTTCTACGAAGATCACCAGACGGCTAAGACTCTTCTTGAGAAAACTAACGGTAGGGCGTTTCTACCTGGTTCTATCATCGAAGAATTCTTTTCGAAGGAAGGAAGGAAGATTGAAAGATCACCTGGATATCTTCATGAATTTTTATAATAAGGAGTTGCTGAAAAGAACAATAACACCAATATAATAGAGCAGTTTCTAAGCAGCTTGGACGAGTGTCTTATTTTCAGACCCGGCGACGAATTTACAGGTTCTGCATTTTAACTCATAGAATCCGAGTTCATTCGTCTCCAGGAATAACACCCCATGGCCATTCGGGCAGAGACCCGTCCCGGGATTCACTTGCTTGTGAGGCACGAACCTCGACTTCACATTGAAAGTCTTTATCTTGTCTGCCTCAAAGCCTTTCAGGGGCTTTACTCCTAGATCCTCGAGCTCAAAGTCTACGGTCTGGGCTTCTAGTTTACCCTTCATCTTGGAGTATACCTCGAAAGAGGTGAGGATCTGATTGGGTTGCGCAGCTGAGCACAGACGGCTTGCGAGGTTCATCACCCGGCCAATGGCCGTGTAACTTCTCATGGTATTCTCATTACCATAAAATCCCACGCTTGCGAAGCCACAGGAGATCCCGATCCGAAGCTGGAAGTCATTCATCCAGAGTCCGTAGTATTCGTCTTGCCGGTCGTTTATCTTCGAAATGATTTCGGTCGCGGCCAACAAGACACGCTCGATGTAGTCACTGTGTTTCATGGGATCGTTTGAGAAGGCGAGGATTCCGTCTCCGAGGAACTTGTCGATCGTTATGTCGTACTTCAGAAGCACCGGCATCGTGTCTTCCATGAACATCCCTAGGACCTTGTGGAGATCGTCCCGGTCGATCCGGACGAGGCGCTCTGTGGAATTCACGATGTCGATAAAGATCGCACAGATCTCCGATCGATGCACGGGTTTGAAGATGTCCAGTTCACCGGACTTGATCGCGTGAAGGACCTGAGGGCTGAACTGCTTGGTCATGTGAGACATCTGAACAGCTTCTTGAGTTTTTATCTCGATGATCTTCCCCCGGGATTGAACCTCGTCTTCCAGTTTGAGTCTTCCCTCGAACTCCTTGAAGTAAATGCGTTCGTTGATGTACTTTATCACCGATGCGATGACCAGGGTTCCCAGCATGAAAAAGCCATTCAAGATGAACGTTTGCAGATCCTTGATGCCGACGAACAGTGGCCCGACGATGAGAATCGGTAGGTAGGTAATGGCCATGTTGATCGCAAAGAACTTCGGAGACCAGGGGAAGAAGGCGCCGATTCCAATCGCAACGAGGTTCAGGCCCGCGTAGTAGGGCGAGCTGAGGTTGCCGGTGAGGAGAACCATAACGGTGATCGGAATCGCATTGGCCATCGTGAGGAAGGAACAGGCGATCTCCGTGCTTTTAAGACTCTTCGCTTTGAATGTGAAGTATCGGCCCAGGAACAGCGTCGGGATGATGGACATCCGGATCAGCAGGAACTGCCACTTCAATTGTGGAGCGTAGATCAGGTCGGCGATCCAGAAGATGAAGTATAACGGGAGGGAGTAGAACTTGCACGCGATGTCCGCGATGAACTTTATCCTGTCCATCCTTTCATGCTCAAGCCGATTTTCCTTCCCGATGAGTTCCATACTTAACTAGGCTTTGGAGATGTTGCAGAAAAGGTTTACGCCGCACTCTTCTTTTTCGATCGAGAGCTGGGCCCCCGGGACGTTGAAGATCCGCAGCAGATCCTCATTCGATCGGTAGATGAGGTTCCAGTCAAAAACCATGCTCATCCCGAAGCGGGTCGGCGCGGAAACGTCGAAGTTGCCGATGACAAGATTTGAACCCTCCTCGAGGGAGTTGAAGAGCGTCGTCGCCGCGAGTGTGGCTACCTGATCAGTGAAGTAATCGAAGAGACCCGCGGAGTAAATAAGATCGTACCCATCGTGGTCAAGGCCGGTGTTGATCAAGTTCTTAATGGTCGTGCTGATGAGTTTCACCTCGACCTTCTTGCCCAGACCGGAGGCGATCTTGCGGAGTCGTCTCTGGACATGCTTCAGGGCATTCAGGTCTTGATCCAAAAGATGGATCTCTACGTTCGTGAGATCGGCCTGTGGAGTTTGTTCGATGAATTTCTGGACTTCCATCGCCGGGCCGCAGGCGACGGAAAGGATGGTGATCTTCTTTCCGGGTTTTGTCCGCATCGTACTCCGGATCTTCTCCAGGAGAAACTCGACTCGGTTTCGGACGGCCTGAGGTTCGGCGTGTTGCTGAAAACATTTTTCCATGCAACGCCCGAAGAGGGACTTGCCGGTGTTCTCGTTATGATAGATGAGGTTCATCATCTCGTAGTCTCCGGCGTAGCCAAGAGGCTTCTGAAGACTTCTGTTTGCAAACGGTGACTGGTACACCAGGGCCTTCAGCTGTTCCCGAAAAAATTCGAAGGCCATCTTGACGACGTCGATGGGTTCGTCCTTGAGGATCTTTGCCATCTCATCATGCGCGCCCCTCCAGAACTCGAAGATCGCTTTCCCACCTACGTCGATAACAGTGCTCTCGAAGTCTTCAATTTGGGACTGTGAGGTATAGGCCTGCACACCTTCGAGGTGGGCGATCTTCTTCTCGAAAGCCTCGAGGAGGTGTTTGAGTTCGAACACCTTCGTGACGAATTCCTTCGGGAGGGTGCTCATCCGCTGGTATTCTCTCCCCAGTGATTTGGTTATCTTCCAAATTTCCGGGAAGACCTGAAACTTCTCAATGCTTAAAGGGTCGGAGGTTACTTCGAATGCTGTCTTAAAGCCCTTTTCCGTTATTTCCTGGCGGACCTTCACTAAGGAGACCTTAGAAATCTCATGCGACTCGATTCGGATTATCCCGTTCACGATCTCGAATTTCTCCGGGAACTCGTGTGTGCTCACGACGGCAATTCCAAATGCGCTGTAGTCGATGATTTCCCATTCGTTGGTTTCGTCGTGGAGAAAGCATCGCATGTCTGAAATCGTCAAGCGGTCTTGGCGAAGGACCTTCACGTTTGAAGTCGTCTGGGTGTGAGGTTTAGCAATTTTCAAGGACTGCATGTGAGTTCTCCAGTTATAAAAGTATTCTTATATGGAGTTCTGATCGGTCGGCGAGGGGGGTTACTTAATAGACTTTAGTGAGAACAAAATCTGCATGACCGAAGTTCTTGATCAGGTAATTTAGACGAAACCTGAATGAGAGTGAGTGTTCTAATCCACTTTTACTTCAACTGAGTAGTATATTTTAAATTTATTTAAGTTCTGATCTAGATTTTGGACATATCTAGTATTGCTGATAACGGAAATCTATACTTAAAAGAATTAAAAAAAATATTGTGAGGAGTACTTATGAGATTTGGGGAAAAAGTGGTCATTGCCGTAGATTTAGCCATGATTACTGCAGAGCAAGTTAGGTCACTAGGTCACGTAGAATTTCTCAATCATGCTGAAGTACATTTCGTTCATGTATACCAAACGTCTACGTATGGTTATGGAAGTATTCTTGGTCAATATTCTCTGGTTTATCCAGTAGAAAGTGAAAGGAATATAATTGAACAGTCTGCCTTAGTCAGTTTGGCAAAGTTTTCGCATAAAACTTTGCCATCAGTTAGTGAAGGGAAGATTATTTATCGCTGTTTATTCAGTGATAAACCGAAGTTAAAACTCACTGAGTATGCAGTAGAAATTAAGGCAGATTCAATTTTAGTGATGACTAGAGAAAGACATGGATTCTTTGATAGTTCGTTTGCTCAATATGTAAGTCGAAACAGTAAATGTAACGTGATTATTCTCAAGACAACCTGACAATGATCATAACCGTAACATTGAATCCAGCTCTAGATGTGAGTTGTATGGTTTCCGAACTGATTCCTAATGAGAAAGCTTATGCATTTAATGAGGTTCGTCTTGCTGGTGGTAATGGTATAAACGCTGCGAGGATAGCACATCGACTAGGAGCAGAGGTACGCGCAACAGGTTTCTTGGGCGGAAGCTCAGGAAATGAGCTTGCTGGTATTCTTAAACTGGAAAAAATAAAGCACACCTTCATACCCATTCTGGGTATGACTCGAACCAACGTCACCATTTCACAAGAAATAACTCATCAGCAAACCCGTTTAAGTTTCCCTGGGCCCAAGATTATAAGCAAAGAATTAAAGGCGCTCTACGACCTAATACTTAGACTTAAACCCTCTCTGATCGTCATCGGAGGAAGTTTGCCCCCCGGAGTTTCTAAAATTTTTATTAATAAACTCATTCGATACTATAACAAACAGGGAGTGCCGACACTGGTGGATGTTCCTGGAAAAGTTCTGAAACAAATATTGAACTCTCGTCCATACTTTATCAAACCAAACCTTACCGAGTATTGTGAATTGACTGGTTTGAAGCTGACCCGGATGCAGGATGTTCTAGGAGTGGCCCGGAAGCTATCAGCTTCGATACCTCTTCAATGCATTTCCTCTGTCGAAGGAGGTGCTCTCTTAGTAACCCCTCAGCATGCGTGGTTTGGAAAAACACCAGAGTTAAAGGTCCAATCTACGGTTGGCGCGGGCGACTCAATGGTGGGGGCAATCGCGCACTCCCTGGTGAACTCAAAATGCCTTTTGAACGAACACAACTGTGAAAAGTTATTGCGCTTGGGTCTTGCTTCAGCGTGCGCGACTTTGTCTAGCGAGGGACTTACGATGGGCACTCGTGCGAGCATCATGAGATTTGTCCCTGAAATAACGATACGCAAAGTCGATTAATACCATGGTAAAGATAATCATAATTTTAAGTGGAGGAGTTTAATGGTTGATCCTTACGAAATTCTAAAAGTTCCTAAAACTGCTTCTCCGGAAGAGATCAAGGCAGCATATCGCAAACTGGCAAAAAAAAATCATCCCGACTTAAATCCAGGAAATAAAGAAGCCGAAAAAAAATTCAAATTGGTCGCCAATGCTTATGATCTGATCGGTACTCCGGACGCCAAGGGCAAGTTTGATAGAGGGGAAACAAACGCTCAAAAACAACATAGTTATGAGGAGCAGGTAAGACAAGATCAAGGACGCAAGCGACCATCCTATCAGAATACTCAACAAGGGGGAGGTCGATACACCTCGTCTTACGGGGAGAACATGGGAGAAGATGATCTCTTTTCCAGTATCTTCGGAAAAACAAACAGGGGATTCGATTCCAACGGACCAGATGAAATGTATCATTTGGAAGTGGAATTCCTGGAAGCCGCACTGGGTGGTGAAAAAATGATAACTCTTCCTAGTGGTAAAAAACTTCAGGTTAAGATCCCGTCCGGCATTCATGAAGGGAAAAAGTTAAAGTTCAAAGGCCTGGGAGGTCCAAGCAAGGGTAATGGTGTCGCCGGGGACGCTTTCGTACAGATATCCATTAAAGCATCTGAGAATTTTAAGCGAGAAGGGAATGACATTATCTCGGAATTACCCATAAGTTTCTTCGAGGCCATAAGTGGCACGGAAATTGAGGTCGCGACAATATATGGGAATGTGATGATGAAAATTCCCCAAGGGATGACCTCGGGATCAAGGTTACGAATTCGCAACAAAGGTGTTGGTGGTAGTGTAGAGACCAGAGGCAATCATGTAGTGGTTCTTAAGGTTGTCATGCCAAAAGAACCGACTCAAGAATTCAGGGACGCGGTCGCCGGTCTTACAGATCGTTTTAATTATAATCCGAGAGTGAGCGTATGAAGAATTTATTATCTATTTCGATCAATGAAATCTGTGTCGAATGTGGTGTTCCCATGCACCTGGTGGAACTCTTCATTGAGCAAGAGTGGATCACCCCATTAGATCAGAATGAAAAGTTGTTTGATGAAGAAGACATCGCCAGAATAACCCTAATTTGTGAACTGCGGGATGAGTTGGGAGTAAATGATGAATCGATGCCCATTATCCTAAAGTTGCTAGATCAACTCCATTACCTTCGGATGATGGTTAATAATGCAAATCAGGATTTATAAACATGACAAAAAATGAAACAATGGCAAGCAGTATTAATAGGCACTGTCTTTGCCAAACTCTTGATAAAACCAAGTTGAAAGAAAAATTAATAAATGATCTAGATTCTGATTTGCTAATAAACGAACGGGTGAACTTATTTTCGAATACTGCTGTCTATATTTCTTCTAAAGATTTAAAAAAAATTGAGACGATTACACAATCCATAGAATTCGTAATTCATTCAAAAGAATTCCAGGACTTTGTGCTGAAAGATGCACCTCAAATTGCAATTAATGACTTTGGGCCCAAGGGAGTTTTTATGGGCTTGGATTTTCATTTAACAGAGAATGGTCCCAAGCTGATTGAGATTAACACGAATGCTGGAGGTGGGCTTCTAAACCTGATCCTTGCGAAAGCCCAAGTTGCATGTTGTGAAGGTGTTAAGCAACCCTTTGACCTCCCGAATTTAGAGAATGATTTTTTTAAAATGTTTCTCTCAGAGTGGACGTTGCAAAAAGGGTCCACTCCTTTGAAATGTATCGCTATCATAGACGAAAACCCTGAGGCACAATATTTATTTCCGGAATTTCAACTCTTTTCAAAGCTTTTTAAAAAGTTCGGCATTGAATCTTTAATTCTTGATCCTAAGGATTTAACTCTAGAAATTGATGGGCTTTGGCATGGAAAGCAGAAAGTAGATTTGCTTTATAATAGATTAACCGACTTTTATTTGGAAGATATAAAAAATATACATTTAAAAGAGGCATATCTGAGTGGGGGAGCCGTCGTAACGCCTAACCCACATCACCATGCTTTGTATGCGAATAAGATTAATTTGGAGACTCTCTCAAATGTAGAAATTCTGGCCAAAATGGGAATTGCCTCTGAAATTATGCAAATCCTGGGTGATGCAATACCCAGAACCGTAAAGCTAAATGAATTTAATAAAGATTCAATCTGGAAAGACAGGCGAAAGTATTTCTTTAAGCCAGCGTTTGGATTTGGAAGTAAGGCTGCCTATCGTGGTGATAAAATAACTTTAAAAGTTTGGGGTGAGATTAATAATTTGCAATATGTCGCTCAAGAGATAGCTCAACCAGGGCTGAGAATTGTCCAAGTTGGAGATGAGCAAAATGAAATGAAACTCGACATCAGGGCCTATGCTTATAATGGGAAAATTCAACTGATAGCTTCACGTCTTTATTCGGGTCAAACCACGAATTTCAGAACTCAAGGTGGAGGATTTGCTCCTGTTTTCCTAATTTGAGTCATGCATTCATTCTCAGAGCGCCTCAAAACCAGCGCTGATGAGTTTCACGATCTTTTGAAGCATCTGATCCTTGTTGTTCAACATTCGGATTACACTCAATGAGTGCCGGCCAAAAGTTCTCACTCCTGCAACTTCCATGCTCCGGAGCTTCTTCTGCTTAATGTGCTCGCCGGCAACTCGCGTTGGTAGAATTCCAATTCCGAGCCCTGCTACAGTAAGTGCTGCGGCGACCTCAAATGACGGACACTGGATCAATCTGTTATGCTGTAGTTTGAATTTTTGCAGATAGTGCATAATCGAATTTCCATCATCGTCTTCGGAGTTTTCCATGGTGATGATGTTGTGGCCACTGCGTGAGGACACACTTTCGTAGAAGCCGTACTCGTCCATCGCCACTTTTGTTACCGATAAATTGAGGGGCCGCAGACCCCCACAGACCACGAGACCGACATCGTATCTGCCTTCCGAAACCTCTCGAATGATTTCCCGACTTCGGTCCAAGTGAATTTCCACCTGGCAGTTTAGATTTTCCGCATGAACCATCTTTAGCAGGCGATGGTAGAAGTAGACGGCCACACTGTCGTAGGTCCCCAGACGGATGGTCGTCTGGTCTCCGATGCTCTCAGCGATCTTCCTCGATGTTGAGAGTCCCTCTGAGCGCCACTCTGCCAATAGCTTTAGACATTGTTTTCCGAACGTCGTCGTTTCAACACCTCGGCGGTTACGGATGAAGAGAGGAGCACCTAAACAGGCCTCAAGCGTGTGGACCTTCCGACTTAGGGCCGGTTGGGCGATGTTTCTGCGTAGAGCAATCTTTCGGATCGATCCGGCTTGGGAAATGTCATTAAGGATCTCTACATCATGCAAGGTTAAGTAATCAAAATTCAAAAAGCCTCCTATATACCCAAATGGCATATAACCATATCCCGAATAGATTAGTAGATCAATCTTCTATTTACTAGGATGGTCCCATTCAAATAAATGATTTCGCCACCAAAGGAAACGAAATGAAGTGTTTTAAGAATAAGAGTGGGGCCGTTGTTGCCTTGCTAGCGATTGGACTTAATGGGTACGTGGGACCCGCCCAGGCCTGGCCAGGGTACAAAAAGGCCGGGGCACCTGCCGCCACAGCACCAAAGATCTTCGGCTTAAAACCGTTCGGATCAGGGACCGGAATGGATGAGCTGATCCCGAAGATCGAGGTCCAAGCCGATGAGAGTTTGAAGTCTCCTATCGTCGAAGGCAAACCGAGACCAAACGACTTCTGGTGGCCGACACTTTTGGACGTCTCTCCGCTCAGGCAGTTTGAGTCTGTCAATCCCCTCGGAGCGGACTTTAGCTATCCGAAGGCCTTTGCAAAACTCAACATGAAAGCAGTCAAAGCTGATCTCCGAGCTCTCATGAAAGACTCAAAAAGCTGGTGGCCCGCCGACTACGGCCACTATGGACCCCTTTTCATCCGCATGGCCTGGCATAGCGCGGGCACGTACCGGGCCCTAGATGGTCGCGGAGGAGCAGATGGTGGTCAGCAGCGATTCGAGCCATTAAATAGCTGGCCCGACAATGCCAACCTCGATAAGTCACGCCGTCTGATTCAACCACTCGTCGACAAGTACTACCCGAACCTCTCCTGGGCAGATGCGATGGTCCTCGCTGGAGACGAAGCCATGAGAGACATGGGCTTCAAGACTCTTGGATTCGCGGGCGGACGCGAGGATGACTGGACACCGGACCTTGTGTACTGGGGACCTGAAGACCGGTTCCTTGAGAGCCGACGCTTCAACTCAAAGGGTGAGCTGCTGTTGCCTCTCGCCGCCTCCGTGATGGGACTTATTTACGTGAACCCTGAAGGGCCGGACGGGAAACCTGATCCGTTGCTAGCAGCTGAGCGCATCCGGACAACATTCGGTCGAATGGGCATGAACGACGAAGAGACCGTTGCACTGATCGCCGGTGGCCATACCTTCGGAAAAGCCCACGGTGCTCGCAAAGCGGAAGGCTGCGTCGAGGCTCCGGCGCCGGCCGATGCTCCCACGGAAGCACAACTCCTTGGGTGGAGAAACAAATGCGGGAAAGGGAACGCGGAAGACACCATCACCAGTGGAATCGAAGGCGCCTGGACCCCGGATCCTGTGCGTTGGACTCACGAATTTCTTACCAAGCTCTACAAATACGATTGGTCTCTTCAGAAAGGGCCGGGCGGTAAGTTCCAGTGGTTCGCCAAGAACCTTGAGGCTGCGGACCACGCACCGAATGCGCACAAGCCAGGAGAGAAAGCACCCATCATGATGCTTACGACAGATATCGCCCTCAAGCTCGATCCGAAGTATAACGTGATCTCAACTCGCTTCCTCCAGAACCCTACTGAATTCGAAGAAGCCTTCGCGGCAGCATGGTTCAAGCTGACCCACCGAGACCTCGGCCCTAAGTCGCGCTACCTGGGCAATGACTTTCCGAAGAAAGATTTCATCTGGCAGGATCCGACTCCGGCCGTGACCCACCCGCTGGTGGGTGCTAAGGACGTTGCTAAGTTGAAGGTCGCGATCCGCAAATCTAGTCTCTCGATCTCCGACCTCATCAAGACCGCGTGGGCGGGAGCCGCGAGTTACCGTGGCAGTGATATGAAAGGTGGTCTCAACGGTGCAAGGCTACGACTCGCTCCTCAGAAAGATTGGGAGGTCAATGAACCTGAACTCTTGAAGAAAAACCTCACCGTTTTAGAAACAATCCGTGCCCAGTTCAACAAGAACTCTCCGCGGACCAAGGTCTCCCTCGCAGATCTGATTGTGATCGCTGGTAACGTGGCGGTCGAAGACGCGGCAAAAAAAGCCGGAATGGCAGTTGAAGTTGCGTTTGTCCCCGGCCGCACTGATGCGTCCCAAGAACAGACAGATATAACCGGAATCAATTACTTCAAAGTGACCAACGATGGGTTCCGCAATTTCTATCGGGCAAAAGAGAACTACCTGAATCCCGCAAACGCGTTCATCGACCGTGCTGCTCAACTGACTCTGACAGTGCCGGAAATGACTGTACTCATAGGTGGCCTGCGAGTGCTAGGGGCTAACCATGCAGGATCTCCTCACGGGGTCTTCACCAAGAACCCTGGAGCCCTCACCAACGACTTCTTTGTGAACCTGATGGACATGTCGACTGTCTGGTCACTTGCTGACGAGGAGAACGGAGTCTTTGAAGGTAAGAACCGTGAGTCGGGTGCGAAGCTTTGGACGGCCACGACCCACGACTTGATCTTCGGTTCGAGATCCGAGCTTCGCGCAGTGGCCTTCACCTATGCGTCTCAGAATGCGAAGACTAGGTTTGTCCATGACTTCGCGAAGGCCTGGACGAAGGTCATGAGTCTTGATCGATTCGATAAGAAATCTCTCTAGCACTTCTTTTATCTAATTTGCCGGCCTTCGTGCCGGCAATTAGACAAAGTTTTAGTCGAAATGCTTAAAAAAAATGGTTAAGATCAGTATCATTACCTTTTTTAAAAGCAGTAACCTATGAAACAGCAGTCATTATTTTTAATCATGTTTTTTTGTTTGTTGGGGATTCCACTGGCCCAGGCCAAGGAAGAGAAGGCCATTTTTGCCGGAGGATGCTTCTGGTGCATGGAACCTCCTTTTGAGAAGCTGGCCGGCGTTCTAAAAGTTGCATCTGGTTATTCAGGCGGCCATAAGATTGGGCCCAGCTATAAAGAGGTGTCCAAAGGTGGAACTGGTCATGTTGAGGTTGTTGAAATAACTTTTGATCCCGATAAAGTTTCCTATAAAAGTCTGTTAGCTACTTTTTGGAAGAATGTCGATCCTCTAGATTCTAAAGGTCAGTTTTGTGACAAAGGGGATCAGTATTTAAGTGGGATTTATACTTTAAATGATGAACAAAAAGCGGTGGCCGAAAAATCTTTACATGAACTTAAAGCTTTAGCTCAATTTAAAAACAAATCAGTGGCCACATTCATTAAGTCGGCGGGACCATTTTATCCAGCAGAAGAATATCATCAAGACTACTATAAAAAGAATCCATTACGTTACAAGTTCTATCGTGCTTCTTGCGCACGAGATAAGAGGCTTAATGCCCTATGGGAAAATGAATGATTAGAATATTTTTAGTCTTAGCTATAATCATAAGTTCCAATGCTAAGGCCACTGTCATCGAACTTTTCACCTCTCAGGGATGCAGCAGCTGCCCGCCAGCGGAAGATTGGATAAGTGGGTTACGTCAGCATCCTGGATTCATGAAGGAATTCTTTCCTTTAGTATGGCATGTAGATTATTGGGACCGACTTGGTTGGAAAGATACCTTGGCGAGACCTGATTACACTGAAAGGCAAAGAAGATATTCTTCTAAATGGAAAACTGACCAAGTATATACTCCAGGAGTGGTAGTTGATGGTGAGGAGAAAAGAAATTGGCGGGATTTGAACTTTAAATCGTTTACACCTACCAAGTCATTAGATTTGCATTTGAATAAAAATCTTTTAACTGCAAAATTCAAAACATCAAATTCACAAACTGCATGGCTCGCCATTGTCAGTGATGGGCCTGTTATTCCTATCAAGAAAGGTGAAAATGCAGGGAGAAGTTTACGACAAGATTTCGTGGTTATATTTTTAGAGAAGGGCAGTGATCTGAAAGGCGAATTCACCTGGAAGCTTCCTAGCCTGAAGGGCCATGCGGTAGTTTGGATAGAAAACAAAGATGATCCTACTCCTCTGATGACGACTGCTCTTAAACTTGAATAGAACTTAAAGAGAAATTGCATGAGAAGGAAAGTTTGGGCCAACATTATGTTGACCCAAACTGTTAATTATTCTTTTTCTAATTTTAGTAGATCATGATGTGAAAGCGGAAGTCTTATCGGAGATTGGATCAAAGGGCGTAAAGGAGGATCTTTCACAAATCCAAGAACTGGGCAATTCAATTCAAAGCCGGCAGAACGAAGTGTATGTCCACCTGCAGATCCTAAGATCCATCGTGTCCCAAGCAATCTAACAGTAAATGCATCTGTCTGAGCAACATTTCTACCGGTCGCGACAGCTTCATCACTCCAGAATGTCAGATGAGCATCCCATGCTGGACTATACTCAAATCTGAACTTGGGATCGAGCATTGTCGGAAAGACTTCTAAAGCCGCTCTGGCGTCACCACCATTTCTCAGGGCATCTATGACTTGTCTGTTAGCTAAGCTGGCGTCTACGGCCGCCATTCCATCTATGATAGCATGATTTAAGCCTTGGGCCCTTGGATTGCCTCGGCCTGTCTGCCCATTGGCAAAAGTAAAAATAGCAGCACGTGCCCCATCTTGTCTGAAGGCGCCATTAGGAAAAGAGATATCGCCCAATGCAGGGACCAAAGTCGCCCTTTCAATGACTGCTGTTTCCGGACTAGATGATTCAAGCCCCAAATAGATAATTTCTTTGCCTCCAGAAAATGCCCTAACAATGAGCAAGTCTGCTGTCATGGCCGCAGTATCTATTGCCAGTAACCTGTCATGAGTGTTGCTGTGCTTGGTCACGTCGAATGGACCATTTCCTTCGGCTACGATGGTAGCGTTGTAAACAACATTCGTTCCTCGAGCCTGCACATAAGGTGAATAACCTGGGAGAGCAAATGCTCCGGGTACGGCGGCAGCAGGTGGAAAGGGATTCGAATTCTCACTTGGGATGAGAAGTCGACTTGGAGAAAAATCAGGAACGCCGTTGAACTCCGGAACAACATTAGTTATATCAGGAGGTATGTCCAATACCTGAACGCATCCGCTACAGCCTCTTCCCGCATTGGCGAGCTTAGGGGCAAAATTCAGACCTAACTTAATGGCAAGTTCCTGATTTGAAACATCTGTTAAAATATACCAATAGTTTCTTCCTCTGAAGGTACCACGGTGAAGAGGAAGACGGGCAGAGTGGTTACCCAAATTAATTTCAAAAAGACTCTTTACAGTAAAATTTTCCTTTGGGAGTCTGCCTTCAGTGATGGTGGTTTCTGCCATCGCAAATCCAATGGTCAAAAGTAAGGCCGGTAAAAACCGTAGGACGTTTCTTTTTATAAACAATAAATTTTTCACACATGATCTCCTCTGAATTAATGATCCGAGTGATAGTATGGCCAATACTCGGCTAAGCAACTCACTATTTAACCTTTATAGACGATGCTAACCAAAAAAAACTTTGGATCGTATGATCAAAAACTTTTATGGGAGTATGTGCATTCTGTTAGACGCATCAAGGTATAATCTTTCTTTAACCATAATATCCTCTGGGCCACTTCTACTTTGGGCAAGATTGATTGAAGATATTACCTGGGCGGCTAAAACCATCAGGAATGAAAATGAAAAATACAAAGCTTCATGTTTCCCTCGTGGGCGAGGCCCTGGGACTTTTCTTTTTTATGTTCAATGCCGGAGTGGCGACCACTGTTTTAGAACATCCATCATCCCTTATCCGGCTAGCCATCGAAGATGATCTTGCTCGACGTTTCATTCTTGGTGGGTGGATGGCATTGGTCATCTACGTCATCATTAAGAATCCTTTTGGCGAAGTCTCTGGCGCCCATATCAACCCTGCCATGACAGTCGCATTCTGGAAGAACGGTAACATCTCCGGCCCCATCGCTGGGCTCTATCTGCTCATGCAGTTTTCAGCGGGAATATTCTCTGCCTGGTTTAACAGGTGGGCCATGGGCCCTGGCTTTGAGGAGATGCACGTGAATTTTGCGGCAACGGTTCCGGGGCCTTTGGGAGTCTTTCCAGCGTTCGCAGCAGAATTTTTGATGACGGCCGTCTTGATGATGATCATCCTGGTGCTTTCACATTCTTCCCGGCACAAGGACAAGGGAGGGATCGCGGTGGCAATTTTATTGGCAATTTACCTCGTCGTTGAAACTCCCCTTTCAGGAATGAGCTTAAACCCCGCAAGGAGTTTTGGCCCTGCTCTGATTGGTGGTGTGTGGAAAGGACTTTGGATTTATTTTGTGGCCCCCATCCTCGGCGCCGTAAGCGCTCAAATGATGTATAAATTCCTGTTGCGCAAGGGGATGTTTCAATCCCACACCGGAAACTCCTTGGCCGATAGGTTAAGTCGATATTTTCAAAAAGATGAATTCCCAAAATTTCCAAAGGAGAACTGAATGGAACAGACCCAAGACAGACCACTAGCTAAGGATATCCACGGACAAAAATTACCTTATCCGGCGAAGCAGTCGGAGATGGTTCCCAGACCCGCCGACGAGATGAAGTTCTACAAGGCGGCCAACAAACTCGAGGGAAAAATTGCCTTGATCACCGGTGCTGACTCCGGCATTGGCCGTTCGGTGGCAGTGGCCTATGCCATGGAGGGAGCGGACCTTGCCATTGTTTATAACGTAAACGATGAAGACGCCCTAAGGACAAAGGAACTGGTTGAATCCCATGGACGGTCTTGTCTTCTCATCAAGGGTGACGTGAGGACCATGGAAGGGTGTAAATCCTTTGTTCAAAAAACCATAGAGCAATACGGACAGCTGGATATTCTGGTGAACAATGCTGCTTATCAAAAGTCACACGCTCACTTCAAAGACGTCACCGAAGAGGAAATCCGCAGGACCTTCGAGACAAATATTTTTGGTTACATGTTCATGGCCCAGTCTGCTTTGCCTTATCTGAAAAAAGGATCTTGTATCATCAATACCGGAAGCATCGTGGGCCTGGTGGGTCTGGGGATCCTTGTTCCGTATACGGCCACTAAAGCGGCGATCCATGCCTTCACCAAGTCCCTTGCGCTCAACCTGGGTGAAGAAGGTATCCGGGTGAACTGTGTGGTGCCAGGTCCCATCTGGACTCCTAATATTCCTGCGACTATGCCGATTGAAGAGGTAGAAAATTTCGGGCACGAAGTGGCCCTCAAAAGACCTGGACAACCGGAAGAAGTCGCTCCCGTTTATGTTTTCCTCGCGTCCCTGGATTCGAGCTTTGTGACAGGTGCTCTGTATGAGGTCACAGGTGGGAGACTATCTCCAGGATGAATGCAAACCTGGATTTCGTATTGAGTGATGGTGCCGTTAGTCAGTGCACCAAGGAGGTCCTCCTTTCAAAGGAACGGAAGGCCGGATCTGCTTTGAAGTTTTTCTCTTCCAAGGAAGTGGAAACTTTAGAGAGCGCGATAGGCATTTTTTTACCTGGAAAGAATTCTACCAGCTACATCATCAGTGAGCTGGACGAAGAGCTGGCACATGGCCTTGGGAAAGGGTGGAGAGTTGGATGTTTTCCAGAGGATAAGACCCTCTACCAGCATGGACTGAAAGAACTGTCTGAGAAGTTCATGCTGGTGAAGTCCCGGCCGGAACGCGAAAGCCTCATCCAGGAACATCTGGGCCAGCAGACATTGTTTGCCGGTTTTTTAGGAGAACTTTTGGTAAAGGCCGTGGAGATCCATTACTCTCTTCCAGCGTCGCTCTTGGAGATCAGTTGTGCCCCCTATGCTGACAAGGATAGTGGCCCATGAATGAGTTAACGGTCTTAACAGGTGACATTCCTCACGTCTCCATGAACCATTGGCAAGGCATGAGAAGTTTCCTAGATTCTGATGAGGTGGACGTGGTCGTCATCGGAACCGGCGCCGGAGGGGCCCCGGCCATGTCCAGGCTAGGAAGTCACGGGCTGAAGGTGGTGGCCCTCGAGGCGGGTAAGAAATTTGATCCGCACAGAGACTTCGCAACTGATGAGAGGTCTCAGTCGAAGTTATTCTGGATGCATGAAAGGGTCTCCCTCGGGAAGGATCCCATAATGTTCGGAAACAATAACTCGGGTAAAGGCGTCGGCGGGTCAACCTTGCATTTCACAGCTTACGTTCCACGGCCGGCGCCTGAGAGCTTGAGACTCAAGTCCCTCACCGGGAGTGGAGAAGACTGGCCGGTGAATTTTGAAGAGCTAGTAGATTACCTGGAAGAAGTCGAAGAGTTCCTGGGAGTTTCTGGCCCGAAAGACTACCCCTGGGGGGCAAAGCGCAGAAAATCTTATCCTCTTGCGCCTTTGCCGTTGAATACACCGGCCAGGCTTATGGAAAAGGCTTGCGGCTCCATAGGAATCAAAACATCTGCTGCCGCCAACGCTGCTCTCTCTTCTCCGTACTATCAAAAAGGGGTAGGCATGCGCCCCGCTTGTACCAATCGCGGATATTGTCAGGTCGGCTGTAACACTGGGGCCAAGTCGAGCATGGATGTTACCTATATCCCTCACGCCGTTTTAAATGGAGTGGAAGTCAGAGAAGAATCCTTTGTCACCGGGTTCGTCTTGAACGGAGATCAGAAAAAAATTATCGGCGTCAGGTACAAAAAAGACGGCCTGGAAAAAGTCCAGCGGTGCAAGTCAGTCTTCCTCGCCGCCGGTGGAGTGGAGTCTCCAAGGCTACTTCTGCAAAGTGGTCTGGCCAACTCGAGCGGGAAGGTTGGGAAAAATTTCATGGCCCATCCGGGCCTTGAGATCTGGGGGACCTTCGACGAGAACACCAGACCCTACAGGGGGATCCCCGGCTCTCTTATTAGTGAAGACTTCCAGAAGAGCCCAAACGGTGAGTACCATGGTGGATATTTGCTTCAGTCTATTGGTGTCATGCCGGTGACTTTTGCGTCTCAGCTCACGAGGGGACGAAAAATTTTCGGGAATGATCTGCTGAAGCAGATGGCCGCGTATACTCATGTTGCGGGGATCAATATGCTGGGAGACTGCTTTCCTTCAGATGAAAATTTTCTCACTCTCTCAAGTGAGAAGGACGACCTAGGTCTACCCAAGCCTGAGATCCACTTCTCCTATGGAGAAAATGAAAAAAACATGATCCAGCATGCTCAGAAAGTGATGACTGAGATCTGGGAGAAGGCCGGAGCAAAGGATATCTGGAAGTTTGAACGGAGTGCTCATGTCATCGGCACCTGCCGGATGGGTGATGACCCCTCACGGTCGGTGGTGAACCGGCACGGTAAATGCCATGACCTGGAAAATCTTTACATCGTCGATAATTCCATCTTCCCGAGTGCCCTAAGTGTTAATCCGGCGCTAACCATCATGGCGATGTCGCTCAAAATTACAGATCACTTCATCAAAAATTTAAAGGATCGATCATGAAACCAAAAAATAGCTTCCTCGACATCATAAAGTTTGAGCTCGGGGACGCCGAAATGGACGGCGATAAGTTCGGCGGAGCTGATGGGAATACCGGCAAGGGCCTGCCGAAGTTTTCGGAGAGTAACTTCATGTTCGCCACCGGGATCGAGTGCTCGTATCCCGTAACGGATGACGGAAGACGGGACCTGATGGAAGAATGCGGTCACTATGAACACTGGAAAAAAGATCTCTCCTTAGTTAGCGGGCTGGGTTTACGGGTTCTGCGCTACGGCCTGCCTTACCATAAGATCAACACGGCCCGTGGGGTATATGACTGGTCCTTCGCCGACCAGGTGATGGCAGAGATGCAGAGGCTCGAGATCAGACCCATCTTGGACCTGCTTCATTTTGGAGTCCCCGACTGGGTGGGAGATTTTCAAAACCCTGAACTCCCCATTCTGTTTGCTGAGTACGTGGAAGCAGTGGTAAAACGCTACCCCTGGGTGAGGTACTTCACTCCGGTGAACGAAATTTTTGTCACGGCAAAATTCAGCGCCAAAGATGGCATCTGGAACGAAAGATTAAAATCAGACCGGGCCTTTGTCACCGCCTTAAAGCATTGCGTGGCGGCCAGCATTCTTGCAACGCATGTCATCGCCCGCAATGTAAATAACTGCATCATAGTACAGAGTGAAAGTGCGGAGTATGTTCATGAGCTTACGTCGGCCAGGACTCCAAAAATTATTCTGAATAATAAACTGAGGTTCCTCGCCCTCGATCTCCTCTACGCCCATCACCCGGATGCCGATGTGATGCTCTATCTTCTGGATAATGGACTTACCCGTGAGGAATATGACTGGTTCATGAAAGGCGAACCGCCGGGGTTCCAGGTAATGGGGAATGACTATTATGGACGCAATGAAAGGATGCTCCTGCCGGACGGAACCATGAAGGAAGCGGAAGATGTGCTGGGTTGGTACCTCATCACCTTAGATTACTTTGAGCGGTATAAGAAACCCGTCATGCACACGGAAACCAACCATTTCGATCCCGACGAGGCGGCCAGCTGGATCTGGAAGCAGTGGTGTAACATCATGCGGATGCGGGAAACCGGTGTTCCGGTACTCGGCTTTACCTGGTACAGCCTTTTGGATCAACTCGACTGGGATGACCAGCTCAAAACGAAAAAGGGCTCTGTGAATAAGTGTGGACTATATGACCTGAACAGAAAAGAACGGGCGGTGGCCAAAGAGTACAAGGCCCTGCTCCAGGAGTTTGGCCAGATGAAGATTGTTCCTCACGGAGAAATGTTTGATGTAACTTCAGATGCGGCAAATTTGAAAGTCGATTTGTAAGACGAGGTTTACTTATAGGAAAGCCAACCCCTTAGCACTGATAAATTGATGCATTCCTGCAGCCTTCCGGGATTTTGAACAAACACTAAGGACTCACTCATCTGTTGGATGGTGTGCCCTGCCATGACCCCGGAAATGAAAGGCCATAGCTCATTTTCAAGCTGGTGCACTTTTCTTCCCTCGGCATCGTGCCAGATCATGAGGCGTTGTTTCCCAGACGCAAAGAACGGTTCACTCTGCCCAGTACTGTTCCTTATGGTTTGCCAACCTTTCAGGACCTCATGGCCGGTGACAAGTATTTGCGCCGAGCGATTTAAACTAAAAGTGAACGACGGGCCGTGAGTGTGGAATTCTTGCAATAACCGGTCTAGGGTTAGAAGATCCCGGGGTCTCAATTGGGAAGTCTCATTCCACGCCAGTTCTAGTCTCATGAGGTCAGACAAATAGGGGTGAGTGGCCAATTCTGTTTTTCCGTGCAGGTGTTCAACAAAGCCTGCGCCATAACAGTTAAGGTCGCAGACTTTTGAAGGACGGAGGTAGATGAATTCCTTGGCCAGCAGAACGAACGCTTCGGGTGTGAGAATCTTTTGTGTTACCGGATAAATCTCTTTCAAGATGGGAACTAAAGTCATCATGAGATTATTTCGGTATACCTTCAATCTGGACTGGGTTTCCCGGATAGAACTTTTGCTCAGGCAGTTTTCTATCCATTCCTGTGATGCTCCATCAGGGCTTTGTGAATAGAGGAACTGACTGAATTGCTCCTGTAATTCTTTCAGTTGCATTCCGCTACCCGCCGTTTTACCTGGTTCATTTCATCCATCAGGTTCTTCAAGGCAGGGATCGAGCTGTCGCGCTCGATGATGGCCGGGACTGCGCCGATGAGTCGGACACTTTCCAGATACAAGTCCCAGACTGCCTCCGGCACACTGGAGCCATGAGTATCAACGAGAACGAATTCATCTTCGTCGTGACCGGCGAGGTGAATCTGTTTCACTCGCCCGTGAGGAATATTTTTAAGAAAGTCCAACGCCGAAAAACCGTGATTGACGGAGTTCACGTAGACGTTATTCACGTCCAGCAGGATGAGGCAGTCAGACTTCTCTGAAACTTCCTTCAGGAATTCCCACTCCAGCATCTCTGAATGTCGGAAAGTGACGTAGCTGGATGCGTTTTCTATCAGGATTCTTTCTCCGAGAAAATCTTGCGTCCGCATGATGTTCTCACTCACAAGGTGAACGGCTTCGGAAGTGAAGGGGAGAGGAAGGAGGTCGTGGTGCTGCCGGCCGGAGACGGCCGACCAGCTAAGGTGATCTGAGATCCACGAAGCCTCGAGCCTCTTCGAAAGATCTTTTACCAAACGTAGGTAACTCAGATCTACCGGGTCCACGGAACCAAGGTTCATACCTACGCAGTGGAGTGCCATCGGGTAGTCCCCGCGGATGGATTCAAGCTGTAAAACAGAAGAACCCATCGGGTTCAGGTAGTTGTCCGCCAGGGCCTCGAACCATGGAATGGCAGGTTTGGTTTCCAGAATTTCTTGAAAGTGGGGCTGTCTAATTCCCAGCCCCACTCCCTGAATTTCAGCTTCCGTCATTCTTACTATTTTTTCATCTTCTCGGTGCCTGCGACCTTTCCACCAATCTTCTCACACAGTCCCTTTGGCGTGAAGACCCATTCATCGGCCATGTCATCTGACTTGGCCTTACCGCCACATTCATGGTTCTTGGTTCCACAGTCATTCTTCCCTTTTTGTGCCACTCCGGCGCACTTATCGACTTCGGACAAGCCGCTGGCCCAGTCCGGTTTTTCTGCGAACGCGCTGGTGGACGTGAGAGCGATGCCCAGAGCGAAGATACCGACGAGCGCCTTGTTTTCAGATTTCATACTTTTCTCCTGTTGATGGATCATACGAAGACATTTTTATCTTCTACATTGATTCTTCACTAGAAATAATGAACCCGCCATCAGCACCGCAAGAAAAGGGTATCTCTTCGTCTTCTGAAGCGGAGTTTCACAGATCGAGAAAATGATTTGCGGAAAGCATGAAGAGCTCAGTCTGCTCTTGGAAAGCCGCGTGTGCTGCGAACGGCATGTTATGCAGGTGACAATCATCCAGCAGAGATGCTAGCTCCTCCAAGGCCGCCAAAGGCAGGTAGGGATCTTTATCACCTCTGACAGCAAGGAGAGGACAGCCGACGTTTTTGATCAACTCATTCGGGTAGCCAGAGGTAGAGGGGTCGAGCCACATCCTGGTCAGCTCCATTGATAGCCTGTCGAAGTCCGGGTCCGGATTTAGCCGGGTGTAAGCCGCGAACGCCGACGGCAATTTTTTTATCCAACCTTTTCCGTTCGTGTTCAATAACATTTCCCGCGAAGGCGAGGTGTTTTTGATATGCCACCGGGATCCGTTGCTGATAATCCTTCCTACCTTAACGGATGAACCAAGGGCCAATCGATACGCGACGATTCCGCCATCACTCATGCCCATGATACTGACCTCATCCCGCCCCAGGTGCCCGAGGACATGTTCCACATCACTTTGAAGCAGCTCATAGCTTAAGGGAAGGGAGCCGAGAGTGGATCTTCCCTGGCCCCTGGAGTCCATACCGATGAGATAAAACTTCTTTTTCAGATGTGGGATGACGTGGTTAAAGTCTTCTAAGTTCCCGAACCCTCCGTGCAGCAGAAGTAGCGCGGGATCGCCAGCTTCACCGGATGTTTCATAGTAAATCGATGCACCGGCATGATTCAGAGACTCATTTGATTGGTGGTCAAAGCACTTCATCGCAATCCTCCAACCCCGAGGCTCTAGAGATTTATCTGAATTGACTCCGCCAGCTTCTGAACTTTCTTCTTGTGTTGTTCAAGCAATTGATCCCGCGAGACGGAGAAAAAGGATCCGGTTGGCACCAGGGGCGGCTTCTTCACCACAGTGAAGTTCTCAAGTCGCAAGAGGAAGACCTCCCCGTTCACCCGGCTAAGAGTAATCGAGACATTAAGCTGTTTGATGAATTTCGCAAAACCACTGAATTCCACTTTACTGGAAATCGAGTTATTAATGAGGATATCCCTATCGTCGGAGACAATGGTGTTGGTGTTTCTAAGGCGGCCCTCATCAAGCGCAAGGGTCACATCGTATTTCGTTCCCGGGTAGCCTCGAAGGGTCGCCGGAACTTCGGAATGGACGATATTGCCTTCTTTGTTGATAGTGGCAATGAAGTACGAATAAACTTTTCTTAGGTCACTTCCCGCAGCGCCCTCGATGCTACACTCGGCGACAACTCCCGCAGAGAACTTACCATCTCTTATTACTGGCTCTTGGGTGTAAGTCTGCTCACCGCATTTGACCGAAGCCAGAGCATTGAAGCTAAAGAAAAAGGCGAAAAGGAAAAAGAGTTTCATATGATCCTCGCGTCGAGTTTCTTGGAGATCCGCGGAGAGAGCAAGGTTACCCTTGTTCTCTCCGCGGGCCTTTTATTGTGGTGTGATGATAACTTTAATGACCTCACTATTTTGCGGTATTCTCCATCCGGAGTACCGGCTCGAAACTTTTTCAATGTTCCTGTTTTCCTGAGGACCAACGTCCGTTGCATCCGGAGCTTGTAGCAGCTTCTGATATATTCCCTTGCCTGGTTTTTCATCTATTTCCGTACCCGCATCCCACAGGGCCACCTGGCTTGTGACGTCTCCCGAAGCAGGGTTTCCAGCTGCATCGAAAAGAGCGATCCCTTGTCCGCTGTCGGCGAAGAACCAGTCGTTAGATTGCACGAACATCGTCTCGAAGGTCAGGCGGTCACCGGGAACGGCCGAAACAGTGAAGGTGGTGGATTCCCCTGCTGTGATCTCCGGTGAGTTCGGAACTCCTCCGGGAGCAGAGAAAGAACCACTGCTTTTAGCGTCCGTTAGCAACGTTGTCTCAAAGCCCATCGGTGGTTCTATGAAACCGTCTTCAGCAATTCTCTCAGTTCCGATATCCGCCATCTGCCCCGGAGTGAAAGCAGGATTCTCCATCTCAGCTCCGTAGACCGCGTACACACCGGGGGACAAAGGAACTGTACCCTCGGCCAGACTGGTTCGAAGCAGGCCAGGTCTGGAGACATTTTGGATGGTGACCGTGAAGTTCCGAGCGCCCGTCTCTTCCTGCTGTTGCGGAGGTTGATCCGAGCTGTCGTTATTATCATCGTTATTGCCTCCACAAGCAGCCAGGGTCAGAAGTCCCATGACAAAGACTGATGACAGTAACTTTTCCTTCTTTAATAACTTTTTCATATCTTCTCCTTTAAAATTTATAAACTCGGGATCCTCTTGAGGCGCTGAATCAAGACTTTATTGATAGGATTATTCTTGTCATCAACGATTAGAGTTAGACCTACATTCATTAAGCCCAACACAATTTGAAGTGGGAAATCGAATATTTCTAGATGTTAATGAAGAAATTTTCTATAACTGTGAGATGCATGTTTTCCTCGAACACACTGAGAAGATCTGGATTTTTTTGAAAGTTGCCGAATGCGGGTCTCTCTCGAGAGCCGCTGAAGAGCTGCACTTAACCCAGCCCGCCATATCCTACGCCGTTAAGACTCTGGAAGACCAACTTGGTTCGCCGCTCTTTATCCGGTCGTCCAAAGGGATTACTTTGAACACGGCCGGAAAGATGATCGCTCAGGAAATGAACGACGTCAAAAATGCTCTGATCCATGCGGAAGAATCCATCCTTACTCATGCCACTTCTCACATTCCAAAGACCCTCGTTCTTGGAACCTACGAAAGCATTGCGGTATATCTTTGGCCCAAGTTTACCTCGG
Source organism: Bacteriovoracaceae bacterium (assembly GCA_035576105.1). Lineage (GTDB taxonomy): Bacteria > Bdellovibrionota > Bacteriovoracia > Bacteriovoracales > Bacteriovoracaceae > Peredibacter. Next base: position 51,833 of record DATLXA010000060.1, read on the forward strand.
CGATTGAGCAGCTCCACCCGGGGATTGAGCTGAGTCTCATTACCCGTCGCTCAAAGGAACTGCTCATTGACGTAGCAAATGGAAAGCTCGATGCGGCCCTGGTGGTTGGGCCAATAGACAACAATGAGTTCCACAAGATCCACCTCTATCAAGATCACTATTCTTTTTATGGATCAGGCCGAGCTGACACACCGACAACACCCATCATTACCGTTCCGGATGCCTGCGATTCCGACGGAAAAACACTTAAGAGTTGGATCGCAGAAAGTTCTTTCCGGGACCGGCCTCTCATCTCCTTATCAAGCTTCGAGGTCTGTGCCGAGTTCGCTTCACAAGGGCTGGGGATCACAATCCTTCCGAACCGGGTGCACGATAAGCAGTTCTACCGTGGCAGTAAGCTCAGTGCGGTTGAGGAAACGGGTCTCAAGGATGCTTGCTTTGGCCGACACGATTTCTTTTTCTGCTACCGACCTCTGACCGGCCGGGAAGACCAGTTTAAGGATCACCTTGCCGATGTAATTAAGAAAATGCTTTAAAATTTCGAAGGAGGAATTTATGAATGCGAATGAAACTAAACCCCTGGCCCTGATCACCGGTGCCTCCAGTGGTATCGGATACGAGCTTGCCCGGCAGTTTGCAGAAAATGGCTTTGATCTCATCGTGACCGCCGAAGACGAAGGGATCGCTGAAGCGGCAAATGCTTTCAAGTCCAGCGGCGCTGAGGTCGAGTACATAAAGATCGATCTGGCGAGACCATCGGGCGTGCATGAACTCTATAATTTTATTCTCTCTCAGAACCGGCCTCTCGAGGCCGCTGCTCTAAATGCCGGCGCAGGTGTCGGCGGCGACTTCGCACGAGAGACAGAATTTGAAGATGAACTCAACATCATCAACCTCAACGTCGTCTCAACTTTCCATCTTTCCAAGCACATTATCCGCGACATGGTCGCAAGAGGAAAGGGCCGCGTGCTGTTCACATCCTCGGTCGTCGGAGTCATGCCGGCACCCCTTCAGGCGGTCTACGGCGCTACAAAGGCATTCGTCCAATCATTCTCCGAAGCCATCAGGAATGAATTATTGGATTCCGGGGTAACGGTCACATCTCTCATGCCTGGTGCTACCGACACTGAGTTCTTTGATGGACCGGGGTTAGCGGATACCAAAGTGGCACAGATGAAGAAAGATGATCCTGCGGTCGTTGCCAAACAAGGGTTTGAGGCCATGATGAAAGGGAAGGATCATGTGGTAGGAGGATCACTAATGAATAAGGTACAGGTAGCGCTTAACAAGATTCTACCGGAAGCTGCCAAGGCCATCGGGCCAAGGAAGTTCGGGGAAAAATCGGAGAACTAATTTCTTTTGTTGAAAGCTCCGGTAGCTCTCTAAAAAAACTACCGGAGTCTTTGTCTTGCGGAGCTAATATTAATTCTTCGTGACGCCCACTTTCTTACTCAATAACTCCGACAGGGTATTCCTTGCAATCTGCGCCTGGAATGGATCGAAGTTTGGATTGATCTCTAAGGCAAATCTTAAATTCGCAATGGCCTTTCGATCTTTTCCTGAAGCTTTGTCAATCATGCCAGCATGATAGTAAAGTTTAGCGTCCCTGGTTTTCAGTTTTAAGGCAAGTGTCATCGCCTCATCAGCTTCTTTTAACTTGCCGGCCTTGAGCGCAGTCCACGCGACCGCATCCGCCCCGTAAATATCCTTTCGATCAATGAATTCTGCGACCGCACTCTGATAAGCCTCAGAAGCCTTGACGTCATGGTCTGCATAAACCGAAATGAGCTGACGGTTGTCTAACCTCGAATCAACTTCATTGCGTTCCCCGTCGATGACCGATTTGTAAGACCTCTCGGCCATGTCTTTCTGTCCATTCATAAGATAGAGGTCTCCCAGAGCGGCGACGAACACGGGCATCGGGTCTATATTGATGACTTTTTCATAGAGTGCAATGGCCGAAGATAATTTCCCCTCGGCGGCGTCTAAGCGTCCGAGTGAAGCCAGTGACTGGATATAGTCTGGTTGCTCTTTCAGTGAGTTTTTGTAGTGTACCCGGGCCAGCTGGTACGAGTGGCGGGAGAACGCTGAATCCCCCAGTTGCCAGTGGCACCAAGCAATCACTTGAGGGTCTAACTTTCCATCCTGAGCGAAGGCCAGCGCGCGGGTGAAATGTCTTTCAGCTGCTATCGGCTGCCCTTTGAGCCAGGAAAGTCTTCCTAACCTGGTCTCTATGCTGGCGTTGGCCCCGAAGGACTTGGCTTTTTCGTAAGCTATTTGGGCCGCTTCGTAGTCCCCGAGCTCAAGGCTTACGTCTCCGAGAATTTCTAACGGATAACTTTTATGAGGTGCAAGCTCCACCAGCTCTAGGGCCAGTACCTTTGCTTGCTTAAACTGATGGGAGCCCGCGTACACCTGTGCCAGCGCTGCCAGACCGCCTGGGTTGCCTCGTGCCGGCAGGGCCTGCAGGGAAGCCTTAGCCGCTTTCTCAGCGAGGGACAAAAACCCGTGGTCGCCGGTTTCTCTAACGAGTTTTAAGTAGTACCCCGCTAGGGCATTCTGCGCGAAGTAGTTCTCCGGATCCTGGGTTACTTTCATCTTATAGAACTGGGCCGACCTTCCTGTCTTGGTTTGAGGAAGCTGTGCCTCTGGCCCTGCTGAGTGGGTTTTCCCCTTCGCTTGAGCTTGTGGTGATTTTAGCGAACACCCGTTGATTGAAAGTAAGACTAGAAGTGAGAGCGGAGTTAAGATTTTAAGATTCATCACGGTTCATCCAAGTGTAGTGACCAGCAGTGAAAGTACATCACTGCTGGCCATAGTTATTTTTACAAACGAGTTCTGTCATCAGCGCTGTCGACTCCATTCGGATTAGGTTGAATGGGATCTGCGACGAAAGGGAACGTAGACCTAAACGGAACTTCATTGGTATCAACGAAGTCTGTTAACAAGGCACCATTGTTAATCAGCGTGAACACCATATCGGAAACGTCATCGGCCAAGCGCCGACCATTGGGAAATCCACCTTCTGGGTTGGAGCCCGTGTTTGGCACATTCGTTTTGACACGGAGGATGTCACCTCTTGCCTGCACGACGGCCAGGATCTTCCCGATGAATTCATCGTTGGTGCCGAAGTTCTTAAGAGACTGAGTCAGGACCTTCTTGAATTTTCCTCTCGCATCGTCCGAAGTTGTAGATGCGTTGTACTCATTTTTCATGTTAGCCGGGATCAAGCCATTATTAACCAGAGGTGTCCCGTCTCTGTCGAGCGTTCTCCAGGCCCCCATTCCAGTCACGTCGCCTTTAGTACCGACTACCTGGATTTTTTGTCTTTGGACGACGGAATTCACACCGATCTCTTTATTTGGGCCATCGGCTCCCGCGTCTTTGCCCTTTAGCAAGGCGACTGGAATACGGATCGCGGTGACCAGGGCGTTGAAGCCAGCGTAGGTGTCTCTTCCATTGGGAATCGAGGTCCCTCGTGCTGAGAACACACTCCGGTCAGGACTCCCGGGGGTCATGATGGAAGAGAGAACGAACCTGTTGGCCGCGGTGTTGTCGAGGAAAAAAGGATCGTCGACTGCACCCGCGAAAAATTGAGTTCCGGTTTTTTTATCGGTGGTGACCACTAACTCTGGTGGAGTATCTCCTTGCAGCGAAACCGTGGTTTTGGCCTTGAACTTCCATCCACCGGGCAAGGTGATAGTTGCATCTTGTGTCTGGAGTCTTCCCACACCTTTGGAGAAGCGAACATCGACGTACTTGTCTGCCTTAGCGTCTCCGGTGGTCTCAATCTCAAAACGGTAACGGACATTACTATCCCAGATTGCCTGACCAATGATCTCGGCAGATAGCAGGAAGGGGTTGGTGCTCATCATGAGAACCATCTGGGTGTTATCGTTGGGGTCGAGGAATGCCCAAGTGTCATTTAAGTCCGTGGCATGGTCATGGGCCAGGGTAGGTGAGTCAATGTGGTCAGAGGCAAAACTATCCATAGTACAGAAATTCAGCGCGAGGGCCCCCGCCATAAGGCAAGGGACGAAATTTCTAAGTTTCACTTTAAGCTCCTTTTTAAGAGTGAAGGTATGAACGCATGCGGCGATCATAAAAATAAATTTTATCCAGCTTTGCCCTACAAGTTCAGTGCCATTGAGAATTCAACAATGTGAAAAACTATGGAATTTTTTAGAGTGTGGTAATAAGGTAATTTTTTAAAAAAGGAATATTGATTTTACCCCAGAAGCAGTTTCAATCCGGGTCAATTTGGGTTGAACTAGGGGCATTTTAAACCAATTTTTTCGGTGGAATTCATTCATTGAATTTTTAATTTTTATAGCGAGTCTGCGCAGCAGTAATCATGGTTCATCAATAAATTTTGGTAAACTAAATAAGAAAGTCGAACCAATGCTTACTTCTGATTCAATCCAGATCCTGCCGCCATGTGCTGTGACGATTTTCTTACAAACTGCCAAGCCGATTTCAGAACCTTCAAAAAACTTTTCAGTTCCAGCCAATTCAAAAAGCTCGAGGGCCTTTGCCGTGAATTTCGCGTCCATGCCGATCCCCAGGTCACTGATCTTGAAGATCCAGGTATCCGTTTCGTCTACTGCTTCGAGGTGGATCTGCGGAGAAAGACCTTCCTTATGAAACTTAATGGCATTGGCGATGATGTTCTGGAAAAGTTGGGTGAGCAGAACCTCGTCTCCTGAAACCGCCGGGAGCTTCGCACTTGTGGTCAGTCGCGTTCCGGATTCTTCAAGCGACGAGAAGAGATTCTTCCGGACGTTGGCGATGATCTCACTGACCATGACTCTGCGGAATCTCTTCTTATCGACCGTGCCGGCCCGTGCGTAACCGAGGAGGTCGTCGATGAGTACGGTCATCCGCTTTCCGGCGTTGCTGATGAAGTCGATGTACTCGTCCGCGGTCTCATCGAGCTGTCCCCGGTAGGAGCTACTCAGGAGGTTGGTGAAACGGTTGATACTCGATAGAGGTAGTTGGAGCTCATGGGCCGCGATCGCCGCGAAGCGATCAAGTTCCGTGTTAGACCGTTCGAGGGACTGTGCCCGGATCTCATCACTGATATCGTGCATGGCCACCACGGCCCCGATCTTATTTTTATGGTGATCGAACAGGGCCCTCCCGGAGCAGACCACCAACCGGCCCAGGCCATCCCTTGGCTTGATGAGCATCCGCACACCATCAATGTTTTCCTCTTTGAGGGCCCTGAACAAGGGAATCTCTTCGGCTTGCATGAGAGTCCCGTCTGGGTGGTAAAGTTCGTACTGCTCGGCCCATTTATCATGAGAGATGGCTTCTTCGTTTTGGTTATGGAGCTCACGGGTCGCCTTATTAAAAATGGTCAGGACTCCATGAGTGTCGCAGGCGACGATGCCATCGGTGAGGTTATCGAGGATCGCGTTTAAGAATTCTGTCCTCTCCAGGACCCTCTCCTCTAAGATCCGATTTTGATTTTCAATGTCCATCGACGCCACCTTACGGTCTGTCACATCGGACATGACCCCAGAAAAGACACTCGGTTGTCCGTCGGCCCCGAACTTGGTAGTACCCCTCGAGAATATCCAGTGGACCGACTTATCCGGGTGAATGATCCGGAACTCTTGAGAGTACTGGATCCGGTCTGTGACCGCTTGTTGCCAGCGCCGGTTGACCTCGCTCACGTCCTCCGGGTGGATGATCTGATCTATAATTTCGAAGACGTTCCCTTTGAACTTCGGAACACCCAGGATGCTGGCAGTTTCATCGGAGGTCGTCACCTCGTTGGTCCGGAGGTCAACCTGCCAGGCGCCGATCTCTCCTCCTATAAGCGCCTGCTTAAATCTCTCTTCACTCTCCTCTAGCTTGCGACGGGAGAGGACCCTTTCCGTCACCTCGAGAGCATGGCAATACACCCCGTAGGGCTGTCCTTCGGCGTCCATGATCCGGACGTAAGTGAGGTCGAAAAAGCAATCTTCGAGGTACTGGTTCGTTCGTCTTTTGATCCGAGCTAGTACCTCACTTCCTTTATAAACTTCGCCCGTTTCCAGCACCTTTAAGATTAACTCCTCAAACCCCTGGCCCGCGAGTTCCGGAAGAGCCTCCAGCAAGGGCTTATTTAAAATTTCCCGGCCCTCAAATAACTCGAGGTACTTGGAATTGACCATTTCTATGACCATCTCCCTGCCAGTGAAAAGGGCCATGGCAACGGGGGATTCCTTAAAAATGGTTGCGAGCTTATATTGTTCGTCCGCCAGATTTTGAGCTGCGTGCTTTTGCTCTGTGATGTCACGGTAGAACGCGACCATTCCTCCGCTGGCGGTAGGGTAGGCATTGGCGGAGGTCCAGATTTTCTGAACCGGGTAGTACTCCTCGAAGTAGACCGGCACCTTATCGTTCTTCGCTCGGTTGAACTCGGTCCAGTATTTTGAAGTTTTCTCGAGGGAGGTGGGGAAGATGTCGAAAAACCATCGTCCGATCTGATCGGTGCGTTTGATCTGTGTCACTCTTTCATGGTTCTGGTTCATGCGGATGATGTTCCAGTCTTTATCTACCGCGAAGAAGGCGTCGTTCATACCCTCAAGGACTTCCAGCACCTGTACTTCTGCAGAAAATCGCTCAGTGACGTCAAGACCTGTGACTGAAATCTGCTCAACGAGCTTTCTTTCGTTAAAGCATGGTTCTAGGGTAAGGGCGACCCAACGTTTCGAGCCCCCAGAGTGCTGGTTTGGCCAGTATTCTAGGTCAAATTGAGATGAGATTCCCCGGCCTGCTTGCTCGATAGCATTGCGGACGTGATGGGAAGATTCTGGCAGTGGTGTCCACCAAGGACATTCCCAGAAGGACTGGCCAATGACTTGATCTGAATTGGCACCGAAGCTTTTTAGCGCCCGGTCATTCAGATTAATTACTCTTCCTTCGGGTGAGACTAAACCAAAAAACCCCGGTGCTAATTCAAGGAGCCCTCGTGCGGATTCGAGCGAAGCGCAGAGCTTTGCGTTCTCCAGAAGGAGCCGGTCTATTTGTTGTTTCTGGGCATCACTATTTTCAGATGCTGTGCTATGCATACGGCCTGGCGTCCTTGGGAAGTGAGACCATAAAAATTGTACCAGTCTCGGTGTCGCTGGTCACTGATACATTTCCACCATGGGCTTCTGCAACACCACGGACCAGGGTCAAACCAATGCCCCAGCCTCGCTTACCACTGACCTGTGCAGCATCGCTGCGGCGGAATTGCTTGAACAGAGATATCCTCTCTTCTTCGGGAATGACCTTGCCAAAATTTTGCACCAGGATCTGTACCGTGGTTTGAGTCTGTCGTAGCTCAATGTACACGGCAGCGTCTGGTGAACCGTACTTGATAGCGTTGCTGCAAAGATTCTCGATGATCCTGCGGATACCTTTCTCATCCCAGAAGCCCTCGACGGTCTCGGTAGGTCTGAAGATGAACCGGTTCCCGTGGACCAAAGTCAGCTCCTCAATGGTCTGGGCGATCAGGGAAGACAGGACAAAGTGTTCGATACTCAACGGGAGTTTTTCTCCACTCCGGATCCGATTAGCATCCAGTAAGTTACGAATCATCTGGTCGGCGCGAGCGAGGTTTTCGATGATTCTAGCAGATAAGGAAACACAGGCCAGCGGATCATGGGACTTGCGCTTGATCATATCTGCGGCCATCCTGGCAGCGGTCATCGGTGTCCGCAGGTCGTGTGAGAGTAGGGAGACGAAGTCTTCCCGCAGGCTTCGTTCGGTCTCTAGTTCTTCTACCTTTTCTTTAGTATCAGTGATCTTATCGAGATTCCCGCGAGTTTCTTCTTTGTTGAGTTCCCGCTCCTTCTTGGTTTTATAATACCGGTCGAGGGCGACGCTAATGAGGTCCGCGAGCGCGTTCACGAACTCCAGGTCGTATTCGTCCAGAGGGCTTGCGCCCTCGAACTGAAGGGCGCCCAACGGAGGCAAGTTATCAATCATCAACGGCAGGACGATGTAATTATCCTGGTTCCCATTGAGGGATGCGCGGGTGTTTTTGTTCCGGAGAAGCTCGTTCTGTGGGGCCTCTACTGTATGGAAGTTCGCCGCACTTGCCTCCGACGCCCCGGAGAGATAGGAGTATGCATTCCTCGCGTTCGTCGTCGCTTTCCGGACAGTTTCCTCAGAGGCATCTGCGGAAAACCAGACCTCCGTACGGGGCTCGAGCTCCCAGTTCTCGATGAGGACTGCGGTGAGGAGGGGGAAGGACTTGGAAGCCGTCATAATGATTTTCGTGAATGATTCTTCCACCGTGGTGAAGACGGAGAGGAGCTTACTGATTGAATAGAGAGTTCTCAAACGTTGATGGGCCTTGTGACTCTGATTATCCTTAGACTTGATCATGATTTTCTTCTTGTGACCTTTTTAGCTTTCTTTCGTATACTCGGCTGGATGACGATTCCCGAATCACCGATCAGCATTTTGTGCCGGCCACTTTGGTGTCCCGTGTTGCGGAGCTTATAGATCTCGATGAACCTTTCTCGTTTGAGGTCTTTCTCGTCGTTGCTTGCGGTCAGAAGGATGATCCCATCGACGACAGTTTCCTCGACTCCGAACCGGCTGATTTTCATGCTCCCGTAGGGAATGTCGGAGGCGAAGAAGCCGATGGCCTGGGCCATCTGCACCAGGGTGGCAAGCTGGAAAATTTTCTCCCGGACAATCTGCGGGTCTGTAATCTTATGGACGAAGACAGAAGACGAGTCGATGGCGATCCGCTTGGCCTTGAGCTTGGAGATGCATTCGCTCATCATCAAGAGGTGCTTTTCCACCAGGATGTCCGGCTGCGGTATGAAGATAATCTCGATGTTTCCCTTTTTTATTTCACCTTCGATGTCCCAGCCCATGCCTTTTCCGTTGGCGATGATCCGTTCCTTAGTTTCTTCGAAAGAAAAGAAAACACCCTTTTCTCCGAACTCTTTGGCACCCCGGTAGATGAACTCCAGTAGCAGCAACGTCTTACCCGTCCCCGCGACTCCGGAGACGAGGACCGAAGAGCCATAGGGAATTCCCTCTCCCAGGAGGTCATCGAGCTTCGAGATTCCTATCTGGGCCCGGCGGGGACCTTTCCCGGGCACTGTGAGGTCCGACCCAGGTTTCCGGATGATGGTAACCCTGGGGGCGTAGATCTCCACACCTTCTGCATTGATGGCAAAAGAATGTTCGTCACGGCTATGGTCCGTGCCGCGCATTTTTATGACTTGGATAAATCTCTGGTGTTCTCCGGACTCCAGTCGGACCTTGAGCACGATGATCCCGTCGATGATTGAAAACAACGGATTGGTCTGGATATCCGACTCGCTGAATTCTCCCAGAAAAAAGGTAGTGCATTCCCAGGCCATGAGATTGATGGCAACCTCGTAGGAAAATTTCCGCAGGTTCTCCCGGTCGCTCGCGAGGTCTTCGAAGACTTTAAAACTGTCGATGACCACAAATGAGGGTTTTATCTTTTTCACATGACTCATCAGCAGATCTACGGCGAGCTCCAGACCCTTGGAGCGGAGTATTTCACCCAGGTCAATGAAGGTGATACTTCCGTCTTCAAGTTTTTTGGGATCGAAAAAGCTGAACTGCTTGAGGTAGCGCAGTGTTTTGGCCGTGGGTTCGGAGAGGGTCTGAAAAATGATGGCGGGAGTTTCGGGACTCGCATTTTTGAACATGACTTGCAGGGCAAGTGTGGTCTTGCCGGATCCGGGTTGCCCGGCCAGGATGGTGAGTTCGTAGTTTGGGATTCCACCGTAAAGGATTTTATCCAGATTGCGTATGCCAGTGTGGAGCCTGGGTTCAGTTTGCTTCATTTTATGTTTCCTCCGGTTCGGTCCATGACACTTTATGGAGTTCTTTATGTAGGGGGATTGTAAGTATATCTGCAGTTATTCGACCAAGGACTCTGAATAACTCTAAGAGAATAAATCGCAGGGCCTGGGCCAAGTCGTCGGGCTTGACGGGGTCCCTCAGGTTCAGGGCCTTAAAACTTATAAAATGAGAACTTAGCCTGGCCTCTGCAAGCACAGGAAACATCTCCTTGCTCTGACAAAGCACTCGGTCCAGGATCGCCAGGAGGGTTACGTTACTTAAAGTGACACGGGCCCTGAGTTCGATGGCGAGGATTGCTTTTGCGAAGAGCTGAGCTTTCTGTTTACTGGTAAGGGCTGAAGCGTTCTTCCGTTCCCACATTTCAATTTGCCGTAAGTGGGGATCTTTTTGGGGAACCGTCATGGTTAACCTTTTCGGTTTTGAGAGACATGTGTACGCAGGAATGTCTTAGATAATTTCACAGTTCTTTGTATCTCAAGTGGTTTATAAGAGCAAATTTACTAGCGTCATGATCTGCCACGGAGCATGATTTAATTTTCTTAAGATGCAGTCGAGGGAATAGAAGCTCTCTCTTCCAATGACGTCTAGCACTAGGTTATTATGGTGTTATGAAAAAAATTTTCCTCATTATCAGCTTTGGATTCTTCATCGGCATTACTCTGACATCCTTATTCTCTCCTTCGGTAATATCTTGGTACTTCGACCCACCAACTAGCATTGGCGTCTCCTGTAAAGATGCGGTTGCCTGGGGGATCAATGCCTACCAGAAAATGGTTATGGTCGGAGGAGGCTTTGGGCTCCTGGGAGGAATCATTCTGGCGATTCTCATTGGACGCAACAGGCCCTTGCAACCTCTTGCTCCACCGATGAAACCTTAATCATTATCTCAAAAATTAAACATCGTATTGTCATTCGCGAGACCGCTCGTCGGTATCTCTTGATAGACACTCCAGTGTTCCGCGATCATGCCTTTATCAAATCGAAACAAATCATAAAACGCGGTACATTCTTTACGATGGGTTCCTTCACATATGGAGAGGATAAAATTTCCGGATCCAAAGACTTTATGCTGTCGACTATAGTTGAGCTCTAACCTACCACTTTGTATGGCCTCACTTAAATCCTTGATTCCGTCGGCCACATCAGAATTGTGCTGGTGATAAGCTGGTAAGAAAAATTCAGGGAAGATTTTTTCGAATTCTTCAGTTGTTGCCTTGGTCAAAAGACCGAACAGTTCTACAACTTTCTCTTTATTTTTGTCTGTATCACTTAGATCCTCGATTTCTGTTTGACCATCAATCAACGACCGTCCCGAAGGATTGAAAGCAGCAATGTCCGTCATCACACTCCAGTGCTCGGCAATGAGCCCAGCATGATCGAAACGGATGATATGAAAAGCGACCTTCGCGTCTGCTCCGAAGGGTACGGCGTTCTTCCAGAGGTGGTGCATGATCACGTGGGAGCCGTCCTGAAAAATTCGAATATTTTGGATCTTCGTATTGTGCTTCTTTAAGAAGGGGAACAGCGCAAGGAAAGCTGCTCTTCCAGTGGGGACCCGGGGATTATGTTGAATGTAATCTTCTCGGGTCATCGCTGCCACAGTTGCCACGTCGTGTTCACTGACAGCGGTGTGATAAGCTTGGGCCAATTGCTTGTGAGTTAGAATCATATTCATCCTTTAGTTTTTGGGCCTGGTACTTTCTAAAATAGAATGGGAGATAGGTATAGGGGGCGTGGAACTATATAATCCATAGGCATGAACCTATTGAAGTGTTACGATTCCAAGCTATGAACAAGTCACCGGTCCGAATCCTTTTGGTCATTTTTATTCTGTGTCTGAGCATCGCGGGACATGCCCTGGCTCCTGCCCAAAAGCTCAGTCCTTTCTGGTCTCAGGAATACACCGGCGCTGATCTGGCACGGAGAATCCTCGAGAAGGAAAACCTCGCTCTTCCAGCGACCTTCGTCACCTGTTTCGACGTCGCCATCACCGACCACGGTCAACTTGCGATGAACCTTATCGTATCACCGAAAGAGACGGCCTTGTTCGCATCCGGGGAGATCAACTTCGTGGACCTGAACATGTCTCCGGGGGGCTACTCTGGGGCCTTCCGCGCCTTCGCGAACGCTTGCGGGGTAGCTTGTCCCCGGATCATCACCAACTCGACCCAGTGGGGATCAAACTCGGACACTTCCGAGGCGATAGGTAAGTTGCGCAAACAGGGGACACTGTTTGTGACCTCCGCGGATAATGGCTCGGCCGCGGTCCCGGTCCTCGAGCTCAAGACCCGTCTGTCGAAGGACCTCGACGTCATTATCGTAGGTAGTGTCACTCCCACCGGCGGGCCATCGTTTTTTAGTCAGCCCTCATCGGAAGTCACAGTCTCGGCGCCGGCCAACCACGAGCAGCTCTCTTACTCAAATGGGGCGTATAAAAGGTTCGGAGGCACCAGCGGGGCCACTCCCATGGTCTCGGCTGCTCTCGCGGCCTTCGAGGTAACAACGGGCCTGAGGCTTAGCGGAAAGGAAGCGAAAGAACTGCTCCGGAGAACTTCACTGCGCTCCTTCCACAGCTATCAGACACCGACGGAACACGGGGCGGGAATATTAAACACCTTCAAGATCGTCCGGGTTGGGCTCAAGCTGCGAGACCAGTGCCAGGGGAGTGCGGATGTCGAGCCTTGCCTGCGGGCACTTCTTACTTCGGAAGCTAGCTACGACTTCAAGGTCCAGCGATCACCACAATTCCTCTTCGAAAACTGTGAAGATCTCAAAGGCCGGCTTTCGCTAATGACCCCTGAGCAAATTCATGAGTATCTTAGTTTCTGGAGAGAAAGGGCCCTCCTTGAGAAACAAGACTCTGGGGCCCTAGAAGCCGTGGCGTGCGTCTACGAGGCTAAGGGTTTGTCTCTGAATGCGAAGTTCTACCGGGGCTTAGCTCTGGCATCGACACCGCAGAGCCTGGCCCGGGTATTTGATGAGGTTAGCGGAGACGTCGTTGCTCAGGATCCGTACCTACTAGGTCTTCCTCAGGCAAGGAGATTAGGCGTAGATCCCATGAAGCTCCTTAAGCACATTGACCTGAATAAGGAGATGTTCGTTTTCGTGATGGCAACTCTCTGGCAGGACCGACCCGACCTGCTTGAGGCCATGGTCCTCTTGAAAATATTTGATAAGCAACTCGCGCACAGTTATTTTCCGCTCTCATTCTGGAAGCGTGATGACCTGCTGGCCCAGCTCATTGACCGGGGAGGGGTGGACAATGACATTGCTCTCAGAGTCCTCAGTCGGCCCCAGTGGACCGATCGTCCGGACTTCCTGGCCAAGATCATCGCCGCGGGACGGGCCAATAACAACGTGGTCCTGGCCTTGTCCAACGAGTGGTGGATAGGTCATCCGGAGCTTGTCGAAATGCTTCTCGCCAAGTCCGACCCCCGACTGGACAATTACCTTGGTCCAGTTCTGCTTTCTCAGAGGCATTGGAAAAAATACTATCAGGACTTGCTTGGAAGCTTGACTGTGTCACCGCAGGCGATCCGCGATTTCCTCGAACTTTGAAGCGTCACCTTCATTTACCGGAAACCAACTTGAAGGTTAGAATCGAATTCGCTTGACCCTGCTCACCTTTAGCATAAATTTTTTCCTCGACTCCCTGAGTGAGATATTCCTTACCCAAGCATACCGATGTCAACTTATCGCTTTTCTTTTCCTTTAGATGGTAAATCAATTGATGTTTTTTATTTTTACTTTCTTTCAAAGTGAAATTGAAGACAAAACCCCCTATCGGTAAGTTGTACTCTTTTTCTAGATCAATGCTTTGCTTGATTGGAAAGTCTTCGCCGTCGACACTGACTTGTCCCTCTAAGTGCAATCCTGCGAAAGCAGAGGAGAAACAGGCGAAGAAGATGATGAATAATTTTAACATGAGCTCGCTTTGGTTATGGGGTAGGGTCATAAGATATTTGTAATTACCTATGGATCTTATGAGAATCGTTGAATTCTTCAATGCTTATAATAGAGCTATATATTCTTCATGCCAATGGGGGATAAAATGGAAAACAGAGCTATAAGTGTAATCGCAGTAAAGAATCATCAACTTAAAGAATCGTTGGTGATCGACTCTGCTCAAGTAATGGCGAGGAGAATCCTCGCGGAGATCATGAACTTCCGCCGTACCATAAAAACGAGTCAAAGCTGTAGTCCTCTCTACTGCCCGGATTGTTTTTCTCCACATCTGCCGAAGATCAAATCAGCAGTTAGAAGAAATAAACCTGTCGTTTTTGTTCTGCCGGCCTTCCCAGGAAAGTCACCAAACAAAGAAAAAGTGTTGGGTGTGCTGCCGGACCAGGCAGAACGGCTCGCACTTAAATTTCTACAAGATCTGTGCCTGCGGATCGAAAAGTTTTATTTACCAGGGATTAAAATAATCCTGTGTTCAGATGGAAGAGTATTTAGTGATGTCGTAGGGATGCGGGAAGATGACGTGTCGGCCTACCAGAGTACGTTAGACAGCTACATCGATGAACTATCTCTTTCATCCGTGTCGACGTTCAATCTCGATGACCTCTACGGGGGGCAGGGCTTTGTACAAATGCGTGACGAACTGATGAGACGCTATGGAAAATCATTAGAAAGCCTGAGAGAGAAAGTACGCAGGGGAGCGAGTCCCGGAGCCAGTCCAGAGGAAAAAGAAGCGAACCGGATGTACTGTGGAGTCACGCGTTTTTTATTCGAGGACTCCAGCTACGTAGGCCAGTCGAGGAGCCGTGCATCGGTGCAAAAAGAATCACGTGCAAACGCCTACGAGGTCATGAGAAGAAGCAACGCCTGGAGTGAGTTAATCAAGGAACGTTTTCCAGATGCAGTTCGACTATCTATCCACCCACAAGCATGTGGCTCACAAAAGCTTGGGATCCGTTTAGTAGGAAATGAAAGTTGGATGACGCCTTGGCATGGTGTCGCCGTTGAGACCAGCGTTGGCTACGTCTTACTTAAACGTTCAGAAGCAGAAGCTCTGGGTGCACAAGTCGTCCATTCTCCTGGCGGGCGTCCTAGTCATTATACATTGATGGGTAAGCAGAATTTATCTATTGAAGCGGTCTAGCATGAATTACCAAATCGAGCGTCTAAAACCTTTTGGGATTCTTTTAAAACCAACTGGGAGAAGTTGCAATGTAAAAGACTTAAACCTAGAGGACCTGCGCAAACACTTCCGTCAGGAACAGTTAATTGTCTTGAGAGGGTTCGAAACTTTTAAAAACTCAAATGAGTTTTCCGACTATTGTGAGCTGTGGGGAGAAGTTAGTCTTTGGCCTTTCGGAAAAGTCCTCGAACTGATGCAACGAGAGAATCCAGAAGATCATATCTTCGACAATAATTATGTCCCTCTTCATTGGGATGGGATGTATCGTCCACAGGTACCAGAGTACCAGATCTTTCACTGTGTCCAAGCTCCGTTGCCTGGACAGGGTGGACGAACCACCTTTTCAAACACCATCCTTGCCCTAGAAAATATTTCTCTTAAGTCAAAAGATAACTGGAATAAGGTCACTGGCACGTATCACAGGAAAATGGAATTTTACCATAGTACGGTTACTTCTCCAGTCATCACCAAACACCCTCTGAAAAACGTATCCGTTATCCGCTATAACGAACCTCCCTCTAACCAACGAGGGCACTTCGTCAATCCTCCCGATCTGCAGTTCACCGGCCTTGGCGAAGAAGAATTAGAGGCGTTCCACCGTAGCATGAAAGAAGCACTCTACGCTCCAACAAATTTCTACGCCCATGAATGGCAGGCAGCAGACGTGGTGATCGCCGATAACTTTTCACTTCTTCATGGCAGGGAAGAGTTTGTATCTAAGGCCCCCCGGCACCTTCAGCGGGTTCATGTATTAAGTGATCCGCCTTTTAACAACCCTGGTCTGGAGTCATACCAATGACAACGCAAGTAACTGACATCGTCATCGTCGGGGCCGGCCCGGTCGGGCTGATGTGTGCCTTCCTGGGACAACTTTGTGGACTGCGCACAATCGTCGTCGATAAGTCCACGGGCCCACTTGAGGTCGGAAGAGCGGACGCTCTCAATGCGCGCACCCTACAGCTGCTCGAAGTTATCGGTCTGTTTGATGAACTCTACCCATTAGGTAAAAAATGCAACACAAGCTCGGTGTGGTCTAAAGGCGGATTCATATCCCGTCAATCTACCTGGTGGGACGAACTCGAGGGCTGCTTACATAAACATTTTCTCATGCTGGGACAGTCCCATGTGGAGAAGCTGTTGGATGAGAAGCTCAAAGAAGTCGGGGCGCGCGTGCGACGGTCAACAACGGTTGAGGACATTCGACTATCCGAGGGAGGTTGCCTCACCACTCTTTCGAATGGCGAGACCATTCAATCGAGCTACGTCATCGGAGCAGATGGCTCTCGTTCCTTTGTCCGCAATCACTTTGCTATCCCATTCCAGATCGAAAGACCGCAGCTTATCTGGGCGGTGATCGACGGCATCGTGGACACAGACTTTCCTAAGGTACCGGAGATCATTTCATTCCAGGCGGAAACCTCTGATGTGGCGTGGATTCCACGGGAGGGAAACATTGATCGATTTTATGTGAGAATGGACACTAAAGATTTCAGCCTCGAGGAGGCAACGGCCAAAATCAATCTTGCTATGCAACCTCACACTTTAAGCTTCAAAGAAATTATCTGGTTTTCACAGTTTTCGGTGAAGGAATCCGTGGCCGAGAAATTTAGCTTAGATCAACGTGTCTTCCTCGCCGGAGACGCGTGCCATATCCATTCGGTGAATGGTGGACAAGGTCTTAATACTGGACTTGCAGATGCTTTCAATTTGATGTGGAAATTGAACATGGTGGTGAAGTTTGGCGCCGGCGCCGAACTGCTGCAAAGTTATGAAGACGAGCGCATGCCAGTTGCCAGAAGCGTTGTTGAAGCCTCAGGGGAACTGGTACGGTCAACCAAATATTCTGAGACTGGGACTCATGCCCTGGACTACGTAAAGGCCGTGCAAAGGCGAGCGGGAAATATTACCGGAATGGGCATCTGCTACGGAGACCAAGGGCCTCGGGGTCAGAGGCTATTTGACTTTGAAGTGAATGCCGATGGTGATGTAAAAAGGCTCTATTCACTTCTCGACTATAGTAGATATACCTTGCTGGTCTTTGGTGAAAGTGAAGTCAAGATTGATGTACCTTCGTTTGTAAATTTAATACAAATCTATCCTAGCAAACGCGAAGGAAGCTATTGGACTGCTAACCGTCAGTATACGAATCAGGCCATTTTGGTGAGACCTGATTCCTACATTGATTCGACCACTAGCTCAGAATTCGATGGCAACTGGTTTGGGCGTGCACCCTGGGATTTTTCTAAAGGCAGATTCACCGGTTTTTCTTTCTGGAAAGGCAAACATCTGACTGATGAAAGTGCCGCCGTGAGGACTGGTACAGATGCCGATCCCCGTTTCGCTGTTTAGATAACCTACAATATTCGCCCGGTGACCAGGACTGTTCATGAAACCTGTTACCAGGTGAGGCATGGTTGAAGGCTCAGGTTTTCTACTGGTGCCGCCCACGTTGCCGCTGACCATGTCGCATCCGAGTTTTCCATCTTTTAGTCTTCTCGGTTTGCAGAATTTCGCAGCTGCAGCTCTGTGTTGCTCATTGTTCCCACTACCGTCAACATGGCTGATCCCGCCGTTGAACGATTTGCCGTCGAAGGAGCTGGCCATGTACTGGCAGTGTTCCTGCGCCACTTGATCGAGGACGGGGTTGCGTTTGAGCGGCTCGACGGTGTAACAAGCGCCTTTGTATTTTTCTTCAATCGCCTTACGTCTTTCTTCGTTGAGCAGATCTAGAAACTGCTGATGGAGTGGCCCGAGGTCCGGATCCTGATTGTCCAAATATTTATCAGCGAAGCTTGCCAACTCGGTTATGGGTTCTCCGGAGATGCAGAGCTGTTCAGCTTTCGCCGTAGGGCAGAGGAGAAAGAGAAATGAGAGAGAAATTAGAATATTCATTTTTAGCTTATCGGATCGAAATGCAAAAACATTTAATCCGAGTTATTTTATCGGCTTCTGCGTCTTGCAGGGTCACTCTCAAAACGGTAGATATAAGTATGCATTACTACAAGGCCACTCTTCAATACGATGGTACCAATGACTTCGGCTTCCAATGGCAGAAAGACATACCGACCATCCAGAACCATTTCAATGAATCTCTTAGAAAGCTCCTTACAAGAAAGGTAACAACCAAGGGCGCTGCTCGAACAGATACCGGCGTTCATGCGATCGAGCAGATCGTTAAAATTACTGCTGAGGAGCAGATCGATTGTGTACCATTCCTAATTAAGCTCAATACGATGCTGCCTTCGCAGATCCGGTGCCTTGGTATCATTGCCTGTGAAGGCCCATTCAATCCAATATCTGGAGCCGAATCTAAAGAGTACCGGTATCTTTTTACAAACATTCTTCGATTTAGCTCATTTGATCAGAGTTTCATCGTAAACAATCCGTACAGTTTAGACCTTGCCTTACTAAAAAAGTGCGCCCAGGAGATTGTCGGGACCCATGACTTTCGCAATTTCTGTTCGGCCGGGAGCAATGTCAAAACGACGGTGAGGAATGTCTCTTTATGTGAAATCACAGAAGTTGACCCGCATATGGTTTTGCCGGAATCAGGTCCGATATCGATACCTCACGAGCTTAGACGGTGCTACCAATTCAAGATCGAGGGGAGTGGCTTCCTGAAACAAATGGTCCGACATTTAATGAGTGCTCTGTGGCTAGTCGCAGGAGGTAAGATCCCCCCGGAGATCTTTTCGTCATTACTGGCCGGAACTGAGAATCATAAGAGAATATGGAAGGTTGCCTCTCCGCGGGGACTTTATTTATATCGAATCAAATATTCTTAAATTGCTGACAAAGGCCCCCCAGTTATGAGATTCATCCTACTATGAATACACAAATATTTGATGGCGATGAAGGTTTAGTTC
This sequence comes from Bacteriovoracaceae bacterium, assembly GCA_035576105.1. GTDB lineage: Bacteria > Bdellovibrionota > Bacteriovoracia > Bacteriovoracales > Bacteriovoracaceae > Peredibacter. The sequence continues at coordinate 70,679 of DATLXA010000060.1, forward strand.
AAGCTGTAAATGCATGGGTTGAAGAACGAGCCAACCGCTATACGGCCAAAACTCTCTTTTTACCGACCGGGTCGACTCCAATTCCTCTTTATCGATCTTGGGAACATAATCCTCCGACAGCTGTACGTAATTTACGCTTATGCCAGCTGGACGAAGTCATCACTGGCCCTGAAACTGGTGTCTTCAAGCGGTTCTTTAAAGAAATGTTGCCAAGCTTATCTGCGCAGTTTTTAGATTTTGAAAAAGTGACTGAAGCCCCGGAGCTGGTCATCCTTGGCATCGGATTGAATGGGCATGTGGCCTTTCACGAGCCAGGCTACCCCGCTGATCTTTTTCGGGGAGTGGTCACCGTTGCCGACGAAGATTGTGATGCGATGAAGATGCCTCGAGGAACCAAGGCAGATACTTACGGTACAGGCAGCTTTCTCAAATCAAAAGCCATTCTGTTGATTGCCCGCGGTGGCTCTAAGCGTAACCTCTTAAAACAGCTCTTGAATGATCCTAAGGCCAATTTCCCAGCGGCGTATTTACGCGAGCATCATGACTTCACCATCCTGATGGATTTGGCCGCAAACCCTCAAGAAATTTCTTCGCAGTAAGTCTTATACGCCCACGGACCCTTGCCAGAACTCCCAAGATCTTCTACAAATTCTTATGAAAGAATTTACCGAAAAAATACTGCAAACTTTGAAATCTAATGGCTTTCCCGAGAAACGAGTCTCGTTGCCTACCGAGAAAATGTATGAAGCTGCTGACAATAAAGGCCTTAGCTTCAATTTAGTTCTGCAGCAGCTTAAGTCCGATCATAATATTGAAGCTCAAATAGGTCCGGAAAAGATTATCTTCTCTCAAATCATTGAAGAAGCGCCGTTCACCGGAATGAACCAGGAAGACATGATAAGACAAGCGCAGGAAATGATGTCCCAAATGGACCCTGCTGAGTTGAAAAAGATCCAGGAAATGTTCACAAACATGTCTTCTGAGCAAAAAGAAGAAGTTCTCAAAAAAGGTAAGGACCTAGGCCTAATCTAACTATGAACAAAACACTTCCATTAGCTCCTTGGGGTCCGACAGAAAAAGCAGACTGGCTGAGTAGGCAAACCATCCAACGCTCATATCTTCATGAAGTTGGCATTAAAATCGAAAAGCTCAAAGTAGCCTTTGATATTCTCACCTACGGACATCTTTCTATTAATCCCGAGGCGTATCCTCTCTTCTTAGTAAAATCAAAAAATCTAGATCCAAAGAAAAAAACGATACTGATCACCGGCGGCGTACACGGATATGAAACCAGTGGGGTTCATGGAGCTTTAGAATTCATGAACCGTGAGGCACAAAAATACCATAGCACCTTTAATTTTGTATGCGCTCCGTGTATCAGCCCGTGGGCGTATGAGACGATCAATAGATGGAACCCTTATGCCATCGATCCAAACAGATCATTCTATCAGGATAGTCCAGCGGAAGAATGCAGATTTTTTTTAAATGCAATCCCTTCCCTTGGAATAGAGATCTTTGCTCATTTTGATTTGCACGAAACAACAGACACGGATAATACGATCTTTAGACCGGCCCTGGCACATAGAGACGGTAAGCTTCAGGACTTTTCTGAAATCCCCGATGGTTTCTACGTAGTAGGGGATGTTCATAATCCTCAAAAAGATTTCCAAAAGGCGATCATAGATTCAGTGCGGAAGGTTACCCACATCGCTCCACCGGATGGTGATGGCAAAATCATCGGCGTACCCATCGAGGACGAGGGTGTGATTACTTACGATAAGAAAAAGCTTTTCCTTTGCGGAGGATTCTCGAAAGCAACATTCACGACGACAACAGAAGTTTATCCTGATAGTCCGAAGGTCACGGAGACTCTGTGCTTAGATGCTCAGGTAGCTGCCATTCGGGGTGGGCTTGATTATATCCTTTCCGACCTAGCAATCTGAATAATTTCTCAGGGTAATCCGTCATGATACCGTCAACTCCCATGTCGATGAGCCTCTGCATCTCCCCAGGATCGTTGATGGTCCAAACGTGCACTTTCACATTAAGTTCATGTGCGGTCGAAATGAAACCTTCCGTCACGACCTGTAGACTGCCCCATGACTTCGGGATCTGCAGGGCCTGCATCGGTGGAGTGTAAGACTCTCCGATACCTGTTTGATACATCATTAGAAATTTAACAACTTCAGCTGGCGTTCCTGAAGTAGCGACCTCCGGACACTCGGCGCGAATCTCTTCCACCGCCGCTTGCTGGAACGATCCGACGATGATTTTATCCGTCATTTTCCGTTGCTGGATGAGTCCGCACAAGAGTTTTGTAATTGAAGGCACCACTTGCTTGGGCTCGATATTGAAATTCATATTGGGAAAAGCAGCGAAGACCTCCAGTAACGTAGGAATCACGATGCGTTTTCCGCGGAATGGAAATGTTTTACCGCCGTCTTTAGAAAATCTGTAGGCCGCATCGAGTTTCTTGACGGATTCAAGAGTCATGTCAGAAATTTTTCCGGTTTCGTTGGTCGTCCGCTCAACAGTGGCATCGTGGAGGACTACCAGGACTCCATCTTTGGTGGCATGGACGTCCAGTTCAAGAACGTCGACACCCATTTTCGCAGTATGCTTAAAAGCTGTGATGGTATTCTCAGGGAGAATCCCTGCACCTCCTCGATGCGCAAATACCAGAAACCGAGAGCTGTCACTTTTAAAAATTCCTAGAGCAACTGCCGGCGCTCCGGTCTGTGATGCCAGATAGGCGTAGGTCACGCCAAGACCTGCAAGAACTAGAAGCAAAAGATGGCCAAACCATTTGAAAGTTTTTCTCGTTATCAAACAGCTTCCTTCTTTCATCTCATTGTTCTAGCATAGGAACATGAAATACTTCATTTTCTTCCTGGTGCTTATTCTAAACAATTCCTGTTCCCATGAGAAGCTGATTAAGCACGCGCATGTTCCCGGAAACTGTTCTGGAGAGATAAAAAATATCAAACCGCCGGCGGGTCAAAGCCTGATAGATCTCACCAAACAAGCAGCGTCCGGGACGGCGAGTGGTGACTCTATCCATGGCCCTTGCGCTTTCCGAATCACCCACATCAACCTACGGCAATGTAGACATCTGCAAACATGCAGCAGGTCCTGGATTTAATCCTGGGTTCACTAAGAAAGCTTTGAGTCAGACTAAATCCTGGAGGTGCCCAAACTTAGACTACGTCTCCGCAGGCCTGCGGAAAGTAGCTAGCTGCTATCAGGCCAGGGGTGAAAAAGATAAGGCCAAGCTTCAGCTTGAAAACATATTGAACAATGAAACCATTACCGAATGTATCTCAGAAGAAGAAAGCCTTCGAGTATCGGACAAGATAGAAGAACTAGATTAAGTTCTTCTTGTTCTTCAATGCCTAAGACCCTTATACTGAGTCATCTCTAATCATACGGACTCAACCATGAAAACGATTCTAATCATCCTCTTCCTTACTGCCTGCGCACACCAACCCTCGGGAAAAAAAGATGCCGGAGACGAGTTCATCAAGGGCCGATCCTTCGATGAAATCAAGGAAGCGAAAAACGCTGCTCCCTTAAAATGTACCATCTTCAACAAAGGCAGCTACTGCCTCTGGGATGAAAAAGTTCATATGTTCAAGGATGACATCTACCAGTCCATCGTTCCGGCACCGGTGGATCCGGACAAGTATAAACTCGCAATGGAATCTGTAAAACTAAAAGACGCCCCGGACAAGACGGTGTTTTTGAAGCAATGGAATAAGAACGCAGATGCCGCAGAATGGAAGCGCCACTCGCCGTTGATCAAGGCCATCCTCATCGAAAATGGGTTTGAGGTTACGGAGAATCCCGAAAGTGCGCAGCAAATATTGAGGGTGAGCTACGGGGTACAAGAAATGACTGGTGGATTCTATAGATACGTATATTTCAACTCCATCGAATCGAAGTCGTATCTGAGAGCAAAAAAAGAAAATTCTTACTGGAAGGTTAAGCTCTCTAGCTGGGGCACCGGTCGGACCCTGGAGGGAATCTTACCGATCATGCTAGTTCCCTTTAATGATTTTTTGAAATTTCCAGAGACCAAAACTACCAGTCCGGTAGTGGATGAAGCTAGCTACGAGGCGATGGTCTTCAATGATTACTTCGGGGTCAAATAGGATCCAACACACTCGAGCTTAAATGAGCGGCGAGTGTGTTGGACCGTCAGTCTCTAAACGGAGAATTTACTGGATGGTAATTTGTCGGGCCTGGTGAACGGTCGGGCAATGAGTTGAAACGATATCAATGAGGGCCTTCGCCGCCACACCTCTTCGCTCGTTACCTTTGTTCCCGCAGCTTCCGGTATTGAAAAGGGAAAATTCCGTTCTGTTTTCTCCCTGGGCATCGGTGTAAGCAGTGATATCCGTCGTGGCACCATCGCACCAGGAGTTATCTGAAACGATGAGTTTTGCCTTTGCAGCTTCTTCGATGAGTTGCTTGATGTTTCCGTGGAAGATTGAAGGAACATTGGAAACGAATTCGAAGCCGTTTGAGTAGGTCTTCTTGATGGCCACGAAGTTCGGGTGAACTTCGCAAGTTTCAATGATCCGGTCCTCATCCATCGTATACCCTGGAAAATTTGTCTTAATGATAAGTGGCTGAGTGGCAAAAGCACTGAGTGAGGTTGAGAGTGCTAGCATACAGGTTACGGCTAATTTCATGAGTTGATCCTTTGGGGAAGTTAGAGAAGCGAAACTTATGCCCGACAGGATTAATTGGCAAGAGGGTTGGCTTTTGCAACGCAGGGGGACCAGAGGTAAGTCAGGGAGGCCCAGGATTCTCGTACTTGCAGAGGGGATTGGTTAATATTTTCAAGTCAGCTTCTGTGAAGTATGCCTGAGGCAGGAGCCAGTTCCCATCGTGCATGACCGCAGTCTTATCGAGCGAGTAGTTCTTGCGGTTCTTCGCATCCAATAAATACCTGTCGGGTAGGTTGAGTCGGTGTGACAGTTCGTGGATCACGGTCCCGCAGATTTCAGAGTCCGTGAAAAGGGGATCCTTAGCTGAGAACCCGATGGACCAGTTCCTTGAGTTCGGAGGGTCAGCGTACTTCGAAACGTAGATGTCATCTAGATCCGCGTTCCACCATGCCAGCCAGCTTTTATCATCTGTGCTCAGGCCCAGGTTTAGGATGATTCTATGTCTGGCAAAAAATCGTTCAACGCAGCTCCGGGCATTGGTTATCTTGGTTACCACTTCCTGCCGGTCTGCCGGATCACCTTTATAAAGGAGTCTAATGTTGACCGCGATCTCAAAATTCCCATTTATTTTCCGAATCCGGTGGTTGACGTTCCGGCTATCTAAGATGATGGGTCTGGGATCGGTCCTGACTTTGGTCCAGGCCGCCGACTCCAGGTCCTTTCGCTCGAGGCAATTCACATAGGAGGCGGGGAGGGCAGCGGTGAATTCCGGGACGGGACAGGCGATCGGCTCGCCGGTGTTGTCTGCAATCGTGAGTAGCTCGCTCTGGTTTTTGACTGCGTGCTGAAGGATCAATGCTGCGTGAAAATCGTAACCCTGCACATCCGCTACCTTCGCAGCTGGGAGTACGGGGAGGTCTTCGACTTTTGGCTTCGCATCCGGGCCAGGGTCCAGAATAGTGAAATAAGAATTTTTACAGTATTCAAGTGTCTTCTTAGCTTCTTGATGAAACTTTTTTTTGTATTTTTCAAGCGGTGCCGGCCCTGCGAATTGTTGACAGGTAGGCAACATATCCTGACAGGCCTTGACTGCCCAGTCCTCACACATACCTCCGGTGGCCGCTTCGCATGTGAGGAGTCCGAACTTGTTTTTCAGAGTGGAGCAGTCAAAACCTGGTTTAGTAAGATCACCAGCGAGATAGACGCAATCTTTTTCGACCAGGTTCATGGTAACTGGACACCTCTCATAAGCCGCCAACGCTGTGGCACTCATTAGGGTAAGCCAGATTATAAGACTAATAAATTTCATAAGTTTCTTATCGGTCTTTGAATGGAAAAATTGATTTTTAACCGGTAACTCAACTGCCTAGAATCATTAGGTTGACTCCCTTGTCCGCCCTGGACAGGATTACAAGACTTGGACCGAATGATGTCTAAGATTAGTTCAGGGACTATTCCGGGGGCGCTCGGAATCCGTCTGGAAGAAGAGCTTCCGTATTCTGTTTTGAGAAAAATCGGTAACCTTGAGATCCGGCACTACCCGCCGTTTACTCTCGCCAGAGTAGAGCAGACTGGATCGTTCGAGGAGACTAGAGATTCTGGATTTCGGCTCCTAGCGGACTTCATTTTTGGCGAGAACTCTGAGACGAAGAAGACCTCAATGACCACTCCCGTTTTCCAAGACCGGACCAGTGACGGATGGGTCATGTCTTTCTACATGCCTCCGGAGTCAGCGGCCATGCTACCGAAGAATCCTGAGGTCTGGATCGAGGACATGCCGGATAAGACCGTTGCTGTTCATCGGTATTCTGGAAACAATGATATGGAAAAGATGGAAGCAGCTAAAGCACTGCTCTTGGAAGAAATCCGTGTTGCGGGGCTCAGGGGCGTCTCTCATGTCTGGTGGGCACAGTACGATCAGCCGTTCGCCCTGCCGGTTATGAAGAGAAACGAAGTGCTGGTGAAAATCGAGTCGATTTCTTAATGGCAGATGGGAGAGTGGCTACTCAAAACGCACCTTGCGAAACGTTAATCGCGGTCCATGTGGCCGGTATTTCCTAATTATTGCTTACAGCTCTTTTGGTTTAATAAAATTCTAGTTACCTTGGGAGTCAAAACACTCTCAAAGGTAACTGATGAAAGTCTTACTTGCTACCCTGACCGGTCTATTCTTCATGCTGGGATTCGCGTCTCCGGAGCAGGCCCCTCCATCCTTCCCACATAAAGAAGCCAATGCCGTCTTTGTGAATTTCAAACACGCGGTCCACGAGCTCACCTATGATTACATCAGCAGAACGGCTACCGTTGAATCAGACATTACTTTTTCTTCCAAGGAAGAAGGTTATCCGATCTTTGATCTGGTTTCGGTACCTACGGAGGTCCTGCTCGATGGTCTGTCTGTCACCGTTGAAGAGGTCGCGGATCCCGACGCTCAGACCCTGTTGCGAGTCGTTCAACAACGGATTGGCCAAGGAGAGCACCGCTTGCAACTCAGGCACACGTTCAGCACTAACGTGGTTTTTAACGAACTCGGTGTGGCTTCGGCCTTCTGGCTCTCTGATTTAAATGACCGAAGGTACCTTGAGCAGTACCTGCCCTCGAACTTCGAATTCGACCAGTACTCGAGACAGATAAATGTTAACTTCGTCGGCTTTGAGAGTTTAAAACATACCATCAAAACCAATGGCCGGGTCCGGAAGATTAACCGCGACCGGTACGAGATTGCCTACCCGGGGTTCTACACCAGCTCGTCACTCTTCTTCCACGTCTTTCCGGATAAGAGTCCGGTGAGCAACGTCCAGTTCTACTATTCATCCATTGATGGTCGACAGCTACCGGTGGACATCTACAGCATCGTGGACATCAATCCATTCGTGAGCCTCACCCAGATACTCCTGCGTGAACTCGAAGCCGACTACGGTCCCTTTCCTTTCGATCAGATCCTCATCTACGGTACCACGCTGGTGAAGGGTGGGATGGAATACTCCGGCGCGACGGCCACCGGACTGCTGTCGCTGGGGCATGAGCTCTTCCACTCCTACAACGCCCGCGGAGTCATGCCCGCCAATGGGAACTCTGGATGGATGGACGAGGCGATGTCGCGCTGGCGCGATAACAACTACCCCCTTGCTTCAGTACTGGGACACCAGTCTGCGGCCCTGGCCGGGCATTCGGTCTGGGCCCGACGGACCGATGGCCTCTCGTATGCCCAAGGGTCTGCTTTCTTATCTCTTCTGGGTCATCGGATGAATGAGAAGGGGCTCAACCTCAAGAGTTTTCTCAAAGACTACTATGCCAAGTACATGCATTCGACGGTGACCACACCCATGTTCGAAGAAGAAGTCTCAGCCGCGGCCGGGATCGATTTTTCCGCAGATTTTAACCGCTACGTCTACGGGAAATACACTCCGGAGGTGCCGGCATCCGGATCATCGAAGCACATAAAGGTAGAAGATCCACATCATCCAAGCATGAGCAAGGAAGCTCTGAGAAAACTAACGATGCCTTCATCGGCGGATCCTTAGGTTTTAAGCTTAGTAAGGTCTGTCACTCCCAGTCGGAGTACTCTCTACAGAACACCTTTTCTTTGACCTTAGCTATGCCAGTTAACTTCCGGAAGGCCTCTCTTACTTTTTTAAGAGGAATGATTGTGGCAGTTGCCGTGTAATATTCCTCTTCTGAGTTGCTGCTTGTGGTCCTGCTAAGTCGTTTTTTATTACTGTATTTGATCGAAATGTCATTGAGGTCAAAGCTCGTTGTAGTAAAAACCCGCTCGCCCTCTTGATCGAAGTCGAACGTCCGGACATTGAGCACGTACGTACCTAGGGATTCTTCCCAGCTGAAACTCGTATCTGCGGCAGAGCAATTGAGCTGGTAGTCCGAAGCGGTACTTATGGATGCGAACGAAGCCGCTAGGATAAACAATAGGACTTTCATAATTCCTCCGGTTGGTTTAATTCTCTAACTTGAAAAAAAGTTATCCTCTTCGAACTCATTAATCAAAACATTAGAAAAGAAGAAGGGATTTAGTGAACTCTTAAGTGTTCGATCAGACGTGACATCGTCTGTCATCGTCCCTATGATAGATCCATGTACACTCTCAGGCCTTACCAGCAAGAAGCGGTGAAGAATACTCTTGATTACTTCCGCAAACAACGTGGCCCAGCGGTCATCGTCCTCCCGACCGGGGCCGGCAAGAGCCTGGTCATCGCTGAACTGGCAAAAATCGCACGCGGGCGAGTCCTGGTCCTTGCCCACGTGAAAGAACTGGTCGAGCAAAATTATCTCAAATACAAAAGCTATGGGCTCGAGGCAGGAATCTACTCCGCTGGCCTGAATAAAAAAGACTCAAGTCAAAAAGTTATCTTCGGGAGTATCCAGTCAGTGGCCAACGCTGAAGACGAGTTCTTTGATGTTTTCACCCTTCTCATCATCGACGAATGCCACCGGGTGAGTCTGGAGAATGATACACAATACTCAACAGTCATCGCTAAGCTCAGGGAACGGAACGGCCATCTCTGCATCCTGGGTCTCACGGCCACTCCCTACCGTTTGGGCCTGGGCTGGATCTACGAGTACAGCCACAAGGGTGAACTCAAGACTGAGGAGTTCCGCTTCTTTAAACAATGTGTCTTCGAGCTACCCTTAGACTTCATGATCAAGAAAGGCTATCTGACCAAACCAATAAAGATCGATATCCCGGTGACCTCCTATGATTTTTCTGACCTGACCGAGTCGGGAAAAATGTACACTTCAGGACAGGTCGAGGAGATCCTCAAAGGACAAAGAAGACTCACTCCACTCATTATAAAGAACATCGTTGACATCACTCAGAGCTACCACCGGCAGGGGGTGATGATCTTCAGTAGCACCGTTAGACATGCTCAGGAGATACTCGAGTGCTTGCCTCCGGGGCAGGCACGAATTGTCATCGGAGACACCGAAGAAAGTGACCGGGATAGCATCATCACAGATTTCAAACAAAAGAAGTTCAAGTACCTGGTGAACGTTTCCGTCCTCACCACCGGGTTCGATGCCCCGCACGTGGACGTTATCGCTATCCTCCGCCCAACTGAGTCCGTGAGTCTCTACCAGCAGATCGTTGGCCGGGGACTTCGGCTCGATGCGGGCAAGAAAGATTGCTTCGTCCTCGACTACGCTGGGGTAAGGCATGACATCTACAGTCCGGAGATCAGTGACAAGAAACCTCAGAAGGATTCCGATCCAGTCGAGGTGACCTGCCCCCAATGTGGGTTCGTCAATAATTTCTGGGGACTTCGCAATCTAGACGGAGACGTGATCGAGCACTTTGGCCGCAAGTGCCGGGGCGCCGAACAGGATCTGAGCACTCTGGAGATCCGAACCTGTGGCTATCGTTTCCGCTATAAGTTATGTCATAAATGTTCCAGTGAGAATGACATCACCGCTCGGACTTGCACCACCTGCGCGGCCGTGCTGATCGACGCCGATGCGAAGCTAAAGCAGGCCAAGCTCTCCAAAGATGCGCACGTCCTTAAGCCGGACATGATTAAGCTGGAAGAGCGCAGTGACAAGAACGGGAACCCGTTCGTGGAGATTAAGTATTTTGATTACGATGCTCAGTACTTTTCAGAATTTCATTTTCTCAACAACCCGACGAGTCTCAAGAAATTTAACATCGACTTCCTTCGGTCGCACCTGCGGCGGCCGGAGCTCGGGCTCCATATATCGACTGCGGAAGAAGTGGTAAGGTACCAGAAACTACTCCGGATGCCGGCGTTTATCATAGCGCGGAAGCAGGGTAAGTTCTGGAAGATCACCGAAAAAATATTCACCGAGGAACTTTAACATCACCGAGAAGTGTAAACTTCATGTTTTCATCGATCCGTTTTCTTCTCGTCCGCCGTGATGGACTTTACCATTTCTTTTTTTCTCTTCGCTTCTTCAGCGAGCTGTCTTCCGAGGGACTGAGACCTCGGTCCGAAGACGTTGATCGTCACGGCCCCAGCACCGCCCGGGTCGGTAGGACTTATGATCTTCCCGGCAGAGGGCCCGGCGACGTAAATGTTCCTGCCTTTCCCATCGGCGGCCCGGACCTGGTTGGCTATGATGACCGGTGCATCGCTCTTGATCCTCGGGTCGTTCGGAGTGATGTTTCCTTCGACGGGATCGAAGGTCACTTTTCCTTTGTCATTTGCGTAGGAGCTCAGCATGGTATTGGTCGGACTGTCGTACCCCGTGGCGTAGACGACGTAGTCACCGATCTCGTACTTTATCTTTCCTTTCGCGTTCAGCACGGGTTTACCTGTGGCCTTGTCGATGAAGGAGACCTTCACGCCCTTGCCATTGTTTAAGGGGAGGATCTCGCCGACGTAGTACTGGTTGGACCGAATCTTCCCGGCGTCGATGAGTGGGGCGAGACCGAAGTAGCGGTCACCACCGCCGATGATCTTCTTGAAGTCATCTCCGGTTTTCGCGTCCAGGTTCACCCAAAGGTAGGAGTCCGGTTTCTTATTCTTGTCCGCCTCGGTGTAGAGGGACTTGGGGCCAAGGCCTTCGATCGCTTCTATGCCGATGGCGCCGCCGTGGCCTCCGCCGATGACGATCACTCTACTTCCATTGAACTGGCCCATGAAATCTTCGCCGGCCTTCTTCTTCTTGCTGATGCCTTCCAGAAGGTCCTCGACGAAGAAGACCCGCTGGTCTTTCGATCCCTTGTCACGTTTAATGAACTCAATGCTGCGAGCGTCTTTCGTCGGAAGCCGCTCCTGCCCCAGGCCCGTGCCCATAACGACGTTCTTGGCGATGACGGTGCGGCCATCTTTCATCTTCACTTCGTAGGTCAGCCCTTGTGGGCCGTTGATTTCCTTCACGGACTGGACCGGTGTCTCGAAGAGGTAATCGCTCTTACTCAGCCAGTGGTTGGTGACGGCCGGTGCCTGGAGCTGATCCGCCACCGGAACCATGTCCTTTACGACATCGGCGACCTGGATCCCACCATCGGCCTGGTAATTCTTCGAATCGGCCACGAGGTCATCCCGGCTCAGGGCCGTGTTCGGGTTGCCGGCTTCGGAACTCTCGAGGGTGTTTCCTCGGAAGCTATCCCCGGACCTTCCGAAGACGGAGATGTTATCGGTCGCCTCGAGGGTGAGGACTTTCACATCCGCGATCCCGTCGCCCATGCTGTCCTGGAAGGATTTTTTAACTATACCGTTATGGATCCCGGCGCCGATGTACACGTAGTCGTAGGTTTCCGGTTTGGCGTCCTTCGGCTTCTTCTCAAGGACCTGCTTCAAGTCATCGGACGAGCTCTTCATTTCATCCAGCATGGCCTGGGAGACGTAGGCGTAGTCTTCTCCGGCTTCTTTGTAGAGCTTCTGCAGTTCGGCACTTAACTCCGCGTCTGATTTGCCCTGCTTCTTCATCAGGCCAATCTGCTCGATCTTCTTTTTATATTTTTCAGTCTTCAGTGCGATCCGCACTTTAACGCTGGTTTCGCTCTCGGCGACGGCTGCCGTCTGGAGTTCCACACTATTAATCAGTTTCTTCGGAGTCACTCCCATCAGGTCAGTGACAGAAGAGATCTTTCTCGACGGTTCGAGTGGTTTGACGTTTTTGAAGTTTTGTGGATTCTTATCCATGTCGAGTTTGATCACGGCCCGGTCTAGGTCGAACCAGCCATACCCGTCATCAGTCTTGAGCATAACCTGTGGCTCCGTCTGGCCATTCTTCAGGACGTACCGGACCGAACCTTCCGCCGCCCTGAGGTCACCGAGGGTAGACTGAGACCGGAGTTTCTCCAGGCCTTGTTGGCGAGAGACGGCGTCTTTGAAATCTGGTTTAACTTTCAGAGCACTTGCCGGCATCTGGCCCGGAGACTTCGCTGAGATGACCCGGACGATCCCGGGCCCCACGCTCATCGGTGCCATCAGGACCATGGATGTGATCATGGCGGAGGTGAAGGCTTCGTCGTCACATTGGTTGAACATCTTACACTGCCGGACGAGGTCGACCGTTGCCTGAGCTAAATTCACCGGCACACCACCGACAAGTTCTCCCACAAGCGCCCGGACCGCAACCTGTCTCTGAGTCAGATCCTGGACTATTTTAGGAGAAGCTTTTGCAAGGATACTAGTGTTCAAAAATCCGAGTTCGGCTTGAAGGATCTTCGCCGCCGCCATCTGCTGGACTTTCATCCCGGCGAGGTTCGCGGCACTGGCAACGGCGAAGGTGAGCATCCCATTTTTCACGGCGGCGGAGATGATGCTGTCCCGGAGCGCCAGGTCTGATTGTTTCTGACTCTTGGCAAGTTCTTCCCAGGTCCGGCCCGTTTTCTGAAGTTCCATTTGGACCGTCGAGTAGTACGCATCCGACGCCTGTCTCGCCGAGACGAGGAGACCGCTTGCTAAGATCCCCGCTCCACCGAGCGGCGCACTCAGGAGCAAGAGTCCCGTGTCTCCGATGAAGGCGGGTCCCATCCGGGCCCAGGTCTCGAGACAGGTGAGATCGGTCTGCGCGCAGTAGAGTCCTTCTGGTCTCTCGAGAGATCTCCTGACACCTTCGTTGAAACTGCTTACGGTAACAGAGGCACTTAGCATTTTACTTTTCGAATCAGGTCCATTGAGGCAGGTAGCAAGAAGCATCGGATTGGTAACCGCCTGAGTGCAGCTCAGGACCTGAAGTGCCTTCTGTCCACCATCCGTCGAGAGAGTCTGGAATATTCCTTCCAGAGGTCTCGAGGTCCAGGACTGAAGGTACTCAGTGGCGCCACGGATGAACTCCGCGTTCGATCTTTCGAAGTTTTGAGCGATGTTTGTATTCTCCAGACCAAGGACGTACATGCCCGCGAGAAGTGGATTCGATTTCTTTAAGTTGGCCCGGAGCTCTTGATCGGCGACGGTCTGGCGCAGGAGGTTTATTCCATTTGCTCGCTGATTGGCCATGCGGAAAGGATTCTCCACGGCAGAGATTCCTTCAAGAGCGACGCCGTCCTCACCCGGTGGGACCATCACGTAGAGGCCCTCGTCGACGAAGCTTCCCTTAAGGAACCTCACGAAAGTCTCCGGGTCACTGGTGGTCTTGAGCAGGCCATCGTACCAGCTCCGGTACTTACCGTTTGCTTGCGAATCCCGGTGGTTCCGAAACTCCTCGATGGTCGAGAAGTTATGAGACCGCATGAGGATGAGATCCAACTGGTCCGGCGTGAGTTTCACCTCGGTGCACTTCGCTTTGGAGACGTCATTGTAGCAGTCCATATATTTCTGCCGGAGGTTCTTCCACTCTGGACCGAAGGCGATGAACTCGAGCTCACCGTCCAGTGCTTCTCCGCTCGGCACGGCGACCGACTTCAGCCGGATGTAGTCTTTGGCCGCACTTTTCCGTTCGGACTTCAGGAGGGAGTCCAGGGCAAGCGCCGCTCGAAGCCCGCCGGCCGCCTGGCCCTGCTTACACGAAGCCTTCCAGCGGCAGTAGTCGAGCCGTGACGGACCGAGTTCCTGTTGACACTTTTTTTGCTCCTCGAAACCCACGCTGCCGTCTTCCTGAGGATAGTGACCTGGGAACCAGGTGATGTCCCGGTTGTAGGACGGGCCCACCTGCCGCAGGTAGAGTTCGTTGAGCTTGTAGAACATGTTCTTGAAGACGTCCGCGTTCATGGTATCACAGTTGAAGTCGGAGGGGACTTTCACCGTGAACAGCTGGGATCTTTCCTTAGTCCCGGAGGTCATGCCAAAATTTCCTTCGATAGCCGTGTCCTCGGATTTGAGGATAACGTCCCGGAGGTTCGAAGGATTTCCCACTAGATCTTTTTTGGAGTAACACTTCCCAGAATATCCACTGACGCAAACTCGCCCCGGAGTGGGCTTGACCGGGGATCTCTTCTTCGGGTTGGGTTTGCTGCCCGAGGTTTTGGAAGGCTTCTCTGTGCTTACGTCGATCTTATCGAACGAGTCCAGCTTCTTCTGGAACATGTCCTCGATGACTCCGGCCTTGAGGTTCAGGACTGGCAAGATCTCCCAGTCAGCATCAACTCGGATCACTCCAGATCTTTTCTCTCTGGCTGGGCTCGACGCCATCTGCCAGTTGGTGACCTCCGCAGCGATGCTCTGGAGTGCTTTTTTCCCTTCGGCGGATTTCGCAAAATCTTCTGCAAGTTTGACTGCGACGTCTCGGGGAACCCGCAGACGGTCTTCGATGATCTGGGCCAGGATAGTACCGGCGTCGGGCCGACCACCCTTCTTGACCTTTACGAAATGCAAGTCCAGGTTCTTGTCTTTGTAGTAGTTCGAATCCGAACTCAAGCCCACGAAGGGCTGCACGGAGTCTCCCACTAGTTCTTTCCAGCGATCCGTGCGCCAGAGGAACATCACACTTCGGTAGTAGCGGTAGGGGAGGCGGATCTCTCCGGCCTTCTGATACTCTTCGCAAAGCCGTTGCGCGCACTGGGCACTGGTTCTGCTCATGCCGTCCTTGATCTGCTCGTAAGGTTTGTCTTTTTGGCTCATGCTGAAGTCGAGCGATTCCTCGCACTCAAGGGACTGAGGAAGGTTTAGACTCTTCTGGTCACTCTCTGGAACGTCTAACGTCTGGACCAGCACTCTCTTAACTTCTTTGAGGAAATCGGTCATCATCCGGTCCAGCTCGTCAGCGGTCGCGCCTGGTCTCACGGTAGGGCAGTTGAGCGCCGTGCTTTGGGGAATTGGGATGAAGGGTGAGAACTTCGAAATCCAAAGATCCGTGGGATCTTCTTTGTCCGGTGAGCGGTCGTAGAAGATTCCTTTTTCTCTAATTTCTCTAATCTCCGCCTCGGAAAAGGAATTAGCATCGGCATCCACACTGGAGACTTCGATCGTTTCACCGTCTTCGACGATTTCTCCAGTGAGGATCTTTTCCACGGCCACACCGCACTCGGGAGCAAGTTCTGCTACCAAGAGGGCCTGGATGTCGGAGGACTCTGTGAGCAGTACGTTCTTCGACGCCGTCTGGCTACAGGTGAGGCTCACCTTCGACAGGACGGACTTTGGGCCGAAGGAGACCTCGAGGTTTTCAATTCCTTTCTGTGGTTTCGCCGGGGTCTCTCCCAGGTATTGAGTGAGTGCACCGATGTACGTCCCTTTCTTCTTATCCTTGAGCTTGACCTCGAGGGTTTTTTCAGTGAGAGAAAGGGAAACAGTGATGGCGGAAGCTTTCCGGTTGACCGGGATGAGTGTGAATTCCGAAGTAAACGAGATCCCTTTGTTTTTTTCCCAAGGCCAGAGTGCTGGAAAGGTCCGGAGGGCCGGGCTCAGGGTGTAGGCTGAACTGGGTACCGCTGTCATGGTACAGGTGGAGAAATTTACTTCATCGGCACCGGCTTCTAACAGGATCAACCAGAAGCCAAAAAAAATTAAACTGAGGAATCTAATTTTAGGTAAGTTCATTTTACAACTATCGGTAAACCGAGTGAAAAGTTTAAACATAGGTACTGGCGTGGAAGAGTCGGTCATGAGTGGTTGCCGAAAAGAAAAATGGAATTTTTTTCTAAACGCCCTTGTCTCCGCCAGGCCCTAGTGAGCTAAATTAGCCATGTACTTTGCACGGCGAAGTAAGTTAGCGTTACGTAATCAGCTCTCCTCAAGGGGTTTAAAATTACAATAGCTATTCTTGCCACCGTTATTGTTTCTGTCATAGTTTGCATCCTGGCCTTTAACATGAAATCGCCCGGGAAACGGGTCGAGCATGAAATCAAGCCCATAGGCCCACTGGACTCTCCGGACGTCATTAGATCCATAGGTCAGCTCCTTGGCCCGCCATTGATCCCGGGTAACCTCGTGACCTCCTACCACAACGGAGATGAGATTTTTCCAGCGATGCTCGGGGCCATCGAAGCCGCAGAAAAGAGTATCACCTTTGAGACTTTTATATATTGGTCCGGTGAAGTGGGTAATCTGTTCGCCAAACACCTCTCAGCACGGGCACTTGCCGGAGTGCGGGTGCACGTTCTGCTTGATTGGATCGGAAGTAAAAGTTTTGAAGAATCATCGCTCGAAGAAATGAAAAAAGCCGGTGTGCAGATCCGTCGCTACCGTCCACTGCGCTGGTACAACGTCAGCCGCCTCAACAACCGGACTCACCGTAAAATCCTAGTCCTGGACGGAGTCATTGGATTCACCGGTGGTGTCGGCATTGCGGACAAATGGTTAGGCAAAGCCCAGGACATTGACCACTGGCGGGATTCGCATTTTAAGATCACCGGACCCGTGGTGGGACAGCTGCAAGCTGCTTTCATGGACAACTGGAACGCGACCCATCCGGAAGTGCTCCACGGCACAGACTACTTCCCCGAACTCAAACCTACAGGCGAGGTGCTTGCCCAGGTCTTTAAAAGTTCTCCCGAAGAAGGAAGCGGAAGTGTTCGGCTGATGTACCTCTACTCAATTGCTCACGCACAAAAATCTATCCGCATCGCTAGCGCATATTTTGTCCCTGACACCCACGTCCGAAAAATTCTGATCGATGCTGCGAAGAAAGGAGTGTCGATTGAAGTCATAGTTCCCGGTCGGAAGATTGATACGCCTCTCACGCGCCGGGCTTCCCGAGCGATCTGGGGGGAAATGCTTCAGGCCGGGATAAAGATCCTCGAATACGAAGTGACGATGTTCCACTGCAAGTACATGGTAGTCGACGAGCTTTGGGTTTCCGTCGGGTCAACCAACATGGATAATCGTTCTTTCCGGCTCAATGACGAATGTAACTTGAACGCGATAGACGAGAAGTGGGCCCGGCACATGGTCGAAATTTTCGCACAGGACAAACGCAAGGCCCGCGAGGTGACCTACGAGATGTGGAACCAGCGTCCCCTCAGCGAAAAAGTGATTGAGCAAGCTGCCCGGATAATGAGAAGTCAGGTTTGAAGGGGCACTGTTGAATCTAGGTGGGTCAGGATGTTCGGTGGTCAACTGACCACGACGATGCTAGGATCTTCGGACGTACAACGAACAAAGGCAGCTAAGATGAATTTATCAAACAATACGGTCTTGATCACTGGCGGAACATCCGGCATCGGTCTGGAGTTTGCGTCTCAGCTGCTTGAACTCGGAAATACCATCATTGTCACCGGGCGTGACCAGACCAAGCTCGACGAGGCAAAAAAACGTCTCCCGAAGATTCACATCTTGCAAAGTGACGTGAGCGATCCGAAGGCGATCGGGCTCCTTTATGCGGAGACCATCAAGAAGTTTCCTGACCTAAACATCGTCATCAATAACGCCGGGATCATGCGCAAGATTAACCTTAACGATCCGGTCAGTGACCTCGAAAACCTCACGCGGGAGATCGAAACTAACCTGCTGGGAACGATCTGGATGTCCCAGCAGTACCTTCCGCACTTGAAGACTAAAAAGACAGCGGCCATCGTGAACGTATCTTCGGGGCTGGCCTTCGTGCCGTTTCCGATTTCACCTGTCTACAGTGCCACTAAATCGGCGGTCCACGCCTTCACCCAGTGCCTGCGGCTCCAGCTTAAAAACACGACGGTCAAGGTCTTTGAGTTGGCACCTCCCGGCACGGAGACTGCTTTGTTCAGGGGGGACTTCACCGCTGAAGACTTGGGAGGAGTCAAGAGCATGGATGTGAAGGTCATGGTAAAACGCGCGATCGCAGGGTTGAAGAAAGATCAGCTTGAGATCCGCCCCGGGCTTAGTAACGTACTAAAGACAATGGGCCGGATCGCGCCTGAGTTCATGCTGGGACAATTATCAAGGCCTCTGGACTCGATGCTCTCACGAAACAAAAACTAGTCCATCTACTTGTAGATAGCTAAAGCTATCTTTATCCCTATATAATTCACTGTATGAATAAACCATTTACTCCTCCCGCCAACGTCAAAGATGTCCTGGACCGCTTAAGCCGTCCAAAAACTGCAGTGGTCACCGCAGGAATGCCCTACGCGAACGGGCCTCTGCATTTGGGTCATCTTGCCGGCGCCATGGTGCCACCGGATATCATGGCGAGGTACCTTCGGATGCTCATCGGCGAAGAGAATGTGTTGTTCGTCAGCGGCAATGACGATCATGGATCGACCTCGGAAGTAGCAGCACTCAAGAATAACATGCCGGTGAGAGAATTCATCGACCTCATCCATGTCAAGCAGAAGAAGACCATCGACCGGTACGGAATATCCTTCGATAACTTCTCCGGGACTTCCCAACCGGACCTCTATCCGATGCACGCTGAGCTTTGCCAGGATTTCCTGCGGAAGCTCTGGAGCAACGGGATGCTGGAGAAAAAGACTTCTAAGCAGTGGTACGACGTGAAGCTAAACCGCTTCCTTCAGGACCGCAATGTGACGGGAAAATGCCCGAATCCAAACTGCACCAACTCGGGGGCCTATTCGGATTCCTGCGAGGTGTGCGGGGCCCAGTTCGATCCATCCGAGCTCATCGATCCGAAATCTTCTCTCTCCGATGCCGCTCCTATTATGAAAGATACGGTTCACTGGTGGCTGGACATGTGGAAGACCTCCGACCAGCTCGCTGAGTGGATCCGAACCAAGCAAAACAAATGGAGGAAAGGGGTCTACAACGAAGTCATAGAGACTGTGCTCCCGGCCTTCCAGTTCGATAACACCTCCGAGCCCGCCTTCAAGGAACTCCGGGCGTCGCTACCGAAGCATAAAAGTCGCTACGCCCCTGGGAAAAAAGTTGTAGTCCAGTTTGAAAATAAAGCAGACTTCGATACCGGGTTAGAGTTACTTGAAAAGAACGGAATCTCCTGTCAGCTAAACGATGGCTGGGCACATCGATCCATCACCCGAGACGTGGCCTGGGGTGTTCCTGTTCCGGAAGAGATCGATCCGGAGATGGTTGGAAAAACACTTTTCGTCTGGCCCGACTCGCTCATCGCTCCTATCTCTTTTACAAAACTAGCTCTGATTAAAAAGGGTCGAGACGTGAGCGAGTACCAGCGCTTCTGGAAGGACCCGGAAGCCAAGATCTATCAGTTCCTAGGCCAGGATGGTGTGTACTTCTACGTCCTCATGCAAGGGGCGATGTGGTTCGGGACCCAAGCCGATGTAACTCGTCAGCCTGAGGCGGGAGAGTTTACCCTGACTGATGTCTTAAGCGTATTTCATCTGATGGTCGACGGAGAGAAGATGAGTAAGACACGTGGGAACTTCTACGGCGGAGACCAACTCCTCGATGAGATGGGATTTGATGCAGATCAGGTGAGGTACTTCCTTTCGACCCTTGGCCTGGCGGAGAAGCAGTCGAACTTCGACTTCGCCACTTTCAAGGAACGCAACAAGTTCTTAGCGGGACCGATGAACGCCGCCATCGAGAAACCGATCTCCGCCGTCCACTCGCGCTTCGAGGGCAGGGTTCCGGAAGGGAAGCTCCTGGAGAAGGCCGAGAAAGAAACGATGAAGATAGTCCAACTGTACGTTAAGAACATGGAGAAGGCAGAGTACCTGACCCTCCTTGGACAGATCGAAAACTACGCTCGTCTGATAAATAGCTTCTTTGTTCAGTACAAGCCTCACGATGACCGGGCCGATCTTCAGGGACGGCAAGACGCACTCTATAGCTGTTTCTACGTTCTTAAGAACCTTATGATCATGCTCCATCCTTTTGTCCCGCAAACCATGGAGCGGGTAAGGCAGTCTCTGAACCTTCCGGAAACTGTCTTCCGGATCGAAGAGCTAGGAACGGGCATCGAAGCCGGGCACGCCATTGGGCAGAAACAGCAATACTTCCCTGCGGTGGATGGAATTTTGGAAGAGACGTAGTGAACTGAGTCTCTAACCCCGGCCCCTAACTAAAAAACCTCTCCACCAGTTTGATGTGTTCCAGTTCTTCCAGAGCTATTTGCTGGAAGATGGAAGCCGTCACCGGATCCCGCTGTGCCAGGACTTCCGCGAATTTTTCCGCACCGATCCTACCACGGTCTTCCGCGTCCGAAACGTAGAGCGAGAATTCTCTGGCGCTCTGGCAGTTTACCAGAGAATGGTAGAGATTGAGATTGACCGGTACCGCGCAGAGCTCTTGCCCGAGTTCTTCCAACCGCTTAACAAGCCAAGATTCATGCTTGGCCTCTTCTTGTGCCACCCATTTCCAGGCCTCGGTCAAACCCGGAGGGGCGTCCGTATAAAATTCAGCAGCGTGGGTAAAAGCGTTGAAGGCCTGCCGTTCCGCAAAGGCTACCAGACGCAGACGATCGCCAAGACCTTCCGGAGAGTGGAGTGCTCGCATTTTTTTTGGAGAGATGCCAATAAGATAGGGTGCCCACATACCTGAATAATAAATCCTACGTTAACTATCTGACTATCATAATCAGTGTGGCTGCGAAGAGTGATGTCTTTTACGGAAGGGAATCTTACCCTAATTGCAGGAGTCTCAATGGAACCATACAAACTCTACGCCGTCAGGTCCTGGGGAAGTGCTATCGTAGAACTGGCCTTCGAACTTTCAGGTTTAGCCTATACTGTGGAGTACCTGAGCAATGAAGAGGTTCATACCAGTGAGTTCCGCAAGATGAGCCCTCTTGAACAGATACCAACTCTACTGTTACCTGACGGTGAAATCATGACCGAAAGCCTTGCCATCTGTCTTTTCATTGATGCCAAAGGAAGGGGCGGGCTGGTGCCCCAAAAGGGTTCTCACGACTATCACCGCTTCCTACGTTGGGCCGTGTTCCTGGTTAGTTCGATCTACTCTCTTGCTCCAACCGCCGATCACCCAGAGTGGTTTGTCAGTGAAAGGTCCGCGCAGCTCCAGCTGCAAGAGGAATCAATGAGACGGGCCAAAGACCGATTCCTTCTGATGGAAAAAGAGGCGAGGGCACCGTGGTTCCTCGGCGATCAGCTCTCAGTCATCGATCTTTTTCTGGCCGTCATGAGTACCTGGGATCCCGGGCGTGAATGGTTTGAAGCGAACTGCCCGGAAATTATGAAGAACGTCGGTCGAGTGGAAGAGATGCCGGAGCTTGACATTGTTTTCAAGAGGAATAGCAGGTGATCTTCGCGCAATAAAAGTTGGCAATCTAGTCGCGAACTAGACGGCCTTACACGCCAGAGTATGAGAGACAACTTTAGCTTTGAGAACATTATACTTGAAGACACAGCTCACTTCCGGAGTGATGCTGTTTGCGCCGTAGATGAACGAAACCTTCACAACACTTTTCCTTTTGTCTGAGATGGAAAGGGCGACTATTTCTTTTGAAATTCTCTGATTGTCCTCAATGTTTCTGATGATGTTCTGGGCCGTGGCACTGATCTCTTTCTTCATGTCATAGGTTGGCATGTGGGAGATAGCACTGATGCATAGGAATACTGACAAAAGAAGTAATCTCATAGTCGCTCCATTTTCATTGACCTTAGTGCTAATCCACTAAGCGTGCAATAGTAAATGAAAAGATTACTACTATTAGGAACCCTTAACTTACTGGTTACTGCTCGCCTTGGCCGGAGCCGGAGTCGACGGACCGGGGGTCTGGCCCCTAACCTTGTAGAAGTGCCTGTAGCTACCGCAGCGACCACTGAGCCATTTTAACGTCGGAGCACTTTCGTACTGGTTTTTGTCTCCGATCACCGCTGCACACGCAGGCAGGAGCCACTCCGGCGCCTGGACATTCTTCATTTCTTTGAGATCCGTTTCCCGGATGTACCCATTGGCCACGTATCGTTTAGTGAAGACCGCAAGCTTATCCATCTGAAACTTGAGGTTATGACCGTTCCAGATCTCCGTAGTCAGAAACGGGTAGACCCCAAGGTTCCCGTCAGGAAAATTGGCTTTGCTGACCTTACAATCGCCCAAGGTCAGCGCTTCCTGACCTTCTCTGGGGATGTGGTCGATGGTCACCTGGGACGTACCGAGGGTCCCGAAGTATTCCTGGCAGAATTGCCAGTCGAGGCGCTCAGTGAGGTTCTTCGTTGAAACGAGACCACAGTCCGGATCATGTGAAAATTCCCTGAACTCCATCTGGGTTGGTTTTCTACCCTGGACCATTTCCGGGGACTCGAGCCGCTTCATCGCCACCAGTTTTTCTCCGTCGTAGAGGAGCTGGAGCTCAGACGAGAGCTCGACCTCTGTGTAGGGTTTCGGATTTGCCTTGCCGAGTTCGTCACTCTTAAAGCGCGGGTGGGTTGAGGAGATGCTGATGGTTTCTAGCCGAAGATTCTTATACGGACTCGTGCCCGCGCCTGGGAAAGCCTCTTCCAGCTCCTTCCCTGCACTGTGGATGTTGGTGACGGTCTTCACTTTCACTTTCTGCGCCTGAAGGAGCGCCGTACTCCCGCTGCTCGGTTCAGGGATGAGGTACCCGGTAGTGTTAGGGTGAACCTTCATCGCGGACTCTCCCCTGATCTCCAGGGGTGTTGGCTCGATCTTCGCACCCTTCAGGTGATCCGTGTGCCGACGGTGAAGCTTATCGAGGGAAGCCTGCACGATCTGCCGGCAGGCCTGAGCCGTCGAGACCGCGTCGGGCACGACGGGTTCGAGGTTCGAGATGTTCATCTCCATAAGTGTATTTTCGAGCAGCAATTTCTCAGTTTCGAGAGCTTCAAGCTCGAGCGCCAGCTTGGGGAGGAGTTCACTGACAGCTTTGATCTTACGGTCTAGGTCTTCTTTACTCTCACCGAGCTCCCAATACATCATGCGCACGTGGGCATTATGGATCTTGAGGCGTGCGCGGAACTGTTTGATTGCTTCCGGGAACTCATCCTCGCAGGAGATGTCGAGCTTCCCTTTTTTTTCGAGACGCTCCAGCCAGCAGGTGACCACGGGCCTGCTGGAGTCATCTTTGGCCAGAAGACTTTCGAGGAATGGTTTCATCGCCGTGTGCTTTGCTGAGAAACCCACCGTCCTCTTCTGGAGCCGCTCCAGGCTACTCGTCTGGTGCTTGATATGGTTTTTCTTTGACTGGATGAAGATCAACTTCTCTTTGAGCTTCTCGCTGATTCTTTTGAACTGCTTGATCTTCTCATCTGAATCCGTCGAAGGAGTCTGCGCCCGAAGGTGATGTGACGAGAGCACGAGAAGGCAGAGTAGGAATTTTATCATAGAGTCGTATCGGTAATCCGGGGCTAAAGTTTAGCAGATGTTTTGACCGAACTGCTAAATCGACCCCGGAAAACCAAGGGTTTAGAACTCGGCCCTTAATGCGAGCTGGGCCTGCTCGATGACAAAGATCATCTTATTCATCTTACTACGCTCGACCTCGAGGTCAGCTCTGATCGATCGCAGGAGGATCTCATTGCTTTCGTTTTCCTTGACGAACTCATGGGCCTTAATCAGAGTCATCATGCGGGCCTCTAGGTCGACGTCTCTTAGGAGTTCGCTCAGGTGCTCGACGTGAAGTTTTGCGTCTCCGGGCACCAGTGTCGATTGGGTGAACAGTGCTACTGCGTTCATATGAATACTCCTCATGAATATTAGTACTTCCGTGTGAGATTTTGAGAGGCACCATCCTAGCGGCTCCCTGTGTTGGAAGCATAAGAGCAGGAACGGGGCCAACCCCGGTTACCTAGAAAGTGGGACTTAGGGTGGTCTCCTTATGTCCATGGGGACAAAGTGTATTTGTCTAACCTGACCCCGAGAATTAGTTCGAGCCTTTGAACAATAATTCAGTTATCAATTTGCGTACGGAGATATCAACCATTTGGAGATATATGCCTCAGCATCTCGATCAGGTCCTAAAGGCCATTTTATTCTACCTATTAGTGATCTTACTTTTTAGGTTCGCCGGGAAGCGGCTTGCGGGACAGACCACGACCTTCGACCTGGTGATCCTGATCTCTTCCGCGGTGGCGATCCAACGGGCCACTCAGATCGAGGGAACCCTCAACACTATTCTCTTCCTGGCGACGATCCTTTCGCTCCATCACCTTCAAACCTGGCTCTGCCGGAAGTACCCATGGGTTCGAAAAATGATTCGAGGTCAAGCCACCGAGCTCATCCATGAGGGAAAGATTAATCTCCGTGCCCTTGAGCTCGAAGGCCTTACCATTGAAGAACTTCGAGCGGGCCTGCGTAAGGCTGGGATCGGTGACGCGGAAGAGGTGAAATCAGCTCACCTAGAAGAAACAGGGCAGATCAGTGCGGTGAAGCCCTAGAGTCTACTTTATATCTTCTCGGATCATTTTTCTGTCATTTTGATCCGAGCTTGCTGGATTCCTGGTGTCCTCAGCTTGGTCACCGATGACGGGATCCGGACCAAAGCTTGCCCCCGCCTGAGTGACTGTTCCTTGAGCTGCTGGAGTCCGTAAGATCCCGTTAGCATTTGGTGAGTCATCGGACCTGGAATCTTGAGCAGTCTGGTAAGTCTGAGCGACTGCCGCACCAGCAATAAGAACCCCGAGTAAGAGTAGCTTCATTATGAACCTCCTTGTCCATCTAGTTATAGTCGTTGCAAATCCAATGCCCTTGAGATTAATAAAACAGCTGCGGTCCGGTACTCAAAGCTGCTTTTAAATTCCTTCCCACATCACTGTATGTTCCTCAAAAAGATTAAAAGGTAATTCATCTCTAGAGGCTAACAGCTTTTGCGGTGCCGCTACTGGATAGAATCTAACATAATCCTACAAGGGGTGACTTACTTAGTTGGTTTTTTACATTTCCCCACAGTCCAATTTCCAGGAAGCCGGTAGCAGATGGTGTTCCCGTTCAGGGCTTCAATCTCTAAGACCAGTTTCCTTTCTTTCACGAAGTGCGGAAACGGGACACAGCCGATATGAGTACACTTAGTGGCCTCAAACTTCCTTGAGTACTTATCTTTAAGGACTGTGACGAACACCGATTCAACTGAAGTGATGGTCCGCTGATCGATCTCCACGCCGGCGCTGGCGAGGATGATCTTTTTTTGAGGCTAGGAAAATTCGCGACGAACATCCCGTCTTCGATGGCCAGTCCATCACCTTCTATGTTTTCAAGTATGAGGTCAGCTGAGTTCAGTTCGATGGAAACCAGTCCTGGTTTGGTAAGAATGAGCTTCGTCTCAATTTCCTGGATGTCCTTGGCAGAAGCCAGTGAGGTGATAAGGCAGAGTAAGCTCATAAACACAGTTCTCATTTTTTACCTCGGATTTTTTAAAACGAACTCCATTCTGACTCTTAGCTCAGCGGTATCATATCCACCTGGAAGTTGTTATAGGTCGACTGTCAACTAAATGATCAACTTCCAAAAACTTGCGGAACAGTAAAAGAACTCACTGAAATGAAGGAGTTTCTCGTTTATTTTGGGCACTCGATAAATACTCCATAGGTCGGGGATGCTAAGGTGCATCTGTTCAATAAACTTTAAGCACATGAGTGTAAAAAGGATTTATATGAAAACTCACAAGCTGTTAGCACTCTCCATTATCTTCCTCATGAGCAATGCTGCCAGGGGTGAAACACCACCAGCTCGACCGACCTCAGAAGTACTGCTAGAAGAACTAAACTCCGCCAGGATGGAACCAGAACTGTATGCGTCCTACCTCCGAAGTCATCTCGATAAGTTCATCGACGAGTATACATTTGAAGACATCGGACTGCGGATTCGAACCAACGAAGGTAAAGCTGCGGTCTTAGAGGCCATCGCATACCTCGATGCCCAGGCCGCCATCGGTGAGCCGATGACCGCTTCAAAGGGCCTGACCCTAGCTGCGAAGGACCACGTCTTAGACCTTGGCCCAAAAGGAATCACCGGGCACATGTCCAGCGATGGTCTTACCACTGCTTCCAACAGAGTTAGTCGCTACGGGACCTGGGTGCGGACCTTCGGAGAAAACATAAGTTTCTCTTCTCAAAAGGCCCGAGGTCACGTGATAAATCTCATCGTCGATGACGGTGTTCCGAGTAGGGGACATAGATTAAGTATCTATAATGCCGCGTTCAGAAAGGCAGGGGTCGCTTGCGGACCTCACCTGATTTATAAAAAGATGTGCGTGATTGAATTTGCAGGTGATTATAGGGAAATTAAATAAATAATATCTAAATCGATCTCTGTATAATTTTTACTATCCATTGATCCCCACCTGAGTGGCAGTATGATTCCTGCGCCACTGCCTCAATGATGGCAAATAGCTCAGGAGGAATGAATGAAAAACATCATCGGATCACCTGGACTCTATCTCAGTGTCATTCTCTTTACCGCAGTTTTAGGTTCCACGGCTTACGCACAGAGAACGCCGGAAGTGGACGGGACTCTAAAGTGCGTCAAGGAACTAAAACGTTTTATGAAAGAGACTTGTTACCCCCTACCGTGGTGGCAACAACCTGTGTGCGCAGCTATTGCCGCCGCCGGGTACACGGGGTGTGTGAAGCAGGAAGCGGGTCCCATCGTCAGATAGTAGGAGTAGCACATGCGGAAATTATTTATTGCAGCAGCAGGCGTGGTGTTCGCAGTGACGGTCTGGAATGAAGTCCTCCGGCCTTCCACAGACCGTTCGCCGGAGGTTGGATCCTTGAGGATGGAAGTGAAGAAGGATTTCTCCTACCCCTCCAGCGGCGACGGTAAGAAGGTTGAGGTCGATCCGGTCACAGTACAAAGCCGACAGTCCGATGGGCAACGGCTCCAGGGCCTACAGGCATCTCTTCATGATTATTCCGAATTTCGAAAGTTTGACTTCGCAGGATTCTTCGAGAATTACCAATGGACCGTAGGGAACGTGGTTAGGCTTCTGAAGATCTTGAACGATCACAAGGCAGCTGCAGGGGGCACGACCAAGCCTAACGTCTTTGATCCGGTGGATCTCGCAGCGGCAGATCCAGAAGGAAGTTGCGTAGCTCTCAGGAACTCGAAGGTGCCTGTCTCCGTAAAAATTGGTCTGCTGGGCGAAGTCCTTGATACGCACTACGATACCGAGTACGCAGCAGAGGTTGACCCGGAGATAAGGAATTGTGTGTTTACTCCCAGGCAGTGGCAGTCCCAGGCCATGGAGTACGTAGTGGTGTGGAATCCATGAGCTATTCTCTGAAGCCGAAACTTCTTTTTATTTTTCTTGTTACACTTTCGATCTCTGGTTGGACCCAGACCGAATTCCCCATCCGGCCTGAGCCTAGGCTCACCGTGGGTTCACTCTGCAGCACACCCATCGAATTGAGGTATCCGGAACAGATCCCCTACTGTGACCGAGACGAACTTACCACCCACCAAAAAGTCGGGGTCATGGCCAGGTACCGTCGGGCAGGATACCGACTTCCTTTGGAGCAGCGACAAGACTACAAAATCGACCACTACATCCCTTTGTGCGCCGGTGGAAGTAACCGCGACGACAATCTCTGGCCTCAGCATCTTTCCATTGCCGAGATCACCGATCCCATCGAAGAGCTCGCTTGTCAAAAGCTCGCCGCGGGCCGGATCAGCCAGAGAGACTTAGTGCGGTTCATAATGGCGGTGAAGAATAATCTCTCGAGCGCTTCGAGAGTGAGCAACGAACTCGAACGGCTTTAGGTTGGGAGTTTCGTCGGATGCCCGACGAACACCAAAGTGTTCACAATCAATTCTAAAATCAACTGACTCCCTTTACAGCAGATCTACCCCCCTCATAGAATCGAGCAAAACAGTCTCAAGGAGAGAAAATGTTCAAGATTTTCATCCTGCTATCTTCCCTCGTCATTGGGGTCATGAGCAGGACAGCTTTCGCGTACCCTGAACCATCGATTGAACAAAAGCTCGTTGACGCTTCCTGCAACGATCTGCCGGGACTAATAGAGCTTCTGAAACAGAAGCCGAATCTTAATTTTTCTCTGGACGTGGGCCCGGGGTTTTATAAAAATCCTCTGGCCACTTCGATTGCGTGCGACAACCTGGAGATCCTCAATAAACTCATCGAAGAAGGTGCAAGTCCTAACTGGCAAGGGCCGACGGATGCCTACCCTCCGGCACTGGAAAAGCTCAAGTCAAAAGAACTCTTCTCTGCGCTGACGGCACCGCTCCTCAAGGTTCTAGTGGGCCATCAACTGAACCTGAATTTGGGACTCAATGAAGACGGTGAAACACTCTTCGAAGAGTGGATCAGTAAGTTCATAGGCCTGCGTGACTGGGAAAAGGAGAATTCCATACCTTTTGCCGAAGAATTGCTGAAGAAAGGGGCCAACCCAAATACGTTCGGGTCCTGGGCGCCCATCATGACTGCGACGGCGTGGAAGAGAGACGGAAAATACCCTCTGATGGAGCTTCTTGAGAAGCACGGGGCCCGGTACGATGTCGCAACCAAGACTGGAACAACCTTCCTTCTACACCTCATCGGTAACCGGTCGATCGAAGATATCTTGACACTGATGCACCTCGATCCGCGACCCAATGTGATGACCTCGGACGGACGGACTGTGCTTCATCACTTGAGCAAGTCCTTTGATGGAAATAGGTTTATCCAAGTGGAACCGCTACTCAGTGCCCTGTTAAAGATGAAGATGAACTTGAATCCGGCGGTCCCTGCTTGGGATGGCCTGCTCTGTTATGCCTATTCCCGGACCCACCCGGAAGAAACGTTCCACGACAGACTTTTTGCATGGTTGGTTGAGCATGGTATGGACATCAAGAAGCCTCTTACCAATGGCGCAACTTTATTTAGAACGGCAATGACCAACAATTGTCATTTTTCCGGCAGGCCTTCGTTCTGGAAATCATTTTTCACCGCCCACGGTTTTAAGGCCGGCTCCGAGATCCCTCTAGAGGATTTCATCGGATTCAAAGATGACCCTCTCTCCCAGCTTGAGATCCTGGTCTCGATCACCGGGATAGGAAGCCTGACTGAAGCCATCCGCAAAAGACCAGACCTGCTGAGCGATGCCCAGATTACCAGCTATCCATTCATCCAGTACCTCGTTAGCAACGGCGCAAACCCGGAGACGCTCCGTGGGACCAACGGCCTTCCCATCTGGGCCGCGGCTGAAGGAGACGAAGAAGGGTTTCTCGAGTTTTACCAATTCATGATCCATGCTGGACTTAATATCAACCAGCAAGACGCGAAAGGGATGACGGCCCTTCACCATTTGGTGTGGAGGAAACGGGTTGGACCAGAAATCATCGAAGTCCTTCTCCAGATGGGTGCGAGCCCGTGCTTGCGGACTTTCCAGAATAAACTCCGTCCACTGGATTACCTCCACTCGTACTGGGACACCGGCGGCGTTAGGACAATCTTGAAAGCTGCGACGGATTCTCTCTGCACTATCGAAGTTGAGGAAACACTATGAATACCATGCTGACACTTTTATTTTTTCTCGCCACCACAACGGTACAGGCAAAAAGCTACTTCACCAACGGCATTGAGGTCCAGGGGGACCGTAGAGGAAGTACTTTTCCTCAGCGCTGTGGAAATCTCAGACCACTGGCTAAATCGAAGGTGAAAATCACCTCGAGCGCCGAGGATACTAAGGCCCGCATCTACGCCGTGGGCGATTTTAACTGGGACCAAGGACCCCGGAGCATCCTCAAGACCTCCTATGGGATGCTTAGGCTTTTTAAGGACGGAACCATCGACTGCAGCTGGAATAAAGACGGCACCGGCTTCCAAGTGGAGGCCACCGTGAACGCAGTCATCGCTTTGCCGGATGGTAAAGTTCTGGTCGGTGGGATCTTTAAAACCTACAACGGAAGTCCGGTCCCGAATCTCATCCGACTCAATGAAGACGGTACTCTTGATCCGTCGTTTGACCTTAGTGGTCTTGAAAAGAATCCGGCCTGGAAAGACGAGACCGGCAAGTCGTATTCGCCGATGCCCCGGGGCGTGGCAGATCTCCTGTTAGACGAGAAGAATAAGCGGATCTACGTCCTTGGCCGCTTGTCGGAGGGCCGCTCGATTTTTGTGCTGAACTTCGACGGGAGCCTGGACTTGACGACGAAGTTTAATACACTCCCCAGAGACGACGACGATTGGTTCCCTGCAGGGTCGGTGGTGCGCCTTGATCAGGAAGGACAGGTGTGGGTTGGCAAAACTGGCCTGTCAGTCTACAACGATAGTGGTGTTCCACTGAAAACTCTTTTCCGGGGCCTCTCGGGGAGTTGTAGCAATGAGAAGGGCATGGATGCTGCGAGTGTAGACATCACGGCGATCCTACCGACCACCGACGGCGGAGTCTTTTTAGTAAGTGACCGAAGGTTTCGACTCCTGGATGATGAAGGAAACTGTTCTCAGGGCTTTAACGACCTGACTTTGAAATCCCGCAAGCTCCAGTCTAGTTCTTCCAATAGTGAGTACGATATCCTCCAGGCTTCATCCACGTTAGAACTCCCGGGAGGGAAGTTCTTGGTGAGCGGCACGTACGATCTTGAAAGTTACTCTCAAAATAAGACACTCACATCAGACCTGGTCATACTTGGTGCGGATGGATCCGTGCAGGCGGTTTCTCCCTTTGAACACACTTTCTACCTAAGAACGGTGATGACTCTGGAGAATAAACTCATGGTGATGGGGCACTTCCGGCATTTGAAAGAGGGGGAGCGCGAGATCAGTGCCTATTTTGCCAGAGTTAATCTTGACCTCTCGCTTGACACAACCACACACGTAGATCGGCCCATCCGGGTGGGTGGTAAGTCGATGGTCGAACTGCCAGGGGATAAAATTCTTAGCACCGCGGTCTTCCGGTCATTCCAAGGAGACCTGGTCACAAGGATTGTCGTCTTAAATGGCAAAGGGGAGATCTCCAAAGTTCTCAGCGAGGGCCTATTACCGAATCCGTATGCAGAGGTTACTCAGATCATTAAAGAGGGGAACGGCAGGATCCTGGTGTTTGCGCCGCCGCAGCTGATTCGACTCAAGCAGGACCTGAGTCTGGATCCGACTTTTTCGTCGGCGATCGTCAGGCTAAGTTCGGAACCGCATCTCACTCTACTGCCGCAGGGTTACCTCGTCACCGCCAGTGAGATCCGGGTCGGAAACCAAACCTTTCCTCACTGGGTATCACTCGATGTAAATGGCAAACTCGTTCCAGAGTCGCAGGGTACCTTCCGGCCAACGGTGGTTGCTTCCCATCCAGAGCATGGAGTCTTCTTCGGACGCAGTGAGAGCTACTCCGAACACAGTTTTCGTCTCATGGGGTTCGACGGGAAAGAAATCTGGAAGCTCGACTCCAAGTGTGCCAAGCTGGAGACCAACGAATCGATTACCACTGACTGGGGCGTCATCGTCTTCGGCGGCGGCTCGGTGGAGAACTTTTGTCCCCCTGTATTTGGCGTTACCTGGCAGGGTGAGGTCCGGACTGATTTGAATAAGACTCCATTCAGTCCTTATAAAATTCCTTACCGGGGTTTTAAACTCAAGGGGGCCAGCGGGGGATCTGAAGATATCCTGGCAGGTTTCGAGGACCGCTCTGAACTTCCTGGTCCGATCGCCATCCTGGATGAGAAGGCCAACCTGAAGAGGTACGTGACCTTTGAAGATCTCGGGATACCGTACGGAGATGACAACTATAAGACGTTTAGGGTTTTATCCTCCCTCCGGACTAGTAGCGGATGGTTAGTTTTTGTGAACCTTAGTAAGGAGAGTAAGGAGAGTCACGGTTGGCAGCAAGGGATGTTAAAGCTCGATGAGCTAGGCAACAGAGACCTGGGGTACAAGTCTCCGGAGATCTGGAAAGATATTTAGTAACTCTTCAAGTCTTCCTACTGCCGGCACTGGTAGTTGCCTTCCTTACGGACAATCAAGAACTGGCAGTTCGGCTGGATGGTCAGTTCAAGGACAAAGGGTTCGCAGGTGCCAGCTTCGTCCAGTGCCACCACTTCTACCACGTGTGCCCCGGAACTGCGGTACAGCTGGCTGATGTAGTTGATCTGCCGCCCCGGATTCGGGAAGCTCTTGAGCACGTATTCGATCGCGGCGTGATACTCACGTCTGGTGGTCTCCATCGGTGACAATCTACAAGCGGTCGCAGACTGGATGCTGGTGAAGATAGTTAGGATCAAAGCGGCGGAAGTAAAAAGTGTTTTCATCGATCTCCTTCAGGTTCCTAGTTTTTAGGTACAATACTATTGGTAAGCGAGGTAGTCTGAAAAGATCATTCGATAGGAGTTTCCACCCTGGACAGCCATAATAAGTTGGCTCTGTTCTTGAGTAGAATAATTCACTAATTTTCCGACTCCATTCTGTCGAAACGATGACATGAAAAACATCATCTTCCCAGCGGTTCTCCTGGCCCTCACTTTTTCCACTGACTCTCATTCACGCAAGGGACAGCCGAGTCAGATCCTGGAATCCGCTGCTGTGAGCGGCGAAGTCATCGACATCCACCTGGACAACTTCGACGGAACTTCCGAGCTTCACCGAGGGCTGGAGACTCCCACCGGTGCCTTCCGCATTCTTAGCACTGACCCCGCCGTGGGTTCGCAGATAGAAGTCACTTCCTCCGATGTCTCTGAAGGAGTGATGAGTGTCAACGCCTACAATGTCCTAGACTCAGCCAAGAGGCCTCGGGATCCGAATGGCCAAGAACGGATCCTCGCGGTCCGAGTGAAATGGGGCCCGGAACAAGAAACTCCATGCTCCGAGACTTCGATCGCAACGTCACTCTTCGGAGGCCAAGGCTCGATCACCCATTTCTTCAGCGAGAACTCCCGGGGACAGCTCAATTTCACAGGTAACGTGCACCCTCAGGTCATCGAAATCGACAGCAGTCCCAGTGCCTGTGACTACCCGGCACTTGCGTCGCGGATCGACGGCAAGTTGGCCGCAGCTGGCGTGGTCCTGGCGGACTATCAGAAACTCATGTACTTCGTGCCTAGCGCTTCCTGTGGCTGGTCGGGCATCGCTTTCGGCAACAAGAGGAATTTTATCTACGGAGGATCCTGTGCTGTTCAAGGAATCCTCGCCCACGAACTCGGCCATAACCTGGGCCTGCATCACGCGTGGGTTCCTGGTTCCGAGTACGGTGATACCTCTGACGTCATGGGACGGGCCTTCAACGGCCTGCTTGGATTCAATGCGATCAATAAAGACCGGCTTGACTGGATCTACCCAGATGAAGTGAATCAGGTCGCTGCGACCGCTGGTCTCTCGTACGCGGTGGCACCCTCAAACTCACCCTACCTCGGGAGTATCACCCGGACGATCGTGGTCAACGACCCGGAGCTCCCAATTCCGCTCTACCTTTCTTACCGACAGCCCTTAGGCTACGACCAGATCCTCAGTCCGATATTTTTCAACCAGCTCTCCATCCACAGCGGGAGCGACACCTTTAATCAGGTGACGACCTTGCTGGCCACCATCCCTATCGGTGGAGAGTTCCAACATCCCTCAGGAGTGAAGATTAAACTAAACTCGCTGACAGAGTCGGAGGGTTCTGTCCAGGTCACCAAGGGGTGTGTGAAACGCGCTCCGGTCATTTCCGGTGAGCTTTTAGTGAGGATGAAGCGCTCGGCGAGCCGGCAAGTCTCGGCGAGTATTAAGAACAATAACAATGCACAGTGTGCACCAGTGACGTACTCGCTTCAGTTCACGGCACCGGCCGGAGTCACGGGTACGTACATACCGGCGTCTTTGACTCTGCGTTCCGGCGAAGAGCAAACTGTGCAGCTGCAGCTTACGACAGATGTTCAACTTTTTCAGAACCTCAAATACACCATCAGGCTACTGGAGTCGGAGGTTCAGCTTGCCCAGAGAGAAGGGACAATCGTCTTCGATGAAACCTCTCCGCCAGTTCCGTTTGATCTTTTTGCCCAGGTGAATTCCAGGTGTCAGTTCGTCGATCTCTTTTGGGACACTACCCACAACGGGGATACCAATGGCTACCAGGTTTTCAAGAACGGGACCCTCTTGACCAGTGTGCAGGAGCCAAATTACCAGGACCGCAGGCTGCGGAGAGGCGCCTATCGTTATAAGATCAGGGCCTTTGATGAAGCTGGAAATCTTTCGGATTTTACGGAAGAAGCGTATTTCATCATCCGCGGCGGTGCTTGGCAGGCCTGTGAAGACGGGACTATCATGACGGATTCCGCAGAGAGCGAAACGTTGGAATAATCTGTCAACTCCTGTTTGAAGACCTCCGTTCCTTCAGTCTTACTGACTAATACCAACAAGCCGGAGGATCACTTCTTAAAATTTAGACCGTCTTCCTTGCCGGTGGCTTTATGAGTGCGTGTCTTAACTTTTCCAGGCTCCACCTCCTGCGCCAGTTCGTGGAGGGCCCGCAGCAGGAGCTCAGGCTAAATTACGTGACTGACGGAATCTTCGGCTTCTTCCACTACACCGGATGGGGAGTCAACATGCAGGATTTCATCGAGATGACCAAGAAGAAAGAGTTGGTCCGGTACGTGAAAGGTTGGTTGAAGAGAACGGAAGAAGACACTGAGCAGATCAGGGCCATGTACGAAAAACTCACGGTAGTCGTGTACCACGAGAATAAATTACTCTTCACTTACCGGAAGGCCGGCCCCTCAGCCAAGAAGCTCGTCATTAATTTTAGTTCGAGCAAAGCGATCTGCGAGCAACAGTGATGGCAAAATATGCTAATATAATATCTTCTTACTTAGACACCTGTTTTCTCTTAAGCTCTGGAAAATTCGATTATTCTGTTACGCGCAAGAGAGACCCACTTCAAATGTTTTTATTAATTAGAGCGTGGTGCGCTTTAAGCTGAAAAAGTGATTAAAATTTAGATTTATTTCGTTTGTGGCCTGTTCAGAATAAAAAAAAGCTCCTAGAATTTGTTTGCTACAACCAATTCAAAGGAGCTTTTCAATGTCGTTA
>DATLXA010000061.1:0-101206 GCA_035576105.1 Bacteriovoracaceae bacterium
TTGATGGGAGCAGGAGCTTTGATATTATGGGTAGAAGTATCGTAGTGACGAAGCTCGAACGCAACTACCGACACTTAAAAGCTAGTTAGGTGACACTTTGCCTTGACCGTTCAGGTGACACAATCCCTCGTCTTCAACAAATATTTGGATGAGGTGTATAAAGATTTGACAGTTTTTTAGCTCGGCGCGAAAAAAAGGGAGTTCTTGATTAGCGGATTGATTCTTGCTATTGATGCTGCACCTTGGGCCAAAATTATTATTATCGCCGAAGATATTTCAAAATGATTGAGCTATATTTTTTTTAACTTCAACCTAGCAAGAGGAATTATGAAACGTTTATTAAGTTGCCTGCTTTTATTGTGCCTTTCTTTCACCGCCTTGGCCGCAGACGGAGAGTACTTCTGCCAGTTGAAGAAAAGTAATAGTCGCGTTCTGAAGGAACTGGCAGCACTTAAACTTCCGGGTTACTACCAGGGGGATTTCGACGTAGACCGGTCCGTTTGCACAGGAAAGCGAACCAGTTCACACTCGGATTTCTGTAAGGTCAAGGGTAACTTCCTTGTGGTCGGACTCAAGCCGGAGAACTCCCTCTTCATCAGTAAACGTGGAAAAACCTATGAATACTCCTGCGAAGAGTACCAGGGGCAACAGCAACAGCAGGAAGAAGAGAGCGAACCTGGACACGGTGGACATACCTGCGCTCGTTGCAAATCCATAAACAACAACTAATTAAATGAAGTCAATTTCGGACGTGCTGAAGACGGATGAAGTCTCAGCACGTCTGCTAATAGAAAGTCCTGACTACAGGACTTTCTTGAAAAATTTTTTCAAGATAAAAAAAGTTCATAACACCACCTATAGCTACGCCGTCTTCGCCCGGCAGGCCGGTGTATCGAAGAGTCTTCCTCGGGACATCATCGAAGGACTAAAACGGATAACAGAAAAAACCTTGCCGGCGTTCCTGCATGCCATGGAGCTCGAAGGACTCATCGAAGAGCTCTTTGTCCAGCTGGTGGCGGCGGAGGATAACCCTGCCCGCAACAAACTCGTTCAACGACTCTCGAGCCTCTTCATCGAGACCTACTACACCAAGACCTATTCGGATTCAAACTTCAAGGACTTCAAAGCACCTTTCCTGTACGCCGCGTCCGGTGAGGTTGGAGTAGGAGTTGACCTCAAGACTCTTTCTAAGCGAACGGGCCTGAGCCTGGAGACGGTGAAGAGTTCGATTCCTACACTCGAAACCTTGAAACTCGGGAAGTACGATCCGGAGAAAGAATTCTTCATCCCTTCAACGGCCCAGGTTCATGTTGTGAACAATAAAGACGAGAAGTTCTTCCACGAATTTTATCTCTACTGCCTTAATCTCCAGAGAGACTACGCCAAGGACCTGTTCCACGCCGACGATACTTTCTTTTTCAACGAGGTCTTCTCCATCAATAAGAAAGACATCCCGTCGCTGAAGACCGATCTGATTAAACTTCTGCAGTCGTTCTTGATAAAAGCCGAGAACTCCAAGGGCGACAGCGTCTCCGTGCTAAACCTCGGACTCTTTAGACAAGCATTTAAAGACTAGAAAAACCTTAAGCCATTCTTAATTTGACTCCTCTGCAGTGAGAGCGTTCGAGATAGTGAACACCCTGGTGTTCACCGCGGGCCCCTGAACACCTAAGTGTTCAGGATTTATCTTTGCGTGAACGGATCACCTGTTCTCATCATAAAAAGCTAGTTACTTTTTTAGTAAGTAACTTAACAGCTTCTTTGAAGGAGAAGATTTTTATGAAAATAGTATTTGTGATCAATTTAATGTTTTTTAGCTTTTTAGCTTTAGCGAACAATCCGGATCTTCCGGATCCGAGCACCATCACCAAGAAGTACCTGGAAGAGCTCTCGAAGCGCGAAGTGGGTCAGTCGCAGTTCGTGATTCAAGAGAGCGAGCAGTACGAGGAGCAGAGCGAAGAAGAGCAGGGCGACCGGGACATCCAGGAGTCCGACGTGTACAAGATCGGGCGCAAGGGCAGCAAGGAACTCTTCCTGTTGAATAACTACCGAGGGTTCCAGGTGGTGAGCTTCACCGATGGCCTCGAGAAGCCGAAGTTGATCGGGCGGCTACCGATCTTCAACAACTGGTCCAGCGAAATGTACTACCTCGAAGCCAAGGACCGGGTCCTGGTGATTAATACGGAGTGGACCGATTCGGAGAGCTACTGGACTTCCAACTACCAGACTAAACTCTACCTGCTCGATGTCTCCAACTCGAGCGAGCCGAAGATTCTCAAAGAAGAGACGGTCCCCGGTTACCTCAGCACCTCTCGTCTGGTGGGAGACGTCCTCTACACGGTCACTAGCAACGGGGACTGGGACAAGACAAAAGCTATCATCACTTCTCTGAAGATTGAAGGCGATTCGGTCACTGAGATAGATAAGGCAGAACTCCACGGACCATCGAGATACGTCAGGGAGATGAACGTGGTCAAACACGGGTCCAAATTCTACGTCATCTCAACTCTCAGCAAATGGAACTCCGACGGCGACTACGTAAACGTCCACAACATCACCAGCACCAAGGGGAAGATCCTCAAGGTGATGACCGCCAAGGCCATGGGGAGCGTGGGGGAGAGGTCTCAGGTCTTCTTGCACAAGGAGCACCTCTTCTCCGTGAGTAACTACGCCTCAGAAGGGAAACCGGCACGGATCGCTGTGGAGGCTTACCCACTCGTCAAGGCTACAGAAGTGGTGACCTCGAAGGACCACATGCGGGTCACGATTGGAGACACCACCGGTCTTAACACCAGCCTGCAAGACGTCCGTACCTCCGGCGACCTTCTTTACACCTTCTGGGTACCGGCGAACAACGTGGACCCATTTGACCTACTGGACATCTCCAATCCATCCGCTGGAATCAAACACCTGGGTCAACTGCAGTTCGAAGGCTGGGTGGCGAAAGCTTTCCCGATCGAATACAACGGTAAGAAATTTGTCCTGGGCCTTGGTTGGGTGATACCAACCACTTCCGAAGAAGGGCAGAGGTATCCGCAGGCCAAGCTCTTCGAGATCAAAAAAGACGGAGAGACCTACAAGCACCAGGAAGTCGGCTCCATCACTGTTAACAGTGACGACGTCTGGGGTAACTTCAATGACGAGGATAAGAACTTTTCGATGATCGAGGCTTCACCTGGCGTGTACAACATCCTCTTCCCGGTGACCTTTATGCGCACCTGGAACGATGGGGCGAAGGTGATCACCGCAAACCTCAACACTCTTGCCATGGCCGAAGGGGCGAGCATCGTGGGAGACCAGGACTGGCTCCGCCGGGTGTTCTTGAATGACGAAGTCCGTGCCGTCCACGCCTTCGGAGACAAGAGCCTAGCTTCTTATAACCAGGACGACATGGCCACTCGGGGAATTGCTCGCACGGTCAGCATCCTAGAGCTTGCCCGCAACATCATCGACTTCCAGGTGTTGAACACGGAAGAAGGTTACCAGGTGGTGCAGAACGATGAATCGGTCGAGATCCGGAAGGTTAGCTTGAGTCACTCCGACGCAGAGAAAACGGAAGTCTTAGGCATCACCACCCTTAAAGGAATCTACGGCTGGCACAAGCAGAAGGAAGGAAAACTCCACGTCATCACTTACTTCAAGAAGCCAAGAGCTGAAGACCAAGACGACTGGGACCGGGAGTTCGACTACGCGCAGATGAACACCGTTACTCTCGGGAGCATGGAGGTACAGGTCGAGCGGCTTGACATCGAATTTAATCCGGAGGACGAGGGGGACTATTTCTACTTCAGCGTCGAAAGTACTCCTTATGGGAAAGATGAGCTCCTGACGATCTCTGAGAACTTCTACCGGATCAGCGGTAACGGTCTCTCGCGGATCAATATCGCCGAAGACTGCAAGTACTTCTTTGATTCGAACACCTATAACCTGAGTCTGGTGGCGATGGCCGAAGAGCTCTACGCGTACAACGCCTTTGGAGTGAAGCCCATCGACGTTCCGGAAGAAGATGAAGAAGGCTCCTACAGCATGCCTTTCTTTAAGAAACTCTCGATCAACGAAAACGAGCTCTCCTGTGGTGCATCCGTGAACACTCCCGGCAAGCCGGTCCTGAAGAAAAACGATTTCGTCGTCGTCAGCGAGCAGAATTACTACGACTGTGACCACTGCGAATACGAGGAAGAGAAAACTAAAAAAGGGATCAACTACAGTTACGCCGGTTGGGACGATGATTTCTCCAAGACCTTTTCCCTGAAGTATAAAAACGAGAAAGAAATTGAAATCGTCGAAATCCTGAACAAAGACATCACGTCGACACTCTACAAAGACGGCTTCATCACCTACGCACCGAAGGAAGCCCGGCTCGATGTCTGGAGCATCAACGCCGAGGGAGAATTCATCTCGAAGCCTCAGTACCTAAACTACGAAAATACCTCGAGCCGGCTCATCGCGGTCAAGGCATTCAACTCGAAGAACTACTTCTTCATGAAGGATGATAAGAAGGTTGACGTCTACGAGATCGGCTCGACGAACAGAGTGAGCAGACTCGCGGTCACTTCAACTTACGACACTGACCTGGAAGACGGTTCCGCGGAA
Organism: Bacteriovoracaceae bacterium; assembly: GCA_035576105.1. GTDB lineage: Bacteria > Bdellovibrionota > Bacteriovoracia > Bacteriovoracales > Bacteriovoracaceae > Peredibacter. Next base: position 4,594 of record DATLXA010000061.1, read on the forward strand.
TTTATCTTCGACATCAGTAGCATCGTCATGGGCACGGATCCCTCACGGTTCCACGTGGCCCAAGGTAACTTCGGAGTGAGTGACATCATCCTGAAATAGTGAAGAGAAGTTAATGGCCCTCCCGGGAAGCTAGCCCCGGGAGGGCTTTTTAATTTTTACAGCTCGAACGCGAAAGGCTCTTGTACCATTTGATCGGCTTGGTTTTGAGCAACTGACTTTCCGAAACCTTTTCGAATTTCTGTGAAGGAAGGTTTGTTTTTAGCGTGACGATAAAGCCCTTCGGTACAGGGTTTTTTATGTCTCGCAGATGATGATTGTGGAAATTGAAATCTTCAAGTTGGTGCTGGTTGAGCTCTTTGTCCAATCTCAAGCTACACTTAGTCTGGAAAAACAAGAGATCGTCCCCGGTGTCGGACCGGTCGCTGTCCAGGTTCCGGAAGAGCTCATCTTTGTACGCGAGCGTGTGGACAAGTGCCAGGAACTCACTGTAGAAATTCTTCGATGCGAAGCCGAAGTGTTCGGAATCGGAGTGCTTGATGATCTCTTCCAGGTCTGCTTGACTGCCGATCTCACGCTTGGTTTTCAGGAGGTGCTTGGTCCCGGAGTTATAAGCGGTGACGGCCAGGTCCCAGGTCCGGAGGATGTTGTAATTCTCGTTCATCAGGAAAGCGGCTGCAACAGAGGCCACCCCAACGTTTGACCGGTAATCGTAGTTGGAGGTCCGCTTCGGCACGAAGTAACTGGAGATGAGGGGCATGAACTGCCAGGCACCGACCGCCGCGGCTTTCGACTGTGCCCCGGGATTGAAGCTCGATTCGAGGAAAGGAATGGCCAACAATTCCGGTGGAAGGTTGCGCTTCTTGAAGTAGTCGGTCAGGAACTTCTGATAGGGAAGGGCCCTGACGATGCCGTCACGGATGTAGTTCTTCTGCCCGGTCTGCGTCCGTAGGTTGTCTTTGAGTTTCTGAAAGAAAGTACTCCGGTCACCTCTCAGCGACGGAAGCCGGATCTCGGCGTTCTCCAGGATCCCCAGGATCTCTCGTGACTCCGGTGACTGGTTGAACGGATCCTGCTCCAGCCGGATCAGTTCTTGCTTAAACGCCGCCAGCTTCTCATCAGCGATCCTCTGCTGCATGAACCAAAGGGTTTTGCCCGAAAGATTCTGAGTGTAGAGGGAATTGAAGTCCAGGACTCGGTAGATGATGTTCAGGTTCTTCTTGTCGTGGATCACGACTTGACTGGACTCGAACTGAGTGTAGATCAGAAACCAGAAGTGCACATTCGGATAATAGTAAGGAGTGACGGTGAAGGCGTCGTCGACTCTCTGGTCATGGTCTGTGAGGTAGTTTCTGAAAGCCCTGGTCGCGACCCAGGGAAACTCTCTCACGTCCGAAGGCTTGGTGTCCGGGAGCGGTTTGAAGGATAAGCTGGTGCCAAAGAATGGATCGGAAGCCGTAAAGAAAATGAGGATCCCCAGCAGGAGAACCGCCAGCAGTTTGTACATCTACTTCGGGCTCAGCATCTGCATGGTGCGCTTGTAGCCCGCTTCGACCGCGTGAGCCGAGACCTTGGAGTTAAGAGAAAAAGAATTCGCAAAAAACAATTTGTAGTCATGGTGGTCTGGGAAGATGTCGATGAGTTTTACTTTCGGATTGATGTTCATCTTCCGTTGAAGGATGGCCATGATCTCCCGGCGATGAGCCGCGGTGAACTTTTCGCTCTTCATGTAATCATTGACCGTGTCGATGATGTCGATGGCCTTCGCCCGCTCGGCCCTGGAGGAGATGATCTTTTTCTGGATCATCAGGTAGATGGACTGGATGGCGATGGGTGCGAGGCCGTAGTTTACCAGGGACCCCACCTCGTCATGGAAATGGTAAGGCGTGTGGGTCCAGGAGCTGATGATCACGTCGCAGCCGTTGTCCTCGGCGACGTGGGTGGAGAGAGTTTCCCGGATCTCTCCGTCGATGTAGTAGTCGACGCCACCGGTGAACTTGTTTTTTATCGGATAAGGACAGTAGAACGGGGGAACGCTCATGGTCGCCGCAATCGCGGAAGAGACATTGGTGCCGGTGTAGTAAACCGAAGTACTGTCGTGAGAGGGATTGGGGTAGTTATACTTGGAGAAGATGACTTTCCTTGAGTGGTCCAGCTGGGTCGCCACGATGAACAGGTCAGCGGCGAAGTCTTCGAAAGAATCTTTATCGATGACGTGCTTCAAGAGGTAGTTCCGTGCACCTTCGGTAGTGAAGAGACCTGGGAGTGAGAGGATCGGCTTCAGCAGGTTTTTCACCAACGTCGGAAACCCGTCCAGCGGATAGTAGAGGTCGCTCTTGGGAGCTCGCAGATCGGGCCGCTTGATGGCGAACATATCTTTGTAGGAAATCCCTTGAAGTTTAGAACCCTTGATCCCGAGTGTGGCCTGGATGACGTCGTGAGGCGAGTAACCTGCTGCCAGGTAGACGCAGATCATCGCACCAGCGGAGGAGCCGACGTAGGTCCCGATTTCGAGTGTTTTCTGATTGAGCTCGTGTCCCGGAGATGAGTTTTTATTGCTCTTAAAGTAAAAGCCGAGCTCCTCGAGCGCAAGGGTAACACCCAAGTGCCAGGCCGCTGCTTTGACCACGCCACCTGAGAGGACCAGTGCAATTTTTTTATTTTTAATATCGTTCAGGTCAACAGACATATTAACTCAACTTTTGGAAACTTTTGATTTTGCACATCTTCAACAGATTCTTTATGATAATGGTTAATGCTAAAGGAGGATACATGATTGCCACGGAAGGAATTTGGTTATCCATTAATGACTATTCGCGCTACAAAAATGTTTCCATCTCTACTATCAGAAGACACCTCAAGACGAATATCTTGAAACACAAAGAAGAAAACGGGAAGTATTTTATTCATGTACCTTCTTCGGAAAAGGTCCGGTTGAAGGAGGAGGAAGAACTGCTGAGAGTCAAACTAGAGCTCGAATTAGTAAAATTCCAGAATAAAAAACTCAAAGAAGAAAACAATGAGCTTAAGATGCTTGTTGATCTCTATGAGAAAGACTCGAGACCGAATAAACAAGAAACCCCTCCAGCGATACCATTTACCATATGAATAAAATCCTCTTTGCATTTTTGGCCCTAACCTTCACTGTGTCCGTATTCGGACAGGCATCGATGAGACGTTGCACTCTTCTACCGGTCACCGACAGCGTGGGCGGCGCCATCGGTTACAAGGTCTTCGAAGAGCTCGAGCTACAGCTAAAGAAGGGCAACTGGTGTACCTACGTTTCCAACTCCGGCATGCTAAACGTTTTCAGTAAGTACCGGGAGAACCTGCCGCAGTACCTTAAGACTAAACCGGTGATCAAGGCCGTCGCGGATAAGCTCAAGGTGGGCTCAATCATCCGGGTCGCCATCGTCAATGAACTCAGCGGCGTCGAGCTCCAGCTCGACGTATACGGTGAGGACGGAGAAGATCTTTATTTCTCAGAAATCATCAACCTGCAGTCCGATGATATCGACTCCATCAACTCGGCGGCAAAGACCTGGCTCGATACCTACTCGAAAACCATCCCCTACGACGCCAAGATCAACGGCATCTTGGGAGATCAGATCACGCTCGACGTGGGCAAGGGTTACCCGATCCAAGTGGGTCAGAAGTTTATTGTGAAGAGACAGGTCACCAAAAAGAAGCATCCACTGTTTAAAAAGATCGTCGACTGGGACACGGAAGTTTTGGCCGAGGGCAAGGTCTTCAACATTTCCGATAACCAGGCCCTCGGGATGGTGAAGAGTTACCGGGGCGGAAAGCACCTTGCGTCCGGAGATTGGGTCAGACTCGAGGAGATGAAAATCACCGACACGCCTCTGAAGCCAGATCAGGACGCGAATCCTGAGGGGACTCTAGGGATCCTCTCCGTCGCTTTCTTCGGATCCCTTGCCAGCACAGACACCTCCACTCCCACCGGTTCCAAGAGAATCAACGGGCGGGTTTACGGGCTCAATCTCAAAGGCGAAGGCTGGATCACTCGTGAGTTGTTCGCGACGGTCGAAATCTCCCGTTCCACCGGTAGCCTCAAGAAATCTTCCGGTAACATCGAACAAGATTCCGTGGACGCGACCTACGGGACCACCAAGCTCTTCGGCGGATATAAGTACCTACCCCTGGGTTTGTTCTACGGTCCACAGATTAATTTCTACGGAGGCTATGTCCGTCATAGTTTCGACCTCAACCTCTCCTCTAACGACGGCTTCGGCGCAAACGCTATCTCGGGATTGATGATGGGGACGATGGCCAACATTCCACTCAACCGTGACTACCGGCTCATCGCCAAAGCTGAATTCCTTCCCTTTCCGGCCTTCAAAGACGAGGATGGGATCTACGGCAACTCGTCCAACGTCACCGCTCTTGAACTGGAGATCGGACTCAAGTACCAATACACCCGTAGGATGACTCTGGACGGGAGCATCGAATCTCAAGCGCGCAAGGCAAAGTTCGCGGGGGGCTTCAGAGAAATCTCCTACCAGGATAACCTGCTGAAGCTTGGTGTCGCTTTTAATTTTTAGAAGTTCAACCGATCAAGAAGAAAAAAATGAAGTCAAAAAAAATCCAGGAGCTCGAGAAGCTTATACTCCATCATAAAGAGAGGTATTACCGCGGGCACGCTGAGATCTCTGACGAAGCCTATGACCAGTTGGAACTAGAGTTAAAAACATTAGACGTAGAAAATCCGGTGCTGAAGCTCGTTGGCTTTAAGCAGTCCGAAACTCTTGGTAAGGTGCCGCACCAACGGCGGATGCTTTCACTAGATAAGACCTATGATGAAAAAGATCTGGCAAAATGGGTCGGAGTAGAAAAAGTTATTAGTGTCTTTAAGATCGACGGCTCGAGCTGCTCCATCATCTACCAGGACGGGCACCTCACGGTCGCTAAGACCAGAGGAGACGGACAGCTCGGCGAAAACATCACAAAAAAAGCAGTGTTCATTCCTGACATCCCGAAACACCTGGCAGGAAAGAAAAGCCTGGAAGTCCGGGGCGAGGTCTACTGTGTGGAAACTAATTTTTTCCAGCTTTCAAAAGAGATGAAGGAGATGGGACTCGAGACACCGACGTCGCAGAGAAACATCGTCGCGGGACTTCTGGGCAGGAAAGAAAACATCCAGCTGTGCCGCTACCTGAGCTTCAAGGCCTTCGACGTCATCACCGATGAGAAGTTCACGGCCGAGCATCAGAAGCTTGATTTTCTGAAAGAAAATGGCTTCGATGTTCCAGAGTACGAGGTCCACTCTTCGCTCAAAGAAATTAATAAGAGGATCACCGAAGCCAAGGAGTTCATGTCCAGCGGTGCCTACCTCATTGATGGACTGGTTTTCATCTACGATGACCTGAAGATCCACAATGAGCTCGGTGAAACCTCTCACCATCCCCGCTATAAGCTGGCCTTCAAGTTCCAGGGTGAGACCAAGACCACCAAGATCAATCAGATCGAGTGGGGGGTGTCTCGCAACGGGACGCTGACTCCCGTGGCACTGGTGGAGCCGACGGAGCTCTCCGGTGCCGTGATCGGAAGAGTGACACTCCATAACTTTGGCCTGGTCCAGAATTTTCAACTTAAAGCTGGGGACACCATCGAGATCATCCGCTCCGGTGAGGTGATCCCGAAGTTCATGGGCGTGGTGGAGAAAGCTCCGGGCCCTTTCACCTATCCGCGGACTTGCCCGAGCTGCGAATCGACGCTGATCATCGAAGACATCTGGCTCTTCTGCGCCAATGAGATATGTCCCACCAAAATGAAGGAAGTCATCCTCAACTACATCCACAAGGCCGGCATCGACGACCTCTCGGACAAGCGCCTCGAAGAGATGATCATCAAAGGATTCGTCGAAGACATCCCCGACCTGTACCGCCTGAGTGTTTCGGATCTTCTCCTGCTGGAGAAAGTGAAAGAGAAGCTGGCCACGAAGATGTACCAGAATATCCAGCAGACCACGGACCAGAGCCTGGTGCAGTTCATGTCTGCGATCGGGGTCGAAGGTATCTCCACGGCAAAAAGTGAAAAAATCATATCCCAGGGATACAACTCGCTTGAAAAGATCCAGTCGCTCACGCTAGAGAAGATGCTCAAGATCGAGGGCTTCGCAGAGAAATCTTCTACCGATTTTCTCCGCTCCATGGAAAAAAAGCGAGAGCTGATCGCAGAACTCCTGAGCGTAGGAGTGTCGGTGAAAGATGAGATCGCTCACGGCGAAGGTCCGCTCACGGGATCGAAGTTCTGCATCACCGGAGAACTCGGGATGCCGAGGTCCGAGATCGAGAAGCTCATCAAACTCAACGGCGGCGTCATGGTCAGTTCGGTCTCGAAGAATACCACCTACCTCGTCACTAACGAATCGGAAGGAAGCTCGAGCAAATTCGTAAAAGCTCAGGCGCTCGGGATCCCTGTGCTGAGCGAGAAAAAACTCCTCAGCCTTATAGAAGGATAGTATGGCAAAGGCAAAAACGGTTTTCACCTGTCAGGAATGCGGCTATCAGACTGCAAAGTGGCTAGGGAAGTGTCCAGACTGCAATCAGTGGAACTCGATCTCTGAGGAGAGTGTGGTCAAGGAAAGCAAGGCCGCACCGAAATCCATCACGGGGAGAGAGAGCAGACCAAAGACCATCGGCGAGATCGAGTTCGAGAAAGTGCAGCGGTACCACACCAATATCGGAGAGTTCGACCGCGTGATGGGTGGCGGGGTAACCCTTGGTTCGCTCACGCTCATCGGAGGAGAACCGGGTATCGGGAAATCCACCCTACTGATGGAAGTGTGCGGGAAGCTGTTAACCGAGTACGCAGATGAGCGGGTTCTTTACGTCAGCGGCGAGGAATCGGAGTCGCAGGTGGCCCAGAGGTCGAAGCGCCTCGGAGTGCTAAACCCTGGCCTCTATATCTTCAACGAGACCAGTTGGCAGAAAATCCTTGAGCAGATCAAAGAGCTTAAACCAAAATTTTTGGTGCTGGATTCAATCCAGACCACGCACTCGAACCAGATAGACTCGGCGGCCGGTACCTTGACCCAGATCAGAGAAGTTACCTACGAGCTGATGAACTTCGCCAAGGCCTATGACCTGACCTGCTTTTTGATCGGTCACGTGACCAAAGAAGGACAGATCGCCGGGCCAAAGATCCTCGAGCACATGGTGGATACTGTGATCTACTTCGAGGGGGATCAGCTGGGCCAGTACCGGATGCTGAGGGTGATGAAGAATCGATTCGGGAACACTAATGAGGTTGGGATCTTCGAGATGCAGGAGAAAGGATTGGTGGAGATAAAGAATCCTTCGCAGTATTTCCTTGAACAGTCCCTGCCCGGTTCCTACGGGAGGTCCCTCACCTGTATCCTGGAGGGGTCGCGGTCCCTGTTCGTAGAGATCCAGGCACTGGTGGTGGAGAATAAGTTCGCCGTCGGTCGCAGGACCACGCAGGGGCTAGACTCGAACCGAGTGGCCCTGCTAGTGGCGGTCATCGATAAGTACATGGGGATCCCTCTGTCGTTCAACGATATCTACGTCAACGTCGTGGGTGGGATGAAACTAACCACCCGGGAGAACGATCTCTCCGTGATCGCATCGCTTCTGAGCTCCTACCACGCGACGGCGATACCGAATGATACATTGTTCATCGGTGAGGTCGGTCTGACCGGTGAAGTGAGGTCGGTGCCGATGATGGAACTACGGCTCAAGGAAGTGGCACAGATGAACTACCGAAGGGTCATCACCGCAAAGCGGACTGCGGAGGAATTCAAAGGAAGGTTTAAGCTTGAGCTGGTGGGGATCACGAAGGCGAGCGAACTGAAGGATCTCCTCTTCAAATGAGCAGGGCCGGAGAACCGACCCTGCAGGAAGAATTATTTTAAAAACTTCAGTTTGACGTTACCGTACTTGTTAACCAGAGTGATCTGGTACTTTGCTGTCGGAGCAACCATGCATCGAGTTGTCATAGACTGAGGATTCGCCACACCTGTGGCACTCACGTAAACGTTCAAGATTCCTTTTTCTCTGTTCTCTTCGGCTTTGTATGTAACCGGGCCAAGAGAGTCGACGCAACCGTTAAGCGGCAAAACGAGCTTGATCACTGTGCCGTTGGTGAAGCAGGTCATTCCATCCGGGCAAAGCATAGAAACCTTAACTGAAACAGCTGAAGTGATTGGATACAACTTATCAACGACATTGGCGCTGACCATGCTAGTTGTGAGTAAGAGCATAGAAAAAATCAAACTTTTCATTTAATGTCCTTTTGGGAAAATTGTGTTGAGCAGTTGTTAGCACTATGGGGTGCGGCGTGTCAAAAAGGGGAATATTTACCTATAAAAAGTTCATACATTTTGAGGATAACTTTAGGGCCCATTCCTTGATAGCTGCCACCATTGAGAATAAGGTGAAATGAGCTTAGGAAGGAGCCACACATGAACACAAACACAGCGGCCAAGACTCATTTTCTAAAGAAGAAAAAATTCTTAATCTTCATAGTACTTACCCTGGTCTTCATTGTAGCGCTGCGGATGTCAGCTCCTACCATTGTTGAGTCGTACCTTAATTCTCTTGGTTCCGATGAGAAGGGGTATCATTTCAGGATCTCTGACCTTGACTTGAAGGTCCTCAAAGGCAAGGTCCTCATCAAGGAAATCAACGTCCTCAAAAAATCATCCAATGCTAGTTTCCTACGGATACAAAACCTCGAGGCGGATTTCGACTGGTCCGAAGTCTTCAATTCGCACAAAAGTTTCGCCGTGACCGGGAGCCAAGTAGACTTTACTATCTCCGAAACCCTCATCAAAGAGATGACTCGGGTAAAAAATGAAGCCAAGAAGAAGATAAAAACTGAAATCTACCTTGACCTGGTGACGGCGAGCTTTGCGCAAGTGAATCTCCAGGAGATTAGAAAAGGAAGTCTGAGGACGATCCTGTCTCTAAAGGAAGCAACAGCTCGGCTGCGGGATTTTGGATTCGGAGACCCTTCTCAGAAGACAGAATTCGAATTTAACTCAGCAATCAAGGGCGGGGGAAAGATCTCTCTTCGGGGAAAGACCAAACTTGAGAATAAGAAGATGCCCTGGAACATCAAGGGCGATCTCTCGGGTGTCACTGCCAAGGTCATCGAGAAGATGGCCGGCGACCGGCTCCCGCTAAACATCGAGGAGGCGAACTTCAACGCAGACATCGTCGCCTGGTCCAACGGAGGAAAGATCTCAGGCCACATCATTCCTCGGATAAAAAATTTAAAACTCAGCGAAGAGAAAGAAGAAGGGTTCGTTAAGCGGAACTTAGCAAAGGCGGCCAATTTTCTCTTCGATAAGACCAAGGATGACAAGAAAGCAGTGAGCCTACGCTTACCGTTCACCTTGAAGGAAAACCTTACCATCGACGTGCCGAGCACGGTCGACCTGATCCAGGCCCAGGAATCCAAGGACTAGAGGTAGAGCCTTTTGATAGTTTCGTCCCACAGGGATTTTTTAGTAGGGTAATAGCTATTGTCCTGCGGTTTGAAGTCCTTCTCTAGCTTCCAGAACTTGCTCATTTCATCGATGCTTATTTCATTTTTTCCCACCAGACAACCGACAGCTACGCCGAACGCAGTAGTGTCGATCACCTCAGGCCTTCTGATGGTCTTCTGTGAAAAATTGGACTGCACCTGCAGCAGCAGGTCGTTGGCAGCAGCTCCACCGTCGACCTTTATGTCATTGAGGGTCGCGAAGTCTTTCTTGAAACTAGAGACGGAATCGTTCACCGACAGGGCAATGCCTTCCAGGCAGGCGCGGGCGATGTGACCATTGTGCGTATCTCTGGTCAGACCAATCAAGGCCGCTTTCGCATTGGGATTCCAGTACGGGGTTCCGATGCCGGTGAAGAAAGGAAGGAAGAGAACGTTCTCCATTTGAGTCAGGTCCGTGACTTCGAGGGCGAGTTTCTCGACCTCCGAAGAAGACTTAATACTCCGAAGATTATCCCGGAGCCACTGGACAGCCGCCCCGGCGATGTAGGCAGAACCTTCAAGGGCATAGACTTTTTTTCCTTTGAACGAATAGGCGGCGGTGGTGAGTAGCCCTGTCTTTGAATGGATGGGTTTGGATCCAGTGTTTAGCAACAGGAAAGCCCCGGTTCCGTAAGTACACTTGATGTCCCCTTCCTTCACACACGCCTGGCCAAAGAGGGCAGCCTGCTGATCTCCGAGAACGGAGAGGATGGGAATCCCGTCGGGAAGGATCCCACAGTTTTTGGTGGTGCCGAAGTTAGTAAATGATTCTTTGATCTCCGGGAGAAATTCTTTTGAGATGCCGAAGAACTGTAGGAGTTCCGGGTCCCAGTTGAAGGTCTCGAGGTTCATCAACATTGTCCGGGAGGCGTTGGAGGCTTCGGTGACGAAGTTTTTACCGGAGGTGAGACGATAGATGAGGAATGAATCCACCGTGGAGAGGTAGAGGTCCTTCCGGTCAGCGGCCGCTTTGACCTCGTCGACGTTGTCCAGTAGCCAGCGCATCTTGGATCCAGAGAAATACGGATCCAAGGGAAGTCCCGTCTTGTGTCTACATTTGCTTTGATAGGACTCGCTTTGAGTTTTACAATACTCCGCCGTCCTCCGGTCCTGCCAGACGATGGCGTGATGGAGGGGCTTACCTTTTTTATCAAAGGCGCAGGTCGTTTCCCGTTGATTGGTGATGCCGATGGCTTCGATGTCTTTTGCTTCGATGTTCTGTCGTTTGATGACGGCTTCAACCGACTTGTGAACTGAGTTCCAGATGTCTTCCAGATTATGCTCGACCCAACCAGGCTTCGGGTAGATCTGCGGGTAGTCGATTTTTTCTTTATCCAGGATTTTAAGTGTTTTCGAATCGATGAGGAGAGAGGTTGTTCCGGTGGTGCCTTGGTCGATTGCCAGTAGAAAGCTCATGCTACGTCCCTTGAATGAGTTTATTCTAATTTTACTGTGTTCACTCCCGGTTTATCATTAATAATTAAATTGGCGGAGTATTCCCAATAACGGGCAAGGTTACGATTCATGACCGCGACGAATCCATAGGAGAGACCAGAAATTACAACCAGGAGCAGTATAAACTCGACGAGTGATTGACCTTTCTCGCTGAGTCGCTTCAAAAACTTATTAAAGGGCAGCAAGTGTCCAGACTTCATAAATCTTGTTGCATGCGCTATGATGTTGGTTCTCATGAAAAAAAAGTTAATCCCCATTCTTCTGTTCATTATGGCCTTTACTGGGTTTCTTTCCAGTCAAATCTTATGGGACAGTTTCAATCTTAACGCCGAACTTGTTGAGAAAGATAAACAAAAATACTCAGTTTACGAAACCAATTTCCAAGCACTTAAATTAACAACAACTAAGAATTCGACCATTGAGCTCAACAAATTGTCTGAGCCGATTGTCTTGCTTAATTTCTGGGCATCCTGGTGTTTGCCATGCTTAAAAGAATTCCCAAGTTTGGTGAAGTTTCAGGAGAAATTCAAAGGGAAGGTTAAGGTTCTGGGGATCAACGGGGACGATGACGAAAAGGCGCTGGAGCTGATCAAGAAAGTTGAAGGTAAGCACCGGCTGAATTTCGAATCGGTGTCGGACGCGGACAGTGCCATCTCGAATAAGTTTATGATCAACACGTATCCGGTTTCAATCATCTTCCTTAAGGGGAAGGTGATTTATGTTAACAAGAAGATTCATGATTTTATGAATCCGGAATTTTTGGCGATGATCGAGGAGAGTCTGCAGGAGAAGTAGTTGATGCTGACGCGCAAGGTTGCGCACCAGCATGATTGGAGTTCTTCTACGATGTAGGAAAAGGAACTGAAAAATTTCTTCCCCAGTTATAAGTGACATGAGAAAGGCTGCTTGTTTTGAACAAAGAAAATCTTGCCCTCATTCCAGGTAAAATAGCACCCTGCTGATTGAATCCCAAAGCATGGGCAGCGTTCATGGTGACCGCGGCCCAGAGCTCTGCTTGATTTAATTTCAACTGGGCAGCTGAGACACAAGCAATCAGTAACAGGTTATCGCAGTGGCAGGATCCCGGATTGTAATCCGAACCGAGGGCGACCTTTGCTCCCCCGTCTAGCAGCAGCCGAGCAGGGGCCAATGGCTTGCCTAAGAAAAAAGCCGTCCCCGGTAGAAGAGTCGCGACTGTTTGCGAACCCGCTAGGGCGTACACTCCTTCAGCGGAAATCTTCAAGAGATGGTCAGCGGAGAGGGCCCCGAACCGGACGGCGAGACTAGCGCCGCCGTTATCATTGAGTTCGTCAGCGTGTATTTTCCTCTGGATCCCGAGCTTCTGCGCGTGAGTGAAAATATGTGTGACGTCCTCTTGGCTGAAGTAGTTTTTTTCGTGGAAGATATCCACCGCGTCGATGACCTTCAGGGGCGCAAGCTTGTCCAGTAGTGGGATGACCACTTCTGATAGATACTGCTTGGATGAAGTGAAATTCTTAGGGACGTCATGGGCCGCGAGGTAGGTGTTGAAAATCTGTATTCTCGGATAGAATCGCTTCTTCAATCTGTCGATCAGAACCGATATTTCATATTCTCTTTCGAAATTTAGCCCGTAACCCGATTTTATTTCTATTGTTCCGATCCCGTATGAGTTGATGCGTTCGATCCTTTCGCAGGCGCCATCGAAGAGCTTTTCGAGAGTGGCGCTATTGGTCTCTTTCATGGTCTTAAGAATCCCACCGCCGGCCTTGGCTATCTCTTCATAGCTTACACCGTTGAGCCTCTGGGCATACTCCTCCGCCCGGTCACCCCCAAACACTACGTGAGTATGTGAGTCGACGATTTCCGGTGTCAGGACGTGTCCTTTAAGATTAATTCTGGTGAATTTCTTATACTCTTCAGGGAGATCTGCGTCCGCTCCGACCCATAAAATGGATTCAGCATCGACGACCACGGAAGCGTTGCTCACAAGCGAAAGATCTGCCGGGACCAGCCTCCGACCATCTTTTTTGAAGGCCCCTTCCAGCGTTAGGATCTGATCGAGCAGCGAATAAACTTTAATCATAGAGACGGAAACTTTATCTTAGTGTCTCGCTGCTTCGAGATCTCCAGAGAAATGTCGTACCCGGCGTCGGCGTGGCGGACGATCCCCATGCCCGAGTCAGAGTTCAGGACCCGCGAGAGCCGGACATCCATCTCGGGAGTTCCGTCACAGACGATCACCATCCCGGAGTGCTGCGAGTATCCCATGCCCACGCCACCGCCGTGGTGAAGTGAGATCCAGCTCGCACCGTTATTGATGTTGATCATCGCGTTCAGCAGTGGCCAGTCCGAGACCGCATCCGAGCCATCCTTCATGGCTTCTGTTTCCCGGTTCGGACTGGCAACCGATCCGCAGTCGAGGTGGTCTCTTCCAATGACAATCGGAGCCTTAACTTTTTTCTCGCGGACAAGTCGGTTGAAAAGGAGAGCGGCTTTTTCTCGGTCTCCGTACTTTAACCAGCAGATCCGCGCGGGAAGCCCTTGGAACTTGATCATCTTCTCAGCCTTGTCCAGCCAGTTAAGCATGGATTTGTTCTCGGGAAATAATTCCCTGAGAGCATCATCGGTGACCTTTATATCCTGCGGATCACCTGAGAGAGCTATCCACCGAAACGGGCCGGATCCCTCACAGAAGAGTGGTCGGATGTACGCCGGGACAAAACCAGGGAATGAGAATGCATCTTTAACTCCCGCCTTGAGGGCTCCGGCCCTGAGGTTGTTACCGTAGTCGAAGACATGCGCCCCTTTTTTCTTGAATGCGACCATGACCCGAACATGATGGCCCATGGTAGCGTAGGAGTACTCTGTGTACTTCAGGGGATCAGTTTTTCGTAAAACGGTGGCTTCTTCCAGCGTGAGGCCCGCGGGTACGTAGCCGTTGAGAGGATCGTGCGCAGACGTCTGGTCCGTGACCAGATCCGGCACCACTCCCTGGTCGAGGACGAACTCGAAGAAGTCCACCGCATTTCCCACCACGCCGATCGAGATCGCTTCTTCGGAGAGCTTCGCGGTCTTTGCCATCGATAAGGCTTCCTCGAAGTTTGACGCCAGGACATCAAGGTACTTGGTCTTGAGTCGTTTCTGGATCCTCGACGGATCTACGTCACAGCAGAGGCAGACGCCTTCTGCCATCTTCACGGCGAGCGGCTGTGCTCCTCCCATTCCACCGATCCCGGCGGTGAGAACGAGCTTACCCTTGAGTGTCGAATCTTGCCCGTAGTGTTTCCTGGCCGCCGCCATGAATGTTTCATAGGTTCCTTGCACGATGCCCTGGGTACCGATGTAGATCCATGAACCCGCGGTCATCTGACCGTACATCATGAGCCCTTCATCCTGGAGCTTATTGAAATGATCCCAGGTGGCCCAGTGGGGAACGAGGTTCGAGTTGGCGATCAGGACCCGCGGCCCATTCGGATTACTGGGGAACACCGCGACCGGTTTGCCGGACTGGACTATGAGGGTCTCATCATTTTCTAAATTTTTGAGCGTAGTGATCAGGTCACTCAGGGCCTTATCATTTCTGGCAGCTTTCCCGTTCCCACCGTAGACGATGAGCTGGTCCCGGTCCTCGGCGACTTCCGGATGGAGGTTATTCAGCAGGCAACGGAGTGCGGCTTCCTGGTGCCACCCTTTGCAAGTCAGTTTGTCACCAGTTGGTGGAAGAGGGATGTTCGACATGATAACTCCTTAAGCCAGACGTCCAGTGACTGACTCAACTTCTTTAATCAGCTCGTCAGATTTTATGAGCCGCGCGAGGTGCTCGATGTCCTTGTGGAAAGTCCGGTCCTCTTCGATGAAGGGGACGTGCTTCCGGACCAGGGTAATGATTTTTTCTAGCGCCGGTGATGTCTTCAGTGGTCTGAGGAATTCGATCCCCTGAGTGTTACAGAGGAGTTCGATCGCCAGACCGTACTGAACGTTGTTCAGAACTTCGTGGAGCTTTCTTCCGGCCGTGACACCCATGGATACATGGTCTTCCTTATCGGTGGAGGTCGGGATGGAATCCACGGACGCCGGGTGACAGAGGTACTTGTTCTCGGAGGCGAGGGCCGCGAGGGTCACGTGGGCGATCATCAGGCCCGAGTTCAGCCCGGAGTTTCTAGTGAGGAACGCCGGGAGATCAGAAAAGTGTGGGTTCATCATTTTTTCGACTCTTCTCTCGGCGATGCTGCAGATTTCCGCTAACCCCATGGCCATGTAGTCCATGCAGAGAGCAAGGGCCTCGCCGTGAAAGTTACCGCCGGAGACGACGTCGCCGGTGTCGACGAAGACCAGAGGGTTGTCGGTGACAGAGTTCAGTTCGATGTCCAGAACTTCTTCCGCGTGCCGCAGAGTCTGGCGACAGGCCCCGTGGACCTGCGGGATACAGCGCAGAGAGTAGGGGTCCTGCACCTTCCCGTCATCTTGGTGGGAGAAGACGATCTCTGAGCCACTGATGATTTTATTCAGATTACTCGAGACGTCCACTTGACCCGGCTGGGGCTTCAGGCGCGAGATACGTGGATCGAAGGCGGTGGCCGTTCCCCTCACTGCATCCAGGGTCAGGCAGGAGATGATGTCTGCGAGCTTCACAACTTTCTTGGCCTCGACCAGTGCCAGGCAACCCAGTGCGAGCATCACTGAGGTTCCGTTGATTAAGGCGAGTCCGTCTTTCGGGCCAAGTCTGGCGGGGTTCAGAGCAAGCTGGTGCATGACGAAGTCGGCGCTCAAGGTCTTGCCCTGGAACTCCACTTCACCTTCTCCGATCAACGACAGGGCGACGTGCGAGAGTGGCGCTAGGTCTCCCGATGCTCCCACCGATCCCTTCTGAGGAATGACGGGATGGATCCCATGGTTAATGAACTCAAGAAGCAGAGCTATGATCTCGGGGGTCACGCCGGAGAATCCCTGGATAAGGCAGTTGGCCCGGGCGAGCATGATCGCCCGGGTGAGCTCTCTACTAAACGGGTCGCCGACCCCGGTGCAGTGAGACCGGATAAGGTTGTACTGGAGCTTTTCGAGATCCGCATCGGCGATCTGCTTGGAGGCCAGGGCACCGAAGCCGGTGTTGATGCCGTAGACTGGTTTGCCTTTCTTCACGATATCCAGAATAAGCTGCCGGGATTTTTTCATTCGGTCCCAGTAAGTGGGATGGATTTTAAGTTGAACCTGGCCAGGTTTAGCTTTGGAGATGAAGGCCATGTCATCAATGCTCAGGTTGGTTCCGGTGAGCTCGAAGATCTTTGCGTGCGTGAAATCTATCATGGTATGCCTTAGCGAATTTTATTTATTCTGCTGAGATAGTCTTTATTCGGTTCGGAGAAGATGTAAGACCCCGCCACTAAATTGTTGGCCCCGGCCTGGATCAGGTAGCCGGCGTTCTGGTCCGTGATCCCGCCGTCGACCTGGATCTGAAATTTAAAATTATTCTGGTGCCGGACCTTATCTAGCTCGATGACCTTATCGACGATCTCGGGGATAAACTTCTGTCCACCGAATCCTGGGTTAACGCTCATGATGAGGATAAGATCGACCTTCCCTAGGATGTAAGAGGGGATCGAACCGATAGGTGTCGAGGGGTTGAGAGAAATACCCACAGAAGGATAGACCGCCTTGATGCTCTGGATGAGCCGGTCATGGTGTGTGACGGCTTCCCAGTGGAAAGTGAAATTGTGGACGCCGACGTCCTTAAAATTATCCACGAAGAAATCCACGTTGGTGACCATGAAGTGCGCGTCCAGCTTGTGGCGGGAGACGGTCTTCACTTTCTTTAGCACTGGTTCTCCGAAAGTCAGGTTCGGGACAAAATGCGAATCCATGATATCCAGGTGAAGCCAAAGGTCATCGATTTCGTTTAACTTCTCGATCTCAGACTTTAAGTTCAAGAAGTCCACAGACAGGAGACTCGGGGAGATGGTCACAGACATATTATTCCTTCTGAGCGCTGATAAAAATTTCTGATTTAATACCGTTAAGAAGCTCTTTGTCCGAACAGACTTTCTTACCTTCAAGCTGGACCTCTTTGAGGTGCACTGAACCGTCAAGACATCCGACCACCAGAGAGCCGAGATCATTGGAGGCTTTCCCTGGTGGGAGTTTCACGTGATACCTCTCCGCAATCAGGATCTTCAGTCGCTTGCTGCCCAGGTAACAATAAGTTCCTGGCCAGGGGTCCAGCGCTCTGATGAGATTGAGGATCTCTGAGACTTTTTTTTCGGAGAACTTCAAGAGGCCGTCGTCTTTTTTTAACGTCGGCGCAAAAGAAACCTTCGATTCGTCCTGTGGAGTCGCCACCACGGTCCCGTTGATGATTTTATCAATCAGGTCATTCATGGCGAGTGCTGCCTGAAACTTCAGCCGGGTGTAGAGCTGGCCTCCGGTTTCCTGCGGGGCTATGGCCACGGTATGAAAATGAACCAAATCACCAGCGTCCATCTTCTTGACCATCTTCTGGATGGAGACTCCTGTTTGGGTTTCACCGTTTAAGAGAGCGTACTGGATGGGGGCAGCGCCCCGGTACTTCGGAAGCACGGAAGTATGGATGTTGAAACAACCCAGTCTGGCGATGTTTAGCATTTCACTTCCCAGGAACTGAGCGAAGGCAAGCACCACCACGAAATCGAGGTTCTCAGCTTTTAACTTTTCTAGGAACTCTTTTTCTTTGTTGATGTTTTCTGCCTGGAAGAAGGGGAGTTTCTTATTCCTGGCGTACTCGATGACTTCCGGAGACTTCAATTCAAGGCCTCGGCCCGAGGGCCTGTCCGGCATGGAAATTACATAGCGGAGGTCGATGAGGGGATGGTTGCTGAGGAGGTCTAAAGTAGGAACGGAGAAATCCGGAGTACCAAAGTACGCGACCCTGAATTTCTTCATCGAACTTTCTCTTTGAGGAGCTTCTTCTTATAAAAGTTTTTCTTCAGGTTACTTAGGCGTTCGATGAAAACGATCCCATCTAAGTGGTCGTTCTCGTGCTGGATGCAGATGGCGAGCATGTCGTCTGTATCGAGTTCATGGAAATTTCCTTTCAGGTCCTGGAATTTCACATGCACCGACATGTGCCGTTTCACTTCTTCGTAGACTCCAGGGACGGAAAGGCAACCCTCTTCATACGTGGTGGTGCCGGAGGTTCCAGTGATCTCGGGATTTATGAGAACGAGCGGGTTAAAATCAGAGAGGCGAACTTCTTCGTTTCCGGCGGAGTTGGTGATGGTCTCACGTTCGTAATCAACGTCTAGCACAAACAACCTAATGCTCTCTCCAACCTGGGGTGCAGCGAGTCCAATTCCAGGGGCATGGTACATGGTAAAGAGCATATCCTTAACTAACTTTGCAAGATCAGGTGTGAACTCAGTGACCGGAGCAGCCTTTTTGGAAAGGACCGGTTCAGGATAGGTGAAGATGGGAAGTTTTTCACCTTCGAGTTTATAATTTTCGATGTTCATCTGCTCTTTATAGCACAGAGAACAGTGAAATTAAATTGAGAGTTTTCGATTCTTGAAGAAGGATCCGAGCACATAAGCGAGGAAAAAAGACGGTATTAACCCTGTTGCGAGCCAAGGGTTCAGGGTGCCCGAATTCCCCAGCGCTATTGTCGAGCTATAAAGCACCCAGAAGACGACCGTTACCAGCAAGGTAAGAACGACATTCTTACCAAAAGAACTCGACCGTCGGTTTGGGTTAAAGATGGTGGACGCCGGGATGAGTGCAAAAATCAGGCAGATGAGACTGAGAGATACTTTGTTCATCAAAAGGATCTTGTATTCACTGATGTTAATGCCGCTTTTTGAGAGGCGGTTGATGAAGTTTCGCAGCTTGAAGAAATTCAGTGTGGTCAAGTCGGCTTCGAATTCCCCGAAGTCTTCGGGTTGTTCTTCCAGTCTGAGGACGGCGGTTTCCTTAGAGGTCTCAAGGGGGAAAGTGAAAGAACTTAAGCTGCTGCGCTCGATCACGTCTGTGAGGGCCCAGTCTCCGTTTTTAGCAAAGGTTGCCCGGTGGGCCTTAACGATTTTAACTCCAGAATGGGTGGGTGAAAAAAAATAAACTTCCAGGTCATGGAGAGACCTGGTGGTGCGGTCGAAGAAAGTAAATGAAGCAAAGTAAGTCTGTGACTTGTACCAGAACCTTCCGCCGTCGATCGAGCTGCGCGTGAGGTAGCGGCCTTCGGATTTTTTACTCTTCTGGATCTCCTGTCGCTTCACTTTATTGGCGAAGGGCTCGAAGAATCCAAGATTCAGAAACTGAAAAGCCACAACAGTCAGAGCGCAGCAGCCGATGATGAAATAGAAGCGGTAGAAAGAAAACCCCGCAGCGAGGATGGAGATGAGTTCCGAATGCGACTTGAGTTTATTCAGTGAAAAGAGGGTCGCAACCAGGCAACAGATCGGAAACATCTTTCCCATGAGGTCCGGCATCTTGAGAGAGTACTCCAGCAGGACCCTCGGGACATCTTTGCCCTGAAGAAAACCGTTGATCAGGTCCGCCGTGGAGATAAGGAGGAAGAGCACTGTCACCGCCCCGAACAAGCTCTTGAACCACTCTTTCAGAATCATTTTTGTGAAGATCCGCATCAGCCTATTATAAATCGAAGCACTGCTTTTGAAAGGAAAACCAGAAGCGGTCGGATGAAATACTTACCCACAAAGTGCATATAAGGATTATCCTGCCAGCGGTCTACTGCGTTGGATGAATACCGGTAGTAGATCCCCACCAGCTGTTGGCCTACCTGGTAATCAAGGAGGACATCCTTGAAAGCTCGAAACTCCTGAGTGACCTTGTGTTCAGGGCCCAGACAAAAAGTGACCACGTAGCACTTCTTTGATTGAACGAAGATATCCTGGTAAGCCTTGCGGAAGATTTCTTGATTTTTAAACACTGATTTCTTGATGCTCTTTCTCACCAGTTCGGAGTTGATCACCTGGAACGGTTGGTTCGCGGAAAAAACCACAAACTGTTCCAAACACTGCTGCGCCTTTTCGTGGTACTTCGGAACCGCGTCGTAGATGCGTGCCATTTCGAAGTAAACGTGGCTGATCATCAAGAGTTCGGTCAGGTCTTTTTTCGGGTCGAAGTGTTGGGGTCTGATGGAGAATATGTCCTTGACCTCTTTGACCTCAGTCATGATCTCCATGTATTCCACGTAGCGCTTCAGCGCTCCGGCGTAGTCTCCCGCGTCCATGCACTCTTTCCCGAAGCGGGTCACGGTGATCCGGTTTATGTACTTGTGCTTTAGGAGCAACTTCTTGTCGCGCTCTTCGCGCTGTTGCTTACCGGGTTTTGAGATTGGTTTCGACATATGGACGGCTTATCGGAAGAAACTGCGGCGGGCTTAGAATTTAATAATGGCCGACAAGGACGTGTCGACCAGCGACTCACCCTTGTAGAGGTAGTTCCGGTCCCCGATATGTTCGGAGAACTTCTGAGCAAACTCCACTCCGAAGCGTGGTCCGATCCATCCTGCTCCCCAGCCAGTGCCCTCGAAGTTAGAAACATTGTCATAGAACTTCCCGGCCCGGAAGAAAAAGTCACTAAAGATGTTAATCTGCGCGGCGACCCGCCAGAGATATTTTTTCTTTACGTTCTTGGTGTACTGAGTTCCGATGTCTCCGATCAGCATGAACCTCTCTGCGACATTGTACTGGAATCCGCCGATCAGTCTTTCGTTGCCCTGGACAGTCTTAGTGGGATCCAACAGAACAAGTCCGATAATCGTTTTCTCATCTAAGATATGCACCGTTCCCATGGAGAGCTGGTGGTGGGTCTGGTGCCGGTCTTTGTGCTTGGCCGGGAGCCGGTCTTGGATGTAGTTATAGCTCACACCCAAGGATGAACTCGCACTCATAGGAACAGCACCATGCAGGGCCATGCGATCGCGGTCGTAGCCGTTCTCGTTTTGATTAATGTACGCAGCCCCACCCTTAACCGGACCTGAGTGGTCGGCCATGAAGAGACCTTGGGCCCGGTTATTTTTCTGAAACGGATCATTCAGAGTGTCACGCTCCGGACTAACTTTCTTAAGTTCTGTGGTGTATGACTGATAAGAAAAACTGGATCCTTCGAAGAACGCCGATGCCGCGGGATTTAACAAGGCCGCTTCGGTTGAAAGGATGCTTGCCACACCTGCACCTGCGGTGGAATTTAACCGGGTGGTCTGAAAATCTCTGATTTGGGCCCAGGACGTCTGGCCCATGAGAAACAGGACAGCTAATATGATTACTTTCTTCATAGAGAAAAATGTAGAGAAGTTTTACCTTTAAAACAAGGACATTTATGAAAATCAGAAAGGCCATCATCCCCATTGCAGGAAAAGGTACCAGGTTTTTACCTGCTACCAAAGAAATAGCAAAGGAGATCCTTCCGATCATAAATGTACCCATGATCCATTACGTTGTTCAGGAAGCCGTGGACGCTGGGATCGAGCAGATCATCTTCGTCACATCCTCGGGAAAGTCTTCAGTGGAGAACTACTTCGACCGGAACCTAGAACTGGAAAACTTCTTGGAAAAAAACAATAAGCTCAAAGAACTCGAGACCATCCGGAAGATCGGGTCCATGGTGAGCATCACCACTGTCCGGCAGAAAGAACAGCTCGGTCTCGGTCACGCCGTTCTTATGGCCAAGAACATGATCGGAGACGAACCCTTCGCAGTGCTATTGGGGGACGACCTGGTGGTCAATAAGGTTCCGGCCATCAAGCAGCTGATGGACGTCTCCCTGGCCAACAAAGGTGCGTCGGTGATCGGTGTGATGGAAGTACCCAAGAGCGACACTTCCAAGTACGGAATCGTTAAGGGTGACATCGTCAACGAAAAGACCCTCCGGATGAGTGGAATGGTTGAGAAACCGAAACCCGAGGAAGCGCCGACTAACCTCGCCACTCCCGGAAGGTACATCCTCACTCCGGAGATCTTCGAGATCCTGGAGAAGATCCCGCGAGGCGCGAGCAACGAGTATCAACTCACTGACGCCATTAATGTTCTCTGTAGCAGGAAAGACGTCTTTGCTTTTAGGTTCGAGGGCGAGCGCTTTGATACCGGAAGCATCAACGGTTACCTCGACGCCACCATCGACTTCGCTCTGAAAGATCCCGCGATGCGAGATAACCTGATCGCTTCGATAAAAACTCGTCTAACTAAATACGGAATCACACTATGACCAAGGCCCTGCTATTTTCATTTTTCATTATTACCTCCGTGCAGGCCTACGTGCCGACAGTGGAGTCGCTGTTCCGTCAGGGCTCGAACCCGGAGGTGGTATCCAACGGCGTCTCTGTTTCCATGGTGGTTCGGAAAATCATCCCGGGTGAAAAGACCGAGGGAACTTCGGTCTCAGACGTCTCCCTACTGGCGGATGACAAGGCGGAGGATTTCTATAAGTTCTTCATCACCAAGAGTTCTGGGGACGCTCTGAAGATCGCGCAGGCGCGGTACACCGACAAGACGTTCTCGGACAAAGTGGTCCGGCATAAAATTTATTACCCGAACTTCACGCCCTACACCGTGAAGACGAACATTGAGCAGATAGAAAAGGGATTGTTCATGGGTCTACTGCATTCCATGACCCTCAACAACGGATCGCACCTGATCAACTACCTGAAGTCTCTGGGGGCTCCGGTCAAACTCAACGGTGACCTCATCAACCGTTCCAAGCTTGAACTCCTCGCGGACTACAAAGCTTACCTGACCCTCATCAGTAAAGACCGCAGCGCGAGAGCCACTGCTCCCAATCCGCTCAAGCCTGAGGATCAGGCCGCGAAGGTGCGGGTCGATCAGCTAATGAAAGAATCCATGTACGTCGACCTGGAGCAGGTGAAGCTGGGCCGTGATGAAGGAGAGATGGCGTGGTTGGTGGTCGCTGGACCGTTCGAAGCAGTGATCTCTTATAAAGACAGAGAAGTAAAAAGGCTGCGCTATAAGTCCGCGGCCGGAGAGATGGAGATCCTTTGTGAAGACTACTGGCTCGCCAACGGAACTCACCGGATGCCGAAGTCCTTGATCCTGAGAAACTTCAGTGGCGTCACCTACCAGATAGAAATCACCAATCTCCGGCACTACGTAGAAAATGGCGAGGACATCGTGAAACGGCTTAAGAACTGGGACGAGAATCTCAAAGGCAAGGATACCCGTGATCCGCGGCCCGAATTTCTCTTCTGATGTACGTCGTTCGAGTCGCCGTAAATTATCCCCTCAAAAACCTGGGCCTCCTCTATCACTCTGAAAACCCACTGCTAGCGGGCCAGGTGGTGGAAGTGCCCCTCGGGAAACGGACGGCACTCGGCTGTGTCCTGAGCGGTGATGAATCTGCGTCCAAAGAGTACCTCGAGGCTCCCAGAGATAAAATTAAAACTGTCATTGCCGAGATCCCGGAGTGGAGACTCGGGGGACCGGAGCTTCAGCTCTACCAGTGGATGGCCCACTATTACCACTACGGCCTGGGCCAGCTCATCTTCGATTGTCTTCCCAATCACTTGAAGAAACCCCGGACACTTGAGGCGACCACGGGAGAAGGCAAGGAGCTGGAGTTCGAGCCCAATCCTACGCAAAAACGAATCGTCGCGGCCATCAAGGCAGAGCTTGGTCACTTCCAGCGCAGTCTCATCCACGGAGTCACCGGAAGCGGGAAGACCCTCGTGTACCTCGAACTGATCAAACAAACGATCGCCAGCGGGAAGAGTGTCCTCTTCTTACTACCTGAGATCAACCTCACGCCGCAGTTCATCTCGACTTTCGCCCGGTACCTTACGTGCAAGATCTACTCCTACCACTCGGAGCTCTCCGACTCCCAGAAATTTCAGATCTGGCAGATGGCAAGGAGCATGTCCGAAGGAGCACTGGTGCTCGGGGTCCGAAGCTCTGTCTTTATTCCTCTCTCCAATCTCGGGCTCATTATCATCGACGAAGAACACGATACTTCATTCAAGCAGGACGACCGCTGCGCCTACAATGCTCGCGACGTGGCCACAAAAAAAGCTCAGCTGCTGAACATACCCATCGTCATGGGTTCTGCCACCCCCAGCCTGGAGAGTTACTCTTCCTTTCACGAGTCGCAGAAGAACCTCTTCGAAATGACCGAAAGGGCCGGAGACGCTTACTTACCGGAGATCCAACTGATCGACGCCCGGGACAAGTCCGGGAAAGCCGATGACATCTGGCCTCTGGTTCCCGCGTCCGTCGCCGCGATAAAATCTGCGCTCGAACGCAACGAACAAGTTCTGGTCTTCGTAAACCGTCTGGGATTTGCGAGCTTCATCCAGTGCCGGGCCTGTGGGCATCAGTTCAGCTGCCCGAACTGCTCCATTTCTCTGCGCTACTACAAGAAGAAACACCAGCTCGCCTGCCACCACTGTGAGTACAAAGAACCGATGCCGTCGCAGTGTCCCTCCTGCGGCTGCATGACTCTCTCCCATAAAGGCTTCGGGACTGAGAAGATCCATGAGGTCCTGAGCCGCATCCTTCCGGGAAAGAAGATCGAACGCTTCGACCGGGATGACATCAAAAATTTCAAGCAGCTCCAGAAAAGACTGGATGACTTCCACTCGGGCCAAATCGATCTAATGGTCGGGACTCAGATGCTTTCCAAGGGTCACAACTTTGAGAAAGTGAAACTGGTACTCATCCTCGGGATCGACGGCCAGCTGAACTTCCCGGACTTCCGCTCCGCGGAGCGAGTCTACCAGACTTTGACCCAGGTGGCGGGCAGGGCCGGAAGGTATTCGCAAGACGGTAAGGTGTTGATCCAAACTCTGAATCCAGATAACTCCTTGTTCGCCATCGTTAAGGCCCACGACTTTCACCGCTTCTACCAGGATGAGCTTAAGCTCCGAGTGATGTGCGGTTGTCCTCCGTTCCGGCGGCTGGCCATGATCCACTTCTCTTCCCGGTTCCAGGACCGGCTCATCCCACACGTGACCGAACACGCGGGAGTGTTGCTGCGGAACCTGATAAAAAAGCATTTTCCGGATGTGATCATCCTTGGTCCCAGACCTGCGCACATCGAAAAGAAAGCTAACCAATTCACCTGGTCGATCCTGCTGAAAGCTAAGGACCTCTCCCAGCTGCATAACCTTTTGAAATCCTTTGAGATGAACCATCAGTATAAAACCGGAATTAGCTATAAGATAGACATCGATCCCTATTCGCTCATCTAAGGACCTTAAGTTTCGTCTGATACCATCCGATTAGACGGTGAGTTATCTCAATTAAATGGTCTGAGGATTAAAATGAAAAAGCTTTCTTTTGCGGTCTTGGTCTTTGGCGCAACTCCTGTTTTTGGACAGGATATGTTCCTTCAAGCGCTAACGGAAAACCAGACAACTTCTTCGGCTATCACGGCCAGTACCTCGGTGCTCCCGGCTGCTGCATCGACCTCCGTCTCGACCTCAACAACCAATGGAGTTTGTACCAAAGATCAGTCATCGCTCCCTCTGAACGTCCTCATGTCCCTGATGCAAGATAAGAACGCCGCTCTGGACGTGGTTCACAACGGCCGCATGAATACTCTTTCGATTTCTTCACCGAAAATGACCGGCAACTGCGCGGCCATGATTAACCTTGAGATGAAGCGAACTGAAAGAGGCGACAAAACGGATTACGCCGTAGAGGCGAAGTTCAAGCCCACCGCCATGGTCTGTGCGGACGCCGGCTGCAGCTATGAGATCTGGAAGTACGAAGCCGGGAAGTTCCAGGCAGTCACAAAAATTTTCAAGCCGACGCTGGACGGGTTCAAAGAATGCTTGAAAGAGTCCGGAGTCATGGTCGAAGATCCGGCCACTAAAAAACTTAAAGTCAACGGCTCGGCCATCAGATACACAGACCTCCAGGGTAACTTCAATGACGTGGACAAGAGCGGCGACCTCTCGTTTGTCTCACAGGGTTCCGAGTCTTTGGGTATCGGAGTGAAGTACAAAAAATTACGCTCTGAAAACTGCGAGCAACATGAATCGATCCACCCGAATGTCTCGAAGCTGGTTTCTGGCCGGGACGCGGAGAACGAGCGGCTTCGGATCGAAGCGGATAAGCTCACTGACTGCAAAGAATACTCAACGGTCGCCGAGTTCATCAGCCGCTACGAGGATTACGAAAAGAGCCTGGGAGACGTCCGTGACAAGCTCATCTACGAAGCAGCGAAAAAATCTGCCAAGGCCATCGTCCCGACCGGTAAGTACACAGAAGAAGACCTGAAGGTCATGGCG
Organism: Bacteriovoracaceae bacterium; assembly: GCA_035576105.1. GTDB lineage: Bacteria > Bdellovibrionota > Bacteriovoracia > Bacteriovoracales > Bacteriovoracaceae > Peredibacter. Next base: position 30,764 of record DATLXA010000061.1, read on the forward strand.
GATTTCGACAAGTACATCCTCCGGCCGAAGATCGACCAGGCCATTGCTTTGTACGATTCACTGGGGAACCTCGAGGGCGAAGAACTTAAAGCTCGAGAGAAAGAGCTCAACACTCTGCTCGCTACCATCGGAACCTTAAGACAAAAACCATTCTTCACTGATCTCCATGTGAAGAAGTTAGTCGCGGACGGCAACTTCGATGATGCCCAGGCAGCTCAGAGCATGATCGTGATGGCAGAAGTCCATCAGAAACTAGGCAAGAAAGAGAAGGGGGTTCTCGTTACTCCGGAACTCGCCATGGACCGAGTGATCGCTTCTCGAAGACAATTCTCCGAAGCCCTGACGGTCGAGAAAGAAAGATACGAAGTTAGAACTGGCCAAGTGGAAGGGAAGTCCAACTTCTACATTGAGGAAGGGAATCAGATTAGAGATGACATCGCCCTGCGGACGAAGAACTACACCGAACTGATCCAGAGTGAGTACGCTCGCATGCAACCGCCGAATGGTTACTGCCACGCTTACTTCCGCAATAAACAAAAATGTATCCAAGAGACCTCAGAGGAAATCCAGAGACTCTACGCCGAGCTCCAGGCCGACAATAAGTTCGATCAGGCGCTGGTGGCAGATTATGATAAGAAGGCCAGTGAGTATGGAAAACTAGAAGAGCAGGGAAGAAGACACGTCGCCACCCAGAACGGTGAAGAAGTCGAAGCTGCGCCAACAGCTACTGCTCGCAGAACGTCTCCGAGTGCGAGGGCCACTGACGACAGCGTTTATAACTTCAACTACACACAGACCGGGGCCCAGCAAAACCCACAGGCTTACCAGCAGGCTCAGCAGCCTCAGTTTCCACAGGGTGGGCAGCAGTACAATCCATACATGTATCAGCAGCAACAGCAGCAACAGCAGCCGTACCAATCATATAACCCGTATGGGTACCAGCAGCCGTTCATGGGACAGCAGTCCTTCGGTGGGCAAGGTTACATGGGAGCTCAGGGAGGCATGCCGTTTAATGGCCAGTATCCGCAGCCACAACAACAGGGTGGATATAATTTCAACTGGGGTGCTGGAGGTCAACAGCAGCCGTATCCGCAGCAACAGGGGATGCCCTACCAGCAACAGCAACAGCAACAGCAGCAGGGAATGCCTTACTGGCAGCAGCCGACTCAGGCTTACGGCCAGTACAGCATGTTCCGTTAGAATTCTAAGGTAGCTCTCAGACCGCCGCCGTGGACGTCTTCGATGGATAGTTCACCGGCGGGATCATTAGAAAACGCGTAGTAATCACCCACGAACCAATAGCCGTAGTATCCGCCGATGGTGACGTTCGGATTCCACTGGTAGTCAAACCCAAAGTCAAATTCGTACCCGAGTTCGTCTGCCTGATCAGCAGTTGAATTGAACCGGTAGTTTTCTTCATGATGATAAGAAAGTCCGGCCTTCGCCGTTTCCATCGCCGTCGCAAAAATGAAGGCACCTCTCCAGGTCCACTTGTCGGTCTTGTAGTTTCCGGCGATCCTTAGGAATTGTGCGTTGGTGATGGAGGAGTCGAAGACGGACTTATTGCCTTCGTTGAACGATGGGTAGTGGTAGCGGAACATCAAATCGGCGATGTGGAAGTTCGGGTGCAGGTAGGTTGCTTCGAACTTATTTGAGCTTCCATCGTCGCCACTCACCTGACCCGCCAGGATCGCTGTTTCCCATTTCGGGTTAAGCTCGTACTTGGCCTCTAGCAAAAAGGCTTGGGCATTGAGCTTCGAGGAAATAGTTGCGTCGTAGACGTTTCCATATTCTCCACTCTGGAGAGTCGCTTCTGCGGAGAGCTTTAGCTTGTTCCATCTTTTGGAGATGAAGGGTTCGATAACGGTGACTTCTGTGTCACCGCGGTTGAAGGAGCCGGTGGTTGGTTCGGTAGCATGGTAGAGAGCGTTTTTACGTTCAGAGGACCGCTTGGCGTAGAGCACGGAGGCGACGAGGTCTCTGTTCTTGTTGTCGTACTTCGCGATCACACCGAGCTCACTGACGTCAAATGATCCAGAAGCTGGTGATCCTTCTTCCGCACCATCGTTCCTGCTGGAAATCTTCGCGTAGTGTGGAATCAAGCTGAAGTTTCCGATCTTCATCTCAGCTTCGATTCCATCGTACATGGTGAAAAAGCGGTCCCACGGATCAGTGCCGCTATCGAACACCATCCCTAGTCCATAGTGCCGAGACATTCTCCCGATCCGGATGAGCGCAGTGTCCGCGTAGAGTTCCATATACATCTGGTTGACATTGAGTGCGCTGCTTTGAGCTGGAGTGGTGAAGAAATAAGAATTATTCCCGGAGCCGTCAAGGTTATTGGCAGAGTTATCCCCAGCGAACCCACCGCGGATGTACCCTGAGGAAAGCTCGCCTTTGAGTGTGACGCCGTCGTTGACGATGATCTGTGGATTGAGTTTGAAAATATAAGTCTGGAAGATGGCTTCGTTGTCACCGTTAGCAATGGCCTGAGTACCATTGCGTGGACCGGGAGTCGGGTTACTCGGCGTTGGTCCAGAGCCTGGACGGGGCTTATTCACATTCCCGCTATCTCTTCTATAATTATTGATCAAATGTGTATCAACGCCAAACACCCCATTCCAATCTATGGGCAAGGCCATAGCAGAATTGATGCTTAGAGCAGAAATAAATATTGTGCCGGCGATTCGAAACCTATGAACGGTCACGGATAGATCCTTTGGTAAAATTTTTAAAACTATAGAAAATCCCAGTGGAAGTGTCCATTTTTCCACGTTAAAAAAGATCGAAAACAAATTCGAGCGTATTGCAAATGGGCCATCGATAATCTATATTCCTTGGAACGTTAAAAGTTATTGTTGGGGCGTCGACAAGTGGTAAGTCAGCAGATTTTGATTCTGCCATACGCAGGTTCGATCCCTGCCGCCCCAACCACTTTTTCAAGGAATTCAGAATGAGACGCATTGTTCTTGTCTCGGGAACCTCGAATCCCAAACTTTCGAAGATGATCTCTGAATACCTGGACCTCCCTCTTGTTAATCCCCAGTTAAGACGCTTTGCTAACGGAGAAGTTTACTGCGAAATCGAAAAGAATGTTCGTGGTGCTGACGTATTTGTCATCCAGTCAACATGCGCTCCTGTGAACGAACACTTAATGGAGCTGTTGATCATAATTGACGCTCTTAAACGAGCATCCGCAAATTCGATCACAGCTGTCGTTCCGCATTATGGATATTCCAGACAGGACCGCAAAAGTGCCCCGAGGACACCTATCACAGCAAAACTGGTGGCTGACATGATGACCGTTGCTGGTGCATCCCGTGTAGTGACCATGGATCTTCACGCGGGCCAGATCCAAGGCTTCTTCAATATCCCATTTGATAATATTTTCGCTTCTCCCGTACTTATGGACTACATCCAAAAAAACTTGAACCTGGATAATCTGATAACGGTATCACCGGACGCTGGCGGTGTGGAGCGGGTCCGGCATTTCGCCAAGAAACTATCTGCGGAATTGGCCCTCATCGATAAAAGAAGAACCGGGCCAAACGTCGCCGAAGCGATGAACGTCATCGGAGACGTGAGGGGTAAAGATTGTATCATCATCGACGACATGATCGACACTGCTGGAACACTAGTCCAGGCGGCCATGGCATTGAAGAAGAACGGCGCCAATAGGATCTACGCCGCCGCGACTCATCCAGTCTTCTCCCCTCCGGCCATCAAACGGATCAGTGAATGTGAAGAGCTCGAAGCAGTCATCATCACCGACACCATTCCTCTGAGCGACGAAGGCAAAAAAGTAAGTAAAATCAAAGTCGTCTCCACCGCCGAAATACTCTCAAAGGCTATCCACCGGACATTTAATCATGACTCGGTGAGTTCGTTATTCATCTGACATGTTCCAGTTAATCGTCGGGTTAGGAAATCCTGGGTCCCAGTACACCCAAACCAAACACAACGTTGGTTGGATGCTGCTTGATCATTCTCCTCTATTTTCAAACGTATTGTGGAAATCGAAGTTTAAGGGTCTCTACGCCGAGACCAGTGTAAAAAATAAGAAGGTCTTCGCACTAAAACCGCAGACCTTCATGAATCTCTCCGGAGAGTCGGTTCAGCCCATGGCCGCGTTTTTCAAAATTCCCCCGAGCGAAATCCTGGTGGTGCATGACGAATTGGATATCCCCTACGGGCAGGTCCATTTCAAAATGGGTGGGGGACTCGCCGGGCATAACGGTTTAAAATCAATCGCGGCTTGCATGGGGACGGATCAGTTTGCCAGGATGCGAATCGGCATCGGGCGCCCTCCTCACGGAGACGTGTCGAACTGGGTGCTGGGACCCTTCGGAAAAGATGAACAGATTCAATTATCGACACTGCTCGAGAAACTGCATGACCCACTGGTGAGTGCCGTGGTAGAGGGATTAGGTAAAGTTGGAACTTATAATAAGAAAAATCTTCTGGCATAGCTGACCGGAGCCAGAAAGCGACAGGAGGATCTATGGGTATGAATTGTGGAATTGTTGGATTACCGAATGTGGGTAAGTCCACTATTTTTTCTGCCCTCACCTCTGCTCCTGCGGAAGCGGCGAACTATCCTTTCTGTACCATCGAACCAAACGTCGGCGTGGTGCACGTTCCGGATGCACGGCTCGATCAGCTAGCAACCATCATTAAACCAGAACGAGTTGTCCCAGCGGTCACGGAGTTCGTCGACATCGCGGGGCTTGTGAAGGGAGCGTCCAAAGGGGAAGGTCTCGGTAACCAGTTCCTGGGTCACATCCGTCAGGTCGGGGCCATCTGCCACGTCGTGAGATGCTTCGATGACACCGACATCGTTCACGTGAGCGGAAAAGTCGACCCGGTTTCAGACATCGAGATCATCAACATCGAGCTTGCTCTGGCGGACCTCGAGAGTGTGACCAAAAGGATCCAGACTCTAGATAAGTACCTCAAGTCTCAGGATAAGAATGTCCAGAACAAGGCCAAGGTATCTAAGCCGATCCTCGAGCGTCTGATGAAAACTCTGGAAGAGGGTCTGCCCGCCAGGTCCTTACCTCTCGACGCTGATGAGCGAGACGCCATCTCCGACCTACACCTGATCACCATGAAGAAGATGCTCTACGTGTGTAACGTCGACGAGGCTAACATACTGAATGAGAATGACTACGTGAAGAAGGTTCGCGAGATCGCCACTAAAGAAGGCGCCAGTGTCATCACCATCTGCGGGAAGATCGAATCGGAGATCGCCGCCCTGGAATCCAAGGAGGAGAAAGACGCCTTCCTCGAGGACATCGGGATCAAAGAGTCCGGCCTCTCGAAGATGATCCGCGCCGGCTACGACATGCTGGACATGTACACCTACTTCACCGCGGGCGTGAAGGAAGTCCGTGCCTGGACCTTCCCTAAGGGTGCGAAGGCCCCGCAGGCCGCGGCGGTCATCCACACTGATTTCGAAAGAGGCTTCATCAAGGCAGAGGTCTTCCACTGCAATGACATCTTCTCCCTCGGCTCGGAAACTAAGGTAAAGGAAGCCGGGAAGTTTCGGGTGGAAGGCAAGGAGTATGAAGTGAAGGACGGCGATGTCATCCACTTCAGATTCAACGTCTAGGCACCGAAAACCACGCTTGATACAAACCGCAGCCGGGGTCCGTTTGTGGCCCTGGCGCTTTACCGCTTGAAGCCCAGGCTCACGTCGAAGATCTTGTTGGGTTGACCAGAGTCCGCAATCTCATTTTTTTCAATCAGAAGTTTATAGAAGAAGATATTCCGGAAGATCAGCTTCACGTAGTTCCTCGTTTCCAGGAACGGGATGGCTTCGATGTTCTTGAGGATGGTCTCGTCGGTATCAAAGTAGAGATTCTTCCACCGTTCCACTCTTGACTCACCGGCGTTGTACGCCGAGAGAACGTACACCAGGTTCCCGTCGTAGCGCTTCAGGAGATTCGAGAAGTACTTCGTCCCGATCTCGATGTTGATCTGCGGGTTGACCAGGTGCTTGTCCTGCGTTGATTTCCGCATCCTCCGGGCGGTCATGGGCATGAGCTGCATCAGCCCTCTGGCACCGACAGGAGACCTCGCGAGAGGATTGAAGACCGACTCCTGCCGGATCAGAGACAAGACGACGATCGGGTCGAGGGAGGCGTTCTTCAGTGTCCGGTTTAGAACTTCCAGGTAGGGTCGAGGATAGAGGACTTCCAGTAACGAACGGTTGAAGACCACTTCTTTCTTGTCCAGCACTTCGTAGAGGTAGCGGAAGGTGGCGAGGTGGTTCTCCGAGTCCTGGATGATGTACGCGTTGATCAGGTGGAGGTCTGACTTCAGACTCAGCTGCAGGGCTTCTGGATGCTTCCCGAGGAAGGTCGGCATACTGTGTGTCTTGAGTCTCTTGAGTTCGAGCTTGAGCATCTTGAGAGTATCGATCTTCGCCCAGGCCTTGAGTCGCACGAGCGATGACAGATGGTCTTCCTCGAGCTTCGCCAGGTCGATGGTGATGGCTTGGGAAGACTTGAGCGCGTTGTTCGAGTAGAAGCTCACGGCGGTGGACTCCGGCTTGTGCAGCTGAAGCTTCTTCGCCGACATGATCCCGTAGTAGCTCAGCGGACTGTTGCTGACGATGTGTTCGTAGTACGGGATGGCCTGCTTGACCTGGTCGGTGCGTTCGTAGGAGAAGGCGATCCAGAAGCGAAGCCGCGGGTCCTGGATGTGAGCGTCGGACTTCAGGAGGTTTAGTTCCTTGGCGAGCTTCAGGGTTTCGGAGAACTCATTGGTGTAGATGTAGGTCCAGAGGTAGAAGAACAGAGCGTCTTCGTGAATCTCTTTATTGTTCTTCTTCACGATGTAGCGGAAGATTTCCCTCGAGAGATCCTTATGGCCCGCTCGGAAAACGGACTTGGAGAAGTCGTTCATGCGGGTGAGGCACAGGCCAACGGGGAGGTAGTCCTGGTTTAGGTCAAGGTAGTTCTTGAGGATACCGTAGTGGTCCTTGATCTTGCTCTCCGGACTCTTATTGTCGATGGTCTTATACCCAACTTCGATCAGTTTTCCGTACTCCGCGTAGAAGACGTTCTTGTTCTGGAGGGGGCTAAAGCCCTTGTCCTGGATGAGCTTGGTGATCTGCTCGTTAATCAGAATATCTTTCAGCACGTCCTGGGCTGGGACCACCTCGTGGAGCACGCTGTAGGTGGTGACCTCCTGGGAGAGTTTCTTTAGGATCTCTGGCTTGCCAGACTGGGACTGGAGGAAGAAGGCGAAATTTTTCTTATTCTTTTTAGTGAGAAAGAACTTCAGGTTCTCCTGGATGAAGAGCACGGCTTCTTCCGAGAGCGCACTGGTCTTATCGATGTCTCTTCCGATGGCCTCAAGAGTCCGTTCGCGGCAGTAGTTCCCAGCGGTGCGCTCGAGCTTTCTTTCCAAAGGAAACTTCTCTTTCCTCTCCGTATAAGACCGGCAGTAGAGAATGAACTCTGCGGTCGAGGACATCTTGGAGATCTGCTGGACGGACTTGAGCCAGGGCACGAACATGGTGAAGTGCTTTGACTTCTCCGCCTCGCTCAGCACTTTGTTCAAGACGTCCTGGTTGATGTAGCCCTTTTCTGTGAACCGGATCATGCTCACTAGATTCTCTGCCAGCACATGGTCGGCTCGGGTCAAGAGCAGCTTGTCGTTGTTCACTAGCGATTCGTACCCGCTGGCAGCCTCCGGAGCCGCACTGACGTGGAACGAAAAGAAGATGCTTAGTAGAAAAAATTTCATGGCTTCAGGTGCTTTGATAATGTCTATGTTGAAACTCAAACCAGTATAACATCGATGCAAAAATTTACACGGATTAAAGGTTTTTTTTATAGCGGGACTGGATGTCCATTAACCGACGGGATATCTCATTGAGCACCGGTTTTTTATCATCAGGAATGATGGTGGATAAATTCTCAACGTATACGGCGACTTCGTCGAGGTACTTGAAGTCATTTTCTTGATTCATAGCGAGAGTATCGAGAAATAAAGTAACTTCCTCGGCTACATCCTGGAAATGATCTCCCGCTCTGAAAGTCAGAGGAGAAAAAGCCCCACCGGCGCGGATATCAGCGAGGTGGTTTTTCATTTTATAGATCGGGCCCGCGATCTTGTGCGTGACGAAGATGAAGACGACGAAGATGAGCAGGGAGAGGATCAGCTGGATCAGGATCAGGTAAAAGATCAAGTCGTTCCTGGCCTCGATGACCTTCTGCGGAAGCAGGGGGTTCGCGGCGGCGACGACGTTGAAGAAGTCGTAGATGATGACCGGGTAGATCAGACTCGAGATAAGTATGATCGAGCCCACAATCAGGCTGAACTTTAGCTGGAACTTAGGATTAATCAAAAAAACTGACCGTTTATAAATTTCCAAAGGATTAGTCCTATTCAAGGTTTTAATAGCATCATAAAATGTTCTCAAAATTTCTACTAGATGGTAATACCTTCATTACCACACCAAAACACTCAAGTAGGTTCCATGATCAACGAGATTCGGGCACGGTTAAACAAGATAAGTAATCCTTCAACCGGCAAGAGCTTCGAGACGGAAGACCGCTGGAAGCACGTCTCACTGGAAGGTGACCGACTGGTGGCGGAATATAACCGCGACGGAATTTCTCCGGCCGAAAAAAGAGTAGTGGAAAAAGAAATCCAGGAGATCTTAGCGGACCTCATCACCGGAGACAACATCCTGGTGAAGACCACGTCTTCAAAGTCACAGGACGTCTTCAAGGCGCTGGATAAAAACGCTCCGGAGGCGGCACCCGCGGCACCGACGGAGCCGGCACAACTGAAGACCGGCCACGGAACCGTTGGAAACAAAAAACCCGTTCCCGGAGTAGGTAAGATCATCGCCATCGGTTCCGGGAAAGGTGGCGTTGGGAAATCGACCTTCACGGCGAACCTGGCGATTAGCCTCGCCAAGAATGGTCATAGAGTTGGAGTGATCGATGCCGACATCTACGGGCCCTCGCTGCCGATGATCCTCGGGAAGAGAGAAGAGAAGCCCCGGTCAAATTCCGAGCGGAAGATCATTCCGGTGGAGTCCTTCGGGATCCGGTTCATGAGCTTCGGGTTCTTCATCAACGAACAGGATCCGGTGATCTGGCGCGGACCGATGCTCGGCGGAGTCCTGAACCAGTTCCTCTTCGACGTTGACTGGCAAGGTACGGATTTTCTCTTGATCGACCTGCCCCCGGGGACCGGCGACATTCAGCTATCCATGATTCAGAATGCGCACGTCGACGGGGCCATCATCATCTCAACTCCTCAGGACATTGCCCTGCTGGACGCTAAGAAGGGCCTGGAGATGTTCAAGAAACTTAACTTACCGATCATCGGCATGGTGGAGAACATGAGTTCCTTCATCTGTACCAACTGCGGCACCGAACACCACATCTTCGGCGAGGGCGGCGTGGCCAAAGCGGTGGAACAGCTCCAGACACAGTTCCTAGGACAAATTCCTCTAGAACTCGAACTACGGACCGGCTCAGACAAGGGCCAGCCCTACATGGCACAGGAGGAGTTCAGGGGCCGTCCGGTGTGGAAAGGGTTCGAGGCTATCACTGCCAGAGTGGAAGGTTTTTTCAATCCCCAGGCGGAACCTCCCAAGGGCGGTTTTTTTTCTAAGATCCTCGGTTTGGGTAAGTAGGGTATGGAATCTAAAGTCATGGGTGTGATAGAAGAGCAGCTCGCCGTTGAGTTCACCGGAAAGGTGAACGTCCTCTCCGCGCAGACCCGGCAGTTCCTGGGCCACATCCTTTTCAGAAACGGCGAAGTGATTCAGGTCAAGTTCCAAGGTCATAAAGGGATCAAGGCCTTCTACCAACTCATCATTCAAGAATACACCCTTCAATCCTTTTCTTATGTGGTCGAACCGGAGATCGTCGAAGAAAAAGAGCGCCAGATCCACTATCCGTTCTCCGTCATAAAAAACAAAATGTCCGGAGTCCTCAAGCAGTACCGGGAATCGATCAAACTGAAGCCGCCGGGGAACGTGAAGATCATTGTTGAAGCCGAGTTCATTCGCAGTAAACTGCCTCTTACCCATGTGGAATTTGAAGTCCTCGAAACTTTGACTGAATGGAATAAAGCAGATGACGTGTATCAGCATTGCCAGCTAATGGATCATGAGATCACGCTGGCCTTAGTAAGCCTTAGAAAGAAGGGAGCTCTTAAGATCGTCTCTCCCAAGAATGATCCTTAATGACGTCCTGAGAATTTTTGTTAAACTAGTAAAAAAATTTACGTCTGGAGTATTTATGAAGTCGCAGAAGCACAATCAAGGTGAACTAAAAGAGTTAAAAGCTAAGATCGAACACCAGGTGATGGAAGACCTCGAGCTCATGAGTAAGAACACTGGGATGCCGATAGACGATATCGTCGTTATCGCCCTAAAACGGTTCCGCTCTTCCCATATGGATTACATGAAGTTAGTCCCGATGACTGAGTAAATCCGGGCCCAACAACCTGTAGATTTTACAAAAGACTTCAAATTCGACTCTCTCGTGTCGTACTAGACCATCAAGCGTTAACATCAGACATTTGAGGGTCATATGAAAGCAATAATTTTAGCAGTCTTTTTCAGTCTCCCTGCCTTTGCCGTCGTAAAATCAACAAATGATGTCCTATTTGTGAAATCTTGTGTCCGTGCGGTAGGCGAAAAGAACGCCGTTGCCTGTATGGGTGTGAAGAACTCAGATGATGTCTACTGGGTCAATGCTTGCGTTCGAGCTGTCCGTCCGGATTCGGTCGCCGCCTGTGTAGGGGTTAAGTCTTCCAACGACGGGTACTACGCTACGGCCTGTGCTAGAGACCTGGGTCCTAAAGCCGCAATTGCCTGCGGTGGAATTTAAAACTTCCATATAACTCCTCACTTACTGAGCAGTTACCTGAAAGTGTCTAAAGTCTTTACACCGTATAAAAATTCTCCACTCCCCATCAATGAGATCAATACTTTGACCCTCGAACTCTGGCACTCACCTTGCTTCATATGAAGAACAAAGGAAGCAAATGTCTAAGACGTTCAAAAAATTGAAAACCTATCTCCTCGTGGTCATCTGCTTTTTTGTCATGGTCGGAACCTACAACGCCGTCGTGATAAATTCTAATTCGAGTCTCCTGGGCTCGGATTTCAAAATGCTCAAGAGACTCGACGAGAGCAGTGGGAAGATCATCGAAGGTCGCAAGATCGCCGGTATCAGCAAGTGGACCAAGCTTACCAGTGACCATACCTACAAAGCCCAGGCCGAAGCCACCCAATTGAAGATTGAAGTCCCGGAGCTAGCTTCGACGACGCCGAATACTTCAGTGGTACAGGAAGAACTCAACCTCGAGCTAGTCGAAGTGGTCAACGTCCGCAAGTGGGCCATGGGGCTCCCGTCCAGCGAGTACAGCGGGCACCTCTCCACTGAAAAAGGAAAGATCGGTACCTTGACTGTCGCCCTGCCGAGTGGAGAGGGGATCTCTCTTTCCTCAGCCGAGATCAGCGGAAATGTCTTCGAGTACGAATTGAGTGGAACCGTCCACCACGCCATGCTCTACCAAGTGGACGCTCAGTCCTACATGGTAACCCTGACCAATGGTCCTCTAGAAGGTACCCGGCTAAGATTCTCTAAAACAAGTCTGGCCACTCAGGAACAAGAGACCCACCAGGTTCTCTCAGATTCTCATAACATCGAGGTAGGAACATTCGGGGCTGCCGAACCAGTCTCGCTAGAGCCCGCCAATGATTCTGTCGTCCAGAGCGAGACGGTCCTTACGGACCAGCTCCTGCAGCTCGAAGCTCAGACTTTCAACATGGACCAAGGTTAGGAGCTAGAGGGCCCGCATTTTCTTCTCGAGACCTTCCGTCGAATAGAAATCAATCTTACCGATCTTGATGACGATCTTCGTGAGCGGAAGCGGGAGGGTCGCTTTGTTCCAACTTTTTTTAAAAACAACTTTCCATTCCGGGTACCCCCGCAGCGGAACGATGGGTCTCTTGGACTTCTCAGAAACCGCGGTGATGCCGTCTTTGACTTTGTAGATTGGACCTTTTGGACCGTCGACAGCGATGGTCAGGCTGTGGCCCGCGATGACTTTCTTCATCCCCGCCAGGAGTCCCGCGACGCCGCCCCGGTGGGAAGAGCCTCTCACCGTCTGGTACCCCATGTGCTCAACCGCCGAAGCCAGGATCTGACCATCCTTGGACCGGGAGATGAGGATGCAGATATTCTTCATGGAGAAATACGGAAGGCAGATCAGGTCATCCTGATGGAAGCAGGCGTAGATGAGATTAGTTCCCACAGAAGCCTGGGTGGTGCTTAAGTCTCGAAAAAAAATTTTCTTATCCGCCGGGTCTTCGAACTGGATTTCATAGCGGTAGGTGGAAGAATAGATTTTGTAAAGGAAGCCGGCCAGAAGGCCGGCGAACCGTTGCAGCAGCAAAGATTATTTCCCTAAGAGTTTTTTGAATTCTTCGGTCAAGACCGGAACCACTTGGAACAGGTCTCCGACGATCCCGTAGTCCGCTCTGGTGAAGATGGGAGCGTCGGGGTCAGAGTTAATGGCGACGATCACCTTCGACGTTCTCATCCCGGCCAGGTGCTGGATGGCGCCGGAGACTCCGCAGGCGATGTATAACGTCGGAGCAACCGTTTTACCAGTTTGTCCTACCTGCATGGCATGGGGAGCGAAGCCCGAGTCCACGGCCGCTCTAGACGCGCCGACGGTGGCGCCGATCACGTCCGCGAGCTCATTGAGAATTTTGAAGTTTTCGGCATTCTTCATGGCGCGGCCACCGGTGACGATGATATTTGCTTCGGTGAGATCAACCTTGGTTGATGTTGCCTTGATCATTTCTTTGATCGCGGCACGGATGTCCCCTGCGTTAGCGTTCACGTCCGAAGCTGTTCCGCTGCCCGCAGTTGGATTCGCAGTCATCCCAAGGGCGTTCGGTCGAATGGACACGAAGTGGGGCTTGGGCCCCGTCAGCTCAACTTTCGCCAGACACTTACCGGCGAAGAGTGGACGTGTTCCCGCGAAGCTTCCGCCGTCGAAGGTGAAATTGACAACGTCAGAGGCAAGACCAGCGTCGAACTTGGTGGCGAGTCTTGGCAAGAGGTCCTTACCCATGGAAGTGGCACCTCCGAAGACGTAATCGTAGTTCTTGCCCTTGATGAACTCGGAAAGTGCGTTGGCGTAGCCCTCCGGCGAATACTTATCTAGGTTCGCACCTTTGAGCTTGTGAACATTCTGAGCGCCGTTTTTCGCGAGCAGAGAAACCTGCTCGGCACTCAGGTCACCAATGACGGCAACGTCTGCAGTCTGGCCTGCGAGCTTCCCCAGGATCTCTAGAGTGACGGGTTTGACGTGACCATCATGAACTTCAGTAAATACTAATACGTTTGCCATAAAAAATTCCTTTAATTAAATAACTTTTGCTTCGGTCCGGAGGAGGCCAACCACCTGGGCCACCACTTCTCTTTGTTTCGTAGCATCCGTGGCATCAAATTTTTTCCCAGCTGGTTTCTCCGGAGGAAGACGGAAGCCGGAGTACTTTACCCTTCTGTCAGCATCGGAGACGCCAACATCGGCTAAGGAATGCTGGGCGAGAGGCTTCTTCTTGGCCTTCATGATTCCAGGTAAAGAAGCATACCTCGGAGTATTGAGACCTTTGTTCGCCGCGATCACACAGGGCGTGCTGAGTTCGTAGACTTCAATCGCTCCACCTTCCACTTCTCGCTTCGCTTTCACGGCCGTGCCGCTGAGCTCGAATCCGACCACCACCGCAACCGATGGGAGCTTTAGCATTTCTGCCAGAATCTGTGGAACCTGAAGGGCATCATCGTCGATGGCCTGTTTCCCAGTTAAGATGAGATCAGGTTTTTTTCCTGATTTATCGATAGCACCCTTGAGGGCCTTGGCAATAGAATAAGAATCAAGATTGTCCGCCGCGTCTACTAGAATGGCATCGTCTGCACCCATCGCCATGGCCGTCCTTAGAGCTTCAGTGTCTTTGGTAGACCCAACCCGGACCACCGTTACATTGGCCGCAGGATTCGTCTGCTTCACTAGAAGTGCCTGCTCGACAGCGAATTCATCATAAGGATTCATGATCCACTTGATGGAGGCTGTTTCAATAAAACTACCGTCACTCGTTGGGATAATTTTAGTTTCCGTGTCTGGAACCTGTTTCACACAGACGAAAATATTCATTTGGACTCCTTTATTACTTTAGTAGTTCTCTTGCCATGACTAAGCGCTGGATCTGGGAAGTGCCTTCATAAATTTGTATGAGTTTAGCGTCTCGCATGAGCTTTTCCACCGGGTACTCCCGGCTGTATCCATAACCGCCATAAATTTGTACTGCATCTGTCGTTATTTGCATACAGGAGTCAGAAGCAAAAGCTTTTGCGTAGGACGCGACTTCCGTGTTCCTTACACCCTGGTCACACATCCACGAAGCCTTATAAACTAATAGACGTGCCGCCTCAACTTTCATCCCCATTTCTGCAATCATGAATTGCACGGCTTGATGCTTGGCTATAGGAACACCAAACTGCGTTCTGTCTTTTGCATAGGCTATCGAAAGATCCAGTGCCCGTTGGGCACCACCGAGAGCTGAAGAAGCGACTAAAGGACGGGAGTGATCGAGCGTGTTCATTGCTATGGCCCATCCGTCTCCAGGTTTTCCCAGCATATTCTCTTTTGGCACTTTCACATTATTAAATCGAACACCTCTGGTGTCGGAAGAGCGGTGTCCCATCTTGTCTTCTTTTTTCCCTAGCTCGATGCCAACGGTTTTCGGATCTACCACGATGGCAGAGATGCCCTTGTGTTTTAGATTCACGTCCACAGTTCCATACACCACGAAAAGGTGAGCGTAACCGGCGTTGGTGATCCACATCTTTTCACCGTTGATGATCCAGTGATCGCCACCGTCTTTGATCTGAGTCTTAATCCCACCGGCGTCTGACCCGTTGCCCGGTTCGGTGAGACAGAACGAAGCGATCCTGAACTCCTGAGTAAACGGTGTTAGGAACCTCTTTTTTTGCTCATCGTTTCCGCCGATCACGATGGGAAGCAGGGCCAGGTCATTTGCCATGAAGGAAGTGTTCATCCCCATGCAGCCGTAAGCGAGAGCTTCACTGATGATGACCCCGTCCACTGCAGAAAATCCCGTCCCGCCGTATTCTGGAGGGATGCAGGTGTTGATCAGTCCCAGCTCCCAGGCCTTGCGGAAAATCTCGTCAGGAAATTTTCCTTTCTCATCGTGCTCGTGGGCCTGTGGGATCATCTCGTTGCGAGCGAACTTGAGCGCGAGCTCCTGGATTTCACGTTGTTCTGTGGATAAAGAAAAATCCATAATATATTCCTTTGCTGTAAAGCACCGAATAAAAATCAAACGGGGAGGGCATCTACTTTGAATGACTCAGGAATTGTAAAACATTTTTCGATTGTTTGGAAGAACGGTAATTCTCTCAGCGGCTTTATTACGAAGCTTCTGTCCTGCCACCGGGGATGGGGGATGATGAGACCTGCGGTGTTGATCTCCGAGAGTCCCCAGAAAATAATATCGAGGTCGATGGTCCTGGGTCCCCGGGAGATGAAGCGGGTTCTCCCCATATGCTTTTCTATCTCCAGTAGCCGGAGCATCACGGCCCGCGGTTGGAGCTGCGGCAGTCGGAACTCTAGAACCTGATTAAAGAAATCGGGCTGCGCTTCGTAATCAACGGCCTTCGATCGGTAGATCCTACTCTGAGCAATGAACTGAAATTCACCCTCGAGGAGAGACTTGGCTTCACTCAACAGATCTAGACAGTTTCCTTGATTGGATCCCGTGGCGATGATCAGCGACATCTACTGTGGCTTATTTTCATCGAGGGGCTTTTCGATCGTCGTGTCGGGGTAGTTTTCCATAAGAGACGGAAGCTTCGGGGTGCTTGGAGAGGTCGGGTCACCCTTTACGCCGCAGGCACCAAGAAGGAGGAGCATGAAAAAAATATTAAAACTCAATGGCGAATCCTACGTTGACGATATCCGATCCCAGGTCGGCCTTCACGAACCAGCCTGGGACGAGTCTCCGCAGAATGGTGACACCGAAAACTGGACCGGATTTCTTTAATTCCTCTATGGCCTCGAGCTCCTCCAGGTTCACGTTCACAGCATTTGTTTTCCCGGCGTCGGGACTCGAGATGGTGGTGTTCCGGAAACCGATGTAGGGCATGAAGAACGTATAGAGTGGACCCTTGATGTTATACTTCAGCCGGGCCGTAAGATGATTTACCAAGGTCTGAGTGTTATCACCAGGAAAATTATCCAGAAGCGCCCTACCGTAGACGCCCTCTAGGAAGTAGTTGTCCGCCACTTGATATCCCCAGGAGAAGCCTAACTCGTTAGCCCTGACAGTACCGCCCCGGGACGCGACCTCAGACGCATCCAGGTACGCGCCGGAGACGGCCACCAGGTTATCGGGCTTGATGTGCCGATTCTTATTCTCATCGAAGATGCCGATGTCGTCGTCGACCACCACGTCCGAGGTGAAGAGATCTTCCTCAGATTTGATCTTCGCCACTGGTGTCTCATCAATCTTCTCCGCTTCGACCTTCTTTCCAAAATAAGAGTCGTCACCTTTAATGATCTGCACGGCCTGCTCCCTTCTGAGTCTCGACCACTGCGCCAGCGAATAGATTTTTAAAATCTTAATCCCAACTTGTCCCTGATGACTTTTAGCAACCACGGCACGTGCCGCCAGGTTGTTCTCCAGAGCTAAGGAGATAAAATCTCCCATCCCAAGCTGATCGTTAGTATTTGTAAGAATAAAAATTTTCTTCGAAGCAGAAATAATTTTTATTGTCTCGGTGAACGTTTCACCCGTAGCTGCTTCTGAGGAAGTACTAGCTAAATCAGCATCTTCAACCAGCGATTGAGAGAAGACAGGCGTTGAGACACTCGTACCCACGAAGATAAGAACTTTTATAAGTGAATAAAATTTCATTAAGACCAATATAGCGCATTAACTTAACAGCTAAAAAAATATTTTTAAATTTGATCAATTGAGTCAAGATTTATGGATGGATTCATACTAACCTTCTGAGCTAATTTTAGGAGTTCCTCTATGTCAGATATGGCCTACCATCGCCTTACCAGCACCTCTAATCCCATGTTCGTGGTGGTTGCGGGTAACATCGGCAGTGGTAAGACAACGCTCACCAAAAAACTCTCAGAGCGGCTAGGCTGGAAACCCCACTTCGAATCTGTCCAGGATAACCCGTACCTCGCAGACTTCTACCAGGACATGAGTCGGTGGTCTTTTCCGCTTCAGGTCTACTTCCTCACTCACCGGTTTAACACGCACAAGGAGATTGAGAATCTCCCTGCGAGTTCGGTACAGGACAGGTCCATCTACGAGGACGCCAACATCTTCGCCCGGGCACTCTACGAGTCCGGGAAACTCGATGAGAGAGATTACAACAATTATCGAAGCCTCTTCGAGTCCATGATCCAGTTCCTGAGTCCTCCGACACTCATGATCTTTCTCAAGCGCTCCGTCCCGAAGCTCCAGGAACGGATCCAGCAGCGAGGCCGAGACTACGAGCAGGCCATACCGCTGGATTACCTCACGAGCCTAAACCACTACTACAACGACTGGTACGCCAACTACAATCTCGGGAAGTCCCTCATCGTCGACACGGACGAGCTAGACTTCTTGGATAACGAAGAACATTTCAACCGATTGGTGAGACGGATCTGGGATTCAATTGACCAGAAAGATATGTTTTTCCATTTTTAAACCTCTTAGCAATTTTTTCCCTCTATCCCAAAGAACGGCCTCTTATATTACACTCTAGGTGTGTGTCATTATCAGGGAGTGAAAATGAAACTTACGCCATGGATGGTGTTATTTTGCTTAAGTCTTGCAGCTTGTTCGGGATCCAAGTCTGCTCAACCAGTAGACGAAGAGGTTCCATCAGTAGAGTTATCAGATGCAGATCAAATTGTTGATCCGTCTGCTGAAGTAGCTGAGGAGGGTTTAGCAGTCGATGCTGACGCCCCTGTTTCTGATGCGCCTGCAGAAGAAACACCGGTGGACAGTGTGATCGCCGAGTCTCCGGTTACGGATGCTCCAACGGACGTGGTAGAGGAAGAGCCGGTCGCAGCTAGTTCAGAACCGTCACCGAGCCCAGTGGTAGAAGCAACACCGTCTGTGGAAACAGAAAGTGAAGCCGGCGCCATCAAGCAGTACACGGTCCAGAAGAACGAAACCCTCATGATCATCGCCTTCAAGCTCTACGGGGATTACGAAAAGTGGAAAACCCTCTCATCTCAGAATCAGGGGAAGCTCAACGGCAGTACGAATCTCACCGCAGGCATGGTCCTAAACTACTCGGCGCCGGCGCAAGAATTCAACTGGAATCCTCAGGGACTGGCTTATTTGATACGCACCGGCGATACTCTTGCTGGAATATCGAATACAGTTTATACAACCCCGAAGAAGTGGAAGCTGATTTGGGATAACAACCGCCCACTCATCAAAGACCCCAACAGGATCTTTGCGGGCTTTACAATTTATTACTTAGAAAATGGTCGTGAAGTCGCAGCTGAATTATAAAGTTTCTGATCCAATAGTATCCCTCAAACCCTCGCTCAAAGCGGGGGTTTGTTATTTTCTGTCGCTGATTCTTTTGGCTTCCTGCAGCTCGTTCAAAATCCCAACCCGCAGCTCGAAGGGGGGGAACATCTCAAAGCAAACGTACAAAGAGATCACCCCGGAAGATTACTCAGACCACCTGGCCTCCCTCAAGGATGCGTTTCTTTCTACACCCGGAATCAAGACCTTTGGGATCAACGATCAATCGAGGAAATATCTCCAGGGCCTGGCCGACGAAATCATCGCCAAAAACGAGATTTTTTTTAAGAGCCTCCGAAGCGCCAACATCGTCATCCTCGATCTGAACTCCCCACTCCATTTTTCTCTACCGAAAGGCTGGATATTTCTCTCCAAGGCTCTCATCTCGAAATACATCAAGCACGAGAGTATGTTGGTCAGTATTCTATCTTATGAGTTGGTCAGAAGCGAAAAGCTGCTTTATCCTAAGGAGACGGTCGTGCCGGTGGGCTACGTTTCGCTGGAGAAGATCCTGAGCCTCGGCCGGCTCGGACTAGAAGAGAAGATGGGGGTCCACAAATGGGCCCACTACCTCACCGTCCGGAGCGGCTACGACGGCGAGTACTACCTCTCATGGCTCCAGACTCAGAACAGGAACACGGCCGATTTCCTTCTGCAGGTGGGGGACGCGAACTTGATCACCCGAGAGGAGTCTTTGTTTAAGGCTTTTCTCATTAAGAACTCGAACGAGGAAGACCTGCTGGCAAAGAAGAACTCGTCGAAATCATTTTATACTTTTTTAAATAGCATCAGGGATGAAGTCTTATGAAACCAGAACAAACCGAACGATTTTTCATCGAAGAACTCTTCAACAAGACTCAGGACAAGGACATCCTCACGGGCGACGTCCTGGAAGAGGTGGACAAGCTCACGGGTGACGCCTCGACCCGACGCTACTACCGGATCTTCACCAACCGGGACAGCTACGTCGTCTGCCTGGATAACCCTTTTGAAGAGGAGATGGAAAAGCACCCATTTCTGTCTGTCCAACAATTCCTCGGAGCTAACAACGTGCGGGTCCCCGGCATCATCGACCATAATCTTCCGAAGGGGTACTCGCTCCAGGAAGACCTGGGGAACGTGACCCTACTGCATCACCTGGCCCTCATCTCCTCGAAGGAGGAAGAACTCGGGATCTATAAAACCGTCGTAGACCAGCTGCTGGAACTCCACCGGATCCCGGCGTCCGCAGTGAAGAATCCTAGCCTGTTTCAGTTGAAGTTTGATTACCAGAAGTACATGGACGAGACCCGCTTCACTTTTAAGTACTTTCTAAACTTCTTCCATCAGAATCAGGACGAGAACCTCCTCAAGGACCTGGAGCTGCTCTTCGATCCAGTGATGCGGCGGTTAGCGGAGCAGAAGATGGTGATCACCCACCGAGATTTCCATTCGCGCAACATCATGGTGAAGAATAAAAAATTCATCTTCATCGACTTTCAGGACGCCCGGTGGGGGATCCCGCAGTACGACCTGGTCTCCCTGCTCGAGGACTGCTACTACGACCTAGGCGAACAGAACCGGCAGCAGCTCAAGCGGCAGTACTTCGATAACCTGAGTCCAGCCATCCATGGTCAGAAGAGCTACCAGGAGTTCCTGCAGCTCTACGATGACATGACCATCCAGCGGGTCTTTAAGGCCGTAGGGAGCTTCTGTTACATCTACAACTGGCGCAAGGATGACCGCTACCTGAAGTACATCGGCTTCGCCATGGAAAAGCTCCGCAAGGTCATGATGGAGAATCCTCAGTACCGGGACCTGAAATCTGTTCTCTTCTCACACTACTATGCAAATTAACCACTGCTTAATACTCGCTGCCGGATTCGGGACGAGGATGGGAGTGATCGGACAGAAGCTCCCCAAGGTGCAATGGCCGGTCTTCGAGAAGAGTTTACTGGAACTGCAGGTGGCCTACGCCCGGAGCCTGGGCGCGGAGAAGATCTACATTAACCTCCACTACATGGGCAAGGAGATCGAGTCGTTCTGCCGGAGCAAGGACGTGTTCAAGGACGTCGAATTTCTCTGGGAGAAGCCCGAGATCCTCGACATCGGCGGAGCTGTTCATAACCTGGCTTCGCAGCCGGAAGTGAACTACCAGGGCACGCTGCTGGTGCTGAACGCGGACCAGTTTTTCTACATCAAAGAGGAGCAGTTCGCGAAGCTGCTCCAGCCGCACACCAAAGATGTCTGTGTGTTGTTGACGTACTGGGTAAATTCGTCCCAAGGGTACAACGCTCTAGACATTGATGAGCATCGGCTGGTCAAACGGATCATTCAGAACAAGGACCTTCCGCCGGGGTCGAAGATTGAAACCTACACCGGAATCTCGGTTATTAATCTATCGATGCTAGATAAGATCTCCGGGCCGAGTAATTTCTATAAATCGGTCTGCAGGTTCGAGACGGGGCCCATCCCCGCCGTCAGACTGGAACAAGTGGACTACTGGGACTTCGGCACACTCAAGCGGTACTGGGACACCATGTTCCTCATCCTCACGACCTATCGGACGAACTCGAACCATCCGTTCCTAAGATTCCTCGTTAACGAAAAGGCGCTCAAGACCTGGAAGATCGACATGAAGAAGTCATCGTACTTCGCTAAGAGTGCCCGCGTCCTGAACCTTTCGCAGAACGAAGAGATCCAGTCGTTCGGGCCCAGCATCATCATGGCCGATACCTTTCCGGAGAGGAAGGAGTACCCCGCAGTCTACTGGCGGACGATCTCAGAAGAGGTTAAGTAGTTTTTATTTCTTTGATACAATCCACCGGACAGACCTCGATGCACAGCCCGCACAGCGTACAGCTCCAGTTGTCGACGTAATACTCCAGCCCATTGGTGACGATGGCGTTCTCGGGACACACCAGCCGGCAATTATCGCAGGATATGCAAATTGAGGAGATTTCCAGGTAAACTTCGTTCATACTTGTAGTATAGGGCAAAACTCGTATGGAACAATTGAAAGTAAAAAAGAAAGATGTCATCGTCCGGAACGCGGCCCTCTTCCTGTGCCTGGCCCTGGGGTTCCTCTACCTCCAGTACGCTTACCGCTATCACATCTCTCCGTTCTCGGTGGTATACCTGAGGAAAAGTGCAGAACTCTTCTGGTACATCGGAGCACCGGTGGTAGTGAGTGTGGTGCTGATCTGGTCGCACCATCGGCTGGCGCTAATGGCCTACGTTCTCTCGGTCTCTCTCATTGGCTATAAAGTGACCGAGGGCCTGTTCATGGAGTTTAATAAGATCATCGTGATCTCCCTGTTCTTCTACGTGGTGATCTCGTATTTTATTTATCAACTACTCCGGCACTACTACCTCCAGGCAAGCATCAACCCGAACTTCTCCCGCAGTGACCTCTTCGAACCCCTGCTCCGGAACATTCCTTGTGAGCTGATAGATCACGGAGTAGTTCACCCGGGTTTCTTAACTAACTGGGACAGTGACGGGTGCTTTATAAAACTAGGTTCCTTGAAAAAGTTTTCCCCAAAGATCCTAATTAAGGTAAATTTTCAGGGTAGGGATTTTCTCCAGGAAGGGGAACTTGTTGCTCACTCTATTGAACTCAAAGGGGTTGGGATAAAATTCAAGCAGACTGCAAAAGACATGAACGTGTTCAACTGGACTGAGTTCTCAGAGCTGATCGATGAATTAGGCTTCCAACCTGAAAGGTTAAGATAATGAAATGGCTGCTACCCTTTATGTTTTTGTTCGCCGCATGTCTCAAGGATAAGTTGAGTCCGGAAGCCGCGCTCAAAGATTTCGTGGAAACGCGGTTCGGCCACGTCGTCACGCGGCAGTTTATCCTCGAGCACGTCACCGGCAAAATGAAGCAGAGTCTGGAGAACATCTCCGAGGAAGAGTTTCAGAAGTTCTCGGACCTGCGGAACGTGAAGAACGACAGCTTTAAGGTTCTCTCGAAGTCCTGCCAGGAGAAGATGTGCTACCTGACGTACTCGATCTCTTACCGCACGTCCAAGGATGACAAGCCCACCGCGGCTTCAGAGGTGAAGAAGATCGCCGAGCTCCACCTGGTGGAAGGGAAGTGGCTGATCGAGGACGTGAGCAACGTTAAGACCTACCATGAAGTGCTGGAACCCATCGAGCCGCTCCAGTGAGATCCCGACCGGACTAGTCGCTTACTAACTTAAACTCAATAAAAGAATAGAGATACCGATACGAGCAGTGGAGGCCAGGCATATGGCGGAAACTGATTTCTTATCATTCTTAGTCGACGAAACCTTCAAGCTCCAGAAGTCTGGAGAAGTCGAACTCTCGAGCCTCGAGCTGAAGATGAACGACTACGGCTTGAAGTTTCTCCGCGGCCAGTTCATCCCACAGTTCCAGGTCCTGCGGTTCGTGACTAAGTTCGGAGTGCTCGACGTTCCCGTGAACTGGTCTGTGTTCGCCGTGGAAGCGGCCACCAGTGATACCTGCATCCTGAGTGAACAGTTCGACCCCGATTTCCTGTTTAAAGTTTTGAAATCTGTCTGGTACCTTGGTGCGCAGAAGATCCTGGTCACACACGCCGACGGGTACTGTTACCTGGTCGGCTTCAGTGAGGGCGAAGAGGTCCATCTGCATGACCTCCTGAACCCGCAAGAGTGGCTCAAAACGGCATAAAAAAAGCCCTCGAACGAGAGGGCTTTCCTGGTCAAGCAAAAATATTAAATTCTACAAAGCAGTGTAGTACTGTTTAAGCATCGCCGCATCCACTTCGAGGTTCGGAGAGTTACAGATGACGTAGCCGCGACAGTCTTTGTCCTTGAGTGCCTTCATGAGATCTTTCCAGTTGAACTTTGATTTCTCTAGGTTCAGATGCTTCAAGTCACCCTTGGAGTTCGAGCTGATCCCAGAGATGTGGATGTGCATTTCTTTGAGTGCGTTCGGGCCCAGTTCACTTTTCAACGTATCCAAGGTATCGCAGAAGCCCTGGTAGTCATTCACGCTTCCGGTCCGGGCGTAGAGGTGAGAAAAGTCCATGCACGGCTTACAGCTGGTCACAGACTTTGACAGACTGATCAGTTCCTCGAGGGACCCGAACTGAGAAGTTTTGCCGGTGAGCTCTGGGCGCAGCTCGATCTCAATATCAAGGCGAGAGAGACGCTCTTCGATGACGTTCAGGGACTTCTCTACCAGATCGAAAACATCGTACGGCGAGTCCTTCATATAAAAAGCCGCGTGAAAGGTCATGGACTCGGCTCCACACAGGTCGGAGATCTTGGCGGTCTGGATGATGCGCTCAACTGATGAGTCGATCTTGTCCTGTTCCCGGGCATTCAAGTTGATGTAGTACGGGCCATGAGAAGTAAGGGGAACTCCTAGCTCGTAGGAAACTTTCCTTAGTGCAGATGAGACTTCTTCCTTCATTCTTACACCATGGGCAAATTCTAACTGCATGCAATCAAGGCTCAGCTCATGAATCCGCTTCACACCCTCAACAGGATTGTTTTTCTTTACGGTACTGTTAGGCACGCCGGCAGTACCAAATAATAAACGTTCAAAAGCCATTGGGAACTCCTTTCGGACATCTCAAAACTAAAATATTCTATGTATCCAACTATCTATATTTTTCATGCACGTCTGGCATCCTTGCCCCAAATGAAGATCCCGCTGCAACTGCTGCAGGTCAACTTTGGTTTCACATAATAAACGAATATCACGAACGCTCACGCAGAAGCATTCACAAATCAGAGTTTCGTCATCAAGTTTATCAAGGGTAGTAGGTAGTAAGTCATCTACTTGATCTATTTGACGGAGAAACTCATCATCAATTTCAGCTTCTTTGTTGCTCCGCAAATTATTCATCTTTCATTCTTGAAAAGTGTTGATGGCTTATAGCTTGTAAGGGAATTTCTGTCCAATATAAAGCCTTAAGGGTGTAATAAAGTAATGCAAATAACAAAAGGCGAGTGTTAAAATAACTTATAACTAATTAAAAAATCTGGTTTTATCTTCTATGCGAACGTCATTTTTATTACTTGTCATGATCTGTACATTTGGCTTGTTTTTATGGGTAACCTTAAGCGGATTTCTCTTAGCTTTAGGATTGCTCATCTGGGCGATATTCGTAGTAATTTCATTGGGTTATTCGGACAGCATGGTTTTATACTTTTTGGGCGCGAGAGAAGTAAGATCCAGTGATGAATTGAAGTTTTTTGAAACTGCTTCACAGGAAGCTTACAAACTCGCATTAGCGATGCCCCGTTTATACTATTACACTGGGATTTTGGAGCGGGCCTATGTGTTGCAGCGTGGTAAAAATCTAAGTATTGTACTCAGCAAGACCATCTTAGAAAAAAGTTCAACCGCGGAGCTCTCAGCTATAAATTTCGAACTCCTTCTACAAGTTAAGAAGAAGATGGCCGGGAAGAGAACTAAGCTCATGTTCATCCTCGGGTTCTTTGCTTGGGGTTCCCATGTCATCATGAGTGCGTTCTCCGCCTTAATCCCAAGCAAGGAGATCCGGCAATCTGCTGACTGGTACGTGAATTCCCTCTTGTATCCGTGGCTGTCGCTGGCCTTCAAACTCTTCCTTGGCACCGGGTACTTCAAGAATTTAAAGTCACTGATGGAAGGATTCCCTGTGGAAAACAATCTCCTGAGGAACGTCGGCATGAAACTCGTGAAGTCGGCGTCGTTCGGATCTTTCCCCTCGAAGAAACTGATGGAACTATCTTCCTCGAGCAGGAGCCGGCACTTTCAGCATATAATGGCCATGGAGTTCCTTCCGCACGAGTGGGACTATATCTTTGAAGGCCAGGAGAACTAGGTGCTTAGTAAATTTAAGAATATCGAGTTCAGCAAATTCGCGCCGCTCTTGGTGACCCTCGCTTTCATTCTGATCCTCATTCAGTATTCGTTTCATCCCCTCGAGTCCATCTTCTTCGACTTCTGGGTGAAAGCCGACATCACCGCCACCGGTTTTAAAAACCCCATAGTGCTGGTCTCCCTCGATGAGGAAAGTGACCAGTTCCTCGGTGAGACGTACCCGTACACTTACGCCTCCCACACCCGGCTCATGAGCCGTCTCACCGAGGACCAGCCGGCGCTGATGAACTACTTCGTCAGTCTGCTCGAGCCCGACTCGGACGTCGAAGCCAGGTACCAGAGAGAGTTCCACGAGAAGATCAAGACCTATTCACCTTCCGGTGATAAATTCAAGTTCGGGACTGAAATCGACAATTTAGGAGAGATGATTCCACCGGAGGGGTTGCGGGACGTTGGGTACCTCCTGGGCCAGTTGTATAAAGATCAGCTGGTGTTTTCAAAAGATGAAGTCGTCCGGAGGGCCATCCTGAACATTTCCGGTGAAGACTCACTTCACCTCTGGACAGCGAAACGGTACCGGGAAACTCTGGGCCTTCCGGGTCTAGACGCCACGGCGTACAAGGGTGCCTACTACAATTCTGAAGCCGATGCGAATTTTGCTCTCTTCAAGTACTCGGGGAATCCGCTGGATAACCGGATCCCCAGTATCCCGTTCCACCGGGTGGTGGTGGGGAATTTTCCGAAAGGTTTTTTTAAAGATAAGATCGTCCTCATCGGACCTCAGTATCTTTCAAACTCCAGCGACTTCATCCAGACTCCGTTTGCCAAGGACAGCGCCAAGACGCCGAAGCTCTCTGTTCACGCGGATGTGATCGAAGCACTTATATCGGAGAAGACCATCTTCGACGTCAAGGACTTCGCCACCCAGATTGCGTCAGTCTTCATCGCCATCGTCCTTTCTTACATCATCTCCAAGGTCCAGCCGGTGAAGGGGCTGATGATCACCATACTACTGATCATCGGGATCCTACTCACGAGCTACCTGGCTTTCGTGACCTTCGGCTGGTGGATCAAGCTCTCGCACCTGGTTCTAAGTATCTTCGTTGTTTACTACATCTGGGTACCGTTCCGGGCGATCGAGGAGTACCAGACCCGCTACGCCATCCAGGAGGAGACCAAGCTCCTCAAGCAGGTTGATAATTTGAAACAGAACTTCATTTCTCTGATGAGCCATGACCTGAAGACTCCGGTGGCCAAGATCGCGGGGATCGCCGATATTCTGAAAATCAAGTTCAATAATACTCCGGAACAAACCGAGCTCATCGACAACGTGGTTAACTCGACCAAGGAGCTGAATAACTTCATCAACTCCATTCTAGATTTAACAAAAATTGAGTCGCAGAATCTTACCCTCTCGAAGGAATCCCGGGACATCAACAAGATCGTTGAAGGCATCATCGGAAAATTGGAGTTTGAAGCGGAAAGCAAAAAAATAAAGATTGAATCCGAGCTGTCTCCTCTCTATCCTATTCAGATCGACTCGGTGCTGATGAACCGGGTGATCTCGAACCTCATTGAGAACGCCATCAAGTACGCCGGCAAAGAGAAGACCATCTGGGTGAAGACCTGGGACGACGCGAACTGGGTCTACCTGGAGATCAAGGATAATGGAGTGGGCATTGGCCCGGAAGACCTGGCCCATATTTTTGATAAGTTTTATCGGGTGAAGAATGACTCGTCACACGTAATAAAAGGGTCTGGACTTGGACTTTATCTGGTAAAATATTTTATCGAGCTACATAATGGAGTCATCACCGCTCAGTCGGAGCTCGGTGTAGGGACCACGTTTTTAATCAAGCTGAAGAATGAATAGGAGCTCTGTATGCATAAGGTATTAGTTGTTGATGATGACAAGGTTCTTCAACAGTCCGTGAGACAGGCGCTCGAGTACCATCACTTCGTGGTCGACGTTGCCGATAACGGCAAGGAAGCTGTTACCCGGGTCTACGGTCAGAAGTACGACCTGGTGGTGATGGACGTGAACATGCCGGAGATGGACGGGATCCAGGCCCTGACTGAAATCAAGAAGCATGATCCGTCGGTGATCGTCCTCATCTTAACCGCCTACTCTAACGTCACCGACGCGGTGAAGGCCGTGAAGGAAGGGGCCTACAACTATCTCGAGAAACCGATCAGCGCAGAGAACCTAGTGGCCCTCATCAAGCGGGCCCTCAAGGCCCGGTCCATGGTCGAGACGGTTGGATTCTCCTCTCCGACGCTCTCCATTGGCGAGACCGCAACCTCGAAGGACAAGTTCGTCGGCGAGTCCAATGCCATGAAGAAGGTCTTCGACGTCATCTCCAAGCTCGCCAAAGTCAACACTCCGGTGCTCATCCGCGGTGAGTCCGGAACCGGAAAAGAACTTGTCGCGAAAGCGATCCACTATAATTCCCCGAGAAAGGATGAGAAGTTCGTCACCATAAACTGCGGGGCCATCTCTGAGAACCTCATCGAGTCCGAGCTCTTTGGCCACGAGAAAGGGGCCTTCACCGGTGCAGACTCCCGGAAGATCGGGAAGTTCCAGTTCGCCGAAGGCGGTACCATTTTCCTCGATGAGATCGGGGACATTTCCGCCGGCATGCAGGTCAAACTGCTGCGAGTGCTACAGGAAAAGACCTTCATGCCGGTCGGCTCCAACCGCGACATCAAGGTCGACGTGCGGATCATCGCGGCCTCTCACAAACCTTTCGAAGAGATGATCAAAGAGGGGACTTTCCGGGAAGATCTCTTCTATCGCTTGAACGTCCTCCCGGTGTACCTGCCACCGCTGCGGGAGCGCAAGACCGATATCCCACACCTAGTGAACCACTACATCGGCTACTTCAACAACGTTCACAACCTAAAGGTCAAGGGTGCCTCGGAAGAGGCTCTGGAAGTCCTGAGTAACTACTCCTGGCCGGGTAACATCCGGGAGCTCCGGAACATCATCGAACACTGTTTCATCATGGAATC
Organism: Bacteriovoracaceae bacterium; assembly: GCA_035576105.1. Lineage (GTDB taxonomy): Bacteria > Bdellovibrionota > Bacteriovoracia > Bacteriovoracales > Bacteriovoracaceae > Peredibacter. The sequence goes on from DATLXA010000061.1 coordinate 59,205, forward strand.
CTCGGACATGATCCACGTGCACTCTCTTCCGTCGATCGTCTTCAAGGACCAGAAGAAAATAGAGAACACAGAACAGCTGACTCAGGATAGCGTCATCGACCTCGAGGACATTCAGAACTCTGTTCTGGATAGTTCACCCGCGGGCAAGACCGGCGCCGAGGTTCATTTCTCCTTCGGCACCCGGCTGCTCGACGGAGGCAAGCTCGACTTCGCCATTGCGAAGGATCAGTTCGAGAGAGAGTTCATTGTCCAGGCCCTCAAGATAAATAAGGGGCGGATAAACCAGACGGCACTCAACGCGAACATTCCGAAGAAGACCCTTCTACGGAAGATTGAAAAATACGAGATCAACCCGAAAGACTACTACTAGGATTAACCATGGCCCGTTTTTGGACTTTATGTTTACTGATTGCGACTCTGATCATTGTGGATCAACTCACCAAAGGCGCAATCCAGACTTCCTTGAGCTACGGGGAATCCATTCCGGTGGTGAAAGGTTTCTTTAGCATCGCGTACGTCAAGAACAGCGGCGCCGCCTTCGGCTTCATGGCGGATGGCCCACTGTGGTTCCGACAAATATTTTTTCTGGCCCTGCCGGTGATCTTCTGCGGCTACATTCTCTACCTAATGACCACGACGCTTAAGGGTTACTTCTTTGTCTCACTTGCCTACGCGCTCATCCTCGCCGGCGCAGTCGGAAATCTCATCGACCGTTTCAGCTTGGGCTACGTCGTGGACTTCCTGCTCTTTTACTGGGGAGACGAGGCCAACCACTTTCCGGCCTTCAACGTCGCCGACAGTTGCATCTCCGTCGCCGCGGGACTTTTGATCATTGATTTTTTCAAGCAGCTCAAGGATAAAAAACTTAATTCAGATACTCATGCTTCCAATCCTGTATCAAAGCTCTGATCTCGTCCTTTATTCCTATCCGCTCTTCATGGGGCTGGGCTGGGGAGTGGCGTACCAGATTTTTTTTAGCCTAATCCCGGCGTCGATGCCAAAATTTCATGCGCAATTTCTCTTCTGGGGAATCTTCATCTCCTCCTGGCTCGGTGCCAAGTTACTTTTCTATCTGACTCTTCCTCCCGAGCTCTCCGGACACCTGCTCGAAGCAATGTCCTTCTGGACTGGCGGAGGATTCGTCTTCTATGGGGGCCTGCTCGCAGGGATGCTCTTCATCGTTTTGTACCGGTTCCTCCGGTTCACGTTCAACCCAGGTATTCTGTGGGCGATCGTCCCGGCCGTCACCTTTGGCCATGGCATCGGAAGGATCGGTTGTTTCCTTGCAGGTTGTTGTTACGGAGAGATCACCACCGCTGCTTGGGGAGTTTTTCTCCATGGACATCACCGTCATCCGACTCAGTTGCTTGAGGCACTCTCGCTCCTACTGCTAGGTTCTTTTCTTCTTAAGTCACGCAGGCCACCGGCGAGCCTGGCGAGTTACTATCTCGTTTTCTATGGGCTGATACGATTGGCCACCGAAGCCCTACGGGGGGATGGGATCAGAGGGCACTGGGGTGTCTTCACTCCCTCTCAGTGGATCTCTATGCTCTTGATTCTTTTGGGAGTCTTAGTGCTCTTCCGTAGTAGGAATTCAAAAATTCAACGAGCTTGAAGCTTTTTGCTCAAGTTCCTTAAGGTCCCTTCCGATAAGATTCTATATTTTTATCAGGAGATGATCTTGGAGACCTCTATCAAAATAGACTCATTGCAACCCCGGTTGCTGAAGTTCAGGACTCATTACAAAATTTATATCTTCATCCTACTGGTCATCTCTTGCGTCTCCTCCGTTTACTGGAGTTACCGGTTCATCCAAGAAGGCGCGGGCCAGGTCATCGACCAGCAAGGCTACGAGCTGATCATCACCGGGCTGTTCTACTTCGTGTTCGGAAATTTCTATTTCTTCTGGTTGAAGTCCCGGCTCGATCATTCAGTGCAGGTGTTTCCGGACCACATCATCATTCACAATCAAAAGCGGCGGGACGTGGTCACGTACACGGAAATCGAGTCTGTGAACGTTGTGTGCTGGTCGATCTTCTACTTGAAGATGAAGAACGGTTACAAGCACTATTTCAACTCCGGGCTCGAGCGAGTGGACTACGTTTGGGAAGGAATCCACAAGGCCCGGCCTGAATTGTTTTCACCTCAAGTGTACGAAGATTTCCGCTTGAAGCTCGTGCAGTACGATCACCACCAGAAAAGAAAAGAATGGTTCTTTAGACACAAGCTGGTTGACGGGTTCAACTGGGTCGTCCTGCCATTCGCGTTCATGACTGTCGCGTACTTCGTGCAGTCACAAGAAGTATTTATCAACCAACAGGGCCTATACTTCTTCCGGCTCTTCATGTACGCCCTGCTGGTGCTCTTGATCAACTCGTTCTGCTACACCATGGTGCTAAAGAAATACGTCTTCGACCAGAAGCTCCTGAAGCAGTTAGAGACTTCATCGGAGAAATTCAGGGACATCGAGTACGAAGGGGTCGTCCTGCAGAGGTCGAAGCTCTTCCAGATGATCACCACTGCGTTCTTGCTGGCCCTCATCGTCCGGGTCGACCTAAACCTTTTCTCAGTGACGAAGGTGAAAGAGAACATGGTTAATTTCGATCTGGTGAAGGGGACAACCATCGTGGTTGATAACCGTTATAACTGTGTGGCCTGTTCCTATAACCTCAAGGATGGTGACCTGGTGCTGTTTGGAAAAGGGTTCGTAGGTCAGATCCTGGCTAAAGAGGGTGATATGGTGGGCCAAATCGCCGAAGACAAAGTCGGACGAACCATCGCTAGCGAGAACGTTCATGAAGTTCCTAAAGCTCACGTGGCCATCAAAGCCGCAAACGGGAAAGACATCATGTTCGTGAAGATAGGCGACTTAATTGGTAAAATAAAAAGATAATGCCAACAAAACTTTAAGCTCCTAGAATAAAAAGTAGATCGCATCACTTTTTATCCAGGAGCTTATCCGTGAAAATCCGAAACATCCTTCCTCTCTTCGTGGCATTTTTGACTGTGACCTTTTCGACGGCGAACGCCGGCGTCTTAGTGGAGCCTCTCATCGGCTATAACTTCGGCACGGACGTCGAGACCAGCACGAAGAACTACGACGGTTCGGGCGCCGCTCTGGGGGCCCGTCTGGGGTATCAGAACCTCGGATTCCAGCTTGGTGTTGACTACCTTAGAAGTGCGATTGATCTTGATAGCAATGACTTCAGCGAGGACCTAACGATGAGCGAATGGGCGGGGTTCATTGGGTTTGAGTTTCCGATCCTCCTGCGAGTCTACGCCGGGTACATCTTCTCCGCCAGTGGCGAGACGGAATCTGCGGGACAAACAGTAGAGTTTACGGAAGGTTCCGGGACAAAGCTTGGAGTCGGATTCACCGGCCTGCCGTTTGTTGTCTTGAATCTGGAGTATAGAGCTGGAACGTTCGATGCGATCAAGACCGTTGGACCTGAAATTAAGCAAGAAACGGACTATAATTCGTACCTGCTCTCTTTGTCTCTACCCCTGAATTTATAATTTTTTCGAGACCGGGCCCCAGGGCCTGGTCTCAACTGACAAGTTCACCTATCCGGCGACTTCTGATTCAATCTTATTCTTATCTTCTTGATCGATGTAGAGCTGTGTCGCAAGAGTTTCATTCCCCCAGGCGATGAAGGCGTCATCGTGTTGGTACATGGTGATCGTCTCCCAGGGACAATCTTGAGAACAATTCTGACAACCGATGCAACGGGCGAGGTCGATCTCAACCATCTGCTGGAACGAGGGATTTAAGGGATCCGGCCCAGGCACCAGCTCGATGGAATCTACCGGACATCCGGCGATACATACTTCACAGCCCGTGCAACCCGACTGGTGAACGATAGCTAAAAGCTTCGGCGGTTTTTTACCTTTTCTTGAAGGCTTGAATCTCGCGGTGTGAAACGGATTCTCAACTTTTATATGATCACTCATAAATAATTCCCTAATAAAACATTGTTCCCATTATACACTCCGGGCCATAAGCTATAAAGCATTTCCTTATAGAAAGTGGCTAGATATACTGAGTCGGGAAACAGTACTTTAAATAAAATATATTTATGCAAGGATTCTTGATATGACCTCACGCAAATTAAGATTTGTTACTGCCACCAGCTTATTCGATGGCCATGATGCTTCGATAAATATCATGCGGAGATTGTTACAGTCTAAGGGCGTCGAAGTCATCCACCTCGGACATAACAGATCGGCGCAGGAAGTGGTCGAGGCGGCGCTGGCAGAGGATGCCCATGCCATAGCCCTGAGTTCATATCAGGGGGGCCACATGGAGTACTTCACCTACGTGAGAGAGCTGCTGGATCAACACGGAGGAAAGAAAGTCCGCATCTTCGGCGGCGGTGGCGGAGTGATCACACCACCGGAGATCTCCAAGCTTCAAGAGAGTGGGATCACCCGGATCTACCATCCCAACGATGGCACGGCCATGGGCCTGGGCGGAATCATCGATGACATGATCGCAAAGTGCGACTACTCAACTCTCGAAAATGTGGCCTTCAGCACTTTTGCAAATAAGAAGCTCACGTCCTACGAAATGGCAAAGGTCATTACCTACATCGAAGACAACCGGGAGTTCCCGTTTCTGTTTACGGAAAAGAAAGTTCCGGTCCTTGGGATCACCGGCACCGGTGGGGCCGGGAAGTCCTCGTTGATTGACGAACTCCTGCTTCGCTTTCATCGGTACTATGGGGACAAGAGGATTGCTCTGGTCTCGGTGGATCCCACTAAAAAGAAGAACCAGGGTGCTCTTCTAGGAGACAGGATCCGGTTGGGATCTGCGGTGTATGAGAATTTCTACGTCCGCTCGCTGGCCACGAGGGATTCGGCTAACGAACTTTCTCCGGAGATCAAGAAAGTTGTCAAGTTCATCCAGTCTCAGGACTTCGATCTCATCTTGGTTGAGACCTCCGGGATCGGGCAGGCGTCCGACGAGATCACCAAGGTTGCGGATAAGACACTTTACGTGATGACGCCGGAGTACGGTGCATCGACCCAGCTCGAGAAAATCGAAATGCTCGAGGTCGCCGATTTCATCGCCGTCAACAAGTTCGAGAAACCACGGTCCGAGGACGCTCTACGCGACGTTAGAAAGCAGTACCGTCGCAACAAGCAGCTCTTCGCCAATCACCCGGGGAGTCCTGCGGACAGTGAGCTTCCGGTCTTCGGAACCATGGCCTCCAAGTTCAATGACGTGGGCGTGAACGCCCTATTCAAAGAACTCATCACAGCGATGAACTTGAAATTCAATCCCGAGCTCGATCTCGTTCCAGCGGATAGGGCAGCGGAGAAGAAACAATCCATCATTCCGGCATCTCGGGTCAATTACCTCAGAGACATTTCGGATACTCTTCGGAAGTATAATTCCAGAGCACTCGCTTCTGTGGAGAAGCTCAGGAAATACGAAGCTCTGCTGGAAGCTTCTAAGATCATTAATGATAGTCCGTCGCTAGAGAGTAAGAAAAATGAGTTCGCCACTGAGCTCGCGGCGGAGCTGAAGGAAATTGCTGAGTTTGATAAGATCATCGATCAGTACAGTAAGGGAGAATACGTCTACGTGGTCCGAGGCAAGGAAATTAAGGTTCCAACTAAGTACCAGTCGCTCTCTTCTTCCAGCGTCTCCAAGGTTGGGTTTCCGAAGTTCAGCTACCTCTCGGAGAGGCTCCGGTTCATCCGCAGCCAAAACCTCCCGGGGTTCTATCCTTTTTCTGCCGGAGTCTTTCCGTTTAAGAGGGCTGACGAGGATCCGAAGCGGCAGTTCGCCGGTGAAGGAGGGCCCGCCAGAACCAACGCCCGCTTCCATTACCTCTCAAAGAACGACAACGCCAAACGGCTCTCGACGGCCTTCGACTCAGTGACCTTGTACGGAGAGGATCCGGCGGTGAGACCGGACATCTTCGGGAAGATCGGAGAGTCAGGGGTGTCCATCTGCATGCTCGACGATATGATGGAGCTCTACAAGGGCTTCGACCTCACGTCTCCATCTACTTCTGTTTCGATGACCATCAACGGCCCAGCACCTATCATTCTTGCCCTCTTCATGAACACCGCCATCAACCGGTCACTCCCAGAACACGAACAAGAAGTGAAGGAGAAGATGGTCGAGGTGATGCGGCAGGTTCGCGGCACGGTCCAGGCGGACATCCTCAAAGAAGACCAGGCCCAGAACACTTGCATTTTCTCACTGGAGTTTGCGCTGAAGATGATGGGAGACGTGCAGGAGTTCTTCTGTACGCACAAAATCAAGAACTACTACACCGTTTCCATCTCCGGGTACCACATCGCCGAGGCGGGTGCGAACCCGATTACCCAGCTCGCACTCACTCTTTCTAACGGCTTCACCTTCGTCGAGTATTACCTCAGTCGTGGAATGCAGATCGACGACTTCTGTGAGAACCTCTCCTTCTTCTTCTCTAATGGACTTGACCCCGAGTACACCGTGCTTGGCCGGGTCGCCCGGAAGATCTGGGCCGTTTCCATGAAAGAAAAATACGGAGCGTCCGACAAGTCGCAGAAGCTCAAGTACCACATCCAAACCTCCGGTAGATCGCTCCACGCGCAGGAGATCGACTTCAACGACATCCGCACCACCCTCCAGGCGTTCCTCGCTCTGTCAGACAACTGCAACTCTCTTCACACCAACGCCTACGACGAAGCAATCACCACGCCGACGGAGGAATCCGTCCGGAGAGCGATGGCCATTCAGCTCATCATCAACCGCGAGTATGGCCTGAATAAAACGGATAACCCGCTCCAGGGATCCTACATTGTCGACGAGCTGGCGGAGATCGTCGAAGACGCCGTCCTGACGGAGTTCGAACGGATCTCTGACAAAGGAGGAGTGCTGGGTTCCATGGAGTCCATGTACCAGCGTGGGAAGATCCAGGAAGAGTCGCTCTACTACGAGACCTTGAAAGACTCGGGGGAGTTTCCGATCATCGGGGTAAACACGTTCCTTCCCGAGAAACTGGCGGAGTGGAAACCAATCGAAATGTCGCGGGCTTCGGACACGCAGAAAAATGATCAGATCAAGCGACTCCAGGAGTTCCAGGAGCGCAGCAAGGGAAGGTCTCCCGAGTGCCTGCGACGCCTCAAGCATGTTGCCCTCACCGGCGGAAACATCTTCGAAGAGCTTCTGACCACCGTCCGCTACTGTAGCTTAGGGGAGATCACCTCCGTGCTGTATGAAGTCGGTGGACGATACCGCAGGAACATGTGATGAAGAAATCTAAGATCTACACTAAGACCGGTGACGGCGGCGAGACGGGTCTCGTGAGCGGAAACAGAATCTCTAAGTCCGATTCCCGGATCGATCTCTACGGAGAACTCGACGAGCTGAACTCCCGGATTGGTTTTTCCGCAGCACTCCTCGGGAACGAAATCGAGTTTACCGCCACACGGAATTTCCTTCAAGAGGTGCAATCAGTGATCTTCGACCTCGGCTCGAACCTCGCCTGCGAACTCGAGCACCGTCAGAAGTATAATCTACCCCAGATCCCAGAGCAGTTTATCCGGGATATTGAGCTCGAGATCGACCGGCTGGATGGCCAGCTCCCTGCCCTCCAGAGTTTCATCCTTCCGGGAGGGTCCCTCGCCGGTGCTTCTCTCCACCTGGGGAGGACGAGTGCCCGGACGGTGGAACGGAGACTCATCGGCTACTTTCAAAATTCGAAGGAAGTGCTTCCGGCCAACAGCATGGAATTTTTGAACCGGTTGTCCGATTACCTCTTCATCCTCGCTAGATTCGTGAACCAGCACCTGAAGTCCGGGGAGATCACCTGGAAGCCAAGGCCATAATTAGGCACAGAACTTTTTAATCCCAGAGACTCGTTCCCCGATGGAGAACTTCAGCACCTTGAAGTTCAATAGAAAAAATCCAATGACACAGACGAGTTCGACCCCAAGGACAAAGAACATCTTATTGGACTCGAGCTTGGAGATCTCTATCTTCTCCTTATTCTGGTAGTCGAAGATCAGCACCGGCAGGCAGGCGAAGAAGATCAGCAACAGCACATCGATCAGGATGGCGACGCTGGCCCTGGTCTTGTGCTGAGACTTCACCACCTGCTTGGATAGATTTGCCCGAGGGGCTGGTCTTGGTTTAGAGACGAACTTGATGTTCGGGTCCACCGGGAGCGTCTTCGGCTTATTGGTGACCACTGATGTGTAATCATGCCTCGCCGTTGCATCGAACCTATCCGAACCCGAGAAGGTCAAAAGCTCGATCGATTCCCTATTCATTTTCTTCGGTTCGATGGTGATGAGGGTGCTTCCGAACTTGACCGTGTCTCCGATGAACACACTGGAGTTTTCCATCTTGATACCGTTAAGGTACGTGCCGTTTTTTGACTCAAGGTCCGTGAGTTCCAGCTTGTCCTTTTTAAAATGGAGCCGACAGTGGACGCCGCTGATCTTCGGGTCGTCGATCACGATGTCCGCTTTGTTACTTCGTCCGATCACGATCATCCCGTGCACGTTGATCACGTGTTCGACGGGTTTGCTCTTGAGGAACGCTATCTTCAGTACAACATTCACGTTAGCTCCAATAGTCCTGGTGGTAGTTAAAGTTACAGAGTTGCTTGACCGTCTGCAGGTAGGCGTGGACTCTTTCGGAAAAGTGGAACTCGGGAACCGCGTACAGTCCCCACAGGTGTGCCGCCAGCAGGACATCGTATCCAGAGACCTTCTCGGAATCATAGAACGGGACGAGCCGGGTTTCCAAATAAGATATCTTACCTGAGAGTTCGCTTACGAAGACATCTCTATTCCTCATCAGTGCACCGAAGGGCCCGCGCTTTAACTCTTTTTTGTGTTTAAAATAGTTCCGGGATCTTTCGTCGAACTCCTGCGTGTAAACCCAGTAAGGCATGGCCAGGCTATGAACCGTTTCCCCGAGGTCCGTGAGCTTCTGAGTGAACACCGCAAACTGAAGGGATGAAACCATGGCTTTCATGCCCAGTGTATTTTGCTGATCAAGAAAGGCCATGATCTCAAGGCTCTCATTCATCGGCGCTCCCTCGGCTGTGAGAATGGGTAGCATCTTCTTGCCGGTAAGCTTGAGTGGCGTTGCTTCGTCGTCATATGGCAAAACAACAGACTCGAATGGTAAATTTAATAATCCCAGGGCCATGCGGACACGGATGCAGAAAGGACAATGAACGTAATGATAGAGTGTTAACTTCATACTATGATTGTCATTATAGTGCTAAGTCATGAGAATTCAAAAATAATTGAACCTTTTGATTCTGCGTTGCAGCTATTATAAACAAATTGTAGTAACTGTAGTACTATAAGCTAAGCGGAGAAACACATGGATCAATCAATCATCACGATCACTAATAAGGCCATCGAACAGATCAAGGCTATATCTTTTAAAGATAATCCGGACGGATCGAAAGGGCTCAGGCTGGCGGTCACCGGCGGTGGTTGCTCTGGGCTGTCGTACAAGATCGAATTCAGTCCTGCGAAAGACAAAGATAATGTACTCGAGTTCGGTGACGTGAAAGTGCTGATCGATCCTAAGTCCGTGATCTACCTCAAAGGCATCGTGCTGGATTTTAAGGACGGCTTAAACGGCAAGGGTTTCGTTTTTGATAATCCAAACGCAAAGAATACATGTGGGTGTGGTGAATCTTTTTCTCTTTAAACTATGATCAACCATTACCGCTACCACTCCGGCGAATTCGAAGTAAATTTTTTAGTCCTCGCTATCCAGGGCCCTGATAGCTTTAGTTTCCTTCAGGCTCAAGCTACCTATGACTTAGGTAAGATTGAAACTCGGGGGTTTCACCTGGTGAGTTTCCTTGACCCCCAGGGGAGGCTCGAGACGTACGGGTGGCTGCTCAAGACTGAAACTGCATTCAAGCTCCTCGTTCCTCCGGCCATCGCTGTGGCCGCCATGGAGAGACTCCATCGATTCCTTATCTCAGAAGAAGTGACCATCGAAGAAATTGGCCCGCAAGTATGGACTGTCCGGCTGGGACCTGAGCTCAGCTCGCAAGACACGACTTCAGGATTCAACGGTCGGATCTTCGATGAAGTTGCCTACCTCTGTGAACCGGGGCCCTCAGGCACCCTCCCAAGGATCAACCACACTGACCTCGAGAAGTGGCGGCTACTCACCGGGTGGCCGAGCTTCGACGGCACGGATTTCAAAAAAGACCTCATCACCAATCTTGGCCTGTTTGACCTGAGCGTATCGAATAAGGGCTGTTACCCGGGCCAGGAAACGGTTTCCAAGATCGCAACCAGGAGAGGCGCAGCCTACAGCCCGGTGCTCATCGAGCTCGCCACGGCCGCAGAACCGGGAGTCATCTATAACTTCGACAGAAAGATCGGAGAAGCATTCCATTGCATCTGCTGGGAGGAGAAATTCTACTTGATAGTCTCCCTGCTGAGAGATTTTCGAGTGGAGAAGATGGCCTTGCATTTTCGAATCAACGGCACGGACTACTCAGGACGGGTGCGCTACTATCCCTTGTTGTCTGGGAAAAACGACGCCAAGGCCCTGGAACTCTTCTACCAGGCCACGGAAAACTTCAAGCACGACGACTTCATCGGCGCCGAAGAAAAGTTCCGGCACGCGATAAAACTTGATCCGGCCTTCGCCGATGCGTACGAGAGCCTGGGGGTCATGCTGGGAAGGCTGGAAAGATTCCCTGAGGCCATCGACCTCATGCAAATGCTGTCGAAGCTCGATGCCCACTCCGTCCTAGCGCATACCAATATGTCGATGTTCCTGATGAAGCTAGGGAAGATCGAAGAAGCAGAGGAACAAAAGTCCCTGGCCACGGTGAAGAATTTTCAGAAATTCGGAGAGGAAGCTAGACTCAAAGACGCCGGAGAAAAATCCAAGATGCAGAAAGCATCGGAATGGTCTCAGAGAGAATCCATGTTCCGGCAGGTCCTGGAAATAGACAGAGATGATTCGCTCGCGAACTTCGGACTAGGATCGATCGCCGTCGAAAGAGGTGAGTGGGAGCAGGCCAGGATTCACCTTGAGACAGTTCTAAGAGCCGAACCGAGCTACTCCGTAGCCTATCTGGCGCTCGGTAAGGCTTACTTGGGCTTGGGGAGAAAAGCAGAGGCTCACCGGATTTGGAAGGAAGGGATCAAGGTTGCCGCTTCGAAGGGAGACCTGATGCCGGCAAACCAGATGCAGTCGGAGCTCGAGAACGGGTGAGCCCTAAGAGAACTCACTTCAAGTAACGCTTCTTCCATTCTCTTAGAGTGCTCTTAAGCTCCTTTAGATCTCGAACATGGTACGTCAGCTTCTTTTCCCAGCTGAGAATCTTAGATCGAAATTTTTCGAGTTCAGTCTGCTGCTCTTCAATAAGCTTCCACCCAGTTTTACTTATGAGTCCCTGACCCAGCGCCCACGTCAGATCCACGTATGAAAAACTGAGCATGTGATACTCTTCGACGGCACGCCAGCGGATCTTTTCAATTTCTCGCTCGGAGAAAACATGCTCCTGCGAACTGGGCGCATTGCTGCTGAGAAGATCGGCGAAGAGCTTGAATGCCCAGAAAAAAGTAAAGTAGGCATGGTAGATGCCCCGCAGAGGTCGCGGAGTCCTTCTCCAGGGGGAGTAGTAGATGGCATCAATGGGTTCTTCGATGAGCTTGGTGAGACTAAGGTAGTAGTTCAAATGATGATGGCCATTTTCATGCAGGAGATCGTCCAGCAGATCGACGAAATCTCTGTCAAAGAGATTAATCATCGAGACGCCGGGGAGTTCCTGATGGGAGTAGCTCACGAACTCTCGCTGTTTGATCGGAACAATCATCTCGGTGAAAGCGACGAACCTTTCCCACGAAGAGGGTGAGCAGCCACGGATGACCTTCAGAGCGGTCTCGATCCTGGAGCGAAACCTTTTCCCCTCACGGATGCTGTGGGACCGGATGACCAGCGACTTCTCAAAGAGATCGATTTGATCCTGTAGCATGAGAGTGACTGTGCCCTTGGGACCTGAGACTTCCCCAAGTGAGGATTGTAACCGGTAACAAGTGGATAGCTTTGTCTTCCCGAAACAAACTCTCTCAGCGAGCGTCACCAGGTGCTGGTCGAAAGACTTTAGAGCAACGTGCGAAGCCCTTTGCACAGACGACCCTTGGTTCAATTGACCCAGGAACACGTCAGCGAATTCGTTTTTGTTCCAGCTTTCCAGAATTTCATCATCGATCCCACTAAACTCTGCCCCTCGGCTCGCGTGGAAATTTGCCTCTTTGAAATAAAACAGAGAATCTAGCTGGGTCAGGAGAAACCAGTTTGTGGAAGAATAGTTTCTCAATGAATTCTTGTTCTTATTTAGCCACTTCGCAGCCTGTAGATCTACGTACAAACTCGCATCGTCCAGGAGAGAGGTTAATGATTTTTCATACTTCTTGATGAGACGGGATTTTAATTTTTTATATGTGGATGGACTAAATATCATAAAAGTGGCTGGGAAGGAGAGATTCGAACTCTCGACCAACAGATTAACAGTCTGCTGCGCTAACCAACTGCGCCACTTCCCAATTTAAAGCCAAAAGATCTGTATTTTATAAACCCCACATCAGTTGTTGTCCAGTTACTTTTAGGGAAATGATCCAGAATTCAGTAGATTAAAAAGCTAAAGTATTTTAATTAATTGACCGATATAGTCAACAAAGGATTACCTTGAGTAAACCATCTTATGTACTTCAGGCTTTAAAGATTTTAGGGCCAGAAGAGATACCAAAGTTCGCAGGCACTGAGAAATTACGAAAGCCTCATCTCAAAAAAGTGTCCGGACTCGACTTCTCGGAATTTGAAGATACGGAATTCGATATCAAACCTCCTGCTATTATCGAAGCTAAAGTTTTAGCGTTTCCAACGCTAAAACAGCCAACCGAGAAGTCCCTTCAAGAAGAACCAACCGCAGATCATCCCACCCCGGACCACCTGTCTACAGAGGAAGTTCTGCTACATCGAAGTTCCCATGGTCCCGGCGGCCACAACGTATATAAGCTTGACGCTTTTGGAAAATACGCTAAATCCAATGAAATGTACGTCGTGAAATCAGAAAGCGAAGTAGGCAAGAAGCACACCCGCTTCGCAGCTACCAACGGTGTCTTGATCAATAAAAAACAAGCCTAGGTTAGAAAGGGATCGCCGTGATCTTTTGTGGGGTCTTGATCCCAAGATCTTTCACTAACTGCGGGTCTAGGGATACCTGTCCGTCTCCGTGGACCACCAGCTTGGTCCGGAGAGCGAAGAAATCATGATCCGGATGTTCGAGCGCGATGATGACTTCTCGGGCCTTCAGGATGTCGAAGTTCTTACTGGAGATCAGCAGTCCCGTGATCCTTTCTTTGATCGGCTTGATCTCTTTCAGCGGGCACCGGAAGTGCGGGCCTCCATCAAACGGGTCTACTTCGAAGGTGTATTTGAATCCTATACCCTCGAGCATTTTTTTGACGGGCTCGGTGTCTTTGCCGACTTTCCCGATCGACTCTCGGGCTTCCATCGGAAGCAGGGTCTGGTAGATGTTCTCAGAAGGGAAGAGACTGAGAATGAACTCTTTATTACTTCTGCTGAGGATGTCAGCTTCGTGGTAATTCATGTTCAAGAATTTTCGTCCGATGGCTTCCCACAGGGGAGAATTATTATTCTTGTCGAGCGGAGGCATGAGCTCGGAGTGAACCATTGGCTTGAAGCGATCGGGGTTGATCGTCATGTAGAGGAAGCGGACGAATGACAGCTGTTTTCCGAGCTTCTCTTTGTGGCCCCGGGACTTCGGGTCGAGGATGAGACCACCGATCTCCGTTGGACCGTTAGAATCCAGACCAAGTTTCAACGTGCCGTGGACGAACCCAGTGTTTATGGTCTGTGAGAACTTCGACTCCTGCCCGACGCTCAGATAGAAATGCGGTTCATTCTCCGTTCCATGCTGAGCGTGGATCATGGAGACGCCTAGGATCAGTCCGCTAGAGAGATCCTCGAGCACGAAGATGTAGTAGTTCTGAGAAAGATCTTTAGAAGGATTATGGAAACTCTTCATCGAGCTGTTGATCTTCGAACGAATAATGTCCTCATCCGGAGGAAGGTTGATGAAGGTCAGGATGCCGCTCAGCTTGAATAAATCTTTCAAATCCTTCGGTTGGACTGATCTCAGGATATGCATTAAAGTCCTCGTTCAATAATTTTTTCTATCTTCGTCACTGCAGAAAGTGGAAAGCCCCAAGGAAGAGTAAGGGTGTAGCGTTCTTTCTCCAGAGTTCCTCGGATGCCGGAATTTTCCATGGTCCGCGCCTTCAATCTTAAAGGATAGAAGCCCACAGAAGGAGTGCTTTCTAACAGATCCGATTTCTGAAACAAAGAAACGAGTCTATCATGAATCCTGGTCCATTTACCTTTAGGGCCCCATAAATCATTGCTTAATGCATAGCTTAAGAAAATAGGGATGAGATGCTGATGTATTCCGTTTACCGTGACTAGCTTGAGAGGATTTCGGGATAATACAACTGCACCAATTGGACCGAGGTCAAGAGTAGAGACCTGCGTTTTTGAGTTTATGAATGCGTGGACCATATGGGGTTGGCCCTTGATAACTCTAGAAACCTGCGGAGGTTTAATTTCAGTCTGAGAGAGATTTTCAAAACAATAAAAATGCCAGTCGGGAATAAGGATTTTATCGAATTCATGCTCTGGGTTAATCTGGTGATTTATTTTTTCCAAGATCATCTTTGGTAGCATAATATCCAGGATAGGGGCATCCGCAGACAAGTCTAAGTGAGAATCCGCAGATTCCATCTGGGCCCTAAGCTTCTGGGAAAACTCTTCAAGAGTGGGACTTGGTGTCATGGTACCTTTTAACTGTATTCCTTGATTTCTCTCTAAGCGGTAAGTGATAATACCCTCACACTCCGGAGGATACTACTATAGAGGACGTATTGAAAACCTTTGAAGGTCACTATGCCCGCAAAGAGTATGCTGAAGCCTTAAAAGTCTTAAACGATCAAAAAGATAATTTATCTCAAGATCTCTGGCATTATAATTTGGGTACCACCTACGCCCAGCTCAAGGAATTTCCCCTGGCCCGGTTCCATCTTCTGACGGCCCAGAAGCAGGGGTTCTCACAGGCGGGACTTTACCAGAACCTGGAGATCGTAGAAGCCAACCTGGAGACTACGCGGCTAGAAAGATCCCTCTCAGCCGGGGATAATCTTTTTAAGGCCGGGATCATTATTTCCGACGGGATCCTGGTGACTCTGAGCCTGCTGGCGATCGCGGTCGGTGTTTGGTTTATTAAGAAAAAACCAAGTCTTAGGCTAATCGTTTTGATAATTTCTGTGGTACTTTTACTCGTCGGATTCAATCACTGGCTGATCAGCTTACCACGGTCGATCGTCATGGAGAATCAAGCGCTCTATGAGGGTCCATCTGCAATCTTTCAGGGCAAAGATGAAGTGCCCGCCGGTGTCCTGGTGATCACCGAAGATGAAGGTCAGTGGAAAAGAATCATCTTCCCGTCCAGGTTCGAAGGATGGGTGAAGTCGACGGGACTTAAGGAGCTTCAGAGATGAGTTACGAAAATGAAATACGAGACCGGATCGCCCGCGGTGAAACCGGAGGAGAGCGACTCGATATTCCGCTCTTGCGCTACATGTGGGAATCAAGTCCACTGTCGTTTCTGAAAAAAGAAAGTTACCACGATTTTTTCAAGAAGATCTCCGTGCTGAATTCTTTCACAGATAATGAGGTGCGACTGTTCACAGGCTTCTTGCACCGGCGCGAGTTCGTCGCAAACGAAATCATGTTCAAACAAGGTGACTCGGGCTACGGCTTCTACTTCATCTTCAGTGGCTCGGTGAATATCTACTCGAGTTCTTCGCCGACCGAGGAGCTCGGAGAGTTTGTCATAAAACTTGAAAAGCACCAGTACTTCGGAGAGATGGGTCTGCTTGAAGAGTTCAACCGAAGAAGCGCCTCCGTCACAGCAGCTGAGAACACAGTCCTCCTGGGGATCTTTAAGCCGGACCTAGACCGCATGCTTCAGGTCTACCCGGTGCTCGGGGCCAAATTCCTCCGTGAAACCGCACTGATCATGGCCAATCGGATGGGGCAGATTACTCGAGAAATCATCGCTCTGAAAAAGCGCATCAAAGAACTGGAGCAGCGTGTTTAGCAAATGAAAAGACACCAAACGATCAAGCTCTATCTTTTTATACTGATGCTGGTTGCGGCCGTGGCTTTTGCCATCCTGTTCCCGAGGTTGACCTTACCCTTTGGCTTCGCCTACATCATCTTCCTGATGAGTAGACCCTTTACGCTCCGACTAACCACGGGAACCAAAAAACAACGCTTTCTCTATTTCTTCCTGATGACTCTAGGAATCTCGTTTCTTTTCTTCCCGCTCTTCGCCACCATCTACAACATCGACACCGACTTCATGAGGCTCTCGGCTCAGCTCCCGGAGGTGCAGAAAACGTTGCACGAGAAGTTTGTCACTTTAAACGAGATCTTCTTCAAGCGCTTCGGTTTTTACCTGAAGATGGACCCCGTCAATTACCTCATGACCAAGCTGCAGATCCAGGGAGCCGACGTGCTCAACCAGTTCCCCGATTACCTCTCTTCGGTCTTCGAATGGATGCTCCTGGTCCCGCTCTTCCTGTACTTCTTCTTCATGGAGAGCAAGAACTTCGGGGTGCGCTTCCTGGAAGCGATCCCGAACTCGATCTTCGAGAAAACCTACGTTCTCTTCACTCAGTTCAACATCAAGTTCGGTGAATACATTATCGCAAAGTTCATCGAAGCCACCATCCTGGGCACCCTGGTGACCATCGGGATGATCGGGATCGGATTTCCCTACCCGTTCATCCTGGGCTTCATCGCGGGAACCACCAACATCCTTCCGTACATCGGGCCGGTGATTGGTTTCATCCCGGCCCTGATGATTGGCCTCCTTTCCAAGGATCCCAATGTTTCTCTTGCTGGCATCGTGATGGTCTTCGGTCTGGCCAATCTGATCGACATGATCCTGGTGTTCCCGTTGCTGGTGTCACGCATCGTTAATCTCCATCCGATCGTCGTGGTGGTCAGCATCATCGTTGGCTCCCAGCTCGGAGGGATCGTCGGGATGATTTTCATCATCCCTTTCGTCGCCTTCTTCAAATTACTTTTTAAAGAAGTGTACAAAGATCTTTCGGTCCATTTATAAGGAACACTATGAAATACTTAATACTACTGCTTTTCATCGTCAGCTGTGCCTCAGATAAGCAGGACGGGAAGACCCAGGCTGAGATCCTCTTCAAGGAAGCGCAGGAGCTCGTGGAGTCAGAGCGCTTCATCCTTGCCACCGAGAAGCTGAACCTCATCAAAACCCAGCATCCGTATTCGTTCTACGCCACCCCCGCGGAGCTCCTCCAGGCCGATATCTTGTACGAACAGGAAAGTTACATCGAATCGGCGGCGGCGTACCTGCTGTTCCGTGATTTCCACCCACGGCACGAGAAGATCCCGTACGTGGTCTTCAAGATTGGCGAGTCCTACTTCAAACAAATCCCAGACACTATCGACCGGGACCTCGAACCCGCGATGGAGTCGATTAAGTTCTACGACGAGGTTCTGCAGAAGTACTCAGACAGCAGCTACCGCCTGACCGCTGAAGGGCGGATCAAAGAAGCCAGGGAAATGCTGGTGAAGAAAGACGTCTACATCGCGGATTTTTATTTCAAGACCAAAGAATACTCCGCTGCCCGGTACTGGTACCAGGACATCATCGAGAACCATAAAGATGAAAAGATCTTGAAGCACGCCGTGCTCAGAAGCATCATGGCCTCTCAGGAGCTAAAAGAATGGAAAACGTGCTCAGAATCCGCAGAAAAATACTACCAATCTGTTGATAAAGAGACCCAGAACGAAATAAACTCTATCAAAGCCGTCTGTCAGGAAAAACTATAGCCCGGAGTCTATTTTGGAAAATGCCAAGCAAAGTGAGCTGCTCAAAAAAGCTAAGGAAGCCTTTCAAAAAAATGACCTAAAAACAGCCCATCTTTTTCTAAATGAGATCATCGAAATCAACCCCTCCGCGACCGAAGCGTTCTTTTACATGGCGAATGTGTTTCATGTGAGAGGAGAGCTGGGGAAGGCGATAAAAGCGTTCCAGAAGGTCCTGGAGCTCGATCCGCACCACACCGACGCCGCGATCTCGCTTTCGGTGATTTTCAACGATATAGGTAGATATGAAGAAGCCAAGGCCATCTTCGAGAAGGCCAACAATCAGGTGAAAAATAGTCAACAGCAAGGCATCTCCGATCCCCACCTGAATAAGAAGTTTTCTCAAAAGCACTACGAGCTCGCTGAGATGTACGCCACCTACGGCCGACCGGACGAAGCCCTCTTCGAATACACCAAGGCGGCGACCCTGGACGCTGATAACCTTGAAATTAGAATAAAAATAGCTAAGACCTATACCAAAAAAGGCTTCACCTCTAAGGCCTTTGAAGAGCTCAAACGTCTAAAGAATGAACAACCTGGCTACATGCCAGCTCGCATCGCTCTTGGCCTTCTTTATTACGGAAACGGCAATATCATTGAAGCTCAAGCCGAGTGGCAAAATGTACTAAGCCGGGAACCAAACCATCCCGATGCGACGATGTACATAAACCTTTCCAGAAGCGCCACGGAAACGAACATTAATATGTAAAAAAAAAGCCCCGAAACCGGGGCTTTTTTTAAGAAATTTTATTGAATTTGTTATGCTTCTAAAGTTCTTGAGATTGAAGGAGAAGCAGCAGCTGGTTTGAGATCGCCGCCTTCTAGGGTAATGCTCGGCTCGTAAGATGTCCGTCGGGCGTCATCGGATGAAAAATTACCAATGTATACTTTGAGCTCTTTATACATCTCGTGCTTCACTGAAAGTTTGCTGTCCTGAAGCACGATCTGCTTTCCAACTCTTTTTGAAGAGTTGATAACCACTGGTGCTTTTAAGTTCGCAGACATCTCTGTCACGTTAGCCGGGATAGTTAGGACACTGTAGAGTTTAGCGGTTTGAAGAGATTCAAGCTCAAGGCCATTAAGATCAGCTGGCAATAATTTCGCCATGTAGTCAGGCTTAAATATTTTTGGTTCGATGATCGGAAAAGCAATTTTTTCATCTTCAGTCGATTGGAGCCAAAGGATTAGAGTGCTATCTCCAGGATCAACAACAAAGTATTTTTTGGAATTTTCAAAACCAAGCAGACCTTCCGAAAAGGTAATTATATCAGTTGGGTTAACTTCAAGTTCCCCAAAACGTGTGGTTTTGACTTTCACTAGTGTCCTCCAAAATGAAATTGTAAGGTATCCATACCTTAACACTTTGATGATACCAGTCAACTGCTATAATGATCAAGGGGGGAAAATTATTTCTTCTTCAGCTCTTCGCCCAGTCTTGCAATGTCTGCCATGTCTGCCTGAACTGCTTCTG
Organism: Bacteriovoracaceae bacterium; assembly: GCA_035576105.1. Lineage (GTDB taxonomy): Bacteria > Bdellovibrionota > Bacteriovoracia > Bacteriovoracales > Bacteriovoracaceae > Peredibacter. The sequence continues at coordinate 78,665 of DATLXA010000061.1, forward strand.
TGTTCTGGTCTTGAATAGCTTGATAGACTTCTTCTCTATGAATTTTGGTTTCTTTTGGAGCTTTTATACCTAAGCGAACCTGCTTACCCTTAATTTGCACGACAACAATTTTTATATTGTCATCAATTGCAATGCTCTCACCTAACTTCCTTGTTAATACCAACATGAACGATCCTTGTCTTTCGTGTCAAGAATATGACTAACCTAATTAACTTTAACTGTTGCGTGAGATTTATTACAAGATGAGGGGGAAAAGCAAGATAATTTCTGAAAATATGTAAGATATTGTTAAAAAACTTATCTTATAAAATCCATTAAGGAAGTGTTCATTAGGTTTGCGCTCGCTTGATAAGTAGCTTTTAAGACGTTTTGCTCCTTCTGTAGCTCCGCAAATAGCTCACCTACGTCGGCATCTTCGATTTTACTTTTATGCGCTTCATTAAGAAGTTTATTTTTTTCAATGTTGGTTTCTGCGTTAGAGATGGTATTCGTCAATGCACCTATCTCAGCCCTGTGTGTTACAACTCTTTCAATACTATCATCGAGTCTTTCAAGTAGACCTTGGATGATATGTGGGTTGTCGGTCAGAAGTGCATTCTCAAGGCCACGGAGCTCATCAAAGATGGTCGTTTTGACTTCCTGGGGTCCGACCGAAGCAGGATCTCTCTGGATTGCAGTGTCTGGATTCAAGTCCACCCCAAGCCGCAGATCTACGTCCGACTTTTCAACCTGCTTCTTAGTTTTGGAAGTGAAGAGCTCTTCCCCAGTAAGGTTAATCGGGATGTAGACGTCTTTATTGATCTCAATGTTTATCTTGCTCTTGTCGCCGTGGTATTTTCCGTCGGTATCAAAGGGGCGGGTCAAAACCTTCTGACCTGAGAACAGGTACCGGTTCCCGATGCGTTTGTTCGCGAGACTCACCACTTGCTGCCGGAGCTGATGGATCTCCTTGGAAACCCCCTGACGGATCTCAGGGCTATGGATCGACGACGCTTGCCCGATGGCAAGTTCCTTAGCCTTAACCAGAATGTCCGTGAGTTCTTCCACCACTGTTTCTGTGAAGGAGAGCTGGGTCTGAGCGAAGCTCAGGTTCCGCATGTACTGAGTGGCGTCGATGTTCTGAGAGCGGATGGCAAGCAGTTCGATGTTCCCGACGGGATCATCTGAGGGTTTAGTGACTCGTTTGAGCGTCGACCCTTTCAGCTGCAGATCCTCGACCTTGCCCTTGGTTTTCCCAACGGCGTAGTTGATGGAGTTGACTGAACTATTTTCAGAAACTCTACTCATGCGCTACCTTATGAAAGCAGTCCCAGGACTGCTTTAAACATTTCATCTGACGCTTTTATCACTTTCGCCGACGCCTCATACGCGTTCTGGTACCGGACCATGTTCGCCGCTTCCTCGTCCAGCGAGACTCCGGCGAGGCGCTCTTTGAACGACTTTGCCTGTGCCAGGATCCCCGCGGACTGTTCGCTGTCGATCTTGGACTTCCCGGTCTGGAGGCCAATGTTTCCCACCGACTTGAGGTACTGCTCTTCGAAGGTGGTGGATCCGGCGCCGAGGACTTTTTCATGCTGGAGCTTAGAGATGGCCAGGGCGACGCGGTTATCTCCGGGCTTGTTGGCCTCGAGAGCGGTGGCGATGTTGTTCGGGTCCCGGAGGACGTCGTCGGAGAGCTGGATGTACTCCGCAGCTCTCTTGGAATCCAACGGTTCTTTGAAGAAGTTGATGCCGGTGACTTTCTGCTTGGCGGCGTTCGGGACCGGGTTACCCTCAGCGTCCACTGGAACGGGATGGTTGGCGAAGCCTCTTCTATGGATGGCATTGGTCGCAAGCACCAGGCCGTGAGCGAGCTCGTCAATCTGCTTTTCGAGTCCGACGATTTCTTCGTTCCTGGTTTTTAGCTGGGCGCCGACGGTTCCGCCCTTGATGCCGTCCGAGATCGAGACCCCGGGCCTTGAGGCGTAGAAGATTTCGATGTTCCCCTTGTCCGTGGAGTTAGAGCCGGGCTGGAGTGTCGAGCCCACGGCCAGTTCCTGAGCAAGGCCCCCGGCCACGATGGAACCGACGCCTTCGATGCTGACCACGAACTGGCCCTGGTTATCACTGTAGGTGGAGATCGGAAAGTACTCGGTGAGGCTGCGCAGGGCCCGGTCTCGCTGGTCCCGGAGGTCGTTGGCCATGCCGCCGGAGACTTCTTCGATGTTGATCTCTTTATTGAGGCGGGCGATGTTCTTTGTGAAGCCGTTGACCTCATCGACGGTCAAAGTCATTTTCTTATTCACACTCGCGCGGACTTCGTCGAGGCTGCCCTGGATGCGGTGGAAATCTCCCACGACGATCTTGGCGTTCTCCTTCACTACATTCCTCACGGTTTCGTTTTCCGGCTGGTTGGAGAGCTCGCGGAACGAGTTGAAGAAGCGGTTGAGGACCTTGTTCATGCCCTCCGAGTTTATCTCGTTGAAGATTTCTTCGACGTGGCCCAACTGGAGGTTGCGTTCTTCATTGTACTTGTGGGCCGTGATGGAGTTGTTGAGTTTCTTCTCGATGAGCTCGTCGTGGGAGCGCTTGATGCTCTGGATCTCCACTCCGGTGCCGACGACGTAGTCACCTTCGGGGAGACTGTGCCCAGTTTCGGTCCGGACTTCCTGCCGGGAGAAACCGTCAGTGTTGGCGTTGGCGATGTTGTGCGAAGTAGTAGACATCGATTGTTTCGCAGCAAAGAGACCTGATTTACCAATGTTCAGTAGGTCAGCGCCCAATCCTAATCCCCTCTGGCCTTATCTATTTTGCGAACGGGTGAGGCCGTCAGCTCCATAGGTCGTGTAAGTTTTTTTCCCGGTGAAGCCCTGCTTGATCTCCCGCAAAGAATACATAGCCTTGTTCAGGAACACCTGGTTCTTCTTGTTCTGGTCCTGGATCTTCTCGATGATGTCGATTAGCAGGCTGTTGAGGTTCTTCAACGCCGCGATCCCGCTGGACTGTTCGACGTCGGCGAAGGAGCTGATGAGCTCCGACACTTTCGCTATTTTTCTAGGGAAGAGGTTGGTGCTGTTTAGTTTATCAATCAGCTCGCCTCGTTCCTTTTCGAGTTCCCCGATCTTTCGGATGATCTCTTCCTTGATGGGAAGCATGCTCTCGAGCTTGTCGATGTCGCTCTCGAGCAGTGTGAGGTACTCCTCGCAGGTCAGATCGTAGAGATCGGTGTGGAGCTGACAAAAGCCTTCCCAGACGCTGAGGACGTGCTGGTGGTAAAGTTTTTTCTCATCCATCGGTGTGCCCATGTTCGGTTTGATTAGTACTCGGAGGTCAGGATCTTGTCGGCCAGGCCGTCGTAGTCGATCTCATAGCTGCCGGCCGCGATCTGGGCCTTCAGGCGCGCGATCTTCTCCGAGTTATCGACGTCAGGAGCACTCATCGCAGCTTTCTTGATCTTGGCGAAGTCCTTAATGCCCTCGGGGATGCTCACTTTGGCGTCAGTGGCGGTCTTCTCAGACAATTCTGAAGCTCGCTCCATGCTGTTCTTCTTGGTTCCGTCTACCGCAGTTCCGCCTTTGGTCGACTCGGTCTGAGTGCGGCCGCGGGGGAAGAAAGATGATCGGGTGTCGATGCTACTCATGTCTGTTCTCCTTCGTAGAAGCAGCCAATCCTTGACTTGCTTCCGGATGCGAGGCTCTTGGTGCTGCCTTTAAGTAATGTTTCATGTGCTGGGGCACGATCTGCTCGAGGATCACTTTCTTGATCCCGAGACCACTCTCTGATTTTGCCATAAGTTGTGCTCTTTCGTAGTCAAGCAAAGAGTTGTAGTACTCCATGGCGGAGGAGTCCGGAGTTTCCTTCGGAACGGTCTTGCGCATCTCCGCGAGCATGTGGGACGTGAAGTTCGTCTCCATGCCTTCAGCGACGTCCTCGAAAGGCTTGATCGGGCTCTTTCTTTCCTGATTGGTCTGAATTGAATGGGCAGTGGGCTTGATGTTCAAATTACCATCCTGGTGTCTTTGGTCCCGTCATCCTGACGAGATCTTTTAAAAGTGTAGCATTTTTAGAGGAGGGGTGTCAGAAAAAAGGCCCCCTAGGTAATTTTGGCCACCTGCTGGTGGCCCCCGAGAAGCCGATAGGAAACTAAATGAGTTCGATTTCCGCCAGGAGAGAGCCGTTCTGCTTCAAGGCCTGGAAAATAGAGATCAGGTCTTCGGGCTTAGTCCCGAGCGCATTCAGGGCCTTCACCAGGTCGTTGATGGTGGTGGTCTGTTCGACCAGCTGGAGGCTCTTGGAACCCGATCCTTCAGATCCGCCTTTGACTTCTAGCACCAGGTCGCCATGGCTGATGGCCGATTTCTTCAGGACGATGTCACCGCCTGCTACCAGAGTCCCGGTCCGTTCGTTGATGACGATCTTCGCCGGAGCGTCTGAAACGACCTTATAGTTTTCGATGTTCGCCAGGAGTTCGACGACTTTTCTTTCGTAGTACGTCGGGATGATCACGTCGATGGTGGTCGCGTCTGCTGCGGTCGCGTACTTTCCGCCGAGCTCCTGGTTGATGGTTCTCTCGACCCTGGCGGCGGTGGTGAAGTCCGGGTTGTTGAGGGCCATGCGGATCGATTTCTTATCATTGAAGGCGAGCTCGAGTTCTTTTTCGATGATTCCGCCGTCCGGAATGCGAGCGGAGGTCGGCATCTTCTTACCTTGCTCGAGGCCCCCGATGGAGAGAGCTCCGTTGGCCACGGCGTAGATCTGACCGTCACCACCTTTGAGCGGAGTCACCAGTAGGGTGCCGCCCGCCAGGGAGCTGGCGTCTCCGATCGAGGCGACGGAGACGTCCATGCGCTGGCCGGTTCTGCCGAACGCCGGAAGCTTGCCGGTGACGATGACCGCGGCAACGTTCTTGGAGGTCACTTCTTTCTGGGGATTGAGACCCAGTGTCTGGAACATTTTTTTAAGTGAGGTATTGGTGATCTCGCCGCCGCCGTCGCCGGTGCCGTTGAGGCCAATGACCAGGCCATAGCCGATGAGCGGGTTCTCTCTAACCCCCTTGACGGTCACCAGGTCCTTGAGCCGGCTGGAGTTAGCGAGCGCCGGAGCGGCGAGGATACAAAGGAGCAGGGGAAGAACTTTGATCATTGATTTTCCTTCAATATAAAGACCCGTGACTCGAGCATTTTGTCTGAGTTCACATAATCATTTTCCATGATGTCCTTTCTTGAGACAAGTGCTTGGACTTCGACGGATCTTTTTTCCCTTTTGAAGATCACTTCCTTGCGGCCCTTGAGGAGGATGTAATCTTTACTGATGTCTTCGGTGACCGTGCCCGAGATCTTGTCGTAGACCTTTATGTCCACTTCATTATCCAGGGCGGCCTGGAGCGGACTCGCGGCCGCAACTTTCTCCTCTCCCTTCACCGGCTTATCGCCTTCCTTAGGCTTCCGGGGTCGGTCGGGGAAGGTTCGCTTCAGCTCAGCGGAAATCTGATTCCGGAGGTTCTCCAGCACGTTGATGATGACGATGTCGCCGGCGTGCTTGTCGTTCTGGTAAGTGAACAGGGAGGAGCTCGAGCCCTGGTTGGCCCAGAGACTTCCGTTATTGGTGTCGTCAACGAAGTCCTCGGCCTGGACCCTTTTCCCGTCTCTTCTCTGGGGACTTCCCTGACCGGCAGCACCCCCGAGGCTATAGGAGATCGGGTTTTTAATCGGTCGCTTGTCTTCTTCAGGTCGGAACCGGTCACGGTTGCGGTAGGCGGCGAAGCGGTCCTGTTTTTCAGGAGCGCGCTGGCCGCTCTCTTTTCTTTCCTCTCTGTCGATCTGCTTGTGAATCCGGTTCACAAAGCTCACGCAGGAGACTTGGAGGAGGAGGAGGGATAGTAAAAATAGTTTCATAACTCTACCAGAACCTTGTTAACGTCGATGACCCGACCTTGGTATTTTTTATTTTTTTGTGGCTGGAAAACCTCCACCGTGTCACCGAGGGCCCCGTTGTTGCGGCTGATCCCGTTGGTTTTCACCTTGATGAGTTCGTTTTCCAGGATGACTTCGATCTGGAGTCCGGCGCGGACCAGGTTCACGGCGTTCAGATCCGAGAGCCGGAGGAGGTCACCGCTCTTGAGCGGCTTGTTGGTTTTGTAGAACCGGAGGGTGCTCAGGTCGGTGACGAGGTCGGTGTGGGGGATCGATTCCACGTATTCTTCTTTGAGGCCATGAGCAGTCACGTCCGCGAAGGAATTCAGAGGAGCGGTCAGCCGGTAAGACTTCACCATTTTCCTGAAGTCAACTTTGACCTGGAAGTTTCTCTCGTCTCCCGCGAACCCCAGGACGTTGAGGCTCAGGAGCTGGTCCTGGCCGTAGTGGCACTGGTCGCAGATGAGCTCCACCCGGTCCCCAGTGGACAGGTCTAGAGTGCTACCTAGGTCTGAAATTTTGATCTCTTTCACCTGAACACCCGCCGGAAGGGGGAGCTGTTCCCGGATGATATTTTTTAATTGCTGAACGTGCAGGACCTGCGGAGACACTTTTAACGTGTGTCCTTTCCCGGCCATGATCTCCAGTAACTGGAAGGAGTTGATCCTTCCCTGAAGCCCGGCCAGAGTCTGGAACAGGTCTTTCAGGAGAGCAGGTCCACAGCCGTTAGACCGGAGCGGGGAGGTCTGCGTTTCCTGCGGGTTCAGGATCACCAGCTGGTGAGGAAGGGTGACCTCACAGGCCCGGGACTCAAGGCCCGCGCAGAATGCTAGAATGAAGAACAGTTTTTTCATATTACCTGATGTTGTTTACGGTTTGGAGCATCTGGTCGGCGACGCCCATGACTTTCGAGTTCATCTCGTAGGCCCTCTGGGCTTTAATCAGGTCAGTCATCTCGTTCATGACGTTCACGTTCGAAGCTTCGATCGCTCCCTGCATGACGATGCCGGATCCGTTTTCTCCGGGCACGTTCTGGATCGCCTGCCCACTTCCGGAGGTGGCCGCCATCAGGTTGCCCCCGTCGGATCTCAGGCCCGTCGGATTGACGAAGGTGAAGACCGGGATCTGACCGAGGGAGATGGCTTCGACGGATTCGCGGGTGAAGGCTTCCACGTTCCCACTCTCGGAGATGTTGATCCGCATGACGTTCGGCGGAACCACCACTCCTGGAAAGACTTTGTGGCCCGCTCGGGTCACCAGATTGCCCTGGGCATCCACGTTGAAGCTTCCGTCGCGGGTGTATTTCATCTCACCGGAAGGGCCCACCACTCCCAAGAAGCCTTCACCGTTGACCATGAGGTCGTACGGGTTATTTGTCATCTGCGGAGAACCCTGGGAGTGAATCTTACGGGTTGCGGAGACCTTCGCGCCGGAGCCGACCTGGTGGCCGACGTTGTACTCCGTGGTCCCGGAGGACTTAGCCCCGGCCTCTTGGACAGTTTCGTAAAGCAGGTCGTCGAACTCGGTGCGGGCCTTCTTGAAGCCGGTGGTGTTTACGTTGGCGATGTTGTTGGAAATGGTGTTCACGTTTGATTCTTGGGCCGCCATTCCCGAAGCCGAAGTATGAAGTGCACGTATCATCTAGTCCTCCTGATTAAAATTTACCGATTTCGTTCGCCGCTTTCCCAGAGATGCTGTCGTAAGCGTTGATCGCTTTCTGGATGGACTCGAAGTGCCGGTGGGCCTTGATAAGCTCCGACATCTCTTCGATCGCATTCACGTTGGACCCTTCGAGGAAACCCTGGTTCACGGTCGTCTTCGTCTCTGTTCGTATGATGTTCGATTCGTCCGGTGTGATGTAGAGCGAGTTGCCTTCTTTCCGGAGCGCGTGCTTGTCCTTGAACTCGATCACGGAGAGTTTTCCGACCGCGCCGTCTTTGGTCAGGACATCACCTTCGAGCGAGATGGTCAGCTTGGTGTTGGTCGGAACCTTCAGGACCCGCTCTTCCGGAGAAGGGAAAGCACCGACGGAGGCGGGGTTGCGGAGACTCTCATCAGAAGCGTTCAAAGCACCGAGCACCCGGAAGCCCTGGTCCGTCACCAGCTCTCCGTCTTTACTCAAAGAAAGGTTTCCTTTCCTGGTGAAGCGCACTCCGGTTGGTGTCAAGACCTCGAGGAAACCCTCACCCTGGAGAGCGACGTCCAGCGGATTGTGCGTCGGAGTCAACTGGCCTTGCTCGAAGATAGTGAAACTGCCGTCGACGGCGACCATGGCGTTTTCCGCACCCTGAGAGTGGTAGAAATCAGCAGGTGAAAATTCTTTTCGAGGGATGTCGATGTCTTCAACTCCCTTGGTCAGGGCGGTGAGGTGCTCTTTGAATACTAACTGATCTTTTTTGAATCCGACGGTATTGGCATTGGCCACATTGTTCGCAATGGTTTCAACTTTCCGCTGCTGGGCTACCTGACCAGATAACGAGACCCAAATATTACTCATAGACTCCTTCGTCCTGATGGAGCGGGCGAAAATTGCCCTAGTGAGCCAATCTTAGCAACCACTGTGCCAGAAACCTAGCATCGGCAATTTAATCCGCTTGGAGTAAGTCGCTGAAACCTTGTCTAAGTGCTGGAGGATATGGGAGAATGGCCGTGAATCTAGTGTCAAAACGATAACAGGAACCCCATGGAACAAGCAAAAACTCCTACTTTTGATTTCGAAGCGTCCCTGAAAGAACTGGAGAAGATTGTCCGAGATCTTGAGTCGGGCGATGTGAACCTGGATCAGAGTATTAAAAAATTCGAACAGGGCATCGAGCTCTATAAGAACTGCCGGAACACGCTAGAGAGTGCAGAGAAGAAAATCAAAATCCTGAGCGATAGCCTCAAAGAACTAGATTATAAAGAGTAACACTTTCTTTAAATCTAAAATCCTTTAGAATAAGCATGAACATAACTAAGGATCGTCCTTGAAACGTCTTATAAAAACACTCGCTGTTTTGTGCGTGTTATTTGTTTTCAGTCTTCTGGCCCTGGTTGGGATCTTCTTCTACATTTCCATGGATCTCCCGCAGATAAATTCCCTGAAAGATTATAATCCTCCTATGAACTCGAAGATCCTCGCCAGAGACGGGGAAGTGCTGCTGGACATCGGAACCGAGACCAGGGAAGTGGTGGCCTTCGAGAAGATGCCGAAGAAGGTCGTCAACGCATTCCTCGCGGCTGAGGACGATAACTTCTATAACCACGAGGGCATCGACTACTACGGGATCGTGCGGGCCTTCATCGTGAACATGAAAGAGGGCCGGCTGGTGCAGGGTGGGTCGACCATCACGCAGCAGGTGGCGAAGTCCTTCCTGCTGACCAAGGAGCGGACCATCTCCCGAAAAGTGAAGGACCTGCTCCTGGCCCGGAAGATCGAACAGAAATTTTCCAAAGAAGAGATCCTCTACCTCTATCTCAACCAGGTATACCTCGGGGGCGGCTACTACGGTGTAAAAGCGGCCTTCAAGGGTTACTTCGACAAAGAACTTGAGGACGCGACTCCGGCGGAGAGTGCCCTGGTAGCGGGTCTGCTGGTTGCTCCGGGAAGATACTCACCGTACGTCAACCCCCAGTACGCCAAGGTCCGCCAGAGCTACGTACTGAAGAGAATGTTCGAAACTAAGAAGATCTCTCAAGATGAGTACAAGGCCGCACTCAGTGAAGACATCAAGATGCGGATCCGTAAGCCAAACGAAGTCAAGGGCGGCCACTTCACTGACTGGATCCGCCAGGAAGTCATGAGATCCGTCGGGACCGAAGAGTTCCTCAACAACGGCTTCAAGGTCGTGACCACCCTGGATTGGCCACTCCAGAAGAAAGCCGAAGCTACGGTCAAGGAGCGGATCAAAGAACTCGATAAGCGGCAGGGCTTTAAGGGACCCATCCAGGAGCTCGCTACCGACGAGGAAATTAAAACCTTCCTTGCTGACGAACGCAAGAAGATCCTCAAGGAGCAGTCGACCTTCTTCACCTTCACGGTCACTGGCAAGAATAAGTTCGAGTTCCACGAAGAAGAAGACGCGTTCGGTAAGAATCTCGCCTATTTCGAAGAGGAACGAGAGAAGATCAACGTCCGGTTCAAGGACCTAGTGGAGATCGGAAATTCTCCCGCAGATCCATTCCTGAAACTGCTAGAGCCGGAGAAGCCGTACAAGGGTGTGGTGCTGAAAGCCGATGACCTCAAGCGGACCATCCTGGTGGACATCGCCGGAACAAGAGTGGTCATCCCGGAGAGCGAATTCGAGTGGGCGCACGAGAGGAAGTTCGGTGAGAATCCTGTATACTTCCAGGCGCTCAAGACTCCTTCCAAGATCCTCAAGCGTGGGAGCGTGATCCTGGTGACCATCGAGAAGGACCAAGTCTCCTACGATAAGCTGATCCATTCTGGATTCTTCACGAAATACAAGGACGCGGGATTAAGGGCACTGGTCTCGAACCAGATGTTCTTCAGAGGAAAACTCGATCAAGATCCAGAGGTCGAAGGAGCTCTGGTGGCACTCAATGCCCACAACGGTGAAATAATCACCATGGTCGGAGGCGTGGATTTTCAGAAGTCTCAGTTCAACCGGACCATCCAGGCAGTGAGACAACCCGGTTCGGCCTACAAGCCCTTCATCTACGCCGCGAGTCTGGAGAACGGCTATAACCCGTCATCGATACTGATGGATTCTCCTCAGGCCTTAGGCGGAGTGGACGACTCCCTCAGCTGGAAGCCCCGGAACTACGACGGCGAATTCAAGGGCCCGATGACTTTTCGGAACGCGCTTGAAGTTAGCCGGAACATCCCGACCGTCAGGCTCGTCCAGAGCTTAGGTGTGGAAAAGATCCATGCCTTCTCGTCGAGACTCAATATCCATGCGGAAATGCCCAAAGACATGAGCTTGTCCCTCGGCTCCTTCGGAATAAGCCTTGCGGAGCTCACCAAGGCCTACGCTATCTTTCCGAACGGTGGGCGGCTCCTGAAGCTCAAGCACATCACATCCATTAAGGACCGGAACGGAAAGTCCTATACCATTCCCTCCGCTGAAGATGAGGTGCTAAAGCCTAAAGTCAAACCTGTCTCCAATCCAGTAGTTGAACCAGCCGTTGCGAATCCTTTCCTGGCAGCTCTCAACGGAACCCAGGTCTACGATCCCCGTCTCGCCTACGTCATGACCAACGTGCTCCGTGGAGTTACTCTCTACGGAACCGCTGCGTCGGCAGGAAGAATCAGTGCCAACATCGGTGGAAAAACCGGAACGACCAATAACTACGTCGATGCCCTGTTCGTCGGTTTTTCTGAAAATCTGGTCGTCGGCACCTGGGCCGGGTTTGATGATAATAGACCCCTCGGCTACGGCGAAACCGGAGGCAAGACCGCTCTTCCGATCTGGATTGACTACATGACAGCAGCGATCGGAAAGTACGGAGCTCCGGAGTTTCCGATGCCCGATGGGATTACCAGCATGCTCATTAACAAGGAGACGGGAAAACCACTACCTCCGGAGATCACCGATGGATTCCTGGAGTCTTACGTGATTGGGTTCGACCCGAATTCTAAGAACGAGCTACTGGACCAGGATACTCAGGCAACCGATAAGAGCCCGACCCTCGATGACGATGATTATTTCATGAATCAGTAAGGATCGAAGAAAAATATCCGATAGGACCTCTACGGAGGTCCCATGGAGTCCCGCTTACGTTTTCAGAATAGAATTTTTGTCTTTATGTTTGGGGCGATCTTTATCATCCACGCCTCGCTCATGGTGGTTCAAGTTAGAGATCATGTGACAGCGTCCATCACCGCACTTCCGTCAGCGATAAAACTAAAGCTCGTTCAGGAACTGACCGCGCGCGAGCCCATCTCCGTGGCCACGAAGAAGCAGATCGTCCAGTCCGAGGAAGCGAGTTCAGATGAAAAGCCTGAAGACAAAGCTTTCCTGAGTGACAAGAACAGAAACTTCGACCGGCAGACTGTATCAAAAGATACTGACATCTTTAAAAAAGCCGGCCTCGGCAACGCGGCACTCACTCAGCTGGCCAAAAAGACCGTAGCTCAGAAACAAAAGAAAGCAAATCTCACTGACCTTAAGCTCTCTGACGTCGGCATCGAAGCCGGTGTCATGCAACCGCCAAAGCCCTCTCGCGAGCCTGCGAGTCTATCCACTCAAGGCACCAAGAACGGAGATCCTCTGGCGCTGGGCTTTTCTTCCACCAATGACTACGTCGAGGATGTCGCTCTCGGTGACTTCACGCACCTCAATACCGTGGAGTATAAGTACTACGGATTTTTCCACCGCATCCGCCAGAAGCTCGAGCAGTTCTGGGGCAAGAGCATCCAGGAAAAAGCTTCGAGCATGTTCAAAGCAGGAAGAAGGATCGCGTCCAATGAAGATCTCATCACATCTCTTCAAATCACTTTGGATGAGAAAGGACAGATCATCGCCGTGAAAATTCTGGGAACCTCTGGCGTGAAAGAACTCGATGATGCAGCGATCGAGTCGTTTAATCAGGCCGGGCCATTTCCAAATCCACCGAAAGATCTTCTGGTTAATGGGAAAGCCGTCATTGAATGGGGTTTTGTAGTTAAGTCTTAATTCGTTCTCAGAAGGTTCTTCAAGCGGTCAATACCTTCCATCACCACATAGTCAGACCAGATCGAATCCAGGTCCCGGATCGCTTCTACCACCTGTAGCGCGGCTTGGTCTCTGGAGATCTTCTGGAGTTCAGCGTACTGGGTGATACACTTATTTAAAACTTCGATGACCGGAGAATTGCAAACTTGATTTAGTCTTTCTTCGAACGATTGATTTACTTTTTTTTCTTTGCTTTTAATAATGGCCGTATTGAGGAGCTGTATCGATTCCATTAAAAAGTTCCCTTACCGAAAATGTTCAAATTGAGACGAGCAGTATCTAAAAACCTTTCAACTTCGTAAAGATTATTTCAAAGCAGCTTAGAGAATTTTAGAATAAGAAAATTTTGTGGGTGTAGATTAGAGGAAGGCTAAACAAAAATTTTTATTAGGTACCATGTGACAAAACATGACATGGCACCTAAATGTTAGTGAGAGCTATTGCAAAATTCCTGATATTGCTCCGGTGACATTAGATTCTCTAAGTCTGAGGAATTTTTCACCTTGACTTTAATTAACCACGATCCGTACGCGTCTTCATTGATTTTTTCTGGAGAGCTTTCGAGATCATTGTTTTTTGCGACGACTTCTCCACTCACCGGGGAGTAGAGATCACTCACAGACTTTATGGATTCGACCACACCGAAGGTTGTTCCGGTCTTTACCTCTGCGCCGACTTCCGGAACCTCAAGGAAAACGATGTCGCCCAACGCGGACTGAGCGAAATCAGTGATGCCGATCGCTACGGTCGATCCGTCCACGAGTGCCCACTCATGCTCTTTGGTGTATTTTAAATTTCCTGGAATGTTGGTAGCCATTATTTATGTCCTCCGGTTACGAATGGTTTTTTAACGAGCTGAGCCTCATACGGCTTCTGACGGATATCCACTAAAAATACCTCATCGGCAGGTGCTTTATCTAGATTTATCCGAGCGAAGGCAATGCCTTTATTTAGTACCACTGACATCGTCCCACTGGTGACCGCTCCGATGACTTCTCTGGCAGCATTGAGCACCGGGTAGCCTTCTCGCGGGATCCCTTTTTCCAGGAGAAGTTTCACCAGCTTGAATTTCACCGGCTTTTTAGCGAGCGCGTCCTTGCCGATGAACTTAGGTTTCGCGAGCTTCACGGTCCAGCCCAGGCCTGCGTCGTACGGGTTCACTTCGTCGCTGAGCTCGTGGCCATAAAGCGGGTAACAGACTTCTAGCCGAAGGACGTCTCTGGCCGCGAGTCCGCAGGGAACAACTTTCAGAGTCATGAACTTCTGCCACAAGGATTTTATCGTTTCGTGGTCGCCGAAGATCTCAAACCCGTCTTCTCCAGTGTAGCCGGTTCTGGCGACGATGACCTGCTTACTTCCGAAACCGCACTCATGGACCGAGTAGTACTCAAGATCTGGGAGGTCTTGCACGACCGTGCTAAGGATCTTAAAGGAAGCCGGGCCTTGAAGCGCCACGAGTGAATAGTCCTGAGACCTGTCCGAGAGGTTACAGCTGAAGCCCACGTGCTTGGATTTGATCCAGGCGAAATCTTTTTCGATGTTGGACGCGTTCACGCAGATCAGGACCCGACCAGGGGAGAGTTTGTAGACGATCAGGTCATCGATGACTGTGCCGTTCTCCCGGCACAGCGGTGAGTAGACCGCTTTCCCGGTCGGCGCACTCAGAATATCATTGGTGACAAGGTAGTCCGCGAAGGCTTCCGCGTCGGTGCCCTCAAGGAAAAACTCCCCCATGTGGCTGACGTCGAAGACGCCCGCGGAGTTGCGAATCGCGAGGACTTCGTCTTTGACTGAGGTGTACTGGACCGGCATATCCCAGCCCGCGAAGGGAACGATCTTCGCTCCGAGCTTGACGTGCTCCTCATAGAGTTGTGTCCGTAGTGTCATACTATCCCTTTATGTTGTTTTCACAGGCTGTGATGAGATTATCAATCAGGCTAATGACTGTCATGGGTCCAACGCCCCCTGGCACCGGGGTTCTGGCCGCGACCACTTCTTTGACGGAGTCCTGGTTTACGTCGCCGGTGAGTCTTCCGTCTAAAGAATTCATCCCAACGTCCACCACCACAGTATTTTTATTTCTATCGAAGTAGCTCTCATCAAAGTGATTGGCCACGCCGATCGCGGAGATAAGGATATCCGCACGCCGGGTCAGTTCCTTGAGGTTTACCGTCTTGGAGTGGGCCAGCGTGACCGTAGCATCGAAGTTTGAGAGGAGCATCGAGAGCGGCTTGCCGACAATCAGACTGCGACCCACGATGACCACGTGCTTTTTCTCAATCCCAATCTGGTAGTACTTTAGCAGATTCACAATGCCCTTCGGTGTACAAGGCATTAAGAGGCCTAGGTCCGTGGACCCCGCGTAGAGTTTTTGAGTATTGCTTTCATGGAAACCGTCGATGTCTTTTGCCGGAGAGATGAGATTGGGGAGGTTCAGTTTTTTCAGGTGCTCAGAGACCGGCAACTGGATGATCACCCCGTGGATCTGCGGATGCTGATTCAGCTCACTCACTGTCGTCAGAAACTGTTCCTGCGTTACTTCCGCCGGAAGCTGGGTCAGGGTGAACCTCGCCCCGATCTCCTCACACAGTTTCTTCTTGTTTCGGATGTAGCTCAAGCTCGCCGGATTATCACCCACCAACACTACGCTCATTGACGGAGTAATCTGCTTTGCCTTGAGGGCCTCGCACCGCTTGATGAGATCATTTTTAATTTTATCAAGCACCGGTTTCGCGGAGAGTATTATAGCTGTCATTTATCCCGAAACTATAATGTTTCGACTTCAAAAAGTCCTTCCTTATTTCTTTGACGTACAGTATCTGTAAGACATGAAGACATTTTTCTACGCGGGCCTCGGGATGCAGTTATTCGGACTTACGGCCGTTGGCCTGTGTTTTTTTTCCGGTATAAAAAACGGTGACTACGGAAGGCTGGAACTAGCCCAGTTGGTTATTGGCTCCTTCGTCTTTTACGTGGGAAATTATCTTAGGGGCCGCAGCCAAGGCTAGACGTCAGTCAAACTCATGTGTACAATTTCCGTAACTCTAATCCAGGACTACTCTTGATCGTGCTTGCCATTGACCCGGGTTCCGTGACTGCCGGTTATGCTCTTCTTGAAAAAGACGGAAGGAAGATCAGTTATATCACTTCCGGGATCTTGAAGTTCAAGAGTGAAGATGAGTTTCTGCATAGGGTAAAAGACATTTACGATCAGACCTTCGCACTGATGGAAAAGCTCCAACCCGATGAGGTTGCTTTAGAATCATTGATCTTTGTGAAGAGTCCAACGGCCCTGATAAAGCTCGCTCAGTCCCGCGGCACCATGCTGGCCGCTCTTTCACAAAGGTTTCACCAGAAGATCCATGAGTATTCTCCCAACCTCATTAAGTCCACCGTCGCCGGTCATGGCCACGCGGATAAGGAGGGGATCCAGAAGGTCTTACTGCAGTACTTCGGTCTCTCGAATTTTAAGACCCACGATGAGAGTGATGCGGTGGCGATAGCTCTTTGCCACTTGCTTAGTCGCGGCAGTAACGAGAACTTATTACAGAAGACAGTAAAGAGTAAGAAAACTGGCGGCGGCCTGGCGTCGGCCCTGGCCCATAAAATCAAGGAACCAAATATATGATAGGTTATATTTCCGGAACTGTGGTTTACTCTGACACTCAAAAATCCATTGTCCTCACCGCTCAAGGGGTAGGCTACGAGATCCACACCTCCACGCCCAAGGTCCCCAACAGAGACGTCGCCCTCTTTATCACTCAGATCATCCGCGAGCAATCTCAGGATCTCTACGGGTTCGACTCCTCTGAAGAGAAGAAGTTCTTCGAGATGCTCATTGACGTGAACGGGATTGGCCCCAAGTCTGCCTTCTCTCTCATCTCTCATCTCGGCGTCGAACAAATCCTTTCTGCCATTACCTTCGAGAACGTGGACGTTATCAAAACTGCCCCGGGTGTCGGCAAGAAGAGCGCCGAGCAGATCGTTCTCTCCCTAAAGGATAAGATTTCGAAACTTCAATTCGGTCTTGCGGTGAAGGAGAACCCACTCAAGCCCGGCGTGAAAGTTGAAACGGAAAGGACCTTTGACTCTTTCATCCTGAAAGAAACTCTGGCAGCCTGCCAGGGTCTGGGATACAAAGACGCGGACGTCCTTCCCATGATCCAAAGACACATGCAAGAAGGGAACGCCAAGAAACCGGAAGAGCTGATGAAACTCATCTTGAAAGAACTAAGGTAAACAATGACAGACCGGTTAGTCTCGGGCGAATTGACCAAGACGGAAAGAGAACAGGAAGCGCAGCTGAGACCCCAGAATTTCTCGGAGTTCATCGGTCAGACCAAGGTAGTCGCCAATATCGATCTCATGGTCAACTCCGCGATCATCCGTGAAGCAGCGATGGACCACGTTCTCCTTTCAGGACCTCCCGGTCTGGGGAAAACCTCCCTGGCGATGCTGATCGCAAAAGGCCTCGGTTCGGAACTCCACGTGGTCTCCGGTCCCGCCATCGAAAAAAAGGGTGACCTGGCCGCGGTTCTCACCAACCTCAAACCCCGGGACGTCTTGTTCATCGACGAGATCCACCGCATGCACATCAGCGTGGAAGAAATTCTCTACTCTGCCATGGAAGATTTTCGCCTGGATATTCTCATTGGCCAGGGCGCCTCTGCCCGGACCATGCAGATCGATCTTTCTAATTTTACTTTGATCGGAGCCACCACTCGCTCGGGCCTTCTCTCTAACCCCTTAAGAGACAGGTTCACCGCTCACTTGAATTTCGACTTCTACGAAGCCGATAAGCTCGCTGTGATCGTCCTTAATAACTCAAAAAAAATGGGGATCGAGCTCTTAAGCGAAGCCAAGACCCAGATCGCCACTAGGGCAAGAGGCACCCCGAGGATCGCGAACAGAATCCTCCGGAGAGTCAGAGACTTTGCTCTGGTTACGAGGAAACTAGTGGTCGGGATCGACGAAGTAAACGCTGCTTTAAACTTATTGGACATCGATGACCTGGGCCTTGATTCGATGGATAGAAAAATTCTCACGGTTATGAAGAGTTATTACTCGGGAGGACCGGTCGGGATTGATGCCCTGGCCGCGACCCTCGGTGAAGACAAGCAAACCATCGAAGAAGTATATGAACCATATCTGCTCAAGCAAGGTCTGATCCTCCGCACTCCCAGAGGAAGAGTCCTCTCTGAAACGGCCATAAAACATATTCCCTAACTCTTGACTGGAATTCTCAACAGTTGTAAATACTGCATAATTTTCTTTGAACTTTTTTTATAGAATTAGTTTATAATGGTAATAATTTATACGACTAATTAGGATGTTAGCCATGATATATCAACGTACCCTTTCGAAAGAAGTCAAAGTCACAGGAATCGGACTACATTCGGGCAAAAAGGTAACGTTGAAGTTGAACCCTGCAGAAGCCGACAGCGGTATCCAATTCATCCGTACAGACATCCCCAACTCAAGACCCATGAAGGCAAATGCCTTAACCGTCGGAACAACCGAGAATGCTACCACTCTCGGTGCTGGTGCTGAAGCGATTCACACCGTCGAACACCTTCTCGGGACATTATACGGCTTAGGTATCGATAATTGCTTGATCGAGATCGATGGACCAGAAGTCCCCATCATGGACGGCTCGGGTGCGTCCTTCGTTTTCCTTCTCAAGGAAACGGGCATCAAGCACCTTAACAAGTCTAAGAAGTTTCTCGTGATCCTAGATACCGTGCGAGTGGAAAAAGACGGCAAGTGGGCCCAGTTCGAGCCGAGCCAAAACCTGGTGATCGAATCCACCATTGTCTTCGCTCACCCCATGATCAAAACCCAAAGTTTTGGATTCGAGTTTTCCTGCGAGACTTTCATCGAAGACATCGCCCGTGCCCGCACCTTTGGGTTTGCCAGAGACGTGGACATGCTCAAGAGAAAAGGTTTGATCAAGGGTGGGTCGCTTGATAACGCCATCGTCCTCGATGACTACAAGGTGATGAATCCGGAAGGTCTGCGTTTCGATAACGAATTCGTCCGTCACAAGATCCTGGACACCATCGGGGACGTCAGCCTCTTAGGCCACGAAATCGCGGGAAAAATCACCACCTATAAGTCGGGCCACAACCTTCACAACCTGCTTTGCCGCAAACTTCTTGAAACCCCTTCGGCGTACGAAGTGGTCTCGGCGTCGTCTCTAAAAGCAGAGGTCCGCGATGCTCATAAACTTCCGCAGTTCATCACTGTAACCCGCTAGTTTCGACACCGGGAAGCAAATCTCTTACTTTCTTTTCAATGCTCATTGGCTGATGTTAGAGTTTTCCAGTTCATAACAACTGGAGGCTCCATGCGCGTATTCTTTTTTCTATTACTCCTCTCTTGCAACGCCTTCTCCTCAGAGTGGGCGGACTTAGTTGAAAATGATGAATATAAAATTGTGCAGAAAATATCTCTTCCAGTTTTGGGATCGAACGCGACAATTGTTGAACTCACTCCTGGCGACAAATTTAAACTGCGAGAAATCTACGCACTTTCCATGGGCGTGGTTGCCTATAGCTTCGTCGCCAAAAAGTGTCCTGGCCGGAGTGTGAGAACGGAGATGGAAATCATCCCTGTGCAACAAACCAACCCTGTGATAGAGATTGGCGTACAACTAGAAAAAGAATGTGAACTGAATATTTTCATTGAGGGCCAGGACACCTGGACTCCCAGTATCTTCGAAGAATAAAGGTGACTATGAGACTTTCCAAGGGCTACTGGCAGACTTATAAGGAAATTCCATCCGACGCCGACATCGTTTCTCAACAGCTGATGATCCGGGCAGGGCTGATCTATAAAACCGCTGCCGGCCTTTATACCTATTTGCCCATGGCCTTCCGGTCTATCAAGAAGATCGAGAAGATCGTCCGGGAAGAGCTCGACCGGATCGGATGCTTCGAGATCCAAATGCCCGCCATGACTCCAGCAGAACTGTGGCAAGAATCCGGCAGATGGGAAACCATGGGGCCACAGATGCTCAAAGCCGTTGACCGGGCCGGCCGGGACCTCTGTATGAGCCCGACCAACGAAGAAACGGTGACCGATCTATTCCGTAAGACAGTTACCTCTTACAAACAGCTCCCGATTTGTCTCTACCAGATCAACACGAAGTTCAGGGACGAGATCCGACCAAGGTTCGGACTGCTTCGCGCGCGCGAATTCAGCATGAAGGACGGGTACTCCTTCCACGTCGATAAAGCGTCCCTGGATGTATTCTATGACGAGATTTACATCGCGTATGAAAACATCTTCAAACGTCTGGGCCTAGATTTCATCACAGTCGAGGCCGATGGCGGTGCCATGGCCGGCGGTGGTGCCAAGACCCATGAGTTCCAGGTTGTGGCCGATAATGGAGAGGACCTGGTGGTAACGGTCCCGCAGACGGGCTTCGCTGCAAACATTGAAAAAGCCGTCACAACCAGAAAGAACGTCGTTACTCTTCAGGCGTCTGTCCTCGAGAAATTCCCTACTCCGAATCAAAAGACTTGTGAGGAAGTGTGTGCCGCTCATGGTTTCCCTATCACCCAGAGTCTGAAGTCACTAGTGATGTGCGCAGTGGTCGGTGGTAAAGATAAGTTCTTCATGGTCATGCTCCTCGGGGACGATAGCCTCAACGAAATAAAATTCCAGAATAAAGTTAAAGCAGAACACATCAGACCTGCTCAGCAGAGCGAGCTGGATAAGTTTGGACTGATCAAAGGCTTCATGGGGCCCACCATTCAGAATGACGACGTAAAGGTCGTCTACGATGAGGCCATTGACATGAGCGCTTCCTACGTCATCGGTGCGAATGAAGCAGATGCACACGTGAAAGGTTTCGTTCCAGAGCGGGATACCAAAGCTAAGTTCTTCAGAGCAGACCTTCGCATGTCAAAGTCGGGCGACTACATCGGTGAGCACGAGATCGTCTTGAAAAAAGGCATCGAGGTGGGTCATATCTTCCAACTTGGAGACAAGTACACCAAAAGCATGAAGGTCACTGTTCTCAATGATAAGGGCCAAGCCGTCACTCCCATCATGGGTTGCTACGGGATCGGTGTCACCAGAGTTCTCGCTTCGACCATTGAACAGAACAATGATAAGGACGGCATTGTCTGGCCGGCAGCTATCGCTCCCTATGATGTCTACCTCTGTTACATCGGGAAAACCCCGGAGATCAAGCAAGTAGCCGAAGATATATTCTCGGAACTCACCAAGCTTGGTCTGGAGGTCTTGTTTGACGACCGGCAGTTGGGTCCTGGTCAGATGTTTAAAGACGCAGATCTCATCGGTCTACCGGTCCGAGTGGTCATCGGTGAAAAAGACTACACCGCCACTGGAGAAATTGAAATAAAGGTCAGAAGAACTGCAGAAACTCTGAAAGTAAAAAAGGCAGAGCTAACTAGAACCGTTAACGAAAAGTTAGAAGGGTTGGGCAAATGGCTTTAGATTTTGATCTCATATTCGGACTCCATAGCATCGCTGCTGCACTTACCAATCCCCGAAGAGTTCATCAGAAGCTCGTGGCAACTGATGAAGGTCTGGTGGAGTTATCTCGAAAACATAAGATCAACCCCAAGACTCTTAAAGTTGAAATAGAAATCCTCTCATCACATCAACTCCAAGAAAATGCCAAAAAGCTCTGTAACTTTTTGGACCTCGAATTCTACCGAGTTCCCTCCGGGATTTACCTCCAGACCTCGCCTATTGAAACGTACAGCGTGAATGAATTTCTAAGAAATCCACAAGCTCGTCTCTTGGCCCTGGACCAGATCACGGATGTCCACAACGGGGCTGCGATCCTTCGCTCGGCATGTTTCTACGGCGTCACGGCTGTCCTGATACCATCTGAAAAATCCTTCGGATTAACACCTTCCTTTTACAGAATTGCTTCGGGAGCTGTTGAGTATGTAAACCTCATCAGGGTTACTTCGCTTAGCCGTGCGGTGGGACAATTAAATGATGCGGGTTATACAACCGTGGGACTTTCAGAACATTCTTCAGAAAATTTAACTCAAGAAGATCTTAGGGCCGAAAAGAAAATTTGCTTGCTGCTTGGGGCTGAAGAGACTGGCTTATCACACGCAGTGTCTCGTTTAGTTCAAAAGAATATGAGTTTACCTTCACAAGGAGAGATAAAATCTTTGAATGTCTCATCTGCTGCAGCAATTGCGATGGAAAAATGTTTTGGTATCTAACCTGAAAAAGCTTGATTTCGTAAGCCTCTAACATTATAAATTTCAGACTCACCGATTATTCGTTGATGTTTGAGCTGCTCTAGCTCAGTTGGTAGAGCAACGGTTTTGTAAACCGTAGGTCGCAGGTTCGATTCCTGTGAGCAGCTCCACTTTTTATCTCTGAAGCCTCTGGTCTCAGATTTAAATGCTTTGATAGTTGGTTGGTGAGGGTAATTAAATGGCGTGGTTCCCGAGTGGTCAAAGGGAGCAGACTGTAAATCTGCCAGCGTCAGCTTTCGGTGGTTCAAATCCACCCCGCGCCACCATTTAGAATATCGGATTTTGTTTCGTTGCGGGCGTAGCTCAGTTGGTAGAGCGCCACCCTTCCAAGGTGGAAGTCGAGAGTTCGAGCCTCTTCGCCCGCTCCATTTTAAAAGATGGAACAAATCAATTCCCGGAAATGAACGCTCGCATGGCTCAGCGGTAGAGTACTTCCTTGGTAAGGAAGGGGTCCCGAGTTCGATTCTCGGTGCGAGCTCCATTCTCGAGAGTGGAGATAGGTTTTTTTTATTGTCAATACGACTATAGGTAGAGCATACTCTACCAGTCAAAATTATAATTTAAGGTAACGAGTTTTAAAACTTTGTAAGGAGACCTCTCATGGCTAAGGAAAAATTTGACCGTAGTAAGCCGCACGTAAATATCGGGACTATCGGTCACGTCGATCACGGTAAAACGACACTTACAGCAGCGATTACAATGACGATGGCAAAGATCAACGGTGGATCTGCCAAGTCCTAC
>DATLXA010000062.1:0-23701 GCA_035576105.1 Bacteriovoracaceae bacterium
GCATCTCAAAGGACGGATTCACAACATTCAGCTCGATGACCTCATCACTAAAGAGAACTCCAAGCTCAAACCTCTGACCGTTTCAATCGCGGTGGATGAACACCGCCGTACTATCCTAGCTCTTGAGGTCTCACAGATCCCGGCATTCGGGCACCTAGCGAAGTTCGCTGTTAAAAAGTATGGAAGAAGAGAAGATCAGCACCACGCTGGGCTGACCAGACTCTTCGAGAAAATCGCCACGATAGTCTCGCCGGAGGTGGTGGTAAAGTCTGACGAGCACCAACGGTATCCGACCTTTGTTTCAGCGTACCTTCCCAGGGCAAAACATCTCACCTACAAGAGTGAACGCGGGTGTGTTGCGGGACAAGGTGAACTGAAGAAAGTCGGCTTCGATCCACTGTTTATTGTCAACCACACCTGCGCCCTGCTGAGAGCGAACGTGAACCGACTGATCCGAAAAACTTGGTGCACCACCAAGGATCCAAAGCGCCTCAAAGATCACCTGGATATCTTCGTGTGCTTTTATAATAAGGAGTTACTTGGACGAACACTAACACCAATATAGTCGGGCAGTTTGGAAAACTTTACCAATCACCACTAAGCCCGAGTTTCATGTAAAATGAAGAAAACTAGTTACATGGAGCTCATTCTTGAGAATAAAATACCTTGCCCACTTAGGATTCATCCTCATTTGTGGAATCCTTGCGACCTTCATGCCCCCGGTTGCTCAGACAAAAACCGGAGGTCCGGTCAACACCGGCGACACGGCCTGGCTGCTGACCTCTGCCGCACTGGTACTACTGATGACCCCGGGGCTTTCCTTCTTCTATGGCGGAATGGTCCGCAGGAAGAATGTCATTTCTACCATGTTTCAGTCGATGGTGGCCCTGGGAGTGATCTCCGTGACCTGGGTCGCCGTCGGGTTCAGCTTGTGTTTTGGCGATTCCATCGGTGGCATCGTCGGAAATCCTATGACCTTCTTCATGTACCGCGGAGTGGGGATGTTCACCCACCCCGATTTCTCGCCGACTATTCCCTTTGCCCTTTTTTCCCTGTTCCAGTTAAAGTTCGCCATCATCTCACCAGCGCTGGTGAGTGGGGCATTCGCTGAGAGAGTGAAGTTCACATCCTACCTGTTGTTTATGGTGCTGTTCTCGCTCTTCATCTACGCCCCGCTGGCCCACATGACCTGGCATCCGGACGGCATCCTAAGAAACTGGGGTGTGCTGGACTTCGCCGGTGGCACCGTCGTTCACATCTCGGCCGGGATGGCGGCTTTGGCCGGCTCGATCTTCCTGGGACCAAGAAAGGTCATGGCCCATGAAGCGGCCCACATCCCGTACGTGATCCTGGGAACCGGATTACTCTGGTTCGGTTGGTTCGGCTTCAACGCCGGGTCTTCTATGGCGGCAAACGACGTAGCAACCCTGGCGCTCATGAACACCAATACTGCTTCGGCGGTAGCGATGCTCACCTGGATGTTCCTGGAGTGCCTGAGGGGTAAGAAAGTCACCGCTCTGGGAGCTTGTATCGGGGCCGTGGTCGGTCTGGTGGCCATCACACCAGGGGCCGGATTCGTGAGTGTGGGGGCCTCTATCCTGATCGGATTCATCGCGGCCATCGTGTCAAACCTGGCGCTAACAGTGAAAGCGAAGACCGGCATCGACGATACTCTGGACGTGTTCCCCTGCCACGGGCTGGGAGGAATCGTCGGCATGATCCTCACCGGGGTGTTCGCCAAGGACGTCGGACTGATGTTCGGTCAGACTCATACCTTCCTCTACCACCTGCTGGCCCTGGTGCTGGTGATGGTCTATTGTTTCTTCGGTTCCTACGCGATCTTCTATATCTGCAACCGGATCAAGCCTATCCGGGTCACGGAGGCAGAGGAAGAGCGGGGTCTGGACCTCTCAGAACACGGTGAGAGTCTCGGGTAGACCAATTCAAGAAACCTTCCTTCACTCAAGACGCTTTTCGAAGGATACTTAGACTTCTACCAGCAGGACTTCGATCCTTGTGAGCTGCAGAAGTTCTTGTCTCAGCGGTTGCAGCACAAAGATTCAGTCATTTTTTTGGCGCTTTCCGGAGGTGAAGCCGTAGGCTTCGCCCAGCTCTATCCGACCTTTTCCTCTCTCAAACTGGCGCGTGCCTGGGTGCTGAACGATCTCTTCGTCCGGCAAGCTGGTCGCCGGAGAGGGGCGGGAGTCGCACTTCTCCAGCGAGGCGAGGACTTCTGCAGATCCACCGGGGCCCGCAGCTTAACTCTCTCCACTGCCGTCACTAACTTCGCGGCCCAGGCCCTCTATCAGAGGAACGGCTGGAAGAAAGACGAGCATTTTTTTCGATACTACCTCGAGATGTGAGGCTCTCCAGACACGAAAATCACGTTTTTCGAGGAGAAAATGCAAAAAAATGCAAAGATATTAACTTTTTCCCTCTATTATAGTTGATTTACGACATCTTTTTGCTGAAGATAAAGTTATCTGGGAGTTTGGAATAATCTAAACTTTGAAATGTTTTATTTTTATTGGAGGCAATCATGGCCAAGAAAGCAACAAAAGCTACGAAGAAAACTGCAACTAAGAAAGCTCCTGCGAAGAAAGCTACTACGACTAAGAAAGCTCCTGCTGCGAAGAAGGCAACTGCTAAGAAAGCAACTGCTAAGACTACAGCTAAGGCCGCTGCTCCCAAGGCAACTGCTAAGAAAGCAACTGCAAAAACAGCTGCTCCTAAAGCGAAGAAAGCTAAATCTGCTCGCAAGCCGAACGCAGCTTTCATGAAGCCGCTGACTATTTCTCCAGCGCTTGCTGAAGTCATCGGTTCAACTTCAATTCCTAGAACTGAAGTCGTGAAGAAGATCTGGATGTACATCAAGAAGAACAATCTTCAAGATCCAAAGAACAAGAGAAACATCCTTGCTGATGACAAGCTGAAAGCTGTTTTCGGTGGAAAATCAACTGTTTCTATGTTCGAAATGACAAAACTCGTTTCTAAGCACCTTTCTTAAGCGTTCATTAGATAAGGCCCTTCGGGGCCTTTTCTAATGAACCTTTCAATCCATGCGATCACTCCTCACCATCGATGCTCATCAAATGGCCATCGATCTTAAAAATTCCAACCTGAAGAAATTGAAGACCGGTCTTGCCCGGAAGAACCTCGAGTTCAAATTCACCGATCCGGCACAGTGGCACATTCCCTTGCTGTTTTTCCAAGACATGGGTAAAGAAAAATTTGCAGTCTTCGACACAATCCTTCGCCAGACAGTTAGTTCGTTTGCGGCGTTTGACCTGAGTCTTGACGGGATCCGGGCCTGGCCCGAGCAGAAAGAGGCGAGACTTATCTGGATAGGGGTTCAGAACTCTAAGGACCTAAGGTTTTTAAAGAACGTCGTCTTGCGGGATCTGAGCGAGCTCGGGGAGGGTGAACTAGAGGGCTCCGGGGAACCTTATCTGCCGCTGGTAAGGCTTAAAAACCACAAGAACGTCACAGACATCATATCTCCGTTCAAGAACAGTCAGTTTGGAACCCTGAGGGCCAAGAAGTTAATTGCTTATGAGATGACTTCTGGAGGAGCGTTTCCGACCTACCGGAAAATTTCTGAGTACCCACTCATAACCGCGGAGAGGACGAACCTTCCCGCGGCCGAGGGTAGTGACGATTAACGGCAGCTAGCGGCGAGGATCTGTGCTTCCAGCAGCCTCGGACACAGGCCCAGGTGGGCCGGAGAGATGTAAACCATCCCGACATTCACGAAGCAGTTGTTCGAAGCCTTCACTTCGTAGAACCCGCTTTTGGCAGAAATGGATTTAATGTCTTTCCCACCGACTTCGCGCAGGGCCGCGACGATGGCCGGGGTGTCGAGGATCTTCTTATACTCAGCGGGCTGGATGTAGGTTGAGTCCGGCGGCATGGAGCAGGCCCGGGCGTCGCTGACGCTGGCGATGATGAAGAGTGAGAAGAGGGCAATGGCGGTTTTCATACTGATCCTTTTTTTACGAACGGTTGATTATTGTTGAACTGCAGAGTAACTCATTTCCTTTAAATCGATCCGGCCTTCGTAACCGACGTAGACACTGACTGTCTTGGTTGGGGCACGGTTACAATACGTCGTAAGAGACGCCTTATTGTTGATGTTGATGGCCGCGACCGAGAGCACACCTTTGCCGTTGACCTCTTCGAAGCTACTAAAGAAACCACCAAAACGATCCTTACAGCCGTTGAGGGTGACCTTAACTTTTACGTAGGAACCGAAGGCCATGCAGGACATCTGCCCCGGGACTCGCGGGCACATCTGCGAGACGTCGAGCATGTCAACTTTGGCCGCCGATAGACCTAAGTCGCCACTCGTAAGTGGTGAAAAGTTCTGCGCAAAGGTCAGCTGAGAGCTAAGTAGGACAGTGAGAGTTAAAAGCAATTTCATAAAATCTCCAAGAAGTTAATGAGGACTTGCCGGGAAAATAGACCAGGGACGCTTGAAAATCAAAATAAACATGATAAAGATAATCTTTAATGAGACTAAATAATCTAGACCTGAATAAACTCAAATGTTTCCAGGCGGTTGCCGAGAAAAGCAGCCTGCTGGAGGGTGCCCGCACGCTAGGTCTCACGCCCTCGGCGGTCTACCAGTCTATAAAAAGACTCGAGGACGAGATCAAACGGCACCTCTTCTTCCGCGCGGGAAAGAAGTATGTGTTGACGGAAGACGGTCGTTCGCTGCAGCTCCTCTACGAGCGCTTCCTGTGGGACCTCTCCGAGTTCCAACGGGACCTGCGCAACGGAACGGAAGTGCTGGAAGGGGAGATTCGGGTTGGCCTACCCCTTAACTTTTCCAAATCAGTATTCATCCCGGTCTTAAAAAACTTCACCTCCGAGCACCCGGGAGTGAAGTTCCTTGTCACCGTCGCGGAATCCAGGAGACTGCTCATCCAGGTCTGCGCTTTCGAGCTAGACTTCGCCGTCACCGACGACTCGATCCCGGCGGAGTTCGGGCCCAAGATCGCCAAGAAAGAAGTTTTCCGGGAAGAGCTCATCATGGTCTGCTCCAAGGAATTCTACCGGCAACATCAGCAGGAGATTTCGTCGATCAAGTCCATGAAAGAACTCCCGCACCTGGACTATTCCAAGAACCTCCCGCTCATCCAGAGATGGTACAAGCTCCACTACAAGCGGCAGGCGAAGGTGCGGTCATCCCACATCATCGATAACGTCGAGACCATGGTGAGCGCACTCACCGCGGGCCTGGGCCTGGGAGTGATCCCTCGGGATTTCTTGCTTAAGGCTTCCCAGACCTCCGAGCTCCAGGTCATCTCTCCCAAGTCGGGGACCCTCTACAACCCCCTCTACCTGGTCCAGGACGGCAACTACATCAACAACACGCTGATGAAGAAGTTCTTGCAGTATTTGAGTCAGTCTTTATAGGCCCAAACGGCTTGATTTCTCCCGGTCGCAAAATTAAAATATCCTATGAGCAAAGTCTTAAGGGCACTGGTGACCAGTGGCCGCTACCAAGGTCAGACAGTGAGGATTTCCAACATCAGTGCGGATGAGCTCGGACGGCAGAACGCCGCCTGCACCCTCGCAGATGGAACCCGCGCCAACATCAAAGTCTGTGAGCTCTCCCTGATCGAAGACAAACCAGACCCGGAGTCCGAAGTCCGCAGGGCCCGTACCTCCTCGATGCCCTTCGTGAGTGGTTCCTCCAGCAGCCGCACCCTGACTCACACCAAGAACATGGGTAAGAACCGACCGGAAGTGAAGCCGGCCGTGAAGACCACCAGGCATCTGGGCGGCGTCTGCGAGAGCTGCGGGGGGGCGTACAACGTGGAAGAACGCAAAGGGATGCCGGGTAAACTTACCGAGTGCGAGGCCTGCGCCGAGGAGACCGTGAGTAAGATGGAAGGGAAGATGATCTTCAGCCACAAGACGGGTGCGACCATTGAGATAAAAAAAGACGGTGAGCTCCGGCACCAAGCCGATACTTTCGATCCGAAGAATAAGAGCTAGCTGGCGGCTGCCCACTCGTTCTTGTAGATCACGGCTTCCTTTGTTTTAAGAATCTCATACATGTCGGACTTGGATTTCCCTTGGGGTGTCAGCCAGGCGTCGATGTAGTTTTCCTGTAAGAAGATGGGACACCGGTCATGGCCCATCTCAGAGACCTCCGGTGGAGGATCATCGGTGATGATGGCAAAGGAGGAAAAGCTGATGGACATCTGAGTATTCTCCCAATGGTCCCACAGGCACGGGGCCCACATGATCTCTTTATCTTCGGGAGCAAAAGAGATGAGCTTCTTAGCACCCTGGTGCTCGACCCACTCGTAGAATCGGACAAACGGAACCAGCGCATGCCGGCGCATGAAGAGTCCCTTCCAGGTTTTTCTCTGCTCGATGGCATCGACCCGGGCGTTAAAGACATTGAACTTCGATGGAATCTCGGGTGAGTTGTGAGGCCGCACGCGGTAGCGCATTTTCTTAAAGACCCTGTTGCCGTTTTCCATCACCATCACCCAGGTGAAGTAGCCCGGGTAAACTCGACCATCGGCCGCAGGTTCTTTGAAAAAAGGAGTGGAAGGTCTGCGCTTGAGCTGGAGGGCCTCTTTGCTGAAGTCCAGGTCCTGCGCTTTCATCTGCATCGCCCGGAATGCCTGATCTTCAGCTGCGGAGATCTCAGCTTTGAATCTTTTGGCCAGTTTAAGTTGGTTTTTTTCAACCTGCACGGAGAAACACATCTAGCAAAGATACTGGGATTTAATGAAGAAGGCTAGCTTCGGGACGGCCACAGTACTGGTGGGCCAAGCGGTAGATTTCATCGATGTCCATGGGCTTATCAAGTTTTTCAACCGCTGGACGGAGGTCGATGTTCTGGAGATTCCCATTGGCAGAAACGACCACGATGGGGATGCGGGCCAGAGAGTTGGGGAACTTTGATTCGATGTTTGACAGGAAGGTGCGCCCGTCCATAACGGGCATTTTCAGATCCAGGAAGATACAGCCCGGCAGAGACTCGGGGGACATCTTTTCTAACTGTTCGATCGCATCCTTACCATGGATCGCCGAGTAAACGTGATAGCCTTCGAGGTTGAGAACATCAACGACGCATTCTCTCACTCCTGGATCGTCGTCAATGACTAATATATTTTTGCATTCCATAGTTACCTTCCTGGACTTATAAATAGTTGAGAGGACCTCTTATGGATATACGCCGTGCTGAATTTTGACCTTTATTTATTCTTAAATAATTTCTAGATGACTCTTCTCTAGAGCAACAATCACAGATTAAAAAATTTTAACCTTGGTGCAAAATGAAGATGTTTACACAACCCTTATGCCACCAAAAGAAAACTGTTGAATTTTAGTGTTACGACTCATCGAACCTTAAGAATTATTTCAATTGGTATAGATTAAATTTTATCTAACACTAATTTGCCCTGGACCTGGTTCTCATCCATCCAACGGAACATGTCCTCGAAGTACCCATTATAGCCTTGGTAGTTTTCTTGCTGATACTTCAACGGCGCGATAGAAAATTTGTTGGCCTCGGTGATGTACATCCGGATCTTTCCGTCAGCGGAGATGGCCTCAAAGTCCTTGAACCACTCGACCACCTCGACCACCTTGAAGATGATCGGATCCAGCACCAACCACTTTTCTTTTTTATTCTCGTCCAGGCCCTGGACCATGGTGGCCACGTGCCAGCTCCAGTCATTGGTCATGGGACCGACCACGAAGATCTTCTTGATGCTCCCTTGGTTGAAGCCATTGAGAGTCAGGTAGAGGTCTACGAACAGGGCCCTTCCGAAGCAGAATCCGATGCCGTAGGTGGGGTCGTATTTTCTGTCATTGCCGGTGCCGATGATGGGATTAGAGATGGCCGCCACCCAGGTCTCTACCGCGTTCTTCTGCGAGAGGTACTTCGGTTTTCCCAGGTCGCTGGCGTAGGTTTGATTCAGTTGCTTACTGTTCACATCCACCGTCAGGAATTTTTGATAGTAGGCCATGTTATCTTTTTTGACCTGCTGGGGAGATTTTCCTGCCACGTCTTTTTCATACTGGTCATGGAGATCGACCTGGTAAGAAAATATTTGTGCTTGAGCTGTGGAACTGAGTGTGATGAACAAAAGGGTGGTTATTTTCATCCTCCGCAAGTAGCACTGACGGAGACGCTCAGAGAGGCAAAATGAAAAACTTATCCACTGTGTTTGGGCCAAAATTCCCTTCATAATGGATGCAATCCATGTGACGCGTCGCTTAATTTTCTGAATCACTCATCATATTAATGCTTGACGTTTTTTCGGATGGCCCTTATCTCTATTAGGAGACCCCTTAAATTTAGGAAAAAAATGGCTGACAAAAAGTATCTGGTAATTGTGGAGTCTCCCACAAAGGCCAAGACCATCCGTAAGTTTCTCCCGAGCAATTACACAGTTGAAGCAAGCATGGGACACGTCCGAGACCTGCCACAATCCGCTTCGGATATTCCGGCAGCATTAAAAAAAGAAGATTGGACGAAACTGGGAGTCAATGTCGAAAAAGACTTTGATCCTCTCTACGTTGTCCCTAAAGATAAGAAAAAGATCATCACCGATCTTAAATCCAAGATGAAAGATTGTGACTGCATTTACCTGGCGACCGATGAAGACCGTGAAGGGGAATCCATCTCATGGCATTTGCTGGCCCTGCTCAAGCCCAAGATGCCGGTCAAGCGCATGGTCTTCCATGAGATCACCAAGACAGCGATCCTCAAGGCCCTTAAAGACTGTAGGGACGTGGATGAAAAATTGGTGCGGGCGCAGGAAACCAGACGGATCCTCGACCGGCTCTATGGATATACACTCTCTCCTTTGATCTGGAAGAAGATTGCCTACGGACTCTCGGCCGGGCGGGTTCAGTCCACCGGACTTAAGATGATCTGCGAGCGTGAGCGCGAGCGTATGAAGTTCAAAAAGTCCTCCTTCTGGGACATCAAGGCCCAGATCCACCCGGAGAAAGATAAGAAGGCCCTCTTCGACGCTAAGCTCTTTTCGGTGAAAGGGGTGCGGGTTGCGGGAGGTAAGGACTTCGACGGACTCACTGGCAAGCTGATCGACGCTAAGAAAGTTGTCCTGATGGACGAGAAGAGCACTAAAGAGCTTACCAAAAATATCGAGAAGGCCCAGTGGAAAGTCACCAGTGTCGAAGAACGGACATTTAATTCCAAACCGGCCATCCCTTTCATTACCTCGACGTTGCAGATGGAAGGAAACCGGAAGCTCGGCTTATCTTCAAAAGATACCATGCGCACGGCCCAGAGACTCTACGAAGAAGGTCTCATCACCTACATGAGAACTGACTCTCCCAACCTTTCGCAAGAGGCGATCAACGCCGCCCGGGACATGGTGGTGAAGCTCTACGGTAAGGACTACCTCAACCCTGAGGTCCGTCAGTACTCGGCCAAGCAGAAAGGTGCGCAGGAAGCCCACGAAGCGATCCGCCCGGCCGGCTCCGAGTTCACGCACCCGGAGAAGACCGGACTTTCAGGGAAAGAACTGGCCCTCTACGAGCTCATCTGGAAGAGAACCATGGCCACGCAGATGAAAGAAGCCGAGAAGGCGAGCATGACCATAAAGATCGAGGCCGGAGACGCGGAGTTCAGTGCCTCAGGCACCAGAATCCTTTTCCCGGGTTTCTTAAGAGTTTACGTCGAAGGCTCCGACGACCCGGAAGCCTCACTGGAAGATAAGGAAATCATCCTCCCGGTGCTGAAGAAAGGCGATCCCCTCAAGCCGTTCTCCATCACGCCCGATCCGCATGAAACCAAACCTCCGGCGCGCTTCACGGAAGCGTCCATCGTCCAGCAGTTAGAGAAAGAGGGCATCGGACGACCGTCGACCTACGCCTCGATCATCGGTACCATCCTTGACCGGGGCTACGTCAGGAAAGAAGGCTCAGCACTCGTTCCGACCTTCACCGGCATGGCGGTGATCCAGCTTCTGGAAACTCACTTCGAGCACCTGGTGAGCTACAGCTTCACTTCCCAGATGGAGGAGTCGCTGGATAAGATCGCCTACGGTGAGGAAGACTGGCTGAAATATCTAACCAAGTTCTACAAAGGCAAAGGTGGGCTGGCCAAGAAGGTCGAAGAACAGGATAAAAAAATTAAGCCGGAGGAATCCAGGACCATCAACATCGTCAAAGACGGCTTTGCGCTGGCGATCAAGGTTGGCCGCTTCGGTCCCTACGTCGTCGAAGGCGAAGGCAAGGACGAGGTCCACGCCTCAATCCCAGAAGACATCGCACCGTCCGACCTGGATCACCTGATGATCAAGGAGCTGCTCAAGAACCAGGCCGATGGCCCGAAGTCCATCGGGATCGATCCCAAGACCAATCAAAAAATTTATTGCCTGGTCGGACGCTACGGCGCCTACTTCCAGTTGGGCGAGGTCACCGAAGAGAGCCCCAAACCAAAGCGTGCCTCTCTTCCCAAAGGCAAAGATCCAAAGACAGCTACGCTGGATGACGCAATCCTTGCTCTCTCACTGCCAAGAGAACTAGGGTTACACCCAGAAACAAAAAAACCCATCATGGCCAATAATGGTCGGTTCGGACCTTACGTCATGCACGATGGAGCTTTCCGTTCTCTAAAAAAAGAAGACGACCTGTATGGCATTGACCTGAAGCGGGCGGTCGAGCTTCTTTCCGAAGAGAAAGGTGCCAACCGCCGAGGAGGCAAGGTCTTAAAAGATTTTGGCCTGGTGGCAAAGTTAAAGAAAAAAGTGTCGATCCTGGACGGCAAGTACGGTCCTTACATTAAGCTCGGGACAAAGAATATCACCCTGCCTGAGGATAAGAGGGACCATAAAGTGATTGAAAGTATGTCGGAAGCGGAGCTGGCGAGCATCGTCCTTGCTGCGGGGAAGAAATAATAACTTCTTGATTGACTTTGGGATGTGCTATCGGTAACTTGCCTACCTACACAAAAGCAAGTTTATATTGAATTTTATAAGGATATGTTTATGAAAAAAGGTATTCACCCCGATTACAGAGAAGTTGTTTTTAAGGATGTTTCTTCAGATTTCGAAGTCATCACAAGATCCACCATCAAAACAACTGATAAGATCACCCTTAACGGAAAAGAGTATCCGCTCTTCAAAGTGGATATCACTTCGGCTTCACACCCGTTCTACACTGGAACACAGAGGGTAATGGACACTGAAGGAAGAGTTGACCGGTTCAACAAAAAGTACGCCAAAAAGTCTTAGATTTAACAGCAGGCCCTCACAAGAGCTACTAACACCCACAACCTTCATTGGTGGTGGGTGTTTTTGTTTCTGCCTATCATCTAAAATTCAGCTGATCTGTATGTCTTTAATCCCGTTTACATCCATTCCCCCGCAGCTTAGAAATGGGTTATTAAACAAAGGAATTCCCTATGAAAAATTTCATCCTGCTATCATTTCTTCTTGTAAGCTTCAGCGCCGTCTCTGCAGTCCACGGATACTGGATTGAGGAAACTCACTGTGGGAAAATTGCTGGTTTCTCGGCCAAGGTCTGCCTGTTGGACGTAGCCAATAAACAGGAGCACTTCGTCGTCATCATGGATTACAATCAGGTCGAAGAGGCGATTGGTGTGGAGTCGGTGGCAAACGTCGACGTGCTCATCGAAAAAAAGGGCCTGAAGAAAGCTTCCGGACCCATCCTTACTGCGATTCGAGAATTCAACAGCAAGAACCTTCAGGCCTTTATGGTGTCGGCAGAATTTGTGAAGTTTACGGACTTAAGAGATTAGCAACACTGGTGCTGGTGGCGGTGTGAGTGCTGGATGTTTTTAACATGCGCCACCACCAGGATGAGACTGCCTAAGATCGAAACCCCATGACTAACCTGCTCTGAGACCTGCTCTTCCAGTAAAATTCCCAGCAAGATCAAAAATAATCCAGAAAAAGCGACCCCGATGATCCAAGTCAGACCGTGTTTTCTATAGCCAGGAATGAACGCAAGTGGTGAAGTGAAAAGGATGATAATGCCCACGATCACGTGCACCCAGGTCGAATGGGTGTAAACGGAAATGGCAGGGAAGAAGAACGGCAGGAAGGCCACCATAATGCAATGGACGACACACGCCGATGAAAAAGCAATTCCTAAGCGGTCCCAGACTTTCTTCATGCTGCGGGTATACCCGAGATTACAGTTAACGTCTATCATGGTAGATAAATACTTCCTTCAAATTGGAGTTAAGTCATGAAATTTTCAACTCTTTTAGTCACACTTCTAGTAAGTTCCGGGGCTTTTGCTGCTCAAGTAGAAGTGGACATCAACGGCATGTCTTGTGGGATGTGTGCCGAGGCCATCACCCGCGAGCTCAACGAGACCAACAAAATAGAAAATGTTGTCGTGAGCTTCAGTGAGAAAAAAGCCAGGTTCGAAGACATCAAGTTTCAGCCTGACCCGGAAACAAAAATAAAAGAAAAGGCCATCACCGACTATGAGATCCGATCGGCCATCAAGCGCGCGGGTTACGACGCCGGAAAGATTGTCCACAAAAAATGAACCCTATCGTAGGCGACCCCGTTCACATCCTCTATGGGTCGCAGAGTGGGAACGCACAGAATCTGGCAACCACCATCGGCGAGGCCATCGAGCAATCCGCTGTCGCCGTCATTGTTTCTGACCTGGGCGAGGTCAATCCTGAAGAAATCTTTAACATACGAACGCTCATCATCGTCACTTCCACTTACGGTGACGGTGAGGCCCCGGACAACGCTTCCGAATGGCTCAGCTACCTCAAATTCGGTGATGACCTGGACCTGGGGCACTTGCGGTACGCGGTCATGGGGTTGGGGGACACCTACTATCCGCACTTCTGCCAGTGTGGAAAGGACTTCGACCAGTACCTGTCAAAACGAGGCGCCCATGCGATGCTTAAACGTCTTGATTGTGATTTGTACTTTGAAGAGCAGTACGGTGAATGGTTAAATGAGCTGGTCGCTGTTTTAAAAAAATAAGAACAAAGGAAACCCTTTGAAGATAGGAATCCTCTCTCGAAATCCCAAAATATATTCCACAGACAGGTTAGTGAAAGCGGCGCAGACCCGGGGCCATGAGGTGCGGGTGATCAACCCGGTCCGCTGCTACATGAACATCACTTCGGCTAAACCGACGGTCCAGTACATGGAGCGCACTCTCAGTGACTTCAACGTCATCATCCCCAGGATCGGAGCGAGCATCACTTACTACGGATGCGCGATCCTGCGGCAGTTTGAAATGATGGGCGTCTACTCTCTCAACGAATCCACCTCGATCACGCGCTCGCGGGATAAACTGCGGTGCCTGCAGATTCTCTCCCGTTCGGGCATCGGGCTTCCCATCACCAGCTACGCCCACTCAACCCAGATGTCGGAGAAGCTGGTGCAGATGGTGGGAGGTGCCCCGTGCGTGATCAAGCTGATCGAAGGCACCCAGGGCAAAGGGGTGATCCTCGCCGAGACCCGGCAGGCCGCGGAGTCGATCATCGACGGGTTCCGGCAGATGAAGGCCCACTTCATCGTGCAGGAGTTCATCAAAGAAAGTAACGGCAGTGACATCCGGGCCTTCGTCATCGGTGATAAAGTGGTGGCCAGCATGATCCGGAAAGCTAAAGACGGGGAGTTCCGCTCAAACCTCCACCGTGGGGGAACAGCGATGCAGGTGAAGATCACAGCGGAAGAGTCTACCGCTGCCATCAACGCGGCTAAGGCCCTTGGCCTGAACGTCGCAGGAGTAGACTTGCTGCGGTCTGCCCGGGGACCTTTGGTGCTGGAGGTGAATTCTTCGCCTGGTCTTCAGGGGATCGAAGCCTCCACCGGGCTCGACATCGCGGACCTGATCATCGAGTACATAGAAAAAAACATCGGCCGCACTAACTACGCGGGCTAAGGTCCGTGATCCTTTTTTTCCTCTCGGCTAGAGGGAGTGAGAAGAACTCATCCAAGCCGTAGACCTGCTGGGCGTCCAGGAAGGCGAGAATATTTTTTGCGATATGAGTGAGGAGCTGCGGGCCCTGGTAGATGTAGGAGGTGTAAACCTGCGCGGCTTTCCCGCCTTGCTGCCACAGCTCCAGCAGGTCCTGGAAACTCGAGATCCCGCCGACGCCGATGAGTTCCAGGTCCGTGGCTTCATTCAGGATGATGGACCGGACCTTATTGGCCTTTTGCTTCAAGAGTTCTCCGGAGACTCCACCCGCACCCAGCTCCGGCATGATGGTGGTGTTGGTGGCGATCAGGCCCTTGAGCTTGAGCGATGCCGCCAGGTGAGTGAGTTCGATGATCTTCTCGGGGAGTAGGTCCGGAGCAATTTTCAAGTAGAGGTCTTTACGGGTGGTAACTGATCTTAGCTCGCTGAAGAGCTCCCTGAGGTAGGCGGCTTCCTGCATGGCCCGCAGCCCAGGTGTATTGGGCGAGGAGACGTTGATCACAAAGTAGTCGGCGTGGTTTTCCAGAGCGCGCAGCATACTGGCGAGTTCTCCGATGCTGGCCTGGGGTGAGGTGTCTTTGTTTTTGCCGATGTTGGCGCCGATGACGGTCTGGCCCTGGTAGTTCTTCAGTCTTGTTTTGATCTCCTCCAGTCCCTGGTTAGGAAAACCCATGGCGTTTCTGAGACTTCTCTGCTGGGGGTAACGGAACACGCGAGGCCTTGGGTTCCCACTTTGAGGGCGGAGGGTGATGGTTCCGCATTCGATCGAGCCGAAACCTTGGGCGGAGAAAAAAGGCAGGGCCTGGGCGTTTTTATCCAGCCCAGCGGCAAGTCCTATGGGAAAATTCCACTGGGTGTTTCCTACACCGACCGAAAGTCTCGGATGGGGAGCTAGCCCACTTAGTTTCCCTAGTGTTGGCGATAATGCGGCAAGGTGAAGTGTGAGTTCGTGGGCCGCTTCGGGGTCGAGTCGAAAAAGCAGAGACCTCAGCGAGTTATAAAACATAGTTGAATTCTATTCAGCTTTTCTTTGAAAGTCATTAAAGCGTATGGGATAATAAAGGCCATGAGGTTCTGCATGCAACTAGTGATCTGCCTTTTTTTTAGTCTCACCGCCTTCGCGCAGTATTCGGAGCAGCCAAACAAAGAGAGCACAGCGGACCTGCGTAGTACCTCAACTTTGTTTAAGATCGAAGACGT
Source organism: Bacteriovoracaceae bacterium (assembly GCA_035576105.1). Taxonomy (GTDB): domain Bacteria; phylum Bdellovibrionota; class Bacteriovoracia; order Bacteriovoracales; family Bacteriovoracaceae; genus Peredibacter. The sequence goes on from DATLXA010000062.1 coordinate 15,127, forward strand.
CACTCAAAACAAGACTTACTTATTAGAACGGACTCCGGGTCTAGAATACTTCCTCAAACGCACCAGCGGTAAAGAAGAGGTCATCAGGAAGATCGACAGCCGTGAAGCCAAAAAGCTAGACCAGGACTTTGCTTCCCGCTTTTTAAAGTGTCAGTACCAGCTGATCGATGTTGCGGGAGAGTGTAAAGTAACGCTTCGCTTAAGTATGAAAGGCGAAACACAGGACATCTGCCACAAGGATGATAAAAAGACTCAGGAAGTTAACACCTTTGTCGAATCAATCTCCGGGCGATTCTAAGGGAAAAAGATTGCATCTGTTAGGAGCTAAGTAGAAAATATCATAACCATTCTTTTATGTGAAAATCGAGGTTTCATGAAATCCCAGAGTTTATTAGTTAGTCTCATGGTGTTCGGCATTCAGACGGCCATGGCACAGCAGCCTCAGTTGAACCTGAGCTCTCCACCAGCGACTACCAAAGAAGACCCCTCGGTCCTCGGGTCTATCATATCTTCCAAGCCCAGGTACACCCGGGAGATGGTTCTCGGCAACATCCTCAAAGGTGCCCTCGAGAACATGCACCTCTCCAGCAAGGCGATCGATAACACTTTGTCCGAGAATGCCTTCAAGGTCTACCTTGAGCGCATCGACTACGGAAAGCAGTTCCTCCTCAAGTCCGACGTGAAGGACCTCGAGAAGATGCGCCGGAACTTCGACGACATGCTCATCTCCGGAGACCTGACCATCCTGGATAACACCGCCGAGCTGATGAACAAGCGCATCGGCCAGATCCAGAAGTACGTAGAAGACCTGCTCCAGAAGCCGATGGACTACACCCGCAAAGAATTCCTCGAGACCGATCCCAAGAAGCGCTCGTTTCTTTCCTCGGAGAAGGAGCTCTTCGCTCACTGGGAGAAGCTCATCAAGTTCGAGGTCCTGAGCCGCATGGTGGACATGAAAGAAGAGCAGAACGGCCTGGCCACCGATGAGAAAGGCAACAAGAAAAAACCGACCACTGACAAGAAGCTCTCCGACCTGGACATCGAGAAGGAGTCGCGCTCGAAGGTCTCCAAGAGTTACAAGAAGATCTTCTCCCGGTTGGTTAACGAGAAGCGCTCGGACAAGCTGGATAAGTTCTACAACGCTATCACTAAAGTCTTCGACCCTCATACCAACTACCTGGTGCCCGAGGAGAAAGAAGATTTCGACATCGACATGTCCGGCAAACTCGAGGGGATCGGCGCGATCCTGCGAGAAGATAATTCCTACATAAAAGTCGAGCGCATCGTCCCGGGGTCCGCCTCTTGGAAAACTAAGGAAATGGAAGCGGAAGACATCATCCTGAAAGTGGCCCAGGGCAAAGACGAGCCGGTGGACGTGGTCGACATGTCCCTGCGGGACGCGGTCAAGCTCATCCGTGGGAAGAAGGGCACCGAGGTCCGGCTGACGGTCAAAAAGCCCAATGGACTGATAAAAGTCATCCCCATCGTCAGAGACGTGGTGGAGATCGAAGAGTCCTACGTGAAAGGAACCGTACTGGAGCTGGCCCCGGTCAAGTCCAAGATCGGCTACATCAATATTCCCAAGTTCTACCGGGACTTTAACGACCGGTCTGGAAGAAACGTGACCGACGACACCCGCAAAGAGATCCAGCGCCTCAATAAAGAAGGTGTGGACGGATTGATCGTCGACCTGAGAAACAACGGCGGGGGGGCGCTGGAAGACGCCCGCATGATCTCGGGTCTGTTCATCGAGAAAGGTCCCATCGTCCAAGTCAAGGCCGCCAGTGGGACGCCGGATATCCTGGCAGACACCGACTCGACCGTGGACTTTCAAAAGCCGACCATCGTGCTGATTAACCGGTTCGCGGCTTCAGCTTCCGAGATCGTGGCCGCGGCCCTGCAGGACTACGGCCGGGCGGTGATCGTGGGCGGAGAGTTCTCTCACGGCAAAGGGACAGTGCAAGCGGTGGTCGACCTCGACGGCTACGTCTCGCCGATGGCCAAGTCCTACTCACCTCTCGGGGCACTAAAAATCACCATTCAGAAATTCTACCGCGTGAATGGCAGTTCGACCCAGTACAAAGGCGTCACACCGGACATCATCCTTCCGGACCAATTTTCGCACCTCGAGTCCGGCGAGAAATTCCTGGACTACTCCATCCCGTGGGGAGAAGTGAAGCCGGTGAAGTTTGAGAAGTGGAAGACCAAGCACGACCTCAAGGCCCTGAACTCCAGCAGTCAGAAGCGCGTGAAGGATAATCAAAAGTTCCAGCACCTGCTGGATAGCATGAAGTGGTACAAGCAGCAGAAGGATAAGACCCTGCGTTCCCTGGTGGAAGCGGACTTCGAGAAAGAAAGAAAAGAGATCCGGGAGATGACGGACGTCTTCAAGAAAGAAGAAGAGAGCAAGAACCTGACGGTCAAAGACCTGAGTGCCAACTCTAAGGAGAAGGCGCAGCAGGAGAAGTTCGAAGAGTTCTCCAAGACTCTCAAAAAAGACGCCGTGATCGAAGAGTCCATCATGATCATGAACGACATGCTCAAGACCAAGGCCTAGTGTGAAAAACTCGCTAACCCTGGACCAGAAGTACGATTACTACGAGCGCTCGGTTCAAAACGCCGAGTGCGAAGTCTCCTTCATGCACGACGAATACAAGCGTGCTATCGGACGATCACCGCTGTCGATGCGAGAAGATTTCTGCGGAACCGGTGCCATCTCCTGCGAATGGGTCAAACAGAATAAAGATTGCCAGGCCTGGGGCGTGGACCTTGACCCGGAGCCCATCAAGATGGGCAAGAAGCGGCACCACTCGAAGCTCGGGAAGTCCGAGAAAGAAAGGATGCAGTACCTCGAAGAGAACGTGCTGAAGGTCAGTGCTCCTAAGGTCGATGTGGTGTGTGCCTTTAACTTCTCCTATTTCATCTTCAAGTCCCGCAAGGAGATGGTGAAGTACTGTAAGTCGGTGAGAAAATCTCTCAAAAAAGATGGGGTCTTTTTCCTGGATATCTTCGGCGGACCGGAGAGCCAGAAACTTGTGACAGACACTAAGAAGCTCAAAGGTCTCACCTATTACTGGGAGTGTCAGCGGTGGAACCCATTGACCCATGACTGCTTGTTTGCCATTCATTTTAAAGATTCCCAAGGAAAGCATCTCAATGCTTTTACCTACGACTGGCGCATGTGGACCCTGCCAGAGCTGCGGGATATCCTGCTAGAGGCAGGCTTCAAAAAGACGGTGATGTACTGGGAAGGCGACGACGAAGACGGTAACGGAAACGGCGAATTCTCTGCCGCTACCGAAGTTGAAAACTGCGACGCATGGGTCTCTTACATTGGCGCAATGGTCTAATTCTGTATTCTTGATAGGACAATAGATAGCTCGGTAAATATTTGCTAGGATGATAGCGAATGACCTTATCTATTGGAGCATCCGTGAGTTCTATCACCACCTACTTTGACAATGACTTCCCGAAACTAAAAGCTGAGTGGGAAGCGTCTCTCTTAAAAGAATTAAAAATAACAGAACTGGGACACAAGGGTGTGAAGAAGCAGCTGGATGGAACCACCTGGCCGACCTTGTCGCTTGATGCAAAAATCCAGTCGCAGCTTGATGTGAAAGAGTCGTGGAAAAAAGCTTCAGTCACATACGCGACTGTACCTTTGAATAAGTCCAAGGAGTGGATGAAGGAAGATCTGGCCGCCGGAGTCCGAAACTTTTTCTTCAAGTGTGATTTCATCGGGCAAGAGATCCTGATGGCATGCCTCAAAGAATTGAGCCATTTTGCCACTCCAGGAGAAATCGAGGTTTTTTTCTTAGGTGAAAAGAAGTTCATTTTTGGGGAGCTGCCGTTCAAGCTCATTCAAAATGTGTGCAGTGGAAAAGATGCCCACGACCAAGGTGGAGACATAGTCCTGGAGCTGGCCCTGTTGACGAGCAATCTCATCGAAGAACCTTGCACGCACATCGGGGTCTTTGTGGATTCACACTTTTTCAACAACATCGCAAAGATCCGTGCGGCCAAGTTACTCTCTTCGCGGGTGCAGGAACTTCTTGGAAAAAAAAATGACCTGAGGGTGGTGGCCCTGACCTCTTACCTGGACTGGACCTTGTATGAGAGGTACTCGAACATTCTAAGAAACCAGACAGCAGTCGCTTCGGCGCTTATCGCAGGCGCCGATCATATCCAATCTTCCGGTTACAATATTTTGCTGGACCTCGAGACGCAAACCGCAGCGGATGAACACACTGACCGCTCGCGACGGATGGCCAGGAATACTTCCCACGTGCTGGCCCTAGAGAGCATGCTTGGGGTGGTCAAAGACGCCGCTTACGGCAGTTTCCATCTGGAAAATCTCACGCAGTACTACTGCAAGGCCGCCTGGGAGAAAATGCAGGCGATGGCCGATGGGAAGCACTCTTTCGTGGCATCCGCGGCCACCGTCATCCGAGAGCGTCGGCAGGAGTTGATCCGCACCCGCAAACACGTCCAGGCCGGGCTCAATGATTTTGCCGACAGGAACGAACGGCTGAGGATTGTGGCCAAGCCAGGGCATGGGGTGATGAGAACGGCCCTTGAGTTCGAAGGCCTGCGGCTCAAGGTTGAAAAACTAAAAGCTACGCCGGAGGTTTACGTTGCCCTCTTCGGTGACTACAGCGCTTTGAGCGGACGGTTAAATTTTGTGAAGAACTACTTTGAAATCCTGGGCCTCGAGGTGTCGGACCCGAAACGTTCCGTAATCGATGTCCAAGAGTTTCAAAATCACCTCTCGGCTCACCAAGCTGATGTGCTGGTGGTCTGTGCACTTGATAGTGATCATCCCAAGCTGCTGGCTTGCCTGGGGGAGACTAAGAATGAGCATAAATTCCTCGCTGGAAAAACAACGGTCCCTGGTTACACCAATCTCTTCGTGGGCCAGGATGTGTATGAGACTTTGAATGAGCTGGTGTCCACATGGGGGACTGTATGAGTCAGATTGATTTCAGCAAGATCCCTTGGGAAAACCCAAAGGTTCCAGCAGTAAAGAGTGAAACAGTGGTCACGCTCCCGGAGGGGATTGAATTAAAAACTGCCTATGTGAAAAGTGATCTTAGGTTCAGCAAGCTCGCGCAAACGCTACCAGGGATGAGTCCCTTCTTGCGAGGTCCATACGCCTCCATGTTCACAGTGCGACCTTGGACCATCCGGCAGTACGCGGGATTTTCAACCGCAGAAGAGTCTAATCGCTTCTACCGGGATAACCTCACTAAAGGCCAGAAGGGACTCTCCATCGCCTTCGACCTTGCCACCCACCGGGGCTACGACTCGGACCACCCGCGGGTGAAAGGTGACGTGGGGATGGCGGGAGTTGCCATCGATTCCATCTTGGATATGCGCATTCTTTTTAAAGACATTCCTTTAAATGAGATGTCCGTGTCCATGACTATGAACGGAGCGGTCATCCCCATCCTGGCGTTGTTCATCGTCGCGGGAGAGGAGCAGGGAGTGAAACCCGAGGAGCTTACTGGTACCATCCAGAATGATATCTTAAAAGAGTTCATGGTTCGTAACACCTACATCTACCCACCGGCACCTTCCATGCGGATCATCGCGGATATTTTTAGTTTCACCTCTGTGAAGATGCCGAAGTTTAATTCCATCTCCATCTCAGGTTACCACATGCAAGAAGCCGGGGCGACGGCGGACCTCGAGCTCGGCTACACCTTGGCCGACGGACTGGAATACCTTCGCACCGGAGTAAAGTCTGGACTGGACGTGGACACCTTTGCCCCGCGCTTGTCCTTTTTCTGGGCCATCGGGATGAACTACTTTATGGAAGTGGCCAAGCTGCGGGCCGCGAGACTTCTGTGGAGCAAGATCGTTTCAGACTTCAAGCCTAAGAACCAGAAGTCTCTGGCACTGAGGACTCATTCCCAAACCTCGGGTTGGAGTCTCACGGCACAGGATGTATTCAATAACGTCATCCGCACCGGGATCGAGGCCCTAGCGGCGACCCACGGACATACCCAGAGCCTGCATACCAATTCTCTCGACGAAGCTTTGGCACTGCCAAGCGAGTTTTCCGCGCGCATCGCCCGCAACACTCAAATTTTTATACAAACAGAAACTGATACCTGTGACGTCATTGACCCCTGGGGCGGCAGCTATTTCGTGGAATCCCTGACTCAGGAACTGGCGATGAAGGCCTGGGCGCACATCGAGGAGATAGAAGCTCTGGGAGGGATGAGTAAGGCGATCGCCAAGGGAATCCCCAAAATGCGCATAGAAGAAGCGGCGGCGAGGACTCAGGGACGGATCGATTCCGGGGTCCAGCCGATCGTCGGGATCAATCTCTACCGCCCTGAGAGTGATGACCTGCCGAAGATCCTTCAGGTGGATAACTCGCAGGTGCGCGAGTCTCAGATTGGCCGACTGAAGAAACTTCGAAGTGAGCGCAACCAGGGCCTGGTGGAGGAGAAACTCTCTGCCATGACCCGCGCCTGTGAAACCGGCGACGGAAACCTCTTAGCGCTGGCGGTAGAAGCGGCCCGCGCGCACGCGACCGTCGGCGAGATGAGCCTGGCGATGGAGAAAGTCTTTGGGCGGCATCAGGCCGAGATCCATACCATCCAGGGTGTTTATATTAAAGAAGTGCAGCAAGGGAACTACGACGTGAAAGAACTTCAAGCGATGATGGAAAAATTTGTGAAGGACGAAGGAAGAAGGCCCCGGATCCTCATCGCCAAGATGGGGCAAGATGGCCATGACCGGGGTCAGAAAGTGATCTCGACGGCGTTCGCGGACCTGGGCTTTGACGTCGACGTGGGACCCTTGTTCCAGACTCCCGATGAGACTGCCAGGCAAGCGGCGGAGAATGACGTGCACATCATCGGTGTCTCGTCTCTGGCGGCCGGGCACCTGACACTCGTGCCGGATCTGAAGAGTGAGCTCAAAAAGTTAGCGAGAGAGGATATCCTGGTGACCATCGGGGGAGTCATCCCACCGGGCGATTACGACAAGCTCTACCAGATGGGTGTTGCCGGGATCTTCGGGCCCGGGACGGTGATCGCCGAGGCGGCCAAGGAACTGGTGAAGAAACTCAACCAGGCCCTGGGACATAAATGAAAAAAGTATTATCACTTGAGGATTATCTCCAGGGCCTCTCGGCGGGAGACCGGACCATCCTGGCGCGTGCCATCACCCTTTGTGAGAGTTCGAATCCAGAGCACCAGAAGCTCGCGGGAGAGGTGCTAAAGTCAGTGCTTCCTTTCACAGGAAAATCAAAACGCATCGGCATCTCCGGGACACCGGGAGTGGGGAAGAGCACCTTCATCGAAACCTTCGGAAGGATGCTAACAGCAGACGGGAAAAAGATTGCCGTCCTCGCCGTGGACCCGACCTCTCAGGTGACCGGTGGGAGTATCCTGGGAGACAAGACCCGCATGAATGAGCTGGCGATCGACCCCCTGGCGTTCATCAGACCAAGCCCCAGTGGGGATACCTTGGGTGGAGTGGCCCGCAGGACAAGAGAAGCACTGCTGCTGTGTGAAGCCTTTGGCTTCGACTACGTCTTAGTGGAAACCGTCGGAGTGGGCCAGTCCGAAACCACCGTCTCACAGATGGTGGATCTTTTTGTGATGCTGCTGCAGCCTGGGGCGGGGGACGATCTACAGGGGATTAAGCGCGGGATCCTGGAAGTGGTGGACCTGGTGGTGGTGACCAAGGACGACGGTGACGGGCAGAAACTCATCCAGCAGGCCAAGCACGATTACCAGCGGGCGCTGCAGATCCTGCGGCATAACGGGTGGATCCCCCCGGTGTTGTCTTGTTCGGCCCTGACCCGCCACGGGATGCCAGAGGTCCTGGCCGTGGTGGAAGGGTATTTTGAAAAACAGAGTGAACTCATTCTAGATAAAAGAAATATTCAGGGTCTGGATTGGATGTGGCAGTTGATCGAAAACGGACTGCGGGAGAATTTTAAAACCGTCGTCGGGACAGAGTCTCTCGCAGCTTCCCGCGATCAGGTGCTCTCGAAGAGGGCCACGCCGGTGCAGGTAGCGGAGTCCCTGCTCCACCAGTACTACCAAACAGCGAAGGAGAAAAAGTGATAAAAGAATTTTTTGATTTTCTAAGGCATTACGGTGTGGTGGGGCTGGCGATCGCGGTGATCATTGGTGGGAAGCTCAACCTACTGGTGACGAGTTTTGTCAATGACATCCTGACCCCACTGATCCTGCAGCCGGCGCTCAACGCGGCCGGGGTGAAGAAGATTTCGCAGCTCTCTTACAATGGGGTGTTGTATGGAAAATTTATGGCGGCGTCGCTAGATTTCGTGGTGGTGGCCTTTATTGTTTTTATCGCTGCCAAGAAATTGATGAGAGATGAAACGCTTCTGAAGAAATAGGTCGGCCGGAAAGCTTCGCCGGGTCTTGTCCCGGCGAAGCTGAGTTAAACGCTTAATTAGAGCGTGGTGCGCTTTAAGCTGAAAAAGTGATTAAAATTTAGATTTATTTCGTTTGTGGCCTGTTCAGAATAAAAAAAAGCTCCTAGAATTTGTTTGCTACAACCAATTCAAAGGAGCTTTTCAATGTCGTTA
>DATLXA010000063.1:0-104731 GCA_035576105.1 Bacteriovoracaceae bacterium
CCGGAGATTCCTATCGTAAAAGAAGAGGCGTTGACAAAGTTAAGGGGACCAGTGGAAATTGAACTTGATTAACTGGCCAACAGTCGTTCGGGCCGGTCCCCAATCAGGAAATCAACTGGTACCCATATTGGAAATTCGGCAATCTGGTCCCTACTCTTTGGAAAGATTCCACCACCGTTTTTATTTTCCTCCGTCATTTTAGTTGTATCGCCTGTCGAGCTCTAGTGGATCAGTTATGGCAACAGAAAGCATCCTTCGATAAGAAAACAACCAGAATTGTTTTCATTGGGAATGGCTCACCACTGGTTATCGAAAGTTTTATGTCAGATCTAAAACTTCATGAGCCAGCTCATATATATACTGATTCCTCACTTCACGTTTTTGATGCTTGTGGAATGATCAGAGGTATTTTCCATCTTATCGATCCCAGAGGCTTAAAGAGGATGTTTGAATTTGGTTTGCAGGGTTATCGCCAGGGCCCCATCGATAAACGCTCAGGATCTCATACTCAGATGGGTGGTATAGTCGCATTCAAACAAACTGGTGAAGTTATCTACCACTACCTCGAAGATTATCTGGGGGATTTTGATTATAAATTCAGCCCAGATATTGTGAGGGGGGAAAAAGATGAAATTGTTAACTCAAATCCGTCCTTAAGCCCTCCAAACCAATTCGCATGACGTTTCAGTCACCAAAATTTCCAAACCCTGTTTCATAGCGAAGCTAGCAAGAGAGTTCTTCATCTTCTCAATCTGGCGAGGAGCAAATGAGCGCAAGAACTTTCCTATGGTGTGACTGCAGAAGGTGAGCCGGTGTGTGCGAATTCAGTCTTTAAATCAGTTTCAGAAGTTTAAGGTTGGATTGAAACTGAACTAAGAAACAAAGTCGGAATTCTCAAAGAATTCCGACTTGATTAACTAAGTATTAATCCACAGACTCATCGTTTGCGTCGAGATCAAAGTCTCCGTCATCGCTTCCGAAGTCCGCTTGCGTCTCCAGACCTTTTCTGAAGCAAGTATAGAGATCGGTGGCACTTGGCTGGATCAGAGGGCAGGGAGGAGTAGCCTTGGGAAAGCGAGCCGAGGCCGTGATGATGGTTCCATTGCTAATGCCTGAGAGGTCAATCTTTTTAATGAGATCAGCTGTTTTGATTTCAACGAGCAGGTCTTCAGTATTGTTTGGCACCACAGGGTTCGGTCCACCGATTTCAAACTTCGCCGTATCATCTGATAGGTAAGTAAATGAGATTAAACCGCGGGTAAAGGTAAGATATATGCTGTTGTTGTTTAAAGCCGCTGGAGCGCCTGCAGGCAAGGCGTCTACTTTATGAAGTTTCATTTTTATTCTTCTTAATCCTGATGCTGGAACTTGAACGTCACCAAAGGAAAGAGGAAGACTCGATAAGAGATCCACGTGAAACGGACCCGCGAGTTCAACCTCATCTCCATCAACTTCACTTCCGTCAGAAATTTCATTGGCTTCGAATTCAATGGATTTGATTACGATCCACGCATCGTTCATCGTGACCGAAGTTCCCGTAGAATCGACTAAGGGCGCAGGCGGTAAGGCAATTGCAGAAGGCATGAGGAGAGAGAATATTTTGTTAAAATTAGTTCGAACGACAGCGGGCTGGCCAGAGCCAGTCATTGATAAGCCTGTAGTGACAACGCCGGGACTTGAGCTCTCATCGCCACCACAGCTGACCACAAGGGCGGATAGAGCAATAATTGTAGCAACACTCACAATAAAATGTTTCATAAAATCCTTTTTTGAAGAGTAGAAGTTTGTTTACATAAAAATAGTAATGAACTGTATTAGAAATAATTCATGATTGAATGTCAATTTTGTAGCTTTGACTAGTTAACTCTTAAAGTCAGGTTTTCAAGCTTAATTGCGGCTTGGAATCCTTAGTATTGGTAATCAGACTCTGAGATCTGAACTAATTTTTTGCGTGCTGTTGACCTTTTGCAGGATAATAAATTAATTTAAAATCATGACCAGTAACGAAATATCGTCCGGCAAACATCGCTGAAGTGAAGTCTTCAGAGCTAGTGCTTTCATAAAAGCTAGAATGCAATAAGACATTCCCCTGTAGAGTATACAGATCAAAGTAAAACATCACATGCCCCATTTTTGATTGAACAGCTCTGTACTGAACCTGGAATGGATGCTCATCGAGCTGAAAGAATTTGGAGCTAGCAATTTCCGGAGAGATTAACTTGAGAGATACGGGCCTAACCATCTGGAATCCATTTAAGGGATTGGAGACAACATCTAAAAGAAGTATCTCGTTGGAAACACTTGATAGCATTAAATGTCCCGAAAGATCTGCTAAAGAGCTTATAGAAATAGTAAATAATTTATCAATAAATCGAACTGCAAAACCTAATTGCGGGAATCGTGTTAAATGCTCTTTCCCATTTATAGAAAAGAAACCTCCACCTATTTTTATGCCATCAGCAGTCTCTAAATAAATATCTAAACGTCCAGGATAAGATCTCCCTTCCGGCCATTTCCTGTGAGCAATTTTCAGATGAAAACTTTTATCGGCTGAAATGAAGGTAAACTTATTTTCTGCAGAACCAACATCTCCAATTTCTGAATTCCAAGTATGATGTTCCCCAACTGAAGTCTTCACACTAACCTGAACAGGCACAGTAAAAGCAAAGGCTAAATTCGAAAATAAAATGAACATCAGGATTATAGGTTTCACATAGCTCCTTATTTTAATTGTCTTAGGTAGGTATAAGAGTTCCAACTAAAAAGAAATTGCTCGCAGAGTCAAGGGAGGCTACCGATGTTTAAATTTCTAGCCCTTTCTGGCTATTTTTAATATTTATCACAACCACTGTGAAAGCTGACATGGTACGGAAGCTAGATTGTTCTCTCATCAATGAGCCTTTTTCAGAAGTTTTCGTCATAGCTCAAGACAATAGCTTAGACTTCTCATGCGTTGATAATGGTGAATACATAGTCCTATGTTTCAACAAGACAGATATTCAAATTGTCTGCGAGTTGAAGCTAGGATTTAAAATTATTGTTTACTTTCAAATAAATAGCTGCGACACAATGCCTTCTAAAACTGATCCGAGGTATGCTAATGAAAGCCTTGCTTTTCGTTGTTTTCGCAACCATTAATTTTCTAGGTCCTAATCTATCTTATGCGCAAATTCTAAAAGAATTTGATGACCCTGCAGTGATTAAAGCTAAAACGCTATTTCTTATTACCCATGCGGACAAAAAGTGGGATATATTTGGTGCTTCAAAAAGAGGCATTGAAAAAGCCCATTCTTGCATGAAATCTTCAACCCCTACTGTTTTGCTTACCGATACTAATAAATCAGAAGATCATTTCTTACGGATTAAACCTGATTATTTAATAACCTCTTATGCTGGTGAGTTTCACTTCAAATCTATGGCCGAAGAGGTCTACATGTCCGGTGGGTTTCTTGAGTTGTGCCTAAGCTTCAGTAAGCTTCACTTACTTCGTCAATATATGGAAAGCAGCAAAAAGGTTTTACAGTTGAATTTCATTACAGATGGTATTTACGGGGCAGATCTAGTAATGCCTACGAATCACGCCCCTTTGAACGATTTAGTGATGTCTACTTCTAAAACTCAATTTATTCAGTATGTAACAAACTGGTTAGAATATCAAATCGTTGAGTCTGAAAGTGTTGCCATCCACCAGAAATTAAAAATTGAAGTAAGGCTAGAGAATAAAATTTTGTTTCAATTTGGGGCCAGTAGACTGGAACATTCCAAGAAGTTGATTATGAACTTTATTTCAAGTAAAACAATCTGTGAGACAAATGCCCTCTAATGGAATGATTCTGGATCACTCGTTGTTAGTATTTCTTCATAGCCCTGGATTTTGACCTCATGTTTTCCTTCATTCCTCAAAACTTAACATTTTCCTCTCATAGTTAAAACCTATCAGCCCATAGAAAATGAAGATTAGTAGCCTGGTCATTAAGGTGTGATGATTAGGTTTTAAACCTGGGGGATATTTTGAAGAACATTATTCTAAGTAGCTTGACTCTGACTGTGCTTACTACCTTCAATGTTTCTGCTAAGTCGACTCTGACCCGCGACACTGGAGCTCCGGTAGGGGACAATCAGAACTCTCAAACGGCTGGAGCCACTGGACCTGTGATCCTTCAAGACTCTCACTTAATTGAGAAGCTCGCACGTTTTGACCGCGAACGAATTCCTGAGAGAGTCGTGCACGCCCGTGGTACTGGTGTTTTTGGTGAATTCGTCAGTTACGGTGGAGCCTCTGATCTGACTAAAGCTGCTTTATTTGCGAATAAGGGAATTAAAACACCAGTGTTTGTTCGTTTCTCTACCGTAATTCATGGGAATCATTCTCCTGAAACTTTACGAGATCCTCGTGGATTTGCTACCAAGTTTTTTACCAAGGAAGGAAATTGGGATTTAGTCGGAAATAATTTTCCGGTCTTTTTTATCCGAGATGCCATGAAATTTCCTGACATGGTTCATAGTTTGAAACCTGACCCTGTCACTAACCAACAAGATGCTGCTCGCATCTTTGATTTCTTCTCTCACGTTCCGGAAGCAACAAATATGCTGACATTTCTTTTCTCGGATCAGGCCACTCCAGCTTCCTATCGGATGATGGATGGTAATGGAGTCCATGCTTTTAAATTCGTGAATAAAAAGGGTGAAGTCCGTTATGTTAAATTTCATTGGATATCTCAGCAAGGTCATAAAGATTTGACTCAAAAAGAGGCCAACGAAATTCAAGGTAAGGAGTTCAACCACCTGACTAAGGACCTTTATACTGAAATCAATAAAGGAAATTTTCCTTCTTGGGAACTTGAGGCCCAAATTTTAGAGCCTTCTGAGTTAGATAATTTTGATTTTAATCCTCTGGATGCCACTAAAGAATGGATTCGTATTCCTAATCTTAAGCGTGTCAAACTTGGTAAAATGACCCTGAGTAAGGTTCCAGATAATTTTTTTGAAGCTACTGAACAGTCCGCTTTTTCACCTAACGTTTTAGTGCCAGGGATTGAACCTTCTGAAGATCGCCTTCTTCAAGGAAGACTCTTTTCTTATTCAGATACTCAACGCTACCGATTAGGAGCAAACTTTCAGATGCTTCCTGTTAACCGTCCTCGAACTGACGTAAATAACTATAATCAAAACGGGGTCATGAACTACAATAACACTAAAACATCTATCAACTATCAACCAAATAGCTTCGATGGAACTACTGATAGGACCTCTGGAGTTCTTGGTGAAGACGATAAGTATAAGATGAGCCATTTGCCACTTTCTGGGACAACGATGCAGTCTATGATTAAAAAGACTTTGAACTTTCGTCAGGCAGGGGAGACTTATAGAAGTTTTTCTGAAGCCGATAAGACAAATCTTATCAGTAATTTGAATGATGCTCTTGGTGGAATTAAAAATGAGAAAGTGAAGTATCAGATCACGTCCCATTTTTATTGTGCAGATACGGACTACGGTACTCGGTTGGCCAACACCATCAAAATCAATCTAGATAAAGTGAAAAAGATTTGTGAAGGTTTAAAGGATGAGTAAGGTTTTTCTTAGCACTATTTTTTTATTCTTATCCTTTAATGGATTAACTTCTGAACTAGAAGAGAGGTGGTTTGCCGCCGCCCGGAATGGAGACATAAAGCAGATTGAGACTTTGTTAAAAGAATCACCAGAAAATTTAAATGTTCAGGATGAGAAAGGTTATAGTGCTCTCATCCTGGGCTCTTACCATGAACACCGTGATTTCACCCTTAAGCTGATGAGTATGGGGGCCAATGCCTGCCTAACTGACAGGAAGGGAAATACGGCGTTGATGGGTGTTATCTTTAAAGGTCATGCTGAGATAATCAATGATCTCATAAATAAGTGTGATGTGAATCATCAGAACAATGAGGGTCAAACGGCGTTGATGTACTCAGCTCTATTTGGACGTGAACGGGTCACTCAGAAGCTTTTGGAATTAGGAGCACGTAAAGAGATTCAAGACCACGAAGGAAGAACTGCCCTTAGCTTAGCTGCGGGACAATGGAATCATGTCATGGTTTCTTTGATTAAGGCTTTTCATATTATCAAACGCTAGAGGGGCGAGATATTTACTACTTAGAAAAAGTAATTTTTCCTCTATGAGAGAGCATCTTAGTAGTTCTGCTTCTCTCAAGATCGTCCTTAATATTGCCAACGATCTGCTCTAATATATTCACCATGGTTATAATTCCAACGAATTGTTCAGACTCATCCACCACTACTGCTAAATGATGATTTTCATTCTGCATTCTTATAAAAACTTCAAGGATCTTATCATCAACTGAAATTTTTAATATTGGCCCCAGGATTGATTGCCAAGGTACGAGGAAATTATTAATTGTCTCATTCCATTCTTTTACATGCAGTATGCCTACTAAAACATCCCCATCGATAACTGGGAATCTAGAATGGTGAGTTTCCTTTATTTTCTGCTTTGCTTCATCGTCGGTATCAGAGAATTTGAGAAATGACACTTTTTCCCAAGGTATCATTGTTTTACTGATCTTCTTTCCCTTTAGGGAAACTAGGTTTTGAACAAATTTTCGATGATAAACGGGCAAATGTCCCACCTCAATTGTTTCTGAGATGTCTTCATCATCTTCTTCTCGGCGTAGTTTTAGAATTCTGAGAAAGAAATCTGTGGAAATCTCTAAAAATGTCACGATTGGTGAAAGGACTCTATCAATAAACGAAATGAGTTTCGTTCCCAAATTAAGCACTTCTTTCGGATAACGCATCGCAATAGTTTTTGGAACTAATTCGCCAAAGACAACACTGAAATATGTTAGAGGAATAATAACAACCGCTACAGCAATCACCTCGGCCAAAGTTTTACTTATAACAAATTGCTGAACCAAATAAGGCTCGAGGGTCTCCACTGCTCCGGTACCACCAACTGCTGCAGCAATGGCGCCCACTAAGGTAATGCCAATTTGGATGACAGACAATGTCCTCTCAGGCTTGCCTTTGAAACGGGCCAAGCTTTGGGAGATGTGTGAGCCTTCATCGTTTAGCTCCTCAACCTCCTCTTTAGAAATAGTCACAAAGGCCATCTCATAAGCAGAAAAGATGGCGTTAATAGCTAGACAAAAAATGACAATAAAAAGATCAAGCATTAAAGATTTTTAAACCATTTTCACACCTTATGCGAGTTCTTTTACAATACAAGTTGTGTGTCTTGACACCTAATTGTAACTGACTTTCCATGTTCTATATGGAAAGAGTTAAAATAACAAATAGCACCATTCTTTTTGCAGTATTTCTCGTTGTAGGGTTAGCCGTGGCTTATTATGCGAGCTATGTGTTGCTTACGGCCTTGATTGGAATCGGTATTGGTACTTTGCTTTCTCCCATCCTTAACAAGTTAGAAAACCGTTTCTCTTTTCCCAGGCCATTATCAGCATTCATCGTTTTTTTAGGATTACTTATTTTATTCAGCGGTATCATTGCCAGCCTCTATTTTCTTTTGGCAGAGCAAGTAAATACTCTTACAGATAGAGCACCCCAAATCGTTGAACGATTAGATGGTTTCGTTACAGGACTTTTTGATAAGTATCCTTGGCTTAGAGAACAGGTCGATCAAGTGGATGTCGGTAAGACTGCACAAACAAGTGCAAAAAGTATATTTACTGGATTTAAATTAGGAATTGTTGCCATCAGCGGAGCAATCTTTGCGCTGATTATCGGATTGTATACAGCCGTTAATTCGAAAGAATATTATCGATCTTTACTTGAGGCCATTCCTCCTCGGCATAAACAGAAATCAAGTGAAATTTTAACCAAATGCTCTTTGGTTTTATGGGACTGGTTTCGTGCTCAGCTTTTGGATATGATCATAGTAGGTACACTTACAGGGATAGGACTTTGGATCTGTAAGATTGAATACTGGGCCGTGTTTGGGTTACTTACAGCAGTGGTGGGAATTATTCCCTATATAGGAATTTTTCTAGTCGTTATAGTCGCTAGTCTTATTACCTTAGCTTCAGATCCAGGCCAGGTGCCTTGGGTACTTTTAGTGTTTGGGGTGACTCAGCAGCTAGAAGGGAATTTCATCTTACCAATGGTAATGAAAGATAAGGTTGAGCTTCCTGTGGTTCCACTCCTGGTCTTTATGCTTCTTCTTGGAAACTTTTTTGGAATACTTGGAGTTTTTCTGGCTCCTCCTGTTTTTGCCATTCTAAGAACTGTATATCTAATGGTCTATTTGCCTTGGATTAACAGTAAAACCAGCTCTCAATTGGATAAGTCCGAACTAAAGCTCACCACTTAATCAGTAAACTTTAACTGTAAATTTCCTAAAGGCGCCGCCAGAAAATTTTCCTTACTTTCCCTTTGAAAAGCTTATGTTGCCGCTGGTCACATCTTAAGAATTAATTGAAATAACTCTAGGTTACCTGAAAATTGAAATGCGATAAAATATCTGCTTAGCAAGCAGGAACTTCTTCCAAGGAAGCTGAAATGCCCGTGAATGCATCACTTAGACTTAAAAAAAGTATCAAAGAAATTATGAGACTTTGGGAAGTAAGAGCGAATGAAGAAGTCAGGGCGGCACACCATCAGGAATCGCTGGCATTGCGGGATTCGCTTCCCGATTATTTGAAGCATTTAGCGGATGCACTCTCAAAAACCATTGACCGTACGGAAGCAAGGAAAAGCGCAGATAAACGAGAGAGTACCCGTTTGGGTAAGTAACACGGTAAGGATAGGGCCGAAAGTTTTAACTACACCATGGATCAGTTAATTTCTGAATATCACATTCTAAGACAGGTCATTTGTGACGTTCTTGAAAAAGATAAGCCATTAAATCCTGTTGAACGTGAAGTTATTGTTTGCTCAATTGAGCAAGCTGTAAACGATGCGGCGTCTGAATTTAGTGCTACTTTGAAAGATCTGAAGGACCAGATGACACAAATCCTTGCGCACGATTTGAGAAACCCACTGACAACGGCCAAAATTAGCACTCAACTAATTATGAGGACAAGGGCGAGGTCATTTCTGAAGAAGATCGAAGAATGATCTTCCATAAATTTAAAAGATCTAAGTCCAGTGAGAATGAAATCGGGTGGGGAATTGGCTTAACTGCTGTGCAAACGATGGTAGACAACCACAAGGGTACCATTAGGGTCGAAAGTGATAAGGAAAATGGAACTACATTTATTATTACCATACCGAAAGCTACAAAAGAAAGAACAGAAACTCCTTACAGTCCACAACCTAAAGTAAAAGATGAACAGTCTGTACCAAAGAGCAAGCATCATTAAGCATTAAACAAATTAGCTTTCGCCATTTAAGCTTTCATGTTGGGCTGATGCCTCTCCCTAACAAAGTTTGCTCTAGTTTCTTTCGGTAAAGAACCATCATCTGATCCTGGACATCTGGTCCTTCGATGATTCCCAAGGCTCGGGCTATGGCCTCCAGAGTAGACATGCCGTGGTCAGAGTGTTCAGCTCGAAGGTGGTGGGCCGCGAGATTCACGTCGCTGATCATGACTCTCGGGATGTGCTTCAATTCCGGATGGCGGAAGTGGATCTTGCTCGCCTGGCGCCAGTTACCGTCCGGAACTATGAGGTGGACCGGTAGAGGTGAGCGCGCCACTAATTGTAAGTTCAATTCTTCTGCGCCGTCAGCGGGATAGAATAAAAAACTTTGATATTCGCTACTGAGAAGGGGACTCAGATCCAACTTCGATCGGCCTGAACCACGGACTTTCATCTCACTATTCTGAAGGGCCCTCAGGGCAAGGGTACCGGAATTTGTCGTCCGCTTAAGTTCTTTGGCATGAATAACTAAGGTAACTTTTGTTTTTAAAATCAAGTGAGGGATGAATTCACAGATACACCGGTCTTTATGAAGCATGCAGTTGGAACAGGGATTTTTTGTCTTTCTTTGTCTCTCTACCTTCACGCATTCACCCTGGTAGTCTTTGCTTTTAATTTCAAAGGACACCTTATTAATTCAAATAAATAAAAATAACTTTCAAATCCTGGAAATAAGCGTTACAAGCTCCTCACATTTAGCTATTGAGCACGTTTATACTAACTTTTTAAAGGGAAAACTTCATGAAATTGTTTCTTTCGATGATTATCATCCTAGGTACCTTTGGTTCGAGCTTCGCCCAAGCAGATTCTTCAGAAGAATCCTACAGCTGTGTCATAGACTTCAAAGGGAATAAGATTACCCTGGCAACGAAAGTGATGGATTTTACTGAAAAGACTTTTCTCTCCGCCAGCGGTGAGAAACTTACAGCTCAGCTTCAGCTCCACTACCGTGAAAATGAAAACGGACAAAAAGTCCACATGCTAAGAGCAGCGGTTAACAGTAAGAGAGAAGGAGCTATCGTGCAGATGTACCTTCACCCCGTCGACGTTTCTCAGTCGAAGATCGAGGGTGGAACTTACGTCGGTGGTGTCTGGAACACTCTGACTTGTAAAAAGCTGAATTAAGAAAAACTTCGTTCTCAGGTTCCAGCTCACATCAATGTGCTGGAACCTGATTTTCGCCTAATCCTTTATATACCGCTTCGATGTAGAAACCATCAAGATCCAGTAAAAAAGCAGCGTAGTAATCCGGTCCATACTGGGTACGTAATCCTGGTTTGCCCTTATCTTGAGCACCAAGTTCCAAGGCCCTTCTATGAAACTCATCAACGGAAAATCTCGAGCATGCCGAAAATGCTAAGTGGAAGCCTGGACCGGGTGGAGTCACTTTTGCCTGCAACTTAATAGCAAACACGTCTTCCTGCCCAGCAGGTGCAAAACCGGAAGCAGTTTCATTGCTCCAGACTCTCACGTAGCCTAGGGTTGAAAGGACCGTTTCGTAGAAAGCCGTGGAACGGCGGAGATCAGTGCAGCCAAATGATATATGACTTAACATTCAACATCCTTGGACCATTCAAGGTGCAACGTATCTTAAAACTGCCCCAGGTCCCAGCGGGAGGTTGAAAGTCATCCACACGAAGAGCATCACCGACCAGAACAAGAGGAATCCGATAGAATAGGGAAGCATCATGGCAATGACAGTCCCTACCTTTGCTTTTGGATTATACTTGATGGCGAAGGCCAGGATCAGTGGGAAATAGGACATGAGTGGAGAAATAATATTCACCACGGAATCGGCTACTCGGTAGGATGCTTGGCTAAGCTCTGGCGAGACCCCAAGGAGCATGAACATGGGAACGAAGATCGGTGCCATCAAGGCCCACTTTGCGGACGCACTACCGATCACGAGGTCAAGAACGACAGTTAGGAGGATGAAACCGAGCATTAAGGGAATAGGACCCAAGCCCAATTCCTTTAACACTTCCGAGCCTTTCACCGCCAGGATTAATCCCATGTTCGAGAAGTTGAAGAGGGAGATGAATTGAGAAGCAAAGAACACTAGAACGAGATAAGGGGCAAGTGTCGCCATAGCGTCCTGCATGGCATCGGTGATGTCAGTTTGTCTTTTGAAGTTCCCGGAAGCAAAGCCGAAGGCAAGTCCTGGTAAGGCACCAAAGAGAAAGATAATGGCAACCACCCCTTTTAGAGCAGAGGAATGAAGGAGGTCAGGCTGCTGAGGATCTCGAAGGTAGCCATTCTCAGGGATGAGTCCCAGTAAGAGGAAAGCCACCAGCGCCAATACCACCACTCCTGCCATCAGAAGACCTCTCTTCTCTAATGGGGAAAGTCCCGTGAGGGCCGCGGTCTGGTGTTCACCCTGGTATTCGCCGAGAAACGGTATAGTGATTTTGTTCGCTATGAGCGTGCCGACTCCCACGATGAGCACCGAGGATGCCGACATGAAATACCAGTTCGAAAGCGGGGTCACGACATAGGTTTTATCCAGGATGCGGGCGGCTTCCTGAGAGATCCCAGAGAGGAGGGGATCAGCTGTGCTTAAGAGGATGTTGGCGGCAAACCCCCCGGAGACTCCTGCAAAACAAATGGCGAGTCCCGCCAGCGGGTTTCGACCAGCACTGTGGAAGGTCAGGGCCGCTAGAGGAATGAGCAAAACGTAACCAATGTCACCACCTGTGTGTGAGAGGACTCCGGCCAGTAACACCGCCGGTACCAGTAACTGACTCGGCGACTTAAGAACCAGAAGGCGGAGGAGAGTAGAGAGGAGCCCACTTTTTTCTGCGAGACTGAAGCCAAGCATCGCAACCAGGACGGTCCCGAGCGGGGCAAAACCGGTGAAACTCTTTACCATTTCGACCAGCACATAGCGCAGCCCAGCCGCGGAGAATAGATTTACGGAGGTGATGGTTTCCCCCGTCACCGGGTGGATCGCCTGGATCCCGAGCATTGATACCAGCCCGGAGATGACGATCACGATGAAAGTCAGGTAGAGGAACATGATTGCGGGATGCGGGAGCGCGTTTCCGACTCGCTCAACGGTGTCCAAGAAGCGGTAGAGGAATGATTTTTTTTTTGTAACGGTTGTCATCCGGATGGTCCTTAGCTATTCGCTACATTATTCAAAAAAAGATTTCGTGTTATTGGTGTAGTAGGCCGGCGATAGCCTGGGGCGAAGGCTGGGCCTCTCGAAGATCAGTTCACGACTGATGTCGTTGTCGTCGAACCATTCTCTCATGTCCAGGAAGTAGCCGTGGTAGAACTTGTTGGCCAGAGTTGCTTCGTTGTACTTAAAGGCGGAGACCGCAAACTTACTCGACTCGGTGATGTAGAGCCGTAGCTTCCCATTGTCAGAAGTGGTTAACCAATGATTGTACCACTCTTTCAATTCCACTGGCCTCCCGAAGTTCGGGTCGAGGGCGAGCCAGATCTCTTTTCCTTCCGGATCCGCAGACTGAGCGATGGTCACCATGTGCCAGGCCCAGACACCCTTGCCCATGGGGCCGATGATGAACGCTTTCTTTATGTTGGAGCGATTGAAATTATTGATCATCAGGTAGAGATGGGAGAACATCGCTCGTCCGAAGCAATAGCCGATCCCTCTTTTCTCCGGATCGTAGTCGACCACGGGAGTTGAGGAAACCACGGGATTTATGATTGAGGCGTCGATGATCTTCTGACCATTTTCCAGCGAGAGCTTCCGAGGCTTGTTCTTGTCATTTAAATATACGGTGCTGATCTTCGGGCTGTTGACGTTGAGGGCGACGAACTTTTCATAATGGGCGAGGGATTCTTCTACGATGAGCGCTGGCGTCTTACCCTTGTTATCGGCTTTCGCCCGCAGAAAAAGGTTCGAAGTGTTTTTGATGATCTGAGCGTGGCCCGAAAGCGAGATCAACAGAGAGAGTGTGAAAATCAGTTTCATGTAAAACCTTGTTTATGGAGTTGATGACTGGGTACCTCAGCGTCTTGATCATGTAGCACCTGAGATGTTGAACATCAATAAAATGTTGCTTTCCTTACGTCGCAACTGGGGCCAAAGTTACACCATCACAGGAGAGGAGAGACTCGATAAATATTACATGGCACTCATCTGTCGTAGGGTTTGACTAGATGCTCTCTCCCTGAACACTTTGGTGTTCACAATGTTCTTCCCTCCACGGCCTTGGCATTGTTCATCTGAAAGGGATGTTGTAATTTTGAAGTATCGACCTACCCCTGGAGGATAACAATGAATATCAAAGCGCTCACGGTCCTCATAACCGTAATTTTCTCTACGACTTCCTTTGCCCGCTGTGAGTATGATCTCAAGAACATCAAATCTGTCCTCAATGCTCTCGCTGTCAAAGGCTCCGTCGAGGGCGTAGAAACCACTATCCTCAGAGGGGACGATGACGGGTATGGGGAAGATCGAGTCTATACTTTCACTAAGAAAAACAGCACGACCTGGACCAGCTCCCCACTGTCTAACGACACTTGCCACGCTCCAGACTGTCACGGGAATTACCTTCACAGGATCAAGAGCGGCTGCCTGCTGGTGGACGGTAAGAAGGTCAAGATCCTCAGAACAACCAAGAAGGTTCTGAGCTACGAAACTCCGATGAACAGGGAGCAGTACGAAAGAATAACGTTGAAGCTGCTGGATGATGGATACGTGGATCGGGTACAAAAAACCTACCTCGACTACCGGCTCGACTACACCGAGATGTTCATCGGCCGGTGATTGGGAAGTCAGAAAGGTAACTTCAAGGAAGATGATAAAACCCCACATCGAAAGATGTGGGCAATAGTAATTTCGAAAAAGGAACCTTTCTGTATGCGCAACTTAGAAAGTTATGTTGCCTGCATTTGAAACATTGCAATTCGAAACCTTTCGATTGATATTTACCTGTGCTACACCAGATGGGCCATTCAGAAGAAATTCAGCGAAAGAAACATTTATCTTTGTTCCTCTGTCTTTGTCAGTGAAAGAAACGTTCACTTTACGATCAGACACAGTAGCTCTTTCAATATACTTTCTACCATTAAAGTTGATTTCAACTTTTGAAAGGCTATCCATTCCGACCGTTAGGTTTGCCGAAGAACAGTTGATGTAAACTGCCTTAGCGTTCATCGATACGAAAAGTAGGGCAACTCCAATGAATTTCATATTTTCCTCTCTTGATTAATTAGAGATGGTTATAATCGAGTTACGCATAGCGGTAAAAGCAATTTCCTTCTTCCTATAAATAAGTAACGATTCTTTTTTAGCATACGGGAATTATAGGTGCGGGCCAGTCAGCTGTCTAAGAAGTAAGCAGTTTACTGGTACTTTGAGGCACGATCGCTGGCCCTGGGCTTGCAGATTTGCTCCCATATCTATAACCGGGGGCCCTATGAAGTTACACCTATGTCTCATGCTCTTATCTCTTGGTCTGGCCGCGTGTGGGGAAAAGAAAGTGCATCGAGAAATGGACCTGATCTACCTCAACTCCGGGGAAACCTTGAATTCTTATTCCAGGACACTCACACTTGATCCGAAGACACCGGACGGAGTCGGGACTCTACTTTCTTTGAACGAGGGCATCTACGGCAAGAGCAACGTTGGGATTTGCACCTGGTTTTTGGTCGGACCAAACCGAGCTGTCACCAACTCTCACTGTGTACCAGATTCGGTTAAAAAAAGTCCCGCTCATTACTGTGGAGACTACCTGCAGGGGTCCTTCAAAACTCCTGAGGGAGAGAATAAGATTAGGTGCAAAAAGCTTCTGTTTGCGTCTGACATCTCGAAACCGACTCTCTTGAACAACGACTACGCCCTGATAGAACTCGAGGACAACATCCCCGGCGCTCATAGCTTCAAGCTCGACCGGAGAGGCATCAGTGAAGGTCAGAAGCTGAAGATCCTGACAATGAATCACCAGCAACTTGATTCCGGTGTGTATAGTGAGTTCAAGGAACAGAACTGTATTATGAAATCCTCGGACATCATGGGGCGGATCACCTCCCTTGGTACCAGCCCGGTCACTGGGTTCAAGGAAGAAAACACGCTTGAGCTTTGCAAAACCATCGGAGGAAATTCCGGGTCTCCCGTGGTAGACGAGGCCGGCCGACTGATCGGGATTCTCCACGGAGGCATGAAAGAAGGATTTGACCTCGGTCAAGAGATTAAAATTGACTCCAACCAGATCACCAGCCACATCTCCATCATCACCAACCTCCGCTGCCAGAAGTTCCAGGACCCGCAGCTGGACCAGGCCTACCCGTCGACCTGTGGCTCGGAAAAAAGAGAAAATGGAGCCGATAAAGAAAAAATTCTGAAGACCCTGCAACCCAAGATGCTCAAGGCCATGGAAGTCGTCCAGGCGACGCAACCGAGCTACCTCGACTACACCGTGACGACCAAAGAACTGGGCTCAAACACTCTGATCCACTACTTACCAAAGTGTATTAAGCCGCTGGATACGTGGACTCAGGAGAGCTTGAACCAGGTCCGGGAGTCAGGGTTCATGTCCAAGAAAAAGTCGATCCAGGCGACCATCCCTCAACACAGGATGGAGTTCAGCGTGTCACTCGATTACTACGGTAACTTCTCCATGGAGCCAAGTATGAAAGGTTCCGGAAGCATCCTACTGACCATCGAAGGCCTAGAAGATTTGAAGAAAAAAGGGTATGCAATTTCAAAAGCTGATCTGAGTTCCATCGGAATCAAGGAAGGCTTAGAAACCAAGCTCCCTGTCTGTATGACAAAAGCCGTTGAATAAATCGAAGGAGGAGTTACACTCCTCCCCCAAAATGAAGTCGGATTACTGATTAAGGTCAGTAGAAGGTGTGCCCACACCGGAACCGGCGCCAGTTCCTGAACCGTAGTTTCCACCCTTGTCAGTTGCGGAACTGTCTTCCATCCGCTGCTGAGAATTTTTGGTCTTAGCTTTTGAATTCTGGATCGTTCCGGTATTAGACGTACCGATGGTTGCGGTGTCCGCTCCAGAGCCAATAGTGGTTCCAGAATCGAGGGTTGAAGTGCCCATGTTCGTCGTTGAGCCGGATCCGGATGGAGTGCTTAAAGTCCCTGTTTGGGCCAGGACTGACGCGCTCATAAGCATCGTGGCGACAGAAAATAATAAAAACTTTTTCATTGAGAACCTCCTAAAATTCCATTCTCTTAGAATGGGGAGTGACCGTAAAATGAAGCTTACCTTTAAGCTTGGAATTTAAATGAATTTCAACGTCTTAGGTCGTCTTCAAGCTTATCTTTTTTTTCTTCTTTAAACACTTCAGTAAATGAAGACGCAAGGAGTCCGGAGGGTACTGAAATCAGTCCCAGCCCCAGCATAAGGACTATTCCGGTGAAGAATTTCCCACCCCCGGTCACAGGGAAGACGTCTCCGTAGCCAACGGTGGTGAGGGTCACTACGGCGAACCACAGAGAGTGGATGATGGATTTAAAGTGATGAGGCTGTGCATCTTTCTCGAAGTGATAGATACCGACCGCAGCAAGATAAATCAGGATGAAGGAGATCATCACAAACACCAGAAGCTCTGCCTCGACTCTTTGTACGGCGAGCTTCAAGCGGTCGATGGCGCTGATGTAACGACCCAGCTTGAAGATGCGGAAAACCCGCAGGACGCGGAGGATCCGGATCCACCGCAGGTCCGCGAAGCCCAGCGAAAGAAAGTAGGGGATGATGGAGAGGAGGTCGATGATCCCGTAGAAGGAGAAAATGAACGCTTTTCTCCTGGGGGCGTGCCACAGGCGCAAGAGGTACTCACCGGTGAAGAAAGTGATGAAGATTTTCTCCAGCAGGTGGAATAATTCCTGGTAGGCCGCGAGCTCAGGGACCGTCTCCAGAGTAAACACAATGACTGAGAGAAGGATCATCGAAAGACTGATCTTGTCGTAGCGGTGAGGGATTTGAAGCTGGTCCATGCCGAGATCTTAGAGAAGGCCAGGGTGCACTGTAAAATCCTTTTTCATCCGAGCAGAGAATTGACGACGGACGGGCCCTAACTGCTTGTTTGGACATGGAGGCGTCGGCACATTTAATGCATTCTTAAGACTCATGAAAAAACAAATTCTCTGCTCCCTTTTTATTCTATTGGCCTTCAATGATGCTGCCTACTCCTACTACGGCAGGGTCAAACACAATTATGTTCTGCTCGATGAGAAGGAGCTTCCTCAAACGGATCTTCCGAAGCTCTCGGAGTTCGAGCAAACCTATTTCGAGGAACTCAACACTGCCCGCACCAACCCGAAGCTCTATGCTTCGTACATCCGGGAATTCCTGGAGAGGTTCAAGGACGATGGGATGCACTTCAATGAGGACGGAATCCTCTACCGGACCAACGAAGGCACCGCCGCGGTCACCGAAGCGATCGATTTCCTGGAGATCCAAGCTCCACTAAAAATAAAACTCACGCTCTCTCAGGGGCTCACCTCCGCGGCCCGGGACCACGTGGAAGACCAAGGACCGAAGGGGCAGGTTGGCCACTATTCAAGCGACGGCAGTGACCCGATGACCCGGGCGAAGAAGTACGGCAACTGGCTCCACGCTTTCGGCGAGAACATCAGTTACACCTCGCAGTCCGCCCGCGGTCACATCATCGGACTAATCGTGGATGACGGTGTCGCTAACCGGGGGCACCGGACAAGCCTTTATAATCCGGCCTTCAAAAAAGCCGGGGTCTCCTGCGGTCCCCACAAGATTTACAAACGGTTGTGTGTCCTCGACCTCTCAGGCGGATTCACGGAGCCAAAGAAGCTCCCGGGTGGCGCCATCTTGCTGGAAGAGTTTTAGGACTCTGAGCTTAAGGACTCCGCAAGAGCTAAATAAATATTACCACCTGAGTGCTTACCTGTCGCAATAGCAGGATCCGTTAGGTAGAAGCTCCCAAATTCAATTGGGAGCCTCTTATGAAATTTCTCTTCATCGTTTCGATCCTGTTAGGTTCACTTCAAGCGAGCGCCTCGTTTGAGGGTCTCGATGCCGAAACCCTGAAGAACTCTTCGATTAGTTTTTTCACCCGGCCCTGCTGTAGCTTCGCCAACAGCTTCATTCAACACAAGGTCGGCCTGGCGGGGCTGTATCTCGATCCATCGAAACTCGGCGAGCATCGCTTCGCCAGGATCGGGGACGAGGATGACAAGGAGGACAAGGTCGGTCTCATCTACACCTGTAAGGGCGGCTTCATCGACGTGAGCCATGTGCGGGACACCGCGGACTGGGCAGCTCACATCCTCTACAACCTAAGCAGCTGGATCGGAAGCGGCCGGGAGGTCCTGGCCCGGGAAGAAGGAAGCTTCGAAACCCGAGGCGTCTATTTCCCAAAGCTCACCACTAAACAGCTCACCTCTCTTAGCAAAGCTGACCTCGCCGACCTTGCGGTCGCCATCAGCAACTCGATGGCCCTGCTGCATGAGATTCCGACCTCCTTCAATATCCAAAAGGGTAGTGCTTTTTCGGTGGAAGACGCCTATTCGAACCTTTTGGGAAGCTACCTAGGAGTCAGAGCGGCCCAGGGCCCGTTGCCGTTCAACCGGGCCATGTCGGAGATCCTCTTGAGCGAACTCTCGGAACTGGGATCGATGGAGAAAAAGAAGACCGTCATTGTCCATAAGATGGTGAAGAATCTTTGGTGGAAGAGCAGCTTCTCAGGAGGGTTCGACAGTGTCCTGAAAAGAGATTTTACTTTCGAAGATGACATCCGTCCGTTCCGGGTCGACGCCGTCCCGTACTGCCAGAGTGATGCCGAGAAGGTTCTGAAGATACCAGCGGTTCTCTCCAACGGAAGGTCCGTGAACGAGTACTTTCAGATCCGAGGTCAGATGAAGGAGCACTTCTTTGAAAAGCTCGCTAAAATCGGCGTACACATCCAGGGGCCCCTCACTCAGGAGCACTACCCGGAAGTGATCCAAGGGATCAGGTCTCACTTCGCGCGTAAGCTCGGTGAGACTCTAGATCAGAACTAGAGGTATTTTTTGATCTGCAGGTTCTCTTTTCTCCAGAGAACGTTGTCCATGATGTAGTGGTGAATGTTCAAGAAGATCTGGAAGCTGAACATAAAGAAGGTCGGTCCCAGCACGTTGCTGACCAGTCCGAGAGAATCCAGGTGCGACGGAATGTAGTGCCAGGCGAGCAGACCAGTGACGATGGTCAGGCCGAAGAAGGTTCCAAGGTTCTTCAGAAACGAAGCTCTCTGCCTCGGTCCGTCCTCGTGAACCCTTGAGAGATCCAGCGCCTTGTTTTTGGCGAACACTGAAGAAAATAGCAGGTACTGGAGCGAATGGAAAAATGGAATCATGTAGAAGTAGTGCTGGTGGTAGAAAGACGGGATGTACCAGACGAAAATCGACACGATGGCAGTCCAGGCACTCAGGGGCATGATCCTTCCGTCGGTGACATACCTCTTGACCATCGTCGCCAGAAACGCGACCACCGAGACTGCCGTTGCTAGATTCACCAGAGTCAGCCAGATCTTGCCTAGACCAAGTGTCGAGTAGCTGATGCCGTAGAAGTTATGGGTGTTGACGGTGTAAGAATTAAAAGAAAGGAAAGACATCATCCAGACAGAGTACATGGTAACCCAAAGGGCCTTACTTTCCAGTGGTGAGAAGTAGAACTTGGCCTTGGCACTGCTGACCATTACGCAGCCGTAGATCTGTTTGACGTAGTGATGACCCACCAGTAGATACATGAGACTCGGGAGGTAGCCGAGGGTTTTATGGGATCCGGTGGAGACCGAATAGTAGGTGAAGGCCGCCATGCTTGTCCCGAGGGCCACAGGGGCGATCAGGCCCGCCCAGGTGAATTTCCAGTTGCTTAATATTTCTTTTCGATAGTCCCGGTACATCAGCACGTACGAGGCCATGAAGTGCGGGAAGTTCACAACCATGCTCATCACGAACATCACCCAACTCAGCTTGTAGGTACTCGCACTCGGGTCCACGAAGAAGTGCATCGCCACGAAGAACACCAGGGACAGGCCCCCCATCATCAGCGGGTCCACTACGGGGTGGAGCAGGTAAGCCTGGGACTTGAAGTCCTCCGCTTTCTGCACGAGTTGGAGATTCGGTTTGATTGGCTTGAGTGGCTCTTGGTTTTTCATATTGAGCTTATCGTATCCGGGCGGAAAAACTGGAGGCATTCGGGGAAGTTTTAAGGTTAGGGTATAATTTTCCTAACTAGGTAGAATTAAATCTCTCAGCAAGCCGGCCGTGAGAAGTTGAGCGAATGAACATACCATTCACTGATTTTAACCAGTTTTACTCTGCCTACCTCAAAGAACACGCGAATCCAACTTGCCGGAAGATTCACTTCGCCGGCTCCTCGTTTTTCTTAGTGACGGTGGTTTCGGCCTTCTACCTGGGTATCTACTGGCTACCCCTTTTGGGGATCGTGTTGGGTTATGGGACATCCTGGATCAGCCATTTCTTCTTCGAGAACAACCGTCCGACTTCTTTCGGTTACCCGATCTGGAGCATGCACGCTGGCCGGATGATGTTCTTTGAAATGCTCACTGGTAAGCTCGATATGACCAAAGAATGGAAATCGTAACCCCATCACGGATTTTACGCTAATTGCGCACAGCCTTGGCCCTTCTAATCAGTGGATTAATCACATTGGCATAAGCTAAGATTAAACTAATCTAACTCTTATAGTTATAAATTTTTTCCAGGAGTTGTTATGGACGTAGCTTTATTTACCCAGGAAGGATTGATCATGATCCTTCGATGGATACATTTTTTCGCCGGCGTGGCGTGGATCGGTCATCTTTATTATTTTAACTTCGTCCAGGGCGCTTTTCTTGCCGAGGTCGACGCTCCAGTAAAAAACGTAACCCTCGCCAAACTTGCTCCGAGAGCACTATGGTGGTTCCGCTGGGGTGCCATGTTTACCTTCCTTTCGGGTATGGCGATGCTTTCGATCGTTGGGAAAGACCTGGCCGGTGACTTCTTCCAGACTCCGTATGGAATTTACATCTACACTGGCTCTCTGATGGGTCTGCTCATGTTCCTGAACGTCTGGTTGATTATTTGGCCGCGGCAGAAAGTCATTGTCGCTTCTGCCTTGTCAGTGATCGGTGGCGGGGCCGCGAATCCAGAAGCTGCGAAGCTCGGTCCCGGAGCACTGCTAGCTTCCAGGACCAACGTTTTATTTTCGATCCCATTATTGTTTTTCATGGGGGCTTCTCGCCACCTGAGTCTTAGCATCCCTGAAAATTTTAGTCCTGCTGCAGTTCTGGGGGTGGTGACCGCTGTGATCCTCCTTTTGGAATTGAATGCGATCAAAGGGAAGCTTGGTCCAATGACAACCGTGAAAGGTGTGATCCACTGTGGGTTGGCCCTTTTGGTAGTCCTTTATGGGCTGATTGAAGCTATTGTCTAATGGTGAAGATACTGGGGGGCCTAGTCGGCTCCCTCCTTTTAACTACCGCTGTGATGGCCGATGCTGTGACTGATAAGGGAAGAAGGCTCTACCTTGCGAACTGCATCAGCTGCCATCATAAAGATCCAAGTCTCAAGGGACCCATTGGACCAGAGATGGTTGACGCACCTATTGAAGTGATGTCTTCGAAAGTGTTGACTGGCCTTTACCCAAACCCATTACCGGCCGGATTTGTACCTAAGAGAAAGACCAAGCTCATGCGTAAGATTCCAAAACTCCAAAACGACATCCCGGCCATCTACGCCTGGGTCCAATCCATGAAAAAATCAAAGAAGTGATGGCGGATTTATTCATCAGAAAAATTCAAAAAGAAGACAATGATGGTGTCGCTCATCTTATCCGCAAAGTCATGCCTGAGTTCGGTGCCTCCGGGCCAGGGTTTGCGATCCATGACCCGGAAGTCTCACAGATGTTCGAAGCCTATCAGCAGCAAGGCCGTGCCTATTTTGTGGTGACGGATGGAGCGATGATCTTCGGAGGCGCTGGGGTGGCACCCTTGCCCGGTGAAGAGGGTACCTGCGAATTAAGGAAGATGTATTTCATGTCAGAGATCCGCGGAAAGGGTCTGGGGCAAAAACTGATGGATGAGTGCTTGAAAGCTGCTAAAGAATTTGGGTATGAAACTTGTTACCTGGAAACTTTGAAAAGCATGCAGCAAGCAAAGGCACTCTATCAGAAAAATAATTTTATTCCTCTCTCTGCGCCACTCGGCGATACTGGGCATTTTAGCTGTGACAGCTGGTTTCATAAATCATTAACTGAGTAAGCGCGTCGATTACGATTTAAGTTGCTTAGAACTCCAAGAGTAATACCATCCAATTTTAGTTTTTCCATTTTGACAGTGTTTATCAGTTAAAGGATCTTAAGATTAAGAATAACCAACCATGGAGGTCTAGATGACTCAGGTTAAATTTTTCCTATTCATGTTTTTTGCATTCAATCTTACTCTGGTAGACTTCGCGTCTGCGCAGCGCAGAGGTGGGGGAATGGGGAGAGATGGCGACTACCGAGAGAACGGTAGAAACAATGGGTACGTCACTTGTTCTGCAAGAACGACTGACTTCATTGAAAAGCACATCCTTGGCCATACCAACTGTAACACCTGTCTGGCGAAGCACGACAGCTGTACTGAAAAGTGTACCCAGACAGCAAACGTATGTACTGTTGAAGGTACCAACCGAAGAGGTCGTGTAAGAATATTTACCGCTTCAGGTAACAGATGGAATGCTGAGGATCAAGCACTCAATGACTGTGAGTATAACCGGAACATGGTTTCTTGCTTGTCTCTGGGATGTAACACTCAGAACCTCGTTGTTTCTAATCGTAACTGTCAGTAAGATCTAATGTCCCCGGGGCACTCCAACCGAGTGCCCCGTTTTATTTGCATACCCTCCTAGATTCAAAAAGCTACGCCATTCCTTAAAGTTTTGAGGTGTTAAAACCGACAAGACTCCTATGAAGAAAGCCTTTTACATTATGCTGGTCGCCGCTGCGTTGTATAAGCTTCGGATGAACATCGAACCGCGGAAAGCGGTGATCGCCGACGAGGACGAAGCTCCGATCCAGAGAAAAGTGAAGTTGAAAAGAAGCCGAGAACCGGCGTCGATGATGGCCAAGCAGACACTGTTCAAGCAGCAGCCATATCAGCAGAGTTTTGATAATTCAAACTACGTATCGCAGTCACAGCCTGACTACATTCCACCTGTTCAAGACGATTCGGCAAGTGATGAGCCAATTGCGCCGACCCCGTCATCATCGGTGCCAGCGGGATCATCATTTGACGTGGCCGATAGCGCAGGCAAGGACTTCACTGATAGTGATTTATCCGATTCTGATCTTGGGGATTCGAACGGGCCACTGGCTTCGACGGAGAAACCTTCGACCACCGGTGGGACGGTCACAGGTGGAGGGGGAGGCTTCTTCCCTGGTACCGGTGGAGTCACTGCTGGGATGGATTTTGGTGCTACCAGTGGATCCAGCACCTCGGGCACAACCACCGGAGGGATCGGGGATGACCTCCTCTGCGACGCCGATTTCGCATCCGGATCGTTCATCGAGCCAATCTCCGTGAACCTTAGTTGCAACAAAACAAGCACCATCCAGTACTGCATCAGCGAAGGGGATTGCTGCGATCCCGTGGCCAATGGTGTTCCCTACACCGAGGCGATCACGGTGGGCACAGAAGCTAAGAGCTACTGCCTGAGCTTCGTCGGTCAAGCGGGGGCACAGGAGTCTACGCAAGAAAACTATAATTACGAATTCAATCCGCACATTCCTAACCTGAATATCCAGCTGGCCCGCATCCAGTACCAGACGACGGAACTACCGTCTTCTCCGATGCTCACCACCAGTGATGACTTCGGCAGTGATACCTACCACATGGGGATCATTAACTTCAAATCCCATGATCCGTTTATTCTTGGGATGGCCTGTCCGGAGATGATAGAAAATTTCTCAACGATGACCGCCCCGGTGCCGCAGGAGATCCTCGGGCCGCTCACACTTTCGAGCATCACCCTTGGGGATACGTATGAAATTAATTTCCTGAAGTCCCACCTGTCTTACGGACCCAACTTCGTAGCAACCTATGTCGCCAATGATTTCTGGGTGGACGTTTCGAAGTGTGAAACTGAGAACATCACCCTCAAGGACTTTGAGTACTTCCAGGCCGAGTCGTCTCACGCGGCCGTCGGGTCAAATACCGTCAGCGAGTTCTCAGGAGGGTTCTATCCGTTCGGGTTCTTCGAAGCCCCGATGGATATTAACAGGTTACCGGCGGGAAGTAGTACAGATCCACAGACCGATCAGGAACTCGAGTCAGGTATCTTTAGCGTTTTCTATTAAAAATCAGTATTTTAAAATTTAAAGAATTTCATCCTTCTGACCGATCAGGTTCAGTACAACACGTTTATTCTCTCTCAAGAAGGATACTATACTATGTTAAAATTCAGAGCTGCCGTACAGCTAGGTTTAATGGCAATTTTCTCGTTGACTCTGGGGAGTTGTAACTTCGAAGAGTCTAAACCAACTCCATCCGGGATCCGGCCGCCGCCGAAGATCGTAGCAAGTAAGAGAGTAGGGATGTTTGCTGTGAACGCTGATGTGGTGTTGCAGGCCACTCCTCTTAATGTTGCTCCAGGAGAAAACATTCAGCTGAATGTCCAGTCTCCCAATGCTAAACATAACGACTTCGTGATACTGACCAAGCTAGACCAAGAGTATAGCATTGTCTGGTACGCATACATGTCAGGATCGACGGAGGCGGGTTTCTCAGTTCCGGCCCCGATGGAGCCCGGGAAGTACGAATTCAAATACTACGACAGCATGGGTCTGTTGAGTGATAGCCGAAGTGAAATTGTTACCGTGGAAGATGAAGGTGCCGTTGTCGCCAATCCTGCTCCAGCTCCTGCTCCAGCGCCAGCGCCAGCGCCAACTCCCACTCCGGGGACCGGGTCTGGAAATTCCTCAAATTCGATCTCCGCTTCTCCGCTGAGTGCGGCACCGGGAGACACTTTAAAGGTCGAATGGAAAGTTGCTTCGGCAAACATGTCGGACTGGGTTGGATTATTCAAAGTCGGAGATTCCTATAACTACCTGTGGTTCCAACATGTGAACGCCATGAGCAGTGGGAGTTATTCTGTTCCGGCCCCGTCGAGTGAAGGGAAATATGAATTCCGGTATCAGCTGCTCAATGGTTTTGAGATCACTGCCAAGTCTCCCTTGATAACCATTGCCAAAACTGTTGTCGTAAATCCGGCACCGACTCCAGCTCCGGCTCCGGCTCCAGCACCGGCTCCAGCACCAGCTCCGGCTCCGGCTCCGGCTCCGGCTCCAGCACCAGCTCCGGCTCCGGCTCCCTCACCAAGTACCCCGCAATATTCGGTGAGTGCTTCATCACTCAGAGTAGCTCCAGGAGATAAGCTTCAAGTTAGCTGGAAAGCAGAGAAAGCAGCAGGGAATGACTGGGTCGGCTTGTTCAAAGTTGGAGAGTCAAGTTACCTTTGGTTCAACCATGTCAATGCTATGACCATTGGATCCCTCTCTCTTCAGGCGCCTGCGTCGTCTGGAAAGTATGAGTTTCGTTATCACTTGAATAATGGGTATGAGGTTACGGCGAGATCTGAAACTATATTGGTAGAAAATGTTGTCAATCCTGCACCAGCACCTACCCCGGCACCAGCTCCGGCTCCGGCTCCGGCTCCGGCACCAGCTCCGGCACCAGCTCCGGCACCAGCTCCGAGTTCGGGATCCGGTTCAGTTTCGCCATCAGGCTGGCAGGTCGTCCCGATGTGGTTTTATCCTTCGGACGCGGCTCAAGCATCTGATGCTGTCTCAAAAATGGGCGAGTTAACGACCAACCTGAGTAATTTCTATGCTAAGAATCTTAATGGGAAACGGATACCCATGGCCCAGACTAGCTACGTGAGAGGAAGTCAACCTGCGTCCTGGTACTTAAACACCCGTCTATGTGATTCCGCTGACTGTTACTGTAATGAGCATGCGGAAAACACGATCCGTAACTGTACCACAGAGCTCTGTATCCAAAACGCTAAGAATGCGAAGAAGGGTTGCTTCGACATGCGCCTGTATTACAACATCCATAAAGACTTAGCCGTCATCCAGCCGAGTGTGAGTATCAACAATGATAAAAAAATCTATGCGATCATGATGGGTGAAGACGACTGGAATTGGGGAATCTGCCTCGGCGGCGGAGTGGTGAACTCGAACAACACTGGTGGTGGTACAGGAATTTGTACATGGGGTAGAACGAATAATCCGATCGGTGGATTTATCCATGAGGTTGGACATGCCATGCTGCTGGACCACGGACAAGATTCCGACAAGTGCGATGGATTGAGTACCGCGTTCCTGCAGAGTGAAGGCTTCAGCGAGAGTATTATCAATGAGATTTTATCCGGTCAGAACTGTGCGGGAAGGGCGACGATGGGATGGGGAGTCTGGGACTATCCGAAGGGCTACATTGTTCCTCGGCACAGGGCCGAGCTCTTGACTCATCCACTTTTTAAATAGATTCTTAGTCAACGGCGGGGAGCTCATAAGCTCTCCGCCGATTATCCAATAGGATACGTTCTTGCTCAACTGAAAATGGTGCCATAAATCCTGGTCATGGAAATGTTCAACACATTTTTTCTTTAGAAATACTCATCTCTAGCATTTCTAAGTCATTATTTTTAGGCAGATATTTCCACTCTAATTAAATTGTAACGACCTAAAATAGACTCCTTTATAATGGAGCGATGATTAATCTATTCAGCGCTCTGCTATTCTTGTTTTCTATTTCTTCTACTCTTGCTTCAGATTCGCTGAGCTACTCAGGAAGGCTGGTAAACTCTAATGGCTCTCCCGTCGCAGGACCAGTTAACCTGACCTTCGAGCTGAGCTACTCCGGCACTCCGAGCTCACCGCTGTGTACTCTCTCCATGACCAATGTCCCTCTGACAAATGGTGTGTTCCACGCCAAACTCGCTTACAGTAATACTCAGTGCGGTGGCACCAGTTTGAGTTCAGTTCTCACCAACACGCCCACCAACGAGAGCATCGCCATCCGCGTGATCGATAACACCAACACCAAGACCTACGGGCACCAGTCCGTGCATGCCATGCCGTACGCCATCGTGGCACAGAACCTCTCCAAGATGGGAGCGACCACGGGACAAGTTCTGAAGTGGAACGGGACCAAGTGGGCGCCGGCCGCTGATGGCGGCGGGGGCGCTGGGACCGTGACAGAGGTCCGTTCGGGGTCTGGGATGAGTCCGGTGACGATTAACTCATCTAACCCATCGGGGACTATCGGCATCGCTGCCAAGGGAGTTGTTGGTACACTCATTGGCGACAGTGCCATCACCGATATCAAAGTCTCGGCCGTGGCGGCGATCGCTCGCAGTAAGCTTGCTAACGGAACTCCATCATCGGTGGTGATCAATAATGGTGCGGGAGTGATGATTGATACTGCGGTTCTTCCTCTTACTATGGGGGGAACAGGTGCCAATACCAATGCCGGAGCACGGACAAATCTTGGACTGGGGACTGCAGCGGTTGCCAACATCGGAAACGGAGTCGGTAACGTCATGGGTGCTGATGCAGTTCCCCAGTGTCTTGCAAGTGAAAAACTGCAGATGACCGTTGGACCTACTTACGCGTGGACTTGTATTGCTGACAGTCAGCTTGATGCGACTAAGCTCCCACTTGCTGGTGGGACCATGTCGGGCATCATCAACATGGGTGGACAGCTGATCGAAAACCTCGGCGCTCCTGCGGCCGGGACTGATGCCACGACAAAAACTTACGTAGACACCTTAGTGGGAAGCAACTCTCACTGGACTCTTCTCTCTGGCAACGTGTACCGAGCGACTGGGAAAGTCGGCCTGGGGACATCGACTCCGGAAGCGGCCCTCGATATCTCCTCAACGACTTCAGGGATCTTGATTCCAAGAATGACCACGGCACAGAGAACGGCGATCACTCCAGCGGTCGCGACCGAGGGGATGCAGGTCTACGACACTAGCGATGATCAGATCTGGTTCATCAAAGGTGGGACTTGGACGGCACTGGGAGCAGCGGGCTCAGGGGTGACTTCTGTGACGACTGCAGCTGGATTTGCTTCACCTGCAACTAACGCTACAGGTGC
Organism: Bacteriovoracaceae bacterium; assembly: GCA_035576105.1. Taxonomy (GTDB): domain Bacteria; phylum Bdellovibrionota; class Bacteriovoracia; order Bacteriovoracales; family Bacteriovoracaceae; genus Peredibacter. Next base: position 28,461 of record DATLXA010000063.1, read on the forward strand.
TCTTACCTTAAACATCGATGTCGGTACTGGCATCAACCAGATCGTTCAGCTCGACGGAACAGCTAAGCTTCCGGCGATTGATGGATCACAGCTTACAAACTTGTCACACACTCAGGTCTCGGGGATCGTTCCAACCACTAAAGGTGGTACCGGGACTGGAAGCATCGGGACTGCAAATCAGGTGCTGGGAGTCAACAACGCCGCTGGGGGCTTAGAATACAAGTCGATTGTCGGTGGAACTAACGTCGGTGTAGTTCACACGGCAAATATCATTACTCTCAATGTCGCCGGAGCTGCACCTACTGGAGCTGCTGGAGGAGACCTTGCAGGAACGTATCCGAATCCTACCGTAAAGGCGGGTCTTGATGCGACTAAGATCGGTGGCGGGGGAGTGACCACTGCGGAGTTTGACTTCCTGGGTGGAGTGACCTCGGACATCCAGACTCAGTTGAACGCAAAGGAAGGCACTGTCACCGCCAGCGACAATACGAAATACTGGGACGGCACAAAGTCTTGGGTCATCTTGGATACATCAAAGGTTCCGGAGAACGGAAACCTCTACTTCCTTGATGCACGAGTGAGGTCAGCAGTTCTGACTGGATACGCTGCGGGTACGAACACAGCCTTGGCCGCATCTGATACGCTCTTAGTCGCACTTGGAAAGCTGGAAGCTCAGATCGCGGCTACAACGTCAGGTACGACCGGTGCGTTCATCAATAACGGGAACTCTTTCGCCGCTCCGGCTGTGCTGGGGACCAATGATAATAACTCTCTTTCCTTTGAGGCCAACAATGCAACTGCGATGACCATACTGCCAAATGGGAGTGTGGGGATCGGAACGACGAGTCCAATCGGCCTCTTTCATGTGAATGCCGCAAGTTACCCGGTGATTTCACTCTCCACTGACGGAGGCGGAGCCACACCCGCGGGGTCCGGGCGAGTCATGCTCGGCCTTGCCACTGGCGTTGATGGTTTCGCCACTGGGAGCCTCTCCGGCGATACGGTTCTCTCGGCGAAAAGCGGAGGAAGCCTTAAGTTTGGTACGGCAGCCGCGGCCGCGACCCAGTCTGTCCGCATGACGATCGATAACTTGGGTAACGTCGGGATCGGGACCACATCACCTAACAGTAGCTTGAGCTTTGGAGGAAACGCCGCCAGAGTGATTAAAATGGAAGATAGCAGTACTTTCTCTATGGGTAACAGTCTGTCTATTCAAGCAGGTGCAGGTGGTGTCGTGGGTACCAACAGCGATAGGAACGGCGGAGAACTGATCCTTGCAGGAGGTAGTGCCATCGGAAACGGAACTTCTAAAATTCTTTTTCAGACAGCAGGGGGGAGCCCTTCTAGTACAGTTCTAAATTCTCCAGTAACGAGAATGACCATCGATGGTAGCGGCAGAGTAGGTATTGGTACAACAGCCCCGCAAGCACCGCTTGATATCACCTCAACTACTTCAGGGATACTCATTCCTAGATTAACTACAGCTCAAAGAACCGCCATCACCCCGATTGCTGCTAACGAAGGGATGCAGGTCTATGATACGACAACTGATGAGATCTGGTACATCAAAGGAAATGCCTGGGTTGCTTTGGGTGCCGCTGGAAGTGGAGTAACTTCGATCACCGTAGGTGCTGGATTAACTCCGACAGGAACTATCACAACGACCGGCTCAATTGCAGTAGACACAGGTACGACGGCAGATAAAATTGTTAAACTCGATAATACAGCTAAACTTCCGGCCGTCGACGGATCAGCTCTTACAAATTTAAATCCAGCCAATCTCTCAGCCGCTGTCCCTTTGACCAAAGGTGGAACAGGACTCACAGCGGGCGGAACAGCTAATCAGTTTTTAGCGATGCACCCGTCCAGTGGGGCACTTGAGTACAAGTCAGTCACTGCAACTTCTCCACTTTCCATTGATTACACTACTGCAGGTGCGGCACCTATAACCTTAGGAACAGTTCCTGTCACCAAGGGTGGTACGGCGCTGACTTCATTTGCAGGTGATAGATTATTTAAGTCCAACAATCTTGGAACAGCTTTTGAAACATTCAACTGTAATGACACTGAGGTTTTGAAGTTTGGAACCCTGGGAGTGCCGGGGTGTGCGACGTTAGCTTCACTTACTGCGGGTAGTTTTGTGAACGGTGGGAATACTTTCCCAGGTGCGGCGACTCTTGGAACCAATGATGCGTTTCCTTTAAATTTCGAGACTGGCGGGACTAACAAGATGACCATCCTCGCAGATGGGAAGGTTGGTATTGGAGCAACTAGTCCTACCGCAAAATTACATGTTGATGCTGTTAGTAGTGAAGTCGGATTAAGGATAAGCGGAGTAAACAATGGTATCGAGTTGGTCCGTGCCGACGGAAACGCAGGATCCGTAGGAACAATTAGAAATAATGGTTATGGATACATAAATGTTACCACAAACGAATCTTTCACAGGGTTGGGTGGTGAATCTTCCACGACTAAAGGGGTTGCGACCTCGGTCATCACAGACGTCACAGAAATTTCACCGCAACATCACTTCATGGGTTTCTTTGGCAATGATACGGTTCACCATTCCTCTTTCGGAGATCATATCTTCAAAACTTTACAGCCAACTCCGGCACAGAGATTGATTATCAAAAATGACGGAAAAGTTGGTATTGGAACAGATGCTCCAAATTCTACACTGGATGTGAATGGGGCAATAAACCAAAGAGGCATGACGGCAGCTCCAGCAGTTTCTCCCGCAAGTCAGGGGCGAATCTACTTTGATACAACAGCTAACAAATTCAAAGTTTCAGAAAACGGCGGAGCCTATGCCGACCTCGGCGCCGGCGGAGCCGCTTCTTCCAAGTGGACAGCTACCGGTTCAAATATTTCCAGTAGTAACTCCGGGAACGTTGGGATCGGGACAGGAACCCCGGGAGCGAAGCTTCATGTTTTAGGGCAAATTATACAGAGTGGCAGTGCAGACATTACTTCCGGATATATGTCAACGAACTCGACTGGTTCAGTAAGTCAGACGGCATTGAACCCTGGCCTAACAGTCGCATCACTTTCTGGATATCACTACGGGATGGACGTTGGGTACTCGGCCGCTGCATCCAGGTATCGTACTCGTGTTTTCACCAATTCATCAGCGGATTTCAGCGTTGCAAAACATGTTGCTTTGGTGAATCCGACCCTACAGTCAGATTTTACTGATCTATTTACTGTTAGGGGAGATAGCGGAAACGTGGGGATCGGAACCACTACTTGGGGCAGTAAGTTGAACGTGGCAGGGTCAGGACGTTTCATCACTGGTACATCCACTCAGAGTTCCGCCATTCTTTTAGCCACAGAGGAGTTTGATTCAAAAGGGGCAGCTTTTGATGTTTCTCATAATACCGCGTCCAACTATTCAAAGCTACATTTTAAGGTCTTCGCAGGCGGCGCTTTGTTCGAACCAATGACCCTAATGAGTAGTAATATAGGAATTAATAACAACAATCCCCAAGCTGGACTGGATTTAGTCAGTACTGGAGCGGGCAATTTGGGTCTAAGGCTAAAGGGGGCCATTGCCCAGACTAATGCCATGTTCGAAATCCAGGACGCCGGTTCAGTAGGTCAGATCTCGATGTACGATAACGGTACTGCGAATTTCAGCTCGAATGTAACTGCTCCGGCATTCATCTCCACCTCTGATAGGAACCTAAAAGAGAACATTAGAATTGTAAAAGGTCTGCCGCTCATCCTGCAACTTCAGGGGGTGACCTTTGACTGGAAGGACGACGGTGAGAAAGACATGGGTGTAATCGCTCAGAATGTAGAATCCGTATTCCCATGGGCGGTGGTGACAGACCCGAAGACCGGGATCAAGGCCGTGAAGTATCAATCACTCATAGGGCCTCTCATCGAAGCCGCCAAGGACTTGCATAAGAAGGACGTTGAAATCGGTAGGTCGATCGCATCTCTAGAATCTGAGAACAAACAACTTAAAGAGAAGAACATGAAAATGGAACGGATGCTCCTTGATATCTCGAAACGACTAGAAGCCTTAGAAGGGAAGAGATAATTATGAATAATACACTTAAAGCTTTCCTCCTGCTCGGCATGTCCATTTACGGAACGACTTCCTTTGCGGTATGTACCGCCCCAGCGGGGATAACTGGTCAGCTCCAGTACAATGGAACGAACTATCAATTTTGTAACGGCACGGCCTGGAATGTCCTCAACACAGGCTCTTCAGGAGGTCAGTGGACCACCACGGGCCCGGATATCTATTATAACACAGGCAAGGTTGGTATTGGTTTAATCAATCCTACAATGACTTTTGAAATACAGGGAGCCGGGACAGGTTTTGGAAGCCTGGCAGAATTTCGCAGTACAGGTGCAACTGACCGAGCCCAGTTAATTCTTAGAAATGCTGCCGGCGGAGACGCAGCAATGCATTTTGCATCAAACTCAGCAGCTTGGAATATTGGTAGAGATCAAAGCGATGGAGGAAAGTTCAAGTTCTCCACAGACGTAAATTCTGATCTAGGTTTTAATACGCTCTTAACTATTGATACTTCAGGTAAAATGGGTATCGGGATTGCTTCTCCTACCGCTGCCCTCGAAGTTAACACTGGAGCTGTCCAGGGTCTTAAGATTACCAATGCCGCTTTAACAGATGCGAATCCTCTTATCTCCGCACACAGTCCTTTGGCGTCAGTGGCTGCTGCGATGGTGCTCTATCCTGGAGGAAAACTCGCTATTAATTCTAGTGCGAACACGAACAATCTAAGTGTGAGTGGAATGATGGCGGTAGGTCCAGCTTACCTGAATATTGCAGCACCTACGAATGGTGCCATCATTGAAGGGAACGTTGGGATTGGTACTAGTGCCCCGGACGCCAAGCTACAAGTTCGCAATAGAATTAACATAGGCGCTCCTGCTTCTGCACCTTACGGTATCCTAGGAATAGGTACGGCTGCAGCCAGTTATGCAACCCTGGCCGGTCAAGTAGATGGTTCAGTTAGATTGGCAGACGCCTTTCAATGGACGATTGCAAATCCCCTCTTTGTACAAGGCGAGATCACTGCCTCTGCAGGCTTAAGAATGGCCAATGGAACTCTGTTAAGATCTAATCTTAGCTTTCCTCTTTATTTAGCCGCGAATAATAGTACGACCGCGCATGTGACGATCAGTACTGCAGGGAACTTCGGCATCGGCACCACGAGTCCCGCTGCCAAGCTAGACGTCGCGGGCGAAGTGAAATTTGGCAACACGTTATCTACTTGTAATGCCGCCAATGAAGGCCAGCAGAGGTATAACTCGACCACTAAGGTGATGGAGTTTTGTAACGGGACGGCGTGGACCGCGCCCGGGGGCGCACCGTCAGGTACGGCTTGTGGCTTGGCTGCGACGTCGACCTATCCAGGAGGGGGTCTTTGGCAGGACGGCCCCACCTACGCCTCTGCTACTTGCCTAGGAAGTACGATTGGCTGGAGTCAAGGCAGTTTCGCTGTAACGGGGTGCCCGACTGGATATACTGGGAAGGCTTTCTTACTTCGTGAGGGCGACACGATCTGCAGCAGCGGCTCTGCCGCCTGTAAATATCATTTCGTTCAGTGTTACAAAGATTGATCACCTCTAACAGCCCACTCCGCGCCTGAAAGCACGCACCGCCTTTCCGGCTTCAGCTTAGGCGTAGGCCAATGTCTCGCCGATGGCTCGAATCTGAATTTCCACGCCAGCAAGTTCGGGATTGGGACGGCAAGCCCTCTCGCAAAGCTTCATGTCTCGGGTGGCGATACAGCAGCTGCATTCACTAATGCAACGATGGCATTAGGATTCTCAACGACAGGACAGTATCTCAACTTTATTCACACGCGACATAATGCAAATATGGTGTTGAATAATGCCATCGATTTTTACACTTCAGATGGTACTGCGGCAGGCGTTTTTCCTACAAACGCCGTTCATGGCATGTCAATTAATGGTGGCACCGACGGCTTCTCGCTCGAACGCGCGGCTAGTGTACCGGCATCGGTTAGTCCGAAAGCCGAAAAGGTGAAGCGCCTGGAAGCGGAGAATAAGGCCATGAAGGACTTCCTGTGTAGCAAGCACGCGGATGCCCTTTCTGTAAGAAGTGAGAGGAGGAAGGTCTTAGCTTCGAATCTGGTTATACATGTAAGGGGGCCACTTCTTGAAGCTTATGGGTAATTTCCCAAGCGGCAGAGAACAAGGTGAAGAACCTTCTCTGCCGTTTGCTCTTTTCGTAATAACTAGAAGCCATCTCATAAATGCTTCAACAGTATTCAGCCATCGGAAGTTCTGAAGCCAAGCAAAGACTCGTTCTGTCTTCCATCTTTTCTTATAGCGCCTTAGCACTCGACCATCAAAAGGGCCCTACTGTTGCGGTTTTTCGTATTCGATCCATCTCAAGAGGAGTGCTTTAAGGGCATCTCTTCCCAGTTCAAAGTCTGGGAACGGCTGGCTTGGGTCTATCTCATGAAGGACGGCCAGAGCACTTGGGCTGGTCCCGTTAGTTCCGGTGGCGTGTAGGAGCCGGGTCCTATCCGGGGCCATTAATCTGGTATGTTGTCCTGAGTCGCCAGCATTAGTTCCCGGATAGACCGATTGAATACTTTGGGGGGCCAGGCGGTCTGTCATTGGAACATTGCTGCAGGCATAGTCTCCCGGGTACAAAATTTTAGTTTTGTTTCTTCTGTTTTCCTGATCAAGAACAGTGCTCGGACTGTAGTAATAGGAAGTGGCAGGAGGGGCCTGACCACTTTGCTGGAGACTCCAGTCATAATTGGTGTAAAAGTAGTATTGGGCTGGGCCAGGATTCATGTTGACCACAAAATGCTTTCGCTTAAAAGTTCCCACAAATTTCTTCACGAAGCTAAGTTCTGCCGGGTTACTTTCAACGACGTTCCGTCCACACCCTTCTGGGTTGAAGAGATCTTCATAGGTATACGTCTGCAACATGGTGCCTTTGTTCCAGTAAGAAGACTTTTGATTCCACGAATCCGGATTATTTGGCCACTCACCATTGCCGTCAACGTTCGGAACTTCCGGGAACACAATCGACGGGTGTCCGAACTGACCAGTGATACCGGTAAAGATGGTGGAGAGCTCAGGTTCACTGAAATTCACCCTACGGATAACTTCATTACAAAGGTCTCTGGAGGTCTTGATAACTTCTCCTGCGGGTGAAGGCTGAGTCATCGTAAAGGATGCGTGCGAACTGGTGTGACAACTGGTACAGTTTGTGAGTTTTTGTGCGGTATAGTGCACGACATTTTCTCTGTTAGCTTCTTTATACTGTAGATACCAGGTAGACTCGAGGGGACGTGAATCGGCCCATGATCTGGCATGATAAATATACGGAGGCGCTGGAACAGCTTTATATTCAGGCCAAAAGTAAAGCTTGAAAATCGGGTAAATGTTCTTCTCGAAATAAGCTAGATCCCTGCATTCTCTTTGCTCCGTGGGACCTGGAGCAACCCTAACACGTTCTATGTCGGATGAAGTGGCCACTCTAAGTTGTCCGAAGAGAGCTGAGACCTGATCTGACACTCTTCCATTTTCCTTTAAGAGAAGCAGCGGAGAGGTAGACAGTGGAGTGGTAGAATTAGCTTCCACCAGCTTTTCAATAGTCCTGTACGAAGCGTCGTTTGGATTAGCAAGTCCATTGACCAGCAGCTGGATATCCTTAACCCATATCTTTTGAGTACTGAATATGACCGGCGCGGTTATCTTATAGTACCCCTGAAAGTCATCTACGTTCACTCTGAACTCACTTCCAGGGACGTTAACCAGACTCGATATGTCGAACACGAATTTCTTCGTGATGAGCCGAGTTGATGGAACCGTAGGAGTGGGAGGAATCTGAGTTAGGCTAAAGTTTGGATCGTTGAAGTTAGTGGTGAACCCGACCTGATCCAGTTCCATTCCTTCATGGCCCTCGATGACTTTTAGAGTGTATGTTCCAGGTGAAAGAGAGTAGTAGAAGGACCCACTGCTGATCCATTTCCAATCTCGGTTATGGAAAAATTGTGGCATGGCCTGGTTGGCCGGGTTAGAGATGTAATTGTATTTTAAAAAGGATTTATTACAGCTCTCTCCGCTGGAGAGGTTGACCGGAAGGTTTTGCTCATTGAATAGCTCATAGCTGATGAATGGCATGTCTGGGTCCGTGGGAGGAGAGGAGTCGTCAAATCGCTTGATCCGCTCCACTGCCGGGGAAGCAAGTTTGGCCCTGGCCAACATTTTATAGTTTCCGGATTGTGTGACTTTAAAGGTAAAGGAAGCTACCCCTGGGATCTGTTCAGCGACGGTGAAGGCTTTCTTGAAGGTATTGGCCTGGCCCATGACACTGGTTTTGTAGGCTGAGTATTGATTCTTCCACGTGGTGATATTGGTGAGGAACGTCTGTGCTAAGCTAGCGCAGGCCGCCGCCGTTCCACAGTTGTGAGAGGCTTGCATTCTGGTATAAAACTTTGAGCTTGAGGGGTCGATTAAGTCAAAAGCGCGGATGGAATTTGCCACCTGATAAGACTTCTCTCTATCCGGGCCGGCAAACGCAGGCGACGCTGTGTTGCCTCCGTTATGACAGTTGATACAGCTATTTTGTCCTGATTTGAAGACGGGCTCAAAGATATGCTCCTGATACTTGTCTATGTTGTAAGCTTCTAAAGCTTTAAGGCTATCACCATTGGGATAGTCCACATTGTCCAAGCTCACAATTTGATCTTTATTTAATCCAGGATTTCCCAGGGCGTGCCACTTAGGTTGTACGAATGCACTATTTATATGAGGATTATACTCACTGGCGACGTCAAAGATGCTGTTGCCCGGATTCGCGGGAGAAAACCTCGTATCCGTGTTTGGAGGAGAAAAGCCCAGGTAATGGGGGATCCAATCATTATTGTTCGCGAAGAGATTGTCTGTCTGGACGACTTCGATATAGACATACTTGTCGATCTCGTGAATGACGTTACCCGCAGGTGTATCTGCAATGACATTCCCGGCATCTTCCCACCGGACTGGAAAGACATATTCGAAGGCTTCTCTGCCTTGCCTTTCACCGGCCAGGAATAACGCCCCGGAGTTGCGAATTTCAGCTTCACCTCTTTGAACTCTGGTGCCCTGTGGATTTTTAGCTTCAAAATACTGATTCATGAACTCATTGGCAATGGGGGCCCACAAAGCAGAGCTGATGAATCTGCGTGAATTCTGCAGGCGGTTGAGGACTTGTCTGGTCTCATTACCTTTTAGCTCATAAAAGGTGGAATTAAATCTCGGGGCGAAGTAATCCTCTGGTAAGGAACCACTGGCCAGTCTCTCGTTGTAATCTTCGATGGAGAGTCCATCCGGTAGTAAGATTGGTGAATACCTTAAAAACCCTGCATAATCGTTACAACTTGGAAGGCAGTAGGAGTAGGCGAATAAAGATTCTCCTACCATTTCCTTGGACGTGTCGCCTTGATCGAAACGTCTGTTTCTCCAAACGAAGCGACTCAATTGAGTCTGTGTCAGACTTCCATTCACAGATGTTTTAAGGAGCTCCAGGTACTCCGCTCTTCTGTCAGGTCTAATAGGTGTGATCCGTAGGCGCGAAATGTAAGGAGGGTAGCCATTGGGATCAGGGTACCTGGCGACCTTATTAAAAATCCTATATGGTCTTTGCTCTGAAGGGCCCGAAAACTCACTATCGGTGAAGTCTGTTCTACAACCGGTCATGACCTTGCCATATCTAGTGTTCAAGTCACCTAGTGGGTGCGGAGCAACTTTCCGAGTCGTCAGGGCCTTGAGTCCGGACGCAGAAATATTTAAGCTAGTGAAGAATCGCCCAGTTTTAAGACCCTCTTCGAATTCAAAGATGGTTGTATCTTTTAGGGTGGCCATTTCCGGAATTAAAGTATCAAAATCCCGGGGAGCTGTTTTTATGGTAGGAGCAGTACTCGACACGGTGGTGTTTGCCACCCACGTCTTGATTGCTGTGAGCATTTGAGCAGCATTCTCAGCGCAGTCATTGGTCCAGCAATTATGCTGTTCAACTTTTAGACGTAAGTAGGCCCGTGAGGCTTCCGGATTCACCAGATTCACTTTGAAGGAATTTAGTATGGCATCGTGGGCAAGTTTCACGTCAGGTTGGGCAAAAAATGGTTGTTTATCTGTAGCGTGACAAAATATACAGTTATTTCGAACGATGGGGAAAACAGTCTTCCCAAATGCGGTGACTGAGTCGGTTGTTGGAGCTGGTGCTGGAGCCGGTGCTGGAGCTGGAGCCGGAGCTGGAGCTGGAGCTGGAGCCGGAGCTGGAGCTGGAGCCGGAGCCGGAGCTGGTGCTGGGGTCGGGGTCGGAGCCGGTGGTATGGTTGCAGCCCAAGTTTTAATAGCTGTTAGCATTTGGGCAGCATTCTCACTACAGTTATTATTCCAGCAATTATGCCTATCATTTAATAGCCGTAAGTAAACTCGGGAAGACTCTGGGTTTGCTAAGTTAACTTTAAATGAATTCAAAATTACATTATGTGCAGTTGTGACATTCGTTTGAGCAAACAAAGGAGATACCTGTGTTGAGTGACATTGTATGCAATTTGTACGAACGATAGGATAGACGGTTCTACCAAATGCGGTCACTGAATCTGGAGCCGGCGCAGGTGCAGGCGCAGGCGCAGGAGCTGGTGCTGGAGCCGGAGCTGGAGCCGGTGCTGGAGCCGGAGCTGGAGCTGGAGCCGGTGCTGGAGCCGGAGCTGGTGCTGGAGTTGGCGTCGGTGTTGGCTTCGGTGTTGGTGTTGGAACTGGAGCTGGAGCCGGAGCCGGAACCGGAGTAGGCACCGGCGGTGTTTTTGCCAGATTAACCCATGATCTAATTGCAGTTAGCATCTGAGTGGCATTATCATCACAGTTAGACCAGCATTGGTGGCGGTCATCCTTCAGTCTTGAATAAAATTTAGAAGATTGAGGACTTACCAGGTCAACAAGGAATGAGTTCATAACAACATTATAGGCAAAACTGGCATTAGGTTGAGCGAAGTAAGGTGACTGGCCTGAAGTATGACAACCCATGCAATTCGTACGCACGATGGGATAGACAGTTTTTTCAAAAGCAGCAAAAGAGTAGGGTAGGTCCTGGGGATCAGATTTCTTAGCTGGTTTGGCGACCGGATTATTTTTGTCTTCAAACACTAGCTCACTAGGCTTGTTTTCAATACAAGATGAAAGCATGAAGACAATCGACAAGATGAGCGAACGTGCCATTAACATTTTCTTATCCTAGGTAATTGAATCTGATCATACTTGCCGCATCTGCGGCGAGCAGACCTCGACCAAAGATGGCTTCAAATTTATCGGTAACTAACTTGAGATCAGTGGTATTTTCCATCATGGCGATGTAGTTCAACATCTTAATTTTCCAAACCATAGTGATATCATTGGCCATGGAGTTTGCCGTGAGGGCCACACCTCCGCCTTTCCCGGGTAGGAAGTGACCCACTTGACGTAGAGAATTGTTAGCCAGGTCTTTTTTTATTATAGGTTGCTGAACCCGGGTTTTGCCATGACGGTAGCTCAGCATGATCGAGCCGGACTGCACTGGGGAATCGGAAACATGAATCACTCTTCCTTGACCCAGCATGGACTCATCCATGACGCCGGTTGGGTCACAGATGGCGGAGCCATCCGTGTAAAGGTCGATCACCACATTCCTTTCTTTTAGGGCCGCATAGTAGATGATCTCACCGATATAACGGCCAAGTTCTAGATCTTTTAATACTCCAGTCATGGCAGTGCCATCATGATAGTCACCTCCGCCGACGGCGAGCATAACGGACCCTACCAGGTTATCATGGAGCAGCAGATAGCTCATGGTCCCTATCGTGTCCAGGTCTCTTGAAAGGTTACTTTGAAACTGCCTTGGAGGATAAAAGACGTCAGGGAAAACCTTATTCAAATCAGCCGCGTCTGTCTGCATTGGGTCCAGAACAGCGGGGGTAAAGGTATCGAAGAAGGGGCCTGCTTTGGTCATGGTGCTCATGGAACGTTCTATGTTGGCCCGGGCATTGGCCGGTAGCCTACTTTGAGAAATCATCTCCAGTCTTTTTCGGGAAGCGTTGGCAATCGTATTCATGAAGCTTGTGTACTGACTACGGTTTCCATTTTGATTCATGAATGCGCCCAGAGAAGAAAGGTTCTTCGCGTCTCGGGAATTTTCAATCTTCGGGGGGCGCAGGACCGGATCAAATACAAATGGATCCGTTATCGAGTTGCCTCCATTGGAGGAAGCCTGATTTCCGATCAGGTTAGCGAGCTTTCCATTAGCCCCTGCCCTAACTGCAGGGATGGAAGTGTTGAGGGGATTTTCCGAAGTGTCATCGGTTGACCGGTAGGCCATGACCAGACCATCCACCATGTCAGAAACCAGGACTGGTGTACCGTTGACCACTACAGTCTTCCCGTCCAGGACTTGCTTCATTCCTATCAGGATACCACTCGTTTTATGAAACTCCAGCCCGAAGGACTTATCCACCATCCCAGAACGTTTTGGATGCAAGTCTGCAGTGAGCCCCATGTAGAGATAACTGTCTAGAGCGCCGGTTTCATACTGAGTGCCTGAGCTATCTCTACCCATGATCACATTTCCGGCCAGGTTGATTCCGCCCATGCAGTCTAGACTTACGTATGCCAGGTTTTGTCCATTGGTGGACTGTGCGTATGCATTGCTGGCAAATATTTGCGGAAGATTAGCTAAGGCCAGGTAAGACGCGACCGAAGTCATTCCTGAATTATAAAGGAACTGTCGCCGCGTGAACTCCGACGAGTGTTTTTCATAATAAGGGAGTTGCTTTTTATTATCTAATTTTTTCATATACGCCTTTCAATCAAATGAGAAGTAGCTGCTGGCAAGAAACACCGTACAGCCTATGACCACTTTATTATGATAATTATTTATTCTTAAGATCCCATTTTCTACTTTCATGGCATTGACCATTTCTAGCTGGATGAATGGAAGAAAGGGGTCCTGGTTAACCTCTGTAAAGGCAAAACGATTGACCATGGCCGAGGACACTTTATTGGCCCAATCACCATCACTTTCCGGAATACCGAGGATGACGCTACCTTCGACGTTGGAATTATCTTCAATAAAAGACTCGCAGTACTGGATAGCAAGGGCGGTTAGAGAGATATGATTAAAGGTGCTATACGAAAGTGGATCATAATTCAAAGGCATCTGTGCCCTGACTTTATTTAACTCGTTTCTTGTTACTGCCCTTGATGAGTGTACACCGGTTATTCTAGAGAAAATGTTAACCATCTGATCAAAATTACGCATTGAATATGTAGGTACTAGAGGAGCCGGTGCAGGTGCTGGTGCTGGTGCAGGTGCTGGTGCAGGAGCTGGAGCCGGTGCTGGTGCAGGAGCCGGTGCTGGTGCTGGAGCCGGTGCTGGTGCTGGAGCCGGTGCTGGTGCAGGTGCTGGAGCCGGTGCAGGAGCTGGTGCAGGAGCAGGAGCTGGAGCTGGAGCTGGAGCAGGTGCAGGAGCTGGTGTAGGAGTAGGAGTAGGAGTAGGAGTAGGAGTAGGAGTCTTTTCTATAGGCGGATCAACTGGAATACTTTCATCCGGATTCTCATCGCCACTCTCTTCCGGTGAACCACTAGGCAAACTAGCTGGCTGGCAGCTGATGAGGATCAATAAACTAAAGGTAAAGATTATTCTCATCATATTTACTCTTTACATGAAACCGAAGTTTCAGCGAAAAGGTCCTTCATGTTAAAATTATTCTGTTCAAAACTAACGGATAGCGAATCCACTGTTAGTTTTTCCGTAGAGCTTAAATTTCTTACGTTGTTTAAGCAGACCTTTTCATAGACTCTTTGTGCCATGCAACTGCTAAACTGTTTAGTTTGTGAAAGCATCAACCCCAAAGGCTTTAATCCGTAGCCCTCAAAATTATCGCTTGGCCATCCCAGGTCTGAGTTCTTACTCAACCTCCAGAAATTCACCCAGTAATCGTCTGTAACTGCTGCCCCGATTTGAGTGTCATCATTTGCGATGTTCGTATTGAGTTTTGGTACAACTCCTGTGCCGGCAGCGCGAAATTCTATACGACCGTTATAAAAGTTATGGTATGAAAAAGCGTTCGCGAGTGAGTCCAGTCCTGTGTGACAGGATACGCAGTTGTTCTTGAATGTTGTTTCACGTCCACCTGGAATTCGGGGGATGTCTTTACGGACATATTCATCAGACAAGGTTGAATCTTTCACCTGGTCCTGGGTCTTACACAGCATGTGGGACATCAGATAGGAGATTGGGGCGCGGTTAGTTCCACCCTGTAGGTAAGCTTTCCCAAACTCTCTCGTCGAAAGGATGCCAGACACGGCCCGGGTGTCGGTGTATACCAGGTAGTCAGTCTGGTATCCTGACCGTAGGTTGGCGACATTGGCAAAGTCCAGGTTCAGGGCTTCCGCTTCCTCGTAGTGATCATTGTTACTATAGGAGTGCCGGCTTATGATAAAGCGCACTGATGGGTTCTTGGGATCCTTAATGACTACTTTGTTTGATAGTGGGAATGTTTTAAATAAACGATCATATCTTACTTCAGGGGTTTCATTGATACTGATGATGTCAGTCTGTGGGTTATACACCATCTGTCCAGTTGCTGGATCTCTGACAAAGTTAGACCCAATGTAGGAAAAGATCAGCTCCGGATCAGTTAGGAGTGGTCTGAGTGAAGGACTCATGGTTGAGCCTATGTATGCACCTCTGAACACATAAAGCCTGTTTCCTGAAAATACCTGATTAAAAGGAATATTATCTCTGACCAGGCCAATCATCAAGGCCGTCATATCATTTAATGGTTGAGTATGATCCCCGATCTTATTGGACCAGGGTGTAACCATGCTTTTCAGAGTCACATTGTAAAAGTTTGGATCTTCCTGGATGATTTTTAGTGCCGCTTCTTTTGCTCGGCTTTGATTCAAGAGTTCTACTGTTTGTTGAAACTGAATTTTCGTAGGTAAAGTACCTGTTAGGGCAAGATGAAGCCTACGCCCGCGGGCCATCACATCCAGGACCTCTTGCGCCAATAATGGAGAGGATAGAAATAGAAATAGAAGGAGAATTAAGATTGATCGGGTTTGCTTCATCCATTCATTATCGGCAGTTTTAAGAAAATAATATAGGGGCAATATTGTCCTTAAAGGGTCCACGTAACTGCTCAGTAAAGTCTGGAATTACAAGGAGTTAACTATTCCCCCGAGGTATGGGATGGATTCTCCCTTGGAGATTCTGTCCTCAAGATAAAATGTGTCTCCTCTGCACCCCCCGAAGCCATTGTGACACCATTCACTGGTAATCTTTTCGCACCTTGCAGGACGTTAAGTGATCTAAAGTTGACTTAAATAGTTGGCTTCAATATTGCTTTCTCGGGACCAAACAGCACAACTCTAAAAGGAGAAAGCGAATGCAAAAGATTTTAGTCTTAGCACTGATGAGTTTTTTATTCATCGCCTGCGGACACAAGAGAGACGCACAGAGTTTTGAAAGAGCTCTTGAAGCAAGCACCGGGCAACAGTATGAGATCGTAAAACTCAACACTGAAACCGGTCGTTACGTTGTTTACAAGAACAAGACCACTGGCGAATTCCTAGCTGTAAACATGGACAGATGGAACCGCGAAACCATGACCACCATCGAGCAGTTCATGGCAGTCGCAGTCGAAGGTGTGGACATCGTAAGAAACCTTGCTTCCGGAAGAGAGTGGGTTGACTCTGGCTATTGGCGTGCGATCTACCGGACGTACTACGAAGAGTACTACGACGAGTCCTGCAGCTGCTACCGTGAAGAGAGCTACCAGGTTCACGTCGGTGACGAGTGGGTCGATACGTCTCACTGGTACACCTTCTACACCGGTGGTGGATTCCGCTTCGACAACACTTCTTCGCAGTCTAAAGACCTCGAAACCCTCGCAGCTCTTAAAGAAGAAGCCGCTGAGAAGTTCATGGCCTACAAGCTGAAGTCTGAGTTCTCTCTTTCTTCTAACAGGGCCGCTGAACTTGCTGGACTCGCCAGCCGGTACCAGAAGCTTGAGAACTCTCGTGAGCTCACTTCATCTGAGAAAGATAAGTTCGCTCTGAGTGCTCTCGGTGTGAGCATGAACCAGGTTGAAGCTGCACTCAAAGCTAAGGCCCAGGGTAACGAGAAGACTTACGCTGACCTTCTAGCAACTGCTTCAAAAGTTAACAGCACCACTCCTGAGCAGATCGGGAAGTTCTTTGAGCAGATGATCGTTGAGTAATCGCTAAGTATAAGATTTTTCTAACGGGGCCTGAAGAAATTCAGGCCCTTTTTGTTTTAGGCTCTTGAAATAATTACTGCTTATATTGCGCCGTGTTACCGGCCATGGTATTTGCCCATATCACTTTTCTTTAACTTGGAAAGATTATGCTCAAATTCTTCTTCGCCTGCTTAGTTCTAGCATCGGTGAACATTTCTGCGCAGGATGTGATCCCGGGACTCATCCCGCGGTTCTATTCCATCGAAGCGGCGGTGGATCTTCCAGTGTCTGCAGAGATCGCCCACGAACGTGCGCTCAGAGGAGAGGATCTCTCCCTGATGCAGCCGGATGCGAAGACCAATATCTGGCTCCCGGGCAAGCGGATGATCCCCACCCAGAATCTGATCGCGGCCGACGAGAAAGTAGAGTTCGTTAAAGAGCTTCCCTCAAGGAGTGGACAGGTCCGCTTCACCGTCCGGACCCGGGACTCCAAAGAATACATCGTCATCCTTTCAAAAAAAATCCACACCTTCGTCATGAGAAGAAACCTCCTGGTCCGACTCGGCTACGCTACGCAACCGATGTCCTGGGTCCCTCGGATCGGGTTGTCATTCGCGGATAGCGTTGACAAGGAACTTTTCAAGAAGTTGATGGAATCCAAACTCCTGGCCGGCAGCGAGAGATGGATCCGTGCTGACAGTAACCTCGAGATGGTTGTCCTGGACGCTCTGGTGCAGACGCCGGAAGCGGAGATCTATAACCTCGCCTCGGGACTCATGGCCCGCGAGAATCACCAAGGACGACGCCTCCTGCGCGCACCCTACGTGGCCCTGGCGATGGTGGACACCACAGAATCCGTCAACCTCATGCCCTGGCAGGCCGGGCGCATGGTCCTCAACCACGTCAAGCTCAACCACACTCAGGACCTGGACACCACCTATGGAACGAGCTGGGAGGATGCCCGATGGATCGGCCGGCGGATCGCCAAGCTTACCAGAGAAGACCTGGAGGAGATCGTCCGCAAGAGTTTTTATCCACCGGCCGTCGAGAAGCTGATGATCGAAAAAGTCGTCTCCAGACGCAATGACCTGTTGGTGCTGCTGCAGCTTGAGAAGGAATTCACTCCGCTTCCGTTCAACCCGGAAGTGAGCTTCGGAACCGGGCTGATCGGCGGAGAAATCGTTCAGGAATTCTTCGACGGGTACGTCACCCGCTTCTCCTACGGAGACCCAGAGTCGCCGTTCTCATCGACCGAACTTGGATCTTTTGCGCTTTCCCGGGCCCAGTCTCAGCTCATCAGCACGGCGATGGAAAAACTCAACTCCTACCTCGGCACCAACGTCGAGGCCAAGTACAACGAAAAGCTCCGAGACATCATCTTAAACGAGGGCCCGCTGCACCCGACCCATGCCATCGTCATCCCGTCGTTCCACGGGTCCATCATCCTATCCCGCGACATCGTCACCGGTTCCTACCTGGGAACCAACAACAAGGTCCAGCTGGTTGACAACTTCGGGATCGGCATGGACGCCGGTGTGTTCGGCGGCATCGAAGGTCTGCCATTCCCAGTGGCCTTCAAGGGCGGTGCGGGCCTGACTTTCCAGAGAGTCTACTCTCACGTCAAACCCGTCCAGTCGCTCAAGAAGTCCCTCAAGGATCCGTACAAGAACATGTTCGTTCCCATGCTCCTGAAGAACTTCGGCCAGAAGGTTGATAAGCTCGACGGCATCGACTCCAACCTCGAAGTCTCTACCGTCCAGAGCATCGTGGGCGACCTCAAATCCATGATTGGAGTCGGGGAGTCCTTCATCATCACCGACTCCATCGTTCCGCGGGCCTTCGGAGAAGCGCAGCTGAGCCTCTCCCAGTACTTCTTCCTGGACGACAAGCTCTTGAAGGTCCACGGTCGAATCCAGTCCGAGAGGATGATGCTCACGCGGTTCCATTTCCACCGCGCCGACGAGAACACCTTCCAGATCTACCAGGACTACGGCAAGAACCTCAAGCTCTTGATGTCGGTGAAACTCAAGTCCTACGTGCCCCTGCTTTCATTCTCGGGGAGATGGAATAAAGCGAGTGCCGAGACCTTTTACTACCCGATCGTCCTCCAGAACAACGGAACCACCCCCGAGCTGTTGAAAGCACTCCGGCAGAGTATCTTCTCCCTGAACCACGACGCTCTCCAGGACGTGGTGAAACCGCACCGGGTAGAGCACGCCATCAAAGAGGGCGGATCGACCTTACAATTCTTAATCTTCAAACGAAATAAGATCGGCTCTGACCAAAGCATGAGCATCACCCACGCCCAGGGTGGAACTGACAAAAAAATATACCGTCGCTACGACGCCGTCACTTCCGGAACTGACGTCGAGAGCTACGCCACAGAGGCCCTCAACAGTTTGATCGGGATCTTCCTGAAGTCGGACCTGGCGATCAGCCAGGTTCCATCCTTAAACCCTGGCTTCAGCCTCGGCGGTAAGGCCAAGAATAAGATCTTCACCAGTGAGTTCGACGGTAGCCGCATGACCACCAACTTCCAGCGGATCTTCAACGGCTGGAAGGCAAAACCAGGGAAGCTCCGGGACCTTATCAAGACGGTGAACAAGGAAGCCGGTACAGAAGTCTTCAACCCCCTCTCCATCATCAGTACCGATTCGATCCTCTTGTATAAGATCACCTTCACTTACCTGCTCACCCAGGAAGGGACGGACCGGCTGCTCAACAGCTCCGCCGCAGACCTGAAGCGGATCCTCTCCACTCATGCACAAGAGAAGGTGGGCCTGGACCGGATCAACCAACTCGCAGCGAACTACAGCAAGCGGCTCGCTGAGGTCGCATCCGAACTCGTGAGCTCTGACCCGACCAATGGGATGAAGCGCTACCATGGTCTTCTCAAAGACCTCCAGGACGTTGTCACCATCAAGGGCCTTGAGGCCCTGGCAGGAAAAGACAACATCGCCTATCAAGGCAGGATCGAAGGCTTCCGCCAAGGCGACGAGAACGGAGACAATCCGGTGCTCTCTCACGTCTATGGAGAACTGCCACTGCCGCTCCACTCGACACCAACCCAACAGATCATCCAGAACTGGGGCATCCTTGAAGGGGAGCTCCTCGCCAACTGGCTAATGGAAAGGGCCATCTAATGAAATACCTACTGATCCTTTTATTTTCCAACCTGGCCTTCTCCCAGTCGACGATGGACGAGTACCGCTGGTACCTGAATCCTCAAAATCAAAGCCTGCTTATCAGCATCGACGACCTCCACGATGAGACCATCGTGGCGAGTCCGGCGATGAACTGGGGCCGGTCCGTCATTGCATCGACGGTACTTAAGAAAGATATCCTCATCGCCGTGATCGACGGGGGGATCGACATCGAACACCCGGAGCTCAAGGGAAAGATTGCCTTCAACCAGGCCGAGTGCTTCGAGGGCACGGTCATCCCACCCAACAACGAAGAAGATAAAGACGGCAATGGACTCAAGGGTGACTGCGCCGGCTGGGACTTCGTGGAAAACAGCAACAGGCCCGAGGACTCCGACGGCCATGGCACGCACGTGACGGGAGTGATGAATTCCGTCTTGAGTGGGATCCAGGGAAGCTATAAGTTCCTCCCCCTCAAGGTCTTCGCCGCGGACGAGGGGCGGTCTTCCAGCAGTAGTGCTGAGTCTCTAACGGTCCGGCTGATAAAAGCGTTCAAGTACGCTCTAAGCAGGAACGCGGACGTCATCCACCTGAGTGTGGGTTGGCCAAAGTCCTACATGACAAGCGACTTGGAAGCCGTGATGAAAGAGGCCCTAAGTAAAGGTGTCATCGTCGTTGCAGCTGCTGGAAACAGTTCTCAGCGCGCGAGCATCTATCCCTGCCAGCTCGACGGAGTCATCTGCGTCGGCGCACTCCGAGCGAACGGAGACGTCGCGCGCTTCTCCAACTGGGGAAACCAGGTCGACGTCTCAGCTCCGGGAGAAAAAATCTTAAGCACCATTCCTTTCCTGGTAGCACCACTCCACATCAGCCGGAAAGGCTACGACTATAAGAACGGCACCTCCCAGGCGGCCCCGTTCGTCTCCGCGGCGATGGCCGTGCTCAAGGGGGTCTACCCCGAAGATACCATCGACTCACTTTACGCTCGCTTGATGCTCACTGCGGATATTCCGAAAGCAAACTCGAGTCTTAAAGGTCTGTTTCACCTCGACAGGGCTCTAAAGATTAAGGCCGCTCCTTTTGTGTACCCACAGCTCAAGGGCCTCAAAGGAATTATTCTCACAGAAGATAACAGCTTCAGCTTAGAAGTGCCGTTTAAGAATCACTGGTCCGTGAAGAATAAAGAGACGTTGGTTTCACTCAGCTGTGCCGGGGCGGTGGTCGCTGCAACCAAAATACTTCCAGCGATGGCAGCGCTGCAGACCGAACTGGTGACTTTCGATGGACTCCTAAGCAAGGACCTAGGTGACCTGAGCTGCGTGCTTAAGTTCGACACGCAGACAGTGGGCCTGCTCCTCAAGGTGAAGAAGAATCTCAGCGCCGCTGCACCGACCGTCAGTGTGAAGCAAGATGAACTGCTTGTCTTTAAAACACGGTCCGGGGCCGTCAGCCGGTTCATGACCCTGAACACACTGAATGGTTCCGAATCTCAGCCGATCTACTACATCACTGCGCTCAAGGACCCGAAGATCTACCTGAAGGACGCGCTTAAAGGGCAGATCTCTTTCGGAGAGACCTGTCAGTTCCTGCGGATGTGGCAGGTGAACCTGAGAGGGGATAAGACCAACGAGATCATGGTGGAGAGTCTCTGTGAGAAGTCGTACTTGAAGTACCAGTTCCTCGACATCGACACCAGAGAGATCTTCCCGGCCGTGAGATACAAACCGAGCATCACCAATGTGAACTACTCTGACTTCGAACTCATCTTGCAGAAAGACCTTCCTCCGGTTCTGCGGTTCATTAACCTCGGACTCACCATTCCGTCAGAGGACCCCTGGGAGTCGAACGTTTCCTCGAAAGCACCACACCTCTACGAACTAAGACCCGAACTCAAAGAAAACATCTGGAGCTATCAGGTCTATCTGTTGGAAGACACCGACCTGTGGGTGAAGTCCCTGGGACTCCGCTACCTCCCGCAGTACGTGGTTTACTTTGCTGTCGAGGACAGGCTCTTGGTACGGCTTGGCCAAAAGACGGCATGGGTCGACATCAAAACTCAGAAGGCCACCTGGGCCAAGCTCGATGACCTGCTACTGATGGGAAGCAGACGACAGCGGTTGATCGGAACCAAGGAATTCGTAATCCAGGGGTTTCTCACTCCCTACGAGTACCGGGGTTACACCCTGAGCGGAATCAAGCTCCGGTTCGCACAGGACGACGTCTTCGATCCGATGATGGATATCCTGGGAACGATTAAAAATGAAAAGGGCTTCCTGACTATCCTGCGGTCATTCCAGAATCTGATCTACCTGCAGTACGATTTCAGCGGAACGATGATTTCGAAGAAGAAGTCCCAGGTCGATCGCTTCGACTTCCTCACGGCGCAGGACCTGATCGCCTCCGTGGTGAATCTTCAGCACAACGGTGAATCCATTCAAGTGGTCGATGGAACTAAGATCAACACCAGCTACATCGATGTCATGGCCTCAGGGAAGAAAGTCAGCTTCGAGATCCCAGTCAACTGTGTGACACAGCAGCCGGTGGTGATCGATGAGCGGCTCACCCTCCCGGTGTTCTGCGCGAAGACCAAGCTCGAGTTTGAGATGCGGTTTATCGAGCTGCAGTGATGAGTCGTTGAGGAGATGCTTAGAGCTTTGCCGGGCCTGGTCGGAATAATTAGGAAACTAGCTAGGCCATGGGGCCCAGCTAGAGAGGGATCTATTTTTCTAGAATTTCTTTAAAATTTAGACTCGAGTTTTGCCTTCAAAGCTTTTGTCGAAATCGCTGTTGCGACGAAGGGATCACCGCTCCAGACTAGTGTGGTTCCAGAGTGCTCTCCACCGCTTTTTCCCTTTCCGGAGAATTTGCAGATGACCTTACGAACATTTTTCGTAATCGCGGCTTTACCATCTGCACTTTCTTCGCAGATAGAACCAGAAGCATCTAGGGCCGGGCCACAACTCGACCCGATGGATTGATCAGCAGGCCAATCCTTAGCGAAACTAGCTTTGTCGAAAGAGATAGTAGGTTTGAATCCGCACTTTCGTTCGAACGACGAAATCTCCGAAGCCAGGGCTTCTTCTTGCAGAACCCATTTTTTTTTCTCCGCAAGAGTTTCAGCGTGAGCGAAACTAGTCAGTAGAATAAACTGTGCGAAGACGAGTAAAAACATCTGCCTCATGTGCTATCTCCTTTGATTGAAAAAACTAGCTTAGGAGTGGCCCAGTGCTACGTCAACGAATTAATTCTTGAGTACTTTTCTTTAGAATCCCAGGATGTCGACGTAGGTGATTCCCTTTGCCAGGGCAGAAGAGGACTTAGCTCTCTGCCCTTTGATCATGATTTTCTTTTCGTTGAAGAGCTCTTTCAGAGCCGACCTGGAAATAGTTTTCAATTCTGAGTTTTCGTTCTGATCCCGCAGGGCCTGCAGGAGAACGTTATCCATCCGGGTCTGAGGGTGCTCGAGGTTTAAAGTCACACGAAAGGCGTTTGGTTCTTTGTCTGGGGTGTTTGTCATATTGGTCCTGTTGGTTGCTAATATAGTCCGAAATTTTTCCTAAGTATAATAAGAATTGGCCTCTTTTGGGGTATCAAAAAATAACTTTCGAAGTTAAAATCTTCTTTTATTCATAGGGGTGGCCCATAAGTTCTACTGAAACCGTTGGATATGCGGCATCAGCTCTGCTGATGATTTCTTTCCTGATGAAGGATGTCCGGAGGCTTCGGCTCATAAACAGCCTGGGGTGCGTTTGTTTCGTCGTCTATGGGTACCTGCTTACTTATTCCTGGCCCATCATCATCACCAATAGTTTCATCCTGGTGGTGAACCTTTGGCACCTCACCAGAAAGGATTAACAATGTCTCAATTCCTGGATATCATCCTCCATCTTGACCAGCACCTCCTTTCCTGGATTTCCATCTTCGGACCCTGGATCTACGTCATCCTCTTCTTAATAATTTTCTGCGAAACGGGCCTGGTGGTGACACCGTTCCTTCCTGGTGATTCGTTGCTCTTCGCCCTCGGCGCGTTGTCGGCGTTGGACGACGGTTTGAATCTATGGATCCTTCTGCTGTCTCTGACGGCCGCAGGGATCATCGGGGACACGGTGAACTACCACATCGGAAAATACCTGGGCGCCCGGGTGTTTGAGAAAGAGAACCGCTTCTTCAAAAAGGAGTACCTGCTCCAGACTCAAGCCTTCTACGACCATTGGGGTGCCTTCACCATCATCGCCGCCAGGTTCGCTCCCATCGCCCGGACCTTCGCGCCGTTTGTCGCTGGAATCGGCAGAATGAACTACGGGAAGTTCATCTCCTATAACGTGATCGGGGCCTTCGCCTGGGTTTGGTCTTTCCTGCTCGCCGGGCACTTCTTCGGCAACCTGCCGGTGGTCAAACGGAACTTCCACATCGTCATCTTCGGGGTAATCTTCGTCTCTATCCTCCCGATGCTGGTTCCCTGGTTAAAGAGCAAATTTGGTAAAAAGCTCGCCTAGGTTTTAGTATTTTTTACAGGTCCACAGGCGTGGTTTTTCCTGATGTGGTATGAGTAGCCCACAAAAATCAGGGAGAACTCATGAAAATTCTATTGCTCACCGCCGTCTGTGTATTCTCGATGGCCTCTCAGGCTTCAGAAAAAGTCGTTTGCGTCGATAGCAACGTGATGGATGGGGCCTTCTCAGCTTCGTTCTCAGGACTTCTCAGCGGAATGCCTCAGGTGAAGCTCTATATCCCCTCAGGTGAGACTTCCGGGAAGACCAAGTCCGGGAAGTGCTTCGAAGATAGAAACTCCTACGGTACCGCTTTCACCTGCCTGGTGAAAGAGACTCTCACCACTGGATACCTGGTCAAGCTCTCAAGCGGCGATAACCTGAAGTCCACAAGCACGGTCTCAGACTGGAAATTTGAAGATAACAATTCGAGCTTCACTGTGGACTTACCTTGCCAAAAATAGTCGGTCTACAACGAATAGCTTAGCCCGGGCCTAAGAACCCCTGTGATTCGTGGTTCTTAGGTTTCGATGAACACCTGTCAAAATACTTTACACCTTTCCGAACTTTTACCTTCTCATTCATTTCTCCTGCTACGGCTCCAGATTCTCCTCTAGAATGAACGAAAGTTGATCTATTGAGGTGTTAGTTATGAAGTTCTCACTACTGATGATTTTAATCTCGCTAAGCTTGAACGCACGAGCCGAAGCCCCTTGCGACGTGAGACCAGGGACCTCCCTGGGGATCAACGTCATCGAGTTCACCTCGGGCCATATCATTCATTCCAAAATGCCCTTAATAGAGTCCACGGCAGTGGCCCTCAAAGAGGAAATGGTTAATCTCCAGGACATGGGGATCTGCACCGAGATGATCTTCTCCAAGAAATGTGTCTTGAAGTTTGAGAAGAAAAATAAGGTGAACTCGATCATCATGCTGCGGGGGACGGACAAGTGGAATTCCTGGGGGATCTCGTCGAAGGCCCAGGCACAGAATTACGTCATTGATCTCCGGAAAGCAGGATTCTGCTCTTAACCAGTTGACCCCGGCCGTCCTGCTGCAACACCGTCGGTATCCACGATCATAATTTTTTAGATTTTAATTCATAGACAAATTTTCAGACCTCTGACGGATCCCGCCGACTGAGTATGCTCACTCTCACTCGATTCGGTTACAGATTACTTGCGTCGAAAACCGTTCGCCAGCATATCTCCTAGTTTTTTCCCCGCGACGATGTCCGAGGGATGGTGAACCCCTCCGAGAACACGGTTCCAGGCAACCGCATCAGCTCTGCGGATGAAGGCCTCTGCCCTTTCAGGAAAAAGCTTAGCGAGGACTCTCGCGGCAAGCCTTGAGAGCGTCGCGTGGCCACTCGGGTAGGCATAGGATTTTTCTAAACCAACACAGGGGACAATCTGGAAATTGGTCAGGTAGGGTCTGCGTCGTTTAAAAGCATTTTTTGCGATCTGGATGTTGATCTCGGCATCCAGGTAAACTTTGGCCATCAGAGGACTAAGGATAAGCGCCTCCTGCCTGGTTAAAGGACCTCCATCGACGACAAAGAGGTTGGTGAGCGTGAAGGATTTTTGTTTCGCGGCCACAGCACAAGACTCCGGAGTTCGCTGATCTTGGATGTCCAGGAGCGTATCAAAATCCATGAAATGTTCCTCACTCCCAGCTTCGGGGTAGGGACCAAGCATCTTTTTCATCGCTGTAGTGGTGTAGACAGGAGTGCTGACCTGGAACGAAAAAATCTCAGCTCTCACCGTTCCGATGGTCATCAGACAGAGAGCTAGCGAAAGGCACTTATACATACGAACTCCTGGAATATGGACATATTATTGTCCATATTCCGAGAGGTCTGTGACAAATTTACAATTTTACATACTAAGGTTAGTCATCTAGCAGGGCCGGCAGGCCAGCGAAAACAGTACCGAAGTTGGTCGCCGGTACCATCTGCCACAGGAAGTCCGGTCTCTCTTTCGATTCCCATTCCCCGCCGACGATCTTGCCTTCGTAATCGAGCTCGATCACGTACTGGAGGTCCATCTTAGTGATCTTCTGGTCTTCGGTGCCGATGACCATGTTCCACTTGGAAGTCTCGTGCTCTTCGACGTAGAAGATCGAGGTGGCCACGCGGACTTCAGACACGGCAGACCGAGCGGCCCCGCGCGATGCTCTCTTGGTCTCGAGGACTCGAGTGCTGTAGCCGACCATCGGCTGGTTCCAGACTTCTTTCTTGCGGTCTCTGTCGATGACGAAGCTCTCACCCATGACTCCGATCTTGTTGGCGAGGACGATGTGGAAGGCGCCGGCGTTGAGGTCCTGGTCGCAGGCCTTCGAGCCTCCCAGCCAGCCGCCGAAGCCGCAGCGGAGCCCCATCTGGTTGGTGGTCTCTACTTCGTGGTAGGTGGCGTAGAAGTAGCTCACCAGGGCCTTGATGTCGGAAGAACCAAAGGGAATCTTGATGCCGTCTGGGTTGGTGAGGAGCTTCGGTGTTGGTTCGTTGTGGTTCATGGAAGCTGGTGCCCAACCGTTGCAGATCCCTTCCCAGTCAGCGGCTCCGGAGGAGACGATGTTGGAGATTTCTCTCTTCAGTGGGTAGTCGTAGCGGCCCATGTAGAGGTCGTATTTCTCAGACGGGGCGAGGGTCGCCAGCTGCTCGACGGTCATCTGTTGCGCAAACTCTTTTGAGGGAGAACGCAGGTTGAAGCCTTCGAGTCCCGGGGAGTTCCAGCGTAAGTTGATCCCACCTTTTTGATGTGCCCAGAAGTCGCCGGACCACAGCTTCGGTCCTTCTTTGAGCCGGGCCTCTTTCGGCAGGTCAGAGAAGCGGCTGTTGAAGCCGGAGCTCATGATCTCTGGGTCTGAGAAGCCTTTCCAGGCCTCGAGGATGCCGCTGGTAGATTGGGCGAAGGTGTTGAAGGTGACAAGTAAACCTAAGGACATCAGTGCGATGTTTTTCATGTGGAACCCCTTTGAAAGTGGAGGGGTTTTCTCTTATGGATGACGCCCTGTATAGTAAAAATTGGGCGCCGTGTAAAAATTCCAACTACTCGAAATTACTAGGAGAGGTGAAGTAGTTTTTAAAATTTGAGGGATGAAGTTTCTTCAGATCAAATCTTCCTAAAATTTTTACCGGAAAGCCGGTACTACCTTCGTTGATTTGACAGTCATTAAACTGGGGTGCAGTTAAAGGTAGAGGATTTGTAGCTGCGAAACAATCAATACTTGGTAGTTGATTGAATTGGAACGGATCTCCAATGGCAGTCTTTATAATCAATGATAGATTGGTTACGTTATAGATCTGTAACTCCTGCGGCAAAGTAAGAGAAAAAGATTTCTTAATGTAGATTGTTGGCTCACTTTGCTCGATTCGATCGAGTCCAAAATCAATCACTGAGAAAAGAGACTTCGCTCCAAGTTCTGCCCTCTCATCCATGCTGAAGTCATAACTACCCATACGGAATTTTCTATAATTGATGGCCCAGTTTGAATCATCGACGCTTGAATCAACCCAAGCGATATGCAACCCATCATATGCTAAGGCCGTGGAAAACTTCAGCGGTCTTCCTTGGGTGGTTAAAGAGCTAGAGTTCACTAACCCATCCGCAGCTCTTGAAATGATCTCGATCCTTGATTGAAAAGATGTTACGTTACTCGTATAGGCAATAAAAAAAGTGTTGTCTTCTTTTATGTGGCAGTCGATGTCGGAAATTGACGTTGCCGATTGAGATATGGCGCCCTCCATTTGAGTCCATTGATTTGTGCCACTGATAAAAAATTTATGATAGGCCTTGTCGTCAAAATCAATCCAGCAGACCAGGGCGGAACCGGAGTTATTAATAGAAGCCTTAATGGTCTTGATGGGAGCGAGACTTCCGGTTGGAAAACTTACAGCAGAAGGTATGCTGTTGTAATGATGAAACTCTAACATCACCTTCCCATTGATCAAGCTAGATTGGACACCCGGTCTATTATAAGCCTTGACCATCTTCGTTCCACTCTCCAGTACATTCGACCCAGGATTGACTCCGATGGCATATGTCTTGGTAAGGCTGGGATTGTTCTCGAGGACCGAGAAGACCGAGTCTTCAAACAGTGAGAAAGCAGGATTTATGGCCCTGGTTCCTTCGAGGGGTCCTGAGCTTCGAGCAGAGACTTTTCTGCTTACGCCACTTAGGATCACAGAGTTCACGTTGGTCAAACTCGTGTGCGCCTGTTGCTGGTACTCTGTTCCTTGGAGATCACTCGAAAATTTAGAACTAGTAACGATGACATCTTTGTTATTTTTTCTTTCGACACGCTCAAACTCGGTCCGGTACCTTTCCACAACGGTCGGAGTTGTAGTTCTTTCAATATCTAATGTGTACGTTTCGAATCTAGCTGTGTCATCGAAGTTCGTGTTCCAGAATATTAATTCTCGAGAGTCCCGACCGTCTTTTTGTTCGTGACTCTCAAGCATGCCTATTTTCTTGTCACAGTGGAGCTTCATGACGGACTCCGTGACCCAGGTACCATTTTCGAATTTCTTTACGATCATCTTCGCCTGGTAAGTTTCGAGGCAAGTTGAAGGGATCAAGTTCATATCGTCGCAGTAGAAATTTGGGATATTCTCTTCCGGATAATGGTCTTTTCCGATTAAAGAGACTTCGTAGATCTTCAACTGGTCACCTTCATAGAAATTTAGCGGGACCACTTTCCTGACATCCTCCGTACAGGCGATGTTGCCGAGGACACCCGCAGGTCCGTCAGGGAGGAACATCTCTCTAACTCGCCCTAGTTTACCGAAATCAAGTTCCTTATCCGCAAAGGATGGGAGACTGTGGGCCGGGTCGCCGATGATTGAGGTGTCCAGGGGAGAGATCGCGGTGCCACCGTGGCCTACTGTCCTAAAGAGGTTTTCAAATAATTGTGGGAGGTGAGAATTCTGGATTTCAACGACTCGTTTAGGCTGCAGAATACCGTTGATCCGGTACTTGAAATTACAAGTGGTAGTACACAATGTAGTTGGGCTAAGTTTCAATCTCACCTTTATGATATCCTGTTCTACACGGCAGTCTTCGTAAGCAAGGTCCGATGGAGAAGAACTCTGTGTCGAATCATTGTGAAGGCTTAGCTTTGAGCAGTTCAGTTCGTTTGAAGCTCTCCCGAGTGCGTAAGACGTATCAATGCTGCCAACCCAGTCTGCCCCGATGGGGATTTCGGGATTAGGAGTACAAGGCGCGTAAGCCGATCCGTCGGCCGTCTTACAACGGATCGAAGGCATAAGCTCGCTGAAGAAAACTCTCCCACGCTTCAGTTCGCTTGTACTCAGGACCAGGTAGGTGCTTGCGGCGTCACTCACGAGAATCTTGTCTTGCTTCAGTTTGAACTGGTCCTCCGTCATGTAATCGTGTTCCAGGCCCTTGGGGAACGGGTATGAAACGATCAGACTCTCATCCTCACAGGCGCCGTCTTCAAAGAGGTCAATCTGCAGCGGTAATGATCTCGTGGCGATGTTCAGTGAATTTGCCCTGCTTACTAGTCCGTCTACACCGATGTCGAGGCAGCTAGAGACTGGCCCCGTCTTCCAGTCGCTACCGAGGTCTTTGACTAGCGGTACGATCCGGGCCGACTTCGCCCATTTCTTTGCAGATGAGGTAAGGGTACTTGGAGACGTACAAAACAACCGTTGATCAGCCGAGCTCACTACCGGACTTCCCGGAGTTCCCAGGTTGAATTGGCGACAGGTCACCAGGCTTAGATTCTTGAAGCTTCCGTAAGCAGAGTTCGCACTCGAAGCGAAGAACTCGTTGGAGCAGGTTGTAGCGTCTACGGATATTTCAACCTGTGAACTTGATCCCCTTAGCTCCAAGGGTCCGGTCATCCCACACTTCGTCGGACCCTCGAAAAGTTTCTCACCGACGAACCCGATCGTATCAAACGTCCAGGTCCCCGTGGGAAGTTCTAGGTTAATCTGGTCAACGTTGGTAAGGAATCGGGAAAAGCTTCTTCCATTTGGCCCTCTACCCTGGACCACGAGTCCTCCAGGGAAGCTCGTATTCGACAAGGCCATCGTGCCGGTAACCTTCAAGCTCACTGCAGACTGCTTACCACCGCACCCGACGAGAGTAATAATAAATGCCATCATGAGGACTAACTTCATACGCAGCTCCGCTTTCTCGAACAGTTGGACTTGATATAGGATAGGCCATATCGACTCATCACTTCGCATCGACAGATAAACATAGAACTTTATCCGTAACATTAACCGGTTAAGCGCGGTCGGGTACTACCTCAAAGAACGAAAAATCTAATCAAGAAAATTTTCTGCCACAATTTGTTCTCATGCGGACTGCTAAGTCCGCGAATGGATTCGATGCAAACAAATACCCGTCAGTTCCTGACCCCTCAAGTCGCCTTTACCTATCCACTTAATCTCAGGTGGATATTTTGCCTCGTTTGAGCCGATTTTCATCAAGAGTATAATAATCACAGAACTCAATTGTGAGTTCTAACAGGATACTCTATGCACCTCCTCTCCCTGCTCCTCTTTACCTTAGGTATGAGCCAGACTGTCTTTGGCCAAACCAACGTGGCCGTGGTGAAACTCCTAAGAGGAGACGTGGACCTAGTAACCAAAGGCAAAACCAGCAAGCTCAAGGCCGATGACTGGGTCAGCAACGGAGCCGTGATAAAAACCGCAGAGAAGAGTTTCGTGAAACTGGTCTTCGTCGATAAGTCCCAGATGAACGTGGGCCCGAATTCCGAGATGAAGATCGAGAAGTTCACCGGCAAGGACTCTGGAGTCATCGACCTGGTGAAAGGGAAGATCCGCTCCCAGGTCACCAAGGACTACCTGCAGATCAAAGACAAGGATAAGTCGAAGCTGTTCATTAAAACCAACAACGCGGTCATGGGGATCAGGGGGACGGATTTCATGATCTCCACCAACGGAGCCTCGACGTCGGTCGTGCTCTTCGAAGGCGAGGTGGTCTTCAATAAACTCGAGAATCGCTCAGAGACCCGCACGGCAAACCTCGAGGACATGGTCGACAAGGGCGTGCGGATGTTCCCCGGGGAGTTCTCAGTGATGGAAGTCAACCGGCCCCAGCCGACTATCCCGTCGCTGCTAAACATTCAACAACGCGAGAGTCTGGAGAAGAATGATAGCTTCGAGTCCGACCGGGCCCCAGGCAACGCCGGCAAAGAAGATTCCAAATCCGTGGTACCAGACGGACTCACGGGCAAGATCGTCAGCAGCTCGAGTGAGGTTCTGAAAAACGATGCTAAGGCCCCCACCGATCCGAGCAATGGCCAGGTTCCGGCGTCGCAAGACCCGGACGGCTACGTGAAAGGGGACGCCGTCAAGCCGGCGAACGGATCTTTCGTTCACATCGACTCTGGAGTGATCATCCCTCCCGGCCCCGGTAGCGTCCTCGATTCAAACACCAATACCTACATCCCAGGCCAGAGCTCCGGTAGAGTCGCGTCCGATGGAAGTTACGTCCCACCGAAGAACGTCGAGATCACCTTTGACGGAAAGATTATGATCGCGGTCACCGACACCAAAGGCAATACCATTGTCCAGGAAGTCGAGCGGCCCGTGCCGGTGGTGAGCGTGGGGAATGTTCCGCTGGCGAGTGTGGGAACGGTCATCCGAGATAACCCGGGCATGCTGAACCCGAAGGGACCGGTCACCAACGACATCCTAAACTCGAACTACGCCCCGTCCGGACTCAACGATCTCAGTAACCAGCAGAGAAATGTCTCCGGCGGGATCAACACGGTCAACGACGCCGTGAACAGCAACACGCACACGAAAACGACGATTATTATTCAACCTAGATAAGTAAGGACCCCGATGAAGTTGGTAGCATGGATGCTACTCCTAAGCGTGAGTGCTTTTACTCACGCGCAGGAGGACGCTCAGTTTCAGAAAGTCACAGAGTACTTCTCCCAAGGGAAGTACAATGCGACGGTAGAAGAGCTCAACACCATCGAGGCTCAAGAGAAGGCCAAGCCGACTCCCAACTCCGCGGTGCTGGGACTCACCGCCTACTGGAAAGGGATCACCCACAGCCGGCTGCGGAATTTTCCGGAGGCGATCGCTAACTTCGACAAGTCCCTGGGCTACAACTACGTCCCGGTGGACATCCACTACGAATACGGCCAATCCCTGTTCGCGGCGGAGAAGATGACCGAGGCCAGGATCCAGTTCACGGAATCGGTGAAGAAGAAGCACAAGCGTGCCGTCTCCCTCTACTACATCGGCTTCATCTCCAAGGAAATGGGAGATAAGAAGAAGGCCTTTACTTTCTTCAAGGCGATCGACAAGCTCGATCCCGAGGAAGCGCAGGAAGTCCAGCAGGCGTCGCAGATGCAGATCGGAGACATCTACCTCGAGCAGCTCGACAATCAGGCGGATTCTTTTAAGGCGGTTGAAAAATACGTCATCCCCCAGTACCAGAAAGCATTGGGTCTTGGGCCGGAGTCCGCTCTCGCACCTCAGATCAAGGAGAAGATCGCCGCACTCCAGAGAAAGTACGACCTGATCCTCTTCAAACTCCGGAACGGGAGACCGACACTGGTCCCACCGTATTTCATCCGGGCCTCTCAGGAGATCGGCTACGACACTAACGTGATCTTCGCTCCAGCGGAGACCTCGGTGTCAGAGGCAAAGCAAGGTTCCGGCTACTCTCGCACAGATTTCATCGGGCGCTACACGTTCTACCTGAAAGATTTTATGAGCCTGGCCCCGGAGCTGCGGTTCAACAACACCTACTATTTCCGCCGAATCCCCGAGATCCACCGGAATGATAATTACCTTATAGCTCCCGCCCTCCGGTCTTCCTACGAGCATTCCTTTCACAACAAGCCGGCGTCCCTGCTGCTTGACTACGAGTTCAACCAGGCGCAGAGAGACGTGAACGCCCGTCAAGAGCTCGAGTTCAGCTCCCGCTCTCACACCGTGATGCTCGGTGAGAGGTTTAACTACTTCGGCTTCGGGGAGACGATTTTGAGACTCCGCCACCGGGTCTTCGAGAGCTACATCAGCACCGCCGACGCCAAGTCGACCAGCCTGGTGCTCGAGCAGATCAAGAGCTTCCGGGTCAACACTCTTCTGTTCTACCTGAGTTACGACCGTACCCGCGTGGAAAGCGAGGTCTTCGACAGCGACTCCCTGACTCTGCGGAGTGACCTTATCATGGGCCGCTACCGCGACTGGTTCACGCCAAGCTTCGGGCTGGCGCTGATCTCCACCGACCCAATCAATGACCGTGAGAACCGGGGTAGAGAACTCCTCATCAATCCAAACCTGCGGCTCTCGAAGACCATCGGAAGGAGTTGGAGAGGTAACTTCCGCTACGACTACCAGAAGAACATCTCTAAGGACGAAGCCAACTTCGCCTTTACTAAATCCACCTATGGGTTTGAGCTAGAGTACCTTTTTTAGCGGCAGTTCGATGACGAACTTCGTTCCGGACGGCTCTTCGTTCTGCGCCCAGATGCGGCCGCTGTGCTTGGCGATGATGTGCTTGACGATGGAGAGCCCGAGTCCCGCTCCACGGGAGAATTCTCTGGAGGTTTCCACCCGATAAAATCGCTCGAAGATCCGATTGATGTGTTCCTTTGAAATCCCAGGGCCGTCATCGGCGACTTCCACGTAAGCTTTCCCGTCGCTCTCGAAACTCGAGATGCGGATCCGCAGCTTCTCCCCCGAGTACTTACAGGCGTTGTCCACCAGGTTCGACAGGACCTGTTCGATCAGCCGCTGGTCACCCGTAATGGTGGTGAGCCGGAGATCCTGGTCGATGGTGATGTCCTTGCCGGGGTAGTTGGCCATGATGCTCTCGGAGACGGAGTCGACGGTGTAGGGGAGGTCAAGCTCCTCAAACTTTAAAAGGTTCTGGGACTCGATCACTGAGAGATTTAGCAGGTCGTTGAAGAGGGCGATCATCCTCTCGGTGTTGGAGATGATCTTCTCTAAGAACAGGTGCATAGAGGAATCGATCTTCTCGTGCTGCGACTGGAGGATTTGCGTGAAGCCCTTGATCGAGGTCAGCGGTGTGCGGATCTCGTGGGAGACGTTGGCGACGAAGTCCACCCGCATCTGCTCGGTGAGCTTGAACTCGGTGACGTCATAGAACACACCTAGGGCACCGGTGATCGCACCGTCCGCGGATTTCAGGGGAGTGATAGAGAGGTCGAAGAAGCGGTCCGGGTTGTGGCTCTCCGGGAAGTTCATCGCCTTGAGGGAGACACTCTTCCCGGCCTTCAGGACACTCCGGAAAGATCCCAGGATGTGCTCATCACTGAACGAGTGCCAGATCCGGGGCGTGAGCTCGTGGCTGCTGCGTTGGTGCTGGAAATGTTTTTTGAACTTCGAGTTGTAGAAAAGAATGGTCTCATACTTGTCGATGGCGATGATGGAGTCGTTGATCGATTCCAGGATGGCCGCGATCTTCTCGTTCTCTGTCCGGACCTGCACGATCTGGTCCTGCAGCCGCTGGTCGGCCTTGTTTAAGGCCTCGTCGATCTGCGCCCATTCGTTTTTCAGGTAGAGCAGGCGAAGGCTGCGCTTGAAGGGTATGTCCGCCTTGAACTTCTCGACCTTCGAGAGGATCAGACCTAGAGGTTTGGTGGAGGAGTAGAACAGGTAGATGAAGAGCAGGTAGCTCAGGAAAGCAAAGGGCACTATCCGCAGGAACAACACCCGGTCGAAGCGGCCAAGGTTGTCTTTGAACGAGGTCACCGGGACAATTTTCCGGATGGCCAGGTCCGCAGTGATTCTCAGGCTCGCAAAGACCGCCTGGGCCTGGAAGACGTCGCTTTTTCTCACATTGAAGGCGAACCCGTTCTGAAACGATTCTTTGAATTCGGAATTATTATTTACCAGCTGGCCTGCTTTTGATTTCTCAGTGTCGCAGATGATGAGACCCCTCGAGTCCGCCAGTGTGTAGCGACTGGTCTGCGACGCCGGGAGTTCACTGCACCAGTCTTTCCAGTCCATCCCGGCCTTGCGGAGAGTGTAGTCCGTGAGCTTCAGGTCTTCTTCGATCTGGAGGGCCATCTGCGAGACCAGCCCTTCTTTGTAAGAAGAGCGGTAAAGGAAAAGGATGAGGAAGAGGGTTGGAAGGAAGACCAACAGACAGAGACGAGCAATCCGGTAGAAGAAAAACCAAGGGTAGGCGCTGTTAGATGACATCTTTGAATCTATAGCCTATCCCTCTGATAGTTTCAATCATATTGGCCGCCTTCCCGATCTTCTTGCGAAGCCCTGCGATGTGGGTGTCGATGGTGCGGCCGGTGACGAAGATGTTCTCGCCCTGGATGTTACCGATGAACTGCTCGCGGGTGAAGACGTGTCCCGGTTTCTGGGAGAGGAGCAAAAGAATCTTAAACTCCGTCGAGGTCAGAGAGACTTCTTCCTTCTCGATGAAGACTCGGCATTTTTTTATTTCGATCCGGAGCACGCCGAAGTCGAGTTCGTCAGGATTCTGCTGCGGCTCCTTGCCCCCGGCCCGGAACTGGACCCGCACCCGCGCCTGCAAGACGCTGAGGTCGAAGGGCTTGGTGATGTAATCATCAGCTCCCGCGTCGAGACCGGCGACGATGTTCTCCGGCTGGGTGAGAGCTGTGATCATGATGACCGGTGTCCCTTCATAAATTTTCTGCGCCCGGAGTTTTTTGGTGAAGTCCAGTCCGTTCAGGTGCCCCGGAAGCATCCAGTCGATGATGAACATGTCGATGGCCTCGCCGCCTTCGATGATGGAGACGGCCCTGTCCGCACTCTCCACCGCCGTGACCCTGTGCCCCTCCGACTTGAGTTGAAAAGAGATCAGGTCCCGGATGTCTTTTTCATCTTCAACGACTAAAACGTGTGTGTTCATCATCCCTTCTTATAACTAGTTTGCGCCGGTTTGAAGGTTAAGTTTTAGTTAAGGTTTTTATTCACGAATTCCCAGTTGATGAGTTTCCAATAGGCGTTGACGAAGTCCGGTCTAACGTTGCGGTAATCGATATAGTACGCGTGTTCCCAGACGTCTATAGTCATCAGTGCCTTCAGTCCTGAGGTCATGGGCGTTTCGGCGTTGGCCGTGGTGAAGATCTCCACGTCACCCTGCTTATTCTGAACGAGCCAGGTCCAGCCAGACCCAAAGGTGTCGATGGCGGCTTTGGAAAACTCATCTTTGAACTTATCGTAGGAGCCCCATTTCTTAGTGATGATCTCGCCGATCTTCCCCTTGGGGAGCCCTCCGCCCTTGGGCGAGAGGCAGTTCCAGAAAAAAGTATGGTTCCAGGCCTGGGCGGAGTTATTAAAGATCCCGGCCTCCGAGGTCTTGACGATTTCTTCCAAAGGCATGTTCTCGTAGCGGGTGCCTTTGATCAGTTCGTTGAGCTTGGTGACATAGGCTTTATGATGTTTGCCGTGGTGGTACTCGAGAGTCTCTGCAGAAATGTGGGGTTTGAGAGCGTCTTTTGGATAAGGGAGTTCTGGTAGCTTGTGTTCCATAATATTCTCCTGTCAAAAATTCAACTTAAGAGTAGTCCTGCGCCTTTGTTCACGTCAATAAAAGAGCCCCGTGTCATGGTTGACTTTGATAGGCATTGAGGTCAAAATTTTTTCACATGAAATACCTCACCCTTTTGTTACTCCTGTGTAGCTGTGCTTCTCACACGGGCCAGACTGAGATATCGGAGAAGTCGGGTGTAATACCGGAGTGGGTTTATTCTCCTTACGAAACTTGTAAGGAATCCATCGAACTCTGTGCGACGGGTGAGGCGAAGGGCTATACTAACTCCGATGCCGAGGCGAAGAATAACCTCGCCAGCATCTTCGAAGTCAAGGTCAAGTCAGACCTTAGTATCAAATCAAATACTAAATCAAGTCTCCCCTGGCAGGCGAAGGTCAATCAGGAAGTCGAGCAGTCCATCGGCCAGAGTGTGGACCAGGTGCTCGAGACAGTGCAGATCAAGAACCGCTTTAAGCAAGCGGGGCTTTCCTACTCATTGGCGTCCCTGGACCGGGTTAAGGCGAGCGAGCTGCTGGGAGAACGGATTTCCAAACTCGATAAAGAACTCGAGGGCCTGTGGCACAACCGCCAGCGGACCAATCTACGCAAACTCTTCAGGAAGTTCCTCGAGCGGGAGCGGCTCAATGAACGGTATTCGATAGTTGAAGGCACCGGTCGGGTATCGAAGCTCACTTACCAGGACATCATCGCTTGGCGCTTATCCCGGCCTGCCCTGGAGCCTGTCCACTTGAAGGTAGGCCAGGCCCCGGACTGGCTGGTGGAAAAGCTCAAAGAACTGCTGACGGAAGCGGGCTTCAAGATCGTCCGTGGTGAGACGGCGAAGAATCTTTCTCTCAAGGTTGAATCGATCAAGGAATACATGAACGTCGACGGCTTCGAGAAGTACACCTTCACGCTCCATCTCCAGAGTTCGTTGGGGGAGGAGAAGTATAAGGTGATCTCGGTCTCCCAGACCGTCCCCGGCCGCACCCAGACCGACGCTCTGTTGAAGGTAAAAGAATATTTCAATGACTACCTCGAAGAACACTTATCCGACTTACACCTGGACTGAAAAGGAGCTCCTATGATGAGGCTATGGTCTGTACTACTACTACTCACGATCGGCGTATCGTGCGCCAGTAAGAAAAAACTCGCCGAAGTTGATAACTCGAAGACGATCTCGCGGGACTTCGAAGTCCGGGACGCGTCCTCGCAGCTGCGGCCCGGCTGGATCGAAGACGCCGAGGAGTGGGCGTCCCAGGAAAAGATAGACGTCTCCAAGTACCGTTATTTCTCCAGCGAGACCGAGCCGAAGGTGAACCGCGAGATCGCCTGTAACCTTGCCAAGGCAAACGCCCGCACCGACATCGCCGCGGAGATCACCACTTTCATCCAGAAGTCCCTGGGGGCTTCGGAAGAAGGCCGGGCCGCCATCGACGCCAATAACCCCAAGACCCAGCCGCTGCGCGAGTTCGTCCAGAACACGCTGGCGGAGCGAATCCAGTCGATGATCAACGGCGCGGCCGTGATCAAGACCTACTGGGAGAAGCGGAACTTCCTCGAGAAGCTCGGGTCGAAGAAAGACCACATCGGCTTCACCTGCGCGGCCCTGATCCGGATGGAGTCGGCGCGCCTCAAGGCCGCCATCGACAAGGCGTCCGAAGAGCTGGTGGACAAGGCGGATGACCCGTCGACCAAAGACAATGTGAAGAAAGCACTCGAAAAAATCGACGAGGACTTTGTGAAGGCCCGTCACGGTGAAGTTTAAGGAGAACCCATGAAAACAATAATCACACTGCTCACACTTTCCCTGCTGGTCACGTCCTGCGGAAGCTTCAAGGCCAAACGCGTAGATGCCACCGAGTCCGACGAGAAGGGACTCAACATCACGGACAACTGGATGAACGCGGACACCACCCAAGCGATCTCGGACATCCTCAAGCAGATGAAAAAGCACCCCGGCTACGCCAAGATGAAGGCCCGGCACGGAACACCCAAGGTGTTCATCGCTGAGGTTCAAAACGGAACCGCCGAAGCGTACTTCCCGATCGGAGACTTGAACGATGAACTCCTGAACGAACTCTCCGGCTCCGGAGAATTCGAACTGGTGGATAACCAGGCCAGAGAGCAGATCCTCAAAGAGATCACCTACCAGAACGACGGGATGGTCGACCCCGCCACCGCCAAGAAAATCGGCAAGCAGACCGGCGCCGACGTTATGATCTTCGGCAACGTCCACATGAAGCCCGAGAAGCGTGACGGAAAGACCATCAAGGAATACTCGGTGAACATCCGCATGACCGACATCGAGAAGGCCACCGAACTGCTGCGGACCCGGACCAAGGCCTTCAAGTATTCTGAGAAATCCTCCGTCGGATGGTAAAATCCCACCTGCTGATCCTATCCTTATTGTTCATCCTGGGGGCCTGCGCCTCCAGGTTGGCCAATCAGATGAAGGCTTACCGGGAAGCCTACCAGTCCGGAGACTACGACAAAGCCGAGAAGCTGCTTGAGAAAAGTGCTCTCAAGAAAAAGACCAACAGTAAGCTCCTGTGGCACCTGGAGAAGGGCACTGTCTCCCTCGCGAAGGGAGACGAGAACGACGCCATCGCAAACTTCCAAACCTCCCTGGATCTCATCGACCAGCTCTACACCACTAAGCTCGGCTCCAAGGCCGCCTCACTTTTTGTCAACGACGCCTCCGATGAATTCTACGGTGCCAGCTACGAGCGCTCTTACGCTCACTACTTCCTCACCAAGGCCTACTACGCCCGCTACCTCAAGTCAGACAATAAGCTCGACCTGCAGGGAGCGCGGGGAACCATCCTTGCCTGGGACAGCTACTTCACGCAGCTGCAGCGCTCGGCGTCCGCAAAGACTCTTTACCACACGGACCTGATGCTCAAAGTCTTCGGGGGTGTGGTTCACGAGATCAGTGAAGTCAAAAATGATAAACAGATCGCCTTGCAGCTCTACAAGGATGCGCTGAAGATTCTGGACCAGGAAGGCGGGATTTTTTCTCTGTTCAATAGCAAGCACGTCGACTACGTCAAGGCCTATGAAACGAGCATCAAGACCCAGCAAGCACCTCCGGCCAATCTCTACCAGAAGACTAATGCCTACCAGGATCTCAAAGATTTTCTCCACTACAAGATGCTCTCTCTCACCAAGGACGTTCGCGGTTCTGAGTTCCAGAACCTCTCCAAGACTCTGGCAGCGTCGAAGTCCGTGCTGAAAAAAATTGCCGACGGTCCGACCAACGTGGTGGTGGTGCTGGAAGAAGGGCTTATCCCGTCGAAGGTCGGAAAGCCTTTTAACTTCGGACTGAGGGGAGCGGCCAAGTCGGTGAAGAACCCCGCGGCCAGTGCCTTCATCGCAACCGTCGGAACCGAGGTGGTCACCGCTTTCGCCATGAACAAACTCGGGATGGCACCGACACAGACGACCGGCCCGGGGAGTTTCCTCTTCGCTCACAGCGTGACCCGGCTCGCGGTCCAGGAAGCGGCAGTGGAGTTCGAACTACCCATGATCGAGGAAGTCCCTGTGGTCCAGCGGCTCGAGCTCTTTGTCCTGAGCGAGGAGGGTGTGATCGTCGACCACCATCCGCTCCCGGTGGTCTCGGAGAACGGTGACATCGCCCGAGTCGTTCTAGAGGAAGACGTGGTTAGCAAGTACGTGAAGACGGGAACTCGTGTGGCCGTGAGACACCTGGTTGCCATCGTCGGGGCCATGCAGGTTTATAATGGTATAGCTCGTTCCAACGCCGGAGGATTCATCGCTCAAACTGCCGCGATGGGGACCTACGTCGCCGCTGCCAAGGGAATCGCATCTCTGGAAAAAGCAGACACCCGGCACTGGCGAACTCTCCCTCAGGCCCTGCGGATGTCAGAGTTTAAACTCGCACCAGGAAAATACCAGGTTGCCGTCGCTGCGTATTCCGGAGAAAAGGTGCCGGAGAGTCCGTCGAAAATTCTCGGGAATATCGAGGTCAAATCTAAAAACAAGTCGTTGCATCACCTGAAAATGATCTCTCCTTAAGTCGTTTTTTGCCTCATAAATTTTTGCGTCACGCCGAAAAGTACACAGATGAAGTACTTACTAAGTGTGATCATATTCTCTCTCTCGTTTAACCTCTGCGCTGCAGAGGAAAAGCACATCCATACTGAGGGTCAAATCGGGGCCCGGACCTGGATGGATTTCACCTCTTCCGAAGAAACCAATCTCAAGAAACTTCTTGAACTCCTCTCCCGGTCTCGCACCGGTGAAAAATTGATCAAAGAATCGAGCTACAAAGCCTCGCTGACGGGCCAGACACTTTTTGACGTGATCAAAGTAGGGGAAGGCTCACTGACCGATACCACTCTCATCCGCAAGTTCAGCCCACATTCTCCTGAGCACGTGGTCTACGAATCTCGCTCGGTGGTGTACCTTAGCCGGCACCTCTCCTGGGACGATGCCCTGCTGGACTTGGCCCACGAGCTGACCCATTTTGTTTACCGGGAAGCTTTTAACCCTTACGCTGAGACCTTCAACGCCAAGGATTTTATCAAAAGCACCATCGAAGGCAGGGGCGGTGAGGTCCAAGCATTCCTTACCGAATGCCGGGTTCTGCATGAATTATTTTCTACCAAACGGCAGGGTCGATCAAACTGCCAGAAGATTGTAGACGACGCTGGTCAGCTATCTTACCGCAAGGCCAGTGAACTGTTTTACCACGTGGGGTCGTACTACGATTCTTTCCATAAGCAATTGGCCAAGCGGAACATCGCTAGCTCATTTTCGGACCTAAAAGCTGAAAAAATAAATTTTGTTTCCTCAGCTTACGGAGTTCCTTATCCGCTTGCTGCGTTGATGGAGTTTGAATTGGTGATTAATAAGGTCTGTGAAAATGACAAAAAGCGTTTAGCGTATATGCAGCAAGGTCCAAAACGCAATGGACAATCCCGTTCTCCAGCCTCCGCTCAAGCAAAAATAGCTCAAAACTTCACCACCCGTTGTAGCGAAAAATAAGCCTCGACATCTTTTGGAAATGATTGAAATCCCTAGGCCATTTCATTGACGAAAAATCTCCCAAAGAGTAAAACTAGGGTTGTCCCTTATCTATTGAACCGGAGTTCTCCATGCAAGATGGTGTTGTCCTGACGACCCTCGATGATTTTTTGAACTGGGGTCGGAAAAATTCTCTCTGGCCGATGACCTTCGGACTCGCGTGCTGCGCGATCGAGATGATGGCCACCGGTGCTTCGAAGTATGATCTTGAGCGATTCGGTTGTGGCGCTTTCATGGCCACTCCCCGTAGATCCGACCTGATGATCGTCGCTGGAACAGTAACCCTGAAGATGGCCACCCGAGTGAAAGTACTCTACGAGCAAATGGCCGAACCAAAATACGTTATTTCCATGGGCTCTTGTGCCAACAAGGGCGGACCCTATTGGCAGTGGGGCTACCACGTGCTCAACGGTGTGGACGAAGTGGTTCCAGTGGACGTCTACGTTCCTGGCTGCCCTCCGCGGCCCGAGTCCCTGATCGAAGGTGTGATGACTCTTCAAAAGAAGATTGCCAACGAGCGTCTGCTAAGAAACAAATGGGTGAAGCATGCTTAACGAAATCGTCGACCTCATAAGTAAAAACATCCCGAGTGCGGGCGCCGTGCTGAACGCGGCCGCCGACGCAAAAACCGACTCCAGCATCACCGTCGATGCGGGGTCTCTCTTCAAAGTCGCCGAGTTTTTAAAAAACAATTCCAGCATGCCGTTCAACGTCCTCCAGTGCATCACCGGGGTGGATTACCTCGAACACATGCACGTGAGTTACATCTTCGCGAACTTCGACGTGAACGCTAGCCGGGAGTTCATCTTAAAAGTAAAGATCACAGACCGGATCAACGGAAACGTGGACTCCCTGGTGAGCCTCTACCCGGCGGCGAACTTCCTCGAGCGGGAAGTCTACGACATGTTCGGGATCATGTTTAATAATCATCCAGACCTGCGCCGGATCCTCTGTCCAGATGACTGGTTGGGGTGGCCCCTGCGGAAAGATTATGTTTCGCAGAAATACTACAACGGCATCGAAGTCTTCCCGGATCATAAGATGAACTTCGAGGACCGGGAATTCATCGTCCGTCAGGACATGATCAAAAAAGCTCAGCTCGCAGCTGCCAAGAATTAAGGAATTCATATGCAAAGCCGTTGGGACATTGGTGAACCTCAAGCACCGACCATTAATAAAGACACCGAACAGCTAAAGTCCGAGCTGCTGACCCTGAACATGGGGCCCCAGCATCCGGCGACCCACGGGGTTCTGCGCATCGAGATCTGGACCGATTCAGAGATCGTCGCCCACGCCATCCCGCACCTGGGCTACCTCCACCGCTGTATGGAAAAGCACTGCGAGAACATGGACTACCGTGGAATTATTCCTTACGTCGACCGGCTCGATTACCTCGCCGCCATGAACATGGAGTGGGGCTACGTGATGGCCGTGGAGAGAATGCTCGGGACCGAAGTCCCTCGTCGAGCGGAACTCCTGCGGATCATCACCGCTGAACTCCAGCGGATCGGCTCACACCTCATGGCCTTCGGGACCTACGCCATCGACCTCGGGGCCTTTTCACCATTCCTCTATGCCTTCGACATGCGAGAGAAAATCCTGCGTCTCTTCGAAGAAGTCTCCGGCGCCCGGCTGCTCTATAACTACATCTGGATCGGGGGCCTGTGGAACGACTACACCGACTCGCAGATCGACCGGGTGAGTGCCTTCTGTGATGAGATGCTGGTCGAGGCCCGCAAGTACCATGACCTATTATCCATGAATAAAATTTTCATCGAACGGACCGCCAACGTCGGCGTGTTTAGCCTGCAGGACTGCTTTGACTACGGGGCCACCGGACCCATCCTGAGAGGATCGGGGTACAAGTGGGACCTGCGCAAGAATAAGCCTTATTCGCTGTACTCCGAGATGGACTTCGACGTCCCAGTCGGGGACGGAGAGTTCGGCCAGGTGGGAGACTGCTGGAACCGCTACATCGTCCGGATGAAAGAAGTCGTCGAGTCAGTGAAGATCATCCGCCAGGCCATCGCTAAGCTCGAGCCGGGTCCGGTCATGGGCAAGGTTCCGAAGATCATCAAGCTCCCCAAAGGCGAAGTGTACATGCGCTCTGAGTGCCCACGCGGCGAACTCGGAATTCATATCATCTCAGAAGGGGACACCAAAGTTCCGTACAGGTTGAAAGTTAAGTCCCCGTGTTTCACCAACGTTTCTATGATCCCGAGAGTCGCTCCCGGCCAGATGGTCGCGGACTTTGTAGCGACCATCGGATCCATTGACATCGTATTAGGAGAGGTAGACCGATGAGTACTACGGGAAGTGTAAAAGATTATTTCTCCGCACTCTACAGCGCGATCACCACCACCGTCACCGGACTGTGGATCACCGGCAGGTACGTGTGGGGAGTTAAACCGGTTTCCATCGAATACCCAGAGATCCGGGAAGTCCTTCCGGAACGCTCGCGGATGCGCTTGTTCAACGATGTCCTCAACTGCATCAGCTGTACCCAGTGTGCCATGGCATGCCCGGTCGATTGTATCTACATCGCTTCGGTCAAGATGCCGGAAGGCTCAGAGATCAAGAAGACCAGTAACGGTCAGGCGATCCGGCTGCAGCTGACTCAATTTGTGATCGACACCGCACTCTGCTGCTACTGCGGACTTTGTACGACGGTGTGTCCGACCGAATGCCTGACTCACTCACACGATTATGAATTTTCTCAGTATACTATCGATGGGATGAAGTACGATTACCTGGCACCGGACGTGATCGCCTG
This sequence comes from Bacteriovoracaceae bacterium, assembly GCA_035576105.1. Classification (GTDB taxonomy): domain Bacteria; phylum Bdellovibrionota; class Bacteriovoracia; order Bacteriovoracales; family Bacteriovoracaceae; genus Peredibacter. The sequence continues at coordinate 72,657 of DATLXA010000063.1, forward strand.
GCGGGACCGTATTGTAAAGTCGTAGACCTGGGAGGGGATGTTCCGAAAATCGATCTAAACGAGAGTTAAACTAAATATACCTATGGCTTCTGCCGATACACCTCTAAAGCTTCAATGTTTTAGAGGTATATAAGCAATGAAACTCCATCTCCTCATACTATTTTTTTCTTTGATATCGTGCGTGCCGGTCCAGCCCGAAGCTCAACCAACGGTCATAGCAGCGCCTCAAATGGGTTCAACTGGAGAACCCTATACACTGTCGGTTGTACCCACTAAAGTCATCGCCGGAAATCAAATCAAAGTGAGTTGGATAGTAAAGGTCTTGAATGCGAGAGACTGGGTAGGTTTATTCAAGGTTGGAGAAAATTATAATCATCTTTGGTCGGTGAAACTCAATGGCATCGCACGCGGATCATACAACTTATCCTCTCCCCTAAGTGCCGGTGTCTATGAGTTTAGATACATGTCTGGATCCAGCAGAAGCGTAGTAGCTTATTCTCAAAAGTTCACTGTTGAGAATGTAAGTGCACCGTCTCCGGGCCCTGGGCCAACGCCTACACCGGTTCCAACGCCTACTCCAGTTCCGACGCCAACTCCAGCTCCGACGCCAACACCGGTTCCGATGCCAACTCCGGTTCCGACACCAACACCAGTTCCGATGCCAACGCCGGTTCCGACGCCTACGCCGGTTCCAACGCCAACACCGGTTCCAACGCCAACACCGGTTCCAATGCCAACACCAATGCCGACGCCAACACCAGTTCCGATGCCAACACCAATGCCGACGCCAACACCAGTCCCGACACCAAAACCGGAACCAACGCCAACACCAGTACCAAGGCCAACGCCAACTCCTGGCCCAGTGGCCACAAATGGCATAGCTGACGTCAGAATTTTTGGAGCGAAAGGAATTACCCAAAATCCGGATGGGTCATATCATGACGACACCCCTTTCATCAAAAGCGCTTTAAATTCAATCTCAGCCACCGGGGGAACTCTCTATTTCCCTCCCGGATACTACAATGTAAAAGAGACTCTCTACATTCCTTCGAACGTCACCATCCAAGGTCACTCGTCTTTTGATAATTGTCAGATCGACCTCACCACTCCTGGAATTCCTTTGCTCGCCGTTCAGGACGGGAACTCGAACGTGACCTTCCGGGACATCACACTTGTTTCCCGGACCGTGGCAAAGTGGCCTCGGACCTCACCCGCTGACGCTCAACTTATTCGTAATGAGAATACCACTGCCATCTCCTTAAGGGCGGCAGGAGTCGGGATTAACAGAATCGTGATTGAAAATGTCCGTGCGATAAATTTCACCTACGGAATCTCGGCAACCTCCGAGATCCCTGGTTACGACGCCACCATCGCTGACGTGAGGATCAGGAATTACGCATCTGACACCAACGAGTTCGCTCTGCACACTCTCAGCCGGCAAGCGACGAACTGGGACGTGCAGAACATGAACGTCTATCCGATGTACCATGATCAGAACGGAATCTTCCTCGAGAAGTCAGGGAAGATGGGCTTCCTGCAACTCTCTTGCGCCGGCCCCATGCTGGCGAACATTGGAACCGAAGAGCAACCGGTGTTGGTGGATAGTCCCGACCGGTCAAACACCTGCGCCAAGCTCTGGGGTAACGGAGAAACTTATTTTAAGAACATGCACGTCGAGGGCCCCCGCATCGGTCTGTGCGTGGGTTCGGAGTGTAACGGACAAACTGGAAACGTCGGGGAGAACCCGAACCCGATCTTCGTTGAAAACAGCGCAGTTTTGGGACAGTTCCATCGCCAGACGAATCTCATCACCACTGGGAATCGGTTCTGGTTAGATTTCGTCGGCAGCCCGAGGTTCACCTTCCATGGAACCGGCCAACGCTCATTCGTCCACACCTGCGGAGACGTCTACGTAAGCTACTACGATCATCTGATAAAAACGACGACGGAACCGGACGAAAACAGATTCCCCGGGCTGTTGAATCCATACTCTTCCTGTATGCGGCAGCAACTCGTCCCTGATTTCAATTTCAAGAAAGGGTTCATTAGAGAAGTTGCTCCTTCCGGGAAGGAAATCAACGTCCGCACTCTCGGTGCGGGAAACGGTAATGCGGTTCAGGACACTCAGGTCTTCCTGAAGGCCATAGATCTCGCGACCAGCGGTGGCAGGATCTGGATCCCTGCTGGAACGTACAAAATAAATAAGACATTAGAACTTCGCAAAGGTGAGTCGTTGGTAGGAGAAGAAGGGGCACATCTCATGTTCGAGGGCTCCGGATCGCTGATCAAAGTCGTCGCCACTTCTGCGGTCGTTAAAGGGATCATGATCCGAGGACTGCAGCTTTCTGGTTGGACGGCCCCCGGAGCAGTGGGGATAGACTTCACCAATGATTTACCGAACTCTGGAAACGTAGGAGGCGCCGCAACCGATTTCCAGCTCCAGGACCTGAGCTTTAACGGATTCTCTGTCGGGCTACGGACTGTGGCCTCGGATGGCCAGCTCGGTGACAAGACCCAGCCGATGTTTGATTCTATTTCTGTTAAGAACGTCCGCTTCAATAGCAACACTACTGGAGCACTGCTGAAGACTCAGAACGCTTCTAACTGGAACTTCGAAGATACGCTGGTCGAGTTCGGCTCTGGGCAAACAGGAATCGTCGTCAATGGAATTGGCCTGCTGTCTTTCCGTGGGTTGAGCTGTGCTGGGTACGCGCTTGCGGAGACGTGTCTGGTAATCCAGAGACAGAACGCATTGTTCATCGACGGGCTGACTTCTAGTAACGTGAAACGGGCGATAAAAGTCACCTGGGAAAACGGCTGGACCCAGTTTCCGATAGTCATCCGCAACAGTGACCTCTCCTCCGGCTTCGACGTCGACGGGAAGATCATCCTGACGAGTATCAATAACACTTACCCCGTCACGCCGGGTGACCTCTACGACGGATCGAAAATCGTGAGGTTCGCAGAGACTCCAGGTCTACCAGGAAGTGATGCCAACAAGTCCCCGGGAGTAAAAAGCCGGATCTTCTCCTGTGACGATCGCTTCGTGGATTCCATGGATGGCTCGGCACACCCTCCGTGGACTTCTGTAGGAGTTCTAGAAAATCCTGTGACTACCTGCAGATAGAAGATGTGGAACATAGTGGTTATCAGGTACCGGAAGAAATAGATAAGATTAGTCTTTACTTCGATTCTATGACCTTCAAGAGCACTTCATTCCCCATGACGTCCCCGTTGAACTTGACATGCACTGGAGTCGCTCGGGGTGACCGTGCCACGTAGGACAGAGCGGCCTGCGAGCTATACTTACTGATCACGTAGGAGCTACCGTCGAAGCTCAGCTTCTCCAGACTCGACCGCTCTAGCACACCCTCGCGGTTCACTTTTACAGACGTGGGAACGATGATGTTCGAAAACGTTTCGAGCTTATTATTAGAGAGTGGCCGGTCTGGCCCACAGGCCACGAGAGCTTGGACCAGCAACAGGAGGCAGAAGTTAGTTTTCATCGCTGATGGTCCCGTCGATCTTGAGCTTCCCGTCCTCGGAGACGATGACGAACTGTGGATGCTGCTCAGTTTTATCCTGGGAGTTCTTGTCCTTGAGTTGAGCGAAGAAGATTCGCTTGCGCACTCCTTTCTTCCAGGTAAGGTCGGTCGCCGCTCCAGCCGGTGCCCGCAGTTCTTTGATCCTGGAGAGGTAGCCGGACCTGCCGCCGTTCTCGCTAAAAAATTTCTTTGTGAACACGTCGTCGACCAGCTCCAGTTTCTTCTGGAGCATCACCTGATCGTACTTCACGAACAGCTCCTTGATGGCCTGGTCTTCGGCCCGGGACTCCGTGGACAACAGGGAGATAAACAAAAGCATTATTTGAACACGCATCCAAAGTCCTTTGCCTTAAGCTTGATGTCGCCTATGAAATTTTTGATGTTCCCGGGGCAGGCGGTTCCGTTCTTGGCGTCCTTGTAGAAATTATGCCACTTGATGTTCTGGATCAGGGGGTACTTCTTCTGGAGCTGACAGGAAAGGCGCGCGATCGCGTCGATGGTCTGGCCGGTGGGCCTGCGCGGATACTTCGGCGAGTAACCTGTGGAGTTTGTGCGCGAAAAGGGAGAGTAGTTTCCGACCACCACCACACCGATGGTGGTGGCATTGGCCTTGATGTTCTGGTTATTCATCAGCTCCGAGGGCGTGACCTTGAACTGCGAACCCTCGATACCGCAGACGAGCCTTCCGGATTCCCAAAGCTTCGACTGGCCCGGGTTCATTTTCACGAATGCCGTGGAGCCGGCGTGCGCCCCCACCATCTCCAGCGGTCTACCCGCACTCACGGTGGTGCTTCCCGGTCCACCCTGATAGGGAGAGTGGATCACGTACGAGTACCCGAGCATGTGCCAGTTGTTTTTTTCTATGTGGTGATCGTTGAGTTCTTCGCTAGTCGAGAGGTCAGAGGAAGCGGAATGGTGCAGGACGATTGAGTCCACCATCTCCACGGGTCTTTTACAATAAGAGACCTCGAGGTTCCGGTCGTATACGACGTTCTTGATGGGGATGAGTTCTAGAGGCCAGGGTGGTAAATCCGGTCTGGGGATGGAGAGTTGCAGCTTCTCTGTGGAACAGTCTACACAATCCTGCCCATGGCCCGGCAGGGGTAGGGCATTCAAACAGAGAAGGATGGCCAACTTCAATAATCTCATAAAGCCTTATCGGTAAAGTCGGATAAAACTTGAAATTAGTCTAAATGGATCTTATTCACCGTCGCTGATTGTCCCGTCGACCCGTAGTTTTCCGTTTTCTAAAACCACAATGAACTCAGGGTGATGGATGTCTTTTTTCAAGGTCTTATGGGCGTTCGGGGCATCCTGAATGCGGGCAAAGAAAATTTCTTTTTTCACGCCCTTTTTCCAACTGACTTTGGTGGCCGGGGGCAGGGACTTCTGCGTGACTGAGGGCAACTCCTTGACCTTGGCGATGAAACTATCCTTCCCGCCGTTCTCTTTTAGGAACTTCTGAGAGAAGACTTGATCGATGAGTTCGACTTTCTTCTGAACCATTACCTGATCGTACTTGCGGAAGAGTTCGTTCATGGACTGATCACTCATGGCGTGGGCGCTGAAAGTGCTGAGGATAAAACTTAAAAATATTATTGAAACTCGCATCCGTACTCCTTGGCTTTAAGTTTGATCATCTCGATGTGATCCTTGATGTTCCCCGGGCAGGTGGTGGCGTGGTAGTAATTATGCCACTTAATGTGCTTGATGCGAGGAAATTTTATCTGCAACTGACACGACATGCGCGCGATCATGTCGATGGTGCTCTCAGTTGGGTAGCGAGGATTCTGGTGGGAGTAACCATTGGGGTTCTCTCTCGAGAACGGGGCGTAGTTACCGATGACCACCAAACCGATAGTGGTGACATTTGCTTTGATCTTACCGCTGGAGAGCTGTGCCGGATCGACCTTGAAGACTCCGCCTTTTTTACCACAGACGATCTTCCCTTCGTTCCAAAGCCGCGACTGCACTTGGTCCATGGTCACGAATGCGGAGGAACCGGCATGGGCCCCGACGATGCTCAGGGGTCTTCCTTCTGTTATCCTCGCCCGTGGAATGGTCTCATTGCCGTAGGGAGCGTTGAGGACATACGAATAGCCGATCATGTACCAGGGATCGGTCGGGGCGCCACGGTTTAAATGTAGCTCATTGATGAACTCTGGTGTGGAAGTGTTTGGAGTTTCAGAATGGTGAAGGACGATGGTGTCTACCATTTCTACTGGACGGACACAGTAGCTGGTATTGTTTCGCTTATACTCCACAGTTTCCACGGGTATCAGTTCGCTTGGCCAGTCTTGGTTGGTTTGGCCAAATGACAATGACGATATGCATAGCGCCAGAGTGAGCAATAGGTGTTTCAAAGTTAAACCTCGTATCTTTATAAAATCTCAACAAAAAACAAAAAATCTTGAGATCTCTCACTTCTCAGGCATAATTAGAGAGATGAATAAGGAATTTCAAACCTTCAGCGATTTTTACCCTTTCTACCTAAAACAGCATAGAAATTTGTTGTGCCGGAGATTCCATTTCTTCGGTACCTGTGGAGTTTTCGCCCTGTTAGTGCTCTTTTTCTTCACGGGAAATATCGTGATCCTTGCCCTGCTACCCTTGACGGTTTACGGGGTTTCTTGGGTCGGGCACTGGATCTTTGAAAAACGCTCGCCCATTTTCTACCGGCATCCGTACTTCAGCCTGCTGGGAGATTTCCGGATGTTCTGGGACATCCTCGCCGGTCGAGTCAAGGCCTTCTAGCTACTGGCACTCGAGTAGTTCTGCAATCCCTTCTTCCAAACAAATAGCATCAGCAGCCACAGCGACAGACTCACCAAGAAGAGGTGAAGCATGGTCATGGCATCGAAGCCGTCCAGAAAGATCCTCGAAGGAAAGGACGCGATCAACGCGAACGGAAGCAAAGTGGTGAAGAGGATCCGGAGCCAACCTTTGAAGATGCGGTCCGGTCTCTCCATCACCACACCCATGGAATAGAACAGGTCGATGAACCCCTTAGAGCTATGGGTCCAGAAGACCGGAAGGATCATCAGCATCTGCACACAGTAATAGATGAGGGATCCGTTGATGATGAGAGCAAAAAATAGCAGCAGGTCTACCGCAGAGAATGTTCCGGGGTAGTTTATGAGAGAATACGCGAAGAACCCGACGGCGATCAGCAGGTTCACAAACGAGGTCGCGGAGAACTCCCGCAGAGAGAGAAAGAACAGCGGGGAGACGGGCCTTATCAGGTAGTAATCCAGATCACCCTTATTGATAAAAAATGGAAGCCACCACATGTTGGTAGAGAAAAAAGTCATATTGATCGCATCGATCAATAAGTAGGTCGCAACGAAGATCATCATCTCATCGATGTTCCAGCCCGCCACCAGGGGCGTGTGCAGGTAGATGACCTTGAAGAAGGCGATGTTGACCACGTAGTAAATAATATCCATCAGGATGCGGAAGGTGAAGTCGAGCCGGAACTCCATCGCCTTGGAGAAAGAAAACCGCAGAAAATTTAAGTAGAGCCGGAGGTAGCGGTTCAAATCCCGGCACCGGAGTAGTTGAGCTGTCCCTTCTTCCACAGCAGCAGCACCGCGGCCCTGAAAAAGCCGATCCAGAACAAGAGAATCCCTGCTCCCTGCAGGACCTGGATCGGGTCCATCTGTCCCATGATGGTCTTGACCGGCAGGTTGATGAGATACGGAAAGGGGGTGTACTTTAGGATCTCCAGCGCCCACGCCGGGAAGAAATCGAGCGGGATGAAGCTCCCGCCGAAGAAGAAGGCCAGGAACCGCAGCATCACCATCAGCGACCAGATGTTCTCCGCCCACAGGGCCATCAGCTCCACCAGTGTTGCCATCATGGCGTAGGCGAACGCCGCCAGCAGGAAGACACCGGTCCCAAGGGTCAGGTTCGCGAGGGTTATCAGGGTAAGCTGGTCTGGATAAAACAGCAGATGGTAGAGGAGAAAGATGAGCGAAAGATGCATGCTGTAGAACAGGCTGTAGGTGAGGTAAGTGATGGTCTTGTATTCCAAAAACGAGAGCGGGTAGATCAGGTAGCGGGTGAAGGTCCCGTCGTAGATCTCCCGAGAAATGAAGCCCACGTTCTCCCCGGCGAGGATCTTGGTGCCGACGGAGGTGATGAGGTAGTAGAGGGTCATCGTCGACAGGGTGAATCCGTTAAGCTCTGTCTGTCCTTGGGACTCGAAGATGTTCTGCCAGAGTGCCCTGGCCACCAGCAGTTGCAGCAAGGTTTGTCCCAGGAATGTCACCCAGAAATCTGAGCGGTAAGCGAAGATCTTTCGGAACTCCATGGCCACGATGAAGCGCCATTTTTTCATACCGGGGCCAGGCCATTTCGCATGATGGATTCGATGATGTCTTCGATGGCCGGGTCATGGATGTTGAGGTCGAGAACATTATTTTTAGTGAACAGGTCGTGGGTCTGCTGGGAAAGTTCGCTGCGAGGGACGGTGACCTTGAAGGTCTTCTCGTCCGTGGTGACACTCAGGACCTTGTTGTCACCCAGCATCCGCTGCACGTTCGACAAGGAGCCGTCGTAGACGAAGGCGCCCTCTTTGATGATGACGATGCGCGGGCACAGCTCTTTGATGTCTTCCATGTAGTGAGAGGTGAGGATGGTGATGGGTTTGAACTCTCTTTGGTAGTTCTTCATGAACTCCCGCACCGCCCGCTGGGCCGAGATGTCCAAACCAATGGTTGGTTCGTCCAGGAAGATCACCCGCGGCCGGTGGAGGAGTGCCGCCATCAGCTCGACCTTCATCCGCTCACCCAGGGAGAGCTTTCGTACTGGAGTCTTGAGTTGGTCTTTGATCATCAACGTCTCTGCCAGGAAGGCGATGTTGTCTTGGTAGAGCCGGTCGTCGATCTGATAAATTTCTTTCAACAGCAGGAAACTATCCAGAGCCGGGAGGTCCCACCACACCTGAGCTTTCTGGCCCATGATCAGCGCCATCTGTCGGCGGTAGTCGTTAGAGCGCTCCCAGGGTTTAAACCCCATCACCGTCGCCGTTCCAGAAGTCGGGTGAACGATGCCGGCGAGGATCTTCACCAGGGTGGTTTTTCCAGCACCGTTGGCCCCGATGAGCCCGACGATCTCACCCTGCTTGATCTCAAGGTCAATCGACTTTAGAGCGTCCTTGAAGATGGTTTTTCTGCGGAAGAGTCCATGGAGAGAACCCTTGAGTCCCGGCTCCTTCACAGTGGAGGTGAATGTTTTTTTGAGGGCCCGGACCTGGATCACTGCTTCTCCAGCACGAGACCTTTGAGGTAGCTGCCTTCCGGGAAGCCGTTGATGGTGGGGCAGTCCTGGTCCAGCCCAACTCGCATGACGAACTTATAGTTGAGTTTTAATTCGTGCAGGTAGTCCTGGATGGTCCGGTCGAATTTCTGACTAGTCACTTGATGGGTGTTGAGGAAGAGCACTAGCTTGCCCTTAGGCTTAAGCACGCGGTTCATCTTCACTAGAAGGTCGCGGTAATTTTTTATCGCAGAAGATCTCTTCTTCCCGTCGGTGGACGACGACGGTGGATCGCAGATGATCAGTTCAAAGGTCTCATCTTTGGTACCCAGTTCCCGCAGGGCCTCGTCCACACTCATCAGCATCGTCTCGTGTTCTGTGTGCCTGAGCTCTGCGTTCAGTGAGAGGTTCTGCTGGAGCCATTCGATGTACTTCGGTGACATGTCAACGGAGACGACCCTGGTGGCGCCGAGCTTCATCGCCCACAGAGAGAAGGCACCGGTGTAACAAAATAAGTTGAGCACACTCGAGCCGGGAAGAATCAAAGATTTAAGCTGGTGCCGGATGGAACTCATGTCCGTGTAGAGTCCATGGTCGTAGGAGCTTCCCAGGCGGATGTGGTACTGCAGGCCGAACTCCTGGAGATGGAACTCGTCCCGGCGGGTCGGGTCAGTAAGATTCACCGGGAGCTTCTGCAGTTCCTTGGTCTCGCCCCGCAGCTGGAACCAGATGTTTTCATCTTTAATCTCCGGGTACACCTCCTGCAGCGTGGCCTGGATAACGAACTTATACTTGCTCCAGATGGAAGTGTAGAACTGGATGAGGACCCGGTCCGCGAGCTTAATGATGAAGAGCCCCGGCAACTGATCTGCCTCTCCGAACACCAGGTAGTAGTTCTCTCTTTCTTTCAGAGCAGGGATCTTCGAACGTTTCTCGAAGGCGAGGTCCAGCCGCCCCTGGATGCCTGCCGTGAAGTGCTCCGCCTCACGGTCGAAGGGAAACTTGGTGCTCCACACTCTCGCCTTGATGTTGCGGTGATTCGGGTCGTGGAGGAGGAGCGCCACCGCTTTCTTGCGCTCATCAACGGCGATCACGAACTCTGATTGCCGCGGGAACTTGTTGGAGAATGCGTCGGGGGTGACCCAGGGGTGTCCGCCGCGGATCAACTTGGTTGATATGGGGTGGATCTGGCATTCAGGGATTCTGCTCATTATTGCTTGAGTTTGTGTATTCGCTCTTCAGTCTTATCAAGAAGGCTTAGTAAGATGTTGGTGGCGAGGTACGGGTTCTTCAGATGCTCGGAGAGACCGAGGTCATCCATGATCTGCTGACATTCGCTGGTGTTCTCGGCTCCGAACGGGTCGAAGTTCAGGCCCAGGTACTGGAGCTTCTTCAGAAGAATTTCCACATCTGAAACATCGCTCATGGCCTGGAGATTTTTCTCGTAGGTCACGACAACAGACTGATGAGAATTTTCCGCGTTGGCCTGGTTATGTTTCTGAAGTGAATTCATACCTCCGAAATTATGACAATGGATTGCTGGTGTCAACGAAAGGCGGCAATCTAAGCTTAATTTAGCCTGAGGAAATTATGCTTTCTATACTTGTTTACCTTTTAATCATCACTGCCTTGGCACTATGGGTGGGCCATCCAGCGGTCAGTCATTCTAACTCTTTGAATCTTCAAAATAACACTGGAGAAGCACTAGAGTGCTGGTTGAAAAATTTCCAATGGGGTAATCGCAGCGAGGTCCCCGCTAACCATTACCTTCCGAAATATAAGTTCTACACCGAAGTGATCGAAGTCCTGTTGAACCTCGCCCGAAAAATGGGCGGTAATTATCAGGAGTCTCTATTATTTCTCAGAGAAGGACTGCAGAGCGACCGGCAGTTTGAAAAGAAGATCAAAGAAGCAGTCATCGGCACCTGGCTGCAAATCGGAATGATCTCCGCTCTGACCTGGATGTTCATCATTGGCGCTCTAAGTTTGATCGATGTGAAGATTCCGTTGATGAAACTTGCGATGATTTTCTTCTGGCAGGCCCTCGGGTGTTCACTGCTTCCTTTTTTACTGGCAAAACTTCGAAGGCATTACTTCGGTGACATCGGTAAGATCTGGAAGATGCTCTACGTGCTCCGCTCGCTAGCAAAGGTGCCGCTCTCACGGTCAGAAATCCTGACGCTGGCGTGTGTGCAGGAGCTAAAGGCCATCACACAGAAGTCCCTGGAGGCCATCGTTGAGAAGCTCAAGGATACCTGCCAGAGAGCGCTGAAACAGGGAGGAAACTATGAAGATGACGTGAAGTATCTCATGGGTGAGCTTCGTTTTCAGGAAAAATGGCATTTTGAACTTTTTGAAAAAAGACTCGTTGTGATAAAACTAGCTTTATTATCTGTTTTCTTCCTTCCTTCTTACCTGGCCTTCGTGTTTTTGCTCCTGGGCGACTTAATGTTGTTAATGTAGAGCAACAATCTTTTACAGACCGAAGCTTTTTTGCTTAAATGTGGAATTCAAAAAATCAAAGGAAGTTTCATGTCTCAAAAGATCATCTTTGGAATGCACAAAGTAGGAAAGGTTTATCCTCCAAAAAAGCAGGTTCTGAGGGATATCTCATTATCATTTTTTTACGGCGCCAAAATCGGCGTACTGGGCCTCAACGGTTCGGGGAAGTCCTCTCTACTCAGGATCATCGCGGGTGTGGATAAGGATTACCTAGGCGAGGTGAACTCCTCAAAAGGTGTGAGCTTTGGCTACCTTGAGCAGGATCCGAAACTCGACCCGGAAAAAACGGTCAAGGAAGTGGTCCAAGAAGGTCTTAAAGAAATCGTCGCCATCGCGCAGAGGTACGAAGAAGTTAACATGAAGCTCGGCGATGAGATGACCGAGGCGGAAATGAATAAGCTCCTGGACGAGCAGTCCTCACTCCAGGATAAGATGGACGCTTCCAACGCCTGGGACCTCGACTCACGGCTTGAGCTGGCGATGGAGGCCCTGCGCTGTCCACCGTCTGATCAGAAATGCGGCATCCTCTCCGGCGGTGAAAAAAGACGAGTGGCCTTGTGCCGTCTGCTGCTCTCCGAGCCGGACGTGCTCCTGCTGGATGAGCCGACCAACCACCTCGATGCGGAAACTGTGTTCTGGCTCGAGAGGCATCTGCAGGCCTACAAGGGTACTGTCATTGCCATCACCCACGACCGGTACTTCCTGGATAACGTAGCTGGCTGGATCCTCGAGCTCGACCGAGGCCACGGGATCCCGTGGGAAGGGAACTACTCCTCTTGGTTAGAACAAAAGTCAAACCGATTGGCCACTGAGCAGAAGCAGGAATCTCAGCACCAGAAGAAAATGCTGGAAGAGCTCGAATGGATCCGCATGTCTCCCAAGGCCCGGCAGGCGAAGTCTAAAGCGCGCATATCCAACTACGAGAAGATGCTCTCTGAATCCAAAGAAAAAAGAAACGAAACCAATGACCTGTTCATCCCCACTGGTCCGAGGCTCGGCGACGTGGTGATCGAGGCCAATAGCATCGCCAAGGCCTTTGGAGAGAAACTTCTCTACGACAACCTGACCTTCAAGCTTCCACCGGGTGGGATCGTTGGGATCATCGGTCCCAACGGGGCCGGTAAAACGACCCTGTTCAAGATGATCACCGGCCAGCTCGAACCGGACTCCGGGACTTTCAAGACCGGTGAGACGGTGAAACTCTCTTACATCGACCAGTCCCGCGAAATGAACGGCGACTCGACCATCCTGCAAGAAATCAGCGGGGGACTGGACCTCTTGAAACTCGGTAACCGGGAAGTGAACTCACGTGCGTATATTTCGCGCTTCAACTTCTCCGGAGACGACCAGGGCAAACGGATCAAAGAGTTATCCGGTGGAGAGAAGAACCGGGTCCACCTGGCCAAGATGCTCAAGGAAGAAGGCAACGTGCTGCTGCTGGATGAGCCGACCAACGACCTCGACGTCAACACGCTCCAGGCCCTGGAACGCGCACTCTTGGATTTCGCTGGCTGCGCGGTCGTCATCTCCCACGACCGGTACTTCCTGGACCGGATCTGTACCCATATGCTGGCCTTCGAAGGTGACTCCAAGGTGACTTGGTTCGAAGGAAACTTCCAAGATTACCACGAGGACCTCCGCCGGCGCTTAGGGGATAAAGCGGATGTGCCTCAGCGCCTGACCTACAAGAAATTAAAAAGAGACTAGTTCCAGGACCTTCTTCGTGATCACTCAGGTTTCGAAGAAGGGCTTTTTTGCCTCATCTACCTTCTCTCGTCCTGACAGCTCTTCCCAGGGCGGCGTTTTCAGCTCGATCTAGAAAAAATTCTCAGGACTCCCGCCGATGATGGTTTCGAAGAAGGCCACACCCTTGTCCGATCCTAGGATCTTGATCACTTCTTTCACTCTTTTATTCTCCATGAAGACCACGTACTCGAGGTTCCGGCACAGGAGCTCCATGATCCGGTCAAAGCTCAGGTTGGCCTCGCCCGCGTACAGTGAAAAGAGTAGCACCACCCGGTGGAGCGCATCCACTCCACTCGAGGCGTGGAGCGTGCCCATCAGACCCTTGTGACCGGTGTTCATGGCCATAAGAAAAGGCACCACTTCATGTGAGCGCATCTCACCGAGGACGATCCGGTCCGGACTCAGCCGGAGGGTGTAAGTGAGGTAAGACTTCAGGCTATTCTGGGCACTCTCACCTGCCAAGAATCTTGTCTGGTGCGGATGCGATGACTGGATCTCGTAGGTATCTTCCAGAATCGCGATGTGTTCGTCTTTTTCTACGTACTCAAGCAGCGAAGAGAGCAGGGACGTTTTACCTGAGCCGGTGGATCCGGCGATCAAGGTGTTCTTCTTATTTTTGATGATGGACTCCAAAATTTCCGTGCTGCCAAAAGAAGATAGCGCGTGGGGAGCAGCGGCGAGGGATCTCAGCACCAGTTTCGACTGGCCGGTGGGCGAGGTCGAGCCGTGGACGAGGGTGATCCGGTAGGTCCGGTCGAAGAGGCTTCCGTAGAAGCTCGCGAATGGTTTTTCGACGTTCCAGTTTTGCTTGAAATGGATGGAGAGGATCTCAAGCCACAGCTGCCAGTCCTGCTCATCCAGTGGTACGGTGCAGCTGATTTTTTCACCTTTGAGGTTTAGCACCTGAGAGTTTTCAACCCCGTGGAAAAAGTATTCAGTCCCAGGGATAGAAAGGATGTCTTGCAAGAAGGTCCAGTGAGTTAACAGGGTGAAGTTTGCTTTCACCTCGGAGAGGTCCTGGGCCCTGCTAAAGATCGGAAGTTCTGTAAAAAAATGCTCCCAAGTGGGGATCATTCCTTTGTTGAGGTAAGAAAGAAGGATCGACCTGGCCCGTCTGAGGACCTCCTCTTTTTCCACCGGGAGTTCTTCGGCTTGAAATAAGTTCAACATCTATTCCTCCGCTTCCAGCACCACATAGCCGTAGATCTGCTTGTAGGTTTTCTGGTCTGATTTGGATTCGAAGAGGTGCCGCAGGATAGGAACGTCACTGAGCAAGGGAATGCCTTTGCGGCCCTTTGAGGTGGTCTGGAAGCCGATCTGGAAAATCTTCAGCGGCACTCCGAGCTCGAGGAGGGCCGAGGAGATTTCCTTACTGCCGCTGATCGCCTGGTCCACCGGACGAGTGAATTCCGTTTCGTAGTCCAGCAGCAGTTTCCCGTAGGACTCGGTGATCTTGGTTTTGATCTTCAGACCTGCGAACTTCCAGTCGATGGGAGCGATGACGGCCGCGCCGGTGGTGGCGGAGATGTTCTGGTACGGAATCTGTGACCCGATCTCAATGAGCTGGGGGGTGGTGAGGTTCACCACCAGCTCCGGCTCGGCGAGGGAGGAGAGGTCCATCCGAGACTTCGCTAAGAACACCGTGTTGTCGCTGATGAGTTTCCGCAACCCGTGCTCGAATAAATCGTAGAGAGAGGTCTGAAGCTTATCCAGACCCAGGTGAATCTCCAGTCCGTCCATCCGCTCCAGCTGGATGAGTTTTAGTTTCAAGCGGTAGTTCTTATGCCGCAGCCTGGATTCTTGTTGCACCAAGGAGACCTTGTAGAAATTAGCGATCTGCTTGAGGAGCGCTTCATTGTTCTGGCCTTCGTAGAAGCATAGGATGTCGAGCCAGTCCGCCTGACAGGTCACGGAGGAGAAACCATTACTGTAGAGTCGTTTATAGACCTGGCCTATGATGTGATTTCTTAGCTTCGGGTCCAGGGTGATCTTAAAGAAGACCTGGTCTTGGAACTGCCCTTTAATTTTTTGCAGGTAGAGGTAGTCTGAGAAGTCACTCAAGGTGCCGGAGGCGGTCATCACCGGGCCCTTGATGTCGATGGTGAGGCTCAGGTTTTTCAACGCGTCTGCCAGTTGGAAGGTCTTCAGGAATTTCTGCTTGGAGAGGACGTAGAGGCTCAGGACTTCTTTGCCTTTCTTAGTCCAGACAATCAGGTCCGTGAATCCAACTTTTTTTCCTTTGATAAGCAGTTTTCCCTGTTTTGGCATTAACTTGTAGGAGATGACTTCTTTGTTTCCTACTGAGAAGTTTTTCAGACCTTCAAAATGGAGCTCTTTTTGCTCTCCTTTGGCCAAGATCACATCAGAGATACTGTCTTGTGAAAATGCTGCGGCGGGCATTAAGAGGAAGACTTTGACAAATACGAGGCTAACCGTTAAATTGAGGAGCTTCAAATCTGATAAATAATGAGTTTTACTTAGGGAGATACTAATGGCCTCTAGAACCGCAGTTACTGAAAATCGTCGTAAAGCAAAACATAGAGCAGCTGGAGCTAAGAGAAAAGCCGCCAATAAGAACAAAGGTACTACACCTAAGTTCGCTGTCCATGAAGGTGGAGCACCCGTTAAAACTAAAGCTCCAAGGGTTGCAGTTAAAGTAGCTCCAAAAGCATTGAAGGCACCCAAGGCGCCTAAGGCGCCAAAGGCTGCTAAGGAAGCTCCTAAAGCCGCTGAAAAAAAAGCTACTCCGAAAGCTGCTCCGAAAGCTAAACCAGCAGCAAAAGCTGCGACTAAATAATTCATACGAGCTCCTTAGGGCGCTTTAAAGATTTTAAGTGATTCGTTAACAAATCCTCTATCGACGGAGACCAGCAAAAGGTCTCCGTTGTTTTTTAAGCATAAGTCTAGTTTGCTTTTCTTCTGAATCTCACCACAACTCCGCACTTCCTTCTCATCGATGAGATCTTCTGGGATGGAATAGTCCTGCATGAGGATCTGTTTGATCATCCTCGGGTCCGAGGGACCTGCCTCAAAGTACACATTGATCGGCGCCGCCTGGGCACTCACGGCCAGCATCAGACTAATAACGTATTTCATGATTTTCTCCTTTCGGTTTAGATGCGAATGTTAAATTTTTTAAGAAGGGTAGGACTTCCCAGTCCTGGTAACGGAAGAGGGCCTCGGCTTCTTCTTCTCTCACCAGCACGGTGAACGTTTCTGTTCCTTCGGACTTCGGCGTGTGCATGATCCCTTCTAGTTTTTTTCTACGCAACCGTTGAACTACTAGGATGCGCTTGCCGTGTTCGAAAGGTGTGAGCAAGGCCGCAGAGAGCTGGACCTCAACCCAGCCGGTAGGGATCTTCGCTTCCAGTGTCTGGGGAGTTCCGGAGAACAACAGGAAGAAGAAGGCATTGGAGAGGACGAGTGCGACGGCGACTTTGAGCCACCACTGTTTACTCTTGGTATTTTTTTTCAAGAGAGTGCCAAGCTTTGTGGAAATCATCGAGATGCTCCTGGGTTTTCTGTTGGTAGAATCGGTTGAGCCACATGAGGCTCAGGAACAAGAAGCTTCCGGTCACCACGCAGAGGATAAGTGGGAGGACAACCTCGCCGCTTTCTCCGAGGTTTTGTACCTTACCTCTGGGTAGATGCCTTCGAAGTCTCTGGCATCGATCTCCAGCTCCAACACGTAGGGTTTTGAGTAAAAATAGTAGGACCATTTTTCCTTCCTTAGTATGGCGGCACCTTCTTCGTCTCTTCTTAAGACAGCACCACCGAGTTCGAAAGGAGTTATATATAGGCGCGGTTCCAAGGGACATCCTTTCTGGCGCAGGTCGTAGAAGGTTTTCAGATATGAAAGAACCGCCAGTGCCTGGAGGGATTGTAGTAACTTTTTTACCTTGTCATGGTTCACGGCTACGCCCTGCATTCCAGGGATGAAGATCAGGATGAGAGCTGCATATTTAACATTATTAATTCCCCAGTTGGTGCGACCCATGAACTTCAGGTGACGATGGAGTTCACCTTTAACTTCTTTGGTACATAAGAAGAGATTGGTCCGTCGCTGAAGCTGCAAGTAGGAGCTCCGGAGTTCCAACGAGAGGAGGACAAAGAGCGCACTCATGGCAAGCAGCATGGATACTGCGAGCAAGCTTGCTTCACCTTTCTGGCTCATAACTTTCCTTTGAGCTGGATCTGGAAGGTGTGTTTTTTGACATCGGGGAAGCGGATCCAGGAGACGGAGCCGGGGTTTTTTTTCACCTGGATCCGGCAGCTCGGAAGCCAGGTGTTTTGAGAGGTCGGTGCATCGGTGAGGGTAGCAGCGGTGAGGAGTTCAGCACTCGTGAGCCAGGCCTTTTGTCGGCAGGCGGTGGCCTTGTGAAAGCTCACCGCCTGGAACATGATGGAGATCAGGACGGACAGTCCTAACAACCAGGCAAGAATGTTCATGTCCTATTAGGCTTAATCTTGATCTCGTCCACGATCTGGCTTTTCATGCTGTTGATCCGTTTCTGGACCACGTCCCCAAATTCTCTGACCGCGACCAGGCAGCAGATCCCGATGAGAGATGAGATGATCACGTATTCCATGATTCCCTGCCCTTTTTGATTTTTGATAAACTTTTTCATGAGTGCCTCCTTTGGCCCTTTCTTTCTAAAACGGAAGCGACCTGAGGACCAGAGGGAGGGGAGGAACCTGACAAGATTGTTCGGGAATGAAAAAGCTTTGCTGGAATGAGGTAAACCCCTAAAATAATGACATGGAAGAAAACAACAAAGTTATCATTTTTGAAAAGAAAGAAATCATCATCGTTTTGATCTTCGTGGTGGTGCTCATCATCACCAGTTTCACTCTGGGGATCCGGCTGGGGAAGAAACTTTCCATGGTTGAGAAGGGCCTCACTGCGGAAGACGTGAAATCAGTGGAACTCAAGTCCGCCGCAGAAGAGGACGCCGAAGCGACGGCGACTGAAGACGCGAAGCTGACCGATGACGAGAAACTTAAAAAGTTAATGGACGAGTCCAAGCTCCGGCTCTCCGACGAACTTGAGAAAGTTTCCTCTGAAGAAAAACCCGCAGGCACCGTACCGTCGAGCCCCGATGCTCCCGCCCCCAGCTCCATGGCCGGGAAGTTCACCATCCAGCTTGGGTCCTACGACACCATGGAAGAGGCCAAGCAGTTCGCGGAAGGCTTCACGGTCCGGGGCTACAATCCGATCATCAATGAGGTGAAGATCGAAGGCAAAGGGGACTGGTACCGGGTCAGCCTGGGGCTTTTTGATTCCGTCGACGCCGCTAAGGAATACGTCAAGACGGAGCAGAGTCTATTCTCCGGCCAGGACCACATCATCACTGAGATTAAGTAACAGGCCTTACTGTTCGTGCGTCTCACGGGCCGGCTTCACTTCCCAACGGCTGTTCCCCCCGTCGATCCATTCCCGCAGGTGAATAGAGAAATCCATCACCCGGCTACTCTGGTAATTCCGATCGGCCACTAGCCACTTGAACTTTTTGGCGATGTGACCTTTGGTCAGCTCGTCGAGGTCTGTGAGCTCGGCGTACTTGCTCACCAGTTCGCCCTTGGCTTCGCTGCAGGTCGCCGCTGTCTTGTTCGTCGAGAGAAGCATATAGTTGAGAAAATGGCAGTAGCGGTCCATGGTGGAGGTCTGGGTGATGATGAGGTCGAGTTCCGTCTGCTGGTCCTTCAGCAGTGACAGGAATGATCTCTTCTCCACCATCGGGCTCTGGTCGAAGGCCCGCAGCAGTTGCGGGATCGACTCGATCTCGCTATTCAGTACCTGCGAGTACTTCGCCAGGCTCTCGTCGACGAAAGACTGGTACTGCTTTGCGAACTGGTCGATCTGCTTCACGTTCCGCTTCTGGATGAACTTGAGGTAGTCCACCATCAGTTCGTCGAAGATGCGGCCCTCGAGTTTTTTCTTGTGGGTGATGATCATCTGCACCGACGACCCGTAGTCCGGGTCGCTGAGTTTCCTCTTTACCTCAGCGTACTGGTCTTTGATCCATGACCGGCGCAGCAGGGTCCGCTCCATGTAGTCTCCGAGTGGGTTGACGTATTTCCGGTTGGCGCGAATCTTGAATCCCGTCATCTGCTGGCGGAAGATGGAGTCTCCCAGCGGAAGGAGTTCGTCGCGGATGAGATTATTGAAGTCGCGGCTGATCTTCTGCTTGTCTTCCATCGGAAGGGACCAGCAGGCGCCGAGCTTGGGGTAGATCAACTGGAGGCTCTCGGCGGACGCGACGACTTCCTTCACCAGGCTCACGTCACTGGGAGAGCTCATTGGATTCTCGTACTTCGACAGCAGCGTGAAAAATTGGTTCAGGTCCGAGTCTGCGGAGTAGACGGCACGGTGAATTTCCTTACAACGGGTGAAGTTAATCTCCCGGCCCAGTGGCACGATGCCGGCGTCTTCAGAAATCCGGTTCAAGATCAAGCTTGATCTCTGCTGGGCCCGGGAGGCGATCCCCTGGGCCTTGCACTCCGGACAGTTTGCTTCGAGGTCACTCTGCTTGATCTTCAGGTACCCTTCCAGGGACTCGAGCTCCTCCGGTCTGCCGTCGAGGTTGAGGTAGTCGTTGATGTCCTTCTGGATTTCCGCGTAGGAGCAGAACTGGTTCATGAACAGCAGCTCCTCATCCGGGTTAGAGAACTTATACGGGTTCTGCGACTTGAAGTACTTGTCGATCCCGGTGATGGCCGCGGAGACCATGGTCCCGCCGAGGTTCACGGCCATCCCGTAGGGACCGGAGACGGTGCCCACCACGGTGGAGACACCCTTGACCACTCCGGAGAGCTTGGACATGAAGCTCGCACTGTTCTTGCCGTCCACGCACTTTTTATTATTGCTGACCTGACCGATGACGTCGTTGATTGCCATCGACGCGCTCTCGGTGAGAGCGGCGATGGTGTTCAGGTCTTCGCCGTCGAACTCTGTTTCTTGTTTGAGGGAAGCGGTGATCTTATTCCATTCCTTACTGGTCATCACCTGCGCCACCTCAGTGAGCTTCTGAGCAATCGGTGCGCACTCCGGGTAAGGCTTGATGAGATTCTTCAGGTCCTGGATGGAGGTCACGATGGAGCTGCCTTCGCTGGTGAGCGCCGGGCAGACGATCGCCTTGTTGCGGGTGTCGGCCAGGGCGTTGAAGGAAAGGAGCAATGACAGAAACACAGTGGGTTTGAACATTGTGAACGCTCGCGGTTTGAAATTTTCGATGACAAGATACTAACCGAATCCGGACCCATTCATAGACGGTCGGAACAATTTACAACGGGTACCTGTGGGTAAAATTAATTAAGCTTTCTTGGAAGGGCCGTGTATAAAATACCGGGAAAGGCCCACTGATCGGAGCCTTCTTCAGTAAAAGAACCCCATCTCAAATCCCATCGTCAGCCAGCCGAGTGAAAACGAGCGGTCGCTGGCACTCTCAGTTCCGATGGCATCTCGTTTCACTGAAGCAATGTTGTAGGAGAGCTTTCCGCCGTAGAAGAAAGAGGTGCTAGAGCGCTTGTGGATTCCGTAGTTGGTGGTCAGACCGTAGCCGCGGTACTTCTGTTCGATGACGGCCTCGTCGAACTCGACGACGTTGGCGAAGACGTCGACGGACTCAAAGACGTCCTCGGTGCGGAGGAAATCAAGCAGGAGTTTGAAGCGGTAGCTCACACCCAGGCCGCCGGCGAAGACCCGTGCCTCCGAGTCCTGTGGCCTCTTGATCTGAGAGTCGGAGTTCGGATTCGTCCCGACGCTCTGGTTCTGAGTGACCGCGCCGAAGAGGGTCTGGTGCCCGAAGACCTGAAGGCCCCACCAGAGTTGGTCGTAGCGTTCGGTCCGGCGCAGGTAAGAGACGTCCACCCCCAGTGTTTCGGAGAAATGTTCGTAGTCACTGGAGACCAGCCCCGAGATTGAAAAGCGGTTCTTGTCACTGCCGGTGTACTTTCTCTGGTCTCGGATCCCAAGGCTCGAGTTGAGGTCGTAGATCATGCTCTCGTCGCGCAGGTGCTTTTCCTTCTTGCGGATCAGGATGTCTTCAGTGGAAGGAGAGACCTCTTCTTCTGTGAGCCGGAAGGGGTCCGCACTCGCTAATCCTGGAAGAAAAATAATTAAGAAAAGGTATTTCATGTTCATCTCTGTGCCAGGGTTTCGAAGTTCTCGCCCGGTAGGTCCTCAAGTCCCATGTAGTCGGAGAGCTCGAGCTTTTTGACCAGGTGTTCGTACTTCACATTCTCCGAATTGATGTGCGAGCTCACCAGGTTATCGACGGCGAGCTTGATGTCCGAGTAGGTGGCGCGGCCAGCGGTGTAGTTATCCAGGACGGAGTCGTAGTTACTCTGGGCGTTCTTGTGTTGGAATTGGGCGATCTCGACTTTCTGCTCGAGGAACTTCAGAGTTTTGTAGATGGTCCGGACTTTCACGTCCAGCAGCCGTCGGGTGTTGAAGAAATTAATCTCAGTGATTCTTTTAGTGAGGTAGGACTGCTGGTTGATCCGGGAGTTGAAGAAACCGCCTTCCCCGATAATGGTCCACTTCATGTCGATAGAGGCCACCAGTTCGATGTTGCGGTTGCCGGGGGTGGTCTGGTAATTCCAGCTTGTTCCTTCCGGATCGAAGCCGGTGCGGTAAGACCCGAGGTTGAAGGCAAACTTAGGGAGTGGCAGGTTTTCTTTCAAGGTCCGTTCGTAGGTTCGGCTGGCGGTGTCGTAGGCGAGCTTGGCGTTGCGGTACTCGACACTCTGTTCTTGAGTGAGTTTTACGGCCAAGTTTAAGGTGGTGTTCACGGACGTGTAGCGCAGCTGCTCCACGGAACGATAGACGCCCCGGTAGTCGTCACCTAAGACATTGGCCATCTCTTCTTCCTGCAGACTCACCTCGAAGAGGGCCTGCTGGTATTCGGTCTGGGAGCGGAGGTACTCGGAGCGGGTCTGGTAATACTCCTGGGCGCGGATCTTTCCGAGCTTTAATTTCTCTCTGGCGACCCGGTGGATGAATGAAGTCTGGCGGAGCTGTTCCTGCTTGATCTGCAAGATTCGTTTGACCCGCAGGAGGTTAAAGTACTGAGTGATGAGAGAGAATTTTAAGCGGCGTCTCGCTTCGTTGAGCTGCTGATCGGCGCGGCCCAGGATCTGCTTTTCGTTCTGGTATTCAAGGTAGTCACGGCCCCAGTTAAACAATGTGTAGTCTTCAATGACCAGGCCCAGGCTCCCCGTGGGTGCCATCTGGGCGCCCATGGCAGGCGTCGACTGGGTAGAAGTATGGAAGCGGTCGATGCGGTGGTTTGCGGACTGAAGGTCAATGGAAACATTGGGGAGCCAGAACCTCTCGAAGACATCGGACTTTAATAAATTTATTTGTTCTTTCTGCTGTTCCCGGATCTGCTGAAACGCGTTTCTGCGGTAGCCTTCTTCCAGGATTGACCGGAGGTCAAGGGCCCGCCCCTCGGTGCTGCGCTCTTTGGGATCAACTTTTCTAGCAGTGGTGGTGCGGGTCTCTTCGACCAAAGAATCTTCCGCCACGGTAGTTTCGAGAACCGAGAGTTCATCCTCTTGAGCACCGATGGAGACAGTCATCACAAAGAAAAATAAAAAGAAGGCCTGCTTCAAGCTCATCCCACCTAATCAAATTGAATTTTAGTCAGGTGAGTGTAGCATCAAGAAAACTGAGAAGTAAAATCAGATATTAGAGCGAGAGCCCTGGACAGCCGGACCGGACGATATTTTCTTCCATGCTCTGGATGCCAAGGTTTGAAAGGTAGAGTTCGTTTTTAATTTTGTGCTGGTTGGCCTTGAGTCGCGCGTGGATTGTTTCTTTTGACTCTGGGCTCTTATTGAGCAAGCTCTGGCTTCTTTGCAACAGAGCGCTCAGGCGTTGCTGAATTTTTATTTTTTCATTTCTTTCTTTCAGAAGCTCTTTGCAACGGATACTCATGGAAGGTCTAGTGATGGCGTCTTGCATCAGTTCGTCATCTTGTGAGAAACCCGTGGAAGCAAAAGCAAAAAGAAGAAAAATAATAATTCCTTTCATCCCCTAAAGGTATCACGAGTTATTGCCCAAAGGGTCTGGAAAGTTTAAGATGAGGGGTCAAATTTCAAAAAGGTTACAGTCATGGAGAAAGTTGTCGTACTTATCCCTGCCCGGCATGGTTCTTCCCGGTTTCCAGGCAAACCGCTGGCCCTGATCAGTGGCAAATCCATGATCGAACGAGTTTACACAAACTGTCGGGAATCGGGGTTCGAAACGGCGGTGGTGACTGATCACGACGGGATTGAGGCAGCGGTGAAGGCCTTCGGTGGAAAGGTCATCCGGGTCGATGATGACGTGCCTTCCGGATCGGAGCGGATCGCTCTTGGGTTCGAGAGGTTTTACCTCTCCGGAAGCCCTGACCTGGTGATAAATGTCCAGGGCGATGAACCGCTGCTCAAAGGAAGTGTCATCCGGGAGCTGGCCGAGTTTCACTTGAAGTCAACTTATGACATTGCGACCTTGATCCGGGAGCGCTCGGTGAGGGAAGAGGATTTTAAGAATCCTAACGTGGTCAAGGCCGTGTGGAGTGCTGTTTCAAAACAATGTTTTTATTTCTCCCGCGAGTCCCTTCCTTACGACAGAGACGGTGGGAGGGACTATTCCTGGTACCAGCACATTGGGGTCTATAGTTACCGGCCCAAGGTCCTGGCCCGTTTCGTGAAACTGCCTATGTCTGAACTGGAAGACCTGGAGAAGCTTGAGCAGCTGCGTGGGCTGGAAAATCAAATGACCATCGGAGCGATCCTGACCACCGGTAGATTAATCGGAGTGGACGTCCCGGAGGACATAAAAAAAGTCGAAGGAGTTCTCATTGAGTAAGCAGACCAAGAAATATATTTTCATCACCGGCGGGGTGGCGAGTTCTCTCGGCAAAGGTCTCGCGGCCGCGAGCATTGGATGCTTGCTCGAGCGGCGAGGGATCAAGATCAACATGCTCAAGATGGACCCCTACATCAACGTCGATCCGGGGACCATGAGTCCCATCCAGCACGGCGAGGTCTTCGTCACCGATGACGGCGGAGAAACCGACCTGGACCTGGGCCACTACGAGCGGTTCACTTCGCTTACCTTGTCCCGGGAGAATAATTTCACCACGGGGAAGGTTTACCTCAAGGTGATTGAAAACGAGAGAGAAGGGAAGTACCTGGGGAAGACTGTGCAGGTGGTGCCGCACATCACCAATGAGATCAAACGGAGGATCCAGCTCGCTTCGGAGAAATGTGATCTTTTGATCGGAGAGATCGGCGGCACCGTCGGTGACATCGAGTCCCTGCCGTTCATGGAAGCGATCCGGCAGTTCGCCCAGGACGTCGGGACAGAAAACGTACTGTATATACATCTGGTGCTGATCCCGTATATCGAAGCGGCCGGAGAGCTTAAATCCAAGCCCGCCCAGCACTCAGTGAAGGAACTGCGCTCCATCGGATTGTTCCCGCAGATGATCATCTGCCGGGCGGACCGGGAGATCGATAACTCAATCCTCGAGAAGATCTCACTTTTCTGTAACGTGCCCAAGCAGAACGTCTTCAAGTCCATCGACATGGATTCCATCTATAAGGTCCCACTTTCGTTTCACCAGCAGGGGCTGGATAAGCGGATCACCGAACTGCTGGGGATGTGGGCGATCGAACCTAACATGGATGAGATCAACAAGGTCATCTACAATTCTGAGAACCCCATCAAGGTGGTCAACATCGGCGTTGTCGGGAAGTACATCGACCTGATCGAATCCTACAAATCATTAAATGAGGCCCTGAGACACGCGGCCATCACCAACCAGGTGAAGCTCGAGCTCACTTTCATCGACGCCGAGGACCTGGAGAAGGGTGTGAAGACCGACCTGTTGGATAAGGTAGACGGAATCCTTGTCCCGGGTGGTTTCGGGGCGAGGGGAACGGAAGGGAAGATCAGGGCCATCAAGTACGCCCGGGAGAATAAAAAACCGTTCTTCGGGATCTGCCTGGGACTGCAGCTGGCGATCATCGAGTTCGCCAGGAACGTTGCTGGGATCAAGGACGCGACTTCCATGGAATTCTCGGATAAAGGAGAATTCGTGGTTCATTACATGGCGGGCCAGTCCAAGGACGGCGCCAAGGGCGGGAGCATGCGACTGGGATCTTACGAGTGTGACTTGCTCGAGGGAAGCCTCGGGTACAAAATCTACGGAGCTCAGAAGATTGCAGAAAGGCACCGGCACCGGCTGGAAGTTAATAACGAGTACATCAAAAGCTTGAGTGCCAAGGGCCTGGTGATCTCTGGGACCAATCCGTCGTTGAATCTGGTGGAAGTCATCGAGCTGAAAGACCATCCGTACTTCATCGCCTGTCAGTACCACCCGGAGTTTAAATCCAAGCCGTTCAAGCCGCATCCGCTCTTCGCCACCTTCGTGAAAGCGAGCGCACAACTTCAAGGGAAAGAAACATGACTCCTAGAGAGATCGCAAAGAAGTTTGAAACGAAGTTAAAAAAAATAAAGGTGGTCATCTTCGACCTCGACGGGATCCTCACCGACTCCCACGTGTGGTGGGCCAGTGAGGAGGTGGGGTTCAACCGTACTTTCTGCATCTACGACGGGTACGGGATGAAGCTCTTGATGAAAGCGGGCCTGAAGGTCGGCGTGATCACCGGCGGGAACAGCGTCTCAGTGACCAAGCGGGTGGATCAGCTGGGGTTGACGTTCTGCTATGCGGGCAACGAAGACAAGAGGGCGGCCTTCCTGGACGTCCTGAAGAAATACGACGTTGCTGCGGAGGAGGTTCTTTACATGGGAGACGAACTCTTCGATATGCCACTACTTCGGAAAGCGGGGTTCTCAGCAACGGTCCCCAACACCTGTGAGGAAGTCCGGGAGATGGTCGACTACGTGACCGTTCGGGAGAGTGGCAAGGGCTGCGCCCGGGAAGTCATCGACCTGGTCCGCTACGCCCAGGGTATCACTCCCACCTGTGAGGACTTTTGAAAACTCTCGGGAAGAAGATTTATAAGTCGTCGATGCTCAACATTTTCCGGCTGGTGATCGTCGCCATCGTGATTTTTTTCTTCAACGGCTTTTACCTGGAGACCTTCACCTATGAGAATTTTCAGGCGGTGGGGAAGTTCCGCATCCTGGACGTGATGAACTACCACTTCCGCTACCCCCTGGAGTTCGTTTCTTTTTTCTGCCTGATCATCATCCCTGCCATTTACTACGGGCTGATCCGTGGCGTGCGATTCTTCGAGAAAGGGTTCGTCTTCAACCGGGGGCTCCCGTTTATGAATAAGGCCGTGCTCTACACGGACGTGGCGACCTACAAGCTGCTGCACCCGGAGTACGCCATCTCCATCCACACCCGGGCAGGAGAAGTCTACGTCATCGCGGACAACGCCATGGAACGGGTGATCGCGATCCTCGACCAGCATAACATCCAAGGCGACCTGGCGCGGGACGACTACGTCCGGCTGATCACCAACTACCGGAAGTTCATGATCATCGTCATGAGCTTCACTGTCTTTCTGTTTGTCATGAAAAAAATTATTCAGGTTTTAAACTAAGAGTCTTGCAGAAGCTTAAGGGCATTGGACCCAAAGTTATTGGCCTGCGCGAGCACACCGGTGGCGGCGTCGTGCTTAATCTTGGCGCGGAGGTGCTCCGAGGTTTCGTGTGCGTAGTCGGTATCCATGTTCTGAGAGAAAGAGCTGGACTCGTTGGTGCGAGAGGTCTCGAGGTTATTCACGGTGCTGGTCAGTCGGTTCTGAAATGCTCCGACTAAGGCGCGGTTAGAGGAGAGCTTGGCGATCGCTTTGTCGATGTAGCCGAGGTTGAGCTGAGCTTCTTCTTTGGTCGGGATGGAAGAGTCGACGATGCTGAGGTTAAACTCACTTAGGTTCAGGTCACTCTGATTGATCGAGAGCTTGGAGTTGTCGTCGCCGCGGGTCCCGATCTGGAAGTCGCGGGTGGCGTTACCCTTCACCTGGAGCAGTGGGTTGCCGTTGAACTTGGTGGTCTTGAGGGTGCGCTCGATCTCTGAGCGAAGAGACATGTACTCGGCGTTGAGCATCCCACGCTGTTCGTCCTGAAGCGTATCGGTCGCGGCCTGCACGGAGAGTTCCCGCAGGCGGGTGAGCATGTTGCCGACCTCGGACATAGATCCTTCTGCGACTTGGAATTCAGAGACCGCGTCGTTGGCGTTTCGGATGGCGACATACTGGGAGCGGATGTTTGATTTTTGCTTGAGTCCGATGGCGAGAGACGCCGCATCGTCAGCGGCAGAGCGCACACGAGTACCGGCGGACATTTTGCCCGAGGTACTTTCGATCTGTCTGGAGTGTTCACTCAGCGAGCGTTGTGCTTGCAGAGAGGACACGTTCGTGTTTATACGCATCAATCCGTCATAGTTGTCATCCTTGAAATAGTTAATCCTCCCTCAACCATGAGGGAGAACGATGTCATCGGATCGGTAAAAAGTGCCGTTTAGCTGAGGTAATTGTTTTACAAATTTAGGAATCTTTAATGTAGGTGCCAACTTTCGTTGGCACCCGAGTCATCTTGACTAGTAAGCGGCTTCGGTGGTGTAGAGACAGTGGCTCAAGGCAAAGCTGCCTGAAGTATGGGTGTAGTTCATGAACTGGTTATTGGTGTTCACGGTGACCACTGGCCCGGCTTCCAGGTTGGTGAAACTACTCTGGCTTGAGAAGTTAATAGTAGAGGCGGTTATAGTGGTAGCTCCTACCACTCCCGAAGTATTTGTACCATGGTTTTTGTAGATAAAGCTTCCAGAACCGCTGGTAAGGGCCATGGCTGTACAGTTAAGGTATTCACTGACAACGCCGGTCCCGTAATTTCCGATGTAACTTGTTGCCCTTTGCTCTACAAAGTTGGTGGTGGCAGACAAAGTCACAACTGCTGGAGCGACTCTTTGGATAGCTTTGGTTTTCACGATGTTCACTAGGCTAACATTGAGTCCGGCTTTATATAGGGTTGCGGTTCCGCCTCCCTGTGCCCTGAATCTCACTTCAAGTTCAGCGGTGGCCGGCATTGAGCTCTTAGGAATATCAACGTTCATGTTGGATTCAGTGGTGGCAACAGTACAGACCTCACTTCCGACCTGCACACCAGTGGCCTTGTTGAACAATCCGGCACAGACACTACCTACGGTGGTGCTAGCGGCGACGGAGAAGTTCAGGCCGTTGATGTTGTTGTACTCCAGAGAGTCCCAGTTATAAGTAGGGAAGTTTATAGCATTGGGCACCGTGTGTGTGGCACTTGTGGTAGTCACAGACCCGGTCACTGAAGCGTTCTCAATAGATGTGAGTGGGATGTAGATCTGAGTTCGTTTCGCCCCTACCTGTTTCACAACCAGCCTTGAAGAAAGAACAAGTGCGTCTCCTTGTTCAGCTCTGAGGTTCCAGTTTCCGGCAGCGGTGATGGAGGTGTTAGCGATGACCGTTGAGAATACTGTAAAGGCAGGAGTGTTTTTTGTAATGATAATAGATGCGACGTTCAATGTTCCGTTTCTTAACCTTAAGGTGGTGTTCTGGGCGTTCCCGACGTTATTGGCTATGACTTTCCAGGTGTAGGTGGTCGTTCCGTCGATGAAGTTTGTTCCAATGTTAGTAGAACCTCGTAGGTAATCGTTACTACCTTTACTATGCTGGATCGGTCCTGAAAGCATCTCGAAGGTCGACATGGTGTTCCGCGGAGTGATGACAATGATATCAAAGAAACTTGAGTTGGTTATCGCCCAGCCGTTAGCCGGAGTCGCCTGCAGGTAGTATGACCCGAGGGTATTGATAGAAAGTGTTGAGAAGCTGGCGATACCAGAGGCGTTGGTAGCAACCGTCAGAGTGCCGGCCATGGTCGCTAATTCAGTATTATCCTGCAGTGAGATGGCTACAGAAATTCCGCTAACAGCAACGTAGTTTCCATAGGTATCGGTGGTTCGCACTGAGGGTGCCGGGATCATTATAGAGTTAGGATCGTTGGTCAGCGGCTGCTGATAGTAAGCAATTTTGGACGCTGCCAGGGCCGTGACGTTGAAGGCACTACTTGCAAGCGAAGCCACACCATTTTGAACTGCACTTATAGTAAAAGCCGTTCCAGCACGCTCCATGCTAGCTCCCGAGAAGGTTGCCACACCACCTGAAGGGATGACAGAGTTTAAACCTGTGACAATGGCATCCTGTTGTTCAGAAGGGTCAAAGACCACAGTTAGTCCGACCGGTGCGGTATTTGAAGTACATAAGGTACCGTCAAGCTTGTTCAGACGTACACTCGGGGCAGTTCCGAATAAACTTCCTGCTGGCATCCCGATAGGTTGCGTGATCCAGGCAATACTGGCGACTGCACATGGAGTGAAGGTCATACTAAAGTTTGAAGTAACAGTATCTTTTGTGTCAGTGGCAGATAAGGTTATAGTCGAGACTCCAGTGGCGCTGGCAACAGGTGTTACCGTTACGGTACAGTTAGGGATTGTTCCGCCTACAACCAGTCCCGAGTTAGCTACCAGGGCCGTATTACTTGAAGTGGCCGTGACCGCACCCGCGCAGGTTAAAATATCATTGCTATCGCTGAGAGTGAAGTTCACAATTTGATTACCATCTGCTTCCCGGATTTGAGCCGCAGGAGTAGAAATCACTGGTAGGAAGTTAGTTGCTCCGCTTGATTGAGCAGAATTCACACTCGAGCCTGCACCCACGGAGTTTCTGGCAACCATTTGAACAAAGTAAGTTGTTCCTGCCACTAATCCGGTTACAGTACCAGGAGAAGTTACACCGGTGAGTGTTGTGGTATACGTTCCGGATACAGTTCCGTACTTAAGATCATATGAGGTCGCTCCGGTCGCTGAACCCCAGGCCACAGATATTGATGTGGAAGATGGTCCGGTGACGGAGCTGATAGCAAAAGCCGAAATGGGCTGCGATGTCACTTCATTTGAATTGGCCGAATCTGCTCCGTTGAAAGATTGGATGACATAGAAGTATGGGGTCCCGTTAACCAGACCCGTGTCTGTGTAAGTAAGACCGGTTACACCTGTTGCAACGGCAGCACCGTATACTCCAGTAGTGGTACTTCTATAAATCTTATAGCTGGCAGCTCCGGTTGCAGCGGTCCAGGTGAGAACAACTTGGCCAGTTCCTCCAGCCGCGGCTAGAGCCGTTGGAGCGGCAGTAGCTGTGAGGGCAGAAACTTCATTTGAGTTAACGGTGGTTGTGACGCCGATGGAGTTTGAAGCAATCACTCGTACGTTGTAGGCCTGATTAGTGGCTAGACCTGTAATCGTATACGGGGAAGTCACGCCTGCGATAGTGGTATACGCGCCGGCACCGATCCGATGTTGGACATCGTATGAAGTCGCACCACTGGCGGCCGGCCAGGTTACCTGGATAGAAGAACTTGATGCACCAACGGCAGAGGTAAGGGTGAAGTTTGCAATCGGCTGGGCGAATAATTCATTTGAATCAGCCGACTCGCTTCCATTAAAGGCTCTGATCACGTAATAGTAAGTCGATCCATTGGCCACTGTGTTGGCGTAAGTAGATCCTGTCACGGCCGAGGCAACCTGAGAGTATGGTCCACCGGTTGTGTTTGAACGGTAGATATTGAAGTTGGTTGCTCCGGCCCCACCGGTCCAGTTGATGGTGATCTGACCAGGGATAGCAGCGATGCTTGAAAGAACTGGTGCCGCAGTGGCGGTAGTTACGGTTCTTTGGTTACTCATGAACACAGTCCCGGAAGCACTTTGTGAGTTGCGGGCCCGGACAGTTATATAGTAGAGAGTGGCCGGGTTAAGTCCAATGAGGGTGTAGGAGGTTGCCGCAGCCCCGCCGATGTTTTGAACGTTAAAAGCGGGAGTCGCGGCCGGACCGTAGTAAACGTCATAGGTATCAGCACCAGTAGCCGCTACCCAGGTCAGGTTAACTGAAGTAGCAGATGCACTAGTTGCAGCAGTTAGAGTAAACGAAGAAATGGGTTTTATACTCACGATGTTTGAATCTGCAGAGTCAATGCCGTTAAATGGGCGGACTGAGTAATAGTAGACTGTACCGTTTACTACGGTCGTATCCATGAATGCGGTCGATGCTCCGCCTGCAACTACGTTTAGATAGACTAGAGTACCGGCCGTAGCTCCACGGAAAATCTTATAACTGGTAGCACCCGAGACCACAGACCAGTTTAGTCCAACTTGAGACTGAGTGTTGTCCGCAGTGGCAGTCAGGTTGGAGATGACTCCAGTGGCAGTCAAACCAGATTGTGTTGCGCTGGTGAAAGTTGCACCCGAAGAACCTACAGCGTTTTTCGCAACCACGTAGACATTATAGGTAGAGTTTGAAGCAAGACCAGTAAGGGTGGTTGTGGTGGTAGCTACATTTATGGGAGCTCCGTAAGCGCCTGTTGAGAGCCTGTAGTAGACGTCATAAGTAGAGGCACCTGTGGCCGCTCCCCATGAAACATCGATGGTCGTTGCCGATGTCGGAGTCAAGGCCGCAAGGATGAATGAACTTACTGGACGGACGCTGACCTCATTCGAATCAACTGAATCTGATCCGTTGAAAGTTCTGACAACGTAGTAGTAAGTCGTACCGTCTACGGTTGGAGCATCAGTGTAGGTCACAGTAGGATCTGCCACGGTCGCAACCGGGGTGGCGTAGCTATATGTTCCACTTACTGTAGATCTGAAAACTTTGTATGAAGTTGTGCCGCTCACAGCACCCCATGATAGCACGGCGGTACTAGCAGATGAACTTACCGCAATAACTGGAGCTCCCACGGCCGTTAGCTTGGCAACCGAAGCGGTGGTAGATGACGGAGTGGAGGTTCCGATAGCGTTTCTTGCGATCAGTCTGACGTCATAGCTTGTACCTGCGACAAGTCCGGTGATGGTGGCAGGAGAGGTGACTAATGCGATATTAGTATAAGCGGCGGCACCGGTTCTGTATTCTACATCATAAGTGGCGGCACCGGCGACAGGAGTGGTCCAGTTCACGGTGATAGTCGTTGCGGTGGAAGTC
>DATLXA010000065.1:0-34280 GCA_035576105.1 Bacteriovoracaceae bacterium
TAACGACATTGAAAAGCTCCTTTGAATTGGTTGTAGCAAACAAATTCTAGGAGCTTTTTTTTATTCTGAACAGGCCACAAACGAAATAAATCTAAATTTTAATCACTTTTTCAGCTTAAAGCGCACCACGCTCTAATTAAGAGATATTAATAGCGGCATGCGACGAACTGCCTTGTGCTTGGCGTCTTCATTTTCAATCGGATAAAACTAAAGATCATTTTATTAACTGGTTGATAAGGCCCGGTAATTCAGTAAACGAGTTGAGGTTATTTTCTGGTGAATCTTGCATAAGGGCCCGGTTCCTCAATCGTAGAACAACTAATTTCTGCGAAGGTACCATGATGAGAAACTGGCCCAGATAACCTTCCATATAATAGATATCCCGACCCCATAACCAAAATCCCAAACTATAACTATGGCCATCTTTGAGCGGATCTTTTCGAAGTTCTGTAATTTGCGAGGGTGAAAATAACTGTTTGCCCTGATAGTTCCCACCTTGGGCCAGCATGATTCCGACTTTTAACAAGTCCTGTGCAAGAATTTTAATTCCTCCGGCCACGACCTCATTTTTCTTTCCATCTTTTCCAATAGTCCAGTCGGAAATCTTCAGAGCATCAAACATGCATTTTTTGATGTGATAAGAAAACTGCTGACCCGTGCTTTCCTTGATCCATTTCCCGATCATCATGGGCGAGGTGTTAGCATAAACGAATTTCTCACCAGGTAAAAAGGTCAAAGGTTGATCAGCCGCGTGTTGATAATAATCGTGCTCTCCCCAGGGATCAGCTGGATCGATGATCCCGGAAGTCATGGACAGGAGCATGCGTAAAGTTATTCCGGCTTTCGCTGTTCCTTCCCATTCCTTGAAGACTAATGGCAGATCTAATTTTTCTGGCTGATCTTTCAATATGCAAACTGCGGTCATTGCAGTTAGCGATTTCGTCACTGATTGTATGGAATATTTTTTTGCGCTATCTGGATTTTTGGAGTGTAGCAACACTCCATCTTTCCAGACAATAAAGACATCACTATCCTTTAGTTCAGATTGCTCGACCAGGATCTTTAAATCATGCATGTCAAAGTCGGCAATTGCGTGGGGGATAGTAAGAAAGCATAGCAACATGAGGAGTTGATTTTTCATTATCATTTAATACGATAATCAACATAAATTGCCAAATGATTGATCTCTTGAAAATATAAACTTCATGATGAATCTAATACTCACGTTACTTCTTTTAGCTGCCGTAGGCTCCTGTTCCCATCTCAGTAACAAATCTACATCGAATTCGAACTATGAAAGTGATACGGAATCTCAGGGGGAAATTGTAGATCTTGAAAAAATCCTGAACCGGGCAGAAGAAAGTGCACGGCCGCAAGGAAAAACGATCCTTGCTACCGGCCGCTCGATGATAAAAAAGAATCAAATTTTTAGAGGCAGTTGCTGGGATTTTGCGAATGCTGTTTATAATAAAGCTGGCTATCCTCAGAATCAGCGGCGCACACCCTTAAAAAGTAATATCAAGGGACCATACGCAGATTTATCTACGCTTGAACCTGGTGACTGGCTGTATTTTATAAATTACTCATTCCGGGAAAATGATCACAGCGGAATCTTTATCGAATGGACAGATTATGAAAAAAACAAGGCAGTAGTTTTAAGTTACGTCGGAGGAAGGAAAAAACAGCCCGGTAACTATAAGATTTATGATTTGAAACATGTCTATAACATTATAAGGCCTAAGTCTGTTAATTGAAACCGATTCATAATCCTGGGTTCTTAAGGGTTTTCGGAACACCGTTCATCTGATCCACTTCATTACTCAGGAGCAGCGGCCCAGGGCCGGAATAAATAAGAATTCTAAGTTCCGATCAGGAACTCATCCGTGGGTCCTTTCCGAACCGCTGGGGAAACCTTACTCGACGGCGTCTTCAACTGAGTCCGCGGCGTCTTGCACGGAGTGCTTTGCTTTCTGAACCGCACAGTCCGCTTTTCCATTACCGAGCTCACAGGTCTTATCTTTCGCCGTTCTCAGCGTGGCCCGGGCTCCGCGTTTAGCATCGCGGCCCGCTTCCTTCGTCGCTTCGACAAGTCGCTCACTCGCTAATGATCGTGACGGAATCATCGCCGCGGTCAGGGGAAGGGAGAGGAAGACGAAGACCATGAGATTGCCTTTCTTTCCTCGGAGTAGGCCCA
Organism: Bacteriovoracaceae bacterium; assembly: GCA_035576105.1. Taxonomy (GTDB): domain Bacteria; phylum Bdellovibrionota; class Bacteriovoracia; order Bacteriovoracales; family Bacteriovoracaceae; genus Peredibacter. The sequence continues at coordinate 2,195 of DATLXA010000065.1, forward strand.
CGACGAAACTCACTATGGAGAGGACCAGGAAGACGAGCAGGAGAATCTTTCCGATCTCGATAGAGAGGCCTCCGATGCTGTTGACGCCGAGGAAGTAACTGACGATGCCGAGAATGAAGAATGTGATCGCGCCTCGTAGCATGGGGGGCTCTCCTGGGTGAGTGGGTGAAGGGTTAGCTTACAGTAATTCCGTGGTAAAGATACGTTTGTTTTTGAATGTTCTCATTGGCCGATCCGTAGTTAAACGGTTTCTGAGAACATGTCGTTTAAGCAAAAGTCTGCAGGAACCTTGTTTCGCAAGCAAATGTGGGCCTAGAGGTTTAAGTGTGTTGGAACTGAAATGATCGTGTTAGAAATAATTTTATGACAATTAAGCTCTCTTCCCCAAATAACGAATTCCACTCATTTATTGAGGATCATTTAGATCTACAAGTTAAAATTTCCTACACTGATCACCATGATTTCTTAATCCGTCATGGCATACAAAACTGCTCTCGGGTCCTCGATGTCGGTACCGGGAATGGCACTTTTGTAGTTCGTTTAGCTAAAGATCATCCGGGCATTAATTTCGTAGGAATTGATAAACGATCACAATGCGTCGAGCGCTGCAGGTCTCTTGTGACGAATAATTTTGAGGCCATCCAGGTTGATATGTTTCATTCAAATAGTTCTTTTGATTTTTCAAATTTCGACGGAATATTAATGAGGTATTTTTTCCTTCATGTAGATCACGCTATGAAAATCTTGGCACTCTTAAAAAGGGTAGCGAAGAGACCTTCGACGATCTGGATCATAGATCTGGACTGGTCTCAATTCCACTGCGAGCCTCGGAGCGAAGTCTTCGATAAGCTCACCAGCCTCGTGAAAGATTTCTGTTCTAAAATTTCAAAAGAGACCCTGGGCGGACAAAACGTGCTACCGCTTCTTGAGAAACTAGACTTCCGGAATATCGTCGTAGAGCGCACTCCGTTTTCTACAAGAACAATACCGATCGAGGAACTGGTCCTTTATCTTAGGCAGGAAACGATCTGTTACTCTCGAATGAGCGGCAGACCTGCGAATGATTCAGAGACAACCGAGATACTCCGATTCGTAGATGAGGAAGTCTCATCCGGAAAATTCAACATTTCTTACGGTATGATTTTAATTTCTGCCGAGCTCTCCATCTAGATTCCAACATACCTATTCTCGATTAGTTCTCCATCATATCGTGTTAGACACTCCGACCTTCGGCAAACAGGTCCAAGAATTCGTAGCGCAGTCGGAAAATCTCGGAGAACCATGCGCGAAGATGCTGAAAGAGTTTAGTTCATCGATAAATCAATTCGGCACTATCGCGACTCTTGTCACGACGACGTTCTCCAGATGGACCAAGAATGATGACATCGTCATTGCTGATGAGAGAGGGGATAATACATCAGATAGAATTTATTCTCAGTTCGACGTCTTTGAAGAGAACGTTACTTTCAAAGTAGGTAAGTTTAATTTTAGAGGAACTGCGACCTTTGAAGTATTGAAACGAAGATAAATAATTTTATTCTTTGGTTTCAAGCAGCTTAAAAGTAAGAATAGAATTAGCTTGGCCCGGCTCGCCCTTGGCGTATACCTTCTCTTCCTTACTCTGGGTAAGCGACTCCTTTCCGGAGCAAACTGAAGTTAGTTTATCACCCTTCTTCTCTTTCAGATGGTAGGAGATGAGGTATTTCTTATTCTTGCTTTCTTTCAAACTGTAATCGAAGACGAAGCTACCTAGGGGCGAGCTATACTCTTTCCCCAGTTCGATACTTTGCTTTATTGGAAAGTCTTCTCCGTCAATACTGACCTGTCCTTCTAATTGCCACCCAGCAAAGGAAGAAGAGATGCTGACGAAGAGGATGAGTAAGAGCTTGAACATTAGATGAGCCTTGGTTAGATGCTATTATGGGCTAATGTTTCTAACAGGTCCAGGAAACAGTTTAAGAGTTTACGTAGGTCGAAACTGAGAATGCCTGCGTATTTTCTCTTCGAATTCCTTCTCATCCGATCTACTCAGCGTTCGTGCGGTCCTAGCATCACTTCTTTCCCATCGGTTGAGCCATTCCTCACCGAGCAAGGTCGTTCCGAGTTTGTGAGCGAGTGAGGAATCGTTGAACGCGACTGTTGTCGTACTCTTCGGCCCGGTCGTTGGGCCGTAGCCAACGGTGAAGCCGACTGCGAGCAGTGTCGCCCGAACCGCAGTGGAGGCCGAGTAGTTGAGGAGCTGAACTTCATTTCCGCGGCAGTATTCAAAGATCCTGGCGAAGGCTTCCTCGCTCCAGAGTTCGACGTTGGTATGGATGGAGAACGGATCGAAGAAAATCACGTGTGGTTTCGGCGCTTCTCGGAACGTGTGAGTAAAATCGCCCTGGAGGAGTTCCCACACGATTTTTTCCTTCGGGGACACCCACTTATTAAGCTTCATGAGCTCGTGGGGAGCTGCGTGATGAAGGTGCGGGAAGGCAAATGCGTTTCTCAAAGCAAGTTTCAGAGGATCGGTATCGTTTTCAAAACTCACGATGCGGATCTTGCCCGTGAAGTCCTTGTTCACAAATTCATGGATGACCGCCATTGAATTGTGGGCGGCGCCGAGGCCCACGTCCCAAATGACGACTTCATCTACCTCGTTAAGTCTCTCATCGATTCGAGCGGGCATCACGTAGAGATTGCGCGCTTCTTCCTGTGGCGGATTCACCGAATGCATGACTTCGCCGGAACTCTTCTGGCGTATACTGAAGAATCCGCGACCGGAATCGTGGACTTCGTAATCTCCGAGCTGGAGACGCTTATCCTTTTTATACGGTTTCGGCGGAGTCATTGGTGCAGGTGGATTCTCCTGGTCGGTCATGACGAGTTCTTTTCTCTTTCGACTGTAGAAATCGAGGAAGGTTCCTCCGAGGATACTCAAACGCATCTCACGCATGAACCGGTGGAAGAAAGTGATGTTGTGGAGGGAGAGCAGATGCCAACCGAGAGATTCATCAGTTTTTATGAGATGATGGAGGTACCCGCGGGAGTAGTTGGTGCAGGCCAGGCAATCGCAGCTAGGATCGAGCTTCTCCTCAGAGAACTTGTACACCGAGCGCCGCATCTGGAAATTCCCGAGACTGGTGAAAGCAACTCCCCGCTGGCCATACTGGTTCGGGAGAATACAGTCGAACATGTCGACCCCGCGGTGAACCGCTTCGAGGATGTCGATCGGAGTTCCGACTCCCATGAGATAGCGCGGGAGATGTTCCGGAAGCATCGCTGTTGCGATTGCCGTGAAGTCCTCCCGTTCGGATTTCGTTTCACCGACAGCGAGGCCGCCGATCGCAAGTCCGTCAAAGCCTTCACCGTTGACTTGGAGATTTGTCAGGACGTCAGCGCTTTGCTTGCGGAGGTCTTCATGACAGGCACCCTGAACAATCCCGAAGATGGACTGGAGAGAATCGCCGCGGGCCTCGAGGCTTCTCTTTGCCCACCGGTGGGTGAGCTCCATCGCGGCCTTCGCATCTTTGTGAGCGGCATTGGACTCGATACACTGATCGAGGACCATCATGATGTCGCTGTTGATGGCCTTTTGCATGTCGATGGAGAGCTCTGGCGTCAGCAGTATGGGACGGTTGTCGACGTAGCTCAGAAAGCGTGCCCCTTTTTCATTCATCTCTCGGGAGTGGGAAAGCGAGAAAATTTGAAAACCTCCGGAGTCGGTGAGAACGGGACGATCCCAGTTCATGAACTTGTGGATGCCACCGAACTTCCTCATCACTTCCGGGCCCGGGCGAAGGAGGAGGTGGTAGGTGTTGGCGAGGAGAACATTCGAGCCGGCCGTTTTGAGTGATTCGACGGTTTGGTTTTTAACGGTGGCCTGGGTGCCGACCGGCATGAAGATCGGTGTCTGCACCTCCCCGTGGAGAGTGCTAAACGTCGCCGCACGCGCGCGCGATCCCTTAGCAGTGGCCTCGAGTTTGAATTTCAATCGACTCATAGGCGTGTAGAATACCTAAAGAGCCTTCATTCGTAACTGACTTTCAGGAGATAGAGGCCTCGCGGATCTGCTTTTTTCCAGGGCCGCTGCTCCTTGAGTTCTCCATGGAGCAATTGAGAGAAGTCTTCTACCGAGAGCCTGCCGTTGCCGACCATCCAGAGGGCGCCTACAAGGTGCCGGACCATGTGCTTGAGAAACCCCTTGCCGACGATGCGGAACTGCCAACAGCAAGTGACCTGTCCGGCCGTGAATAAAGTGTCCCTGAAGAGTTCCTGAGGATTGATCATTGTGAGGTCACACTGATGGATATCCCGAAGTGTCGTGTTGGCGATGCCACCGATCGACCAGAAGTTTCGATAGTCATTTGTCCCCTTGAGCATGTCGACGCAGGTCTGGAGATGACCGATGTTCAGAGGAAACGGTGTTTGCGCGATATAGCGTTGGTCTTGGCCTGAGACCCCTGGGGTGTTAGTGAATAAGTAACGATACTCCTTGGAGATTTGATCGATGGATGGGATGAAGTCTCCTGCGCAGGGTAAAATAGCGAGACATCTGATGTGCGAGGGGAGTGCTGCGTTTAATTGCATAGCACTAAGTGTTGACGGATCTTTGGCCGATATCTTGACAACCTGACCGAAGGCGTGAACACCCTTATCTGTGCGGGAGGCGGCTCTGGTCGTGACTTTGCCCTGGAGGATCTGCTGCAAAGAGAGGTTAAGGTCATCCTGGATCGTGGGCATGCCTTCCTGCCACTGGAAGCCCATGCGGTCGCTTCCATCGTACTGGAGTATGGCTTTGTAGTAGTTCATGACACTATCATACTGAGGAATTTCGACTAGGTCATGCACATCAAGACACCAGATAACACAACAGCGACTATCATCCTTCGGGGAGGTCACCTATAAAGTAGAAAGCTCGAACTTCGACCCCGGCCCGAGCAGCTTGCAGTGGAGGTTTTCAGCGAAGACTTGGTCAACATGGTGCTAAAGCAAATGTCTGCTGGAACCGTTTTTTATGTTACCTGGAGTGATCGAACTTCTAAAGGAAATCAAAAATCAGAATCCCGATACCAAATTTGTTTTACCGATGTTAGAAAAGTGGGACAAAGGAGAGCAGGCAAGGGAGCAGAGAATCTTTTTAATGGCTCTTGGTTTACCAAAAATCAGGTTCCATGACTTGAGGGCGACCTGGACTGCAATAATGATTAAAAAAGGAATTCCAGTTTCAAAAATAATGTCTATGGGGGTTTGTGAGGACTTGAAAACGATGCAAATATACTTTAGCAAGGCTGGTGCCAACATAAAAGGCATTACCTAAACCATTGATCTCTTTTAAATTTAAATGGATGTTTTTATTAGAGATATTACTGATTAAAATGCTCAAGGAGTTTCCGCTGATGCCGATATGTTGTCAGGTGAGGTTTTATGAAAAACTTTGGGCATGTAATGTGGTTTAGACAAAGAGACGGATTTGGAGTAGTCGTTGACTGTCATGGTACAGAATTCTATTTCGACAAGTCTGTAATCCCTTGTAATAAGAAAATGTGCAGCGGTGTTCTGATTGAGTTTGATGTTAATCCCGCTATCCTTGATGTTCGGTGTATCTCAAAAATAACGGTACTAAGGTCCTCCTCCAAAATATCAGCCATTAAAGAACTGATCGAGTACAAACAAAAGCAGTTAGTGTTTTCGATCTAAGCTAGTTATTCGGAAAATTAATCCACTTCGCAGAATGTCAGACATGAATTCCAAACATCAAATAAACTATTGCTTGAAGGTTATTTAATAGATCAGGAGGATCTATGAAGCAACTCATTGGAAGAGTTCTATGGTTCAGAGCAAGGGACGGTTTTGGGATTATTGTTGATCCACAAGGTAACGAGTTTTACTTTGATCAATCTGTATTAAGGATTTCTCCGCGACAAAAAGTGGAAAGAAATAAAATAGTAACATTCTATATCAACGAAAAGATCACTGAGCTTCTATGTGCACGGAACGTCTCAGTTCCTGCAGACTCCAAACAGAAATTAATTGAAAAGAAATTTTCTAAGAATGAATTAGGTCTATAGGATTATGAAAAAAAGCATACGGAAAATTGACCCCTTAAATGAGAGAACTGACTTCGGTCCTGGTGGCTGGAATCTTTACCATAATAACAAGGGCTTGTTTTCGGACCCATATCTTGATGAAAGACTTAAAAATATTGAAAATTATCCGCATACCCCTGGATATGATTTTTTAGTAGATTACTGGAACTGTGATGATCACGATGCAGTGAATTTTTATAAGGATTTTCAGAAACTAAGAGAACTGTATAAAAATAACGTAAAAAACTTTAATAAATACAATGAAGCCCAGCTTGAAGAAGAGTGGGTGAAAAAAATCTTCGACGTGCTTGGATGGTCTTGGATTGTACAAGATTCCTATACAGTAAGAGGGAAGAATAGAAAACCAGACTATTCCTTGTTTTCATCCGCCGAGAATAAACAAAAATCATTCAAGGCAGATGGTAATTCAAAGTTTAAATATATTACTGCTGTAGCAGATGCCAAAGCTTGGGACGTAGACTTAAGCGGTAGAGGCAATTCTAATGACAATCCTTCCTACCAAATAACAAGATACATGGAAGACACTGGCTGCACGTGGGGAATACTTACGAATGGTCAATTCTGGAGAATCTATTCTTTAAAGAGTGAGACAAAGCACAATACATTTTACGAAATTGATCTCGATAGTATCTTGTGCCAAGAAGATCCTCTTAGATTCAAGTATTTTTATAACTTCTTCAAAAAAGATGCCTTTGTTCCATATTCATCTGTATCCGAAAAATGCTTTTTAGATTTGGTGTTTGAAGACGGACAACATTATGCACTAAATGTTGAAGAAGATTTAAAGCAGCGAGCATATGAGGTCGTAGAGAAGATATGTAATAGTTTCCTTGATCCCAATAAAAAGTTCAGCCAGGACGAATTGCAAAACGTCTACACTCATAGTCTTTATTATCTCTTTAAATTGATGTTCATTCTTAATAGTGAATCAAAAGCTCTTTTGAATGTATCAAATACGAGTGATTATTATCCGTATTCTCTTCGGAAGATTTGCATGGAGTTGCTTGATGAATTCAAGAACAAAACAAATTGGGGGAATGGATCTAAAACATATTTGCTTTTAAATAATCTTTTTCAACAACTTGCAAAAGGGGATGAAGATATTGGAATTCATGCCTTCGGATACGACATATTTGCCTCAGGTTCGAAAGGTTTTTTTGACAAAAGCAAAGCAAAGGATATCTTTCTAAACGATGCCATTGTTCATCTAGCTACAAACCTAGATAGCGGTAAACAGAGACTCTTTATTGATTATAAACGATTAAGCCCAGATCATCTTGGTTCAATCTTTGAAGGCCTGCTTGAGTTCGAATTAGTTCAGGAGAAAAGTTCATTTGTTTTACTAAATCAAAATGGTGAGAGGAAGGCGTCAGGATCATACTATACTCCGTCTCATATTTCGGATTACATAATTGAAAAGACCCTCACTCCCGTTATTGATAATATGTCTGTTAATGAAATTTTGGACATTAAGCTATGTGATCCATCAATGGGGTCCGGACATTTCTTGTTAGGAGCGGTAAAATTCTTAGAGAAGAAAATTCTAGATATTCAAGATAAGAACCCTGAAGCCAAAGACAATCTGAAATTTAATGAGATTAAATGGCATATTCTTCACAACTGTATTCACGGAGTAGACATAAATCCAATTGCTACAGAGCTTGCAAAGCTTTCACTATGGATTTATACGGCTGAAAAAGGTGAAAAGCTCGAATCGCTTAAGGATAGGTTGCATACCGGAAATAGTTTGGATTCATCGGAATTTGATTGGAAAGTTGCTTTTAGAGATATTATGAAAGACAAGAGATTTGATGCCATAGTTGGAAACCCTCCATACGACGTTATGGAGAAAGACCGATTAGGTGAAGTCCACCCACATAAACTAATTGTTGAAAAACTAAGAGTTAATGATGAATTCAAGTTCGCACTTGGAGGAAAGCTAAATCTTTATAGGTTCTTTTTAGTTAAGGCCCTTGATCTGATGAAGAATGATGGTCAATTTGGCATGATTATACCAATGTCTCTAATTGGCGATATTAGTTGTAAAACTACTAGAAACTATATCATTTCATCGTCCGCTGACTTAACTTTCGATTGCTTCCCTCAAAAAGATGATAAAAAAAATCGTGTTTTCAAAGAGGCCAAAGTTTCGACATGTGTGATGACACTTCGGAAAAGCGAAAAAAATAATGGACTCATTAAAATTCGCTCAATGCCTGGAAGAGATGTCTTAAGCACTATTGACTATGTAAGCCTCAAGCTCCAAGAAATAAAACTTGTTGATCCTGATAATTTTGCTATTCCCATGGTTAACAAAAGTAAATGGAAAGCTCTGCTTTCAGTCTATGGGAGAAAAGGTGTGACATTTCTTAACAAAGTTGATGGCCTTGAAATTAATCGAGGAGAGATCAATCAAAGTACTTTGAAGACCTATATATCGAGCAAGATGGTTTCCGGCGCCGTCCCACTATTAAAAGGTGCCGGTGTAGGTCAATATCAGATCCGTGAAGAAATGAGTCAAGGTGAGTTTGAGTATTTTCTTGAAACTAAATACGTCAAAGATAAAGGTGGGCCACATCACTTGTCCAGAAAAGAAAGAATAGTAACCCAACGGATTACAGGAACTGATGAACGACTAAGGGTGGTCGCTGCGAAAGCTGTTTCACCAATGTATTTTGCTGATTCAACTAACTCAATCACTGTAGAGAAAAAATGCAAGTACTCAATTTATTATATTCTTGCTCTGTTAAATTCAGATCTATATCAGTGGCGATTTAAGATAACGAGTACTAATAACAATGTTGGGACGAATGAGCTAGAGCTGATGCCGTTCATAGAGATCGATTTTAGTTCAAGCAGTGAGACCAAATATTATAAAGACATCGTTTCGATATCATCTAATCTTTGCAAAATGAATTATCAGGATGATAAGAAAATCGAAATCCAGAGAGTTAAAGTCGAAGACTTGATTACAAAGCTGTTCAATTTATCGGCTGAAGACATTGCGGAAATTTATCAAGTAAAGCAGTCTCGAAAACGTTCAGCCTAAAGGCGGACGTTTTTTGTGTACACAATTCCCTTCTTACCCTCAAAAGTAATTGGGGAAGTTAGTTTTTTTAGGAAGACTATTTCCCAGCCCCATTTTGGCTTATGTTTAGTCCAGTCCCATTTACTACCATTTGCTACTCTATGCCTCTTAAAGTCCTTTCTAAAGGCGCTTAATGAAGAATATTGAGCACATTTATCAAATCGAATAATTGCCACAATTCTAGCTTGAAAGCTTCCCTTTGGACCAGGTGTCTCAATCATAAGTAAATCATTGCCCAAATATGAAGGAGGTATTGGATAGGTCCTAGTCTCTACAACTTTTTCTCCTTTAAGAATAAGTTCTGAAATAGGGTACTGGACATTTATTGCTGTATAGCTTTTAGGCATTAAAATGACCCTCAATGAGACTAATTCCACTTTCCTCAATCCTTAGCATAGGACCTAGCTTTGTATGAAGATTTTCTGGGTCGTTTGAGAAAGCTAAATCCTTATGCTTGGCAAACTTCAATCTCGTATCCCAAGGTATTTCCCTAGAGTCGGTATTAAAGGATTGAACTCTGGCCTTAGCATTACAGCAATCAGTTTTATTGCTCCATAAATCCTGATCGCTCCAAAATTGATCTTCCCCGTTTCCAATATAGCATGTTGTAAATTGAATCCCATTCTGGATACACTTCGCATGGATTCTCTCATAATAAGCTCTTACTTCGTTTGCACTGTAATGATAATCTCTTGATTTTCTTTCAGATGAGATGGAGTGTCTTTTTTTATCTCGGTAGAATTCTCTTAAATTTCGACCTACAGCTTTTTCAATTTGATTTAATGAAAACCCCGAGAGTCTTACGATACCGGTCAAGACTGAAGGTATTCCGTAAGATGCAATTTCATCAATCATTTCAAATGAAGAGAAGTTAAATGGCTCTGGCATTTTTGATCTGTCGAAATTTGGGTCAGTAAAATATCCATCTGGGTACATTGGAAAGAATGGGTTCATTCTTACTGTCGTCCAGAAGCCTGCTCGACTTAATTTTCTCAAAGCTTCAAGTCTTCGCTTTGCAGGAGGCGTACCAGGTTCAATCTTTTTATTTAATTCATCATTGGTTGAGGCGATACTCATTTGAATGGAGCTAAAATTTGGATTTAATAGTTCTATGTATGTATCATCTGCCACTAGATCGCTTCGGGTGAATATTATGTAAGGGTATTCATAAAAGTTTAACAGCTTAAGCAACTCCTGGGTCACTTTGTATTTTTTGTCCATGAACATAAATGAGTCAGACATAGATCCTATTCGCACAGGAATCCTCTTCTCTAGGATTTTCCTCCATTTGGTTTTTTTGTCTGTTTCAAAAACTGTATGAAATACCTTCCAGACTTCAGTAATGTCTACTGGTGCAGGCATAGGATTATTCCAGTACCCATGCACAGTAAGCTCTGCCTTCGCATAACAATAAACGCAGTCATGAAGACAACCTCTACCATAAGTATCTACTTCAAATGAGTAGAGGCATTGTTGACATGTGGAGTGAGAATTCACAACTTTGAAAGGAGATTTAAAAACAATTCCTCCATTGATCTTTTTGTCTGCAAAGCGTAGCTCTAATTTTCTGTATTCATCTAAATCAAAAGTTGATTTGTACTTCGATGCATTTTGAAGTTTGTTAAACCTTGCCTGAATTTCATCAAAAACCGGAGTTTGTCTGGTTTCTGGAACAAGCACGGTATTGTTTAAAGGAATGATCTTTGCGGGTTTCTGCTCAAATGTAGAGGTATTCATATTTATCCTAATGCTCAATCCGTACAGATTGATTCTTTTGAAATTTAATATTTCGATTTTTATTTCGAATAGCAATCTCAGGATTTTCAAGAAATCTCGTCACGGCCATTCTTACTACTGTAGAGAAGTCGAGAAAGTCATTCTTTTCTATAAATGAATCTATTTTTCGAACTTCTTCCGTTGTAAATCTAATAGTCTTTATAATTCGTTTATCCATGTATTCTCCAGTATTGCGATGTAATACACGGGTCTTGACTACATTAGCAACATGTAAGTTGCCCCGCTGCGCGGAGTCAATAGGTTGAAATTGTTACTTAGGTTGTTTTCGCTGACTCAGGATTGTTATTGTAATAAAATTTATAGCCGATAAATAAGTACGAAGAAATAAAGGGTTAAGCGTATGAGCAATAAGACTATTTCTAATACTCTGTACCACTTTACGGGGTTTGGTGGCGGTAAAGGAAAAGAGACAAATGCAACGTTTGAGACTCTTAAAGCGATTTTGGATAGCTCAATGCTAAGACTCTCAAGAAACGAAATTGCCCGGGGACATCATGATAGTGATGGCAAAAAAATTTCGGGAATTAGCTTCAGCCTTATATAACCTGTTTTACAGATACCCCGATGGACTTCATGGAAAGCCATAGTAGAGATTTTGGAAAGTTTGGGATTGGTTTCAAAATTGATTGGATAATTAAGAACCAGGGACAAACCGTAGTCTATGTTAAGGATGGAAATGTAAATCATCTTGGGGAAGCTATAAGCCGAATTTTAACTCACTTATCAATATATAAACTAAGCCAACTAAGCCCTGGTTTGCGATTTTATTGCCTCAGATCCTATATATGCTTCCTTAAAGATGAAAATTCATGTCCTGTAGTATTTTGCAGTGCTTTGTCAAAAAGTCCAAGTGAAATTGATTATCTAATTCCTCCCACCACCTCCACCATGAACCTCGATGATTAAAGCTCCGCAAAGGGGCTTTTTTATTTAAACACTAATAACTAAAGAGCAATTTCGAAGATATTTAGGGGGGATTTTGGGAGATTACGGGTGCAAAGGTCGGTGCCAACACACTACTTCTTGAACTGTGAAACCACTTTAAATCTCCGAGAGCTTTTGGAACCGCAGAACCACCCGCTCCCCAGGTGCCTTCCCCAATCGTGCTTCAAGCAGAATTCGCCAGTCGTTCTTTCCTTCGGGATCAACGAGCGTCTGGTCCACCCAGAATACTCCTTCCTCCGTCTCGTGGATCTGGGAAAACTTAAGAGCACGGGCGTTCGGCGTGAGCAGCACAGCTTCGTGATCGGTAAAGAACTGCTCCATTGAAGCTTTGAGCTCATTCGCATCCGCTCCGACCAGATCCGCAGCCTCGTCGTATTGCCCGAATCCAAGGAGTCGAATCACGCGGAAGACCTCATTACGGATCGCGATCATCTGAGCCTTCTTGAGTTTCCTTTTAGCCTCTTCAATCGCAATGCGATCTTCTCTATCCGAAAGCGGTTTCACCCACGATGGGTCCCGAAGCTTCTCCCATTCTTCAACGAGACTCGAGTCGACGTCCCGGAGCATGCCCCCAAGGTAGTCGATAATTCCATCTACTTCGTCGTTCCTAGCAGAGTCGGGCACGGTCTGGACGAGGACTTTGTAGGTCTCCGAGAGGTACCGCAGGAGAAGGCCTTCGACACGCTCGAGTCCGTACTCTTTGATGTAGTCGTGGAAGGACAAGAAGTTCTCGAACATCTCGCGGACAATCGACTTCGGACGAATATTATCTTGCCCAACCCACGGGTGCGCCGCCGCGAATGTATTCCAGGTACCGTAGATGAACTCGCGGTGCGGTTTCGGGTACTCGACTTTCTCGAGTTCCGCCATGCGCTCCTCATACTCCAGCCCCTCTACCCGCATCTCTTCTATGCGGAGCTTCTTCATCTTCTCGAGCTGGCGTCGGAGGATGAGGTCCGGATTCTCCAGGATCGCTTCGACGAGTGTCAGGAGATGGAGCGCGTATTCTCCAGACTCGCGGTCCAGCAGTGCGAGCGTATCAATGAGGTAGAGCGATAGAGTCTGGTGGAGCGAGAAATCGTGCTGGAGGTCGACGTTCACCTGGAGCTTCTTCAGGTCGACGATACCGCGCTCCCAAAGAGATCGGAAGAGCTGGAACGCGAGTTTCCCGTGGCGCTTCTTCTGTTCATCGGATTCGTGGGACCTGCGGATGAGATCCCGGAGTGCTGAGCAGTTCCTCGTCCCTTCGCGCGAGAGCACGTTGAGGATCATGGCGTGCGTAACCTGGAACTGCGAGACGAGTGCCTCGGGGCGGCCGCCCACAAGCTTTTCCATCGTCGTCTTATCCCAGGGAAGGTAGCCCTTCTCCGGCGGCTTCTTCTTCACCATCTTTTTTGCTTTCTTCGGATCGTTCGCTGCCTTCTCAACAATGCCCAGATTTTCGATGACGTGCTCTGGTGCCTGGACGACGACGGTGCCGAAGTCATCGTGGCCCTTCCGTCCCGCGCGGCCGCTGATCTGATGGAAGTCTCGGACAGAAAGGATTGTGGTCTTCTGGCCGTCAAACTTACAGAGCTTCGTGAAGAGCACTGTTCGGATCGGCACGTTCACGCCGACCCCCAGGGTGTCGGTTCCGCAGATGACCTTCAGGAGCCCCTTCTGGGCGAGTTTCTCCACGAGCACCCGGTAGCGCGGAAGTAGGCCCGCGTGATGGAGACCGACTCCGTGTTTCAGGAATCGCTGCAGGTCCTTCCCGTAGGGCGTGCGGAAGTTCACACCTTCTAGCTCCTCGGCGATCTTCCGCTTCTCATCTTTCGTGCAGAAGTCAACGCTGAGGAGGTTCTGCGCCTCTTCAGCACATTCCCGCTGCGCGAAGCTCACAAGGTAAATGGGGGAGAGGCCGGTGTTAATGAGCTCCTGGATCTTGAAATAGAGGGGACGCTCAGAGTACTGGAAGTCGAGCGGTACCGGGCGAATCGTGGAACGAACGACGACAGTCTCGGAACCTGTGAGCTCCGTGAGCTTATGCTCAAAGAATTCCGTGTCTCCGAGTGTCGCCGACATGAGGAGAAACCGGGAGTTTGAGAGTGTGAGCAGCGGAATCTGCCAGGCCACGCCTCGATCGCGGTCCGAGTAGTAGTGGAATTCGTCGATGATGATGTCGTGGTAGCCCGCAGCCTCGCCGTACCTGAGTGCGAAGTTCGAAAGGATCTCAGCCGTGCAGCAAATGATCGGCGCACCAGGGTTCACCGTCGCATCACCCGTGATCATCCCGACTTGATCGGGACCGAAGTCTTTACAAAGTGCTAAGAATTTTTCGTTAGCGAGAGCTTTGATCGGGCAGGTGTAGATCGACCTTCGGCCCTCGGCCATCGACTGGAAGTGGAGAGCAGCGGCTACAAGCGACTTCCCCGATCCGGTCGGCGTGTTCAAGATTACGTTCTTGCCGGAGTAGAGTTCGAGGATCGCTTCTTCTTGGGCCGGATAGAGTTCCAGGCCGCGCTCGCTGGCGTAATCGAGGAAAAGGTCGAGCGGTTGGGTTTTTAGCTCGTTGTTGCGCTGGAGGAGATCGAATAATGGCCATGTCATGCAAAAAACATCTCATGGATAGTCGGGGATGGCTACCGTATCGAGCAGGAGCTAATAAAGGTTCCAACACACTTTTGTTTAATCAGAGCGTGAAAAGTTAAAAGGGAATTGTCTGAAGTTACCAATTTTGTAAACCCATGTTGGCTTGAACTAACCATTGCCCCAAATCCATCCACCTTGTACCAAACTCACCCTCGAAATAGTATGAACAAGGGCATCCTTACCTTCATTCGTAAAAGCATTGGCTGCAGATACCCCTAAGCCTCTCACAATCTGCCTCTCAAACAACTCCGGAAACCTCTCCGCATATTCTTCCCAGTACCACTTAATTGTATCGAATCTCTTTACGATCAGTTCCCCAGATGGAATACCATCACTTTTCCTCCCATTGACTTTAGGATCCGCCGGAAGCAAGTTCCACAAATCATTATTCCTCCACAAGGTCCAAGGAATCATATGATCCACTGCAAACTCATCCAGCTTCTTTCCGGTCCAAACGCACTCAATCTTCTTACCTTTAAATAACTTCCTAATCTCATAAGTGGTCCTCACGTCTTCTTGTACGCTCTTGGTTATAAGGTCCAGGTAGCTAGCAAAATTACCACTTCTATTCATTTTCTCTGTCAATTGCGCCCATTGAATTGAAAGTGAGTCTTCGATCCAATGAGAGAAGGCACTAATATCTCTCCATAGGGTTATGGGTACAGTTACCATGCCAAGCTCAGACTCTCTCATTTCTCGATATACTGAGGCGTCTAGGCCAGTGACGAAGTTGAAGACGGGTGAAGAACCGCCACCGGCATATTTGACGGGCCCTACTTTGATTGTGTGGGCAACCTTCTTGATCAAGTTCTTGATAGCTCTGTCGGACTCATAGTTTTCAAGTCTTTCTTTGAGTAAGGCTATTTCTGAGGGCTTAAGCTCTAAATCAAGCATTTGCTCTTCAAAAGCCATCCGTTCACTCGTGGTCTGCCTGACACTGCTCTTCACAAGCGGGAAGTAGTAATGGACCCAACGAACGGCCAATCGCTTTATAGGGACCAGGACCATGTCACCATCCCTATACCAGGTCACAACGTGAGATTCGTACCTACTGATCTCACACAGGGCCCTGATAAGCGCAAATTTATAAGTGGCAATCTTCTTATCTCTGGAAATGATATCTTGGATTTGCTGTATACCTTCACGCTTGGAGAGATCACTTTTCTCGATGACTAGATTACTCCAGATTCCATCTTGCTCGATCAGCAGTACCTTTCCGCCGAGGCTTTCGAAAAGTTGAGCAATCTGCCCAGGATGGTAAGTTTCGAAAAGCCGTCCGTCTTCTTCACCATTTCCGGCCCTGAATGAAAGTATCATGTGACCCTTCGGCTTAAGGGCATTCAGGAGACTGATCACACAGGTAACGATTTGTTCACGAGGAATGTGCATTAGGACTGCACAGCAGAAGATGTTATCGTATGCACCTGAGATAATTTCGGTATCGGGTAAGGCAAGCTCCTTAAAAGTTAATTCAGGGTGGGCCTTCTTAGCAATCTCGAGCATCCCGTGAGACGGGTCGTAGCCTACGGTTGGAAAGCCATTGCTTGAGAGCCAGAAAGTGTCTCTGCCGATCCCACAACCTAAGTCGGCGGTAGGCAGATCCTTTTTGAAGAAAACCTTTGTCAGTTCGTAGAGGCGAGTAGGGGTCACGTTTTGGTGCTTCTTGGCAAAGGTTGTAGCTAGCTTGTTGTAGGCGTCGACAGTATTATTATCCATCTAGTAATTATAGCTTCGGAAGTGACTGATTTACACCCAGTGAAGTAAGGGGTGTCAAAAATTGAGACCATTGGAAGTTATATTTACCTTATGGCCATGCTTAGGAGGGGTTTATGAATTTGATACAGGTGGGGCTAATCGTATTTATTTTGAGTATATTTTCGTCTTGCGCAACACGAACTGCTGGCTTTGCTTCTAGCGAAGAAAATGGGTGGTTCTTGGAAGCTACAAATAATGGGGACAGCTATCCTATCTACTGCATGGCCAATAAAGGTAGTAATACTGCTGCCCCAGCATGTTTTAAAGCCGAAAAGAAGAATTTCAATGAGTGGAAAGAGAAGGTTAGAGGAGATTAAGCTAACGATCAGTCTATAAAGTTATAGTTAGATGAATTTATCTCCAACTATTAGATGGTCTTTATTAGGGCTCGCGATTATTTATTTAATAGCAGTGTTTAATCAATTCTATCAAGGTGAAAGAGCCTTTATATGGGAGCCTAAGACTAGCGTCCTATATAGAGTAATTATGTCACCAAACTTTAAGAGATGTTGGGTTTCTGAATTATTAATTCCTTTCATGAGGTGTCGTGGCACTATCGTTAGCGAGGTGGAGATGCTAGGGACGTTGCAGGTAGAGGCTAATCAAGATTTAATGAAACGGATTAGAACTCCAATTGCGATAGAGGAATTGAAGGCATCTAAGAAGGAATTCGTGTTATGGGACATAGCATATTCCATGAACTCCACAATAAAGCCGGGATCAATTATACCTTCACGATTTTCTGATTTGGTTAAGCTCTATGATTTGAAGGTAATTGATATTGCTCTTTTTGAAATTAAGCTAAAACAAAAGTCTAAAATAAAGGTAATAGAAAATTGCATACTTTTTCGGGATGACAAATACAAGATCCTTGAGAAACTAATCTGGGGAGAGGACCATAAGCTATTTATCAGAAGAGACTAAGTATATAAATTTTAGTCCTCTCTAGATTTACTGTATTCTTTCTCCTCTTCACCTGCTCGGTAAAATCTGTTCTCCTTATCATTCCAATGCCGGCTATCATGGAATTCAACCTGAATGGTTCTTCCGAATAAAGTTAGTTCCATCTCAAATCCTGCATGATCATGCCGATTTCGATGAAAAGTATATTTGTGGTTACGTCGAATATCATACCTTCCATAACGAATGGATAAATTCTTATGCTTTCCTATTTCCCAATCGTCCCAAAATTGGCTTGAAAAGGCATTCCGCGGGAATACCCGTGATGGTACATCCATGAGATTCAAATAGGCCCTGACAATGTCGTTTAA
This sequence comes from Bacteriovoracaceae bacterium, assembly GCA_035576105.1. Taxonomy (GTDB): domain Bacteria; phylum Bdellovibrionota; class Bacteriovoracia; order Bacteriovoracales; family Bacteriovoracaceae; genus Peredibacter. The sequence continues at coordinate 19,774 of DATLXA010000065.1, forward strand.
AGCTTCGGATTTGGATCTCTCCACTGATCTAGAATAAGATTCGAGTCCTTTATAGACATCGTAGTCCAAAAAGGTGTCGAAGCACATTAGAGTATCCCGATCATGGCACTCGTGGACTTGGTCTTCGTCTCCATACTCAAGACCTGGTATTTCCATAATTACTATTTTCATTTTTGGGGCTCTCTTGAAAAGGAAATAGGGTCAAAAACAGGGTTTTTAAAAATTTTCAGGTTAGAGTTTAACCTTTGACACAGATCAACTGCCTCAAAGTAAAAATCGGATCAACCAAGTCCTTCTGATTCTCCATCACCTCATCAATGTCCTTATAGGCTGACGGAATCTCATCAACGACCCCATTATCTTTCCTACATTCAATTCCCTCAGTTTGCTTTACGAGGTCACTCTCAGTAAACGCAGCCCTGGCAGCTGTCCTACTCATTTTCCTGCCAGCACCATGAGAACAAGATTCGAAGGAGTCGGGATTTCCCTTGCCTTTGACAATATAAGATTTCGTCCCCATCGACCCTGGAATGATCCCAAACTCATCTTTCTTCGCTGAAACCGCACCTTTCCTCGTAAGCCAAATTTCTTTTCCAAAGTGATTCTCTCTCTGGCAGTAGTTATGATGGCAGTCGACCCGGAAGAGAGTTTCCGCATTTTCCAAAAGACGTTTGTCCTTATACACGTGCAGAGAAATCTCCTGGATCATCCGAAGCATCATCTCGTTTCGATTAGCTTTAGCGTAATTCTGTGCCCAGTGCATATCTCCGATATAAACCTGGAATTCCGGAGTACCCTCAAGAAGATAGGCGAGGTCCGGGTGCGGAAGTGCATCTATGCCTTCGCGCATTAGGCCCATGGCCTTATTTATATGGATATCTGCTAATTCCTTCCCAATGTTTCTGGAGCCAGAATGGAGTACTGCCCAGACGTAATTCTCTTGATCTGTGCAGACCTCTAGAAAGTGATTGCCGGTTCCTAAGGAGCCTAGCTGATGAGCTGACCTTTGATGTAAGTCGTTTGAATACTCAATGGATGGTGGGAGACCTAGTGCTTTAACTGTTTCTGCCACTCGGTCTGATATCTTTCGGTTCATACCCCTTCCTACCGGGATTTTCTTCTCCAGGGAGTGTCTTAGGGTTTTCAAGTTGTCTAAGATATCAACTTTGAACGGGAAGCGAACTGCAATCATCCCGCACCCTATGTCTACCCCCACGGCAGAGGGGAGGACAGCTCCGTCGGTAGCTATGACTGTGCCTACGGTAGAGCCCTTACCAACGTGAACGTCTGCCATGGCGGCGACGTGGCTATGGATGAAGGGGAGGGAAGCCACGTTTCGGAGTTGGGATTCGGCTAGGTCGTCGACGTCGTCGGACCATAGTTTGATTGGTTTTGAGCTGTCGGTTATGATCTTTTTCATGGAGTTATATTATGCTACTGGAGTCTCAGGAATTGAGACTTGGAACAGCAAATCTAACAACTAGTCCCAAAAATTGAAACAAGTTTTTAATAAGATCCTCTTGAAAATGCATCTTCAGGAGAAAAAATTAATGGGTACATTTGAAAGAGACTATAATCAAATACGAAATCTTGCAGAAAATGCTAATGATCAGCTGATCAAGCTTATCTTTTCTGGCGATTCCAAACTAACCCACGAGCAGACCACCTTAGCTCTTAAATATATTTCTAAGAAATATGGTTGGTTGTATATGGATCTTATCTTTGAAAAATTCAACTGCCGCCAGAAAGAGTTTCTCCCATCGCTGCTTCGGCTTTCCGCGCAAGACTGTGACTTTGGTGTTGTTAGTTATCTTTTAGGAAGATCTGTAGATATTAATACTATCGTATCTCCAGCTTGGAATCACTCAATGAAAGAGACTATTCTGGATGTTTGCGCTGTTGAGCGTGACGATCCGGAGAATACTGTGTCCTCCATCGATGGATACACCCATCTCATAAGCCTTTTGAGGGCCAACGGCGCTAAATACGCAAAGGAATTATAATGCAAACTTCTGAGCTATTGGCAGCAATAGATAAAGTCATGTTGGAGGTTTCAGAGGGGATGTCTAAGGAGTTAGACCGTTTCATTGCTTCTGGTTCGAGGCTTGATTATAAAGATTCATTTCATAGGAAAAAAAGTTTCGTTACAGATATGTTTAACTGCATTCAATTTTCACCTCTCCAATATTTCCTATCCAAGGGGGCCATACGTTCAGAGAAGTCACTATTGACAATGGGGTCATTTATTTATGCAGTCCTATTGCGAGATTTGAAAGGGTTTAATAGATCCTTTTGGGTAGAAGATAACTTCAAGACGACGAATCCGAAGCGGTATTATTCAATCATGGCCGAAGTGCTGCGCCTTATTGATTCTGAGATGAGTGAATCTGAATGCAGGCATGAGAAGAACTTTTTAAGTTCATTCAAATTTCCAATTAAGAAAGGCGGCCAAGATTACTTCAATGGGTCAGGATATCTCAAGATACAAGTTGAATTCCCAATGCCTGAAAAGGTTAACGTAATCAATTTGGACAGGGCTACTTCGAATGAAACCATTCCGATAGATGATTTTATTTCAATGGTTCACTCTGCCCAGGCTACTAAACCAACGTATGAAGTAGCTTACGATGATCAAATTAGTTTACCTATGTTCTACGAGTTAGAGGAGATAAGAAAGGAAGGGCGGAAGAATTTTGTTCGGTACCTTGAATTTGAGTCTAATTACTTTGAAGTCATTAAAAGGCACCTTAGCTCAATTGAAAAATTACTAGATTCCCATGATCTTGATAGCTTTCAAATCGATCTCCTTTCTAAAGCTGCATGTACTAGACATGCATTTCATCTATGGAACGTTTCACGGTTGGCCGGAGCGCAAACCTTCATCCAAAATAAGGGTGCTAACCTTGACGGTCCGATGGGTACTTCCGCTCTTCGCTGTGCATGGTTCTATCAGTGGAATTACCTTTTAACTCTAGATGTAAATATGTCCGAAGAGCTCTTTGGCGATCTCTTCTTTCATGACATTTCAGCGGAGATGTCAGGTATGGGAAGTTCAAGCAAATACCAAGCCTACGATGCTGTGTACGACTATATATCTTGGCATTATAAACGACCTAACAATTCAGTGAAATACTCTGGGCCCCTGGTGACTTTCGAAGATTTATCTGAAGATGATAATCTTCTCTTAGAAGATGTTGCTTCCATAATAAGGAAATGTGACAGGGAGCTATTGAACCTTCTGAAGATGAACGAAGAGTTCTTGAACATTAATGTTGCCTCCGACAATTTAGACAAGTGGTCTGCTGATGACTTTCTAATGGGAGTAGGCAACCAACAAAATGGTTCGAAAGATACGACGAAGCTATTACCTTTTTTTACACTGACCACATACCTGAAAGACAACCTAATTGATCTCTACTTCGACAAGAAAAACTACGATTTTGATTATAACTGGTTTATTCATTGGGCACGGAAAAGAGATTTTGATAATTTTTCGGCTTTGGTTTGGTATAAAAAGGACATTGGAAACATGTCAGTCAAAGAAAAAATACGAATTCAAGTTGAGGAGGCCGCAGAGTTTGTTAAAGGTGAAATTATCAACTCCACCGATCCATTCGAGAAGGAGTTTCTCAATAGCTTTATAATTTTTAGCGAGACTCGAGGTGCGAAATCCGGATTTGATTGAAGTGCCGTTTTAAGCTAGACACAGAAAATCAAGATACTTTGAATTCTTCTAAGCGTCCATCTCGAGTCTAGGGTAACTTATGCCAAAAAGAAGATTACGTTACGAAATGTGGCAGAAAAACCCAATTTGTTTCGTATGCAAGTGCTCAATCAAGGAATTTTATCAATGTTCATTTGAGCATGTAGTCCCCCTTTCACTTGGCGGAAGGAATAGTAAATGGAACCTCGCGATTTCTCATGTTTCCTGCAATAACAGGAGAGGCAATATCCGATGTCCCCTGGTTCTAGAAACTTTTCCTTTTTTAAGAATAGAGAATATTCCTTATATAAAACAAATAAAAAAAAGAACCTGCCGGGGCTGGGCTCCGGGTGAACAAGATCAATTTTCTGAATTGGTTCAGGCTTGGAAAACTAAGTTGGAACAACAAGAATTAGCCTATAGGGCACAGAAGAAACAGTGGAAAACTCCGCCAATAGAAATGCTGTCCCCTGAAAAGATTGAATTTAAAAAAAGGGTCCAGGTCTGGAGGGTTAAGCTCCGGAAGCAGTACATTGAATCAATTGCAGAAGGTAGGAATGAGCGCGGAACAAAATAAAGGTGTTCTAAGGTGTTCCAACACACTTTTGCTTAAGCTGTGCGTAGGTCAAGCTTGAATGTCTTTATCTGTAAAAGTTGAACCATTTTTTTATATGTAAAAGTCACGACTTGATCTGACAGTTCTTCCTTAGAAGTGAGATCTGTCAGGTCGAATCTATATCTCAAATCTTTTTCAAACAATACGGTTTTAGATCAACCGGTACCTTTCCAATAAAGATAAACCATCTCACCGTAGGCTTGATCCATGGCCTTTCTTCGATCCTGAATGTTCAGTTTTAGTCGCCTTGTATCCCACAGACATTTCTTCAAATCATTTTTCATCACAGTTAAGTCTCTTTTTTTTAGATCAGTGTTTAGTAGATTGAAGATATGAAATCAATTTCTTATCAAACAAGGATTTATAAAGATGATGATGGTTACTCTGTCGAGTTTCCAGATTTACCAGGTTGTTTTTCATGTGGCACATCCTTGGGAAAAGCAAAAATGTATGCAGCTGAAGCATTAAGTTTGTTTTTGGAGGATTTTGTTGGAGAAATGCCCGAAGCCAAAGTCTATAGGGGGGCGGACTACTATTTGATTTCTGTAGAAATTAGAAAGAGATAATTTTTGAGAATCGTTAGATATAAAATGGCAGGTAGCTTACTCAGACTTAGAGGGAGCATTATGATTAAACCAGATTTAGATTATGATCAATTTCTTTTATCCCTAAAGCACTGGATTTAATTTGGAACATGTATGCCTCAACGAAGTTTACGACTTAATCTATGGAACAAGAATCCTTCTTGTTTCGTATGCAAGAACTCCATCGAAGAATTTATTCAATGCACTCTTGAGCATATAGTCCCTCTTTTACTAGGTGGTCGGGACCATAAAAGAAACCTTGCGATTTCTCATTCTGCCTGCAACAGCAAAAGAGGCAATATTCGTTGTCTTCTCGTGCATGCAACATTACCTAGATGGAAGGAAGAGGGTCTTAAAACAAAATGGAGACGGAAAAAAATTGTAACCAACTGCCGGGAGTCAGATGAGAGGAAGCAGTTATCAAAATTGGTTCAGGTCTGGAAGGTTAAGTTACGACAACAGTTTCTAGATGATTTAGCCAAAAAGAAGAGTCTTCAGCCTAAATCCACAGTTTATTTTTGATGAGGGGGCCCACATATTGAGCAGAATTCAAATACCTAAAATCCCATACAAAATCATAATCTTAAGATTACCAGTCTCATTTTCTGAGACCACCACTCCGATACTACTTCTATGACTAAAACCACCCAGTTCCTCCTGATCCTGCACAAGGTATCCATGTCTCCAAGCAGATGCCTGTCAGCGGACCAGCTAAAGCACATTCTCGAAAACCCACCAAAGTCCACCTGGCATCGGCTCATAAACGAGCTCACTGAAGGGTCTGGAGACATACCGGCCCTCCTCATGGAAACCCTCGATAAAGATAGCGGAGAGACCTTCTACTGCGTGAACCAAAGCGGTTGGCAGACCTTCCTTGATGCACACGAGGAGGGAAGGTTCCTCTTAGAATGCTACCGCCAGATCGGTTACCTCCTCGATTCCGATTTCACTCGTATGGTATTTGACCTGCCGGATCTGGATAAGAAGTCCGTGGGCCGTATGGAAAGGAAGTTCATTCATCTGGTGAAAGTTCGAGCACTCAAGACAAGCTCATCTAAGAAGGTTCTAAATACCTTAATCGAGGCCCTCGTATCCGAAAAGCAATTGGAGCTAACCTACGATGGCGGCCTTCGCACGGTGAGACCTCTGACACTTTGCCAGCACCGGGATGAACTTTATCTCATGTGTTATCGGCTGAAGGATGGAGGGGAGTGGGAGCAGCGGACCTATAAGCTTGCGCGGATCTCCGGGGTGAAGGTCCTTGACCGAAAGTTTCCGTACCCGTCGAAGTCTGATTGGGATCCGTTGAAGGAGTACGAGAAGTCTTCGGGGCTGATCATTGGTCTTGTGAAGAAGGTGCAGGTGAGGGTCTATGGCCATTCCAGAAAGATACTGGCAGAGAAAGACTTCTTCGGGGGCGAGCTCATCAATAAAGACGGCCAGTGTGATACGTATCTCCTGACTTATTCAAACACTGCGGAATTCCTCGGACAGCTCTTCGTGTATGCCCAGGATGTTGAGATCGTGGATGATGAAGAGTTGAGGATGGAGTTTGTTTCGAAGGCGATGAAAGGGTTAGAAAGAAATAAGCTTAAAGTTGCCTGATAAGAAATCCAAGCTCTAGCTCACCATGAATACCTTTTATGATTATCCAGGTAGCAGCCTGGCTCGGGGTAATATCTTATACACTGTTCGACGATATAATTTGGAATAGTGTAGGCCCGAAACTTCTCCGCGTAGTCTACCTGACATTTCATCTGCGCTTCCTTCGCTGATCTGCACCTCGCACCTTCCTGAGATGATTTGCCACAAGAGAGAAGTGTTAGGCTGAATAAAACCAGTACCGCATATCTCTTTAACATAATGATAATGTATTTCTACCTTGTCTCAAAATCTGGGAATATCCTCCGTACCCTCTAGGTCGCATTCAAAACCGCAGATTTCTCCTGAATCAAGCTCTCTTCCTCACGGTCATCACCTTAATCGGATGTAGTAGCCTAAACTCTTCTCAGAAACGAGAACTCAGCGAGTGGAAGGCCCAGGACCTAAAAGTCGAGGAGAAGAATGAAAACATGGCCGCGGGATTCGACTTTCCCTTGCCGCTGTCAAAACTTATTACACCGATGAATTCCTTTCACACTTCGACAGATTTCACCCTCACCCGTGAGAAACTCTTAGGATTATTCTCTATAGCCGGGGGCTGTATGAAATTCATCTTCCTCATCGCCATGATCTTGGGAACAACTGCTGCCTCTGCGAATAGCTTGGAGTACTCCGATAGGTTCGAAGACGCCGAAGAGTTCAATACTCCGACAGTTGAAGACCTCGCCGTTGAAGCTGCTGAAACTTCCTCCGCCACCGGCAATGAAGTTAACAGTTGGTCCTACGTCTTTACACTCATTAAACCTAACGGGAAGCAGGTGCCTCTCTCTGAGCATAACCGGCATGCGATGCTGAAGCCCGCGTCGACCATTAAGCTCTTCACCGCCTACTGGGCCTTCAAGAACAAAACCCAGAGTCACACCTTCCTGGGAAAAATGCTAAAAACCAGCGACAACGACATGGCCCAGGCCACCTTGAATGAACTCGGTGATCCATCAGACATGCGCCAGTACTATGAGAATCTCGGTCTCCCGGTTGAAGCCTTCTATCCAGTTGATGGGTCTGGGTTGGATTACGCGAATGGGTCGAGCTGCGACTTCCAGATTGCGTTCCTGTCTCTGGTTCGACGGAGCCAGGGGTACCAAACTTTTAGAAACCTTCTGGCCCAGCCCGGCGCCCTCGGAACTCTAGAAAACCGTCTCAAGGAGCTCCGCGGTCTCGTTTACGCGAAGACTGGAACGTTGAACCGGACCTCGAATCTCTCCGGGTTCATCGAGACCAAGAAAGGCACTGTGATTTTCTGTGTGGTAGGGGACTACTTAAGAACAAGTTCGGCTTCTGCTCGCCAGAAGATTGATGAGATGGTGCGAATGAATATTAATAAAGTGAATGGGCGGTAGCCAGTTCAATAGGACTTACAGGATAACGTGCCTAGTTGTTTCATTTAAGTTCTCCAATTTGTAGTAAGAAAACTATAAAAGATTAAGCAAATTAGTACTAGGCGGCCTTACTTAATATTAACTCAATACTAAACGACCGGTTTCTAGCTAGTTCCCCCTGACGAACCATCTTTTCTAGATTATAAAAGAATACTGGAAGTTTTTAAAAACCTTGGTCAGCAGAGTTATATGAATCGACCCAGCTCATCGCGACGCCGTCGGCGCGGAAATAATCGGCCCCCGCAACAGCCGCCTCCAAATTCCATGGACGGCGTGTCCTCCGGAGATGGCCAACCGAATGGTCCCTTGACCTTGGAGCAACGCTGCGTCAGACAGTTTCATAAGACTTCTCTTGGCCGCGGCCGGCAGTACTTCGCGAGCGGCAGAGTCTCAGAACCTACCTGGAATGGGCGGGAGTGTACCCTGTTCGTCCATGGAGCAGGCGGGGATTATAAGGTTCAATTCGATTTTTCGCAGGCCGCCGAAGCAGGACTGCTGCCGGCCAGGTGCGGATGTCCACTTTATGCCCGAGGAACTATCTGCAAGCATCTCTGGACCTCGATTCTTCAGATCGAAAAGGTCAGCAGGCCCGAGATGATTCCGGAGAGCGGCCTGCTCAAGATCGTGCGCGAAAGACCTGCACCACTTCAGGAGCGTAATGACAGAGGTGCTAGAGGGCAGGCGAGGGGTCAACATCAGTCCCCAGACAGAACCCACCAAGCAGAACCGATCTCTCCCCGTCAGCTCAGTGCCAAAAGTGTGCCGGGTGTGCAGGATAGCGCTAACTGGATGGAGCGTTTGGCCCAGCTTCAAGGAATGGCCACTCATCCGGCGGCCCGGACTTCGGTCAGTTTTTCATCGTGCTTTGTGGTCTCGGCTTTCGAAACGGCTTCGACCGGTAAGCTAGTGATGGATCTGTGGACTCGCAGTCGGTCGATCTCCGGTGAACTCGGTCCGCTTCGGCCTAACCGCGTCTCCGCTCAAGGAGTTTCCGAGCTCTACGATTTGATAGATCAGGAGATCCTCTCGACTTTAATTAAAACTTCCAACCCACAGACGGCAGCACCTTCCGGGCGGGGATCCGGCAATGCCACAACCCGCTTTACGGTGGATTCGATTTTAGAAGGGCATTTGCTCCCGCTCCTTGCAAACTCAGGCAAACTTTATTTATCGCGCAGCCCGAACGGTGTGCCGGACTCAGCAGAGCGCCCCCTACGGATGGACCGAGGTGCTCCCTGGGATCTCGAGCTCAAGCTCGCGCCATCAGGCCCGGAGTACTACCGCCTCGACGCTACTTTGGTGCGTTCAGGAGAGTTCTTAGCTGTCAGCACGCCGCTTGCCATCCTGGGCGGCGGATTTCTCCTTTTTGACGAGCGAATCGGACGTTTCACTGAGGTGAGACATGCGAACTGGGCCATGGGCTTCCAGGGACCAAGCGAGTTTCTCGTGCCGCGGGACCAGGGAGATCAGCTTCTGACACGGATCCTGCTCGACCCCTCTTCGCCTCGGATCACCTGGTCTGAAGAGCTGGGCTGGACGAAAGTGATTATCGAACCTAAGCCCAGCGGGGTTTTTCGTCCACTCGGAGGCGATCCTTTGATCGGCCGCATGACCTTGACGGTGAGCTTCGATTACGCCGGTCGCGATGTACCGCTTTCTGAGCTCGAGACAAGCTTCGTAGATGCTGAACAGAAGAAAGTCTACAAACGGAATCAGGATTTCGAAGAGAAGACGCTGCTCGAAGCACTGAAAATTCTACGTGACCCGCAAGGCACGGGCTCCGTGCCTACGGGTGATCTGCATCGAGCGGCCAATGAGCTCGTACTTGCGGGGTGGACGATCTTCATCGAGAATCAGAGACTGAGGGTCCCTCATGACTTCTCGATGAACGTCAGTTCCTCGACGGATTGGTTTGACCTCAGGATGGACCTCGACTTCGGTGATGTCTCAATGACCAGAGGCGACCTTCTTACGGCACTTCAAGCACAAAACGGTCTGGTGAAACTCTCCGATGGATCCCTGGGAATGCTGCCCCAAGATTGGTCTTCACGATACGCAAGCTTAAGTCAGTTTGGTGAGATGACGGCAGAGGGGAGCCTCCGCTTCAGCAAGTCGCAGGGGCTGATGCTGAGTTCTGTTTTAAACGAGAATGATCGTGTTCATGCGGACGAAGGATTTCAGTCCTTCCGAACAAAGATAGGTAAATTCGAAGGGGTCAAAATCGCGAAGGCGCCCGCGGGCTTCGTCGGGGAACTCCGGAATTACCAGAAAGATGGCCTCAGCTGGCTTCGCTTCCTCGAGGAGTTTGAAACCGGGGGCATCCTCGCTGACGACATGGGTCTCGGTAAGACGATCCAGATTCTTGCATTCCTGCTCGGACGCACGAAGAAGAAAAAAACGAAGAGGCCCCACCTGGTGGTAACACCCAAGAGCTTGGCGTTCAACTGGATAGATGAGGCGCAGAAATTCACGCCTACCCTTAAGGTCGTGCGCTACTCGGGTGCTGGCCGCTCTCAAGTCCTGGCAGACCTGCAGGAAGTTGACATTGTGGTCACAACGTACGGGACACTTCGAACGGATATCGACAAGCTTCAGGCAGTGGATTTTGACGTCGCGATCATCGACGAAGCCCAGGCCATCAAAAATCCAAAGTCCCAGGCCGCCGTCGCCTGCAAGCAGCTCAAGGCGAGCCTCAAGATCGCTCTGACCGGGACGCCGATCGAAAATTCAATCACAGATTTGCTTTCGATACTCGAGTTCACCAATCCTGGACTTCTCAGTGCCAAGGAAGTGAAGCAGGACACTCAGGCAGCACTTGCCAAGATGCTCCGCCCCTTCATGCTCCGTCGGACGAAGGAGAAGGTCCTCACCGAGCTTCCGGATAGATCCGAGCAGGTGCTTTACTGCGAGATGGGCGCCGTGGAGAAACAGTTTTATGCTGCCATCCGCGAGCGGTACCGTGCCTCCCTGGCCGAGAAGATCGAAAAAAGTGGCCTGGGCCGCTCGAAGATGCACGTGCTCGAGACACTCCTCAGGCTTCGCCAGGCCGCTTGTCACCCCGGGCTCATTGACCCAAAACGGGTCTCCGAGCCGAGTGCCAAGATCCAGCAGCTTCTCAGACACATGCAGGAAGTTATCCAGGAGGGCCACAAGGTTCTCGTCTTCTCTCAGTTCACCAGCCTGCTAGCGATTGTCCGCGCGCGGCTCGAGGAAGAAAAGATCGACTACGAGTACCTCGATGGGCAAACCGAAGACCGCAAATCCCCGGTGGAGCGTTTTCAGAATGATCCCGCTTGCCCGGCCTTCCTCATCAGTCTCAAAGCGGGGGGAACAGGTCTCAACCTCACGGCCGCGGACTACGTCTTTATCCTCGATCCATGGTGGAACCCTGCGGTCGAAGCTCAGGCCATTGGGCGCGCTCATCGCATGGGGCAGACTAACAAGGTCATCGCGTATCGCATGATCTCTAAGGGTACGGTTGAGGAGAAGATCCTTGTTCTGCAGAAGACGAAGAAAGAGATTGCGGAGTCGATCGTGTCTGAGGATCAGGACTTCATGAAGAAGCTTACTAAGGAAGATTTGGAGATGTTGTTAGAGTGAGATTTTAGCTCTTGTCTAGTTGAGGACTGTTCCAAGGAAGCAGCAAGGGGTATTATGGTTAAACGGATGTTTATGATATTTTTTGCAACTATATTTGGAGCCTTCGCATTTGAACTTATAGGTACTCTTCCCTTAATCGCCCTTTCTCTGATGTCAATTCCTCGTGTGTATCAAAGCTCCATGACTCTTGACGACCGCAGCTCCCGCTGATCGCTGCTTCTCGTGTAGCAGATATCAGCCGGGATCGAGGTCGCGGCCCAAACGTACATGAGGTATTCTTTCTCTTTATCTGAGAGAATAGCCTTCAGGTGTTTCCTCGCGAGGGTAAGGGCAGGAGATTTGTGACCGTCTGGAAGTAGCTCAGGGAAAATGGTGAGAGACAGCGCGATTTCATCCAATGTTAAAGTCTTTGCTTGGTTGAGCCTTTCTCTTAACTGCTCGGTCTTATCTACATTTAATATAAGTTTGGAAAATCTCTCATTGAAGATCCTGTTCTTGCGGATCGTAGCCCTTTCGCGAGTGGCCCTTCTTTCACCTGCCTCAAAAACACGCTGTTCACGTTTTCCTGATGGGGAATCGCAGTAGTCGAGGAATTCATCTTTTTTAGTCTCCGAGAGGGCTTCGATGTATTCCTGGAGTTTCTTTGGTGTGAGTTTATACCTAAGGTTCGCGTAGGGAGAGTCGTTCTGGGTATGTTTAGCATTGGTCGCAGCAACCAAATCTTTCAGGTTCTTCTTGTCTTTTTTCATAGGGCTCCTCATTGTCATCTTTAGAATGATACTGGGTTTAATGGAAAAGTCTTCGACCTAATTAACTTCTTAACTTAAATTTTGATCGAGCCCCAGCGTTGCTGGAACCGAGATATTGGTAAATGACCCTTTAAGATAGGGATGCTCAGGTACTTCCTCCGAGACGTCGATCCGGAGTCCGCTGACAAGGTCTGCTTCGGTTGTCCAGCCAACTTTAGAGCCATCACCCCTGTAGGCAGAGTTGATCAAAGTACAGAGGAGAGTGGCATCAGAGACTTGCGCATTTCTAAAAGCGGTATGGGTAAGCATTCATGGCAGTGTAGTTAAAGCTAAGAGGTCCATCAACTATTTAATCGTTTCAGAGATAGGGTATGTGTATCCGATGCTAGAACATTCATGCTTGAATTCTTAAGGTAATGAACCAACAGACAAGATCTGCGTCCAGGTTAGCCCGGAATCAGCTGAGCGATATAATCTTGCCCCATCCGCTAAAATGATATAGGAGCAGGTAAGATGTTCCAGTGCGATTTTAGAGTAGAATATTTAAGGCAGAATTTGTCCTGCCCTAGACAGAAGTTTTACTTCTTACGCTTGTAGGTCAGTTCCATCATCTTAAACTCTTCACCTTTCTGGGCCATGCCCTTACCGAACATCGAATAGGTAAAAGAATTGTCATCAATCCACTTCGTCTCTCCACGGTAGGACGCCTTGTTATCTGGGGCCATTGGGCAGGTGAATTCTCCCTTCTCAGTCAATGTCTTTGTCGCCTCATCGTAGCTTCCAGAAGCGCGCATCATACCCGTGCTCATGTTATCCAGCCAAGCCGTTTCGTACTCTTTCTTCAAGTTATCATAGCCGATCATGCCGTGGCCTTCAAAAGGTTGACCCATGCTCGTGCCTTTAAGACTCTGTTCTAAGAATCTCCCACCGAGGATCATCCGCATGGTACTTTGACCTTTTGATTCTTCGGGTTTTGCATCGGAGCTCATCCACCATTTGGAAGAGTAGTTCCACTTGCCAACCATTTTTTTTAGCTGCTTGTGCGGCTCGCCTGGAGTAGAGAATTCTTTTGCCTTCTTCATCATCTCTGGGTCCATGCCCGTGTGAATTTTGTCATCGGCATAAACGTTAAGTGTGGAAAGAATGAGTAACATCGATAAGATCTTCATAAGGCTTCCTTGAAAGTTGTTTGATTTTTATTTTAACGGAAAGTGATAAAAGGTAGAAAGCTTAATAGGGATGAAGCACTGCTCTTTAGGTTACGTATACTGACGGTTCCAATACACTTTCGCTTAAGTGCTGTGTAATCATACTTATACGATGTCTTTGATTCAGACCTATTCATGACTTCAGCGTGGTAATAAATTATCTATATAACGGAGCCCACTAGACCAGCTGCCTGTACAAAACTCACGCATGATGTACTTTTCGACCTCATTTATTTTTTGGAATTTAAGATTACTCTCTTCGGTAACGAACTGCTGGCTTGCCACTTGTTGCTCTTGAACCTGCTGTCCTGAACAAGGCTCATTATTTTCTCCGCACACAGAAATCTGTGGTTGGTAGGTGTAATGACTAGATCCGTTGATGTACTTCAGAGTGACGCTACCATCGTGGTTCCCTCTAATTGATAGATGGAAAGACAACTGATGACCATACTGGGGTTGCTCCTTCATTTCGCTGTGACACTGCTGATACTGTAAAGGCTCTTCACCTCTTTGAACTCTATCACGATTTTCACGCAATTCTCTACCGGAGATGGAGCAATAGTCGCTATCACAGCGCATGTGGAAAGTAACGTCGGCGGAGGTAGTTATTGCAGCTGAGATAAGCAGGAGAGCAAATAAAATCTTCATAGGAATCCTTATAATTAAGTTGTTCGTTCTTGCAATCAAGTTCTAACATTTCATAAAACGCATAGAGAATTTAGTGAAGTTTTACTGTTCGGTAGTGTTCGGAGTCGGCTCGTGAGATTGGTTCCAACACACTTATGCTTAAGCGGTGCATATTAAAAAGTGTGTTGAAACCACAACGTCCAATGAAATAGTGAAAAAGCCCGACCCCGGGCTGTTCCTAATTAGAGCGTGGTGCGCTTTAACCGGCGCACCTAAGCTTCCTCAACTCCAAATCTTTGGTAAATCTACTTAAATTTAGAGATAAAATTGCCCTTTGCCCTTCCAGATGAGTTGCTTCATCTGATTTCATTTTGGATTT
>DATLXA010000066.1:0-31472 GCA_035576105.1 Bacteriovoracaceae bacterium
AAATCTTTGCCGGAGAACAACCTTGTTGAAAAAGGGGCAGGATTTTGTCGCAAAGCACTGTTTTTGATTGAGATTTTTGATTGATCTGTTCCTCCAAAGTAGAGGAAGTGGCCGTGTCTAAAATACGGGGGTCGATCCCACTTCATCGGCGAAGCTTTGCATTAATCCCCCAGCCTCTCCTTCATCGGCGAAGCTTTGCATTAATCCCCCAGTCTCTCCTTCATCGGCGAAGCTTTGCATTAATCCGCAGCCTCTCCGTCATCGGCGAAGCTTTGCATTAATCCCCTAGCCCTCCGTCATCGGCGAAGCTTTGCATTAATCACCCAGTCTCCCCTTCATCGGCGAAGCTTTGCATTAATCACCCGGCCTCTCCGTCACCGGCGAAGCTTTACAATATTCCTCCAGCCTCTCCTTCATCGGCGAAGCTTTGCATTAATCCCCCAACCTCTCCGTCATCGGCGAGGCCTTACAAGGCAACAACAAGCTACCTCATCAGACATTAACAGCGATCAAGACAAGCCTAGCAACCGTAGGCGAGATAAAAAATAGTACGACGGATTTTAGGGGATTATTTATCTTCTAGAATCAATCAACCTCAGTGCTCTCCAAGATAGATCTTCTTCACATCTTCATTATTAAGCAGCTCAGACCCGGCACCCTGAAGAGAAATCTTCCCGGTCTCTAGAACGTAGGCATGGTTAGAAATCTTCAGGGCCTGCTTGGCGTTCTGCTCTACCAGCAGCACCGTCACTTTGTTTTCGGAGTTAATCCTGACGATGATCTCGAAGATGAGCTTGATCACCTGAGGTGCGAGTCCAAGACTGGGCTCGTCTAGGATGAGAAGCTCCGGCTCGCCGATGAGCGCCCGGTGGATCGCAAGCATCTGTTGTTCACCTCCGGAGAGGGTCCCCGCCATTTGCTTGATTCTTTCTTTTAAGCGCGGGAAATATTTGAATCCGACCTCGAGGTTCTTGTCAAAATGTTGCTTCGCCGAGTCCCGTCCAACGATTCCCAGTTGGAGATTCTCCATCACGGTCAGGTTGGGGAAGATCCCCCGGCCCTCGGGTGCATGGATCAGGCCCTCCGCCACCAGCTGGAACGATTCCTTGCCGACGATGCTGTGACCGTTTAGGACCACGGAACCAGTACTTTTTATATTCCCGGAGATGGCCTTCAAGGTGGTGGTCTTACCGGCACCGTTGGCCCCGATCAAAGAAACAATTTCGCCCTTAGGGACCTTGAAAGAAATTCCTTTCAGGGCCTGCACGTTTCCGTAATTCACCTGCAAATTTTCTACGCTTAAAATGTCCATTCTTAATCCACGCCTAAGTAGGCTTCAATCACCCGTTTATCATTCTGAACCACATCGGCCACACCTTCGCACACCAACTGCCCCTGGACCAGCACGTAAATCTTCTCACAGATCTTCATCACCAGACCCATATCGTGTTCGATGAGCAGCACCGTGATGTTGCGGGATTTCTGGATCTGCTTGATCAGCTCCGTCAATTCTCTGGTCTCTGACGGGTTTAGCCCGGCCGCAGGTTCATCCAGCAGAAGGAGCTTCGGACTCAGGCCCAGAGCGCGGGCGATCTCAAGTTTTCTTTGCTTCCCATAGGGCAGTCCCCCGGCCGGGACCTGGGAGAGATCCTCGATGCCCATGACCTTTAGAAGCTCCGTTGCTTTCACACGCACCGATTCTTCTTCCTGGCGGAAATGACCGTTTTGAAAAACCATATCGGTTATGGTTGTTTTAGAAGACGAATAGAAAGAAGTCATGACGTTTTCTAGGACGGTCAGTTCCTTGAACAATCGAATGTTCTGGAAGGTTCTGCCGATCCCCAGCTGGGCTACCTCGTAGGGTTTCTTCCCCACCAAGGTCTTGCCGTCGAGCCTCACGTCTCCACGAGTGGGAGCGTAGATCCCGGTGAGCACGTTGAAGATGGTTGATTTACCGGCGCCATTGGGACCGATGAGTCCGTAGAGGATACCTGGATCCAGGGACATGTTCACGTCCTGGCACGCTTTCACGCCTCCGAACTCGAGGCTCATTTTTTCTATTTCGAGGAAAGCCACTTCCACTCCCTATTTCCCATGATCCCCTGCGGACGCAGGATCATGATTAAAATCATTGTTAGTGCGTAGATGATCATCCGGATGTCGATGCCGGTGATATCCTGGAGTTTTCTCAGGGCCTCCGGAAGAACGGTCAGGATCCCCGCGCCCAGGATGGCGCCGCTGATACTGCCCAAGCCGCCGACGACGTTCATGGCGATAATCTCAAAGCTCTTCACGAAGGTGAAAGTCTGGGTACTCAGGTAGCCCTCAGAGTGTGCGAAGAACGCCCCAGCGACACCCGCCATGAAGCTCGAGATCACAAAGGCCCGGACCTTGATCGACAGTGGGTTAATCCCCATCATGTTCGCGGCCATTTCATTTTCTTTGATGGAGAGCATGGCCCGGCCGAGTCTTCCGTCACGGATTCTTTTGATGACCAGAATCGTTATCAGGGTAAGCAAGAAAACACTTCCGAGGTTCATGAAAACCGGAATGTCAGTCATCCCTCGAGCACCACCGACGGCGTCGATGTTCAAGAGGATGATCCGGATGATCTCTCCGAAACCGAGAGTCACCATTCCCAGGTAGTCGCCGGCAAGCCTGAGGCAACTGATCCCAATGAAGAACCCGACTGCTGCAGAGAAGACCCCTGCGGCCAGGGCCCCCACCGCCAGCTGGATCACGAATGGGGCCGTCGGTAGGTAGGTGGATACCAGGTAAGCCGAGGAGTAAGCCCCGATGGCCATGAACCCAGCATGTCCCATGGTAAACAGTCCCGTGAAACCGTTGAGCAAAGCGAGAGAAACCGAGAGGATGATGTTGATGCTCAAGAGAATCAGAACTGAATAGTAGTAAGGACTAATCAGTCCATCAAACCTTCCTGGCTTGGTCCAGAACAAAGCCGACGGTTGGAAGGAGAAGCTACTCAGTACAAAATTGAGCAGGACCGCTCCGACGAGGAATCCGATCATCAGCAAGAGAGTGGCGTTTAATTTTTTAGTCATGGCCTAAACTTTTTCAATTTTCTTAGTTCCCAGAAGACCAGCAGGTCTCAAGAGAAGCACCAGAATCAGGATCACAAAAGCAAGCGCGTCCCGGTAGGTTGAACTCAAGTAACCGGCAACATAGGTCTCACTCAAGCCAAGGAGCAGAGCACCGATGACGGCACCAGTGATATTCCCAATGCCCCCTAAGACAGCAGCGATGAAGGCCTTGAGTCCTGGCAATAGACCCAACAGAGGATCGATCTTCGGATACGCAACCCCATAGAGAACACCCGCCGCACCGGCAAGAGACGAACCGATGACAAAAGTTATTAAGATGACTTTATTGACATTGATCCCGATGAGATTTGCTGTTTCAAGGCTATGGCTAATCGCACGCATGGCCCTGCCGAACTGAGTCTTAAACACCAGGTACTGGAGAATCAGCATCAGGACAAACGACACCACAAAAATGGTGATCTGATTTGAATCCAAAATGATATCCCCGCCGATGTCGATCATCTTCCGAGGCAGGATATCTGGAAAAAACTGAGGAGAAGCTCCGAACACCAGCTGTCCGCCGTATTCCAGGAACAAGCTGACACCAATGGCAGTGATCAGAATATTAATCCTCGGCGCTTTCCGTAGCGGCCGGTAGGCGAACTTCTCGATGATCACCCCTAGGATCGCACTACCGATCATGGCAACCACGATCACCAGCAGAGCAGACCCGAGTGACGGTTCGATGTTAGGAACCGCGTAGCGAATGAAATAAAGCCCGATGAAGGAGCCCATCATGAAGATGTCTCCATGAGCAAAGTTAATAAGCTGGAGTACCCCGAAAACCATGGTGTACCCGAGGGCCACCAGGGCGTAAATACTCCCTAGGGCCAATCCATTAATGGTATGCTGAATAAATTCGTTCACTCTTGGCCTTTATTACGGATTAACAGTTTCTACAAATTTGAAGTCTTTGCCTTGCACCTGAAGAACCACTGCGGACTTAGTTGCGTCCCTGTTTTCATTGATGGTGATCACTCCGGTCACTCCCTGGAAATTCTTAGTCTGGGCAAGAGCGTCCCGGATCTTGGGACCTTCAACGGAGTTCACACCTTTGATGGCCTCGAAAAGAATTCTTGCAGCGTCGTACCCAGAGGCGGCCAGGGCATTTGGAACAGATCCGAACCGGGCCTGGTAGTTTTTGATAAAGGCACCGACCTCCGGACGTGGGTCCTGGGTGGTGTAGTGGTTAGAGAAGTAGCTTCCGTTGACGTGCTCTCCACCGATTTCAAAGAGTTTATCAGAATCCCAACCGTCTCCTCCCAGAAGAGGAACCTTCAACCCCTGCTCGCGTGCTTGACGTGCGATCAATCCAACTTCCGTGTAGTACCCAGGCACGAAGATAAACTCCGGCTGCTTGGACTTCAAGTTTGTGAGCTGAGCTTTGAAATCCACGTCTCCAGAAGTGTACTTCTCGTCTCCAACAATCTCTCCACCCAGTGCAGTGAAGGTTTCCTTGAAGTACTTAGCAAGTCCTACTGAATAGTCTGATTTCGAATCAACAAAGACAGCGGCTTTTTTGAGCTTCAGAGAGTTCCAAGCGAACTTCGCCATCACTTGCCCTTGGAACGGGTCGATGAAGCATACTCTGAAGATGTAATCACCTTTTTGAGTCACCATGGGGTTGGTTGAACTCGGGCTGATCATCGGAACTTTGTACTGCTGAGCCACCGGGGCCCCCGCTAGAGATCTTGTAGAGGCGACTTCACCGAGGACGGCGACAGCGTTGTCTATGTTGATAAGTTTCTCGACGCTTAAGCGGGCCTCTTCAGGCTTACCTTGGTTATCGTAGGCCTTGAGTTCAATTTGTTTTCCGAGAAGACCGCCATTCTTATTCCATTCTTCGACGGCCAAGATGATTCCATCTCTGGTACTAATACCAAAAGTAGCTTCAGCCCCTGTCATGGATCCAAAATTCCCGATAACAATTGTATCGTTTTTGTTTTGACAGCCAATGACAACTAAAACGCATGACAACAAAATGGCTTTTAACATCATTTTCAAGAAGTACTCCTCGATTAAACATTTAAGGGATGAATAACATTAGATTTTTATACTCAAAATGTTAACTTTAAAAGTCTTCTATTGCAGAAAAATCAGTAGCACAGTGACTCAATACTTTTTAACAAAGTGTAAGAATTTTCTTTCAGCCGAAGAGATAGAGTCGCAAAAGAATAATTTATCTGGATGTCAGAAAAGTGTTGGGAGCATGCCGCCCCCAACACTTTTTGTAAATTTATCTGAACATTGGGGTCAGCGGCAATGGCTCAACCATCTTCGAAGAGACTGCTGTTCTGGTAGTAGGTACATCCTTCACCTGAACAAGTGCCCTTGACACAGCTTCACCAAGTCTCATAGACACGGATAATTGAGCGGCAAGGACCGCACGGTCCGTGTTCACAATTCCTTTAGCCGTGACTTTTTCTTTCAAAAATTCCTTCGGGTCCACCGTTCCCATCAGAATCTGCTTGATCTCCAGCGGCTTGAGCTTCGGGTTCATCTCTTTGATCTTCGCTGCTACGTTAGCGACATAGGGAGATGCCTGACTGGTCCCGGAAACTTCCAGGTACTCATTGCCTGGGATAGCGGAATGCACCAACATTCCTGGTGCTGCGATGTCCACCATTTTGATCCCGTAATTTGAGAAGGGAGCGAAGAATTCATTCTTATAAGTTGCACCCACCGTGATCACGTTATCCGCTCTGATGTTAGCAGGGGAAGCCCCGAACTCATCGTTGGACATCCCGTCGTTCCCGGCCGCGAACACGAAAAGAGTTTCCGGTGCCGCGGCAACAAAACTCTCGCCATGTTTAACCAGGGCATTCATGAATAAACCCGCAGCGCGGTTCGACTCTTCCTGCGACGGCTTCCTGAAGAATAAAATCTTAAACGCATTATCAGTGATCTTCTTTGCCTGATTAAACCCGGTCCCAAAGGATCCGTTGGCAATGTCACCTTTATGGAAAGCTACGAATCTTGCGATGTCAGACAATAATGTCATCTGCTTCGCCGCGAGAGCGTTGAAGGCTTGCTCCATCAGTGCCCACCGGTCCGCGGAGCTTTCGCTCACAGATTTAAAGCGATCAAAGAATGGCTTCACTTCGGTCGGGAGGAGCTTGATCCCCATGGCCTGGTTCTTAGAATCTCGGATCGAGATCCCAGTCACGTGAGTGCCGTGGACGAAGTTTCCGAACTTACCCATCTCGGCAATGAACTTCTTATCCAGTACTTTCGCTTTCATCCACGCAATTTCTTCTTCCGTAGCGCGGCCCAGGAACTTCTTGCCTTGAACGTCGAAATACTTCTTACAGTCCGGTGAGAAAGTTCCCAGGTAACTGTAGTCGATGATCCGGCCATTCTGTTCAGCGAAGTTCCAACCATGGACGTCGTCTTGATAACCGTTGTTATCATTGTCTCTCCTGTCCATCGTTTCCAGGGCGTTAGACCAGAGGTTGGGGGTGATCATGTCGTGCTTGTAATCAAGACCGGAGTCGATGACTGCAATGGTGGCGGCGTTGGCCTGAAAGACCGATGCCAGGATAAGTAAAGCTGAAATCCGTTTCATTTTATCTCCTTAGACTCAGAGTCATTATATTGAAAAAGGCCCCCTTGGCAGGAGGCCCTTCAACTGAACTATGTTTCTTACTTAAAGCGTGTTGATCCCGGGGATGTTGGTGATGAACGTTACGTCCTCCCCCCGGCAGCTGTCGTTTGCGCATTTCTTAGAGACCTTGCAACCGAGTGCTGCGTCCGGGACGTAGTCGGCTTCTCCACGAACGAGGATCCCTTCGACTTCGGAGGTATTCACGTTGAACACGGCAGAGCCGGAATTCCCGCCGTAGGAGTCGAGGTTGGCGACGAAGAATTTTGGAGCAAGCGAGCGGACCTTAGCACCGTCAGCGATCTTGGTCGGAAGTCCTGTCGGGTGTCCGATGATCACCAGGTTTGTTCCCGGAGAGACTTTCCCGGAGCGACGGAATGAGAGAGGCCTTCTGTCAGTTTTTCTGTCCAGTCTAATCACCGCGTAGTCATCTTTCGTCGACATATCAAGGGAGCGGGAGAGGATCTTGCTACACGAGTACACACTCGAGGCCGGTATCGTCACGTTACGCTGGTCTGAAGAGTCGACCTTATAATCGAAGACCCACTTACTCCCCGCCTTACAGTCGGCTTCTGTTTTTATGCAGTGGCCAGCGGTGACAAGGATGTCTTCAGCGATCAGGAAACCGGAACAGTTCGCTGCGAAGATTTGTTTTGAAAAACGCTCTTTCTCACAGACACCCCTATCTACCAAAGTCTTGGCCGTGATCTCAATTTCTGATCCGCTCGGCTTCAAGTTCTCTTTGGCAATCATCGCCGCGGTGGACTTCGAGAGCTCGACGAACGCAGAATTTCTTGATTCAAAGACGTCTAGTCGATTGTCTTCTCCGTAGATCACATCAACGCCTTTTTCAGTGGCGAAGACCTGAGCGGATACCAGAAGTGTCGAAAGGATTAAAAGTGTGACGTACAATTTCATTCGGAATTCCTTTTCCCAAAAGTTAAATAGTCGGATGAGAACCTGAGAAAGATTGTTCCGTATGTAAGTACCTGACGTAAACTAATAGTTTCTTACAGCTTAGTGTGCCGGAAAGCGTTGAAGTCAGTCACCGCGCGGGAGAAATGGACCATGTTCGGCCATCAGGGTCTGACATCTCAAATAATTTTGTATCAAAGCTCAGCAGGATGAAATGGCCTGGGAGCTTTCGGTAGGCATAGAAATTGAATTTATGAATCAGGGCCTGGAACTCTTCACTACCCAGTGAGAATTCGAGTTTGCCTTCGGGGATAGCGGGCACGAGCTGGGAGGCCCTGATTTCGAGCCACGCCCCCTCAAGGTCAAGCTTCATCGACCCCGCGTCCATTTCTAAAACCTCAAGGTCCAGCACTTCTGTAAGAAATGATAAGTATTCCTGGAAGTGTCTGGTGTGAAGGGTCAGGCCTTGGAGCTTCAAGAGATGAGCTCAGGTCGGTGGGAGCGGATAATGAGATCAGTTTGCAACAGTGGTTTTAATTCCGCCAGCAACTTCCCATGGTAGGAGTCTAATTTCTCCCGGTTCTCTTGAACTGAACCCTCGAGTCCCAGTCTTTTGCGAAGAAAAGATTTCCGAGAAAACCCCAGTAACCATCGGTCATGTCCGACCCGTTGCTGGAGGGCCCCGAAGTTTTCCAGCAAATGCCAGTTCTGCTGATAAGATTTTGAGAACCCCAGACAAGGATCGAAGATGACCTGGGGATTTATGCAGGGCCGGAAGTAAGAAGCCACCTCATCCAGGAATTCCTCCTCGCCAAGCTCCCGAACATACTCCATGTGGTGGCCAGTCAGTTCCCGGATGGGAGCGAGGTTATGGCAAAACACATACTGAAAATCCGGTCTCAGCTCCAGGAACTTTACCACGTGCTGGTCGAACTTCCCGGAGACGTCGTTCCAGATGAGAGGGGTGGTGAGCTTCTCCTCCAGCCACACCTGCGCGACTTTAAAGATGGTCTCCGGGTGGTAGGTATCTATGCTGATGGCGATGGGAAGATTCTTGATGATCGGTAGGTACGCCATCAGGCGTAACCATTCTTCATTATGGAAAACTGGATCGTTCTGAGGCGCGGTGGACTCACCCCCGATATCCAGGATATCGATTTCTCCGAACTGGCCCAGCTTCGAGATGAATTTTCCAGCGGTCGAGAGTTCTCCTCCGTCAGAAAACGAATTGGGGGTGATATTCATCACCCCCATTCTTTTAAAAGTAAATTTGGACTCTTTCATCCTGGATCAGGCCGGACTGGGTTTTCCAGTTCCAAACAACGGGCCCGCACCGACCACAGTCCCCGACGGCGGAGAGGTGACGTCAGATGGTTTCTTGGTCATCTCTGGCTGACCGATGTCTTTACCGGCGACGATGTTTCGGATCTGTTCCGCGTCCAGCGTTTCCCAGGCCACCAGTGCAAGGGCCACGCGGTGGAGGGCATCGATGTTTTCACTCAGGATGCGTTTAGCGATCTCATAGTTTGCATGAACGAAATTGGCGATCTCCAGGTCAATCTTCCGGCTGGTCTCGTCGGAGAACTGTGACGGAGCTTCTCCTCCGTAAACCATCCCCCCTCCGTGACGGGCATAATTGATCGGTCCGAGCTTCTCGCTCATCCCCCAGTTACAGACCATGTTGCGGGCAAGCTCCGTGGCGCGCTCGATGTCGTTGGACGCCCCGTTGGTCATCTCCCCGTAAACGAGCTCTTCCGCCACTCTCCCACCCATCAGGAAAGAGATGAAGTTCTCACCCTTTTCCTTTGAGAGGTTGAGCATGTCTTCATTCGGCAGGGTCATGGTCACTCCCAGGGCCTGGCCCCGTGGAATGATGGAAACTTTATGGATCGGATCTGTCTGCGGCAGGTTCATCCCGACCAGTGTGTGACCGGCTTCATGATACGCGGTCAGTTTCTTCTCTTTCTCAGAGATGATCATGGATTTCCGCGCCACACCCATCATGACTTTGTCTTTCGCGTTTTCGAAATCAATCATCGCCAGGGCCTTCTTGCCATCTCTGGCCGCCAGGAGTGCGGCTTCGTTGACCAGGTTGGCGAGATCAGCTCCGGTGAACCCGGGGGTGCCCTTCGCGATGATTTCCAGGTCGATGTCTCCGGATAACGGGGTCTTCTTAGTATGAACTTTGAGGATCTGGTTCCTTCCACGCACATCCGGACGTCCGACGGTCACACGCCGGTCGAACCGGCCAGGACGAAGCAGTGCCGGATCCAGGACGTCAATCCGATTGGTCGCGGCCATGATGATGACCCCTTCGTTGGACTCGAAGCCATCCATCTCCACCAGGAGTTGGTTGAGGGTCTGTTCCCGCTCGTCGTGACCTCCGCCCATCCCGGCACCACGGTGACGGCCGACGGCATCGATCTCATCGATGAAGATGATACACGGAGCGTGTTTCTTACCTTGCTCGAACAGGTCTCTTACTCTGGAGGCACCGACTCCGACAAACATTTCCACGAAGTCCGAACCCGAAATTGAGAAGAAGGGCACACCGGCTTCTCCGGCCACTGCTCGGGCAAGGAGTGTTTTACCGGTTCCTGGAGGTCCAACCAAAAGACAACCTTTGGGGATCTTCCCACCCAGGGTGGTGTACTTCTTAGGGTCTTTAAGAAAATCTACAATCTCTACTAACTCTTCTTTAGCCTCTTCCACCCCGGCCACATCATGGAAGGTTACCTTCTTATCGTTCTCGGTGAGCATCTTCGCTTTGGATTTCCCGAAGCTCATCGCTTTGCCGCCGCCGGCCTGGAGTTGCCGCAGGAAGAAGAAAAAGAACAGGAAGAGCAGGATCATCGGCAACCAGTTGATCAGCAGAGTAGCTAGGAAGCCCTGTTTCTCCTCTCTCTTGTAGTTGGGGATGATGTTATGAGTTTTGAGGATCCGGAAAGTCTCGTCCCCTGTATTTCCGGTCAGCTCGAAGTAAGTACCGTTCTCATAGCCTTCTTTAAATTTTCCCTGGATGGCGTTGTCACCCTGGAACGTAACGTCTTTCACCTGCCCGGTTTCCACCGCAGTGATGAACTGAGAGAAGTTAATGTTTTTTGCGGCAACCGTTTTCTGTTCCAGCACCTTCATCACGAAGGCCATCAGCAAGATGAGCACCAGCCATAGCATAATAGTTTTCTGTTGTTTTCTCATGATAGACCTTTTTTATCTCTGAAAGGAATAATAGCCAAAGGCTCTGTCGATTATACAAGGACAGATTTAGCGTTGAAAAGCAAAGAGATTAGAAAGGTTGCACAGAGGCAATAGCCTGAGCTTTTCAGGCAACTTCTCTTTTTTCATTGACCAGACATCGATGCATTTTTGAAAAGGTATAAAACGTAATCCTTTCTTTTTACACACAGAAGACACCTCAGGGAATAGTGAGTCAAAGACAGAAGTGTTAAGAGTTTTGCAGATTGAATCCGATTCTAACACCAACACAAGACCGGGCATATTCAACAACGCATTAGGAGTTTGCGTGAGATTTGTCCAAGCGTGCTTGAGTTCGATCCATTTGTACGCCGGCAGCTGTTGCAATTGATTCACGGTTAACTGAGCAAGGGTCTTCGCAATCAGGGCATCATGATTCTTCAACTCCTGCTGATACATCATCAGGACATTGTGTGAATAATAAGCCTCCATTCCTCCACTGAAATGGAAAGGTCCTTTCTTACCGTTGTCGATGGCCTTGAGCAACCGCTGGATGGGAGTGATGATCTCTCCTCTGTCAGTGTTAGAGTAAGTATGGATGACCTCTTGAATCTGGATCTCCGAGAAGCTCTTTCCGACGAGGATGGCGCCCTTCTCGTAGACAAAGAGCTCCGAAGTCCCCGACCGGTTGAGCACACTGAGTTTTAGAGACTTTGCCAGGAAGTTTGAGTAGGTCGCGTAGAACTTCAGGTACTTCGGATAGCGCTTTCGAACCGCAGGGATGACCTTATGCCTGACGTAATTCCGGTCGAACCTGGTATCGAGGTTCGACGGGTCCTCTTTGTGTGGGATCCCTTCAAAAGTCGCGAGTCTTTCAATCTGCGCCCGGGTGACACAGAGGAATGGTCTGATCAGGGCCCGGTTCCTGACCGGGATCCCGATCATCGCCTTGGGATTGGTTGACCGGTTCCTTTGCATGAAGTTCCACTCATAAGAATCATCTAAGTGGTGGCCAGCCCACAGACTCTCCCCAGGTCGAAGATTCCCGAAGCAAAGGTCTCTCCTGATCTTCCTGGCCCGGGCCTCGAAGTTCCCTTCTGCGGTTGATAATCCCTCTATCCGCAGGACAGTGAAAGGGATGTTTTCTTGTGCGCAGAATTTTTCCACCATCGCTCCCTCGCCTTTCTGACCCTCCCGAGTATTGTGGTCCACGAAGATGGCCCGCACCGGACCGATCTTTCCCTCATTATATAATGTCTTTGCCACCCAGAGTAAGGTCATTGAATCGAGCCCCCCGGAGACAGCGACGGCATGAGCACCCTCTTTCTCCTGTGGTGATGTCACACAAGTTAGGAATTGATGAAGGTGTTTAAAAAATAAAGCTCTGTAGGAAAAGGGACTAAGTTTTTTCATTTGCAAACACTTGCTTATACAGGGGATTAATATTGACAGTAGGTCATGTCACCAATTAGTATGACCCTACTTTTTTATCGGGGCAATGTAGCTCAGTTGGTGAGAGCACAGCATTCATAACGCTGGGGTCGGCGGTTCAACTCCGCCCATTGCTACCATTTTTAAATGGTATTTCTATTCCTTCCTTTGTCTATGGAACTTTCGTTACGCAAGCCAATATTTTAAATAAATTTTCGCTAATTAGATTAACTTCTATCAAGTTGACACTGAGTAACAATTAAAATTACCGTTAGTAAAAAGTGAGTTGCATATGAAAGACATTTTAATCATAGAAGATGAAAAAAAGGTTTCAGCTTTCATTGAGCAGGGACTCATAGAGTTTGGTTACAATGTGGACGCTGTTGATTCCCCCAGTGCGGCCAGGATAATGATGAAGAATAAATTCTATGGACTTCTCATCCTCGATGTCATGCTTCCCGAAACCTCCGGGATGGAATTCGCAAAAGAACTCAAAGACACGGGCTACTCTGGTTTTATTCTGATGCTGACGGCACTCTCCACCACAAAGGACAAGATTTTAGGCCTGGACTCCGGCGCCGATGATTACCTCACCAAGCCCTTCGAGTTCGAAGAACTGCTGGCCCGGATCCGTGCCCTTCTCCGGAGAAAGAGCGAAGACAAGGCACTGCTTTCGAATGGAAGCTTAGTCATGGACCTCATCACCCGCAACGTCACCCGGGAAGGCATCCGTATTGACCTCACCACCAAAGAGTTCTCTCTTTTGGAGTTCTTCTTGCGCCACCAGGATAAGGTCGTCGACCGAACGGCCATCGCAAAACAGGTCTGGGGCACGGATTTTGACCCGGATTCCAACGTCATCGACGTTTACATTAACCACCTCCGAAAAAAGATCGATAGCCCCTTCCCGAAGAAGATTTTAAAAACCGTCGTGGGCCAGGGCTATGTTCTCAACAAAATCTAGATACCATTCGAAAGGTCTCCGCTTTCGCCTCACCCTAGTCTATTCGACCCTTTTCGGACTGGTTTTGAGTCTCTTCGCCTTCATCCTCGCTGGTGAGTTCAAGCAGGCAAGCCGGGAAGACTTCGATTCGGCCCTTCTGAACTACGCCCTAGACCTCTCCGACTACGTCCACGTCGACCGGAGTGGCTTTAAGGTTGACTACAATCTCCACGGTAGCGAGCTGATGAAAGAGTTCCCTTTCCTTCCAAGCCAGACCTACTACCTCATCCGCTCCATCGATGGACATGTTCTGGCACGAAGCCTCAAGAGAAAGGTCACCTTCAACGACATTCCCTACAACCCGGAGCTCGCGTCAAAAGAGGACTACACTCACCGGTTCCTCACCCTCTCAGAAGGGCAAAATACTCTCCGAGCGGTGAACCTAAAAATGACCAATGACTTAGGTCAAGAGATGATCCTTCAGGTTGCGACACTGGCCAATATCCTCGAAGACCGGGAGGAGAAGCAGATCCTCATGATCATCAGCATGGTCCCACTGCTGATCCTTGTCTCCAGCCTGGCTTCCTACCTCATCGCGGGAAAGGCGCTCAGCCCGATCAGAGATCTCACCGCCACCGCCAACAGCATCGCCGCCAAGAACCTCTCACTGCGGGTCCCGGTTCTGAGCACGGGAGATGAGATCGAGGAGCTCTCCAAGACCTTTAACACTCTACTGGAGAGGCTAGAAAAATCCTTCAAGGCCCAAGAAAACTTCGTTGCCGACGCCAGTCACCAGCTCAACACCCCTCTTTCCATTATCAAAGGGGAGCTGGACGTACTGGAATCTAAGCCTAGGACACCCGAAGATATCACCCGCTTCCAGAGAAGCTTGAGAGAAGAACTAGAGCGGCTCATCGAGATGGTGAAGAAGCTGCTAGTCGTCTCAAGGGTCGAGTCAGGACAGGAGAGTTTTATCTTCAAACCCATCCGGCTGGATGATCTGCTCCTCGGCACCTCGGCCCGGCTCCTGCCCAAGGCGAAGCTCAAGCACATCAACCTGCGCTTCAACATCTCTGAGGCCCTTTTTGCGGAATCCATCGTGGTCCAAGGAGACAAGCAGCTCCTCGACTGTTTATTTGAGAATCTCCTAGACAACGCCATCAAGTATTCTCCTGCCAGCAGCACGGTGAGCATAGAGATAAGTCGTGATGAAAAGTACCTAAAAGTCTCGATCCAAGATGAGGGATCGGGCATTTCAGAGGAAGAATTGAAAGCAATACTCACCAAAAGGTTCAAACGCGCCTCGCATTCAACCCTCCCTGGAACCGGAATTGGTCTTTCTATTGCTCATCAAATAGCGGAGCATCATTCAGCGATGATTCACTACAAAAAACTCCAACCTCAAGGCAGCCTTTTTTTTGTGTTATTTCATCATGAAGATCCAAAAATATTACATAGTTAATTGTTTGTTGCTTTTTGTCCAAAACATAGACAATTGTACGCATTCGCACTACATTACAAGACTTAAACCCTTAGATTCACACTGTCAAAAACATGTCACTGTTTTTGCATAATGTGATCTGAGTTTATCTGTTTAAATTTTCGTCAACCTTGTAGTTATTACAGTCACTAAGACTTAATCCCGCAAGGTCTTAAAATTTTAAGATAAACTGCCCGCACAAGAGTTTATAGATAATTTTAAAGAGGTTTTTGTGATTAAAGTGAAAAATCAACGCCGCAAACTACAACCCTACAACCCGAATCTCGGGTTCATCGGAAGTGTCAAAGTAGACGTGGCCAATTACATCTTTTCTTCACGAAGAAAGCGGGCACCGTACCTTCACTCTAAAGCACTGGTGAAGAACCTCCTTTCAAGAGAAGTCTCCGTTCACCTCAAAGAGTCGAAGAACCTCACCCGGTTCATCCGCAAGCGGGACCTAACTTTCCAGAAATCCGATGAGAACGGGAACTACAAGATCTTTACCGTACCTTGTACCACTACCATCGTTCCGCTACAGAAGTCGGTCTTCAACACCATCGAGAAAGCAGCGCAGGCCCTCATCGTCTCTCTGCGCTGTGTGATCCAAGACATCTACGGTGCGAAGTCAGTGAAAGACTCCGCCTTTGTAAAATCACTTCCAGTGGAAATCCGACAGATCTTCATCGACGCGATCAAAGATTCCCCGAACTACTTCCCACAGCTTCACCACTCGAACATGAAGAAGTACCCCTTCTTCGACAACGTCGGACTGGACCTGGTGCTGATCGAAGACTACCTGGAAAAATCTAAAACCTTCGACGAGATCATAAAGTCAAAAAAATCAGAAAAGCTTCCGGCCCTTCCGTTCCGGATCCTCGAATTAAACGCCGGTGCCCCGTCTGGTGCTTCAAACAACATGAACGTTCTCGAAGGCCACTACGAACAGAACCCTGAGGTTCTAGATTCTCTTGGCCGGATGATGCCTAACGACCACTTCCAGGTTCTCGCTGAAACGTATAGAACTCTCGGCGAAGACTGGACCGGAGTCAAAGAAGGGATCCAGGTCATCTTACCTCCCGGCGGAATGAACGGAGCTGCTCCCGAGATCCATAACCTCGCGGCTTATTCTGGTCTGGTCTACGCAGATCCGGTCCAGTTGTTCCAGGACGAAAAGGGCTACATTCGTCTTCGCACCATCAACGGGTCAAACCCGATCGTCACCGCCATCTACTCTCGGATCAACGCTGACTCGGCTCTCTTCGACGTTGATAAGGGAATCATCCTGAGAGACCCGGACACCAATGAGCCGATCTACCTGCGCGACTCTTTGAAACTCGGCCAGGAAGGTGATTCACCACTAGTGCTGGACGTGAACGGTAACCCGATCCCACTCCAGTCAGACTACGCGGTACCTGGGTTGCTTGAAGCCATCTTAAACCGCCGCATTTACATGGGTGGACTCAACCGGATCCTTGATAACAAGATCATCCTCGCGGCCCTGACCACCCACGCTCCGAAGTTCTTCGCTGGTAAGATTAAAGACCTCGGTCTCTCTACCACAGCTCAGAAGATCATCCCACCGGACACGCTTCCTCCGAAGATAGAGTCGGTGAAGATCATCGAAAGAAACCCGAACGACTGGGTAGTGAAAGCACCGAACCTCTCCGGTGGTTCCGGGATTTACATCATGAAGACCCTTTCTGAGGAAACCAAGAAAGAAGTTCTCAACAAGATCCGCAAGAGTCCGCATGCCTACGCCTACCAGAAGCTCGTCAAGATCGCACGGATCCCAGTTGCGATGAAGGACAAACAGGGAACCCGCTTTGCCAACCTCGCAGCGGACATCCGACTGTGGGTGTTCTACGGCGGCGGAGCCAAGGCCCTCCCAAAGATGACCCATAACGCCCTGGTGAGATACGCTCCGGAAGAAAAAGGTCCGATGAGTTCGATCGTCAACACCTCGAAAGGCGGAGGCTACGCTCCCTTCGTCGTAGTAGACGACATCAATTCGCCGGACTCCGTGACGGCAGCCGAGTTCATCAAAGTGAAGAACCCGGTTCCGCTTCAGACACATCTTCCGATGTTCGTGGCCGCGCAGTTGATCCAGGTGGCCCGGCTCGCGACAGAAATCTACAACCATCTCAAAAACGATAGCGGAGATAACTACATCCTGCTAGGCCTCTCGCTTTCTTTAAAAACTCAGTGCCGCGAGGTCCTGAGCTTCATGAACCCAAGAGCGATCGAGCCGGTTTATAAAATGATCGACATGCTAGAGAGCAAGCAGTCGACCCTCGACGTCGCCGCGTACTTCGAGAAGATCAACACCAACCAGATTAACCTGGTGTCCATCCTTGAAAACCTGGAGTGCAAGCGCCTCCTTCCCAAGGGCTTCCGGGACATGATGGACGAGCTGATCGTTCTAGACATGGACGTGGTTTACCAAAACTACACCATGGAGAACCGCAAGCACGACCGCAAGATCCTCAAGACTCTGCGAGACGCTTTGGTGGAGAAGGCCCAGGGAGACAAGTTCCTTCTGAAGAAATACAATCAGCTGCTCTCGAACCTGCGCTCGAGCATCGAAGCCTCGTTCCCGAGAGAGATCATCTCCGGGAAGGTTTCCATCAACATGATGAAGATGATCGAATCTTTCATGAACCTCGTCAGAGAGCGACTGCAGGATTCTGAGAAGGCCATCGAGTTCGCCAAGCTCTTCTCAGTCGAGGCCACGCACCCGGAACTCAAGTTCGAAACCTTTGGCCTTTCAGAAGTGAGCCTTCAGAAAGTCGAGGACTTCTCCATCGCCTCTCAGAAAGAGTTCGCGACCGGACAGCTCCTCATCGATTCTGACTACATCCCGGCCCACATCCAGGAAGCTCGTCAGGACTGGTTGAAGGTCATCGCTGAAGCTAAGAAACTCGCCCGAGAAATCCGTCCGGCGTACCTCGCTAATAAGCGTGTGGGTCACTTCGAGAAGTTCCCGTTCCTGACTCGCATGAGTAACATCATGAACTCAACCAACGTTGAAGTCAGCGAACTCCTGGAACTCCTTCCAGCGATGCCGTACGCGAAGTTTAACCTCGAACAGTTCGCCCGCAAACAGGGCCTGACTCTCGAAGAGTGCTTCGTCGCCGACCTCACTCCGAACCGTATTTCGCTTCTCTCTTCCCAGAAGATCCGAGAGAACCACCTGTCGGCCCGCGAAGACGCCGGTGAGTGTTTCGCCAAGAAAAGAAAATCCCACGGTCTGTTCTCCGATTCAGATATATTCATCTGGGTGAGAAAAGAACTGGACCCGTTGACTCAAATCTACACCGCAGGTCACGAGGTGATCCACTATCACCAGATCGAAGAGACCACCAAGCTGGAAGCCAAGGCCCTCTCCGATGGGGCCATCGCCCAGGCTTACTTCCTGAATTTCTACGGAAACTTCCTGGGAGTATCGGCGGCTTCGCTCGAGGGCCTATCGGTGGATGTCTCCGTTGAACGCCAGCCGCTCTACGGTCTGGCCGACCGGATCGTTCCGCACTTCTTCTCCGGACTTATCTCCGAGATCAGAAACGGAATCAACGGCACCCGCGAAGACTACGAAGAAGTGCTCAACAAGTACGGGTCACTCTTTGGATACATGATGCCGAACTCCAACCAGGTGAAAGTGAAGGCCCTCCAGGAAGTCATCCCGGCCCTCGAGAACGCAAAGAACATCCTCTTCGCCAGAGAGCTCGGCCTCGAGATCGCCTGGGACGAGATCCGGTCTGCGCTTCCGAGCGCGAACAAGACTCAGCTCAAGGCCTTTGGGTCGAAGATCAGGAAAGCGATCAAGAAAGCAAGCCCGGATTACGAAGCATTGACCGCCATCGGGAACCACCAGTTCTACGGTGTGAGCTTCGCCCGCAAGCTTGATCTTTCCCGCTCGATCACCCTCAGGCCGATCCTGAGCACGATCTCTCTGGGGAACAGCTATAACCAAACACAACAGCAACAGCAGCAGTAAGGGATTTTTTCCATGAAACTCGAACTACTAACAGCTGAGGTCCCGAAGATTCAGCCCTTCCTGGAGTCCATCCTCCAAGACGGTGGCAAGAATCTCTACTCAGTTGAGGGAGAGGTTCTGGCCATCCGGAACAACAACGGAATGAGCGGCTTCGAGTACAAGACTCCGGACGCGGAAGGCACCGTCGCCGTCGGGATCATCCTCGGCGGAACCGGCTACGCCCTGCGGAGAACTCTTCGCACCAGTAACGAAATGCTGGAGCGCTTCGATTACTTTAACCTCGAGGGTTTTTTTACCTTCACTTCGGAGAAAGAATCGTTGAAAGTTCAGTTCGTAGATAGCTACGAGATGGACCTCACCTGCCCGATCCTCAACCATTTGTATAACTTTCTGTGCATCGAATACCAGCAGGCCGCTGAGGGGAAATCTCACACCCACCAGGTTCGCTCAGTCGAACGGTTCCTGCAGACCGTGTATAAGTCGAAGAGTATCCGCTTGCCGGTTAAAGACCGTGCCAGTGACCCTGCCATCGCCAAGATCTACCAAATGATCGTAAATACCGAACTCGACGATGTCCTGACTTGGGAAGAGCGCCACCTGGTGTTCGGCCAGCACCGTCTGGTCCTGGATAAGATCGTGAACACCAAGGTCCGTGCCCACAAGCTCTCCAAGGCTTCCTTCAACCTCGCTCTCCTCGGGAAGAACTTCGGTAACTTCTTCGAACGATTTTTATCAAGGCCCGCCAGTAACATGAGCGGCTTACTGTACCGCTACACCATCGGGAAGATCATCTGGTTCTTCCAGACGGTTAAAAACAACCTCGGCTACTCCGTGGCCCTGGCGGTCTACGGCCCTTTCACTTACTACTTTATTACTATGCCGATGAACCCGCACGCCATGCAGGCGGTCGGTCGCGTGAGAGAAGCGTATCTCAACGTAAAAACCGAGATCAGTGAACTGATGGACAAGGGCTCGGTAGCGGTCAACGACATGTCTTCCAAAGAAGCCAGGGCCGATGCTAAGGTTGATCCCAAGCCGGTCACTGACTCCGTCAGTACCAAGAACGCAGCACCTGCCAAAGCCGTGGATACAGAACTTCCCCACGTGATCTACCAGTCTAAGGTGACCACCGGAGACGGAAAACCGATGATGATCGGGACCAAGTACTCAGCGACTCCTTCCCTCCTGAACATGCTGGTATCGACAGATGTTGATAAGGTGAATGCCCAGAGCTGGGTAGAGCGGATGAGTAACTTCAAACAGATGCAGATCGGTTACGAAGAAAACATCGAATACGCCTCCCGCATGGGCCGGCTCGAGCAGCTCGAGACCCAGTATAACTTCGCCATGCAAGTGGAAAGCACCTGGGAAGAGCTCGAGCGATACAACTCACTGATCTTCAAGCTTCGGGCGGAGAATCCGAACATGTCCGCAAAGATGAAGCAGTTCCTCTTCAACGAAATCAACCGCACCCAGCAGCTCGAGCTCTACCTGTGGGACCGGATGTCCCGCTTCGTCCTAGACCAGATCTACGTGATGTTAGACCAGGACCAGGAACAGAAGCGCAGTGACTACTACGTCGGCCGTTCGTTCGTCTTCCTGCAGGAGATGACCAATATCCTCTCTTGGAGATACAAAGACTTCAAGAAGCCAGAGGGCTACGACAAGATCCAGAAGCTGGCCGATTTCTACTCGAAGAACCGCAAAGAGCAGGGTACGGTCCTCAAAAACCTTACCGCTAACTCAGATTTGTTTAAACAGAAGGATACCCTCGACACTAAAGAGTTCCGCTCATACATGAAGAGACAGTGGGAAATCCTTTTCCTGCAGAACTCCAAGGCCGAGGAAGCTTCAAACATGGGCCTGAACATGTACATCTGGTCGGTCCGGAACACCATCTGGGTGCTCCAGAGCATCTACTCGGCTAAACGAGAAGAGATCGCCTTGTTGATCCAGAGGGACATCTCCGGGAAGCTTTATAACCCGGCAGAGCTGCTCGCCCGGGGAAAAATTTCACTAATGTACGAAACTTTCCTCCACAATCTGACTCTGGAGTATGTTGGTATCAGAGAAGAAATTAAGAATAGACTTGGCAAAGACATCGAGAGCAATCAGCGGATGATCGTCATCGATAACCTCAAAGAATTTCTCACGGACCGTGAAAAGCTCGATGGTGTGAACCTTGCCAACAACCAAAAAACTGCCGGGGCCGCTTTATGAAATTGAAACGTAGTACGATCTCTTCGCAACTGCTGATCTTGACACTGGCGGTTTTAGTTTTATTATTCATGGTCCAGGTTGCCCGGGCCCAAGGCAATAACGACACCCAGTCGATGGGATCGGCCTCGACTCAGAACCAGCGCAGCCAGGGTGGCATCATCCAGATCGGAATGCCGCAGAAGAGTCTTGGTCGCAAACTCATCGAGGACACCAGTCTCACTTACTACCAATCATTCCTCGGACCAACGGCCTCCGGTCCGTCCTCTGAAACCTACAACGTCTTCCAGGAAGGCAGAGCTCCGCTCCAGAGTTTTCACATCGTAAACCTTAGGCATCAGATAAATGCTGACTGGGGCATCGGTGTGTCTCTAGCAGCGGTGAACGGTTACACCAAAGAAGTTGAAACTTCTCCAGGGAATTTCAATAAGCCGGAGGTTGAGTTTTTCAACGCCCGTGCTAATCTGACGACTCCTTCGTTTAATCTCTTCAACATCGGAAAGGTCTTCACCGTCCTGAGCTTCGAAGCTCCCACCTCAGAGATCTCTCGAAACGATGAAATGCGCTACGGTCTGCTGATTGCACAGACCATCAACTTCAATCTGCCGAGTAAGAATTGGACCTTTGGTCTTAGTCACCAGGCCTACCGGATGTACTACAAGAATAACCTGAAGAATCCTCCCTTCTCTTTCGCCCAGGGTGGAAGATACGTGCCTCTGCAGACGATGATCCTCCAAGGCGGACCGTTCGCTAACTACCGCTTCAACGACAAATGGCTCTTTGCCTCGACCATGATCTTTGACTGGGACCAACGAGGACTCCAGCAGGGATCCCGCGAGTTCGGCAACAACCTCCCTCATAGGGCCCGAGCAGGTGTTTCCTATTATCCGAACGTGAAATACCTTTCCTCAGTAGGACTGTTTTCCCAGGCGAATTTAAAGTTTGATCCTTCAACCACTGCCTTCGGTGCCGACTTCACTGTCAGATTCTAATTTCTAAGACTCCTGGCCTGCTTGCTTCCCATGGATGCAGGCAGGCCTTTTTTTTTGTCGAAAATCTAATCATCCTCACAGTAATTCTTATCTGATCTTTGATTGTATGTAGGAGTTAATTGATGCTTATGATACATAATGTCATAACAGATTTTATTCCACAGAGGCACACATGAAAAAGTTTTTATTACCACTGGCACTTGTCTCTTCCGTCGCCTTCGCAGTGGAGCCCATCCCGGAGAATGAGAACCCACGGCTCTTCACAGAAGGAAAAGCCGAGATCACATCGCTGCTAGAGGTTGATAGACTGGGCCTGAATTCCGGCGCAACCTCTCTGGACCTGTGGTCAGGCAGTTACTGGCCTCACTACCAGGGAGCTCTAGGTGTGCGGTACCGGGACCCGAAGTTCGCGGCCATCATCAAGGACAAGTCTCAGTTCGATAAGTTCAAAGACCTCAAGGTGAAGCTTCCGACCTACTCTTACTCGGGCAGAGAGAATCTTCTATCTCCGGCCGAGAAGTATGACCTGATCGTCGGCGACCCGAAGATGAGTTTGACTAAATACGCCTGGGAGCTCGGCGAGGACAGTGCGACTTTCGGTAAAGTCAAAACCTGGAGAGGCATCTGCGACGGTTGGGCGTCAGCGGCCCAGAAGATGCCAAGACCCGTGAGAAACGTGATACTAAAAACCCCTAGCGGCATGCCGGTGACCTTTTTCCCGGAAGACATCAAGGCCCTCGGATCTCTGCTCTACGCTCGCAACCAGGGTCCGGTGATCTTCCTGGGCGAGCGCTGCGAGGGTGGCCTGTTCTCTGGAAAAGGCTGTAAGGAAACGAACCCAGGAACCTTCCACCGGGCACTGGTCAACAGAGTCGGGAACATGAAAAAGACCTTCATAGCCGACGTCTCCCCCGGCGGTGACGTCTGGAACTACCCGGTTCAGAGCTACAAACTGACCTACTACAATGTCTTCAACGACGAAGACAGTGAGACGGTGAAAGAGGCGATGGAAATCTTTGATAAGAAAAAGTTCAGTAAGTCAGACAAGCGGCACAAGCTCACCTACGCGGTCGTCGGTGTGACTGCGGTGGTGAACTACATGGACATGAGACCGGCGAACCTGCTTTCAACCGACGGCGTGGAAAACGATAAGATCATGACCAAGACCTACTACTACGACCTCGAGCTCGACCGGAACCTAAACGTCATCGGCGGAGAGTCTTTCAGCAAGGATCTCCCGGACTTCATCTGGGCACCCAATGATAAGACCTACCCGACGTCCGACGCCGAGGAGCAAGCCGAGGCGGGCGCCAGTTTGGTGACCCTGTCTCAGCAAGCGGCTAAGTCTGGCCAGCCAATCTCAACCGTCGTGCAAAAACTCTTCGAAGCGGCAAAATAAAGCTGAGTCTGGAGCTCCCTAGTGGAGCTCCAGACCCTTACGGGACTTCGCGGCCAGTTCTTCGACGATGTACCCGATGCCGTACGGAACGGAATCATGCTCCGCTGCCGACGCATGACCGAAGCCAAGCTTGTGGCACCACTCGTGGGCCAGGTTTCCGGCGACTTCATTCAAACCGTAATTTTTGAAGTATTTCTTATTGATGCTGATGACATTGGTGTCCGGTGACGTGTATCCGACCACACTCGACCAGCGCTTATGGTAAAGCCGTAGATAGAAATTCATCTCCCCCGGAGTGTTTACCTGGAGCTCTTCCCGCCCCTCCATAAACATGCCGAAGATCTCCTCGTTGGTCAGGCCCGTGCTAGAGGCGAAGGCGCGCTCTCCCCTGGAGTTTTTGAAATTCACCACACGGTCTTTGAACTCTTGGGAGTTGACCACCTTCTGGAGGAGGGCGAAGGAGTCGAGCATCTTCGCTTTCTGTTTACTATCGAAGCCGTCGAGTTCCATGCCCACCACCCGAAGATTGTCTTCCCGCAGGTCAGCGGCGTCGACGTATCCGGCTTCGGCCGGTGCGAAGGCCATGGCCTGGACTTTGATAAGAGCGCTGGAGTGGATGGTCTCAGCGTGGACCGCCTGAAGGATGAGGAGGAGACAAATGCTCAAGAAGACTTTTTTCATGACTACTACCCTTTTTATCTAAGTTGGATAGCGGTCTTGTCGGAAGGGGTCAGTAGAACTGGAATAATCTTAGGGAACTTTTCAGTCGGAAATATTTACCTCGAGCCTTGAGAATTTTTCATCAAGATGAGAAGTAGATGCCCATGAAATTACTATCTTTATCTCTGGTGTTCACTGCTACTCCACTCTGGGCGAAACCAATTGTTTTGGTCACCTACTACGACGGGTTCAACGGTGCCCCGGCCAATAACTCCGGCACCATGGCGAAGCTGCTCCAGAGTAGCTTGAAAAATTCACCCGACGTCGACCTGCGCCTGTGCGAACTCTCCACCTCTTTTGATAAGGCCTATTACCAGCAGGAAGCCTGCATCAAGTCGCTTCCGGAAACTCCCCAGTTGGTGATTGGCATGGGGGAGGCCCAGTGTCTGTTCAAGGTTGAACTGCTGGCGAAGAACTTCGACCAGACCACCAATGCCCCGGACAACGCTGGCATCAGGCGCTACGGCACTCAGATCGTACCAGGTGCCTACTCTAACCTCGGCTTCACTTATCCGCTGGTGGACATGTACTGCGCTCTCCACAAGCGGGACCGCCGGCTGATGGAAATCTCAAACGACGCCGGAAGTTTCGTTTGTAACAACACTGCTTACCAAATGAGCTACAACTACCCGGAGATCAACTACGGATTCATCCACGTGCCGAGCTACTACTGCACCGGAGTTCAGGTGAAAAACGAAGCCATCTCAGAGGTGCTTAGCGCCATGATCATCAAGGGTGCCACCATCTTGAAGAACGATCGGCTCCCGACGACGGAGAAAGAGTACAAGGCCCTGCGCAAGCAGACCGAAGGCGTGGATGAATGCAAGAACGAGTTCTACGAGCGGGCTAAGGGAGCCGACAAGAGAAGTTTCTGGTCAAGGATAAACTAAGGGTAAATCCATTCTTGTACATCCCCCCGATGAAAAATGTCCGACCGGCGCTCACCACGTACGGTTCTCTTCGACGTGCCTTCTCCCGCACACCAGTCTTTATCACTCCCGCTGCGAGGTCCGGTAGCTCAAGCTCAAGCCGCTGCTGGAAGCGCCGGTAGATTCCCACCAGATCTTCGGTCGGCGGCAGTTGGCAGAAGGAGACATTAGAGGTCGATCCAACCAGGAGCCTATTCAGCTCAGAACTATAGATCAAGTTTTCGCCGTCGAAGGTCAAGGAGAAGGAGGGACAAGGAAGTTCGATATTTTGAAATTGGTAGTAGCTCCCAGGGACTGTCTTAGCAGCGACGCCCGCCGGATCCGGGAGCAGGCCCTTCCAGAAAGAATTTTGTACTCCACCGGCGAACACCACTTGATCAACGATAAGGGGAACCCGGGAATTTAGAGTGCGGATCGATATCCGCTCGCCGGACTCCTCCGTGGACATGACCAGATCCTCATGCAAAACGATCGGAAGTGTTCTCTCTGATTCCCTTAACAACCACTCCAAGTAGACGGGAGGATTGATGTGAAAGGCTTCTTCTAGGCAAATGCTGGCCTGTTGCCGGAGTTTCAAGAAAGCAGCTTCCGTTGCTTGGACTGCTTGCGGGAAGCGGGCGTGAAAGGCTTCTAATTTTTTTGTGGCCACCGATAGCTGGAGCAGGGACGAGACCCCCGGTGGCGCAGCCTCCCTCACGTGGGCCTGGAAGTCTTCGAAGCCCTTGGCCAGGAGATCCCCGAGCTGCGAGTGTCCAGCGGAAACTCCTCTTTTGGCAACGACCGCCGTCGAGCTTCGGCTGCAGGCAGGAGCAAAAGAGTCAGAATTGAAGACGTGAATGCTGGTGAAACGTTTTTTTTCTTTTGCAAGGTTATAAAGAAGGCTCCGTCCTGTTATTCCGCCGCCGATGATGGCAAGAGTGGTCATTTGTCTCCTCAACACTTATTTTTGTTTTATTTTCCCACATTTGGTTGCCAATTTCTACTCCCAGTCGTTAACCTAAAACCTCATTCTAAAAGACATTTAATGGAGGTTTCCCCCAATGGCCGCTCAGACACTTGATCCAAATGCCATGATCTTCTGCACTCAAAAACTAGGAATCGTTCCCCATAAAGTTCTCGCCACTAGTAAACTTCTGTTCGAAGACGAATGCACCATACCCTTCATCGCCCGCTACCGGAAAGAAGTAACTGGGAACCTGGATGAAGTGCAGATCCGTGACATCCAGGATTCGTACAACGAGTACGTGGAAACCGAAAAAAGAAGAAGCTACATCCTGGAGGCCATCAAGAAGATGGAGGCGCTGACCCCGGAACTCGAGAGGCAGGTGAAGGCCGCTGCGACGTTAACTCAGCTTGAAGACATCTATGCACCCTATAAGTCGAAGAAAAAAACAAAGGCGATGATCGCCAGAGACAATGGCCTCGAGCCGCTATCAGAGCTGATCCTGAGTGGTGAAAAGGACATCCGGACGATGGTCGCAGACATCGAAGCCCGGTTCGTCAAGCCCTCGGACGGGAAGGTCAAGGACGTCCAGGACGCGATCAACGGTGCGTCTGACATCCTGATGGAAACTTTCTCCCACAAGCTCGAGCTCAAGGAACGGATCCGTCAGACATTCTGGGAAGCCGGTGTGATGAAGGCGTCTCTGAGAAAGGACGGCGACAAAATCGAAGAGGCCAGTAAGTTCAAAGATTTCTTTGAATTCTCTGAGCCGCTCTCTAAGATCAAAGACCCTAAGGCGTCTCACCGCTACATGGCCATGCGCCGGGGGATGAACCTGAAGATCCTGAAAGTGGATACCGAGATTGTCCCGGAGACCGGGATCGGGATGATCGAGCAGGAGTTCTTTCCGAAGAAAGATAAGCTCGCCAACTACGAGATCCTAAAAAAATGCGCTGAACGGGCCTTCACCAACTACATCCAGCCGTCCCTTGACCTGGAAGTTAAAAACGAACTTAAAAAAATCGCGGATTCTGCGGCGATCTCCGTCTTCGGCATCAACCTCAAGAACCTTTTGCTCCAGCCCTATCTCGGCTCCAAGGCCGTGCTGGGGATAGACCCGGGGATCCGCTCAGGGTGTAAAGTGGTGATCGTCGATGAGACGGGAAAATTCATGGGTGACCACGTGGTCTATCCCTTCGAACCCCGCAACGACAAGGTGGGAGCGGCCCAGATCCTCACCAAGATGATTGACATGTTCAACGTCGAGTACATCGCCATCGGCAACGGTACCTACGGTCGCGAGACCCTCGACTTCGTCGAATCTCACATCGCACAGGTGCGAGACGGCAAAGTCAAGGCCACCATGATCTCCGAGGCCGGAGCATCGATCTACTCGGCCAGTGACATCGCCCGGGAAGAGTTCCCGGAGAAAGACGTGACCATCCGAGGGGCCATCTCCATCGCCCGACGGTTCCAGGACCCGCTGGCGGAGCTGGTGAAGATCGACCCGAAGTCCATCGGCGTGGGCCAGTACCAGCACGACGTCAATCAGGTGCAGCTGAAGAATAACCTCGAGGCGGTGGTCGAATCCTGCGTGAACTTCGTGGGGGTGGACCTAAACACCGCTTCCGCCCCCCTGCTGTCGTACGTTTCCGGCATCGGCTCTACCGTTGCTCAGAACATTGTGAAGTTCCGGGACCTGAATGGTGGATTTAAGAACCGTGCGGACCTGCTGAAGGTCACGCGTTTCTCACAGAAAGTCTTCGAACAATCCGCCGGGTTCTTAAGAATCTACAACGGCCCCCACCCGTTAGACGGGACCTTCATCCATCCGGAGCGGTACCCCACTCTGGATAAGTGGGTGAAGTCCAAGAACAGAAGCCTAACGGACCTTCTCTCAGACGACACGCTCCAGAATGAACTTTCAAGCGACAAGACTCTTAAAATGGAAATCGGTGAGATGACCCTGACTGACATCGTGAAATGCCTTAAGGCCCCCACCCAGGATCCTCGGACAACGTTCAAGTCAGTGGAATTCACCAAGGGTATCTCGAACCTCAAAGACCTGAAGATCGGTCAGTGGTACAACGGCCAGGTCACAAACATCACCATGTTCGGGGCCTTCGTGGATATCGGGATCAAGGAAAATGGACTCCTTCATATCTCCGAGATGAGCGACCGGTTCGTGGAAAACGCCATGGACGAACTAAAAGTCGGTCAGGAGCTTAAAGTCCGGATACTGGGGATCGACATGGACCGGCAGCGGATCTCACTTTCTTGCAAGGCCGATTCACAGACCGAAGGCATCACCGGCACTGGCCAAGGTGCCTCGCCGAGAAGAGGCGGGGGAAGTAGACCAGAAGCTCCTCGGCCGATGTCGACGGGCCCACAGTTTAAGAACAACGCTTTCGCCGGGCTGAAAAATCTCGCTGTAAAAAAATGATTCTGCCGGACTGAGAGGTTTGTGATCTTGCTCCTCTTAACGCGCCGATAAGTTTCAACGGGTTTCCATTCAAATAAGGAGCAGTGCTTTGGCCCTCGGAAATAAGGTCAATGCTCTTCAAACTTATGTTCTTTCTATTCACCTATTGGTAAACATGAAGAATCACCCCATAGTTTAACTGGATAAAACGGGGACTTCCTAAGTCTCTGATCCTGGTTCAAGTCCGGGTGGGGTGGCCATAAATTAAAAAGCCCGGCGTCAGCTGGGCTTTTTAATTTATATCTACTTCATCCGGACTTGAAGGGTTGAACGTACAAGCGGAGGATGCGCCAGCATCCTCCGCTTGGCGGCAGGACAGGATGTCCTGACGAGAGAAACCACAGGGCCAAAAAGAGTGAGCCGGAAGCGAACGATTGGCGGCCAAGTCCGGGTGGGGGTGGCCATAGAGTATGATTAGAGTTACTAACAAAGCCTTAAATGTAATTTCATATAGTTAGGCAAATAATGGGTATATCAAAGGTTAAATTAATGCCAAATATAGGTATTATTAGTGTAATATATATACCATGAGTTTAGGTGGAATCGGGAAGAATTACAGACAAAAGTTATCGCTCGTTCTGAGTAAAGGATTAGCAATATTAACCGCTACCACTGTCTCAAAAACTTTAAATATTTCAGAACCAGAAGCCAGGAGAATCCTTTCAAGATGGAATAAATCAGGCTGGGTAAATAGAATAAAACAAGGTGTCTATGTTCCCCAGCCTATAAACACAGTCCAAGAGAATCTCGCTTCTGAAAATCCTTTTATCATTGCTGAGATGTTATTTGCACCAGGATACCTTGGCGGTTATTCAGCCATAAAACACTGGGATCTTTCTGAACAAATTTTTGAAGTAGTAAATTACTTCACAACAAAGAAGATCAAAAGAAAAGCCCAAGTTATTGGAAACATAAAAATAAAATTGAAAAATATTTCAAAGTATAGAATGTTTGGAGTGAAGACAGTCTGGTTCGATAATAAAAAAATAATGGTTAGTGACCCTACTAAAACAATTATTGATTTCCTCGACGACCCTAGCATGGCCGGTGGAATGACAATTATTTTTGACTTCTATGAAGAATATTTAAATTCAAAATTTTATGATTTTCCCCTTTTGATTGAGTATGGCAAAAAAATGAACAATAGAACTATATTTAAAAGGCTTGGTTACATGCTAGAGACAAAGGGTATTTTGAATGAGCAAAATGAAACACAACTACTCCATTTGCTTTCAAAAGGGCTCTCAGTATTTGATCCGACTATGGACTGTGGGAATGTGAATAAGAAGTGGAATCTGAAAATACCAATGAGTTGGAAGAAAGAATATGATCGAAAAAAATGAAATATTAGAAATGGCAACTGCCTTAGGGCTGAGTCCAGACACTGTAGAGAAGGATTATATCTTAGGGTGGCTCCTATACGGCATCAACATTAATAAAACGCTAGAACCATCCTGGCTATTCAAGGGAGGAACAAGTT
This sequence comes from Bacteriovoracaceae bacterium, assembly GCA_035576105.1. Taxonomy (GTDB): domain Bacteria; phylum Bdellovibrionota; class Bacteriovoracia; order Bacteriovoracales; family Bacteriovoracaceae; genus Peredibacter. Next base: position 29,823 of record DATLXA010000066.1, read on the forward strand.
TAAAGAAATGTTTCTTTGAGACATTTCGGTTTTCTGAAGACTTAGATTTCACTATTTCAAACGCTAAACATTTAAATGAGCAACTTTTATTACAAATTTTCGGAAATATTTCCGATAACCTTCAAGAAGAAACAGGCATTGAATTTTTTAAGGATCAGTTTAAGTTCAAAATAATTGACAAAGGAAATGGCCAGTTTTCGGCCCAGGGAAAGATACAATACAATGGCCCACTTAGAAGGAAACAAGGGTTTGCTTCAATTAAGCTAGATTTGACTAGCGATGAAGTAATTGTATTGGAAGCAGCTAAAAAAAAGGTTCATCATCCGTATTCAGATGAACCTGCAGAAGGAATCTTCGCTAATTGCTATGCTTTTGAAGAGGTAGTCGCAGAGAAAATTCGGGCGCTAGGTCAAAGAGCTAGGCCTAGAGATGTATACGACGTCGTTCACTTCTTCCGAAATAGGGAATTAATTAAAAACCCACAATTGGTTTACAATACCTTGCTCAAAAAGTGTGAGTTTAAGCAGATTGAAGTTCCTACTTTTTTATCGGTTAGTGAACATGAAAAGATTGAGGAACTCGAACCACAATGGGCGAATATGCTGGAACATCAACTACCACACCTTCCCCCATTGGAATCATTCTGGGAGGATATATCTCCATTTTTTGAATGGTTATATGGTGCTCTAGATGAGAAAAATATGGTTACTACTATAAAGCCAGGTGAAACTCCTTTGCGATTTGGAAGAATCAGCTTCGGACATATAGAACCCTTTTTGCATAAGATTCAATTTTCTGCCGCAAGTAGAGTTTGTGTCCGAATGGTTTATTCTGGAAAAGAGAGAACTATTGAACCGATATCCTTTAGAACTTCAAACACCGGAAATAGATTGTTTTATGGATTTGAACGCGAAGCAAACCACGTAAAAGCATTCGCCATATCAGAAATTCAATCTTTAGAAATTTCCAATCTTCCTTATCATGAAAAGTACCCGGTTGAAATTAATGGTTCTGGAACCATATCTATGCCTCCAATAAGAAGGCCTCAAAGTGAAAGGAGTATTTCAATTACCCGATCAAGGACCATAAGAAGTGGAGGTCCAAAATATAAATACCGCTGTACTGTATGTGATAAAATTTTTACTAAGAAGTCACAAAATTCAGTTTTAGGAGACCATAAAAACAGATCTGGCTCAAAATGCTATGGTCGTCATGGCATTTTTGAAGGAAGAAGTTAGGTCAATCTACTGATTTAAATAAAAGGCTAATATTTTTTTATACTCTAAACATGCAAGTTTTAAACCCTGGCTACAACTTTTTTTGAGAAGACCTTCTATCTCTTTAGAATGTTTATTATAATCATGAACCGTAAATATAAAAGCTAGGTTCATGCACGCTTCAGGATTTTCAGCATTACACAATCTCTCCAATCTCTTAACAATCGTACCCTTAATATCGTTGCTTGAGATTTTAAGTAAAAACAATCCATAACATGAAAAAGTATCATTAGTGCTGAATAAAGGCCTAACTCGACACGAAAAATAAAGTCATAACTCGACAGATCATAGTTTCACTTCTTGGATGTAAGATTGCCCCGCGAAGGAGCAATCATGACAAGGACGAGAACGACTATGCCAATTCAAAACGAGA
>DATLXA010000067.1:0-358094 GCA_035576105.1 Bacteriovoracaceae bacterium
TGGCATAAAGGCCAACAGGATCGTTCAGGTATTAGCTCAAAAAGTGGTACCCATAATAGGAAATTGGGTGGTCCCCTTTGAGGAAATCAAGTGGTCCCCATTCAGGAAATTGGCCGGTCCCCTTTTAGGAAATTCGGCAACCAGATGTTCTTTGCCGTGTTTATCGAGAACGGTGAGTCTAGCTAAACCAAGTGTATTGACCTTATTACGATCGAGAATGACAGTACCCATTTTAGGGATTGTGCCATGGTCAACTTTAGACGACAAGTCATAATGGAAAACTTGCGAGCTTCCTATTTGGTGCGATAGTGAATCTATTAGGTTGATAGCTGAAGAACGGATTTGAAATTGCCCCCCCTAAAATTCCCCCCCAGCCGCCACCGGCGCTGCTGCCCCTCCCCTCTTTCATTTCAAAATTATTCAGATTCGGTTGAAGGCCGAGCGACGCGGAGGGAGCGTACATAACTGCTTGTTCTAGTTTTTGAGTTTTAAACCTATTTTCTTACGGTTAGGTCTCAAGGCTGGAGTCGCTTCTTCAACGGCATCTAATCTTTCAAAAACGACCTTGAATAACTTATTAGTCCCTTCCTGAAGCTTGCTAACCTTTGATTCCAAGGAACTCTCCATAGACAAGAAGCTCCTGAGACGAATGAATGTTCTCATAATTGATACATTGACTTGAGCTGCCCGTTCGCTAGTTAACACACTTGAAAGCATAGCAACACCTGCTTCAGTAAAGACAAGTGGAAGATATCTCCTCCCTCCACGGCTTTCTTTTGAGGTCACAATCTGTGACCTCAAAGAGACATACTCTTCAGTGCTTAATTGAAACATGAAATCACTTGGAAAACGGGACAAATGACGTTTTATTGCCTGATTGAGAACTTTAGTTTCTACATTGTAAAGCTGAGCAAGATCAGAATCAAGCATGACCTTGTGGCCTCTGACTGAATAAATCATGTTCTCGATTTTAGACAAGATAATATCGCTCATAAGCCACTCCAATCTGAAATAGCTGAACTTAAAATTTTCTACGCTTGTTAAGGAAGTAAGTTACCTAATGAATGAGGAGATTTTTCGTATCTGAATAAGAATGGTACAGGCGGAGCAACCGCAGACGCGCCTCACCCAGAATCCCGGTCCTCCTTTCATTTCAAAATTATTCAGATTCACATGAATGGCGAGTGACAACGAGGGAGTGTACTGCGCATCACATGCTCCTGTGCATGACCGATGCGAAGACGAAAGCCTAATTGTACGAAGAGGTCATGCCCATAAACGTTCTCAGAAGTCCTAGATTCCGAAGGGTTTAAATGGATATATCTAACCACTGGTATGCCAAAGAAAAATATAAGTCGGGCGATTTCTTGTGATCTCTTTAACCACTTCTACCAGAGCAGCATCATTGAATTTTAAGCTTTTCTCTCTGACTGGCCTTTCGTCAAGTTTTTCTCTGATGTTGGAGCGGGCAACTTCCAAAGTTTCGCAGACCATTCTCATTGAAAATCGTCCAGTCCCTGCAATGGTGCGCGCGAGATAAGTTTTTTTTCGCGACCTATCTTCACTGCCTCAGTGAGAATTTCAACTTTCAATGTTGATTTACCCAGGGCCCTCTCAAGTTCTCTGATTCGAGCAAGAGCTTTCTTGTACTCAGTTTCAGAGACCACCTGTTCTTCGGCCCCAACTGCGACCACGGCACCATTTTCCATACATCTTCTCCAATGAAATGATTGCGAAGGAGATATACCATGCTGCCGGGCAACTGAGGAGACGGAACTTCCGGGGCCATAAGTTTCTTGAATCAGGTTCATTTTTTCGTCAGAGGACCACCTTCTTCGACTTTGGACCGAAGTGATGACCTTACTGCTAGTCTTATTCATAGTCGTACTCCTAGTACTTATGAACTAACTAGTGGGCCGGTTCTATGAGGGGCTATCGCAGAACCAACTTGCTTGAATTTACTGAAATCTCTTATTTAAGCCACTACAGACCCAGTGCCCTACGCCCCGCCGAAGTCATTCTTCCGTCTTCGATGAGAACTGCAGCCCTCGCTAGGTTGCGACTTGAGTGTGTGCCTAAAACCTTACGCGGCGTAAATTTCTGTAAGTATGAATCAGCGTCGTACTTGAGCCTCTTGCTTTCACTCCAACCAAAGTTGAGACCTTCATCTAAAACTTCTGCAAACGTAACCGAAGGAATACCCGAGGGCTTCTTGAAGATTCGCAGATAGATACCACGTGAGCTGACATGATGCTTTTTAAGCCACGCACGCAGTCTACTCGAGGAAGCGAACTTCTTGATGGGAAGATCTTCAGGTAGCTTTGTCATTTCCGAGTGATGCCTAACATTGTAGTATACCGAACCCCTCCACATATCCCGCACGGGGAATATCGGAATTTTTTTGGATTGTTGACCAGTGGACCTGATCACTAAGATGCTAGAACGATAACATTTTCTCTTCCCTCCTGAAAATAATTTAAATAAACTTCTTCAATTTTGCTCCAGTTCCTAATACCACGTGACCATATCTTTGGATTTTCCTTTTTGCCCTCTCGTAAATTTCTTTTCTCTTTTTCAAAACTTCCCCATCTCTGCCGGCGTGGCGAATTGCTGGAGTTACAAACCGGTTCGATGATTAGAGGCCTTAGAGTACGGTAACTAAATCAACGCAACCCAAATTAGAATTATCCCAATAGTAGCAACGTTCCAAATCATAGATCGAAGGATATTAATTCCGAAAGCATATGCCGGTAAATAAGCTAGACGTCCCCAAAAATAAGTTTGCGCTCCAATTGAAGTAAGCAAGCCATTTTTACCTGCCATATGAGTAACAACAACTGCAGCTAGAAAAATCGGAAAAGTTTCTATGAAGTTTCGAAGCGCCCTTTCGAGTCTGCCCGCAATTCCTTTCAAAGGTGTTAGTTGCTCATCTCTAGGACTTGCCGTCCATTTATAGCCGCGTTGAAAACTTGTAATGTGCGAGCTTAGAATAATATGAAACAAACCTAGAACTGCACTGAAGGCAACCATTTTCATTTCGATAGTCATATATGAACCCCAAACGTTATAGAAAGATCGTACCCAAAGTTTCAAGATTAGAAAGACTCGGCTCGAAATGCAATGGTTAAAATGAGCTCTTTGGATGGGACTTCTTAGCTTTAATGATAAAGGGGCCAGGATTACTCCGGGCCAAAATGAATTCTATGTCTTAATGCTCGAAAACTGGATTGTTGATCAGTGTTTTCCAGCCAAGATATCGTCGACAAATTTCTGCAAAGTTAATTTCAGTTCTAAATCATTGATCTCGCCTAATGAAGTAACCTGATTTCTGGCAGCGCGTATCACCAGAGTCATATTTTGAGTTGTAACTATATCCATCGTTCGTAGAGTTTCGGCCAAGTATTCCTTAACGAATTCGCCTCCACTTGGACTTCCTATTATCACTATTACTTTCTTCTTCATGGTCTCTTCACAAATCAACCATTCCAAAGCATTTTTTAATATCCCAGGAATGCCATGTGCATATTCTGGTGTTGAAATAATTATATATTCCGATTCTTTTGCAAGTAAACGTAGATCAATCACAGCAGAAGTAAGATCTGAACTGAATTGCAAATGTGGATCAAAAAATGGGAGATGCTTGATCTCAAAATTTGTCCACTTGGTCGACAGGGGAAAAAAGCTTTGAATAGCGATTAATAATGAGTGATTCGTTGAGTTCTCTCTAATGCTTCCACATAATGTTAAAATTTTCATAGATAGTTTATTTTAGATATGTTTACATTCCCTGAATCCAACGTGAAATTAATACAATCGAAGAAGTTGCAAACAAGATAAAATAGCCAAAAAAGATAAGCGATAAAGGATCTTTTTTGAATTCACCCTCTATAACAAAAACTAGGATTGGAAACAGAATTGTAAGCCCTAAAAAAAGGCTTACAAAGAGATTTAAACCAGCCGTCCTTTTAAAGACGGCCAATAAATAATCATTACGAGTCTTATAAATTTCTTTCGGGTCATATTTAATCATTTTTGATCCTGAGGTTCATATGATTTTCCACCAAATCCGAAATCACAGCTATAACTAGGTCCTTTTCCAAAACCTGCTGTGAAGAACTTTGGTTCATCCATAGCCCACCCATCCACATCCATGCAATTTCTATAGTCCTGTCCTCAACCTGCCCCCAGCCGCCACCGGCGCTGCCCCTCCCCTCTTTCATTTCAAAATTATTCAGATTCGGCTGAAGGCCGAGCGACGCGGAGGGAGCGTACATTAATGTACGTGACCGACAAGGAGTCGAGAGCCTGATGCCGAAGATGGATGATTTTCAAATGAAAGAATGGCGCACCCTAGTAGATGACTTTCGAACCGCGTGTTCTAATTTTTGAGTTTAAGACCTATTTTCTTACGGTTAGGTCTCAAGGCTGGAGTCGCTTCTTCAACGGCATCTAATCTTTCAAAAACGACCTTAAATAGCTTATTAGTCCCTTCCTTAAGCTTGCTTACCTTTGATTCTAAGGAACTCTCCATAGACAGAAAGCTTCTTAGACGAATGAATGTTCTCATTATTGACACATTCACTTGGGCGGCTCGTTCGCTTGTTAATACACTGGAAAGCATAGCAACACCCGCTTCAGTAAAGACAAGTGGAAGATATCTCCTTCCTCCGCGTTTTTCTTTTGAGGTCACAATCTGTGACCTCAAAAGCACATACTCTTCAGTACTTAATTGAAACATGAAATCATTTGGAAAACGGGACTTATGATGGATGATTTTCAAATGAAAGAAGGGCGCACCCTAGTGGATGACTTTCGAACTGCCTACTCTAATTTTTAAGTTTTATACCTATTTTCTTACGGTTAGGCTTTAAGGCTGGAGTCGCCTCTTCCACTGAATCAAGTCTTTCGAAAACAACCTTAAATAACTTGTTAGTGCCTTGCTCTAACCTATTAAACTTCTCGCTCAAAGAACTATCCATAGATAAAAAACTTCTAAGTTTTATAAAAATTCTTATTATTGAAATATTCACGAGAGCCGCTTTCTCGCTAGTTAAGACGCTAGAGAGCATTGCCACGCCTCCTTCAGAAAAAACTAAAGGTAAATACCTTCGCCCACCACGGCCTTCGTTTGAGGTACCATTTTGGCACCTCAAAAATTCATGCTCCTCGGGAGTAAGTCGAAACATGAAGTCCTCAGGAAAGCGAACTTCATTTCGCGCAACCTGACGATTGAGTGCTTTAGTCTCTACTCCATAAAGTTCCGCTAAGTCACTATCTAGCATTACTTTCTGACCTCGAATTACATAAATTAAACTCTCAATTCGGTGCGTGTTATATTCTTTTATGATGAACCCCTTAAAGAAGTGGGAGTAAACCATCAATTCGCTTGAAGTCTAACCAAACACATCCTATTACATGCATCTTTTCAAATTGGAAATATTAAGCGGAGAGAATTTCTAAGACATCTCCGACTTGAAGATCCAAAGGGATATTTCCTGAGGGAACCTCAAGTGCTTTTCTAGTATTTGAATAAAACCATGTGTGTCTCCATGGTTTTACATTTCGGAGGATTTTAATAACTCTGTTGTCTTTAGTTAAGAAAACGATATCTAATTCAAAAAACATAAATGTTGTCTGCATTGCACTCGCAGGTTCAAAAAGTATTCCAGAAACATGAGGTTCTTTTTTAAACATATATCCAGACAATCTTGACCAAAAATTATCCGCAACTGATACATCTGTTGAAATAACTTTACCTTTATGACTAATATTAACTTTCACTTGTTCCTTTAACTTCAGGTTTTAATGATTTTAATGAAAATATTGTAATTATAACAGCTTTGATGAATGTAGTTCGAGACATGTCTTAGAGTACGTTTGTAACTTAAGGACGGATTTCAGATAACCTTCCCAATCTTTTAGGCTACTGCTTCTGGCATGGCTAATCTCTACGTCAGGAACTCCAGAATATGACGAAACTCTTCCTCTCTCTTTCATTTCAAAATTATTCAGATTCACATGAAGGCCGAGCGACAACGAGGGAGTGCACTCCTGTGCATGACCGAGGCGGAGACGAAAGCCTGATTGTGAAGATGGATGATTTTCAAATGAAAGAATGGCGCACCCTGAGGGATTCGAACCCCCGACCAATTGGTTCGAAGCCAACTACTCTATCCAGCTGAGCTAAGGGTGCACGGGGTCTAATTTAACCCGGGCTAAACCTTTCTGGCTACACTTTGAAATGATTTTTATTACTAGGTAAGCGTCACAAACAAAAAAGGCCCTGGCGGTCAAACCAGGGCCTAGGAATCACTTCTTTTCAGCGTCTTTTTCAATGTTGAGGAGCTCGTCGACCTCTTCCACATCAAATTCGGTCAGTCCGTATGGGTTCTCCTTGGAATTCAGGTCTTCGTCCACGTACCGCTTGCCAAGATTCTCTTCGATGTCATCCAGCGACTCACCGGCGTCTTGTGTTTTCTCAATGTTGTTGAGGTCTTCGTCCTCCAGGAGTTTATCCTCATCCAACTTCGCATCATTCAAGATCGTCTCGGCCCCTTCAATCTCATTCTCGAGCCGCTCGAGGGCCTTCACGTCTTTTTCCGAATCCTTGATGACCGACTTCTCTCTCTCCTGACGGTCAAGCTCGGCCAACTCCTCTTCGGTCAGTTGGATCTTGTCGGCCTGCTTGAGAAGATCGTCGTTGAGGTTCTCAAGGTTGAGATCCACGTCCAGGTCCTTGAGTGCGTCCCCACCAATCTTAGAGCCTTCACCTTTGTTGCGGGAGTTTTTTGACGCCCTCTCCCGGAGGTGGGCTTCTTTGGTCTTAGAAATAGCTATGTCCCCGGGGTAGAAGTCCCGGGTGGAATTCGAGACCAGGGCGGTGGCGAAGTTATCGGTGAGAGTGATCACCGTTAACTCTCCCTGCTTATACGTCGGTTGATTGGTGATGTTCTTCTGGGTGCTGCGGTCCTTGAAACCGAAGACCTCGAGCACGTTCCCCATCTCAAGACCATCGGCCCTGCCACGGTCAAGGTAGACCACGTCTCCGACGCCTAAGATCGTCTGCATCGGCTGGAAGGTGGAGAGGATCGCCGCTTCGATGAGCTTCGAGTTATAGGTTCTGGTGATGCGGTTAATCTTGGGAGTGAAGGCCGTGATCCGGTCGCCTCTCTGGGGCGTGCCCGCGACTTCGATGAATTCCACTTCCCACTTCTCCTGGATCTTCCGGAGAAGCTTGATCTGGCCCACGATGGTGTACTTGTACCCGGCGCGGTCCGAGTTCGGGTGCTTGACCTTCCCGCCGGAGGAATACACGGAGAACCGGTCTCCGGCCACGACGTTCATGGTCTCGTCAAACTGGGCGTAGGCCCGGTCGGACTTGGTGAAGTAGATGTTCTCATCCGGTCCGTTGACGATCGCCCCGAAGTCCTGAACGATGTTGGTGGAGACGAAGGTACTTAGGTAGAAGCCTTCCTTGAAGGAGTAGAAGATCTTCGACGACTTATCGAACCCGTCCCGGTCGTAGTTCTTCGGCAGGACGACGTCGAACTCGTTGGCCGGAGGATCGTAGTTCTCGTACTCCCGGTTTAGGGCCTGCTCGCTCACCTTGGTGAGGTCATCCATGGTCTCCTCGGAGGCGTACTGGAAGTAGATCCCCTGCTTGGCGAGGTTTTCTTTCTCATCGACCCACAGAGGCTTTGCGTCCTCTCCGAAGTTATTGAGGTCTTCCGGATTATTATTCGTCACGGCACCGGGGGCGGCGTTGACCTCATCTTCCGAGAAGCTACCGATCTTGAACTCCGGCGCGGACGATCCGCTCCCAGTGGTGAAGGAGAGCACCATTCCTGGTTCGATGAAGTGCGGGTTGGTGATAAACGAGTTGATCGACCAGATCTTCGGATAGTAATACCCCGATCCAAAAATTCTTTTGGATATTTTAAAGAGCCAGTCGTCTCGCACCACCGTGTAACTATCTACCTTCTTGGCCGTGGCCACTTCGTTCCATTCACTATTGGTGATCTGTCCTTGGATACTCTGGGCCAGACCCAGCAGGTCTCGCTCTTCTCGACCCACGTCGAAGACCTCAGGTGCTGCGACCTTGATCTCCGGGGCTTGCGTCTTCGGCTCCACTGCCTTCGGCTTCTTGACCACTTCCGGTTTGATGTCCTCCGGTGTGATGTCTTTTTTCAGAGCTTCCAGATCATCGCTCTTGTCCGGGGTGGTGACGATGTTTTCGAAGTCGGAGACGTCCAGAGAATCGGCCTTGGGTTTTGCTTTCTTCCCTTTTCGCTTGGGCTCATCGTCCAGGGTAATCTGACCCGCGTTCGAGTCTTCAGTGATGACAGACCCGTCTCCGAATTCGAGGTCCACTGTCTCCGAAGAAAGCTCTGGTTCGGAGGCTTGGGGCGGAGAGACGACGGTCTCGCTGGCGGATTCTTCGATCGGCGGCTGAACGGATTCCGTCTCATTGAGAAGTGAATTCAGTTCGTCCTCGCTCATGTCATCCTGGGCCCCCGATTCCGGAAGTTGAACCAAAAGGAGCAGAAGCAGTAGTAACTTTTTAGAGTCTATTTTCACAGCGGTCCCTGATCTGTTGTTTCAAACACGTCGTTGAGCATTGAGGAGTACTGATCTTTTTTGTTAGGAATGTTGAGCTTGGCCGCGCAGGTCACCGCACGTCTGAGAGCGTCCAAGACCACGCCGGAGTGAGCACCTCCGGTGATGATGTCCTCGTAGACCTGAAGAGCAATGTCGTACTGCTCTTTCTGAAAGAGAAGTTCTCCGACCTGGAACTTTGCCCTCACTCTAACGGCGGGAGCACCCTGGATTTCGAGCCTTTGAAAGATCTTTGTGGCCTCCCCCGGGTTCGAGCTCTGGAGTGCCAGGCCCCGGCGGTAAAGGCCAAGCTGCGACTCGAGGTCTGAAGGGACTTCGATCACTTTGGTACTCGCCGGTATCTCCGTTGCTGCTCCGAAGACGTCCACCGTCTCGGTGGGAGCGTCGGAGGAAGTGTTTGCGAAATTCTCCGTCTGGGTTTTTTCAAGCTCGTCGACCAGAGAGGATTTGTTAGCGTTGGGGTTTTCCTTCAGTTCTTCGTACTTCTGAGAGAGCTGCTCGTACTTCACCAGCAGTTGGTTGTACTGTCCTCTCGAAACTGGCTTGTCGGTGACCTGGTCTTTCTCATCGGCACCGATGAGATCCCGCTCTAACTTTCTGAACTTGGCGCATGATGAAACGAGCATCAATAAAGTTGCACTGGCAACCAAGGTCTTTTTCAAAGCGTCCTCCATGACATAACTTCTTAAATTTTTTGACTTATCTGTAGTATTATTTTAAATCCATATGAATTTTAGTCAAGGAAACTATGCCGCACACCTATCAGAAGAGCAAAGAACTCTACTACACCCGGCTGCGGGTGCCGAAAGACGAGTCCTATTTTGTCTATTTCATCTTCGAGTCCAACGAAGGCCTTTGCTATTTCTCGACGGCCGACGAGTCGCTGAAGAGCTCCTACCGGGACATCGAAGTCCGTTGTCCGGTGGAAGCTACCGAAAATCTTAAAGAACTCATCAAGCGGCTCCAGGCAGAGCTGCGGCTGGATGTGATGGAGGAGAAGGTTATCCAAGACTCTTGAACAACTCCAGCACGTCCTTATGGTGGGTCTTGGTGTCGACTTTATGAAAGACCGACAGAATCTTACCTTTCTTATCCAGGAGAAAACTTTGCCGCAGAAGCCCCATGTACTCACGGCCAAGGAACTTCTTGAGTCCCCAGCAACCGTAGGCCTCGGCTACTTTGTGATCCGGGTCGGACAACAGGGTAAAGTTTAGTTTTTCTTTTTCATCAAATTTTTTCAGTCTTCCAACCGGATCGGTGCTGATGCCGATGACTTTGATCTCCTGGTCGCGCAGCTGGAAGTCACTGTCCCGGAGACTACAGGCCTGAGTGGTGCACCCCGGGGTCATGGCCTTTGGGTAGAAATAGATCACGACGTTCATCCCTTTAAAATCTGAAAGTGAAACGGGTTTCCCGTTTTGGTCCTGAAGAGTGAACTCCGGAGCCGTCTCTCCGTTCTGTGGGATCCCGGATCTGATCACGGCCGCCGACTGACGTTTGAGACTGGTCCCCGGGCGCTTCGCCGCAGCTTTCTTAACGGATTTCTTCGCCACGACTTTTTTCACGGCAGTTTTTTTTGCAGTTTTTTTCGAGGTCTTCTTCGCAACCTTCTTGGGTGTTGTCTTTTTCATAATCTCCTTTACCAATTATCTCGCATCGACCGTAACTTATAGAATACATCTCTATCATCCGAACCCTGCATCTTCAAATTCGCCCGCAGCTCCCCCGACGCCAGTCTCAGGAATGGATTTACTTTTTCTTCATCTCCCAGAGTCAGCGCCGGCAGTTCGTGCGTCTTCTCTCTCGCCAGAACCAGCAAGCTGCTCTTCACACTTGGATTCTCCGGTTCCACATGGACCGCGAACTCCAGGTTCCGGACCCGGTAATCGTGGCCCGGGTAAAGTAGCGTTTCCGGCGGCAGGCCCCCGATCAGATCCATTGTAGTCTGGTACAGGTATGACACGTCTCCACCGTTGCGGCAGTTTCCTACTCCGGAGTTAAACAAAGTATCCCCGGAGAAGAGTGCTAGTGGCCTCTCCTGGGTCTGCCAGATGAATACCTGGTGGTCCATAGTGTGTCCGGGGGTGTCCAGTGTTTTCAAGGTATGATCCTGACTAAGGGAGACCGTTTCCGAACTCCTGAGCTTCCTGATCCCGCATCCGAAGGCAGCGTCCAGAGGAGCGTTCCCCCGGGTGTGATCGTGGTGTTGGTGTGTGTTGAGAATTCCCTTGAGGCGGAGGGATTTTTTTTTGATATACTCAATCATCGGGTTAGCCTCGTACGGGTCGATCACCCAGGCGTGCGCCGTCTGATCGTCGTAGATCAGGTAGCTGTAGTTCCTTAGATCATTGAACGCATAAAATGTTTTAACCAGGATCATTATGAACAGCCTTTACACGTACTATCTCCAGGTGACTTTTATTTCACTCATCGTGATTAACCACCTCACAGAAATATACCTCGCCAGACGCCAGGTGAACACATTTCAGAAGAAGAACTCTGAGGTCCCCGGTGAATTCAAAGCCTTCCTCACGCTGAGCGACCATCAGAAGGCCATTAGCTATGCGACGTCGAAGCTCGGGGTGAGTCAGTTCCGGCTTTTGTGGGACGCTGTGCTTCTGTTTTATTGGTTTCCATTCCGGGGTGCGGAAGAACTTTACAAGGCCATTCCAGTCGGCGGCATTCACCACGAGGTCCTGTTCCTCATCGCTTTCTCTGGGATCCAGATGGTGCTAAGTCTTCCTTGGTCCGTCTACACAACTTTCGTCCTTGAGGAAAGGTACGGCTTCAACCGTTCCACTCCTCGCATCTTCATCCTCGACCGGATGAAGGGCCTGGTCCTCGCCGGGGTCCTGGGTGTCCCTTTGCTCTACGGGATTTTCTATCTCTACCAGAGCTTCGCAGGCCTGTGGTGGCTGTGGTGCTTTCTCTTCATCACCGCGTTCCAGTTCGGGCTGCTGTGGCTCTACCCCAACTTCATCGCTCCCCTGTTCAACAAGTTTAAACCACTGGCCGCGGCGGAGCTAAAATCCGGGATCGAGGAGCTTGTGACCAAGTCCGGCTTCAACGCCAGAGAAGTGTTTGTGATGGACGCCTCCAAGAGAAGCTCCCACGGCAATGCCTACTTCACCGGGCTCGGGAAGAACAAACGGGTGGTGTTCTTCGACACTCTGCTGAGTGCTTTGAGCAAGGATGAGATCCTCGCCATCCTGGCCCATGAACTTGGCCACATGAAGCTCAAGCACATCCCCAAGTCCCTGGTGGTCTCGATCGTCATTTCTTTCGTAAGTTTTTTTGTGATGGGGAGGCTCGCGAGTAGCCCTTGGTTCTACAACGGGCATTTCGTGCGGGTGCTGGCGCCCTCGGTGCTGTTTCTTCTCTTCACTCAGGCACTGCCACTCTACACCTTCTGGTTCAGCCCTCTCTCGTCGTGGATCTCCCGCAGAAGAGAGTTCGACGCCGACGCCTACGCCGCCAGAGAAACCAAGGCCGAGGACCTGGTCTCGGGTCTACTGAAGCTCTACCAGCAGAACTCTAGTCCCGTGGTCACGGACAAGGTTTATTCAACTTTCTACCACTCCCACCCACCGGCCCATGAGCGGATCAAGCGGCTGGAGTCACTCGAAGGAAAGTCCCGTTAAGGATTCTCGCAGAAAGTTCAGGTACGGCTTGCGGTACTTCTCAACTTCGTTATGAAGCTCGTGGTACCCGCCTTCAAAAACTTTCAGCTGGGTGTTCTTCTCAAACGTCTTGAAGTAGTGGATCAGGATCTTCGCACCCACCAGGCCATCTTCGGAACCGATCGAACAATAGATCGGACACTCCGCCCGCAGCGGCCTTGAGAAGACGTCGCGGGCCGCGCTCAGTAGTTCGACGTAGAGCTTGGTGTGGATCTTCAGCTGGTTGAACTCATCTTTGATGTAGTTCTCGTAGACCCGGCCGTCATGGGAGAGGCGCTTGAGATTCAGCACTCCGGCCAGGGCAATGGTGGGGGCCTTCGAGAGTCCGTCGAAGAGGAACTTGGGAGTGCCCTTGAGAATGGATCCCAGCAGCCCAGGGCCCGCCACCGCCGGCGAACTCAGGAACACCTTCTCGGGGTAAAAGTCCTTCGAGGCCATGTTCTGAAGGTAGTACGCCGTGACCAGCCCCCCCATGGAATGACCGAACAGGGAGTATTTTGTCATGTTGAATTCTTTCTTGAGGTACTCGAGGACACTCTGGAGGTCCTTCCCGAAGTCACTGAACTCAGAAACCCAGGCCTTCTTCCCTCCGCTCCTTCCGTGACCCCGGAGATCGTAGACGGCGATGTTGAAGTTCTGCGAGAAGAGCTTCAGGATGTACTCGTGACGCCCCAGGTGTTCTCCAAGACCGTGAGTTACAATCAACCATTTGCTGCTTCCCGTTTCTCTGATCAGGCACTTCAGCGACGTCCCATCATAAGAAATGATATCCCGGTACTCATTATTCATAATTTTCCTTTTAGGTCTGGGTCTCTTTGCTATAATCGGTGCATGTACTGCCCGATCTGCTTCCAGAACACGCTGAAGATCCGCTCCAATGGAGTGATCAAGCTCGCGTTCAACGGCAAGGCCAAGAACTCGTCTCTGTATACTTATAATCTCCAAAAAGAAACTCATGAGCAACTGCTTCTGAAGCTGCGGGAGAAGATCGAAGACTTCATGAGCTTTTACTCCGACTTCGCCAACAAGGAAGCCATCAAGAAACTCGAAATCTACTCGGCGGACTTCGTCTGCGTCAACGACTGTAAGATTGATATGATGAGCACCAAGGTCTCGGTGATCGGGCTGGTCTACTCGGTTCCCGAAGTCAAGGCCATTCTGGCCGAAGAAGGCAAGAAGTACGGCATCGACATCAGTGTCACGTTTAATTAAAAAGTCAGCTTCAGCTTCGTCTCAAACTCGATGAAGCCCTTCAACTGAAACGAATCTGGGACCTTGTCCGCTTCGAGGTAGGCGTCGAGCCGGATACCGTTGGCACGCTTCATCACCGGCATCAGGTTCATCTTCGGGACGTTAAAGTCCAGACAGGTCTTCTCCTCGCAGGGTTCGATGATCTTCACCCCGATCCGTTCGATGGCCTCGGCTTCTTCGGAGAGCACCGCTTGGAAATTTTCTTCCACCTGCCGGTCGTCCCGTAGTTCGATAATCAGAGACTTGTTGAGCAGATGGATGCTCTTGAACGACCCCTTGAGCTTGGGATGATCGACGAAGAAGATGCGGGACTGACCGGCCTTCTTCGGGTTGTCCACGCTCAGGATGAAGATCTTGCCACTTGGCCTCTTGAGGAATTTCTCCTTGTCCTCTTCGTAGTACTTCATGAGGATGAGCTCCCGAGCGCTCTCGGCCCTGGGCTCGACGTAACGGGAGTCGAAGAGCGACTTCAGGAAATCGTACTCCTTATTGCTAATTTCCTGTTGGGCGAGCAGCGGAGTCCATGAGCCGTCGTTTTCGAGTTTCTGCGAGCTGAGCTTCACAGCGATCCGGGCGAGGAAATCGAAGTTCACGTCGTCTCTTCCGCTGAAGATCCTCTTGTACCAGGGCTGCTTGCGGGGCCCCTCTTTGGGTTCGATGTAAAAAAATAATCTCTTGATCCGGATCTCCTTGAGGTACTCCGACGGTAGGTCCGGGATCGGCTGGACCAGAGTGAGCTGCATCTTCCCTAAACCCATGCTGGCGCCGACGTTCATGAACATCTTGGCAAAACCACTGGCAATGAAGCTGATTTTTTTTAAGGGTGAATCAAAGGAAGTGATGGTCTGGTCTGAGAGTGGGAGCACCCAGTGCATGACGGTGTGAGTACCATCACCGTAGGCCTCCGCAGTTGTTTCAGCCTTGATGGCGTTGGTAATGACGCTTTTCTTGCCACAACCAGGAATGGTCATGGTGGTCACCAGTATCAATAAAAACAACTTATTCACATCAACCTCTAAGTAGTGATAATCTTTTTGATTTTGAGATTGTATGCATAGCGTAAAAAAGTTAACAGGTGCCTGGTTCTTTTTACATACCACCCTGTCATTTGTGCAAACAGGCTGACTCATGGCGTAAAATTCTTGCAACAACGATTTTGGAGATTTCATGAAACTGGTTCTGGGACTATTTTTTATTTGCTCATTAAATTCCGCCTTTGCCCAGGCCTGGAAAACACTTCCCAAAGGTGTTCGCATCCTTGGATATAGAAATGTCACCACTTCGAAAATCGATTCAAACTTTAATCAATTTGGATCCCAAAGCTCTCTTGGGACGAGCTTCCAAGTGGACGCTGCGACCTTCAACTCCATGACCGGGAACGCCGTGACGCCTGGGACGGACGTAAATTCCGAAGCCTACAATAACCTCATCGTCGGTGCCTACCAGGTGGACGCGTCCGCGCAGGTGAACGTTCAGGGGACGGGCTTCGGGATCGGGTTATCCGAACGGGTGATGTTCTACGCGGAGATCGCTTACTATAAAGCCCAGGTGAAGACGAAGTTAAAGCGGACCAAGGGAAACACCTACGAGAAGACAGCCCAAATCATCGAGAATAATAACGGAGGCATCCTGGACGAGGTCCAGGCCGAGAACCTCCGCCGGTTGATCGATGTCAACGAACGGACCATCCAGTCCGTGATCACCAACCACTTCGGCTACAGGCCACTGGGAGACTGGTACGGCACCGGGTACGGCGACATGGAAACCGGGCTGATGATCAAAGTCGCAGAGGCCAGCACCTCGGGCCTCTTATTCTACCCGGGTGTCATCCTGCCGACCGGACGCGTGGATGATCCGGACATTCTTCAGGACATCGGCTTCGGAGATGGCCAGTTTGATTTCTTCGGGGAGCTCGCCACCGGCTACGTGGTCAATGATAAACTCAGCTTCGGGACTAGCCTGCGCTACACTTACCAGGCCCCTGGAGAAAAAACCATCAGGGTTCCGACCTCTCAGGACTTCACTCTCTCCGACTATAAAGGAAACTTTCAAGTGAAGTACGGAGACAAACTCAACTACATGCTGAGCGCGACCTTCGCCTTCAATGACTGGTTTTCTGTCACACCCATATACCGCTACATGCTTCAGGATTCGGCGACCTACGATTCGCAGTACACCGACGCCAACGCGTTCCTCGAAGCCGGCAGCTTCAAAGAAGAGCACCAAGGCCAGATCACCGGATCGATTTCATCCATCGCCCCTTTCCTGAAAAAGAAATTCGTCCTACCGGCGCAGATTAACGTGAACCTGGTGAAAACCTTCCACGGTTACAACGTGCCGAATGCTTCGCGGTTTGAGCTCGAGTTCCGGATGCTTTTCTAGAGATTGAGCTTGTAGCCAGTTCCCCACACAGTCTCGATGGTGATACCCAGCTTGGACATTTTTTTCCGGAGGGAAAAGATATGGACGTCGATGTTCCTGGAGGTCATCTCCAGGTCTTTATCGAACTGCCTGATCAGCTCCTCCCGGTTACTCGCCTTCTCCTGGTTCTTGTAGAGATGCTGGAAGATGATGTACTCCCGGGCCGTAAGATTGACGATGGCCCCGTCTTTGATCACTGTGTGGGCTTCTGGGATGAGCTTGATCCCCACGTTCATCATGTTGTCCTTGAGACACTCGATCTTCGAGAAGGCGTTGTGTATCTTCAACAATAGTTCGTCGTAGCTAAAGGGTTTGGTGAGGTAGTCATCGGCTCCTGAACTCAGGCCCTCGAGGATCTGCTCGGGCTTATCGTAGGCACTCATCATAAAGATAGGAGAAATCTTATCTTTGGTCCTCACCGCCTTGATCACGTCGACGCCTTTGATGCCCGGGAGGTTCCAATCAACGAGGTATAAGCAATGAGCTTTTGGTGTGCCCTCTGCAAAAAATTCCTCCGCACTGAGGCACGAGGTAACTTCATATTCTTTTTTTTCTAATAAGTATCGCAACGTGCTAATGATCTGCTCTTCATCTTCGATTATCATTATCTTTCTATTCATAAAAACCAGCATTTTTCATCTGAAGAATATCTTAAGGTACTTTAATATTAGTCTTATCTGGAATGGAAAGCTAGTGATTATAAATACCTAAGAAGTAAGGTACTATGACTTAAAAAAAATGACAGGTGGAAAATGGTGGGCGTTGAGGGGATCGAACCCCCGACATCTACCTTGTAAGGGTAGCGCTCTCCCAGCTGAGCTAAACGCCCACATGTCGTAAAAGAGCGTTCATATTAGGTATTTAGGGTATTCTTGTCAATCCGAAAAAAGAAAGCCCACACTTTTAAGAGTGTGGGCTTCTTAGAACTTTGAAAAAATCTATCGGTTAATTTGCAACTTCTAAGTTCGATTCTGCGTCCAGGACCTTGAGCGCGCGCACCTTCATGAACTCCTCCGGCTTGGACAAGTTCAGCGCCACTCTCAGCACTTCTTCCGCGTCAGATACCGGTCGGACGTCGATCCCTTCTTTAATCTCATCAGGGATCTTCGCCAGGTCTTTGCGGTTCTTCTCAGGGATGATCACTATGGTGATCCCGGCCTGCTTGGCCGCGAGGATCTTCTCTTTGAGTCCACCGATCGGAAGGACACGCCCACGAAGCGAGATTTCGCCGGTCATCGCGACGTCCTGTCTCACCGGGATGTTGGCGATGGCGGAGGTCAGAGCAGTCGCCATGGTCACACCCGCAGAAGGGCCATCTTTGGGAGTCGCGCCGTCTGGAACGTGGATATGGATATCATTCTTTGAGTACCATTCGTGGTCAACGCCGATTCTGCTGGAGATCGACCGGACGTACGAGAGTGCTGCCTTCGCAGACTCTTGCATAACTTCTCCCAGCTTGCCGGTGACTTGGATCTTCCCGTTGCCTGGGACGCAGACGACTTCAATGTGCAGCAGTTCCCCACCCACCGACGTCCAGGCCAGGCCGTTGACCAGACCGATCTGCGGCTTCTCTTCGATCGCCGAACGGTCGAACTTGATTGGCCCCAGGTACTTCTCGAGGTTCTTCTCAGTGACAGAGAACTTCCGTCCTTCTTTCACGTCTTCGGTTACGACTTCAGTTGCGATCTTACGGGCGATGGTGTTGGTTAAGCGCTCGAGTTCTCTCACGCCGGCTTCTCTGGTGTATCCGCGCACGATGGTCGAGAGGATCTTATCGGCGATGCTCACCGGGTAGTTCTTCAGGCCGTGAGATTCGACGGACTTCGGCAGCAGGTACTTCTTGGCAATTTGCATCTTCTCATCAGGCGTGTAGCCCGCGATGTGGATGATCTCCATCCGGTCACGGAGTGGACCCGGGATTGCGCCCAGATCGTTGGCGGTCATGATGAACATAACTTTCGATAAGTCGTATTCACACTCAATGTAATGGTCGCCGAAGTTTTTATTCTGGGCAGGGTCGAGTACCTCGAGCATCGCTGCTCCCGGGTCGCCTCTGAAATCTGAACTCATCTTATCGATCTCATCCAAGAGGATCACCGGATTCGAAGTTCCGGCCTTCTTGAGCGCGTGGATGATCTTCCCGGGCATCGCTCCGACGTACGTTCGTCGGTGGCCGCGGATCTCAGCTTCATCTCTCACTCCACCCAGAGAAATTCTCACGAACTTTCTTCCCAGGGACTCGGCGAGGGACTTGGCGATCGACGTCTTCCCGACTCCCGGAGGGCCGGCGAGACAAAGGAGTGTTCCACGGGTGTCGTCTTTTACCAAAGACCGGACCGCCAGGTATTCTACAATTCTTTCTTTCACATCATTGAGTCCATAGTGATCGTTATCGAGGATCTCGCGGGCCTTCTGAACAGAGTTATCATCCGTAGTGTACTCGTCCCACGGCAGAGAGATCATCCAGTCGAGGTAGTTCCGAACGACTGCGGCTTCGGCCGACATCGGAGACATCGACTTGAGCTTCCGGAGTTCCTTGTTGGCTTTCTCGCGGGCCTCTTCGGGCATTTTCTTGGCGCGGAGTTTATCTTCCATGTCAGCAGAATCAGATTTCTCATCCTTATTGCCAAGCTCTTTCTGGATCGCGTTCATTTGCTCGTTGAGGTAGTACTCTTTCTGCGACTTCTCCATCTGGGTCTTGACCCGTGAACGGATCCGCTTCTCGACGTTGATGATCTCGATTTCTCCCTGCATCTTCTCGAGGAGCAGTTGGAGTCGGCCGTCGACGTTGACGGCGTCCAGGATGTCCTGCTTCTCCGGGATCTTCATGGTCAGGTGCGCGACGATGATGTCCGCCAGGCGTGACGGATCGGTGATCGAAGAGATGCTCATCAGGAGCTCGGGCGGGATGCGTTTGTTGAGTTTCACGTACTGTTCGAAGATGTTCTTCACCGAGCGCATGGAGGCTTCCACTTCCACGTCGCTCTCGACGACGTCAGCGCATCTCTCGACGTCCGAGTAGTAGCCGTCGTTCTCGCAGCGGAAGGACTTGATCTTCGCGCGGTACTTCCCTTCGATCAGAACCTTAACCGTGTTGTCCGGAAGCCGGAGCATCTGGATGATACTGACCACGGTCCCGATGTCATAGACGTCTTCCCGTTCCGGGTTCAGGACGGAAGCGTCTTTCTGGGTCACCAGGAAGAGTTCGTTTCCATTCTTGGCAGCTTTCTCGAGGGCGGAAATGGATTTTTCCCGACCAACGAACAGCGGCACCACCATGTGTGGGAAGATGATCACATCTCGTAGTGGAAGTAGTGGAAAATTAGTGTTCTCGGATTTCTTATCGGACATAGCACCTCCTGCGCCTCTATCTTACTTTTTTTCTTTCGAGTTCTACCTCATGCATGAGGTCCTTAAAAATATTATCCCATGATTAACTTAAAGGAGAACACAAAAAAAAGGCCTGGGAGTTTTTTTCCCAAGCCTTTCCTTTTTGTAGAATCTGAATTTACTTCTCTGTTATTTCCCTAAGATGCGTTCTCGATTTTCTTGGCCGTTTTGGCACCACCCTTGGGCTCGAGCTTTTTCTTACGATCGCCTTCCTCAAGTATCGGTTTGCCTTCGCCTAATATCGCTTCCTTAGTGATGGTACACTTGGCGATCTTCTCGTTTCCCGGTAAGTCATACATCACGTCTAACATCACTTGTTCGAGAATGGCACGGAGCCCTCTCGCACCGGTCTTTCTGTTAAGAGCTGTCTTCGCGATCTCTTTGATGGCGTCCTCGGTGAATTCCAGAGCAATCCCGTCGAAGTCAAAAAGTTTTTGATACTGTTTTACTACGGCGTTTTTTGGCTCCGTGAGGATGGAAACCAGTGCTGCTTCATCAAGCTCTTCCAGCATCGCCGTGACCGGCAGACGGCCGATGAACTCCGGAATCAGGCCGAACCTTACCAGGTCCTCCGGCTCAATGGCCCCCAGGTTCTCGAGGTGAGACTTCTCTTTCTTCTCATTGGTGTTGTTGGCCGTCAGTCCCACGGACTTCGACTTGGTCATCCGCTTCTCGATGATCTTCTCCAGGCCCACGAAGGCGCCGGCGCAGATGAAGAGGATGTTGCGGGTGTCGACCTGGATGTACTCCTGCTGAGGATGCTTGCGCCCGCCCTTGGGTGGGACGTTCGCCACTGAGCCTTCCACCAGTTTCAGTAGCGCCTGCTGCACACCTTCTCCCGACACGTCTCGGGTGATGGACGGGTTCTCGGACTTGCGGGCGATCTTGTCGATCTCGTCCACGTAGACGATCCCGCGCTGGGCCCGCTCGACGTCGAAGTCGCAGTTCTGAAGCAACGAAAGAATAACGTTCTCGACGTCCTCACCGACGTAGCCGGCTTCCGTGAGCGTCGTGGCGTCCGCGATGGCGAACGGTACGTTCAGGAACTTCGCCAGTGACTGCGCGATCAGCGTCTTGCCGGAACCGGTCGGTCCCGCCAGGAGGATGTTCGACTTCGCCAGCTCGACGTCATCGTTGTCACGGCTTGCGGCCTTGTAGGAAATTCTCTTGTAGTGGTTGTGGACGGCGACCGAGATGATTTTCTTGGCCCGGTCCTGACCGATCACATACTGGTCCAGGTGTGCCTTGATCTCGTGCGGCTTCGGCACATTGTCCGTCGCGGTCTTCGAGACCGTCTTCACCGAGTCTTCGAAGATGATGTCGTTACAGAGTTCGATGCACTCGTCACAGATGTAGACCCCGGGGCCCGCGATCAGTTTCTTCACTTCTTTCTGCGATTTCCCGCAGAAGTTACAGTTCAGACTGCCATACGATCCAGCTTTCTCTTTGCTCATATTTACCTTTTATAGTTAACGCTTAGGTGGCTTTAAACTTTTTTCCCTTCGGGATGATGATGTTATCGATGAGACCGAACTCCTTCGCCCGACCCGGATCGAGGTAGTTATCTCGGTCACAGGCCTTCTCCACCTCTTCGTACGTTCTGCCGGTGTGCTTGACGTAAATTTGGTTCAGCTGCTTTTTCAGATCCAGGATCTCTCTGGCCTGAATCTCGATGTCCGTCGCCTGCCCTCTTGCCCCGCCGAGTGGCTGGTGGATCATGATCCGGGAATGCGGCATCGAGTAGCGGTGTCCGGCTTCACCTGCTTGTAGTAGCAGAGAGCCCATGGACGCAGCTAAACCCACGCAGTAGGTGTACACAGGGCAGCTCACATGTTGCATGATATCATATATCCCAAGGCCCGCATACACTGATCCGCCGGGAGAATTGATATAAAAATGAATCGGAGCTTCTGGATCAGACTGCTCTAGAAAAAGCATCTGTGCTACCAGAAGGTTCGAGACCACGTCGTTGACCTCAGTACCGAGGAAGATAATCCTGTCGAGGAGCAATCTCGAATAGATGTCGTACTGGCGCTCGCCGCGTGCCGTTTGCTCAATGACGATGGGATTAGGGATATAACCCATAGGAGTGTTAGACATTGGAATCCTTTTACCCAATAAAGCTGACCTAATTGTTCAAGCTTATCGGAAATTTGAGTTTTATCTTTAAGAATAATTTATCTCGAAGTGCCTTATGTGAATAGTGGGCATAGATATCCAAAGATCAAGGGATAGGAACACCTTGTCTTGAAATACCCGTCACTTAAGACTAGATTCCCTTTGTCCATGTTTCAATTTCGAAATTGGTTTTATACCCTACTTTTTTAAGGAGTCTTTATGGCACGCTTAGTTGGTAACCCTGCTCCGTATTTCAAGGCGCACGCACTCGTGAATGGTCAGGACAAAGAAATTTCTCTCGACGACTACAAAGGTAAGTGGAAGGTTCTTTTCTTCTACCCTCTCGACTTCACCTTCGTGTGCCCGACAGAAATCCACGCGTACTCGGATGCCGCTGACAAATTCAAAGGCATGAACTGTGAACTGATCGCCTGTTCGGTCGATTCATTCTACTCTCACCTCGCCTGGACCAAGCAGCCGAGAAACGACGGTGGCCTGGGCGAGATCAAGTTCCCGATCATCGCCGACCTTGATAAGAAAGTGGCGCGGGACTACGAGGTCCTGGTCAATGACGGAGTGGCCCTTCGTGGACTGTTCATCATCGACGACAACAACGTCATCCAACACTCCACCATCAATAACCTCTCCGTTGGAAGGAGCGTCGACGAGACCATGCGCCTGGTTGAAGCCTACCAGCACACGGCCAAATCGGGAGAGGTGTGCCCGGCAAACTGGAAGAAGGGTGCGGATACGATGAAGCCAGATCCAACTGGATCGAAGACATGGTTCAAAAAGAACGCTTGATTAGTTGACCATTTCGTTCAGGGACATTTTGCAGCACCTTACAGCTCTCAAAATGTCCTTGGACGCATTTTGTCACTATGAAAGATTATGTAAGACGTATAATTTATTCAGTTTAGACCATCGCACGATCAGTAATCTTTACAAATTTCCCTCTCTCTTACAGTGATTTACTTGTCTAAGACCTCAAGGGACCTTAAAAATCAATTAACAAAAAACGAACAAAGCAACTCGGGAATTTGGCCCGATGTTTGCGAAGAACAAGCAAGAGAACCTTAATCATGATGATGGGGTTAATAACTGGGGATAAAATGACTATTTTGAACGTGATCCATCTGGGAAAATTTAAAGAGTTCCGTGAGAACAGAAGAATGGCCAAGTCCTATTCGAAGTACCTCAATACTCTGGCGAGCTCTCAGCTTGAAATAGAGATCAATATCTTGTTCGATGAGTTTAGTGAAAATGAGACGGCGCAAGAGTTCATCACAAAGAGCCAGTTGATCCTGAAAGAAATCTCTGCGCGGGCACACTCGACGGTTAAAAATAAAATTGAAAACCTCAACGAAACCGGACTTCACATCGTGAGACCCATCTTATAAAGACGGGTCTCACCGTAACTGACTACTGAAGATTCTTCAGACCCGCTCTTGGCTGAACGTCGACCTGTTTCCTGGGGCTCCCGGACGACTCCCCTTCACCGAATTCATGTACCTCAGTGTCCTGGGAATTATCCACTCCATCGCGGTCAAGATTAACCTCAGTCTCATCGAGCTCCGCAAGATCAATCTCTGTTTCATGGCCCGCAGTACCGTCATCAGAAAGATTTTTTTCATTCCCTAAGTCCTTGTTGCTATTATTAATTTCGTTGTTGGTAATATTGTTTTCCATAAGTGCCTCCAGTTAAGAATAGTAAAGCATAGCAGGTGCCAAGCAGAGGAACAGGGATTCTCGTGACTTAAGAAATAAATTAATACTAAAAAGGGGAATTTAACCCCGCGACCTGAGAAGCTCTTTTCTAACCTTTTGAATGTTGCGGTCCCTCTGCGTGGCACCATTGTTGCTCAGTGATAAGCATAATCATCGACTACACGGGCCCAGAAGATAATTACTATAAATAGGAGAATCGTATGCCAAACAAGATTCAAGGTGAGTTCACCGGACAAACCATCAACATTGGTATAGAAGAAAAAGACCGAAAGAGCGTTTGCCGTGGGCTCTCGAAGCTCCTGGCCGATTCGTACCTACTCTACCTCAAGACACAAAACTATCACTGGAACGTCACCGGAAGCATGTTCCATCAGCTCCACACACTGTTCGAAACTCAGTACCGCGAGCAGGCCGAGTCCATCGATGAGATCGCCGAACGGATCCGCGCGCTGGGAGAGTTCGCGCCAGGGTCCTTCACCAGCTTCACAAAAGTCGCGTCGATCAAAGAAGAGACAAGTGTTCCGACGGCCGAGGAGATGATCCAAAACCTGGTGCACGGGAATGA
This sequence comes from Bacteriovoracaceae bacterium, assembly GCA_035576105.1. GTDB lineage: Bacteria > Bdellovibrionota > Bacteriovoracia > Bacteriovoracales > Bacteriovoracaceae > Peredibacter. The sequence continues at coordinate 23,770 of DATLXA010000067.1, forward strand.
ATGCGTCGTCACCACGGCCAGAGAAATCATTGCCCTGACCGACGAGTGCGAGGACGACGTGACGGCAGATTTAATGGTGGAACGCATGCAGGTCCATGAGAAGAACGCCTGGATGCTAAGAAGTATGATAGCTGCTAATCCCAAAGCCCATTGATGAGCTGGTGTATTGCTTCACCTTGCTCACCAGGCCCTCGAGGTCAATGGGTTTGGTGATGATCTGCTGGTACAGTTCACGACTGACCTCGAGCTCCACCTCTTCTGGAGAGGCGGAGATCATGACTACTGGACAGGAGCGGGCAGCTTCGATGGTTTGTTTTAGCTCCAGGAACTCACCGCCCATCATTTCTCCCATGTGGTAATCCACTAGGATCAGGTCCGGGGCCCTAGAGCTCGACCTCAGGCTCTCGAGGGCAGCCTTGGGATCGCTGAACGAATGAATGGAATATCCCTCCTTATTTAATGCCCACGAGATCACTCCTCTCAGGTCGTCGTCGTCATCCACCACGTAAACCTTCTTCCCGGGGTTTTTATTCTCATCCAGGAAACAGAAAGTCGCGTCCCGCAGAGGGTTAATGTGCTTGGGGACAGTGAAAGAAAAACGCGCACCGCCGGTGGCCTGATTCTCGACCATGATCCTTCCACGGTGGGCTTCGACGATGGTTTTACAGATAAAAAGTCCCAGACCCGTGCCAGAACTACCGGTCCAGTATTTTTCGAAGACTTTCGGAAGCTCTGAGGGCCGCAGCCCTGATCCGGTATCGGAGACGCTGATGAGGAGATCCCCGGGAGTTTCCTCCAGATCAAGCCGGATAGTGCCACCCTCCGGAGTAACCTTCAGGGCATTACTCAGGAGATTCGAAAATACCTGGAACATTTTGTTCTTGTCGATGTTCAACAGAACCTCATGCTCCGGAAGAACCTGGGCCAGCCGGACGTTCTTTTGTTCCATCAAGGGTAAGGAAGCTTCCACGACTTCCTCAAACAGTTTCCTGGCGCTTACTTGACTGAGGTTCAGCTGAGACAGACCATTTTCACTTTTATTTTTATCCAGCAGGTCAGTGATCAGGTTCTTTAACCGGTTAGTGGTTTTCAGAATCCGGTTGGCCTGGATATAAACCTCGTCGCTCAAGGAGGATCGACCACATTTTTTAGCGGCCCGCAGGAGCATCTGTGCCTCGAGCTGAATGGCGCTGAGAGGATTCTTAATGTCATGGGAAACGATCGCGAGCATCTGCTCTTTAGCGGCGATGGCGGTGTTGGCCAGCCGGAGGGTGTTTTCTTCCTTTTCTCTTACCTCCCGCTCCCGCAGGATTCTCTTCACCACCGGAATGAGACGCAGAGGTCTGCTCTTGAGGACAATGTCTTCCACTCCGGCCTTCATCATGTCGGCGACGCATTCTTCACCGATGTGTTCTGAAAAGAGAACGAATGGTAGGCAAGGATCATGGGTACAGACGAGTTCCAGGGCTTCCAATGCTGTGAGCCCGAGAGCATTAACATCACAGATCACCAGGTCCCAATTTTTAGCAGCGAGCATGGTTCTCAAAAGGTCATGGTCATCGACTCTGTGAACAATCACATTTCGACCGATACAACTCAGCTTCTCTCGGACCAGATCGCTGTCCGTAACAGAACTTTCGATGTTCAGCACTCTTAATGAAGTTTTGAAACGAGACATCATTGCCAACCTCGAAGATTAAGAGGCAAAGAGTATCCACAGGTGAATTTTAAGTCATGTTATGATTTCTTGATCGTTCTAAGATGCAAGCTCTTCTTGTGCAGAGCGAATCATAAACTCCATTTTTACTATAAGACTTTCAATTTGAAGTTTATCTTTTTTTAATGCAGCTGCTTCTAATTCAGACCCAATATCGGCTATCTGTGGAATGTCAAAAGTCAAAGCATTGCCCTTAACTTGGTGTCCGAGTCTGAACGCAAAAGAATAGTCATCGTTCTCGAGAGAACTGCGCATGACCTGAAGATCAATAATCCTACGCCGGAGGTATTTTTCTTTGAGCTCTAAAGGTATATTCATAGTGGGGTGGATCATATAGATGCACCCATCCAGTGGCGACTTTATTTTTGTTAAGGATGAATTAGCTAAGTGTCACAAAGCTCAAGACCCTCTTATAACCACTGGAGACTTTTATAGTCCTTGGTCACCGCGGAGTGGAGCTGGGAGATCTTCTCATTCTCCGCGTACCCCAGGATCCCGGCCAGCGCCCGGGTGCGGACCTTGGTGTCTTCGTCAGTGTTGTAAGAATCGATCAGCGTCTGTAGGAAGATTAGGTTCGACGAAAAAGTCTGGACGTAGTCCTCGACCACTTTGAGGTCTTGAGGGTCGATGTCCAGGAACTTCAGTCCGAACCGCGAGCGAAAAATGTTATCGAGATTCTGGGAAAGTTCTTCACGCCGGATCAGTTCCACTGTCGCCCGGACCACTCTGCGGCTGAAGAGGTCTTTGGAAAAGGTCTGCATCTTCAGCAGATTGAAGTTCTTGAGCGCCGGCATGTGAGGGATGGAAACCATGAGAGAGATCCGGGGCCCTTCCGGAAAGCTCGGAAGGTGGTTCACCAGGATCCCGCCTTCTGATATGTTCAGCGTCGACGCTTTGAGAACGTAGCTCCCATCGGCGTAAAGCAGGCCCTCCCGCAAGGGGGCCCGCAGGTGCCGGCGTTGGTAGCTCTTCTTCATCATAAGAGTTTCGAGGCGATCTCCGAGAGCGGAGACCTTTCTCCCACTTGAAGCTTCACGTGTGCCACGATCTCTTCGCCTTTGAGCTTATCGATGGTGTACACTAAACCGTTATTCAGGGAATCGAGGTACGGGTTATCGATCTGCTCGGGGTCTCCGGTCAGCACGATCTTGGTACCTTCTCCGGCCCGGGTGATGATCGTTTTGATCTCGTGGGGAGTGAGGTTCTGGGACTCGTCGACGATCATGAACTGCTGCGGGAGCGAGCGCCCTCTGATGTAGGTCAAAGGTTCGACGTGCAGTAGGCCCTGGTTGATGAGTTCGTCCCAGGTGGTCATCTCGTTGCGTGCCCGCTGGTTCCCGAAGAGGTAGTCGATGTTATCGAAGATCGGCTGCATCCAAGGGCCTAGCTTCTCGTTGACGTCTCCGGGTAAGAACCCAAGGTCTCTTCCCATGGGAACGATCGGCCTTGAGACCAGCACACGAGAGTAACTCTGCTTGGTGATGGCGCACTCGAGTCCGGCCGCGATGGCGAGAAGGGTCTTACCGGTTCCGGCCTTACCGACCAGGGAGACGAGGTTAATCTCATTGTTCAGGAGAGCGTCCAGTGCGAACTGCTGTTCGATGTTCTTGGGATGAATTCCCCACACACCTTCTTTCGGCTTGATCAGCGGAACCAGCCCGCCTTTCTTGGCGTGGAAGCGGCCAAGGACCTTCTTGAACGGATTATTCTTATCCGCCAGGATCAGGTACTCGTTGGGGTACACACTCTGGATGTCACCGGGTTCGATCTTCAGAAAACGTTCCTTCTCGAAGGCTTCGATCTTCTCGAGGTCAAAACTCACCAGCCGCTGGCCCGAGTGGAGCTCGTCGACGGTGACGTCGGTGGTTTCGTAGTCTTCCGCATGGATGTTGACCGCATCGGATTTCAAACGAAGGTTGATGTCTTTAGTGATCAGCGTGACGTTCTCTCCGGCGTCCTTGAGATGGAGCGCGGAAGCCAGGATCAGGTTGTCGTTGAGGTCTAGCCGAAGACCATGGACGACCGGGCCGGTGTATTCTTTGGTCACGCTCACCTGGAGGGACCCACCGTTTTCCAGCTTGATCCCTTGGAAGAGAGAACCCTGGCTCCGGAAGCCGTCGATCAGTCGTGAAAAGTACCTGGCGTTGCGGCCATTTTCATTTTGATCTTTCTTAAATCGGTCTAGTTCCTCGATGACAGTGAGTGGGATGAAAACTTTATTGCTCGGTCCAAACTTATTGATGGCGAGGGGATCAAGTAACAGGACGTTAGTATCCAAAATGAACGTTTTATTCAAAAGTCCTCCTATCCGTGAGGCCACCCAGTGGGGGGCATAAATGCTTGGTTTTAGGATAAGAAATTAAGCATCGAATGAAAAGTCAAATAAACTTAGGTAAAGCAGGAGTCGGCTACTCTTGGTCTGCTTGTAGGTGGATCCCATTTCAATGTCGTAAAATCCTGCAGTGAATTTCATGAAACCGAGATTCAGCATTGCACCATAATTGTAGTAGCCACTGTTGATCCCGGCCATGACAGAGATCCCGGGGATCCCAACCTGCGCTCCGAAGCGCAGTCGTCTTGAGAAATCCATCTCCTCATTAAGCGAACGGACGTCGGCGGAGATGATGTAGTTAAACAGAGTCATGCTCTGGCCGTATGCCATTCCCAGATTGACCTGGTCATTGATTTTGGCGAGTTTTAGTTTATCCTTATTCTCCTCGACGTTGAAACTGGTGCTGGTGATATCCAGGGCCGAGAGACCGAAGATCATCTGAGAATTTCCCTGACGGCGGACGTGTTCGATCCCCGCGTCGAAGCCCCAGCCGATCCCTTTGATCTGGCCCAGGCCTTTGAGGACATCTTGAATGTCTTCGGCGCCGAGGGACCCGAGGACGGTCGGCCCGGAGACCGCTAGCGAATCTAGCACACCGGTTCGCTCGATGTACTTCCCACTCAGACCGATCGAGGTCTGGTGCCCGCTCTGGGATTTCTTAGAGATCCGGTTCGGTCCGATTGGGAGTCCGATTCCGAGGATCATCCCCCGGTCTGAATGGATGTCGATGTCCATCATCGGGTGCGACGGGTTGCGAACAAGCACGTCATAGCTTTCGTTGACGATAAAGCTCAAGCCGACGTTGAAGAGCTTAATGCCCGGAGCAAAGGCCACACTGGCGTGTGCGGGGTAGTTCATCAGCAAGTTGGCGACCCCCACTGGCTCCGAGGGAAAGTTGGAGAAGCGCTCAGCGTCTGTCAGGACATTGGTTCCGGAGAACTGAAGGTTGATCGGATACAGGGTTAGGTCGCGTTTGTGCCTTCCCAGCGACGCCGGATTATAAAAAAGAGAAAACTCGTCATCGTTGACGGCGGTGTAAGCGTCCCCCATCAGGAGCCCTTTCGGCGACCGCATAAAGTACGGACTCTGGAAGGCAAGGGCCGGCATAGACACCAGTAAGAGTGTGGGCCCGAGCCATTTTTTCACTGCAGCCCCGATTCGTACAACAAGGAGTATAGGTACTGCATGTTATTAAACTGAGTAGGGTCAACCATGGCGGTCTCGCAGTCACTCTGCGAAGTCGTCTCTAGCAGCGGACCAAGGCCCGCGGCGACGGCGGGGGCCTTGTAGGCGTTGATGGTGGTAGAAATTCTAGTGAAGGTGCTCAGAGACGGATTGGTGGAAAGATCGATGTTGTCGAGGATGTCGACGATGTTATTGAACAGCACCAGTCCTTCACAGATCCGTCTCTTAGCTATGGCCAGATTGGCCGCTGCGAAGCTCAGGTCCGCGTGGCCTCCAGTGTTGGAGACGCAGGCGCCGCCGAAGTTTCCAGCGATCACGGCCTGGGCGCGGGGATCGGTGTAATTTATGAAGCAGGTGGAAGCTCCGCCGCCCATACCCTTCGCGCCAACGCTGTTGACGTTGCCGTAGTAGTTAAGAAACTTCCCGAGCTCGACCACGCTAAGGAAAAGCAGCTGCACCCCCATGTCCCCCGACCTACGCACACCGAAGGCTACGGTCCTGGCAACCTGGCTCGGCTTGGGAGCACCATTGGAATTGAGGAGCACATTGAGTGCGGTCCGGAAATCCGCATACTCCGCGGAGTCCGCTTCCGTTTCATCGGAGAGGCTCAAGATTGAGATCGACTTAAACAACAGTGAAGCGGAAGTGGTGTTGATGGTGGGAACGTCGATGGCGATGAAATCCAGCTCATTATAGCCGGCCCGGCAGGCGTAAGCCGAGGCCAGTACCTGGAGGTAGACGCCGTTGGTGTTCTGGCGGTCGATGGCTTCTAAGGCGTCGATGGCCTCAGTGCATTTTCCATCTGTGAGGTACGTAAGTGCAACGTCAATGGTTTCTTGAGTTTCTTGTTCTATGCCTTTTCCGCAGGCCGCGAAAAGGATCAAAAGGAATGGAAGTAAAATTAAACGCACATTAGTCCCCCGGTTTAGTATAAACCAGAGCTAATCCCACGGAAGCTGGGTTAAAAATGCCTGCGGCGGTCAGTGCTTCTTCACATACTTGATGATTTTGCTAATCGCCTCACTGAAGGGTATCTCTTCGATAACTAGAGAGATGCGGGCACTATTGGGAATCCCGAAGTCCTTGCCCGGAACGGCCAGGATGCCTTCCTGGCCCAGGAGTTCCTCGATGATGAAGTCGGAGCGGTCTTCCTCCGTGTCGAAGCGCTTGAACATGGGTGTCCGGGAGAAATCAAGCATGAAGTAGAAGGCAGAGGTCGACTGGTACCAGCAGTGGCCAAGGTTGGCCTCTCTAAATTTTTCCCGCAGGATGGCGGCGTTGTGCCGGATGTGGTTGCGGATGGGAGTGAGGAAGGGCTCCAGGCTGCGAAGGTCGAAATCAAGCAGCGCCCGTTGGATCAAGCTGTTGGGCCCCGAGGTGGTCTGTCCTTGGATGCGGCTCATTGCTCCCGCCACTTCGGCCGGTGCGATGGCGTACCCCAGACGCAAACCGGTCGCAGCCAGGGTCTTCGAGATGGCATGGACGATGATGGTCTGGTTCAAGAGGGCCTGGTCGATCTGGTAGAAGTAGGTTGGCTTCGGATCGAAGTAACAGAGGTCGGAGTACACTTCGTCGCTGATGACGATCAACTGTGGGTACTCCCGGAGAAGTTTTGCGAACTCCCGCATCCACTCGTGTGAGTAGTGCACCCCGGACGGATTGTTGGGACTGTTGACGATGATGGCCTTGGTCTTGGGACCGATGATCTTCTTGATGTCATCGATGGCCGGGACGAAGGCGTCGTAGACGTTCGACTTCACGATCCGGGGAACCCCGCCCCAGAATTTCACGATCTCAGGGTAGGTCACCCAGTAGGGTGCTAGCAGGATGACCTCGTCCTCCGGGTCGACCACGGCGCCGAGGGCATTGTAGAGCGTGTGCTTGGAACCGTTGGAGACGATGGCGTCCCAGTTGGTTTCAAACAACTCAGAAGGAAGTCCCCGGCTGAGTGCAAACTGGGCCAGAAGTTTTTTCCGCAGGGCCGCGAACCCCGCGGAGGGCGAGTACTGGTAGCTCTTAAGGAAGTTGAGTTGGTGGTGGATCTTCTCCACGAAGTCCGCCACCGGCTTGACCGGAAGCTGGCCACCGGAGAGATTATAGATGACCTTCCCTTCTTCGGTCAGTTCGATCGCCTTCTCATTGAGCTTCATCGTTATACTATCTTGGATCCCTTTGACCCGGCTGCTTAGTTGCATAGTGTGCGTCTCTTATTCAATGGTGATTTTTTTGAGTTCTTCGTGGACCAGCGGCGGAACGAACGGAGTCACGTCTCCGTTATGCATGAAGACCTCTTTGACCAGAGAACTGGAGATGTAGTAGAGCTTCTCCGAGGTCATGAGAAAAACGGTATCGCAGTCAGGGTTGATCTTGCGGTTCATGGAAGCCATCTGGAACTCGATCTCGAAGTCTCCAGTCGGGCGCAGCCCCCGGACGATGGAGGTGATCTTGTTGAGCCGGGCGTACTCGACGATCAGGCCCTTCCAGCTTTCGACTTTCACCTTCGGCTCGTGGCCGAAGAGCTTCCTCAGGACGTTCACTCTTTGTTCAGTGGAAAGAAACGGTTTTTTATTAGGAGAGACCGCGACCAGGATGACGACTTCGTCGAAGATGGTGATCGCCCGCTGAACGATGTCGAGGTGGCCGTTGGTGAACGGATCGAAGGTTCCGGCGTACAAGGCCCGTTTCTTTTCCAAGGGAAGTGTCCTTTGTGGCTGATGTAGGAAATATCCTATACCACTTTACCCACAACGACAAAATGATCTCCCTTCTCGACGGTTTTTGTGATGGTACAAAAAGCCGGAGTTACCTGATCCAGCTTTAGCCCCTTCAGCCTCTCTGACTCGACCCAAACTTCGCCGAGGTAATGACCTTCTTTGAGGATCTTGAAAATTTCCGTGTAGAGACTGTGGTTCTCGTAGGGAGGATCGAGATACAGGATACAGTCTTGGGTCTCGGGGAGTTCGTACTTCATTTCTTTCTGGAGCCAGATCTTCGCATCCTGGTTGGTCACTTTTATGACAGAGGGATCGAACTTAAAAGATTTCTCCAGGCTGGCCTTGTTGTCTTTGAGGGTCAGGAACGCACCCTTCATGGAATCATTCACGTACACCTTCGAGGCTCCGCGCGAGAGAGCTTCGAAGCCCATGGCACCCGAGCCGGCGAAGAGATCGATGAAGACGTACCCGTCGAGGTGTTGACGCCAGTCGAAGAGCTTGCGTTTGATCATGACCGATGTTGGCCTGGTCGATTCGAGTCTGGGAGTGGCGAGAGGAAAACCTTTAGCGACTCCACCCAGAATTTTTATAGACATTAATTATGCAGCTTTTTTTGAATGGACCTTATCACCCATTGGCAGGGAGAATGTCATTCCTCCTTCCATTTGGATACTAAGACCTGACTCCGTGACTTCTAAGCAAACAACCTGTCCACCGATGTCAAATTGTAATTCAAGATTAAGATTGCCCTGAACTTTGAAACTCATTGCAGTAGAAGCAGTTGCATTAGATTTATTCCCAAAAGACATGACTGAAGGCGATGACATAGGGATTGATTCTGACTCGTCCAATTGCGCTAATTCATCCAGTATAGAATCATCTTCCAAGGCTTCAATTTCTTTCATAATGTCAGAAAGCTCTTGGTCGTTAAAATTCTTATCCATATACAATGCCCCCGGGCAAGTTTTTACCTGTTCCTCATTCTTATCGGAGAGGTGCTGCGAAACATTAGATTTTTGTAGAATTGATGCTCATTTCTGCATGACATAAAAGGGCGGATAAGTGACAATCATTCCCCTAATTGATAATTATTTCAACACTTTTGCCCGACCTGCGGAGAACCTTAACCTTTGAACAAGAAGATCTTTTTAGCTCAACAATGGCTCAATAAGGATATTGAATCGATCAAAGATTCGTTATCCTTTTCTATTGAAAATGAGCTGCTGGAAAGTCACCTACTCAAAAGAAAGTTTCCGACCTTCATCCATCAAAAGAGACTTAACACAAAAAAAATATTTCCCGGAGATGACCCTCGCAGCACCGACCCTCGGTTCTCGCCGCTCCACTGTTTTGTTCCGGGCTGGACCGGCGATTCCTTAAAATCCAAAGTCGTCCTGACCTTCGAACGCCTGCTAGCGGTGATCCAGAACGACATCAAAAACGAACTGTTCAAGACGAAGGATTTTCCCAAGACCATCAAGGTGGGACTCTACAACGAATTCCTCTCCTACGCCGAGAGCCTGGGACTTCACTTCGAGGGACTCGATGACCTGGGCCGGTTCTGGCAATTGATCGATCCGGAGAAGCTCCAGGAGGACTCCCGTCTCGCCCAGTTCATCGAGATCTACGCCTACCGGGTGGCGACCGTGACATTCTTAAAACTCCGCTTCATCTCCTCTCTGCTTGAGCGGTGCGGGATCGAGATCAACGAAAAATCTCTCCTCTACCCCACCTCCTTTCTATCCCAGCTCTTTAAGAAAGGAAGCTTGAAGGAACTCAATTCGAGGGCCCTGGAGACGAACCTCTACAGCTGGTACCGGCCCGGTGAGGCGATGAAAAACAGCATGAAGGAGATCCTGCTGCTGTCTCGCAGTTTGGCGATCACCGAGATCACCAAGCACGTCTCCCTGTGCACGCAGGTGGGCCAGGACCAGCATAAGGTTTACTCTCACGCCCTTTCCCACGTCGGCTTCGGGCTCTTCCTCAACGCGCTCCAGATTAATTTTCCTTTGTGGCTCGATACCATCGAAGGCCAGAGTGTACCTCAGGGTAGCCTCGAGCAGGAACACATCATCAGCTGCAAGTACTACGGCGACTACCTCGAGTCGCTGTCACTCTCCCACTGGTTAGCCCAGGAAAATAACAAGGACTTCCACTGGGACCAGATGCTCTGTCCGGACTTCAAAGGCAAGGAGTTCATCTCCGGGACCTTCACCAAGATCTGCAACGAGCTGCAGTTCCTGACTTTCCTTGCCAATAAAGCGGAGATCCAGGGTGAGAAGCCGATCGAGTACATCTGCCGGATCATGAGTGGCCACTTCAAAAACCGAAAGAGTGCACGCGAGAGACAAGGGCTGCTGCTTGACGACGGCAATCCCTTCTACACCTCTACCTATGACCGGGTGGTGCTTAACCTGTTTCAGTTTCCGAAGAACAACCCACAGCACTATCTCATGTCTCAGATCCTGGACCAGGTGCAGTTCCTGAAGCCCAACGGCTACCTCTTCGTTCTTTCCTCGAAGAAACTCTTCGTCCCATCTCTGCGCGAGCGGCTCGAGCCGGTGCTGCGGGAACTGAAGACCGAGGCCATCTTCGACCTCGAGAACATAAAGGGGAAAGGAGAACTGGGGTCTTTCATCTACGTCTTCCGCAAGAAGCCACTCGGCGAAAATAAAAAACAGCTCTGTTCCTACTTCCGGATCTCCGCCGAACTAGAAAACTTCCAGCAGTTCTCGGCCGTCACCGAACACCTGCGTTCTTTCTACCTGGCCCACTTGACCGAAGTGCCACCGATGGCGCACCTCGAATTCAAAGATTATAAAATTGAGTTTTTCCAAGAAGCCGTGGTCAACGGAATGCTCATCCATTCTGCCAGCGAGGACTCCAACCGCATCACCCACCCAACCTACTTCAAAGGTTTGCTGGATAATTGTGTCCCGCTAGATACGTTGTTTGAGATTAAATCACTGGTCTCTGATCAAAAATCCAAGGGGATCGATAACTCCCTCAACCTCGGCCTCAAAAGAGACATCTCGTATTTTCTGGTGGTGGACTTTAGAAAAAATGACGTGAACCTGGAACTCCACCCCATGGATACCTTCCGCTCCATTCACTCTGACTTCGGTGAAACCCAGTGTAGCTACTTCCAGTTGGTCCCGAAGATCACGGGGCTCAACCCTAATGTCCTTCGCAACTACTTCCTCACTCCGGTCGGTCGCCAGGTGGCCAACCTCACCTTCACCGGAGGCCACAACCTGGTCAAGGGAAGCCTGAGTAAGTTCCTGGTCCCGAAAGTTCTGATGGAAACCGAGTCCCTGCCTCCGCAGCTGCAGACGGCGTTTAGTCTCCTGGACCTCAGCGAGGACGGGATGCTCGAGACCTCTCCCCTGGAATTCATCAAGACCTTTAAGCACCTCGACCAGGTCACCCGGGACCTCTTCCCGAGATACGCCTGCGAGATCCTCACTCGGTTCTCGAACCTCGAACACACACTCCAATCTCTGATCTGGAAGATGGATGATTCCCGCTTCGGGCACAAGGTCAGCTTCAGCAACCCGCTGATCCAGGCACAGCTCGTCCAAAAGACCACCCGGCCCTTGTACCCGGAGAACGGCGACGCCTTCCTTGAGTTCGTCGAAGGAACCACGGCGAGCGACATCCACCAACCGCTCACCGAAACTCAGGTACGGGTAACCCATGAGGGAGAGCTCAAGCTTCACTACCTGGAGCTCATCTCCGGTGACCGCACCATCGTGCGGCTCCACGCCGAAGAGGTCATGGTGCTCTTCGTCCACTTCATTCTCTCGCAAGCAACCGGGGTACCGGTCTCGAAGATCCTACGGGCGGTGCACGTTCCCTCGCTGGCGGATCTGAAGCTGGTCATCGAAACCACCTCCAGCTTAAAGCTCAACTACCAAGAGCTGCTGAAGGGAGTTCAGAAATCCATCATGGATGCCTTCCGGTTACACGTGACACCTAAGAGGCCCTCGTGAAAGTAGTGGTCCAGCGGGTCCAGGAGGCTTCGGTCAGCGTGGACTCGGAAGTGGTGGGCGCGATCGGTTGCGGGCTGCTGCTGCTGGTTTGTTTCGAACAGGCGGACGACGAAGAAACTCTGATGAGATCCGTGGATAAGATTTCAAAACTGCGGATCTTCGACGACGCTGAAGGTAAGCTCAACCTCGACCTCGGGGCGGTGGGAGGAGAGATCCTTTCGATCAGCCAGTTCACGCTCAGCTGGGACGGTTCCGGAGGTCACAGACCAAGTTTTGAAAAGTCCATGGCCCCGCAGGAAGCGAGGCTCAAGTACGCTCTGTTCAACCGGGAGCTAAAGAACAGAGGCTTCACGGTGCGTGAAGGAAAGTTCGGAGCCTTCATGAAAGTTAAACTCATCAACGACGGACCCGTGACGTTTACGCTGGAATTCTAGTTCAGCAGTTCGCGGGTCAGGTCTCGCTTCTTGCCCTTCACCACAGACACCAGGTTCTTGGCCTTGCTTTCTTTCGGAGCTCGGCCCACGATGAAGCGGATGTTCATGCCCGAGATCCGTCCCTGCCGGTCCACTTTGTTTTCGATGTTCAGGGTCGTATCCGCTTCTCTGGACATCTCTTTGAGGAGGATCATGTTCATGTCGATGCCGTCCATGGAAACCGTGGCGGGCCCCGAGCAGAATTCGAGTTCAGTGGCGGAGAAAGTAGCTCCGGCGAGGAAGACGTTGATGACGGAGCGGTCCGAGTGGATCTGATTAGAGATCTGGATTTTCTTACCGTCGCTTCTTCTAAGTGCGAGTTGGTTGATGGCAGCGGTCATCATCTGCTCGAAGCTCTCCGGGTCCACCGCAAGCTGAACGTCCCGGACGTCCGTCGTTTGCAGCAGGTCCTTCGGCTGAACATTCTGCACTGATATCAGGGCTTCTTTAAGGGAGGCCCGCGGTGAGAGCGTAGTGGTCTCTCGGGCTTCCACCGGCGTCGCAGCTGCGGTCACGGCCACCTGAGGAGCAGCTGCTATCGCCAGCGTCTTCGCCGGACTTCTCACAGTTTCTACCGTTTCAGTTTCAGTTTCAGTTCGCTGGTCACGGTGAGTCCTGCCGTCGCCTGAATGTTCGAGGAGATCTTCATGGTAGTCCTTGAAAATCTGCGCCGTGACGGGCATGCCCTGAGTGACGAGGGCCCGGTCGACAAGCTGGTCGACGATCGATCCGACGTTGGCGTTTCCGGACCGGAGGAGATTGATGGCGTTCTTCTCGATGTCTCTTTGCATCTGGATGCGGTGATACTCCTGGAGCGACAGCAGGCTCACGGATAGAACGAAGATGATCAGCCCCGCGCCCATCAAAAACTCATCGTTGATCTGCACTTCCCGGATCAGCGCACTGCTGGCGTCGATCTCATCGACCAGAGCGACCTTGAAACCTTCCATCTTACTGAAGCGGTTCGAGAGCGGAGACAGGGACGCGCCCAGGTTCTGATCCTTGAGCATCGGCTCGTGGAGCTTCCCGACTTTCTCATGGAACCAGTGGACCTCGGAGATGAGCTGGTTGAGCGTCTCGTAGCCTTTTCCGATATTTTTTCTGAAGGGGTTGACCCCTTTGATCGTTTCGTTCACGCACTCGTCGGAGAGACCCATGAAGCCACGGTCGAGGTACGGTGACTTGATGTCCTTGATCATCATCGCGGTGAAGGTCTGCGAGATGCGGTTAAAGCAGGTGCTGACACCTTGGTTGAGCACGCTCATCTTATCGAGCTGCTGCTGGTTGTTCTGATGATGCCAGAACGCTCCTAAGGTCAGAACCAGGCCCAGGCCGCAGAAGATGAAGATTTTCGACGGAGAGAGAGTGAGTATTTTTTTCATGGGTACGCAGTATCCTTAGATGGAAGAAAGACAAGAATCCAGAGTTATTGTCTCTTCTTAAGGCCATTTGAGTCAAGTTGGGAAAATGTATCCTTTCCTCACTCTGAAGAAACGGTTTTATTGGGGTATTTTCATCCCCTATATTGCTTCTTATTCCCTCCGAGGATAAGCTTTATCAGATCAAAGGAGTCCGGCACTATGTCGGCGAAATCGATAAACTTCAACCTGCGGCTCAATTTTTCCATGATCCTGTTCATGGTGCTGGCCCTCCACGCCTTCGTCATCTCCCGCAAGCTACTTCCCAAACTGAGCGTGGGACGAAACCCGCGTGACTCTTCCCCCACCACCTTGAACATCAAAGAAATCAGAACCGTCGGCGCAAAAGAAAGCCGTCTCCGGAACTCCGCCTTCCTGGCCAAATCTGAGTTCAAGGCAGAGAAGATCAACAAAGAAAAATCGCTCAGCATGAGCGACCTCTCCGTTCCTGCTTCTCTGGACCTCTCCCGCTCAAAAAAAATGCCCAGACCGGGATCGAGGCCAGATTTGTTAAGCCAGCGTCCTAAGGCCCTAAGTGCGATCAAGCTTCGAGGGAGCGAAATGAAGTCCTTCGCCCAGAGTTCGAACGCCCAGGCCCTGACCTCAGACCGACGGATCAAGAGCCTCAGCAACTCCGACATCTCGGTGAACCTCGAGGTTCCGGAAGGGGTCAACCCCGATGAGCTCAACAAGTACGAACTGATGTTCTACGGGTTCCAGCGCCGGACCGCCATCAACTACGTGAACTCATTTTTTAAGAACCTCGATAAGTTCCAGCTGGCCAATCCGCACCTTGAGTTCCCCATGACCGGAAGCAAGCAGGTCCTGACGGGTAGGATTACCTACGATGAGAAAGGGAACATCAAAAAAATTAACATGGTCAGATGGTCGAACGTGGAGAAGATTCAGGACTTCTTCGTGGACGTGCTCAAAGAGATGGACACGCTCCACAACCCGCCGGAGGCGCTGTGGAAGAAGTCGGGGGAGTTTTCGATTTTCTTCAGTCTGCAGCTCAACGGTTAAGCCAGTCATCCCACTTATTCTTCACGTCGTCCCAGACATTGGTCGGTTCTTCTTTGAGGAGGTTAAAAATCGACGCGCGCATTTCATTTTCGAGAGACTGGACCGATTCCCGGGTCGGGACCACCGACGGGATGAGGTTTTTGAGCAGTTGGAACTCGTCTAGCTTGACCTTGATCTGTTTCTCAAATTCCGGATGCGAGGCTACAAACGCATCGAAGTCCGCCATGTCATCTTCGGACATAGTGCCGTCGAGGTAAGAGGTGATCTTCTTCTGGTAATTGATGGATTCGTTGACCGGAGTTTTTGGGGTCATGCCGGCACGCCCTTGTTCAGGTCATTGATCAACAGGAAGCGACCGTTGTGGATCTTCTCGATGACCGCGTACCTCGGGATGGAGAGGATCTCTTCGATCTCTTCCACCGACAGCTTGGCGTCGAAGCGCAGGCACATCACCAGCCGCACCTTCGCGTCCAGTGAGTAGAAGGGCCGGTACTCAGCAGGGATGGTGAGCTTGAGCTGCTCGATGAGCTGAGCGGACCGACGGACCCCGATGTCACCTAAGTATTTAAGGATGCCCTTAAAGTATAGTCTTCGCATGACTCCGGTGTCTTTGCGGTTATTGAAGTCCACACTCCGCAGAAGGATACTTTTCTTCTCCTTTAACAGGTAAGCGTTGAACCCATCTACCACCAGCTGCTCGGCCTGCAGGTCGTCCGGGATGAGATTATAAGCGATCCGGAAGAGCTTTTCTGTGAGAGGCTGCACCATCTGGTTAAATTCTTTTCTTTTCATATAAACATTTTATCAATGCTGAGGTTCCAGCTCAAGTCAGGAATTCTTTTAAACACTATCAATCTTATTACCTGAGCGGAGAGGTATAGAAGCCGGTGAGCCGGGATCAAAATTCAAGCACTTGGGTGTAGCCCAAGACATCTCAATCAAGTTTTTTCTATAACTTCCGATGAGTCCATGGAGAGGTTATCTATGAAAAATATCTTATTGTTCCTTCTACTCACTTCCATGGCCCTGTTAGCAGGGTGTACGGAGAATAAGAAAAGGAGTGGCTCGAGCCAAAATCCTTACGGATGCACTGGCACTGGCTACTACTCTACCCCAGGGTGTCCGGGCTACGGGGGAAATAATCCTCAGTACTGCCAGCAGAATCCAACGGCCCAGGGCTGTAACGGATCTACCTCGGGCGGAACGCCAACCTGTACTCAGAATCCAAATGCTCCAGGCTGCCCGGCCTACTGTCAGCAGTATCCGGCTTCTGCCGGTTGCTCAAGCAGCGGCGGTGGATCTTATACCACCACCATCCCAAGTGATAACAACTGGGGAGACCTGTACGCAGGTCAGACCATCCCACCGGAATCCAACTGTCAGACCACCGGCACGGGCTTTGGTTTAAGAAAAGGTACCATCACCATGTCCGGCGGCACCTGGTATTCTCCGGCACACAACTTCTCAGCACAGAATCCGGTCAACTCTTATTCCAGCGATAAGGTTGCCAGAGAATCTCAGTACACCTCAAGCAAGTACTCTCACAACATCAGTTCCTACTTCACCGACGTAGCCGAGATGGCGCGCTTCCTTGATACCGACTCAGTAAGGAAAGTCCGCTTCAAGGTCAAGCCCCAGGTCAAGCCACCGACCGGGCAGTCCTACTGTTACTTCAGAAGGATCGGTCAAGCCGCCGACAACTACGGGTACTCGAAGCTCCGGCTCACCGTAGGGATGCGTCCTCTAAACCAGGATGGGACACTGGATACGATCAAACGTTCATGGACAGTGGAGTCAGTGGTCAACAGCTGCACACCGGCCATCGACATGTCTGCCAGTCAGATCGGAACCTGGCAGTACGGAGTGGTTTTTGAGATCACCCGGGCCGAGAGATCGGATGGCTGCTGGTACCAGACGGGTTGCACCACCTACGTGGACATTCCGGCCAAGTCCTGCTGGCAGGTTGACGTCGAAGCTGCGGTCGACGGGACTGTTGGGATCTAAAACTTTCTAAAGTTTGCGGACACTCAGCTTGAGGGATGGTTCTTTGGCACTGGCCGACACCACTCGCTCCTCTCCGTTTAATTTGGTCTTCGCCATCAGATGATACTTCGAGCCTAATTTTTTCAAGAAATCCAGCTTAAGCTGCAGCTCTCCCCCGGTCGCGAGGTCCGAGCATTTAGAGCTAACAGTCAACTCTATCAGTTCGCTTGAAACTTTTTTCATCACTTGGTCGGTGTTCCAAACGCAGGGTGCGTTGTTGTACGTCACTGCCGCCATGCCAACACTTTTCTCAAACAGTCCCTTGCTGAGCTCCTTAGATGCGGAACACTTGCTTCCCAGGATATGGTCACAGGAGTGCTGGTCAATCTCGAGCTTGAGCGTGACAGTGTTGTGAGCGTTCTCGATGCTCATCCTTCCCAGACTCAAAGGGTGCGCCGAAGCCGCAAAGCTGTGAAGAATTCCCACAAGTGCCAAAAACTTAAACGCAGGTAGATTTCTCATATTTAGGGCTCCTTAAAATAATACAGATGTTATATAAATTGTGACTGAATTCAAAAGTTTTTTATTGGGTATTATTCAACATTTAGGTAACACAACATGAACACCTTTTTTCCGGCAACGCTGCTCAGTTCCGTCGTGATGATGAGCTCCTGCTCGCGCAGTGCTCCTGGAGATCACCAGAGTTACAGATACAAACTTCCGGTGAATATAGCTACCCAGGAAGTCTTCGCCCCTTCAGGAGACCTCAACAACCACTCCTACCTGATAGAAAAAGGTGAGCATGAATTTAAACTCGCCCGAAGGACCGGCGACGAAGAGAAGCTCCAGCAGGCGGAAGAGCTCGCAAAAAAATCTCTCACCCTACTCCCCAAGGGGAACCAACATGCGAAACTGCTCCTGGCCCAGGTCATCGAGACCCGGCATCAGTTTGCACAGGCCATCACCCTTGCCGAAGAAGCTCTCACCGAAACGCCGGGATCCCGCAAGGCCCATCTCATTCTTATCACATCCCATCTGGCCCTTGGAAACCTTGAGCAAGCTAGCACCTACGCTGACCAGCTCATCAAAGATTTTCCACGGGTCGGTACTCTCTCACTGCGAGGCCTGGTTCTCCTCTCTCAAGGCCGGGATGAAGAAGCTGTTTTCGACCTGAAGAAATCAATCGAGGTCGAAGACTTAGGCGAGACGGCAGAGTCGACCTGGGCGAGGTGTGTCCTTGCTCGACACCTGCTTGAGCGGGATCAAGACGAAGACGCAAATTTTCTCCTGACAGAAGCTCTTCGCATCACTCCCGAGTCTCCCCTCGCCCTTGACCTGATGGCCCAAATATTGGCGCAGAAAGGAGAATACGAAAAATCCCATCAGTTCTTTGACCGCGCTTTCGCCACTTCCAGGCAGCTGGCCCACCTGAGGCACCAAGCGGAACTCAACGACCAGACTGGCAAAAGGACTTTGGCACTGGACCAGTGGGGACAGGTAGAAAAACTCATCCGAGAAGAACTGGCCGAGAAAAGATTTGATCACCGGATTGACTTAGCGAAAGTGCTGCTGATGAGAAAAGCTGGAGGTGACCTGAGAGAAGCGGTTAGCTTGATTCTGCAAGAGTTAGAACTCCGGCAGAATTCGGAGACGTACTACCTACTTGCTAGAGGCTACTTTGACCTGGGTTTCAACCAGCAGGCCTTAACCTCTATGCTCGCGTTCCATCGTAAGGGACCCCGGTCCGGTCGAGCGTATCTTTTGACTGCAGAGATTTATCAGAAGGATGGAAATAAAAAGAGAGCGGAGGTTTATTCGAACTTGGCCCGGAGTTTGGAATCGGATGTGAACCGGATTAATTTTTTATAAGCGGGGCCCTGGAATTTCTTCCAGGGCCCCGCACTTGATTCTAAACTAAAGAGGAGCCGCGAGGAACGGAAACGTAGCCAACAAGTTTGTTGTGTGGGTCGTACTATACGTGATCTGATCCCTAATCGCGTACACTGGAGGAGCTGTAGCAGTACCGGTGAGACCAGCTCCGGCCCCACCTGCTGCGATGTAAGAGAGAGTGATGTCGATCACATCATCTCTGATCTTCCGACCGCCGCACAGCAGAGGGGCCCCCGCGCCACCCAAACAAGATGTATAACCCACTTGATTTAAATTCTGATTGCCGGTTCTAGCGTCCAGAGCTAGCAGACCACCAATGTGGGTGTCGTCTACACTTATTCTCATCACATCCGGCAGAAATTGTCCCACAATGGTATTGACTGCGGGAGGTGTTGCTCCAGCGGTCATTCCCAATGCGGTCACCACGTTCAGCACCACAGTTGCTTCAGCCAGCACATCAGCGACGGCCGGATTAGCAGAATCCAGGTCAGAAGAGGGTGGGATACTGTTGAAAGCATTCAAGTTATCATTTGAAAGGACCAGGCCTTCGTTGATCGCAGGTCGGGCGAGTCTTTCAATCTGGACGACACTACTTTGTGAACTATTTGAATCTTCATCGCCGCAACCCGTGAAGGCTACCAGCATTGGAACCATGATCAGTAAGTTCTTAAATATATTATTTTTCATTTTAAACTCCTTTAGTCTTATTGAGGGATAGAAACAGAAGCCCAGGTATCAAAAATTTTTTGGCCGGCGTTGGCCAGAAAAGCAATGGGGACTCTAAATGCTATAGTGTTCGCATTGTAGTTTTGCGTGAAGTCCTGAGGAGTTTCTAAGTTAGGCGTGTAGTGTCCACCTCCAGCTCCAAGACCAGAAAAGCCAGGCGGGACGCCAGGAGTGGAAGCAGCGGCGGCTAAGCGGAATCTAAAAAATGCATTCACGTCAAAGAAAAATGGATCTTTCCTCAAACCAGCAAACACTTTAATCTCTTGTCCACCAGCGGTGATCGCGGAAACATCCGGAGTCGCACCGGCCGACAGAGGAGTCGTCAGGATCGGGGATCCCGCATTATTGGCAGTAAAGGTGGTCGAAGCTCCTCCCACGATTGAAGTAATTGTCATGGCCTGCTTTCCAGCTGCGTCTGGTTCAGCGAACTCGACTCTCAGGGTAATGTCCTGAGCTGTTTTTGCCGGAAGGTCTTTATCAGTTGTCACACCTGTCCCGACACGAGCGATGTGAAGCTCGTAGCGCGCTTGCGTACTAAAGTAGTACTGCTGCTGTGGGAGAGACCGCGGGTTTGAGTTCACGATGAAAACCACGTGAGCCGCACTCCCAGATGTGATCTCCTTGTCTTCCCGGAATGCGTACACATCTGTGAGGTTGAGAGAGCGACCCTTCAGATCGGCTTCGCCGTCATCGTGGTCAGAGGCAAAGGCAGTTGTGAGGGTGAGACTTGATAGCATCAGACCGAAAATCAAATCCCGTTTGATTAATTTTTTCATTAGCACTCCTTGTTTGCATAAATGATCTACAGATATTTATACGTTTCCAAGGCAATAATGGTTACATGCTAAGTACAATTCATGAACAGAAAAAATAGTGCAGTGATCTATCTATATATGAATATGATCGAATTGGGACAGCGGAATTAAGCGCTGTGGGCCAAAGAATTCAAAGAATCACTTTGCTGGTGGGATAATAACCGACTTACATCAGGTCGATCACCTCATCCGCCAGATTCTTCTTCAGCGCAAAACTCACCTCAACCAAAAGTCCCGGGCAAGTAATGTTTACTTCAGAAATCGCATCATCCAAAATATCAAAGGCCACCCAATCCACGCCGTGGGTGAGAAGCTCGCTCACGATCGTTTCCGCTCTGTCTCTTGCGATCGCCGAGAGGGGCTTGGCCTCGAATGTCGCGCCCTGTGCGATGTTGGACAAGAACTCCCCGTCCTTCGGCGTCTTGAGGATCGTCCCGATCTCCTTACCCTTGAAGTACAATGACCGGATCTCTCCTTTCCTCACCGCTGCGACGAACGGTTGAACGATCACCGGCCCTGCCAGCTCGATGACTTTTTCCCGGAACCGGTCTCGCCAGTTATCCATGGGAAGTTTTTCAACACCGATCCCGCTGTAGAGATCCATCGGCTTGATGATCAGCGCCTCCGGCACCGGAGAGAGAGACGCCACGAACTGCTCCGCCAGCTTGAGGCTCTGACCGACGTAGCTGGCACAGGCCCCCTTAGAGCGGTAAGCGTAGAGCTTCTCATTGAACTGCATGATCCCTCTCGGGGAATTCATCACTCTGATTCCTAGTGACACCAAATGGTCAAGCATCCACAGGATCCGCAGGTACCTGCTGTCGAAGGGCGGGTCGAGCCGCATGTGGATGACATCGGTTTTTTCCAGCTCGATGATGACCTGGGAGGTAATCTCGAAGCTCGCCAGGTAGATGCCGTCTTCTTTCAGAGTTCCCTTGAAAGCATGGACCCGCAGTTTCTGCTGTCCCTGGTTATGGATTGAGAAATCATCTTCGAAGAAGACGTAGGTCTCTATCCCCCGCCGCTGCATCGCCAGGGCGAGCATCATCGACGAATCTTTTCTTACGTTGAGTTTTGCGAGTGAATCAATGAGTAGCAAGTGGCGCATCTGGTACCTTCGATTTTAAATATTCTGTGAAGCTATCGAACTTATCCTGCTGATCAAATATGTCGTACTCAGTTCGGAGCCAGGACAAGTACCCCTTGAGATCAAGCTTGAGCTGGTCTTTTAATTTTTTCAGAAAGTCCTGCTCTTCCTCATAGGTGAGGAAGGCCGCGAAGCTCGCCTGGTTCCAGTGCTCCTTGAGCTCACAGTCCGTTTCAGCCAGACCGAGCTGCTGGCACAGTTTCCGCAGGTCCGGTTTGAAGACCTCTGCCACGAACCTAGAGGTCAGGACATCGGCCTTCTCGTTGGTGATAAAGCCGCCGAGCTTGGCGAACTCCGTCTGCAGGATCCCGATCAGCTCCACCACTCTCTTACTGATCACCGTCTTCTTCTCCTCCGTCTTCAGGTAGGCATCGAGTTCGGGTCGGTCTCTGAAGTACTCCTGCAACATGTCTTTGCCGTAGAGGTTGGCGAGATTTTCATTCAGGTCTACTTCGTTTTTGATGAAGAAGATGGTGTGGAAGAGTTCGTGGAAGACGAGTTCGGCCAGCTCCAGGTCCTCGTATTCGAAGAACGACGAGAGGATCCGGTCTTCCAGGTACCCCAGCGTGGAGTAGGCGTAGACGGGCCTAATCCAGGTAACGAGGTTCTCTTTTCTGCGCATCTTCCGGGCGAAACTCTTCGCGGAGTCTTTCTTGAAAAAACCAATGTAGGGAAAGCTTCCCATCAGCGGGAACTCGAATTCGTGGGCCTCGATCTTGGTGTGCGGGCTCGCCACCACCAAGTAGGTCACCGCCTTGTTCGGAAGCATGGCGGTCTTCGAGTAGATACTGGTGGGTTTTGCTCCGAAGTAGTGGTAGAAAAATTTCTTGTACTCCCCGACCAGCAGCACCTTCCGTTTCACCTCTTCAGACACTTTGGGATCTTTAAGAAGTTCGTCGTTATCCCGCCCCGACCACTGGAGCTTCGCCTGCTCGATCCCCTGCTCCGTGAGGTAACTCACAGTGGTGCAGCCGAAGCAGAGAGAAAGCAGAATGATCATCTTTAAAAACATGCTCTATTCTACTTATTTTTGCGGAGATGATCCACTTTTCCTGGTGATGACAAAAAGCATGACGCTGATGAGGAGGGCCGTGACTGAAGCTTGAACGATGAGCGGGATGTTCTGGCTTTTCCAGATGAGAACCACTGAGAGAAGGATCATGCTTGCCGCAAGAACTTTTGCCCGCGGACGGATGACACGGCTAGACTGCCAGTCTCTGATCCCCTCTCCCGCGATGGGCAGAGTTAGCATCCAAGCATGAAGCCGGGGCGAAGACTTTGAGAATAGGAACGCAGAGAGGATGAGAAACGGTGTTGTCGGGATGATCGGAAGGAAAGCTCCCACGAAGCCGAGGGCCAGGCTGATCCAGGCGATGACGAGCCAGACAACTTTCACGGATTGCGACCATGGTCCTTGATATATCTTCCCTGCGTCGACAAGGCCGTCGCGGAGGTGATCTCTACGTCTACCCAGTGCCACTGGTAGTTCTGATCCTTGCTCACCGGTTCGAAGTGCACCAGCCGGTGACAAGAAGTGCGGCCAGTCCACTTCAGCACACCTTTGTTCTCGTTTTTTTCTTCCACCAGCACGCGGTAAGTTTTCCCGATCATCCCCTGTCGCAGATTTTCCTGGATCTTCATCTGCTTGGCGAGGATCTCCCGCAGGCGCCGGCCGCGGATGTCATCGGTCAGTACATCGGTCATCCTCGCCGCTTTGGTCCCTTTGCGTTCAGAGAAGGCGTAGCCGTAGATGAAATCGAACTGGGCAAGCTCAAGCAGCCTGAGGGTGGCCTGGTGTTCTTCTTCGGTCTCATTAGGAAAGCCCGCAATGATGTCGGTGGTGATTACCATCTCCGGATTGGCCTTTCTCATTTTCGCCAGCAGACTCAGGTAGTGCTCTACTGTGTATTCCCGGAGCATCCTCTGCAGGACGGTGTTTGACCCCGACTGCACCGGAAGGTGCAGGTGATTGACGAGCTTCTTGGCCGAGCCGTGGGCCGCGACCAACTCATCGGTCACGTCGTACGGGTGAGAAGTGGTGTAGCGCACCCTCAGCAGTCCATCGATCTTCTCGAGCTCCAGCAGAAGTTGGGCCAGGGACTCGCCGTGATCTTTTCCAAACGAGTTCACGTTCTGCCCCAGGAGCATCACCTCCTGGATCCCGGAGTGCTCGACGAGTCTCTTCACATCGGTCACCACCTCGGAGAGACGCCTTGATTTCTCCCGCCCTCGAGTGAAGGGAACTATGCAGTAGGAACAGAACTTGTCGCAGCCCTTGATGATGTTGACGAAGGCCAGGGGTGAGCCCTGGGTGATCTTGGTCTCGATTGAATAGTTCTCCGCGCGGTCCCAAGCGGTGACGGCGAACTTCCGTTCCCCGGCGTAAGAGCGGTAGACCATCTCACCGATGTTATCGATGACGTCAGTCCCGAAGGCAAAATCAAGCTGCTTGTACTTGGCGAGTAGCTCCTTGCTCTCCGTCTGGGCGATGCAGCCTCCGGCAGCGATGATGACATTTTTCTTAAGGCCCGTTTCCGGGTTGATCTCCGGACTGAGCTTCAACCTTTTGGTTTCGCCCATGTGGGAGTAGAATTTCTGATTGGCATGGTCTCGGACAGCACAGGTATTAAAGATGATAAGATCCGCCGCCGCTTGATCATCGGTCTTGGTGAAGTTTAAGCCAGACAGGTGGGAGAGGATCCTCTCGGTATCGTGGTAATTCATCTGACACCCGTAGGTCTTGAGCCAGACTTTTCTTGGCGGAAAATTCAACTCTCCAACCTTCACCGTATTTTCTGTGGAAATTTCCATACAGGCCTTCTGATAATTCAATGGCGCAATATAGCAAATGAGGGATTTAAAGTAAACCTGACAATGGTCTAAATGAACTCGGAGCGCAGGGCGACATAGAAGATGAGATTAAAGATAAAGTGAAGGATGATGGGCATGATGACTGAGTGAAACCGTAGCAAGGCCTGGCCACATAAAACCCCCAGGACAAACGTGTAAAAGACCTGGAACCCAATGAAGGGGACGTACTCCGTCGACAGGACCGTTAAACCAACAAGGTGTGAGAATGCAAAGATCGCAGCGACCAGCATGGAAGTTACGTATTTCCCGCCGACGCTCGAGATCAAGACTCGCTGAAATGTTTGCCGGAAGACGAGTTCTTCCAGGACCGGCGCGAACACCAGCAAGTGCCACTCCAGGTTATTGACCAGTCTAAAAGGAATCTCGATCTCAAGGTACCAGATGGATAGAACAGCTCCCAGGCCCAAGGCCATGACTTCCAGGAACGCTTTGTAAGAATGCTTATTAAAATGAAATTTAAATTTCCAGGGAAGTCGAAAAAAAAATGAAACACTCAGGGCGAACAGCAGGTCGAAGATATAAGAAAATGAAATGGTCGAAGGAATCTTGTGCCAGGGTAGTCCCCAAGAGAAAGCAAAGTAGGTGATGACAAGAATCAAGAATCCAATCACTTAATTTCTCCAACTTGAGCGAGATGGTGCAGCAACTTAACTATTTCATCATAGAATTGCGGTTTTGTAACTTTGATTATTTGTTGGAAGACCGGGGTTTTAGACTCTCCGTGCCCTAAATTTTTGTCATCAAAAATGATGATGTGAAGTGAGAAGTCCATGCGCAGGTAAAGTGTGATGTCGAGATTGAAGACGATGATCCGCAGGACTGGATCACTTTTCTCTCCACCTGCTTCCGGTGCGACACCGGAAAAAAAAGCCGCAGTAAGGATCAGGCTCGAATCTTTGGAAAGATTTTTTAGTGCACCCGAGAGAGTGGTGAAACTCGTCTGGATCCACTGCAGGGCCCGGGCTTCGTTCTGGAAATCCAGGGTAGTTGCACCCGAGACGGGAGTCAGCATGAACTCCTGATTGCCTTCGAGGCTTTGCTTCAGCGTCGAATGGATGGAAATGTTCATCAGCGCCAGTAGCTCCGCATCCGTCTGTTGCATTCTCTTTTTTCCGGTTAGCTGACTGCCGTCGAAGAACTTAAGTTCGGTGGCATCCTCCTTCGACCATTCGATGACCTTGACACTTTGCTGATGCACCTCGATGGTCCACTGCCGCATGCGCGGAGACTCCAGGTCGAAGTTCCAGGTCACTGACCTCCAGCTAGAGGCGCTCGGATCGAATCCCAGAAAGTGGTCCTTGGGATCTTTGCCAAAAAATATTTTCCACAGGTTCATGAGAGGACTTTCCCCAGACTGTATTCGTGGAACCCGGGAGCCTCGTGGTCCGGGTGGTAGCCCTCGATGGTGTACCCCTGCCGGAGCTTGATGCTGATCATGGAATGGTTAAAGTGGTAGATGGTGGTCATGACTTTTTTTACGCCGATCCGTCTGCACTCTTCTTCGATGGCCTGGGAGACCTCGTGCCCGAGACCCGTTCCTTGGAACTGCCGGAACACGGTGGTCTTCACGGTCTCTGCCAGGGTGGGAGTCTTCAGGGTGTAACCACTGAGTCCGACCGCAGCGCCCTGGTGTTCTGCCCTGAAGTACCGGACAGATCCGTCCATGATCTTCTTGACCGTCACAGGCCAAGGAGACTTCTCATAGTACTGGGCGATGATGTTAAAAATTTCCTGTGCCTGAGTCTGATCCTGCAGGTCGTAGGCCACTAGAGTGATCTTGTTCATGGGACGTTCTCAGTGAAGTAGCTCCACACCTCTTGCCAGTCGGGGGAGGCGAAGAGAAGACTGCGGTCCTGAGGTTTAATCAGTCCCTTGTCTGTGGCCTGGTTGAAGAAGTCGATGATGGGGTCGTAGTACCGGTTGACGTTAAGGATCGCGATCGGTTTGGAGTGGAGCCCCAGCTGCTTCCAGGTGAGGATCTCGAAGAGCTCGTCCATGGTGCCCATGCCGCCAGGGAGGATCAGGAAAGCGTCGGAGAGCTGGTACATTAATTTCTTTCTCTCGTGCATGTCCGTGACCGTGTGGAGTTTGGTCAAGCCTGCGTGAGCGATTTCTTTTTTCATCAAGAGCTGCGGGATCACACCCGTCACTCGTCCCCCCAGGACCATCAGTTCGGTGGCCAAAGCACCCATGATCCCGATGCCCGCGCCACCGTACACGAGTTCCGTGTCGTTGGCCCGGAAGTGGGTCATGAGGGTTTTAACCACCTTGTCCACTTGCGGATCGAGGCTCGCGTTGGCACCGCAGAAGATACAGACTTTCATTTTTTCTCTCTTTTTAAGGACCACTGGATGAAGACGATCTCACAGACCATGAACACCCCGAAGACCATGTAGAAGCCACCGGTTTTCCAGAATACCCAGGTGGCGGTTGTCTCGACCAAGGCCACCCGGGCCATGAAGACAGCGAACCCGATCAGAAAAAGACAGATGTGCCATTCCATCTTCCGGTAGATACTGGCGGGCATGGGGGCTTCCTGGTGCATGTCTTTGAGCATCTCGAGCATCAGGGACTGGCCCTTGAATTTTTTAACCAAGAGGAAGGAAGCCACAGAGATTCCGGTCAGGGTCGGCTGGAGTTTGAACCAGATTCCCTCCTTGGCCACCAGGGAGATGATCCCGAGGACAATGACCAGTGAGACGTTGAGCTTTGAGAGCGTGTGGACGTGACCGGTAAACTTTTTTTCCAGGGCCATCTCGAGGACTCCCAGGACTATGCCTCCGATCAGCGCGATCTGCAGAGTGTAGTTCGTCTCGAGGTACCAGTACGCCACTGCCGGAATGAAGGAGAGCAGGAAGTAAGGCTTCTGATCGGTCTTTTTCATCCAATCATACTAGGCTACTTTTTTGGATTTTTCCTCACAATACGCAAGATATTCGTCTTTGAAAGTGACCGGGTCGAGGATTTCCACGTTAGTACCAAGTGTCATTAGCCACTCGTACAAATCCTCACCTGGTTCGACGTAAGCCGCCCAGATCAGGTCTCCGTAGGGATTGCTGATCATGCAGGGCTTACCTAGGAAGTGATGATCGGGGAAGAGGTTGTTGCACTGGGGATCGTAGATTTTCAGGATGAGCCGGGTCTCTTTTTCATTCATCGCCCGCAGCGCCTTGATGAACTCTTCGATCTCGTAGGGAGAGGCCTTGGGCTTACTGGTGGAATCGATGAGAGTGATCACGGTCATCTCCCGGACGGCCAGGATCATCAGGCAGTGATCCCGCGTATCCTCTCCGATGAGGACGAGGTTTCCGTCGAGGTGCAGGACTTTCCACGGGTGGAGGACGTAGTCGCTTTGGTCGGCCACGGTGATCCTAAGAAGTTGCTGCGCCAGCGTGGCCTGGTCCAGGACCTTGACCATCTTGAAGTGGGCTTCACTGATGTGCTGGTCCCAGCTATCGAGTTCCCGCAGCAGGTCCATGATGGCGTTGATGGGGCTGTCCACCGAATGGTTGCGGCTGCTGAAAGATGAATTAAGAACGGTCAGGTCCGAGTGCGAAAGCGGCTTGAGGCGGATCCACACGTCTCCCTGCTCTTCAACGATCTTGAGCCCCTCGCCCGCTGGGAAAATTTGTTTGAGCAAAAAGAGAGTTTCTTCCTGCATCAGCCCCAGGTCCTGCGATAACTCCTGGAGCCTGATGTTGCTCTGATTCTGGCTCAGGACCATTAACTTTTCCCATAACTTCGGACTTAAACTTCTCATCATAACTCCTCATTCCTGATTAAGCTTATCGGATATAAAGGAAGAACTCTTTAGTGCAAAAGATAACTATTGCGGAGATAATGTGGGGATGCTGCTGAACTATTTCATGAAAAAACCAATACTTGCAATCGGAATCATCCTGTTTGGATTATTTCTTTACCAGCTCAATTCCAAAGAAAAATGGGGTCTTTTTCACAACGAAAAACTCATCCCGACCTCCTGCCGAGCGGCCCTGGTGAGGATTGAAAAGAAGACCCCCGAGAACTGGACCCTATTCTGCGAAGGCAATAACCTCGCCGTCGAGATCCACGAGGTGCTCACTCCGCCGGATCCGGACAACATTAAACCCTACATGTACCGGCAACTCGCCAACCACATGAGCTTCATCGCCCGTGCTTCACAGGTGGATATCCTGGAGAAAGTTTTTTTCGTGAGATTTAAGCTCAAGCATCCCAAGCTGGAGCTCAACGCTGTCACTGAGGGCAAGTTCATCGTGAAGCTTGCGAACTTAGAAACCCCGGAGCATATCATGAGTCACCTCAAGAGCACCGTCCAGGTCAAAGAAGAGATGAAATAACTCCGGCGCCGGGTCTTCCTCGACACAAACCCACTCGTACCTCAGTGCATGCAGAAAGACCCGTTGGGATTTTTTTCCCTGGTAGAGTTCGTCACCGAGGATCGGGTACCCGAGGAAAGCTAGCTGTGCCCGGATCTGGTGCCGAAGTCCGGTTTGAAGACTAATCAGTAGCAGGCTCTTCCCCTCTTTGAACTGCACCTTCTTGACGGCCAGGCTTCCCGGGACTGAACCGAAGTGAGCGGTCCCACTCACCTTCTGCTTACTTCCCTTGACGCCGGAGGAGGTGAAGTGGTGAGTCCAGTCACCCGCTTTATCGAAGTCTCCCTCCACCACCGCCCAGTAAAACTTACGTTTCATCTGCCGGGAAAAATCCTGTCTCATCAGTTGGTACGTTTCATCTTTCTTGGCCACCACCATCACCCCGGAGGTCTCTTCGTCCAGACGGTACAGGAGTCCCCGGTCGTACTGGTCGGCGTTGACCCGCAGTGGTTGCCAGTGCCGGTGCGCTGCCAGGAAGTTAAGCAAGGTATTGGTGTCGGAGTAGCGCAGAGGATGGGAGTGGATTCCCGGGGGCTTGTGGAGGACGATGACTTCCGAATCTTCTCTCAGGATCCGGACCTCGGGGCCCCGGTACTCGGGGTTAATCAGCATGTGGTTCACCAGATCCAGCGGAAGCCGCGAGACTTCCCGGGCCATGATCGGTCTCTTAAGATCTTTAGTACTGAGGTACTTCTTGAGCAGCTGGCCCGAGCAGCTCGCTGCTGCTTGCAGGGCTGCCTTAAGAGAAGGCTCGTCGTACAACCAGCAGATTTCCATGAACGACATTACTGCGCCTCGACCTTCCGCCCTTCTGTTCGCAGGTCCACTTTCTTTAAGACGAACTCCACGCGGCGATCCGAGACAGTAGCATTGATCTTTTCCTGCGGTCTAGAGTCTCCGTAGAAAAGTGTGGTGATGCGACCGGCGGGAACGCCCCGCTGGAGCAGGGCCTTGGAGACGGCCAGTGCTCTCTGAGAGGAGAGCACGTAGGCGTCGACGGAGCTATCCTTCGCCGAGACTTCTCCAGCTTCGGAGTGGCCCTCGATCATGATCTGCCAGTTACTCTCTCGCATCATCTTGACCAGACGGTCGAAGACCTGGATGTCGATGTCGTCGATCCCTACGGAACCTTTGCGGAAGAAGATCTTATCTTTCATCCGGACCGCCACCGACTCCGGCATCTCGTAGACGTTGGCGGACTCGGAGAGCTCGTTTTCTGAAAGCATTTTTTTGACTTGATTGAGCTGGACGTCGGACTCCCGGTTGACCTCATGCTTATCCAGCAGTCCTTCCGCGGTGAGGAACTCGATGGGAAACGGCTTGGCGGGATTCTCCGAATCGAGCATGGTCGGCGCATCGCTCGGCGACTTCCCGGCACGCATGACATCTCCCGCCTTCAGGACGTTTCCGCCGAAAGCGTTCCGCAGCGACCCGATGGCGGCTTCGTATTTCGCTGTCTCGGTCTTCGCAAACGAAAGCAGCAAGATAAAAAACGTCAGCAGGAGTGTGCACAGATCCGAGAACGTCGCAAGCCACCCGGGAGCTCCGGGCTTACAAGGAGGACATTTAGGAGCGTCGGCCATAACTATTCCTTCTTCTCTTCAACGAGTCTGTCTTTCGGAGGCAGGAACGAATCGAGCTTCTCACGGATGACCCGTGGGTTCTCGCCGGCGACGATCCCCAGCACCCCCGCCACGACGATGTTCATTTTGGTGGCTTCCTGCTTCGAGCGCTGCTTGAGCTTCATCGCCACCGGGATGGTGAAGACGTTGGCCAGTACCGAGCCGTAGAAGGTGGTGAGGAGGGCCACAGCCATCGCCGGGCCAATGGACGACGGGTCCGACATGTTCTGGAGCATCTGCACCAGTCCGATCAGGGTCCCGATCATTCCGAACGCCGGGCCATCGGCACCCATGCCTTCGAGGATGTCCACACCCTTCGAGTGCCGGTCTTCCATCGCCGCAATCTCCAGGCTCAGGATGGAGGTGATAACCTCCGGTGGTCTGTTATCCGCTGCGAGAGTCACGGCTTTCTTTAAAAATTTATCTTCCACCGGGACCTTCTCCAGTGCGAACACCGATTCCCGGCGAGCGGTCTCGGCCAGCTTCTGGATCTCTTCGATCATCGCCCGCGGCTCGGCCGGGGAGAAGAAGATCGACTTCATGAAGATCGACACCAGGCTCTTCACCTGTTCCATCGGCCACTTGATGAAGGTCACCGCGATCACTCCTCCACCCACCACGGCGACGGAGGGAATATCGATGAAGATCGAGAGCGGTGATCCGTAGAGGATCGATCCGATGATCGAGATGGTGGCGAGGACCAGGCCTAAGACGGTAGCGATATCCATAGAACACCCTTGATAGTAAAATCGGTCTTTATGGACTAAGTATCGGAATTTGGGGAATGAACTTAAATAACTGTCTTTACTAGATCATGTCGGTCAGGAGTTGCAGGCTTTTTTTTTATGAGGGGAATTAAAAAAGCCCAGTCGTGACTGGGCTTTTTGACTATTTCATCTCATCCATGAGCATCGTCGAATCTATGTAGGTGAGCATGGCCCGGCGGAGGTCATCCAGCGAAACCTCTTGTTCATCGTGTCCTTGAAAAATTTCATCTCTGATCATCTCAACAGGAAAACCGGTCATCTTCGCTAAGATTTCCAGACTCACTTTCCCGTTTTTTTGCTCTGAACCCGTTGCAGCTTTCGCAACAATGGTCAGATGGTCAGCCGTCATTCTTGACTCCTTGAAAGTTAAGCTATCTAAGTCCATTTAGTAGCGTGTTAGGTCTCTTGTCCTTTGAGCATATCGACGGGGCAAAAAGAAAGTCAAATTTCAGTTGAAGTTGTAAGACGATGTTAGAGATGCTTGAGAAAAGAAGTTTAAATCTTTGGAATAACAAACCTTTGATCTTAATATCCAGGAGCATTAAACAATGTCAGAAAACTGGCGACTTTAGCTTCCATCTCCTGAAATTCATTGGGCGCTTTAGACAATAATGTGATCCCACTCCCTGCGCCGTAGCGCCACATTCTCTCAAAAGGATTGATAGAAGCCGTCCTGATATTAATATTGGCGACTTTTTTGTCCTGGTAACAAAGCAGCGTCGAACCAGAGTAAATCCCCCGCGAGTAGCGTTCCACTTCCTGGATAATCTCCATCACTCTTTTCTTCGGGGCGCCGGTGACACTCCCACCGGGGAACAGACATTGGAGGGACTTCATCAGTGTGACATCGTTTTGAAGCTTCACGGAGATCAGTGAGTACTGATGGAGCAGGCCCGGGACTAAAAGCGGTGCGCGGAGTTTTATCACTCTAGCGGCCGGCACATCGAGCCGGTTGAGATCGTTCTTCAAAAGATCGGTTATCATGGAGAGCTCGCCCTCTTCCTTGACGTTGGCCAGCAGCGCTCTCCAGGCCTTGCTGAAGTCCTTGCCCCTCTTCACCGTGCCCTTGACCGGCATGGTGAAAACTTCGTCCTTGCGGGTCTGGAAGAGGCACTCCGGCGAGTTGCTCAGGATCATCTCTTCGCCCAGAAAAGTACAGTGAGCGAAGGCCCCGAGCTGTTTGCGTGAGAAGAAGAAGTCGCTCAGGTCCCGCGGGTCGATCTGCTCCGGGGTTTCAAAATCAAACGGGTACGTGAGGTTGACCTGGTAGCAGTTTCCGTTCAATAGGTGTTCCTGAATCCTGGCGAAGGCACCTTTGTACTCGCTCCAGCTCGGTCGCTCCAGGCACTGGAGCCGGAGCTGGCGGATGGCAGTCTTTTTAGGTGCTCGTTTCTGGGACTTGTCGAACTCGAGTTCGATGGCGAGCGGCACGGTCTCGTCGACGGTGTGGCCCAGGCCCATCAGGACCAGCCCGAACTCGTAGTGGAAATGAAAAACTCTCGGCCGACGCAACCGCGTCTGAA
This sequence comes from Bacteriovoracaceae bacterium, assembly GCA_035576105.1. Lineage (GTDB taxonomy): Bacteria > Bdellovibrionota > Bacteriovoracia > Bacteriovoracales > Bacteriovoracaceae > Peredibacter. The sequence goes on from DATLXA010000067.1 coordinate 56,344, forward strand.
GCGTCAGGACCTCGAGTTCTTGGGTGAATTTCTCCAGCGGCCACACCTCCGGGTATCCGGTGAGCAGATTCATCCGGGTACTGCGGTAATAGACGTAGGCCTTGGTAGCCTTCGAGAGTTCTAGGATGGTGGATTCGTTCCACCGGAACTTCGAGAAGATCACTTGGTGTCTGGTCTCTGGAATTCCTGCTCGGCAAACTTCGTCTGCGAGCCGATCCAGGCGAGTTCCACCGTGCCGGGTTCACCGTTTCTGTTCTTGGCGATGATGATTTCCGCGATCCCTTTCTTGGGTGAGTTCAGGTCGTATGCATCTTCTCGGTGGATCAGTAGGACGATGTTTGCGTCCTGCTCGATGGAGCCGGACTCCCTCAGGTCCTGGAGCTGGGGCCGCCGGTCTGTTCGCGAAGCCGCGGACCGGTTGAGCTGTGAGAGAGCGACGATGGGGACTTCCAGTTCGTTGGCAAGCATCTTGATGCCGCGGGAGATCTCTGCAATCTCCTGCTCCCTGGACTGCTTGGCCTGGTGCGGAGGCATGAGCTGAAGGTAATCGATCACCACCATGGCGAGTCCTTTCTCCGCTTTGATCTTCCGGCAGTAGGAGCGGATGTCGATCAAGGTGGTGGAACCGACGTCGTTGATGTAGATCGGAAGGTTCGAGAGCTTCTGGACCGCACCCGAGATTGACCGCAGGTCCATTTCATTAAAGTCTTTGGTCTTTAGCTTGCGGCCGTCGATGCAGGCTTCGGAGGCGAGCAGTCGCATGGAAAGCTCGACATGCATCATCTCATAGGAGAACACGGCAACCGGAAGCGAAGTCTGCTTCGCCGCTGCCACTGCCCAGTTTAAGGCAAGGGCAGTTTTTCCGAGGCCGGGTCTGGCGGCGATGATGATCATCTGTCCCGGTTGCAGTCCCAGCAGCTTGCTATCGAGTGACTTGAAACCGGTGGAGACGCCGGAGATCTCTCCCTTGCCCCGGGCCGGTGACTCGAGTTCTTTGAGGTTTTCGTAGAGAGCTTCTTTGAGAGTCACCATCTTGTTATTCTTGGTCTGCGAGGTCAGCTTGAAGAAGCTCGCCTCCACGTCCTGAAGAAACGCTTCGATGTCGCCCGAAAAATTTGTTCCCGACTGCATGATGCGGGTGGCGGTTCGCACCACTTCCCGCAAGACAGATTTCTGTTTGATGAGACGCGCGTAGTGCTCGACGTTGGCGGAGGAACCGATCTCGTCGCAGATCGAAACGAGTCCGGTCTGCCCACCGATTTTTTCTAGCTTCCCGAGGTCGTTTAACCTCGAAGAGACGGTGACGATGTCAAACGGCATGGAGTCGATGTGCAGTTCTCGGATGGCCGAGAAGATGATCCCGAACTGCGGGTGGTAGAAATCATCCGGGTAGATCCCCACGTCAGAGATCTCGTCGAAGCTCGAATTGTCGATGAGGAGACATCCGAGGAGGGCCTTCTCGGCACCGAGATCATGGGGAAGTTCGTGACCGGGGTTGCTTGCCATTTAGCTCCTCAGGGGAATAAGGATAAGAATCCGGGGAGCCCCGTGGCCCCCCGGAATAGTACAGGGTCGGTTACTCGGCGTTGGCGGCGTCTTCCAGAGCTTTGGCGGCTTCGGCTTTGGCGGCTTCGGCCTTGGCCTTCTTGTCCGCGTTTCTCTTCTGCGCATCTGCCTGCTGGCGCTTGAGCTCTTCGGCCATGGCGGCGTCGATGGCGATCTTCAGCTTGAAGGTCGCGGTGACGTCGTTGAAGAGTTTCGCTTTCACGTCGTAGGTCCCGAGGGACTTGATGGAACCGTCGACGGTGAGGAGACGTCGCTCGACGTTGATCCCCTGCTTCTCGAGTTCTTTGACGATTTCCTGAGAGGTCACGGCGCCGAAGAGACGGCCGTTTGCTCCCACTTTCTTGATCAGCTCGACGGTCATGCCTTCGAGTTTTTTCTTCAGCTCTTCTGCTTGGCCCTTCTCGGCAGTGACTTTCTTAGCGAGGGCCTTCTGCTTGTCCTTGAAGACGTTCGAGTTCTTGTCATCGGCGAGGATGGCAAGCTTCTTCGGGAACAGGAAATTACGGGCGAAGCCTGCGGCGACGTTGACGACTTCGCCAATTGTTCCGAGGGCCTTCACCTTTTCAGTAAGGATGACTTTCATATTAACTCCTAGAGATTATTCTTCAATGTTACGTTTCACAAAATACTTTCTAAAATCAAACCAGTTATCAAACAGGCCCGCAGCTGCGATCAAGTAGTAAGCCGTGAAGACCACTACCATCACGATGAGCGTGCGGAAAAACCCCATGATCCCAAGGAAACTCAAGAGGTCACTGAAGACACCAAACCCCTGGAAGACATAAAAAATCCCCAGGCACATGATGACCGTGTGGCCGATGGTCTCGTAGGACGCGTTCCCGAAGTCATTGCCCCACACCGCAAGGATGAGTCCGATGGCCAGGAGGACAACGAAGCCAAACGGAACCTTGAAGTTGAGCAGATTCTTTTCCGTGTACGGATGGTCCTCCCCTGAGAACAAGAGCCGGCGGCTCTTCAGGGCGAGGAACATGTTGAACCAAAGGACTAAGAAAACTCCGATAAACAGGTAGCTCGGGAACGACTCGGTCATCTCCTGAGCAATCAGGTCCGGACGATCAAGAAGTTGCAGGATCTGGGTTGACCCCTCGCCCCCTCTTTCTTCGATGATCTTCTTTTGCACTTCGATCTTGTCTGAACTCTTCTGGATCTGGTTGATGATGAACTGCTTGACGGTCAGGTCCTGCGAACTGACCAACCATGCGAAGGCCGCGGAGATGGTTAAGATGAAACCGAGTCCGAAGACCACCATCCCTTTCACAGGAGAGTAGTCTCGTTTCACGATCTCGGCGATGGCCATTCCGAAGACGAACACACAAACGTAGAATCCAAAGAGGGTCAGGTCAAGGTGTACCAGGGACGCAAAGGCGAAGCTTAGGATGAGTCCGACGAGGCCCGTCAGGTAACCCTTCGCGCGGCCATACAAGATGACCGACAATGCCAGCGGGAACGGGGCGAACACCGACATGATGAAGCTGATGCACAAGACGACAGAGGAGACGCCTAAGAGGAGTAACCTACCTGTGGTGAGTTGTGGTTTCTGCAGGACTTCAGTATTCATACCGGCGAACTTTCCTTACTTATCTTGCAGTCTCGTTAGACTGGTAAGAGATGAGGAGCATGTTCCGACCGCGCTTGATCGACTCGTTGGCCCGGCGCTGGAACGTCGGAGTTAAACCGGTGATTCGAGCTGGAGAGATCTTTCCGAATTCGTTCACCAGCCAGGAATAAGACTTCGGGTCTTTCCAGTCCGGGGACGTCTTCTTAGCCGAGAACCAACAAGACTTGCGCTTGGAGTGCATCTTCTTGTCTTTGTCCTCTCCACCGAAGCCGCCTTCATCTTCCATGTCCGCGTTGGCCTGTGAATGGTTTGGGTTCTTGTAGTTCTTGACGATGTCGGCCTGGTCTTTGTCAACGCCGAGCTTAATGATCAGATGTCTCACCAGGTTTTCATTGATCAAAAATCGACGCTCAATTTCTGCGTTAAGAGCGCCTTCGCCCTTGTACATGAAATAGTGGTAAGCACCTTTTTTGAGACCTGATTCGGTTGGCTGAGCAAACGTTTTCACTCCCCATGAATCTGTGACTAGAACTTCTGCGCCGAACTGCTTGAAAACGTCCCCGAGAGCAGTCTTAATGGAAGTCACAACTTCCTCAGATGCGTCCGGGCGAACGACAAATGCCGTTTCGTAGATCATATTTCCTCCTGGATCTTCTGTTCGCTGAGCGAACAAATTTATTAAAGAGCCCATGGTCGTAATTGCCATGAGCGAGTCAGAATTATGGAATGAATGTCTCTGGGAAGTTAGCACAGCGTGAATGGGTCGTCCAAATTTTTCTCTTTTAGAAGCAAGACTAACTTATTGAAAGCACTAGTGCCATGAAATGAAATTAACCTCTTATGGGATCCATCTAGGCAATTTTACGAGGCAGAAAACTCCATTTTCTTCGATAACTTGCGAGAAACAGCTGGTTAAAGTTCACATGATATAATGCCGTTAGAGGTTATATGAAGATCATACTATTCATGTTCGTTTTGAGCACAGAGCTTTGGTCCCAAAGTACTCCGGAGTTGGTGATCAAGGCCCGTCGGCTTCATGTTTCTCTAACGGGAACTCTGCCCACGAAAGTTCAGATGCAGCAAACCATCTCGCTTTTAAGTCAGCAAAGAGCAAGGGAAGCTGCCGTTAAGATCATCCAGGAAGACGAGAACTTCTACAATGTGACAGTCAAAAGCATGGTCACGCCATGGTCGAATAAAACAAGTGACCATAGCAAGCCCCTCAACGATATGACAGCACTTCTCTTAGGGTTCATCCGAGATGACATACCCTTTAACCAGGTTTTCTATCGTGATTCGCTGTATGTTTTCAGAGGCACGTTGATTGGAGCATCGCTGTCACCGGCGCTGCAAGCGCTGTTGACCGAACCTGAGATCTTATTTGTCTCCGCAACTGGTTTTAGAAATGGACCGAGTGATGTGCTAAGTAAGAATGAAACCGCAGGAGCTCGGCACCAGTTCCTGAAAGATAACTTCCCCGGCTCAGACCGAATTCTCATTAAAGACCCGAAGTATCCCAAGCTTCGCTTCATCATCTCTAAGTACGCCCCTGACCGGAATAGCCATTTCGAGGAAGCAGAAAGCTTGAGTCTCGACCTGAGTAATAGCAATCTCTTAAAAATTGGTTTGCAGAGCGACTACCTCTACAGTGACCCGAAGGCGGTATCGGGAATTCTTTCCACCCGTGAGTTCGCGAAAGCATACCTGCAGGCCGGGACGAACAGGGCGGGGATCGCGTACATAGTTCCTCACATGTTCTGCCGAACGATGGACCAGTTGAAAGACGGTACTCTTTCTGATGAATACGTCCGGAAGGATATTCCACGGATCCCCGGGGGACTTGAGACCACCTATAAAAATAACTGTGTCGCCTGTCACACCGGACTAGACCCGCTCTCGAACGCGTTCGCTTACCACGACTACTACAATGCTACCGGCAAGGTACTCTACACGCCCACCACTGTCGTCGCAAAATTAAATGCCACAATTTCAAATGATGACACCCAGATCGGTACCAGCGTCTCAGACGATTACTGGATAAATTTCTGGAAATCCAGCCTGAACAGCCGAATGGGTTGGGGTACCACTAATGAGGGGTATGGCCTTTTTTCTCTGGGAAAGATGCTCTCAGAAACCAAGCAGTTCAGTAACTGCATGAGCCAGAGGGTCTACGAGAAAGTCTGCTTGAATAATATCAGGAAACTGAATTCGAAGGAAAGAGATGCGGTTGTCGCACTTGCGGCTAGCTTCGAGCTGAATAACTATAACATGAAAAACCTTTTCGCTGAAACTTCCGTTTCATGCAAAGAGTGATTAAAATGAAAAAGATCTTATACCTTTCCCTGTTGGTCTTGGTTGGTTGCGTACCAGCGAATAAGCCTGAGCTGAGCCCAGGCAACGGTACCGCCCCACCGCCCTTCGTTCCCCATCCTTACATCCCAAAAGAAGAGACCGTCGATAGTCTTGTTCCAACCTACTCCTCGAGAAACTTCGACCAGATGATCCAGATTCTCTCTAAGGTTACCGGGGTGCACGCATCCAGGGCCGAGATCAGAATAGCGGTCTCGAAAGTCCGGTCTCAGCTGCCGCTGAGCTACGATCCGATTTCTTATAGTACTTTTAATCACATTTCTCTCACCTCCCTGGTGGTTCAGTACTGTGATTCATTTGTGACAGATCAAACTGACGCCTCAGGTAGTATCCTGGGTATCGCCGAAGCCGATCCTGCTTGGCCCGCTAAGATCTCACAGGCACTGGTAAACCGTTTCGCAATTACTGAAGTTTCTCAGGATCCGTTTCTTCAGACAGCTTTAAACGAAATCGCCGGGATCATGCAGGTGAATGACATCATCACAACTCCCTACGACTACCGGAAGAAAGTTATCATCGGATGCACGCTGTTCCTCGCGAGCAGTTACTTCTCATTTGATTAAAGGTGCTTATGACTAAGTTGGATAAAAAGAAACTGGCCTTCTATGAAAAACATTCTGTGGAGTTCACCCGCAGGCAGTTCCTCTACAACGCCGGTCTGACCAGTGTCGCCTCTTACCTGACGCTATCTAACCTCCCACAGCTTTTTGCCAGTAAGGCCTACGCCCAGGCGACCAACGGAGAAAACCTTGCGTTCGTGAGTCTCGAATGCGCCGGCGGTATAAATCTCGGCGGAAATGTGATCATTGGACGTGATAACTCCGGCACTCAGGACGAATGGAGTTCCCTCGATAGCTACCTGCTGTTGGGGTTTCCTCCGGAGCTACACCCGTCGCGTACCGGTATGGTCGACTCGACCTTCGGTCTGAAGTTCCACGCGACCAGCGGCATCCTAAAAGGCATGAAACAGGTGCTGAGTGGCAAGACTGTTATGGTCAACGGCTCACCGGTACTCGTCTCCGACATGGTTGACGGACTGTTTTTAGCTTACCGCTCTACCGACGATACCTCGGAGAACCCCTTGAATACCTCGATCGCCGCTGTCAAAGCAGGCGCAAAGGGGAAACTTGCCAGCCTCATTGGAAACATTGCAACGGCAAACGGTGGTAACTCGATCACGGATCCTTTCGTCTATGATCCGGTCCTGCGCCCTCCAGTCATCCGGAACTCTGAGGATGCGAAGAATCTTTCCTCACTGGGAAAGTTCATGGATGAGAACGCCAAGGACCGTCCCATGTATAATAACTTCATGAGAAAATTATCCGATTTTTCCCGCAGGAGACTGGAGACCATCCAGCAGAGTAAACTCCCGGATGCGGCCAAAGCGAACATCGGGAATGCGATGACTAGATCCGGTCCGTTCTTCACGACGTTTACTCCTGAGATCCTCACTCCGATGCTGACAGATCCAAATGATCTGAACTTGGTCTTTCCGTACGTAGCTGCAGGCGATCCGCAGAGTGGCTCTTATAACGTGAACCTGGGTCTCGGGAACCTCCAAAGCGACAGAGACACCATCGGGACCGCCAGTTATCTTCTGCTAGAAAATAACCTGGTAGGCTCGGCTTCTCTGGTCATCGGTGGAGGAGACTACCACGACGGCTCGGCCCGGACCGGCGTGCTCAAGGATCAAGAACTCGGCAGGTATATCGGCGAGATTATTTATTACGCAGCTCTAAAAGGTAAGAGTGTGGTGATTGATCTTTTCACAGATGGCTCTGCCATCTGCGACGCAACAGGAGTCGTCGATGAGTCACCTCTGGGCCAGGGCCGGGTGGTTCACTACACCGACTCTCCCGTCCAGTCCGGTTCAATCATGCTGGCTTACCGGCACGGTAAGACCCGCGCACAACAACCCATCGTGAAATCCGGATCGGGCCTGGGCCCACTGAGGCAACTCGGATCCTTCCTACCAGTCAAAGGCGGTGGCGTGGACCTCACAGCAAATTCATTTGCAAATAACATCTCCATGGTCTGGAAAATTAAAATACTCAACTACATCGCTCTGATGGAAAACACTGATTCCGTAGCGGATGTGCTCGCGAAGTTTGAACTGATCTATGGCCGTGGCCTTTTGGCCGACGACGCAAAGGATTTGATCCGGTTTAATTACATAGGATAAAGAAAAATGATACTAGTACGTTTGCTCATACTTTCAACTGTCCTCGGTCTAACGGCTTGTATGGAAAAAAAGCCGGGGGAACTGGTGTTCGAGGATAAAAACAATCCGAATCCATCAGGGCCCGGCATCAATATCGATCCAAGAGTCATCGCGGATTCCGTTCCGACCTTCCAGCAATCAGTCTATCCGATAGTTCGCAGCAATTGCATCAATTGCCATTCCTCCAATATGGCGCCGTTCTTCGCTCAGGCCGACGTCAAGCTGGCCCACGATGTAGCTCTTAGTTCCTTCAAGGTAAACTTGGGCAAACCGGAAGCCTCCAGACTCTATCTCAGATTAAAAAACGATCAGCACAACTGCTGGTCCAACTGCGAAGATAACGCTGCCGAGATGCTCGACGCTATCAAGTACTGGGCTTCTAAAACAAATAGAAATATAACCGGTATAAAGACTGTGGAGAAGGGCTTCAACGAAGCAAACAGAATTACAACAACTATCAGTAACAAGACCTTCTTTGAGTTCGAAGACGGGGTCAGGTCAGGCCGCTTCTATGAAGTCGTTAACCAGTCAGCTTCCGGACTGAAGCTCCTTACTACTGCGAAAGTGTCCCAACACCCGTTAGGAGAGATCAGCACACGCTATGGAGAGGTGGCCACGGGCTGCAGGACTGATATTCCGTTAAACGAATATAGCCGCCCCTCTGATCAGCGACCTTACCGAGTCTACAATAAGATAAGCCGTCATCCTGACCCTAACGGTTACCCTCCTTACGCTCTCCGTATGAGATTCTGGCCGATCAGACCAGACCGAAGAATGGAGTATCTCGCCTTATTGAAATTAAAGGGTACTCTCACGCCCGAGGATCTTAGGCGTTTTCTCTGGCGCGCCAGCGGGTTCTACTCAAATGATACCAGTAATGAGATGGTCGGATTCAATGATGGGTCGCTCAATCCAATATTCCTAAATTCAGCAGTTAGTCAATACTACGGTGGCCTGCTGGGATACGCACCTATCCTCCTCCCTGACGGGTTGTCAGTGGAAGAATATAACGACGCCCAGGCGAACGGTACCCTTGCGGATGATTACTTTGCGCCAAGGTACGATTCGAACTTCTACATCCCAAAAGGAAAAGAAGTCCGGCAGGTCCTGAGTCGCCTGCAGAGTACCAGCAACTTCATCCAGCGGGCCATCTACGCACCCTTGGCGATCGAATTTCGCAATCAGTACATGGGCTATGATGGAACGGTGAGGGATGACACTCAAACCCTACCTTCGGGGGCACTGTTCTTCTCCGGGGGCGCCAGAGGAAGCCAGGCGTTCGAAACCATCTTCCCGTTGCGCTGGGAAGACGCGGGGAACGTCATCTATAACCAAGACGGTAACGTCATCCATGAAATAGATAAGTACGTCTACATCGAAACGAACCTGCTGGATCATACTTTTAGAAATAACAATGTGACCTTTCCAATCGATTACGCAACCAGAACCCCCAACAGAGACGTCCGCTTCGCCCCCTCGAACATCAATAACAGCATCTCCCAGACCATCAGCGAGTATAAACCAACACAGCTCCCGAGAGTCGAATGGTACGCAACGGGTAGGCAAAAACCGACGATGGATGAAGTCTATGACATCAACGATGTCCAGTATCCCAACAAGGACGTCGATAAGGCCCTGGAAGCCTTCAATGAAAGTAAGTACCAAAGCCTGATCCTGCCGATCGTCACGGCACCTCAGAACAGCTGTCTGAACTGTCACGGTGGCCAGAATACTTCTTCTCCGGCATTCGCCACTACTGATGTGAACAAGTCCTATCAGGTTGCTAAGTCCATATTCGCCTTCAATCTTACCAATGTCGCAAGCTCGAAGTTTTACTCACAGATGAAGGCCTACCATAACTGTGGAGGAGCAGCTAATTGTAACCCTCTCGCCACGACCTTCCTGAATGCTATCACCAGTTGGAAGACCGCTTACGACGCCGAAAAGTTAAAATACTCGAATTCCCAGACATTCCAGAAGGTCTTTACCACTGCCGAGCAGACTCCTGGAGTCGTGAAGTTCAAGTTCCGAGTTCCTGCGACAACGAAGTATAAGATGCTCGCGCGGGTAAAGATGACCGATCCGGCCGTCGAGCGTTACGATCCGATAGTGGGAAATTATCAGAGTTCGAAACCTCCTTTCTTCAGCTACCAGCTGTTCGATCAGAACAATAATCCGGTGGCCCTTACAAAACAGGATAATACCCAAGAGGCGAGCACATGTAACAAGGCTCTTCTACAGTATGTGTACGTTCCCAACCCGGATAACCAACCTTCGTGGGAACAACGTGAATGGAAATGGATCAGCAGCGGAACCTCCTTCTACAACCTCCCCCCCGGAGAATATACCTTGAATGTCATAGAAGGTAGAGAAGGGATGGAACTCGACGAGATCGGATTCACCTCTGAGCTCACGGACCTCATCGATACAAAGCCGGCGAAATCGGAAGACCCGGTTGCGAAAATTCCTACAACACCGCTCAATAAGAATATCTTCGAGTTTGATATCTCAGGCATTGTGAACGTTCCCGGAAGTAAATTCAAAATGCACGTCTCCGACTACTACGGGTACTATAAGATCGCTGAACCAACCATTACCAGTCCGCAAAAAATCTGGGTCAAAGACCTCCAGGTCATGGTCAACGGCCTGCCGAGCTTAAACGACGCTTCTTACCGGACCGTGGCCAGAGTGGTCGAAGCGAATTCCGCAGTTCCCCTGTCAAACGTTCCTCTCCTGGTCTTGAAAGAAAACGGGAAAATCTCGGATAAGATGTCTGCCCTCTTCGGACAGCTGAGGAAAGCGACGGCAACGGACACCAACTCCATACCTCCGGTGCGGAATAGTAATCCAGGGAAAGTGTGCACCGACCTGCCGTACTTCGAGAAAAACATTCTTCCTATTTTCCTGATGAACATCTGGCCCGAGTGGGCCATTGCCGGGCAAGCCCCGTACTACGAGCAGGCCTTCGGCTGGGAAAATTATAATGCCTACTACGCCATGCGCTTCCTCCATACTTACAACCGGATGTCCATCTACTTGAGGGTCACCGAGAGCTTCAACCGTTGCATCGATTGCCATAACCCGAACACCGGTGCGGGAGTAAAATTCAACATGACTCGTCCGAACCCGAGCGGATCAGGATTTGCGGTCAAAGACTCCGCTGAACTCTGTTCGGAAGTCATGAAGAGGGTCTACTTCAGTGAGCCGGAAATGTCGCCGATCTTCAGGTCCATCAACGGGCAATTTGGCCATCCAAGGATCTTGTTTCCAGAAGTACCCGTGGTCGATGGCAATAAAGAGTGGCCTAATAACCCCGATTCTTGGAATGGGAAGTCATCTACTTGGAACACCGGCACAGTGCTGTCAACCTACACGGATTACAACGACCTGTTTGATCCCAACAGCAGCTGCAGGCCCCAAGACGTGACATCTTCTGCCGAGATCAGTTACCTAAAAAAATTCGTTGGAACTTATAAACGGAAGCACTTTGTTTTCCATGAGGTCGCCTCCCCTGCGATAAACTATGTGAAGACCGTTCATGACATCAATAGAGAAGCGGCCCAGCTGGCTCCCGTGTCCCTAACATTCTATGAAGACGTGAACGCTCCGATCTCCATCGAAGAGAGAAAGAATTTCACCAAGAAGCTCTACCCGGGTGAGTACGGTTGCTCGAATATTCCATTCAACAACCGGATCTCCCCACAAAGTGTCCAAGCCGTATATCCGGGAACAAACTATAGTGACTCCTATAATCATCCGGCCCTTACGGCCCCGGATGGAACCAAGCTGATGCGATCTTCGGGGAGCACCGCTACCAATCCTTCCACCATCAATATCCTCCATGAGATGAACCGCAGTGGACAGCATCCGGATTTTGAGCTTGGGAAAGAAGCGCTTAGGAATATTATCATCAAGTGGATCGAACACGAGCGGGACCGCCAGTAGGAGCTGTGACAAGAAACTAGACAGGACCATAAAATTTTATCCTCACTGGGCAAACTTTCTTTGATCTCGCTTACCATAAGCAGATCAAAGAAGGGCCCACTATGTTCAACCTCCTTATCCTGGCCTTGGCAGCGTTCACCGCAAGTGCGCAGCCCCGAACCCAGTACGTTAGCCAGTGCGACGAGCTCGACATCGGAAAAGACCTCCACGTCTACGTCCCGAACCGCCGGAGCCCCACCACCGTCACCCATTCTTATTCCCTGAGGCGCAACAGCTTCTACGAGCACGAGGTCTTCCTGAACGTGAAGTTCCATCAGCCGGGCACCCCGACGATGGACGTGAAGACTCTCAACTCCTATTACAAAACCCGCGCCCAGTCCTGCCTGGACAAGGACGCGGAGATGTTCGCAGACCAGTCCGGGAGAACCCTCAAAATCACCATCTTCGACCAGGACCTGCATGGGAAGAAAGTGGTCACTCCCCCACTGGTGGAGATTTCCATCGAGCCCAAGGGCCACCGCTCGAACTCGCGGGCCCATGAGAGCAACGTCGACTGTAAGACTCTTGTCCACGAGTACCTCCACCTGCTGGGGCTGGTCGACGAGTACGAAGAGACCAACAAAGAAGGTTTATTCAAGAGGGTCAACGCTTACCCGAGCAGGGCCATCTCCACGGATCATTCCTGGATGCGGTACCACTACTCCGTGAGCTTCCTCGGCACCGGTCTCGGCAAGAAGAAAAAATTCCTCTACAAAGGCCAGCTCGATGCGGTCCTCTTTCCCAACTGCGAAAGTCGCAATGGTCTCTATTATACCTGTGCCAAGAACGCATATAACTGGCACCTGGACCCGAACGCTCCGGCCATCTGTAAGACCCGAGAAGACTGGCTGCAGGGTGGAACCCTCTAGCTACCCGGGTGACTAGGATTTGATCACGCCGAGAAATTTTTACAAGAAACTCCCCGCTGTCAGGGAAAACCATATACTTGAGAAAACTAAGGAATATTCTATGAAAACCTCACTCTTTTTGATCTTCTCCCTCTCCCTCACCGTCGGCTGTTCGAAGCCCGTGAAGAAAGAATCTAACCAGGACCTGGTGCAGAAGTTCAACCAGATGCAGGACACGGCGGCGGCGATCTACCAGAAAGAAACCATCAACGATCAGAGCTCGAGCCAGCATTTCCTGAACATGCTCGACGAGAATCACAGCCTGGGCGTGAAGATGATCGAGGCTTCCAAGTACTTCCTATCCATGGAGTTCCAGCACTGGACTAACAGCAAGACGACCCACACCTTCAAGACCCTGGACGCCATGTTCGAGGACTCCGCACTGGACTTCACTCGCCGGATGATGGATCTCAACAAGATCCTCGACCTCGAAGACATGAACCCGATCAACCATGAAAAAAAGCACAGTAACGAAATCGCCTTCTACGCACTGGCCGCGACCATGGATGACAAGCTCGGCTCGCTGTCATTCTACGAACTGACCAAACGGTCCCTGATCAAAGACCTCAACGGAAAAACGCTCCTCGGCTACGAAGAGACCCTCCTTAGTGGCGTCAACAAGGAGATCATGATCGAACTCATCAAGGCCCGGGTGGACATCCTGGCGACCCTGGCCCTCAATGACTTGAAGAATGAAAAAGAAATATCTCTCGGGCAGAAGTCGAAGAATCTGATAAAGAAGATGTTCGGCGGGAAGGACGAGTCCGGGGCCCACGGGTACCTGAGTAAGATCAACTCTTCGACTAAAACCGGCATCCTGAAGAACCTCGAGGGTGCCCTGGCCGCGAAGAATTTCTTAATCGAACTCGGGATCGATAAGGATCTGCATAAAAAATTGAAGAAGGCTTACGCCAATATCGATTTCAATGAGAAGGATGCCCAGAATCAACCGGACAAGTCCGATAAGATCGAATCCATCCGCATCGCCATCAATAACTTGCTTGAGTAGTGCCTTCTCGGTCCGGCGGCCCGTGTCTCGCTACTGGTTGTCCGGAACGTAGATCTCGTACTGTTCGGCGTGGTAATTGTTATCGGCCCTGACCAGTAAAGTCTTATTAAACGATTCTTCCAGGAGTTCGATGATCCCGAACTCCTCGGAGGATAATCTCGCCGAAACTTCCGGATGCGCGAACACCGTGATCTTGGTCGCCGTGGTTCGCTTCATGACTTTCTGGAGCTCCCGGATCACTTCGAAGCTTACGGTTTCCACCGATTTTATCCGCCCAACACCTTCACAGTACGGACAGGCTTCACACATGGTACGCACCAGCGTGTCGCGGGTCCGTTTTCTAGTCATCTCCACCAACCCGAGTCCCGAGATGGGAAGGACGTTGGTCTTGGACCGGTCTTTCTTCAGGGCCTCTAGCAGTGCGGAGTACACCTGCGTCCGGTGCTCTTCTTTTTCCATGTCGATGAAGTCGATGATGATGATCCCACCGCAGTTGCGGAGGCGGAGCTGGTAGGAGATCTCCTTGACCGCTTCGATGTTGGTCCTCAGGATGGTGTCTTCCAGAGTTTTCTTCCCGACGAACTTCCCCGTGTTCACGTCGATGGAAACCAGCGCCTCGGTCTGGTCCACGTTGATGGAGCCGCCGGATTTGAGGAACACCTGATTGGAGAGGCCGCGTTCGATCTCGATGTCGATCCCGAAGTGTTCGAAGATGGGAGTCTCGCCGTCGTAGAACTTAATCTTCGCCTTGTGGTGCGGGATGAACCGCTGGATGAATTTCTCAATCTGCTTCACCGAAGCCTTGGAATCCGCCACCAGGTTATCGACGTCCTCGTCCATGATGTCCCGCAGGGCCCGCTGGATGAAGGAGAGATCCTGGTGGAGCTCGAGCGGGGCCTTCGCCTTCTCGATCTTCTTCTGCACGTCCTTCCAGATTTTCACCAGATTATTATAATCGTTCTTCAGGACCTTGTAGCTCTGCCCCTCGGCCACGGTCCGAGCGATCACGCCCACGCCCTCCGGCCTGACCGAATCAAGGATGTCTTTCAGGCGCTTTCTTTCTTCTTCCGATTCGATCCTCCGGGACACACCTGTGTGCTCGATGTACGGCATGTAGACGATGTGCCGGCCCGCCAGAGTGATGTGCCGAGTGACCCGAGGCCCCTTGGTCGAGATCGGCTCTTTGGCGATCTGAACCAGGATCTCATCGCCTTCTTTCAAGAAGTCCTGGATCTTCACGTCGGGTCTGAACTTCATGTCCACGGTTTCGGTCAGCGAAGAAAGTTCATCCGGGATCACTTCTCCGAAGCGCTTGGACTGTGCCTCGGAAGCTTCGATCCGGCTAAGCATCTCCCGCTGTTCCTCGAGTGTGGGGAGGTACGCATCGTCAACGTACAAAAAAGCCGCTCGCTCCTGACCGATATCGATGAAGGCAGACTGCATCCCCGGAAGGACCCGCAGGACCTTGCCCAAATAGATATTTCCGACGACGGGAGAGGATTCGTTTTTGTTTGAATGACGGTCGATCAAAAAGTCCAGGATCTCACCATTCTCAATGAGCGCAATACGCGACTCCGTGTGAGTCTGGTTGACCACGAGTTCTTTAGCCATGTGAATGTCCTAGTAACAGATTCTTAAATTTAAACTGTCCCTAGGATACAGGGCTTTATACCAAATAAAAAGGAGGCAATGTATGCTGCAGATCGCTCAACTTTAAGTCAGCATACCGACGATGGTCGCCGTCAGCAGTGACGCAATCGTTCCACCGAGGAGCGCCTTCATTCCAAGTTCTGAGAGCATCCCTCTCTTCGTCGGGGCCAAAGCGCCAATTCCTCCGACTTGGATGCCGATGGATGAGAAGTTTGCGAATCCGCTCAGGATATAAGTCGCCATGATAATCGACTTCGGATCCTGCAGGATCCCACTCTCTTTCATCTTGCCAAGACTGGTGTATGCGACGAACTCATTTAGAATGGTTTTCTCACCGAGTAACTGACCGATGTGCACCATGTCCACCTTCGCTATCCCGAGGAGCCACACTAACGGTGCGCAGGTGTAGCCGAGGATGAACTGGAGGGTCAGTCCCTGGTACTGGCCACCGGTAATGGAAGCGATCACGGAGTTGAGGCCGGAGTAGTACCCCACGACGTCACTGAGGATGTAATTCACCATGGCGATCATCGCGATGAAGACGATGAGCATGGCGGCAACGTTGAACGCAAGCTTGAGTCCGTCCTCGGTTCCGACGGCGATGGCTTCGATCATGTTGGTGCCGATCTTCTCTTCTGTCAGCTCGAGGCGCTCATCGATTTCTTCCGTTTGTGGCAGGAGCATTTTTGAGATGATGATGGTCGCAGGAGCAGACATCACCGATGCCGCAAGTAAGTGTTTGGCAAAAAATAGCTGCTGTTCCGGATCCCCTCCTCCCAGAAACCCAACGTAGGCGGCGAGGACTCCCCCTGCAGTATTGGCCATCCCTCCGATCATCACACACAAGATTTCAGAGCGGGTCATGTTGGGAAGATACGGCTTAATCAGCAGTGGAGCTTCGGTCTGACCGAGGAAGATGTTAGCGGTGGTGGATAAGTTTTCAGCTCCGGAGATCTTGAGGAACTTCCCCATCACCCAGGAAAGTCCGTAGACGATTTTTTGCAGGATCCCCAGGTAGAAGAAGAGGCTGGTCAGGGCCGAGAAGAAAATGATGGTCGGCAGGATCTGGAAAGCGAAGATGAATCCGATGGATTTTACGTCTAGAAGATTCCCGAAGACGAAGCCCGATCCTTGTCTGGTGAAGTCCAGGATGACCACAAAAAAGCTGCTGATCTTATCGAAGATCGCCGCGATGAACGGGACGTGAAGGATACCTACGGCGAAGATGATCTGCATCAGGAGACCCAGGCCCACCAAGGACCAAGGGATGGCTTTTTTCTTTGAGCTAAAGAGATAGAGGATGCCCAAAAGTACGAGAATACCAAGGACTCCGCGCATAAATGACTCAACGTTCATAAAACTCCCAGCTCGATCGGATATTAATAGAATTCTAACTCGAAGGGTTATACTAGGATGAAAACTTAGATGGCAAGAAAAAGAAGGGTGGTTTAGAAGCTAGATTGCCAAATTTGGGTGCCAAACTGCACCTTGGGAAGTGTTAGGTTTGGTGAATTTTCAGCATGCCATGCCACTCTTTCAGACGTCCTAAAATCACTTGAACTTTGCAGCTCTTCCTGACTTTTTTGCGCGCTGTTATAAGCAACAAATATGACTCCAGCTATGACTCCTAAAGCAGCCCCAGTCCAGATGTTTGAGATGTGCTGACTGGGCTTATCAACGAATGACAGAGTCGATAATCCAAGGACGGCCCCTCCGGCAGCAGCGGCGGACACGAGCATGATGTCTTCTTGAGTTTTTTTGGCGAAATCCACTTCCTGGGCCTGCGTCGGTGAGAGGAGAAAAAGATGAAGTCCGAGGATAAAACTGAGGAGCTTTTTCATACCGTGCCTTGGGAGTTAAATTTGCCAATGGGAAGACCTTGAGACTATGATAAGTCCCACTCTTAAATATGGCAAATCTGTTATTGGACACGGGCCCTTATGACAAAAGAAAATTTTCAAGTTTACACCCTGATTGATAAGAAAAAAAAGAAGGGCAAGCTCACCAGCAAAGAAATAAAGTGGTTCATCCAGAGCTACACGGAAAACAAAATCCCCGACTACCAGATGTCGGCCATGCTGATGGCGATGTTCATCCAGGGCATGGACGGCGCTGAAACGGCGGCGCTCACGGACGCTATGCTCGAGTCCGGAGAACAGCTAAAGTTCCCCGGGAAGAACGTCATCGACAAACACTCCACCGGCGGGATCGGGGACAAGGCTTCGTTCATCCTGGCCCCTATCGCCAGTGCCGCCGGAGTAAAAGTCCCCATGATCGCGGGCCGGGGCCTGGGCCACACCGGCGGGACAGTTGACAAGATCGAAGCGATCAAAGGGTTTAACACCGCTCTCGACCTGCCCACCTTTGAGAAGAAACTAAACGAAGAAGGCCTGGTGCTGATTGGCCAGACGCCTGACATCGCGCCGGCGGACCGGCTCATCTACGCTCTGAGAGACGTCACCGCGACTATCGACTCCGTCCCCTTGATCACGGCGTCCATCATGAGTAAGAAACTAGCGGAAGGGGCCAACGGCATCGTCTTCGACATCAAGACCGGTACCGGCGCCTTCATGCGGACCCCCAAGGATGCGCGCACCCTCGGGAAGAGCCTGATCCAGACCTCCAAGCGCTTCAAGAAGAAGGCGGTGGCCCTCATCACCGACATGAACCAGCCGCTGGGAAACACCGTGGGTCACTCCCACGAGATCATCGAGAGCATCGAAACGCTCAAAGGCCGGGGCCCCAAAGACCTCACGGACATCTCCCTCGCGCTGGCCGCCCACATGATTCACATCGCCGGGGTGGAAAAGAATTTTGAGAGTGCGTACCGGAAAGCGGAGCTCATGCTCAGCTCCGGCAAGGCCCTGGATGAGTTCCGGAACCTCCTGCGCTCTCAGGGCGGTGACGCAAGAGTGGTGGATGACTACTCCCTCCTCCCGCAGGCCGAATCTAAGACTGAGGTCCTGTCGAAGAAGAATGGCTACATCAAAATGTTCCAGAATGATAAGATCGGTCTGCTGCTCATCGACCTGGGCGGAGGTCGCAAGGCGAAGACGGACGTCATTGATCACGCCGTAGGTTTCACCTTCCACAAGAAGATCGGGGACAAGGTGACCAAGGGCGAGCCTATTTTCACCATCCATCATCATCCGCACCAGCACAAGATCGCCAGCGAGATCAGCGAGACCTTCCTGCGGGAAGTTCTGACGGTGTCGAGTCTGAGGGTTAAACCTCCGAAACTTATTTTAGAAAAACTCAGTTAAGGAACTTCTATGGCATTGTCTAAGATCCTCGAAGCCTCGCAGTACATCCTCTCGAAGATTTCCTCGAAACCGAAGATCGGAATGGTGCTCGGTTCGGGACTCGGGATCTACATCGATCAGATTCAGGACAAGATCATCATCCCGTATGAAGAGATTCCGCACTTCAAACGAACCTCGGTTGAAGGCCATTCCGGCTGCCTGATCGTCGGCGAAGTCCACGGTGTGACGGTCGCTGCCCTCCAGGGTAGGCTCCACGCCTACGAAGGCCATCCGATGGAAGAGATCGTGCTTCCGGTGCGGACCCTAGCGGCCCTGGGAATCGAAATCCTCTTCCTCACCAATGCCTCCGGAGGCATCAACCCGGAGTTCCACCCGGGAGACCTGGTGACGATCACCGATCACATCAACCTCTCCGGCCGCAACCCGCTGGTGGGTCCAAACATCGCGGAGCTGGGGCCAAGGTTCCCGGACATGAGCAATGCCTACGATCAGGAGCTACGCGAGCTCATCCATTCCGTGGCGCAGAACCATCACGTGGAAATCAAAAACGGAGTCTACTGCTCGGTCTTGGGCCCGACCTACGAGACCCCGGCAGAGATCCGAATGCTGCGGATCGTGGGTGCGGACCTAGTGGGGATGAGCACGGTCCCTGAGGTCATCGCGGCCAATCACCTGGGACTCAAGGTGGTGGGAGTGGCCTGCATCACCAACTACGCCGCCGGCATCAAGCAGGAAAAACTCAATCACGCTGACGTGAAGAAGGTGGCAGAAAAAGCCATGGTTGGATTTGCTACTATTTTAACTGAAACTATCGGTGAGCTCAAAAAACTGGGAAAGGTCACATGAACGATCCACTAAGAGACAAAGCGCTGGACGCCGCTACCCGGGCCCACTCCCCCTACTCGAAGGCCAAGGTCGGAGCGGCGGTCGAGACCTCCGACGGAAAAGTGTTCCAGGGCTGCAACATCGAAAACTCGAGCTTCGGCGGAACAGTTTGTGCGGAGAGAGTCGCCATCTGGAAAGCTGTCTCCGAAGGACAGAAGAAGATGAAGCGGATCTACGTCTACACCGTGGACGGCTGGCCTCCCTGCGGCCTGTGCCTCCAGGTGATGACCGAGTTCTCAGATTCGAACCTCGAGATCATCATCGGCGACGGCAGCGGGAAGGAGACCAGCAAGAAACTCGGTGAACTCCTGACCCTCGCCTTCACGCCCCAGCATCTTAAGTAACTCCAGCAATTAGAAGGAAGGAACGAATGTTCCTTTTTAGTACATGTCAGAAAAAAATTTCAGCACCTCGGGAGAGCTCCTCCAGTCTTTAAAATTCTGTGTCATCGACCTCGAGACCACCGGTGGGAACCCGGAGACTGAGAAGATCATCGAGATCGGCATGGTCAAGATCGAGAACCGCCGGATCGTCGAAGAAAGAAGCTTTCTCATCAACCCGGAGAAGGAAATCCCCGACTTCGTCCAGAAGCTCACCGGCATCCGCAAGGCGGACGTCTCTCACTCTCCCCGCATCGAGGAAGTCATCGACGAAATCATCGGGTACATCGGCACAGACATCCTAGTGGCGCACAACACATCCTTCGACGTCCCGTTCCTCAACGGCGTGCTTAAAAAACTTCAGAAGCCCACCCTCGATAACAAGGTCATCTGCACCAACATCATGACCAAGTACATGATCCCGGACATCATGAGCTCGAACCTCAATTACATGTCGCAGATCTTCGGCATCTCCCACTCCCAGGCCCACCGGGCGATCGAAGACGCCCGGGCGACCGCCATGCTGCTGCTGAGGTACATGGACATCTTCGAGAGCAAGAACATCCGCAAGGTCAACCAGCTTTACTACCCGAGAAACAAGTTCGAACTCGACCGGGCGATCGTCGAAAGCCACGAAGGTGTGGATAAGGTGCTGAGCATCCTCAAGGGTATCGAGAAACCCTGCATCCTGACCATTAAGGGTGATAACGGGGTGATCCTGACCATCCTCCCGGTGCAGTCTCCCAAGGACGAGGTGGCGGACCTGGAGACCTACCTCAAGGAGTTCCGCTGGAGCCAGATGCACATCCGGCTGTGCGGTCCCTTCATCGAAGGGTTGTTCTTCATGAACTCAAATTTCATCAAGATCCCGGAAGTGTACCGGAAGAAGACAGTGGAATACCTCAAGTCCAAGCACGTGCTGCCGCCGGCCCCGAGACTCATCGACGAGCACGACTTCGTGATCACTCCCCATCTGATTAGTGGGCAGTTCATCATCTACTCGTTCCTGAACTTCTCAGCCTACTCGCAGCTGATCTTTAAGTTTCCGTCGCACAAGAAGAAGCTCCATCAGTTCCTCAGTGGACAGGTCTCGAGGTTCGAGGTCCAGCAGAAAGGAAAGAAGAAGGTCTTCATCCAGAATGACATTAAGGAGATTTTCCTGAGTCTGTTCCACCATGCGCTGATCTCGGAGCCCGGGCTCTACCTTTCTCTGCGGAACAGTGACATCAAAGATGAGAAGAAGGCGTACCTCACCAGGCTTGAGAATCTGGCGGACACCGAGGTGGATCGGTATGAGTTTCCAACCAAGCACCTCTGAGCCGAATTTCTAAAAGTGGTAAATTTTAAAAAGTTGCAGTGGGGCCTAGTTCTTGGCCGGAGGGTTATAGATAAATCTCAATGAGTACTCCGATACCTGCAGCACGAAGTTCTCGATATTCAGCAGATTCTGGATCAGCTTCGAGAGCCGCAGCGAAGAAATGTTGAGCTCGTGCAACTGGAGGCTGATCTCCTGGGAAGATTCAATGATCTCCCCTCTGATCACTTTCTCAATCTGGTTCTTGTCGGCCACTAGCAGCTGATGGGAATACAGGGTCATCACCTCCCCCAGCAACAAGTAGAAGGTCATGGTCATCAGACTAATGTTCACCGGGGCCCGCAGTTCCCCGTGTCGAGTCGACTCCAGCGTAAACCGAATCCCGCTCTCGACGGTCCGGAAGCGCAGAAGATTCTGTGCCTGCGTGTAGCAGACCTCGACTGGAGTTAGGTCGTTTCCGAAAGTCTGTAAGGTGCGTGGGGATCTGCTAGAGAATCCAAGGAAGGTTTCGATCAGCTGCTTACAGCGGACCGAACCATTTTTCATCTCCACCAGCGTCTGCGTCGCCTCCTCACAGAGCCCCTCGTCTAGCAGCAGCAGAGTGAGTGCGGCCTGGATCCCGGCGATGGGATTGTTGAGCTCGTGGGCAATGCTCGAGCTGATGATCCCGAGTTCCTGCCCGGTGGGTGTGAGGTTACCCTCGCCTTTGAGGAAAAAGCTTTCAGTGAAAAACACAAAGAGGAACTTATCCTCATCGAGGTGATGGAGATCTTTGCGGAACACGTTGTACGGGATGTCGTTAATCAGGATCTTCTCCCGTTCGCGCAGGCGCAAACAATCCGATAGGGCCAGTCCCAGTTTCGCAAAGAGCGTGTTGTGCTGACACACCTCCCCCTTTCCTGAAAGGAGGGCGACGGGAAACGGGATGCTGTCGAGGACACTTTCCCACAGCTTCTCATTGAAGAAGGGATCGGGAGCCGTCTGGCCACTCCGGTAGAATCCGATGACGGTGAAGTAGAAAAAAAGCTTCTTCAGGAGTTTGCCCTGATCGTCGTCGTCCCAGCTGAGTTCACAGGCCAAGAAGTTTCCTTTATGCACAGGCAAGAGCAGCAGGTTGCCGTTCACCTGGACCCGGAACAACTTCCAGGGAGGATAGAACTGGAACTTGGCCTTCTCCAAATTCTGCTTCACGAAGTGCTTTAAAACCTTTTCCTGCTTGTGTAGGTCCTCGCAGTGAATCAGGTCTTTCTCCAGATCCACCAGTGCCTGAGCGTACTGGAGAAGGTCTGTGGAGTTGAAGGCCAAGGCCAAGGAGTCGGCCCGGAGAAAAAGATTGCGCCCTTTGTTTTCAAACTTCCGGAGATTCTTAAGTCCCGTGAGAGAAATCTTTCTCTCCAGAGCGGAGACGAGGCACGCCAGGGGATGCTTGAGAAGATTTTCTATCTGCAGCAGATCCACTCCGTCATCAAGGATACCGTCAGCGAACGAGTCATCCAGGTTTTTACCGAAGCTGAAGAGATCCTGGTTGCGGTTGAGGAAACAGAGCTTCACCGATGGCCCGGCTTCGAGGAGCAGAGGAGAATTCTCGGACAGAAAGTCGACCACTAGCCTCTGTTCCGCCGATCCCTGGGGCGGCCCCAGCTCTTCCACCTGAGCTTCTTTGAAATTTCCCAGGACCAGCTCCAGCGACCGCCGGAGGTCGCTCGCGAGTGCGGGGTCGATCCTGAATCTTATCAGCCCGGAGTATTCAAGCATCCCTTACTCTTTAAAAACTTTCTTAGTCTCGTCGATGAGCGAGAAGCCGTCGATGTACTGGCCCTGGACCTTCACACCCCAGTGCAGGTGCGGCCCGGAGGTTCTTCCAGTGTTCCCCGAGAGTCCGATCAGCTGCGCCCGGGTCACCATCTCCCCGGCCTTGACCAGGGTCTTAGAGAGGTGCCCGTAGACGGTGAAGATATCCAGTCCGTGGTCGATAATCACGGTCCCGCCTGTGTAGAACAGGTCCCCGGCGTAGACGATCTTTCCGCTGTTGGACGCCGGAACCTTATCGCCGACCGCGGCCCGGTAATCAATCCCCAGGTGCTGGCTCTGCTTCTTCTTGTTGTAAACTCTCTTGATGCCGTAGACGCTGGTCACGTGACTGGTCATGGGCTGGACGAAGCCCTGCTTGAACTGAAACTCTCCCAGCGAAGAATCGTAGATCTGATTGAGCACCATTTGCTCATCGTAGGCCCGCTTCTCGTCTTTGGGATTGAGGGTGATGGTCTTCCCATGGACCTTGAGCTGTTCTTGCTTGAACTCCCGGTTCTCGAGCTTGAAGGAGATCTCGTGGAGCACCTTCTCGCCTTTCCGGAGCTGGCACTTGAAAGGTTTGAGCTCAGAGAAGTAACTCTCGACGACGATTGCTCGGCCAATCTTTTCCTGCTGAGAATACTTCAGCTCCTGGTCCCGGCAGTACAGGATAGCACTCACGTCCACCAGTGGGAATTCTATCATGCGAACTTCACCCGGCCTGATGACCTGCTCCTGAGAACTGATGGCCGCGGTCTGGGCACAGGCCACTAGCGGAATGAAGAGGAATGAAAGTATGTACTTCATTTTAGTCCTTGAGGGCATTGCCCTTCCCGTCATGGAACCGGACCCCGAGCCGGGCGCCGTGATTCATTTTTTCGTATTGGATTAAAGATGAGATGACTTCACCGGCCGGGTTCTGAAGGATGGTGTAGCCGCGGCCCAAGACCTTCGTCGGGTTCAGCGCACTCAGAACCTGATCGAGTCTCTTGAGGCGCTCACCGAGGGCCTGGGACTTCATCGCTGTTCCATGGGTCAGGCGCGTGAAGTTCTCATCGAGTCGCTGCGTGGCCTCCCGAGTACCGATGAGTTCACTGGCCCGGTCTTTGAGTCGGACCTCGCTGAGTTTCTTTTCCGCCGTCTGGATCTTCCTCCACAGAAGCCCTGAGAGTCCCTTTGGATGGAAGCGCTCCGACATTAACTGGATACTCTGTTTTAATTTGAACAAGTCAGACCTCAAGTGCGTCTGGCAGTAGACCAGCCGTGCCTTAAGCTCAGTCTGTGGCTGCGAGAGAGTCTCCGCCGCGGCCGTCGGGGTTTCCGAGCGAAGGTCTGAGACATAATCGCACAGGGTGAAATCAACCTGGTGACCGATGGCACTCACCACGGGGATCTGGCAGCTGTGGATCGCCCGGACCAGTTTCTCGTCATTGAAGGCCCAGAGGTCTTCCAGACTGCCTCCCCCGCGGGTGAAGACGATCGTTTCCACGCCGGGGACCTTAAGGGCAGAGGCCAGGGCGCTCAGCAGTGACTTCGGTGCCGCGTCTCCTTGCACGATTGCCGGAACGATGATCACATCCATCCAGAGAGACCTGCGTCCCAGGACATTTAAAAAATCCTGAAGCGCGGCTCCGTGCTGGGCCGTGATCACGGCGATCCTCTTCGGAAACGGAGGTATGGGGTTTTTCTTTTCGAGGTCGAAGAGGCCTTCCTGAGCGAGCTTCGCTTTGAGCCGCTCGTACTGGATTTTTAACTGGCCCTCGCCGGCGGGAAAGATCCTCTTGGCGAGGAGCTGGAAAGACCCGCGCTTCTGGTAGACACTGATCGGACCCGCGACGACGATCTTATCTCCGTTCTTGAGTGTCCGGATGAGGGGATTTCTTAGAGCGTCCCCCTTGAAGAGCGCGCACGACAGGCACGCGTCCTCGTCGGACAAGGTGA
The DNA here is from genome assembly GCA_035576105.1 of Bacteriovoracaceae bacterium. Classification (GTDB taxonomy): domain Bacteria; phylum Bdellovibrionota; class Bacteriovoracia; order Bacteriovoracales; family Bacteriovoracaceae; genus Peredibacter. The sequence continues at coordinate 81,206 of DATLXA010000067.1, forward strand.
AGTACCAGTGGCCAGCACTCGAGGGTGAGAGGTTGGTCACCTCTCCCTGAACCATCACCTCACCGAACTCGTTTTCCAGCAGGTCTTTGACCCGAGAGACGAGTTCGGAAACAGTGGCGGCGTCGAAGCCCATCATTTTTTATTATTCTTAATGAACGATTCGTAGACGTTGAACCCCTGCAGGTACTTCACGGCCTGGAGGACCTGGAAATCTTCTCGCGGGTTATAGCTCTTGAAGAGCTCGTCGTCCTTGTCCTTGACCACCGTCTTGGCCTTCTTCCCTTCCATTTCTTTGATCTTCAGGGCGCGGTCCTTGCGTTCCTGGACCTGCCGGTCTGTTTTTTCTTTCGGAGTTTCGATGGTCGCGGTGAGGTGATTCTGGAGATCTTTCTCTCGGATGTACCGGTCCTCCCGGGACGTCTTCTGGAAGGCGTCCTGGTCCACTTCTTCAACTTCCACGTCGGGGATAATTCCCACGGCCTGGATCTTCCGGTTCTTCGGCGTCATGTACTGGGCGATGGTGAGCTTCACTCCGGTGTGCTTATCCAGCTGGGCCACCGTCTGGACTGAACCCTTTCCGAAAGAGCGAGATCCCATGATCACGGCCCTTTGATAATCCTGGAGGGCGCCGGCGACGATCTCTGACGCTGAAGCGGAAGCGCCGTTGATCAACACCACCATAGGTGTTGTCAGGTCCTTGAGACCGGATTTTTTCACGTAGCGGATTTCTTTATTCTGCGGGTCCCGGGACTCGGTGGTCACCACCACGCCTTCCTTCAGGAACAGCGAAGTGACGTCCACCGCCTGGTCGAGGAGTCCGCCGGGGTTGGACCGGAGGTCTAGGATGATCCCGGCGAGGTCACCCTTCGCCTTCGCTTTGAGCGTCTTCAGCGCCTCTTCCACCGACGACGTTGACCGCTTCTGAAACTGCGTCAGACGGATGAAGGCGTACTTGTCCGCGACAAGTTCGAACTTCACCGGCTTCACTTTTATAATCTCTCTGGTCAGAGTGAAGTACTTCACCCCGTCCACGCCTTCGCGGATGATCCCAAGGTTTATCTTCTCCCCGACCTCTCCGCGCATCTTCTCGATCGCCTGCTCTAGAGTCATGCCCACGATGGGCTCGTGGTTGATCTCGACCAACTTATCTTTGGGCTTGATCCCGGCGCGGAAGGCCGGGGTGTCGTCGATGGGAGTGATGATATAGATCACACCTTCTTTCTGTGTCACCTCGAGGCCCAGGCCGCCGAACTCTCCCTTAGTGTCATTCTGCATCTTCTCGAAGAAGTCTTTGTTGAGGAACGCCGAGTGCGGGTCCAGCGTGTCCATCATTCCTTTGAGCGCCCCTTCAATCAACTTCTCCGTGCTCACCGGCCGATAGTACTGGTTCTCGATGAGGAAGAGGACTTTGTTGAACAGCTCGAGCTGCTCGAAGCGAGATTTGTTTTCTGTAATCTTGGGAGCTGGTGCGACCGGGGCCTTCACTTCTTCTCGGGCCTGGACTGAAAAAATTGAAAATGAAAGCAAGGCTGAAAGGAATAACAGACGGGTCATGAGCTCTCCTGAGACGGGGTCGCCTAGACGGGGTCGCCGAGACGGTGTGTCCTAGATTTTACTCACTCCATTTAGGTCTAACCACAAAATTGTGTTTTGGGCGGTGTTTTTCTTGCGCACTTCGAAGTAGAGGTTTTGCGCGTCTTTGCTGTCATTAACCGTGTAGGCCATGATGTCTCCGTCCTTGACGGTGTCGTTCTTTTTGACCTTGAGGTTCATCTTCCCCAGGAGCACGGTGCGGAGGTCGTTGCCGTGATCGATCAGAAGTACCTGACCATAACTCGCTAGATCACCGGCGAAGACAATCTTCCCATTTCCAGCGGCCTTCACCGGCTGCACACTCTGGTACTTGAAAGTCACGCCCTTGGGGCTCGCGGTGTAGGTGACGTAGTCGTCTACCGGTCTGATGAAACGACGGTCCGGCTTCGCCTGGACGAAGGGAGCCATGCTTAGTTCTTTCTTCACCACCGCAAGCCGGGCGGTGATGGACTTCTTGACCACAGTCGATTCGATTTTTTTCTTATCTTCCAGTTTCAGCGAATAGAGTTCCACGGCGGCTTTCTTGCGGCCTTCAAGCTCTTTGATCATCTGTGCCAGCTCTTCTTCATTCTTGCGGAGCCCACCCAGCTTCTCGTCGAACTCGGCGATCTTCTCCTGGAAGGTCAGGAGCTCGGATTGCTTGTTCTGGAGCTTGGTCTGCGCCTGCTTGAGAAGTTCAAGGTGGACTTTCTTCTGCCATTCCTCGGTGGACTCGTTCTCACTTTCCAGTAAGTAGCTGTGGAGGATCTTCTTGTTTTCAGCTTGGGACGCGAGAACTTGTTTCTGGAGCTTCACCAGTTCGTCGCGGTAGAGTTTGACGTCGGACTCGAACTGCTTGATCTGCTCGATGCTGGTGATGTAGATGTTATTCTTGGCGCCGATCTCTTTTTCTAGCGTCGAGAGCCGAGCTCCCAGCTCGGTGACTTCCGTGCGGTAGCGGGCCAGCTCGTCCTTGGGACGTTTGTTGATCGCCGCTTTCGCGCCGAAGGCAAAGACGATTGAGAGGAGAACGATTCTTTTCATAGAGTAGGTTTCCATTTCCAGTCTTGCATGGAAAAAGTCCAGAACACCGAGAAGACCATCAAGAGTAGAACCGAATCTAAGAACTTAAGCGTGCCGTTCCAGACTCCCAGCGCTGCGAACAGCACCACGACCACACCGAGGCCCGTCGCGATCGTCTTGGCCGCGACCAGTTTCCTCCGCTGGAACTTTTCGATGATGTAGGAGCGCGACCGGAAGAGGTCGTAGCAGAGCCAGTAGCAAATGATCCACAGAAGAGAGATGATCCCGACCACACCCCAGTCCCCAGCCTTGGCCAGGAAGGTATAGAACGGGTGGGCCTTCATCACAGTGGTGATCTCCGGGTACTTGATCTCGGTGGCGTCCACGTGCTCGCGGCCACCGATCTTCACGACTTGCTCGCGGATGAACTCGAGGCTCTGGGCCGACAGGGAAGGGCTCAGCACCACGCGGATGGATTTAAAGTTCATGAGGTCTTCGTCCAGGGAGTACTCTTCCCCAAGCTGGGAGGCCAGCGCCTTGAGCTTTGCCTGGCTTTCTTTTGCCTTGTCGCTCACGTTCACCACTCCCGGCAGGCCGTCGAGCACGCTCTTGATCTTGCGGGCGTCAACAGTCCCGTCGACCACGGCCACGAAGTACGGGTTCACTAGCTTGTCCGGTTGGATGGTCTCGAGCGTGCGGGCGATCCACCCACGGTGGGTGAGGCTGAACGCCAGCAAGCACGATAGCAGCAGGAAGAAGAATCCTCTGAGCAGCGATTCTCCCAGGGTCTTGAAAAATTCAGTCAGATAAAACATGCGTGCCCCGAATAGACTAAGCGGCCATTATCAAGGTGAGCGATCTTACCCGGGAACTGCTTGATCAGTTCCTTGTTGTGCGTGGCCCACACGATGGTCAGACCTTTTTTATGATTGAGGTGATTGAGGACCTCGAACAGGCGGTACGAGTTATCCTTATCTAGCGAACTGGTCGGCTCGTCGGCGAGCAGGGCCGTGGGCCTCGAGAGCAGGGCCCGGATCATAGCGATCTTCTGCTTGAAGCCGCCGTTGCAGTCTTCGATCTTGCGGTTCAGGTGTTCGGCCACACCCATCAGCCGGGCGAGGTCTTCCATCTCACGGTGGAAATCGTTTTTAGTGTTGTAGATCGAGCTGTCGAAGGCGAGCCACAGGTTCTCCTCGCAGGACTTCTTCTGCATCAGCCGCAGGTCCTGGAACACGGTGGAGCAGAAGTGCTTGGATGAGCGCTGGTGCGGAAGGATCGCCTTGCCGGAAGTGGGTTCCAAGTGGCCCCCGAGGACGTTCAAGAGTGAGGTCTTTCCGGCACCGGACGGGCCGGTCACAAACAGGATCTCTCCCGGGTAGATGGTCAGCTGGACGTTTTTGAGCGCCTTGATGCCACCGTACTCGACGGACAAATTATCAAGATGGAACAAGTAATTTTGATGATTTGTTTTACCCTGTTGGGGATGAGAGCGAGCGGTTAACATCCGTGACACCTGCCTATCTTATGGGCTCCTTCATGGACCCCATTTTAACATTATGCAAACATTGTACCGGCTGGGGCCGAAGAAAGCAAAGAGTAAGAGTCAGCCAATAAGTTGACTCGAACTGTCCTGGATTATACCTTCTTTTTTCAAGAGTTCAAAAGCCGAGTCCGAGCAGTAGACGTTAGGCACGAAGTTGAACTTATCCTGAAGCCCGCTGATGATAGAATTTTCAACGTCCCCTAAAAGTTTTACATCCCCACTATCCATCAGGATCTTTGCGGGGTCTCGCTCGAGGAGAAGGTTCTCCCCCGTTTTGGACTTCACCAGCTTCTTGCGAGACTTGACGAAGATGATATTCTTCTTCGGTAGGTCCTCGACAATCCAGTCTTTCTCGGTGCCCTTCTTCTTAAGTATCTCTTTGATTTCCTTGATCTTATCTTCCGCCTTCTTCATGATCTTGTCGTAGACATGGTCCTCGTCCTGGCTCAGGATCCGCTGTTTGAACTCGTCGCACTTCACCGTCCTCGGCGGGTGATCGAACAACAGGCAGAAAGCGAGGTCTTTGATCCGGGGGTTCTTATCGAAGTTCCCATTCGAGTAGTTAAGGTGGACCTGCTGCATGTAATACTGGTCGTTAAAAGTATAGAACTTCACCGGGTCTTTTTCGATCATTTCCATCAGCTGCGAGTAGGAATAAATTTTCCCCTTCTCCAGCATGTAGAAGCAAATCTCCTCGGCGATGGCGTCAAATCTTGCCCCCCTTGCGGAGCGGATCACCTGAGAGTACCAGGCGAAGCGGGCCATGAGAAAATCTTCCACGGCGTGAAGAGCGTTGTGGTTGATGGCCACCACCTCGTGCCCGTTGACGTTGGCCACCCGGAAATGGTGGAGCAGGTAGTCCCGGTCGTAGGTCCCGTACTTGATCCCGGAGTAGTGGGCGTCTCGCAGCAGGTAGTCCATGCGGTCACAGTCGATCTCCGAGTGCAGGATCTGGTTGGCGAGGATGCTCGGATCGATCCCCTTCACCAGGTTAGAAATTTTCTGCGGATCGATGCCGTGTTGCTTAAGGATGAACGTGATCCCACCGGCGTAGTCGGTGTTCTTGATGATGAACGAACCCAGGTGCTCGTGGTCGTCGGGGTGACCCTTGCCGTTCTTCTCGTGAGTGGTCTCCCCGTAGCGGATGTAGGCCATCTCCGTAGTGTGAGAGAACATGAACGTTCCCAGGTCGTGCAGCAGGGCCGCCAAGCGGATGCTCTGGTGGAATGACTTCTCTTTTGACTTGAAAGAATCATCCAGCAACTGCGGCTCGGTGACTGCCTTCCCTAGCCGCTGGAGGATTTTATGGGCGTTGAACATCACCCCGATGGAGTGGCCATAGCGCGAGTGCTCGGCACCGGGAAATGTATAAAAGGTGAAGCCGAGTTGCTTGATCCACCGGAGGCGCTGGTAAAACGGTGTGTGGATGATTTCCCATTCGAGGCTGGTGAGATGAATGAAGCCGTAGAGAGGGTCGAAGACGATTCTGCTTTTTGTAGGGACTTCCATGTACTTCGCTTATGCTAAAAAATAAAGGGCCCAACCATGGACCCCTTACAATTAATGAGATGTTATTGAAGAGTCTTAGAACGCTTGCCCTTGCGGACCTTGGCCACTTTACTGATGGCGTATTCCATCAACATAAAAGCTTCCCGGCGCAGGCCATTGTCATGGATGTAGCGGTAGAAGTTTTCGATGTCACCGTTGGAGCGGAAGTTCTTAATCGTCATCACTTCGGGTACCGCCGGTACTACTTTCTCATCGTTCACAATCGTTTTAGACATAATGTACTCCTAGTCGTGGTATTTTACTTTTTTATCGCCCGTTCTTCAAGCTCTCTTACTGCTCACGCGCCTCGATTAATCCGTAGCTATGAAGCTTATTGTAGAGAGTTTTCACTGTGATTCCCAAGGCTTTGGCAGCTCTGGTCTTGTTTCCACTCAAATGACCAAGCGTTTCAATGATGTGCTTTTTCTCCAAGTCAAACAGTGTGGATTCAACATGTTTAACCGGCGTTGGCGCCACTTCCACTTTCACTTCCTGAGCGAACTCCGGAAGGTGCTGAGCTTCGATGTACTGGCCCTCGGTTAAGATATAGGTTCGCTCCATGATGTTCTTGAGTTCGTGTGCGTTGCCGGGCCAGAAGTAGGCCGAGAGTTTTTCGATCGCCTCAGAAGTTAACACCTTCGGCTCTGTTTTCCCCAGGTTCAAAAAGAACTCAGCCATGACTCTGATGTCGTCGTGCCGCTCTCGCAGGGCCGGGATGTGGAGGGCGATGGTGTTGAGCCGGTAGTAGAGCTCTTCCTTAAAGTTTCCGGCTTCGACTTTTGCCGAGATGGAGACCTTCGAGGTTGCGACGATTCTCACGTTTAATTGAATCTTCTCATCGGTATCAACGGTCATCATCTCACCCGCCAGCAGCACCCGCAGGAGCTTCGACTGGATGTGCGGAGTGGTCGAACCGATGTCGTCGATGATCAGTGTTCCACCGTTGGCCTGGATGAGAAGTCCTCTCGATCCAAACAGTTCGCGGTCTAATTGTGTTTCATTCAGGGCCGAGCAGGAAGCGACCACACAGGCACCTTTCCTACCGGACCAGGCGTGGATCTTCTTGGCGAGAGTCTTCTTGCCGACTCCGTGGTTCCCTTCCAGCAGCACCGGGAAATCCTGGCCCGCGACCTTCTTGGAAGTCTGGACGATATCCAGGAAGTTCTTGGAGAGACCGATCATCTGCGAGTGGTCAGCGTTGTTCCTCGAGGTCTGGATCTGGGAGCGGTTCGAGAGTTCTTTTTCCTTGGCTTCGATCCTCAGGGTAAGTTCGCGGTTGAGGTTCCGCGCCATGAGGTAGAGGTGCATGTTCCGGATCGGTGACTTCAGCTGGTTAAGGATTTCGTTGATGGTGGCGATGTCGCCTTCGCCGAAGTTGCGGTCGCTCTTGCTCGACTGGACGTTGATGGTTCCAATCACGGACCCTTCGATCATGATCGGGATGCACAGCTCGGCTTCGACTTTCTCGTCACGGATACCGGTCGACGCGATCGGGTCTCTCTTGACGGCGTTGGAGTAGTAAGCTCTTTTCATGCGGGTGACGTATCCGGAGAGACCGAGGCCTTTATTCAGCGTTTTCGCCGGAGACAGGGCCAGACCGTTTTCAGCGATGAGGATAGTGCTTCCATCGGACATGGCCTCGAAGCCGAGGACTTTGTGCTCTGACATGACTTCCTGGATAAATCCAGAGAGCTTTGAGAAAAAGACTACTTCGTCCAAGTTCGATAAAAGAACTGTTGAAAGTGTAGCTAATTCATTTTGGTTTGAAGCCGTTTTCATAGTCATCCCCTTTACACATAAGACAATTTTTGTTTAAAAATTACACATTGCGTTATAGGTAGATATTATAGGATGACTGTAAAATATACAAGACTAATTTGGTGCACTGCTCAAATATTCTTCAATTTTTCTAAATATTACAAGATGTTAGTCCACTGGGGAGAGAAACACTGTCCAAAATCCTGGGTAAGTTGACCCAAGATCTCCCCATCCCTATTCATTATGTATACATCTTGGACAGCTTTCTTACGGGAGATGATGCGTTTTGACGTAAATACGATGAATTCCCCGTCTGGTGAATAGAGCGGCTCTTCATTGGATCCAAATCCCTTCGTCAGCCGGACCATGTTGTTGCCTTGCGAGTCCACCCGGTAGAGGTCAAAGCCGTTATCCACCCACGAGGTGAAGACGATTTCTTTTCCGTCAGGTGAGAACCTGGGAGTTGCGTTGAACTGACCCACGAACGAGACTCGCTTGACGTCTTTCTCCGTCTGGGACGGGTCCAAGGTGTAGACGTGGGCCCGGCCCGGTCTGGTGGAAAGAAAAGTCATCAGCCTTCCGTCTCGGGAGATCGACGGGTCGACGTCGTCGGAGAAATGGGAAGTGATCTTTCTCATTTTCCCGGAGACGGTGTTCATCTCATAGATGTCAGCGTTGCCGGTGTAGCTCAGGGTGAGGTAGATCACGTTACTCTGAGAGCTGAAGATCGCACCCGAATTGATGCCGGGTTTACTCGAGAGTGTAGAGAACGTTTTAGAACGGAGGTCGTAGGACTTCAGGTCGATGTTTTTGATGTAGCGGACTTTGTTCTTAGTGACTTCTTTTTTTGTAGCGATCAGCGAGAACATGATCTTCGAATTATCCGGAGATACGGCGGGGGAGATGACCACCGAGTTGAAGTTGGTGAGCTTCTCCACCCTACGGCCGTCGAAATCCATGATGTAGAGTTCTTTTTCAATGTCCTTGCGGGACGAGGATCGGTCGGAGACGAAGACGATCTTAGAACCGAACACCGACGGCTTGCCGGTGATCGACTGGTAGATGGCGTCCGAGATCTGGTGAGCGGTGTGGCGCAGTGAGCTCTTGGGAACCCGGAAACTCTTACTCAAAATCTCTTTCTTGGTGAGGATGCTCCAGACCCGGAACTTCGCCTCGAGCTCGGCTCCGGCGTTGGTCATCTGGGATGCGACGAAGTAGGTCACTCCCCCGGCCTGCCACTTTTCCACGTCGGGCAAAGTATAGCTGTTCTTACCTTTGTCCGAGTACTCCACCGAATTAAACTTGTGCTTGTAGAAACTAAAATCATTTTTCAAGACATCCATCAGCTCCGAGGCGGTGGTCTTGTTCGCCGTGCTCAGCGACACCTGTTCGGAGTCATCGATAACGAGCTTGTCCTTGTCGGCTTCCGCTTGGCCAACCGCGATCTCTGCGTCCTGAGCGAAGGAAGGTGAATGGAGGAACAAAGCCAGGAGAATAAATACAAATTTCATAATGCCTCTAGAGAGGGAATCTTAGGATGATTCCGTTTTTTGTTAATCTTTTTCCAACTGCTTCGGATGGCTTAGGGAACGGAGCCGCGTCTCGGATGGCCTTCTCAGCTCTGGCGTCGTACTCCGGCTGGCCCGATGAGTCCAGCAGATCCAAGTTGAGAAGTTCTCCGTTCGAAGACAGGTTGATGCGGATCCGGCAGCGGAGGTCCTTCTCCATCAGGTAGCTTGGGAGCTTCCAGAACTGCCGTACAAGCGCTGGGAAGTTCTGGACGTATTCAGAAAACTCGGAGTTCTCCTCGTCACTGTAGTCGCCGACCAACGCCGAGCCTTTGGAGAGCCGGTTGCCCTCGATGATGAGGGATTCGAAGTTCTTATTGCTAGTCCCACTTTTGGTCCCCTTCTTTTCAGGGACCTTGGGAACTTTCTTCTTGGAGTAATCAGTGAGCATGTTCAGGAACGATTCTTTCTTCTTCTTCTTGCCTTCTTCCTGGATAACGAGGTCATCCTTCTTGATCACGTCCGCCGCCTCTTCCTTGGGAGCTTCTTTGACTTCTTCCTTCACGCCCTTGGGCTCTTCCACCGGGGCCGGGAGCGCGGCTTCCGGTTCCAGCGCCTTGAGTTCCTGGACCGTGAACTTCGGCATCCCCACCACGTCCACCCGGATGGCGGAGCGGATGATCTCCACGTCACCGTTTGACTTGAACACCTGCGAGGCGAGCTGGCCCATGACCACGCACAAGCAGACCACCAGGATGTGGACCACGGCGGAGACCACCAGGCTCTTGTAAAATTCCTGATCCGAGGAGGCGTGGGTCATGTCGGTTACTTCTCCACTTCCGTCACAAGTGCTATGTTACTCACTCCGGCCTTCTTGAGGTTTGCGATAAGCTTGGCCACTTTTTCGTACTTCAGACTATAGTCCGCCCGCAGGTAGACGACTTCGGTCCCGTTCGCCTTAAGCTGCTTCAGGATCGAGGGGATGAGGTCTTTGGAGGTCACGAGGTTCTTCCCGAGGTAGAACTGCTCCGTCGTCGTCACCGACAGGATCACCAGCTCCGGTCGCATGCCGAGGTTGTTCACCTTCTGGGTCTTCGGAAGTTTCATCTCGATCCCACTGAACATCATGGGAGCGGTGACCATGAAGATCACCAGCAGCACCAGCATCACGTCTACTAATGGAGTCACGTTAATGTCCGAGACCGGACCTTTCTTTCCGCCGCCGAGTTGCATTCCCATCTGAGCTTATTCCTTTTTGATGAGGATCGAGCGTTCGATCAGATTCAGGAAGTCCTGTGAAAACGATTCCATCTGCGAGTTGATGCGGGAGATGTGGTTGTTGAAGATGTTGTAGAAGACCACCGCGGGGATCGCCGCCGCCAGACCCATCGCCGTGGCGACCAGTGCTTCCGCGATTCCGGGGGCCACAGCTTCGATGCTTCCCCCACCCTGTGATAATCCAGAGAAAGCGTCGATGATCCCCCAGACCGTGCCGAAGAGGCCTACGAAGGGAGTGATGGAACCGATCGAAGCTAGGGTCGCGACCCGCAGGTCCATCTTCTCATTGGCAGCGTTGTAGCCGGTCTTGAGTGCTCGCTCCAAGGGCTGGAACCCGTGCTGGGTGAAGTGCCCGGAGATCGAGCCTTTGCTGACCGAGTTGAGCTTCTCGCTGATCTTATTGAGCTCGTCGTAGCCCCGGCGGAACATCAGGCTCATGGTGGACGCCTGGTTCTCGGTGGCCTCGCGGTGGATGTCGGTGATGGAGTTACTAGACTTGAAGAAGTGGTAGAATTTCTCATTGGCCGCCATCATCGTCTTGAGCTCTCGGTACTTCTGCAAGATGATGGTCCAGGAAAGAACGGACGACAGCACCAGCAGCACCAGTACCAGCTTCACCACTGCTCCGGACTCCCAAAGGATCTGCCAGATGTTTAAACTTCCATGCATAAATTACACCTCAACGTAAGAGCTTACGGGCCGATTGAATGATTGTTTCCCTGTATCTATAGTATAAAAAAGATACCACCCAAATTGAAATGAGAAAAGGTAAGTTGAGTGGCTTATTTATTCTAAATGGTGAAAAGTCATCGCCCCAGACCGGATCGAGTCCAAACACGGCACCCATCGGAGCCACGAACAGCAGAAGAAAACAAAGAACATTACTCCAGCTCTTGAAGGATTTTCCGCTCATGTACATCAGGGTCGAGAAGCAGAGAATAACGTAGGGAAGTAGTCTGTAATAATCCGGCACGCTCAGGCGGTAGGCCACCGCGAAGATCGCCGCGTAAGAAACGTTCAGCCACAGCAGGGATGGCTGGCTCTTCTGGTTGAGCACGTCGTCCAGGTACGCGATGAGGACGAACTCCACTCCGAAGTAGAGGAAGAGCCCGAAGAACGAAGCGAAGTGATGGTACCAGTAGCTGACGTTCTGAGGGGCGAAAGTCTGGCCACCGAGGTAGAGGTAGCTGACCAGCATGAAGGCCGCGACCACCACCGCCCGGGGTTCGGGCCAGCGCACGTTTTCCAGCAACAGGTCCCGCACCGGTTTGAGCTGGTAGAGCCGCACCTTGAACCACCGGTTGATAAGGAACAGGGACGCGAGCTTGGAGATGATCAGGATCTCCCACAAGTTATTGTGGATCCAAGACTCGACGATGCTGATCTCGTGGTCCAGCAGGAAATGGAAGAAGGCGCCGATCGAACTCAGTAGAACGACGATGACGACGTACAGTAACTGGTAGGTGCTGTAGTACTTGATGTTCTGGAGGACGTTATCCTTCGGCGGCATCAGAGCACTTTTTCTTCCGGAGAGAGCCACTTGACCTGCATCTCCGGCGAAGGGTACATGCGGACGTAGTCTTTGTACTGGACGTTGACCTTGATGAACTTATCGATCTTGCCCAGCAGTCGGAAGTAGGCGTTCCATAGCTCCGGGTGGGCCTTGAGGTAGGAGTCCATCTTCTTAGTGACTTCGAACTGTTGCTGGAAGGTGTAGCCCTTGCGCATGACCTGCTGGTCGTAGTTCTTGAGGACTTCCTCGAGCATGGTCGGGTCGGGTTTACTGCCCTGGAAGTTGGTCCCCGCGAGCTTGCTCATCTTCGGCGTGCGCACGGCCTTCTTGAAGTACTCGGCTTCGAGCCGGAAGTAGTCCTCTAGAAGTAACAGGGAGATTTCGAGCTTGGAGAGGTCCAGGGAACGGATGAACGGCACCGAGAGCAGCAAGATCATCTCGTTCTCATCGGACGGCAGCGACGCCCGCACCAGAGCCGGTGAATTGAGCAGCAGGATCTTGTATTTCTTCTGGAAGAATCCGAGCTTCTCCATGATGGTGCGGAAACTGTCTTCGATCCCGTAGTCCGGTTTCACGAAGTCCCACACCAAAAGCTGCGCGTTCCGGACCAACCAGTACTCGGAGACCAGTCCCCACAGCTCGGCTTCGGTAGGATAGAAGTACCTCTTGCGCTCGATCACGCCCTGCTCTTTCTTCAGGATATCAGTGGTCTTACGTTTCTGCACGGCGGACTCGGAGAGCCCGTCCTTCTGTAGGACCTTCTTAATGCTCTGGAAGTTCACCACCTCGAGCTCTTTTTCTTCCTGCAGTTTTTCTGTCTGTGCCCAGCCGCCGCTGGCCATGAAGAAAGAGAAACTAAGGAGCGCGAGTTTCCCCGTAAAGGTATTGATCATTTAAACGTCCCCAGTAGTAGAGCTCCGAGAGGTCCAGGTTAAAGGCGTCGAAGAACTTCGGATACCTTCCCATTATACAGTCCGGTCGTTTTTCAGACAGGAAATCTTTCAGGATAAAACCTTTATGATCCGCCACCTGCACGTAAGCCCACTCCGCAGCGGCGGAGACCTTGGAGGACTCGATAACCTTCACCGGGTGCGAACACTGGATGGTGGTCATGCTGGCCGAGGCGCGGGAGGAGGACTGGTGGACGTGGCCGAAGAGCGGCTTGAAGTAAAAAACCCCCACCACTTTTTCATCACTCGACCGGGTGTCCGCGAAGGTGAGGGCCGAGAAGAACACGAGTAGGAACCACATGCTAAACCTTCCAGCGGAATTGAATTGTTTCCCAATTGTGACACTGGGGACATCTCCAGAAGATGTCGTCGGAGTTGTACCCGCACTGCGAGCAGTAGTGCCGGGTGAGCGAGCTGTGCAGAGTGTTCAGCAGCGCCTTGGTATGGTGGAGGGCCTCGTCGACCTTGCCCACTTCGATCAGGATCTTTATGTACTCTACCTTAAGCACGTCGCTGTGTCCGTGGCCCTTCATCCATTCGTCCAGCAGGCTGAAGGCATCTCCGGTTTTCTGCAGGTCTTTTAAGAGACGGATCTTGGAGAGCACCACCGAGGGCGAACTCATAAGATCGAGGTCCTTGAGACCCAGGAAGTAATCTTTGAGCTTCTGCAGCCGGCCCTGGTACTCCTCTTTCTGCGGAAACTTAGGATTAAAATTCTCGAGAGAAACGAAGATGAAGGTAGCGTACATCGGGTGTTCTTTGAGGAGCTCGAGCAGTAGCCCGTTGGCACTCTCCATGTTTCCCATGACGATGAACAGCCGCAGCCGCAGGATCTTCGCCGACACCGACGGAGCGAAGCGGAAAGCGTCCTCGAGCTCTTCGGCGCAGGCCTTGAACTGACCGCTTTCGAAGAGTGCTTTCGCTTTCTGCACCAGGATGTGCGAGATGGTCTCCGACTGGTTCTGGTGGCCGACCTTCGAGAGCATGATGCGGTAGTTGTAGGCCTGGTCCCAGTCTTCGATGTCTTCGTAGATCCGGCACAGGTTGGTGATCACGTCCTGTTGGTCGCGGTTGATCTTGAGCACGTCCTTGTAGGTTTCGATCGCCTTATCGATGAAGCCGCCCTTGTCGAAATCAAGTGCGAGTTCTTTGAGGGCCTGCAGCCGGGTGGACTCGGAGATGCTCTCCCGGGCGATCAGCGACCGGTGGATGGAGATGGCCTTCTCGATCTCTCCGTTGGAACGGAAGAGGCCCCCGAGAGCGAAGTAGGTGTCGATGGTTTCCCGGTTGAGGTCCACGGCGTTGAGGAACTCTTTAATCGCCAGGTCCTTGTTCCCCGAGATGAGGTACTGAGTGGCGTTCAAAAATATCCGGGACTGAGCTTCGAAGATGGAGTGCCGGTACTTCTTGGAGAGTTTCACACCCTTATCTTTTTCTATGACGTAATGGTAGATGAGCACCGCGGTGATGAGGACCGCCGCGATGGTCAGGGCATTATCTTTTCCCCAGTTTAAGAGAAAGGCGTAGTCCACTCTGGCTCCTACGGTTGGAAAAGATAAGCGGGAGAAGTCTTGGGCGAAACCCTGTTCTTAATGTGGCCAAGAGTGTCTTCTGTATCCTGCAGGATCTCGGAGATCGAAAACTTCTTGCGCTGAGGCTTCATAAACCTCAGAGCGAACTTACCCTTGAGCTTGAGCTCCTTGTGGATCGCTCGGCCCGCCTGCCACAGGCTTCCGATCTCGTCCACCAGTCCAAGCTCCTTGGCTTCGTAGCCGTGGAAAATCTGACCCTGGGCCAGTTCGGTGATGTCTTTCTTTAAGCGTTTTTTCCTGACGGCGGTGATGTCGTCCATGAACTGTTTGTGTGTGCCGGCGAGGAGTTCCGTCAGGAAGGCCCTCTCTTCATCGGTCATGGGTCGGCCCGGGTTCCCCACGTCTTTGTATCTTCCGGCCTTGATGGTTTCCTGCTTGTACTTGGCCCACTTGAAGAGTTCGGAGAGGTCAGCCATCTGCATGATGACTCCGATGGATCCCGTCAGGGTCCCGGAGTTTGAGTAGATCTTCCGGGTTGCGGCCCCGATGTAGTAACCACCGCTCGCGGCCACCGAGCCGAAGGACGCGTAAATCGGCTTGAGCTTATCGATGCGTCTGACCTCTTGGTAAATTTCCTGAGTGGGAGAAACCGCCCCACCCGGAGAGTCGATACGAAGAATGATGGCCTTAATATCTTTTTCTTCCTCAGCGGCGAGCAGCATCTCAACGATCTTGCGGGAGTCTTTGATCTCGTCTTCGATGGTGATGACGGCGATGGGAGAATTCTTCGAAGCATCGAGAAGGCTGTCACCAAGCTCGGTGTTATCTTTTAACTGCGAAACAGTGTAAAAGGCAAAAAAGATAAAAATGAAAAACAGGACAGTCACTAGAATAAAAATTCCAACTATCCCTTTAGATCGTTCGCGGCTCAAGGGGAACTCCTTCCATAAGTTTCCGGAACCCTAAGTATAATCAATTTGTTTATTAATTGGAAAGAAAGTCCTTAAAAATGCAGACCTTGAGCGGCACAAGCTCTTTCCCGCTGCCCAATCTCCTGCAGGAGTCTGGAGGACGGACCCAGTAAGCTGTTTTTCTTCAACCTTTCATATTCTTGGGCGTAGAGGTCAGAGATTCGTGGATCCTGAATGACCAAGAGAGTTTCATCGTTGATGTAATTGGCAGCGTCGGACCAGTTCTGCGAACCGACTACAACAGTTTTGTTATCCACCACCGCAAACTTGTGATGAAGGACGTCGCCGTCGGGCAACCTCGCCATGCCCACCTCTCTCAACGGTACTCTCCACGGTCTGTTGGCAGGTTCGTAGGCACACTTCTGATTGAGCAGTTGCAGTCCCATCATGTCCAACAGCTCCGAGTACTCTCGGTAAGCGAAGTTCGGCTCGATCAACACTCCGATCTGTGCACCGGCCTGCTGTCTGCTTTCCATGACATTGGCCAGGTTCTGGTCTGAGAACACGAATAAAGCAGCTTTAATTGATGTACGGGCCTTCACCAGATGAGCGGCGATCAGTCCGTTGACCGACTCCTCCCAGTTGTAGCGCTGAGAGGTAGGAGAGAATTGAACCGTTAAGGCAACTCCTCGCACGCTCAGTGTCCGAGGACCACGGTAGGTCTTATTATGACCGAAGTTACCCCGGCGGCCATTACCCCAGAGCTGGGCGTACTCTTCAGTGAAGAGTCTTGCGAACTCGGCGGACTGAACCACCACCATGGAGTTGGCATTTCCTCTTGAAGTGGGGACTGTGTAATCCCCGTGGATACAGCTGAGAGTAAAATTCGCCGTGCTGACAACAGTACTTTTTCCATCGATGATTACAAATTTATGGTGCATCAAGCCTGATCCACGGGAAGTGTCAAAGGTATCATCAATGATTGGTACCCCTGCTTTTTGGAGCATGTAGATGGCGTCTCGGCTCTCGAGCTCTTCACTTTCAAATTTTCCGTTTTTATTCACATCAACAAAGGCCTGGAGCTCTGCCAGCTTAGTGGCTTCATATTCATTTTCAGCAGAAAAATCTCTTTGCGAGAGGACGGTGAAATTATAATTATTTTCCAGTACGACCCGGACATCGACCCCTAGCGCTTTTTTTTCAATCAAAGCCTTTGCAATTAAGGGAAGACGCAGTTCTTGCACGGCAAGGTAGATTGTCTTTTGCGCTTGGGAAATCTGATCGATAAGGACTTGTTCGAGGTTGTCGCCATTTCTAGCAATTTTCCGATAAGGGTCGGTATAACGGGTGGTTGAATTGTGATTAAGATAAGCTTTGACTGTCCCCCATCCCGGGGAGCTCAGCATAATGCCTAGCGTAAAAAGCAACCAGATCTTCATGCTGGAACCTTTGTATAAAAGTTACTTATATCTGACATAAACTGTCCTAATATACCAAGGGAAAGTCATCCTAAATAGTCTTACTTTTACGACCCACCGTTTAAATGTCTAGAATCATGAGGCTCTTAAGATAATTTTAAATTAACCGAAAAGCTGTTTGTGACACGATATATGAATAGGAAGGCTATATGCTAAAAAATCTGTTTCTTCTGGTAATGCTTTCATGGGTGAGTTTCACCTATGCCAAACCGTTTGTTGCCGGCGAGTCGATTAAAGAAGCCCAGTCCTTCAGAGTGGAAAAGCACACAAAAGAACCGCAGGCCAAGCGAAGCCTAGCGGGTTCGAAAATCAAAAAAAATAAGAATAATGACCAAGGCCAGGACACTTCTGTTGAAGAATCTAGCTCTGAAGTACGCTACTGGGAATATTCGGAAGAGGATTAACCACCTCTTTCTGCCACAGGTTCACTTTTTCAAACTCGCTCTTTAACTGCCCACAGGCCGCCAGGATGTCACTTCCTTTGGTGGCGCGGATGGTACAGGTAAATCCTCTCTTAATCATCTGATCCAGAAACCACATGATCTTCTCCGCCGAGGGTCTTTTGTACTTGGAGCCCGGGAACTCATTGAACGGGATGAGATTGATCTTCGATTCTTTCGGGTTCAGCAGCTCTGCCAGGGCCACTACGTCCTCGAGGGTATCATTGATCCCGGCGGCCAGCAGGTACTCGTAGGTGATGCGCCGGTGTGCCTTGAGGGGGATCTGCTTGATGGCGGCGAAGAGCCGGGTGAGGTCGTAAACCTTGTTGATCGGCATCAGCTCGGTTCTCACGTCGTTCCTCGCCGAATGCAGCGAGATGGCGATGTTGACCGGAGGAAAATCGACAGCGAGTTTTTCAATCGCCGGTACCAGCCCGGAGGTGGAGAGTGTGATCCGTCTCTGGCCAAGACCCAGTCCCCGCTCGCTCATGAAAATCTGGGTCGCCTTCTTCATGTTTTCGTAATTGTGGAGGGGCTCGCCCTGTCCCATGTAGACGATGTTTGTGAGCTTCTCTTCAATCGAGACATTGTCCATCAGCCACTTCTGAATGGTCATGTACTGGCCCACCACCTCGCTGGGCTTGAGGTGGCGCTTGAGACCCTGGGTGGCGGTGTGACAGAAGGTACACCCGACCGCGCAGCCAACCTGAGAGGAGACACACAGGGTGAGCCGTTCCCGGGCAGCGATGGCCACCGTCTCCACCGTCTGGCCGTCGTTCATCTTCACCAGAAATTTTCTGGTGCCGTCTTTGGAGAGGCCTTGCCAGACAACTTTGAGCAGCGAGAAATCATAGTTTTCACTGAAGAATTGCTTGGCGGCTTTGGAGACGTTTGACCAGTCGTTCGGGTCGTGAACCCATTTCTTGTAGACCCAGTCGAACATCTGGGTGGCGCCGAACGGAGAAAAACCTTTTTCGATTAAAAGGGCCTTGAGTTCGTCAAAGGTGAGATCAAAGAAAGATGGCTTCATGACTCTATTAAGTAGTGGATGGGAGAGTGAAATGCAAGTGGAAAGGGTCTGAGTGTAGAAGTTTACAAGGCTGATTCTAGGGACTTGCAAGACTAACTAAAGAGCTTACCGAGAAAGCCCTTTTTCTTTGAAGCTTCCTCATTCACCACGGTCTCACCGAACTTGGTGAAGACTGCCTGAAACCCTTTAAGATCCCTGGCCCCGTCTACCCCGATGTTATAGTCCTGGATGGAGATCAGCCTCACTTCCCCACTTCCCACTTCTTGGCAGACTCGTGATCCAAACGCTCTCAGGTCATCCAGGCTCAGGAAGGAAAGTAAGTCGTGATCGGCGTCCGGAACGGACTTGGACATTTCCTGCAACAGTGACTGTTCCAGAAACCCCTGATCGGAAAAGAAATAAACCACCCGGTAAGACGCCGGCACGAACGACGCCTCTAGGCTCTCAGAGGGTCTGAAATGGTAGATGAGAGTTAGCGGCATGGGGCCTCTTCGTAATGGCCAAAATCTAAGGAGATCTTCCCATTGGGCAGGAGTTCGACCTCGACTCTTTGGGACACGGACTTCGCACTCGCCCGGAGGGAATCCGCCGCTCTGAGGAAAGCGAAGTGGTTCTTGGTGTTGATGGTCACGTGTTTTTTATAGCTGGTCGGATTATAAAAATTCACTCTGCGCACATCGAGGTAGTTTAGCTCATGGCCGCTGGTGGATCGGATCTTCCAGAAACTGAAAAGATCGTCGTCCATGGTGACCTCCGGTTGCGTGAGGTTAAAGTACTTGAAGATCTGGTGCCAGAAATTTTTCTGCTCCGGTTTCCCGATCAGTTTCTTGCCGTCGAAGGTGATCAGCCGGCCGTCACCGAGCTCGAAGACACTGATAGCAGTCACGAAGTTCAGCGTCTGATTTTTGATGTTGTTTTCAATGAGAAAAACCTGAAGTCGCTTGTCCAGCTCCAGGGGAAGATCCTGCACGTCCAGAAGGATCCGCTGCCCTAACATGAAGAGTTTGAGGATCTGGGCGAAGCCGAGCCGGTCTAGAGCGCCACCCTGGAAGAGTTTGATCTTATGCTGGCTCCCCTGCACCCACTCATTGGTGAAAGCAAAGCTATCACTGAACTGGTAGAGACTTCTGTAGTTGTCATCGAGGAACTTCAGCAGTCCCATCTTCCTCAGAGACTCATCTTTTGAGAAAATTTCCACCACTCCGAAGGGCCGGTACTCTTCGGTCAGGTCCGTTCTGGGAAGCTGGAACTGGAATTTTTCTTCCGCGTCGCTGGAGCTGAATTGATCGGCCAGGATGAAGGGCAGGAGGTCTTTTTTCTCAGTGTTTGTAAGCAGAGAGCTGCTGATCCACTGGTCGTGCATGTAGAGATGCACCAGTTCCCTGGTGTAGCTCAGCTGGGACTTCCCGCTCGGCATCGACCGCTGGATACAGTCCCTGGGACTGGAGCCCAGGACAGTGACGGGCATCTTCCCCATCCAGTACGTCGTCAGTACGGACTCCGCCGATTGCAGGAAGAGACTGGAGACCTCCGAGCGGAAGACGGTCTTGAGATCGGACTCATCCGCAAGGCCAGTCCCGGTGGGAAATTTCTGTCTGACGTACCGGGAGAACCCGTGGTCGAAGGCCACGGACCAGTCTTCCAGGAAAGAGATCTTATGGCCGTCTTCGAGGTAAAAGAACTCGGCACCCCACACCGGTGACTGCACCTGGTGCTCAGTGAGAAAGGCTTCGAAGGCCCTAAGGAAACCGGTGAAAGCCCCGTAAACTTTGGGCTCATAGAAAGAGAGCATCTTATTGAGATTCTGATCCCTATCGAGCGAGGCCATCAGCACACCTTCACGGGCAATGCTTAATGTCCTGGCCGCGAAAGCCGGAACCCCTCCATTAGGAAAGAATGGTGCGGGAGATAATGGCAGGACCCAACAGAAGCGACGTCCGTGCTGCGTCAAAAGCTGTACCAAGCGCACCAGGTCTCTCTCCGACTGGATTCTCCCAAAATCCCACTCCGCAGCGGATTCAGCATGAAAACCCCAGTAAAGTGGTATAAAAATGATTTCAGTTTTTGGAAACTGCAGGATCCGACTTTCCCAGAGGGCGGCTGATGTTTTCCAGTAGAAAAACCACTGCTCTCCCGGGCGTACCGGATCCCCATTTTCACGAGAATCTTCAAGATAACTCAAGTTCACTCCGTTAAAAGCAATGCATAACTATTTTAGCCCAATAAATTAAAATAAGCGACGAACTTTCTGTCTTCATAAATTTCCCAAAAACTGATTTTTCCGCTAAGCTTTCTTACCTAGAAAAGGAAGTTCATATGTGGTTTTTCACACCGGAAGAAAAAGACCTCCAAAAGGTCTGCAGAGACTTTGCCCAAAAGGAGCTGGCGCCGTTCGCCGAGAAGCACGACAACGAAGAGTCGTTTAACCTCAAAGCCTTCAAACACATGGGAGAGCTCGGACTCCTAGGGATCACGGCCGATCCGGATCACGGAGGCTCCGGGATGGGGGCGACGGCCGCCACCATCGTAATGGAAGAATTCGGCAAGGCCTGTGCCGGATCTACCCTCTCCTTCCTTGCCCATTCTATCCTGTGCGTGAATAACCTCAGTAGTAACGGCTCAGCGGAACAGAAAGAAAAATATCTCCCGAAGCTCATCTCCGGCGAACACGTCGGCTGCATGGGGATGAGCGAGCCGGAGTTCGGCTCCGACGCCGTCGGCATGCAGTGTAAGGCGACCCGTGAGGGCGACGGCTACTCCATCACCGGAAATAAGATGTGGATCACCAACGCCCAGTACGCGGACATCGTCTACCTCTACACCCGCACCGGTCCTGGCAAGAAAGATCTCACCACGTTCATCGTTGAAAAAGACACCCCCGGGTTTTCGGTCTCCAAGGAGATCCATAAGATGGGGATGCGCTCGTCCCCGACCGGAGAACTGTCTTTTCAGAAGTGTAAGGTACCGCTGAAGAACCGGATCGGTGAAGAGGGTGATTCGATGGTCCACATGATGAAGAACCTGGAGATCGAACGGATCACCATCTCCGGAATTTCCATGGGGATCGCCGAGGCCTGTCTCGCTCAGTGTATCAAGTACGCCGGGGAGAGAAAGCAGTTCGGCAAAAATCTTGCGCACTTCCAGATGATCCAGAAGATGATCGCTGAGATGTACGCCGAGACCCAAGCGATGCGCCGGCTGCTCTACACTGTCTGCTACGAATACGATAACGGAAACAAGTCAAATAACTTGGCGTCGGCGGTGAAACTGCAGTTACCGAAGATGGCCACCAGGATCGCCCTGGACGCGATCCAGCTTCACGGTGGCTACGGGTACTCAAGGGAGTTCCCGCTAGAGCGCATGATGAGAGACAACAAGCTCAACGAGATCGGCGCCGGGACCAACGAAGTCATGATCATGATCATCGCAAAAAACTTACTCAGAGACGCACTAAGAGACTAAACCATGAATGATTTCCAGAAAGAACTCTGCACCAGCCTCAGAAGATTCTGCGAGAGTTCCATCGAACCGCACATGGAGCACGACGACCATGAGGGTAAGTTCCGCATGGAGATCTTCCAGGGACTGGGAGACTACGGAGTCACCGGGGTCACACTTCCGGAAGAATTCGGCGGCGCCGGTCTTAGCTACCTGGACTACGCCTACGTGCTGGAAGAAATAGCCAAGGCTTCGGTGCCCTACGCTGTGACCGTTTCCGTTTCCGGCATGGTTCAAACCATCCTCAAAGAGTTCGGAAATAATTCTCAGAAGCAGAAGTACCTTCCGGCGCTTACCAGTGGCAAGGAGATCGGCGCTTTCGCTCTCTCCGAATCACACGCGGGCTCGGACGCTGGTGGACTCAAGACCACCGCCAAAAAAGTTGACGGCGGCTACCTGCTCAACGGAACCAAGATGTGGATCACCTCCGGTGGGATCGCGTCGACCTACATCGTGATGGCCCGGACCGGTGGCGAAGGCGCCAAAGGTGTTTCTGCGTTCATCGTCAAAGACGGCAGCGAAGGCTTTAGCTTCGGAAAAGCCGAACGGAAGATGGGCTGGAAGACTTCCCCCACTCGGGAGCTGGTCTTTGAGAACTGCTTCATCCCGACAGAAAATCTGCTGATGGAAGAAGGTCAGGGATTCAAGGTGGCCATGGGTGGATTAGACCGAGGCAGAATGGCCATCGGGGCGATCTCGGTCGGCTGTGCTCAACGGACCCTGGATGAGGCGATCAAGTACTCGCTGACTCGCAAGCAGTTCGACCAGGCCATCTTTGATTTCCAGGGACTGCAGTTCATGATCTCCGACATGGCCACCGAGACCATGTCAGCCAGACTACTGGTGCACGCCGCGGCCGCGAGCATCGACTCCGGAAAAACAAATTCAAAGTTGTGTTCCATGGCCAAACTCAAGGCCAGTGACGTGGCGATGGAAGTGACCACCAATGCGGTCCAGGTCCTCGGCGGTGTCGGGTACACCTCCGAATATCCGGTAGAGAGATTCATGCGGGACGCGAAGGTCCTACAAATCGTCGAGGGCACCAATCAAATTCAACGTGTGGTCATAGCCCGCCACCTTAAAAAAGAGTACGAACACCATGCTTAACTGGAACATTAGATCATCCCACGAATTCAAACCAACGGCTTCCGCTTTCAAAGAAGCCACCGACTCGTACCTGAAGACCATCTCCTCACCGGAGATCGGATTCTTCAATCTTCCCAAGAACAAAGAGCTCATCGCTGACACGGTGAAGGTCTTCGAAAAGTTCAAGCATAAAAAATATTTCATCCACGTCGGCATCGGCGGGAGTGCGCTCGGACCGGAGATGATCCTGAAGGCTTTGGGCAACACCAGTGGAGTGGACTTCCTGTTCATCAACAACATCGATCCAGATGACCTGCACCGGCAGCTAGAACGAGTGAACATCAAAGAGTCTCTCATCTACGTGGTCTCGAAGTCCGGGACGACGGCCGAGACGGTTGCGGCGATGAGCATCCTCATCGGTCAGCTGGACGCCGCAGGTTTGAAGCCTGAAGAGTACAAAAATTACTTCGTCTTCTGCACCGATCCGGTAAAGGGAGAGCTAAGAAAACTCGCCACTGATTGGGGCGTTAGTACCTTGACCATCCCGTCGAACATCGGTGGACGCTTCTCCGTGCTGACTCCGGTCGGTCTACTTCCTGCTTTGTTCTCCGGGATCAAGGCCAATGATATCCTTGAGGGCGCAGAAGACATCATGAAGCACCTTTCTGACCCGGTCATCGGCGCGGACTTTTTTCACTTGGCGTTCTGGCTCAAGGACTTGCACGATCAGGGCATCCGTCAGACTGTCATCATGCCATACTCTTCACTGCTGAAAGACTACTCTGCGTGGTTCGTGCAGCTATGGGCCGAGAGCCTGGGCAAGGAAGGAAAAGGCCTGACACCGATCCCTGCTTACGGGGCCACCGATCAGCACTCGCAAATGCAGCTCTTCATGGAAGGTCCAGCAGACAAAGTGCTGCTACTCATCGAGGTCGAGAAGTTTCAGAAAGACTTTGCTCTTAAAAATAATCTGCAGGGAGAAAGCTTTAGAAACCTTTCACCCTTTAACCTCTCCCAGCTCATGAAGGCTGAATTCGAAGGCACTCTGAGTGCCTTAAAAGAGAACGGACGGCACGTGGTCCATCTCAAGATCCCGGCCCTACAAGAAGAGTACCTGGGTCAACTAATCTTGTTTGCCGAATGCCTCACCGTAATGGTGGGGAATCTGATTAAAGTCGACCCTTTTAATCAGCCCGGGGTCGAAGCCGGGAAAAAATTTGCCAATGCTTGGTTAAAAAAGCATCAGTGAGTGCCGATAGGGTTTTATCCGCAGCTTGCCCTAATTGGGGTCAGCGCCTAAAATTGGTGAACAGAATGAAAGTCAGTTTTTTGGAGAAGACATGAGTGAAGATCAGAACTCTACAGTAGTCATCACCGATATCCGCAAGGCCCTCGCCGCTGCGGAGGATGAAGCCAAAATGAAATCCGCCTGTCTTCTGGTAGTCGGGGGAGAACTCAACGGGTCGATCTTCAACCTGGCGGGGGGAGAAACGGTAGTGGGTCGCAACCCAGACTGCACCATCTCTCTGGACTTCCACGGTGTCTCCCGCAAGCACTTCACTCTCGATACCACCGAAGCCGAAGTGGTGGTCACGGACCTCGGCTCCGCTAATGGCACCTACCTCAACAACCTGAAGCTCTCCACACCCACCGTTCTCAAGCGCGGGGACGTGATAAAGATCGGTGCCATCGCCCTGAAGTATCTCCCGAAGGGTGACCCGGAGAGGCTCACCTACGACAAGCTCCACGAGGAAGCCAACACCGACGGCCTAACCAAGTGCTACAACAAGACCTACTTCAATAACCAGCTGGAGCTTGAAGTTAAAAAATGCAAGATCACTGGCCAGCCGCTCGCCCTCATCATCTTCGACCTGGATTTTTTCAAGAAGCTCAACGACAACTTCGGCCACGACGCCGGAGACTTTGTTTTGAAAGAGAAGGCGCGGCTGATCCGAGAGAACGGCATCCGCCAGGGTGACACCTTCGCGCGCTACGGCGGCGAAGAGTTCTGTATCCTTCTACCCAACACTAACCTCAAGCAGGGCTTCGAGATCGCAGAGCGCCTGCGGAACCTGGTGGCCAAGCACGAGTTCATCTACGATGGAAAACGGCTCCCCGTCACGGCTTCCATCGGGATCGCGGATTACCGTCAGGGCGTTGCCTCCGGGACCGACCTCTTCAAGCGCGCGGACTCCGCCGTCTACAAATCGAAGGAAGGTGGACGCAACCAGGTAAACTTCTTCAAGGGTTAAATGGCCGGCGACGTTCCTCCCCGCATTGAGCTTCTCCCCGAACACCTCATCGATCAGATCAAGGCCGGCGAAGTCATCGAACGCCCGGGAAGCTTGATCAAAGAGATATTGGAGAACGCTGTGGACGCCAGGGCCACCAAGATCGAACTCACTCTCAAGAACAACGGCCTGGATCTTATCTCTTTAAAAGACAATGGCCACGGGATGCGCTTCGAGGACCTCCCCCTCGCCTTCTGCCGGCACGCAACCTCCAAACTCACCCGCTTCGAAGACCTCTACCGGCTGAGCTCCTTCGGCTTCAGAGGCGAGGCCCTCGCATCCATCGCCTCTATCTCCCGGGTCCACTGTGTATCCATCTCTCGAGGTAGCGACAAAGCTTCGGAGATAAGGATCGACGGGGGCGAAATCACTTTCCACGGTCACCGGATGACTCCGCAGCCGGGCCACGGCACGGAACTGGTGATCCAGGATTTATTTTACAACACTCCGGCGCGGCTGAAATTCATCCAGTCCCAGCAGACAGAAAAGCAGTACATAAAAAGAATCATCCATGCCTTCGTCCTGTCGCACCCGCAGATCGAGTTTCAGCTCAAGGTCGACGAGGGCGACAAGGACTTCATCGGCATCAGCCCCAGCGTGCGGGACAGACTCATCTCTCTGATCCCCCGGGCCAGCGCTTTGTTGTCCTTCGCTCAGAAGTTCTACGAGAACAACGAACTCGACGTGTACCTGATCCCCGGGCAGATCAAGGCTCCTTTCAAGTGCCAGTATATTTTCATCAACGGCCGGTACGTGATCGACAAGCAGCTCACCCGGGTGGTGTGTAATGCCCTCGGGGCCGCCTTCGGTAGCGACGACTTCCACTACCTTATTTTTTTTAGCCTGCCCCCGGACGCCATCGACGTGAACGTCCATCCTAATAAAACGGTCATTAAGTTCATGGAGACCTCGAAGCTCCTGAGCCTTCTGACCTCGACCATCCGAGAGATGGTCCCGAAGGCTTCGGCTCCGCAGCAGACCCCTACCGCACTTCTGGACGGCAGCAGTGAATTGCCGACGCTCTCGGGAGAACGGCAGGGCTACAACATGGAGGGACACTTCTCTCCTCATCGTCTTCCCAGCGAGCTCAAAGAGAGTCTCTTCTGGGCTGACCCGTACTTCCTGATCCGGGCGCAAGATAAGTGGTTGGCAGTCCTCCCTTGGAAACTCCTCGAGCATTACTGCGCCCGGGAACTTCTCCGGGAGAGTGGCACCATACCTTTGCTCGTTTCGGAGCCGTTTCCAGCGAAGGACATCAGACCCGAGCGCATCACGGACCTGCAGCGGGCAGGTGTCGAGCTGGAATTCCTCGGTAAGGACACGCTGGTCCTGAGGAGCATCCCGGAGTGGATGAACGGTTTTCCTCTGAGAGCTGTGCTGGACCCGTTGCTGCGGGAAGACAGCTTCGAGACCCTGCGGATTCAAAGGTCCGAGTGGTCCGAATCCACCTGGGAAGAGTTGTTCAGCTCTTTCACTCTCGAGTATCTTTTCAAAAGTCACATCGCCGGGGACCTCAGCCTGTTGCTTGGAGAAACCTTGAAATGAAAGTCATCGTCGTCTCGGGGCCGACCGCAACTGGAAAAACGGGCCTCGCCGTGGAGCTTGCGCTAAAGTTCTCCGGGCAGATTGTGAACTTCGATTCGCTGCTTTTATATAAAGAGATCAACATCGGCACCGCTAAGCCGACGCTTGTTGAAAGACTGTCGGTGCCCCATCACATGATCGATGTGAGGAGCATCTCTGACCCCATGACGGCGGCGGACTTCGCCCGGGAATCCTTCACCGTGGTTGAAAAGTTGCTACAAGAACAGAAGCTTGTTTTCCTAGTGGGAGGGAGCGGGTTCTATCTCCAGGCGCTACTCAAAGGAATGTACCAGTCCCAGACGACCGCTCCGGAGATCATCCAAAAGTCTGATGAACTTTTTTCCTCCGGAGGCATCGGGCCGTTCCTCGAGATCCTCAAGGTCCACGATCCCCTCAGCCGGGAGAGGTACCACCAGAACGATCACTACCGCATCCGCAGGGCCGTCGAGTACTGGTGGAGTAATGGCCAGCCGATCTCGCTGGCACGAGAGCAGAAAGACCAGGCGAACTCTCAGCTCGCAGGGCCGACGGTTCATGGCTGGGACATTCTTCACCTGTATCTTGATTTGCCGAAACTTGAACACCTTGAAATCATCCAGAGAAGGGCCAGACGCATGCTCGAAGCCGGACTCCTCGAGGAAGTTCGTGGTTTGTTAGCAGCGGGGTTTCAGGGAAGCGAGAAGCCCCTCAAGAGCATCGGCTACAAGGAAACTCTGGACTTCCTGCGCGGGGAGATCAAGACTCCAGCGGAGCTCGAGGAACGGATCGTGATTTCGACCCGGCAATTGGCCAAGGCCCAGCGAACTTGGTTCAACCGTGACCCGCAGAAGGAAACTTACCATCCGCTGGAAGATAAAAATCACATCTCCCAGCGAGTGGCGGCATTCTTGAACCAACCCTAGCTAGCAGAGCGAATAAACTTTTTCTTAGGTGCATTTGGACCCTCGCTTGAGTTAAAATATTTCTACTAGAGTAGCGAATTTAAAAATTAACCCTCAATAGACTTAAATATGATGCAAGCCCACGATAAACTAAAAGTCATCGTCATCTCAGATGGTACCGGAGAAACAGCCTCGGCCATTACTCGTGCGGCGATGACCCAGTTCCAGGACAAGGAAATATTCTTTACCCGGTACAAGAATATCCGGACCCGGCAGCAGATCGATGCCATCTTCCAGGAAGCTGCGATCCACCACGACATCGTCGTCTACACCATCGTCTCCGTCGAACTGCGCGCCTACATCGCCGACCTCTCGAAACGTGATCATGTCAGGTCGGTGGACGTGATGGGTCCACTGCTAACGACGTTTTCAAATTTCTTCGAAGCCGAACCCAACTACCAGCCAGGTCTGCTCCACGCGGTGAACGACCAGTATTTTAAACGGGTGGCGGCCATCGAATTCACTCTAAACCACGACGACGGTAGGAACATTAATTCCCTAGAAGAAGCCGACGTCATCCTCATCGGTATCTCACGGACTTCGAAGACCCCCCTCTCGATGTACCTCTCGCTCGAAGGTACGAAAGTGGTCAACGTTCCGATCGTCAACGGGGTCCTGCTGCCGGAGAAGATCTTCCAGGTCGATCAGAGGAAGATCTTCGGTCTCACCATCGACGCGGACGCCCTCTTCCAGATACGGAAGAACCGCCTGTCCAGGCTGGGACTTTCCAACGATGAAGGTGACTACGCCGACATCGCCAAAGTTTCAGAGGAAATTGAGTGGGCCAACCGGATCTTCGGCGAGAATAAACGCTGGCCCGTTTTCAACGTGACCGGAAAGGCCCTCGAGGAGACGGCGGCTGAGATCATCAAGCTTCTGAACATGCGGAAAGTTAACCGCTTCAAGCAGTCGAAGCGGTTCGAAGAGTAGCATCTGGCTCCAGTCAAAACCTCCTAACCTATATAAACAGCTAAGCTCCTGAGCGCTCAGAAAACTTGGGAGCGGAAGCACCGGAGTTTAATTCAGTTCTTAGGGGTAGAGTACGCGAAAGGGTTGGGAATTTTCATTAAAGCTTTTGGCCAGACCGTGCGGTGAGATTCAGGGCCCACCGGTGTAGACCGCGGGCCCCTGACAACACTGAGAGTTTACTGCGTTACGACGATCTTCCCTACCGCCGAGTCATCACAGTATAATTCGTGTCCCGCCGTATCCACCGTGTGCCCGCATTCTTCAGAAAGGTAACTGGATTTCGTGCAGAACCCGTCCGTCTTCACTTCGAGGTTATCGCTCACGTACTTCCAGACATACCGGTGAGTTCTTGCGTGTAACTTCGCGATGTCATTCTGCCTTTCCTGGATATACTGTTCGTACAATTTGATTGTGGTTTCCCGAGTATCCGATTGGTTGTTCGACCGGACGTGCTGGATCTGTTGGTTGAATTGCTGGATCTGCTGATGCTGATACTGGATCTGCTGTTGGTTGACCTGTTTTTCATTTTTAGTCAGCTTTAGGTGCTTGCACTGGTAGAACCAGGCTTCAGCCTTGGAGGCCGGGAGTCTGTGGCTTGGCTTACCGCTGGAGCAGCCTACGAAAAAGACCGCGAGCAAGAGGTTGGTGATCAGCATAGCCTTCATGTGATTATCCTTGGTTCGAATTTATTCTAAGAAATGTTTCTTGTTCTCTTCAATGGTGAACTGCACCCGCTTCTCTGTCCCGAGGATCGGATTGACGATCTTCCCTACGTAGGAACCTTCGGTGAACTGCAGATCCTTAAACGGAAGATCCTTTTCCACCAGCTCTCCGTTTTCTTCGTAGACCAGCTTGGAGCCGGCCGTGTAGTTCAGCGAGGTGGTCAGGAGGCCGAGCCGAGTTTTCTCGAGCGGTGGCACGGAGATGACCTCCGCCGTCTGGTTATCGGTAAGCGTGACCTTGGTGACGTACGGAGTGTACCCGGTCTTTTTCACCACGATGGTAATCTCTTCGTTCATCGCGACCTTCACCGGTCCGCCGATGTACTCCGCTTTGACGCCGTTGATGAAGACTTCCATAGAAACGTTATCCACCCCGCTGAAGATGATGTCGGCGGTCGCTCCGGTGGCCGCCGGCTTCGGTGTGTCGGTGGTGCTCTGGGGTGTGTTGGCAGGTCCTCGAGGAGGCTTACCCACAGGAGTGACGTCTGCGATCTCCGGATCTTTTATGCCGAAGAAGCTCCCCACCAGCGCAGGCTGGAAGTAAGCAAGGGCAGCGAACGACGCCGCAAAGATCAGCATGGTGATCTGCCGACCGGAAGAGGACTGCTCTTCTTCCGTCTCTAGGTCATGTTTCGGCATCCCCTGTGTGGCAGTCTTCTCGACTCTCCTGGTGATCCCGGTGGTGACCCTGGTATTCTTCACGCCGGTGCTCGGTGCGACGATCGAAGGCTTACTCACCTTCTTGGTCTTATTCACGTCGGTCTTGTTATAAATTTCTATGTTAACTTGAGGACTGATCGGAAGCTCTAGCTCCCGGACGGTTGATCTCAGGTCCGGTTTCCCTCCGGGGATCTCCTTCCGGTTAATTTTCCCGGTCCGGCTCTCTTCGTTCTTCATGTCGTCGATGTAGGCCTGGGTCTCGATCTTTCCGTACTCGACGAACTTATCCCGGTCCCGGGCGATCTCCTGTCCGAACAGGTCGTCGGCGAACTTCCGCAGGTCCGAAGCATTGAACTCCGGATACTTCGAATACAGGAACCGGACCAGGGCCCGGTTCATCTGGTCGAGGTCTTCGTAACGGTTTGAGCGGTCCTTGGAGAGGGCCTTCATGACGATGGCGTCGAGTTCCTTGGGAACCGTGGGATTGATCTCTGACGGAGGACGGATCTTACAGGCCTGGATCTGCTTCAGCACCGCAAGGTCGTTGCTCGCCTGGAAAAGTTTCTGTGAACAGAGGAGTTCCCACAGGGTCACGCCCAGGGCGAACTCATCGTAGCGAGCGTCGAGTTCGATGCCTTCCAGGTATTCGGGTGCGAGGTAGGAGAGCTTCCCCTTGATCGTCCCGGCCTGCGTGGCCTCTGAGTTGGTGTTTGATTTCGCGATCCCGAAGTCGATCACCTTCACCGCACCGTCGTAGGTCAGCATGATGTTGTGCGGAGAGATGTCCCGGTGGATGATGTTGTAGGGCTTGCCGGTGAGTTTGTCAGTGAAGGTATGGGCGTAGTGAAGGCCTTGGCAGACCTGGGAGATGATGTAGCAAGAGATTTCGACGGCGAAGCCGCCCTTCTTCTTATCTTTAAGCCGGTCGAGGTACTGCTTGAGGTTGGCCCCGTGGATGTACTCCATGGCCGTGTAGAGCTGACCGTTGGTCTTGCCGTAGTCGTAGACCTGCATGATGTTTGGATGGAGCATCCCGAAGGTGATGTTGAGCTCGTCCTGGAACATGCGCACGAAGGCTTCGTCATTGGAAAACTGGGGCTGCACCATCTTGATGGCGACGACCTTATTGGCCTGCTCCCCGAGGTACCGGGCACGGCATATCTTCGCCATCCCACCGTCTACCAGGTGATCCAGGATTAGATACTTTCCGAATCGTTGAAATTTCTTTTCGCTCATAATGCCTCAGGTACTTATCGGCTCGCAGCTGATTTTCTAAAGACATTTCGTCTGAAATCTACAACCGTAGGCAATTGCTCCGGTTTGAACAAAATCTTAGAGATCAATTTCCAAGTGCTGAAAACTCGGAAAATTGATGGCCAGGTTCTTAGTGTCGAGCCTGGTCGGGGACCGTTTACAGTAGCCCATGATCTTATAGTTCTGAAGTCTCCAGTCGTTCGCCGACGGATGACTTTTTAGATAAGAAGCGAAGGTGTTGATGACCACGTCGTCGTAACCGTTGAGCTTCATCTGCTCGCGGAAGTTCACGTGGGAGATCTTCGCCGGGTCCGCGCTGTATCCGGCCGTCACCAGCAACGAGTCACACTTGGTGAAGAATTCTTTTTCTGAATCGGAGAACCACTGGGAAAACGGAGACGCCGCGTCGGCTTTATAAAAAAGGGCATCGTAGTACAGGGTCATCCCGTGGTACCAGCTCATTCTCTCGAACTTCAGCGAATTGTCCCAGGAATCCTTCTGGTAGATCCCGCCGCGGAAGACGACCTTGCCGGTGGTAGTCTGGTTGTATGTCTTGTAGCTCGCGCAGCCGGCGATCACTAACAGACCTGTCAGGACGAACTTCATGCCGACTCCTTGAGAGTTCTCTCTACCCAGTTTTTCATAGTTTCAAAGATATCATGCCGGTCGATTTCGTTCCACAGTTCGTGGTAGTGATCCGGATAGTAGATGATCTCGGTCAGTTGCTTATCCACCCCGTGAGCGAAGAGCCGCGTGCTCTCCGGATCTACCACTTTGTCCGAACCGGCGATCAGGAAAAGATTTTTAACCCGCAGGTAATAGGAGAGGCCACTTATCCGATGGCTGGCATCGGTCACCTCCGCCGCCATCTTCACACTCATGTAAGTCGGGATCAGGGAATCGGTATCGAAGTCGTTGGCCCGCTCCGGGTCTCGGGTCAGCTGTTTTCCTCTGAAGATCATCGGAAGGTGTAAACGGGGGGAGAGCTGAACAAGTTTTTTCAGCAGAGGCTCCGAGAGAGGACCCAGGATTTTCTGTGGCTTGATGCACGGGCTGGAGAAGATCAATCCGCAGACTGGATAAGGCCAGCCGTAAGATGAATCGAGGAACCGGGTCAGTGTCACCAGCCCTCCCAGGCTGTGGGCGCAGATGAAAGTCCTGGTGGTCTCGTCGTTGATCTTCTGGACGAATTCTCCCACTTTCAGGAAGTCGTCCAGGTAGACCTTGAACCCCGGGACATAGGCTCGGGCCCCGCCGCTTCGGCCATGGCCCAGGTGATCGAAGATAGTGACGACCACATCAGGATAGTGCTGCAGCCAGAAGTGGATGAGGTCCAGGTAGCGACCCGAATGCTCGAGAGCGCCGTGGACTATTAGAAAATGTAATTTAGGTGTTCCTCGGGTGTACTGCTTGATAAAAATCGAGGACTCCCCATCGCAGGCCGGAATGGTGTAGTCTTGCGTCTTGAAAGCAGCGATGCCTTTTTTCACGGTTAGTTTTCTTGGACGTATTTTTCGATGGCCCGTCTCGCCTCGTCGGAGAGGCCATGGAACCGGAAGGAGAATCCCGAGTTCCCTTCGAGGATCCGCACCACCACGCCCGAGGCGGTGAAATGGTATTCGGTGTTCTCAGGGTGGACGTTGATGGTGATCTTATCTCCGGCGTTTCCGCCGAACTTATCTATCAGCACCTGCATCCCACCGATGGAGATGTCCCGGCACAGGCCCTCGAAGACGATCTTATTGTTCTGGACGAAGAGCCGTGCCACGAAGGGCTTGCGGATTGCCGTGCGGCGTTCTGCCTCTCCGATCACCGGAGGCAGCTCTTCGAAGATCTCCTGGTACTCCGGGAAATCGGCGAGGAGCGACCACTCCTGCATCCCTTTGGAGAAGAGGTAGGTCTTCCCGTTGATGCGTTTTTCTTTGAACAGTTGTTTGAGCTGCTTGAGGCTATAGGGCCCGTAGTCCGAAGACGCTCCACCGCGGTCGGAGCCGATGCGCAGGAAGATTACCCGGTCTTCGAGGTGCAGGTCTCTTAGGCTGAACGGTTTCTCCTGAGGCACTTCTACTTGGACTTTCGGTGCGAATTTTGGCTCCGGCTTCGCTTCAATCTTCGGCGGTTGCCGGACTTCTGGTTTTGCTTCCACCATTGGCACTGGTATGGGATCTGGCTTCGGCTCAGGTCTCGCTTCGGCCTTCGGTACCGGTGCAATGAAAGGAGTCGTCTTCACTTCTGCAGCTTTCGGAATCTGCACCGGAGCCGATGGAGCTTCTACCACCGAGGCCTGTGGCTGGAGCTCAGTGACTTCTTTGATCTTTTTCCAGTTCTCGAATCCTTTCTTCCAGACGAAGTCATCGCCTTCGAGCTGACCACCCTTAAGCATTGTTTCAATGACTTCAATCGCCACAGGTCCGTGTCGATTACCTTTTTGAACGTAGTACCAGTTATCTGCCATAAAAATCCTCAAACTACTGAAATAATTATTAATACTATCTTACCCTAAACCCGAAAAGAATTTGGACTCGTGGCAATCTTTTCCGCATGTTACCTCATCCCGCAAGTCGGGAATTAGGGTCGGGATTAAAGTTTACCTGACTAATCTCCGATGGGTAGTAGAGAATTTACCTTAAGGTGCGTGTATGAAACTATGTTCTAAAGCTCTACTCAGTGTTGTGCTCCTCGGCTTCCTTGCCGGTTGCGGGGGTGAGAAGTTCGGAACAACTCCCCAGTCCACCACCAATAAGCCGGATCCACTTAAGGCCTTCGAGCAGCTCTCCTGCTCCTCGTCTACTCTTATCAAGCCGAAAGTCGACATCCTCTACGTGGTGGACAACTCCACCAGCAGCTACTACCTTCCCAGTGACATCAAGACCGCCATCAAGAAGACTGTTGATTCCATCTCCAAAGAGTTCGACTACCGCATGATCGGGACGAACCTGATTCCCTTCAACAACGACCCCAACGCCTTCGACGACTACCAGGTAATGACCAACTCAACGGATGCTCTGAGTGCCGAGGCGGCGAGTAGAAAAATCATCACCACCTCGGAGCTGAACTTCTTCTCTAACCCCGCTGGCGGGAGCAACGAGGCGGGCCTGAAGCGAACCATCGATTTCATCAACAGCCATTTCTACGATAACCTCTTCAGAAAAGACGCCTACCACATCATCGTGCTGATCTCCAACGGCCGCGACGGTGAAGTCGAACGCGACCTCGGCTACGGGAACGGGCAGACCGAACTGGTGGTGCAGCAGTACAATGACCGGCTCGCCTCTTTCAACGACATCAAGAATAATCTGAATTCGCAACAGCTGAGATTCTTCTCCGTGAGTGCCAAGTCTTCCTGTAAACCGGGTTGGCTATCATCGAACCTTTCTTATGTGAAGATGGCGGGTGATCTCTACAACGCTTCCGGCGCTCAGGACAACAACGCAAACAGAGACAGCTACGACCTCTGCGGGGCCGGAATCGAGGGTCTCTTTATTGCGGTTAACACTTCCATCAAACAGGTCATCCTCCCCCACAAGTACCGCTACTGGCCGATCACCTTCACCAGTGGTGAGATCGAACAGTCCAGCATCCGGGTCTACAAGACCGCTGGGAACTCAGCCCCGGTGCTCATGAACGACTCCGAGTGGGACTACAAGCCGAACCTAAATTCGAGTTCTATTAATACTAGAATCGCTCCGACTCCCGGGGAACCGACCACCGCCCGGCACCTGATCGAATTCACTCCCGGCAATGAGATCGTCTACCCAACCTGCATCTCGGTGGCTTCGACCTCGAAGCGCGAGTTCTTCGGTTTCGTGGTGATCCCGAAAGAGCCGAAGCCGGAGTCCATCGCCATGCGGATCAATGGCCAGACCATCGCCCAGAGTTCCAGCAACGGCTGGAGCTACATCGGAAATCGCATGAACCAGAACATCAAGGTCGCCTACCCCAACTCCGGCGACGAACTTCCGGCCGTGGTGAAGAGCGGCTTTATGATCCAGCTAAACGGATCCGCGAGCTACTACAAGTCCGGCGACAACGTGGAAGTCCACTACATCCCAGCCGGGATCTAGCTGGGGGCGCCTAGCTTAAGACGCAGTGGCCTTCTCAATGTTCATTTTCTTGACGGCGTTAATGAAGCGGATGATGGGATACATCTTCTGGATCTTGGGAAAATCCGTCTCCGCCAGGACTTGACCGTCCATTATCACCACCTCTCCAAAAAGTCCCACGTTGCTTCCGTCGCTCACGTGATCCGAGTTGATGCTGATGTTGCGTCCCTTGAATTCTTCAAGGATCGCCGTGATGTCGTAGTACTTGGTGAACTTAGGTTTCGAATCCTCTGTGACTTTTTGATTGGAAATGTCGATGAGCGGGTTGGCCGGTGCCTTCTCGATGACCTTGGCGATCAGCATCTCGCATTTCTCCGAGATCTCCATTTTCTTGTTGTCGGGAAGGTGGCGTTCGGAGTTATAAAATATAAAAATCTGCCGGACGATGTCGATGTTCTTCAGGAATAGAAGGTTCGGCAGCTGCTCCTCATCCTCCTTGACCTCCATCCAACCCAGCTGCACCAGCAGGTTGATGATGGTTTCGAGTTTCACTTCGATGATCTGGTACATGTCCATAGTGTAGAGAGTGAGCGTCTTCCGCCCAACCATCAGGGCCTGGGACTTGGCCTCACCGTGTGCCTTGAAAACCAGAAACAGGGTGCCGAGGACTTTCATCACCTCGAGGGGCTTCATGAACTCGTAGGTGGCGGTGGCCTTCCCGTACGAAACAGAGGTCTGGTTATCTTCGATCTCCCGGATCCGGCTGTTGGTTTTCTTGAGCCTTCCAACTAAAGTGTTGATGATGGTCTTGAACCAGGGATTAAGTGACTGCATGGTTTTCCCGAAGGCCACGAACGACACCTCGATGATCTCCACCGGAGTGATGGCCGATGCCGAGCACGAGCGTTTCCGACCCGAACCGTCCTCATCGAAGTAGGCCATCTCACCGATCACCTCGCCCGCACGCAGGACCGCGAGCTCCACGAAGCCCTTACCCTTGGGGCGGTAGAGACGGACCTGTCCCTTCTGGATGATGAACAACGAGTCCGCGGACTCATTCTCATTGAAAATGATCTCCCCGGGTTTGAGCTGCTTGAGTCCGGATCTGGTGCTGGCCCCTGCTGGTGCCATTACCGGATTTTCTCAATGATCATGCTGAGGGCCTCTCCCCCGCCGATACAGATGGCGACGCAGCCGTACTTGGAATTCTTTTTCTTCATGGCGTTCATGAGTGTCACCAGGATCCGGGCACCAGAAGCTCCGATGGGATGTCCCAGGGCAATGGCACCGCCGAAGACATTTACTTTCGCATGAGAAATCTTGCATTCCTGAATCGCCGCCATGGAGACCGCGGCGAAGGCTTCGTTGATCTCAAAGAGATCGATCTGATCCATGCTGAGGTTGGCCTTCTTAAGAGACTTATTGATCGCTTCCACCGGAGCGGTGGTAAACCAAGTTGGGTTGTGAGCATTGGAGGCGTACCCCAGGATCTTGAACTCTGCCTGCGAGGCATAGGCGTCTCCAGCGAGGACGACGGCCGCTGCGCCGTCGTTGATGGTGGAGGCATTGGCAGCAGTGATGGTCCCGGCCTTGTCGAAGGCGGGTTTCAGCGTAGGAATCTTTTCGAAGTTTGCTTTAAAGGGTCCGTCGTCTTCAGTCACCTCGACGAAGCCACCCTTAGACGGCACCTTCACTGCGACGATCTCGTCTTTGAAGAACCCCTCTTTGCTGGCGGCCTGAGCGCGTTTGAAGGACTCGATGGCAAACGCGTCCTGTGCTTCTCTGGTCATGTTGTATTTCTTGGTGCACTCCTCAGCGCAGTTTCCCATGGCCCGGTCGGAGTAAACGTCCCACAGCCCGTCCCACTGCATGGAATCTTTCATTTCCGTCGGACCGAACTTACTCCCGGTGCGAGAGTTCATCATCAGATGCGGAGCCAGGGACATGTTCTCCATCCCTCCCGCGACCACCACCTGGTTATCTCCCGTCAAGATCGAGCGGGCGCCGAGGATCACAGACTGAAGCCCGGACCCACAGACCTTGCCCACGGTCGTGGCCGGGATGTTTTCCGGAAGTCCTGCGGCCAGCATCGCCTGCCGGGCCGGGGCTTGACCGACTCCTGCGGTGACGACGTTGCCCATGAATACTTCATCAATTTTGTTTTTTTCAATGTTAGATCTTAGCACAGCTCCTTCGATTGCCGCGGCCCCAAGCTTCGGGGCAGGAACAGTGGAGAGAGAACCCATGAAACTCCCTAGAGCAGTACGAGCGCCACCGAGAATATAAACAGCCATAGAAGATCCTTTTTACCAATGATAGATTGTCTTTCTTTTATAAATATTTTAATGAAGGGTCTGATAAAAGACCACTAAAAATCTTTTAATTAAGGCAGTTCGTTATGATCACCAGAAAAAAGTCTTCGAAAGATGGTAAAAGTGTTCCTCAAGACTGGGTTGAAGGGGTTTCCCAACTCTTAAATGAAACCTATGAGACCGTATGCAAAAAAAATCAGAAGTATTTCGATGTCTACGGAAGGGTCTATCCGCAGGAGTTCCTGGTGGTGGTCTCCTTTTTGTCTGAGACTGACCCGAACCTCCTGCCGGTCACCTTATTCCTTTCCTGTGATGAGGACCAGCTGAAAACCAAAGATAAGGTCAAAGAGACCCAGAACAATTACATCGAACTCATCGGACTCTTCTTCGATGAAATCTTCGCGGACCCGGAGTGGGATCAGTTCGAACCAAACTGGCAGGAGGTCTCGCACAAGCACCAAAATTATTTTTTCAAGATCTCCCGTGAAAATATCATCCTCACCATCAAAGCGGATGAACTGCTAGGCGAAAATTTTGAAGACGCCGAACTGGACGATGAAGAACTTTTATAGAAATTAAGCTCGCCTCCCAGGGACCTTGTTTTTTCAAGACCCGATAAAAAAAAAGGCTCCTAATAGGAGCCTTATTTTATTATTCGTCTTCATACCGAAGCGAACTCGAAATCGTTTCGATCCCGATGTCGTCGTCCGCGTCGTCGTCGTCCACCGCACTCTCGAACTCGTCCTCTTCAAAGTCAAACTCGGAAGTGATATTAAGCTCATTGAGCACGCGGTAGAATTCCTTATCATCGGAGAGGTCCGAGAGGAGTGCCTCGATGTACTTGGGTGGGTACTTCGAGATCAACTCTTCGATGTATTCCTGAAGCTTCCCTTCCTTGAGGATGTCTCTCTTCTTCTGAACGACCTTCCAGTTCCTCAAATAGTGGAGCCGGCAGTAACTCTGGGTGGTCCGGATGTTGTCGCAGCCTTTTTCGATGCACTCGTCGTTCTTCGGATCGATGAAGAAATCCATGGTGCCGATAGCTTCGGTGATGTCTTTCCAGTTAAAGTGTTCCCGCAGCTCGGCGATCTCGTCGGCGATCTTACCTTCGAGGTCTGCCAGGATGGCGTTGTTATATTTCTTGGACTGTTTGGTTTCGAACACGTCGACGGCGACGTCTTCTTCGTAGGCCTTCTTGCCAGTCTTCTTGGTGGCCTTGGCTTTTTTATACTCTTCCTCGAACTCGTCAAAGTCATCGTCTTCGGCGGGCTTGGGCTTCGCCTCTAGGGTCTCTTCCTCGGTCTCTTCGCCGAGAAGTTCTTCCTCTCCGTCAAAGTCCTCGTCATCGTCATCGTCTTCGTCGTCACTTCCCTTGGCCTTCTTCCCCGGTTTGCTGCCGGCCTTCTTACTCGTCTTCAGGTCATCTTTTTCTTTCTTCGCTCTGAGCTTCTCATCGTCCTTAGCCTTCCGCTCATTCTCCTTGGCCCTTTTTTTCTCGAGCTCGAGTCGTTCTTTCTCTTTCGCGGCGGCGGCTTTCTTTTCTTTTTGTTCTTTTTCTTTCTGTGCTTTGAGCTGATCTTTCGAGGGCTTGGTGTGAATCGCCTTCACCACCATTTTTCCGGCCTTGACCAACTTCTCTTTGATAGATTTCGTAACAGGCTTCGCTACAACTTTCACCGCTACCTTGGCAGTAGGTTTGGTTTTTGCGGCCGGGGCCTTGGACTTTTCAACTTTTTTTGGAGCGACTTTTTTGGCGGCTGCTTTCTTCACAGGAGCTTTTGTCACAGGTGCTTTCTTCGCAGGTGCTTTTTTTGCCATGGGTGCCACTTTTTTTGGAGGTGCTTTCGCTACCGGTTTTTTTGCAACGACTTTTTTGGCTGGAGCCGCCGAAGCCGATGGTTTTTTAACTGGCATTTTAGCAGCAGGCTTCTTCTTAGCCATGGTATTTCTCCTCAAAAATTAACTGACAGGTGCACTACGCGTATAAAACAAATTTAATCGATACACTAGCAAACGGCGGGCGTCTTGACGAGTCAAATGTTAGTGGATGTCCTTTAATTCGTGGCTCGCGATCACCATCCGTTGCACCTCAGAAGTACCCTCGTAAATTTCAGTAATCTTGGCGTCCCTGAAAAATCTTTCCACAGGATATTCCTTGGTATAACCGTTCCCGCCGCAGAGTTGAATGGCCTTGGTAGTAATCCACATGGCAGCTTCAGACGCGAAGAGTTTAGCTTGTGCGGATTCTTTGGAGTACGGAAGACCCGCGTCTTTGAGAGCGGACGCATGGTAAATTAAAAGCCTGGATGCTCCGATTTTAGTACTCATGTCCGCCAGCATAAATTGAATGCCCTGCAAGTTAGAAAGTGGGGCCCCAAATTGAATCCGCTGTTTAGTGTAACGTATGGCGTAGTCGAATGCTCCCTGAGCTATTCCTAGGGCCTGAGAGGCGATGCCGATCCGCCCTCCATCAAGTGTGGCCAAGGCCACTTTAAAACCTTTTTCAACCTGCCCCAGCAGTGCATCTTTGGGCACCTTAACATTATCGAAGGCCAGCTGAGCTGTGGAGGAGCCTTTGATTCCTAACTTGTCTTCGATCTTTATAATGGAGTACCCCGGGGCGGAGCTTTCGACGATGAATGCGGAGATCCCCTTGTAGTCCGGGGTCTTCTTTGTTTTCGCAAAGACGATGCACACCTTGGCTTCTTTGCCATTGGTGATCCAATTCTTAACTCCGTTGATTTCCCAATGATCACCTTTGTCTTCAGCGAACGTCGTCAAGGAACCGGCGTCGGACCCGGCGTTGGGTTCGGAGAGGCAAAAGCAGCCGATCCACTCTCCACTGGCCATCTTCGGTAGGTATTTTTTCTTCTGTTCTTCGGTGCCGAAGTTCAAGATCGGCCACACACCCAGAGAAGTATGTGCTGAGATCAGCACTCCGGTTGAAGCACAGTTCCGCGAGATTTCTTCCACCAACAGGGCATATGACAGGTAATCCAGCCCCGCTCCTCCGTACTCTTCCGGAATATACGACCCCATGAAGCCGTTCTCTGCCAGCTTAGAGATGAGACTCTGCGGAATGTGCCCATCGTGGTCAATCTTCATCGCCAGGGGAGCGACTTCTGAGTCCGAAAACTTCTTAACCATGTCCCGGATCTCTTTATATTTTTCATCGAGTAGCATACTTATATCCCCTTAAATTGAGCTTTTCTTTTCTCTAAAAAAGCCGCGGTCCCTTCGAGCATGTCAGGTGAGCCGAAGATGCTACCGAACTCCTGGCTCTCGAGCTTGAGTCCATCAGTCAGGGTCGTTTCCATGCCTCGCTGGAGAGCAGACTTCGCCCGGCCAATGGCGTAGGTGGAATTATTCATGCTCAGCGAGAGCCATTTGTTGGCGGCCTCTAGCAGGTCAGTCTTGTTTTCAAAAAGGTCGAGGACGATCCCCAGCTTCAGGGCCTCTTCGGAGGAAACATTTCTTCCCGAGAACATGATCTCCTTGGCCCTTCTCATACCGACGATCCTGGTGAGTCTCTGAGTGCCGCCGAAGCCCGGGATCAAGCCCAGTTTAACTTCTGGCAGTCCGAAGACGGCGGTCTTGGTGGCGAAGATGAAATCACACGACATGGCCATCTCGAACCCACCACCCAGCGCGAAACCGTTCACCGCTGCGATGACCGGATAGGGAAGAGTTTCCAGCAGCACGCTCACCTGCTGCCCGAGTTGAGAGAACGCCTGAGCGTCGCTGACACTCATGGGTTTCATCTCCGCGATGTCCGCACCGGCGATGAAGGCCTTCTCCCCTTCTCCGGTGAAGATCAGACCCTTGAGGTCAGTCCGGTGTAGTTCCTGCAGGCAAGATTTTAGCTCCGAGTGAACCTGGATATTGAGCGCGTTGAGTTTACTGGGTCTGTTGATCACCAGAGTTCCGACGTCGCCGGTTCTAGTGAAGACAATGGTCGGGTAGTTATTTGTCATAGGTGTAGAATCCTTTACCATTTTTGCGTCCGTATCTCCCCGCGGCTACGTACTGCTTGAGCAACGGGCACGGACGGTACTTAGTATCTCCCAGGCCATCGTGGAGCACGTTCATGATCGCCAGGCAGGTGTCCAGGCCAATGAAGTCGGCCAGCTCAAGGGGTCCCATGGGTTGGTTCGTTCCGAGCTTCATGGCCGTGTCGATGTCTTTCACCGACGCCACTCCCTCATAGAAGGCGAAGACGGCTTCGTTAATCATCGGCATAAGGATGCGGTTGACGGCGAACCCTGGGTAGTCCTGAGCCCTGACGAAAACTTTCCCCATCTTCTCTGCCACGGCAGCGACGGTGTTAAAGGTTTCATCGGAGGTTTCAAGTCCCCTGATGCCTTCGACCAGCTTCATCACCGGCACCGGATTCATAAAGTGCATGCCAGCAACTTGAGCGGCTCTTTTGGTCACCGCTGCGATTTCGGTGATCGATATAGAAGATGTGTTGGACGCCAGGATGGCTTCCGGTTTTACAACCTCGTCCAGTTTTTTAAAAATCTCAAATTTGAGTTCTTTTTTTTCCGTTGCGGCTTCTACTACCAAGTCACAGTTCTTCAGTTCACTTATCTCGCTAGAAACTTTAATGCGCCCATAGGCCGCTTTGGCATCCTCTGCTGTCCATTTTCCTTTTTCAGTTCCTTTATCTAGCTGCGTCTTAATGAACTGGTGTCCAAATTCTAATGAATTTTTAAACGCATCAAAAACGATGACATCAAATCCTGAAAGAGCAGCGACCTGGGCAATGCCTCGACCCATCTGACCAGCACCAACGATTCCAACAGCTTGAATGTTTTTCATAGGATAATTTTCCTTATTTATAAGGGAGAGAAATGTCGATTAAATAATATGCAAATAAAGAAAGGAGAGGTCAATATCGATTCACTCTTGCCATGGAGGTAAAATATGTTTATAACATCGCAATATTTTTGAGAAAAAATGTTTTATTAGGAGAAACACTGTGGCGAATCACAAATCATCAGTCAAAAGAGCAAAACAAGAAAAAGTCCGTCGTATGACGAACAAAACTAAAACTGCTAGATCACGAACCACCATCAAGGCCCTTAAAGATGCAGTCGTGAAAGGTGACGCTGGAATGGCGAAGACTCTGCTTATCAAAGCTCAGTCACTTCTTGCTAAACTTGCGAAGTCTCCGGCGATGAAAAAACAAACGGCTGCGCGTAAGACTTCTCGTCTCACAAAGATGGTTGCGACTTTAAATAAGTAATTGCTTTCGCACTCGAATTAAAGAAAAATTACCCAAAGTATTTCAATCAATTTGATGGTACTTTGGGTTTTTTATTTTTGCAGGAGTGCTTATGAAATCTTCCCTGTCCCTTATTCTTCTTTCACTATTCTTAGTTTCTTGCGGCCTCCAGTCTATACCTCAGTCAAACAATGCGGTCGAAGGAAGCTGGGCCGAAGTTCTTAACCAATATAAAAGACGAACTGACCTGGTTGATAACTTGGTGGCCACCGTCAAGGGCTACGCAGCTCACGAAAAGGAAACTCTCGAAGCTGTGATTTCGGCGAGGGCCAAGGCAACGTCAGTGAACGTCGATGCTAAAAATTTGAATCCCGAAACTATGCAGAAATTCCAGGACGCCCAGGGTGGGTTATCTCAGGCGCTGGGACGGTTAATGGTTGTTTCAGAAAAGTACCCCGACCTCAAGGCCAATGAAGGTTTTGGTGATCTCCGGAACCAACTTGAAGGAACAGAGAACCGGATCGCCATCGCGAGACGCCGCTACATCGACACCGTTCAACAGTTCAATAACCTGGTGACGGTATTCCCGACAAGTCTGACCAATTCTCTGATCCATCACTTTGAGAAGAAGCCACAGTTCTCTATTTCTGAGGCTGAACAGAAAGCCCCGCAAGTTAAATTCTAATGCGAAGTCTCCCTTTCTTCTTCCTCACCCTCCTGGCCTGCTGGAGTTTTCTGACACATGCTCAGGAAGTCGTCGTCCCACCGCTCGACTCACCAGTGATGGACCAAGGGAAATTTTTTAGTCCGGAAGAAAGTGCAGACCTGGGACAACTGGCGCAAGCGATCTACCGCAACCAGGGCCCTCAGATTACTGTCCTGACTCTGGCGGACCTGCAGGGATATCCCATCGAAGAGTTCTCCATCCGTGTCGCGGAAAAGTGGAAACTGGGAACAAAAGAGAAAGGAAACGGGCTACTGATTATTCTGTCAAAAGCTGAACGGACCATCCGGATCGAAGTCGGTGAAGGCATCGAAGGTGAAATCACCGATCACGAGTCGAAGGAATACATCGATAACATCCTCACACCCGCTTTCCGACAAGGAGCTTTCCACACCGGAGTGCGTGCGGTGATGGAAGACGTCGCCCGCCAGTTTGGCATGAGCGGCAGCAGTGAAAACGTCGAGCATGTGCGAAGGGCCCCAGTGAGAGCAAGCAACGGTCTGCTCAATAAAATCTTTCCCATCATGCTGGGGATCTTGGTCTTCGGACACCTCTTACTTAGAAGGAAACCTTTCGCCCGTGGACTCTTCAGCGGCGCCGGAATGGCCGGGGCCAGTTTCTTCATGTTCCCCGGTGTTGGACTTGTGTTCGCCGGGATCCTCTTCTTCGTCGGTTTTTTCCTGGGCCTGATCGGAATCAGTAACTTCCTCTTTGCCCTCCTCGCCGGTGGCGGCAGAGGCAGAGGAGGATTCGGTGGTGGCGGGTTCGGCGGTGGTGGCGGTGGCTGGGGCGGAGGCGGCGGAGGCTTCAGCGGCGGCGGATCATCGGGGAGTTGGTAATGAGAG
The DNA here is from genome assembly GCA_035576105.1 of Bacteriovoracaceae bacterium. Lineage (GTDB taxonomy): Bacteria > Bdellovibrionota > Bacteriovoracia > Bacteriovoracales > Bacteriovoracaceae > Peredibacter. Next base: position 125,446 of record DATLXA010000067.1, read on the forward strand.
AAATTTTAATCCAGGAAGACGTCAAACTGGTCAAGGCCAAGCTCCAGCAGTTTGAAGCGGCCACCGGCTGCGAACTGCTACTCATCGTCTCGAAGTCTTCGGACCCTTATCCAGGAGCGTCCTGGAGGTTTGGTATCGTCGGTGGATTCCTCATGAGTCTCATCGTTAGCTACTACCTTGAGTTTCAGCATTCCTATTACTGGCCGGTTGCCGTCTTGCTCATCACACTGCTCATGACCTGGGTGGGACACTTTCCCTGGGCCAAGAGGATGTCACTGAGTTCCTGGGAAGTTGACCGGGAGTGCATGGAGAAGTCCATCGAATATTTCCACACCATGGGGACCTCCAAGGTGAGCCACAAGGTCACGGCGATGATTATGGTGTCCGTGCTTGAACGCAAGATCATGGTGCTGGTCGACGAGTTTTTAAAAAGTAAGATCACTCAAGAAGAGCTCAACGATCTAGTGAACATCATGAAAAAACATTTCAAAGATGGGAACATGGCCCTCGGCTTCACTCAAAGTATCAACAGCCTTGAGGAAAAAATCCTTAAGGATTTTGGTGGGAAGGTTAGCCAGGTAAACCCCGCAGAACTGCTGGACACCATACATTTCCTATAATGATTTTTTTTCGAACTTCTAACACTTAGAAATCTCATTGCGGACATTCCTGACTAGATCACTATTTATTTAAATTCTTCCCACACTAATTACGATACGCAAGGATGATTAAACGACTTAGACTCCTCGCGGGCCTCTCCTTACTATTTCTATCTGTTGAAGTGCCCATCGCACTTGCCGAAGAAATCAATTTCGCCAGCTGCCGGATCACCGTTAAGGCAAAGCAATCTTACTCCCTGGCTCCCGTTGAAAAATCCTTCATGGCCCTGTGGCCCTGGGAGAAGAACAAAGGCATCTCCTTCAAAACAAACTTTTCGCTCACGCCGAAAACGGCTTCTGGCCGAGGGATCACTCTCGAGGTGCAGCTCCGTGAAGGCACCATCGAGACGAAGTTGAGTTACAAAAAGGACGGCGCCTACATCGGATCCCTCACCCAACACCTGCTGGCGACGAAACAGAAGGAAGGTTCCTTCGCGGTGAGCTTCGGGGCCCAGTCCACGGTATCGAAGGTTTCCCTCACTTGTACCCCCGTGGCGGCGAAGGAAGTCCTGGTCACTGAGACGGAGGACATCGAGGCCATCCTTTCCATGAAAATGTGCCGGCCCGGAAATTGTTCTCCGGGAGTTTTGATTGAAAAAATCCCCGTCGGAGAAATTCTCGATGATGGAGAGGTGCTGCGGGTTGAGACAGTAGAAAACACCACTGCCGGAGTTTCGGCCGAAGAGCTCCTTGCCATCCGGGAGCAGGGCCTGTTCTATGACCGAAGTCCGAGTGAAAAAGATGCGACCGACGAGTGGATCGCGCGACTCTCTCCCTACATCCCGTTTTCCAAGGACACCTCGCTCCAGTGCCCGGTGATCAGTCCCGGCGACACGCTCCCGGAGCTAGAACTCAAGACCGGCGAGTTTCTGCAGGAAGTGAAGAGGATCATGTCGCTCTCACTGAATATTCCTATTCAGGACCAGAGCAAACTCACCCTCCCGCAGTCCCTGGAATGCGAAGAAGCCGTTGACTATAGCCTTGCTCACTCAGCGAAACCCTTTGCTGCCATCAAGAGCGGACTAGCGAAAGCACAGGCCCAGTGTGCGGTCCGCTTCTGCCAGGAATTCAATTCATCTCGGGAACTGCGCTTGCCGTACCGCTATTTTCGAACGCTCGTCATGTCCTGGAGACCAGCGAGATGGAAGGAACTGGTGGGCGATTCGGTCCAGCCGTTCGTGGGACTTAGTTCGAACTCTAACTACTATAAAGACAGCGGTCTCGACCTTCACTTCGTAAAGGTCCCCAAGGGTGGCCGTGCCGATGCCAAGGCCATCCTGGCCCAGATCTTAGTCGATCGCTTAAAAATTTCCCCTGAGGAAGGGGCGAAACTCGCCGAACAGCACTCGAAATCCGCAGAAGGTCAGCGGGCCCTTCAGGTCATCACCAGAGAAGTCACCCACTGGCAAATGAACCTTCGGCCTGCTCGGAGCGAGAGGACTGGTCTCATCCAGCTAGACGCGAAGACGGAGATCCTTCCTATCCTCAACCTGCGAACAGGAGTGATCGAGGATCTCTACGAGAAGGAGTCTTCTTCTCTGGGACTCGCCATGGAAAAGAAGGACTCACCCAAGGCGCCGCTCAAGAGTCCTGTTGCTTCAAAAAAAATCATCCCATCCCGCATCGTTTCGACCGGAATCCCTGGTCCGGGGTGCTTGGCCGGCTACTCAGGGAGTTGCTTCAGCAAGAAAGACCTGGTCGGAAGTCCTGCTAACCTGCGGGACGTCTTGCTGCTGCAGGAGCAGACCGCGATCGAAGAAAACTTCGCAATGACCTCTGGCACGGGCGAGCGCTCGCAGCTCTTCACGGTAAAGGTCCCTTCCGGGTTTAACTGCGAGAACATGAACGCGGAGACCTTCAAAAACATGTTCTACCAGCTCAACTCCCTTCACCTTCGACAGGTTAATCAATCTTACAACAAGAACATCACCTGGAACCCCGGTTCCTACCCGCACGATGACGGGAGCGTGGGTTACCAGGAACAGCAGCGGTGCCGCAAAGAACTCGGCGAAGGCCGGCTGCTCTACTGCCGCTGGAGAGCGTCCTGCGTGATGGGGAAAAGGGCCGAGGGCGTGCGCGCGGCCCTGGCCATGAACTCACTGTTGAAAGATGAGAAGCTCAAGGACGCCAAGGAATACATCAAGAAAAAATCCGTTGCCGTCCCCAACGGCTCGGACCTCGAGGGAGAACTCGAATTCATCTCCTTCGGATCCGAATGGAAGGAGCTGCGGGCGCGCTACCTAGACTGCTCCAACGCACCGTCGGAAGCCAAGTGCTCGCAGGTTCAATTGAGTCCGGAGCAGCTGGATTTCATGCTGATGCGAACTCATAACTTCTCCACCCTCGAAGAGTTCCGGAAGTACCGGGACTCCGAGCCTTCCGGGAAGTACCGCAAGTGGTACGATCATCTGGTGAAGGTTGCCCAGGACCCGAAGCTCTTCATCAACTTCGTGAAGAGTGGATTCGTCGACGAAGGACTCTACGTCCTGGTCCCTTCCGGTCAGACGGCGGTCGACGCCGAAGGAATCGCTGCCACGGAAAACCCCTTCAGAGTCGCAAGCGACCGCGCCTACGGAATAAATCTGTTGAAACAGACCGTCGCGGATCAAAAACTCCGGGGTGTGCTCAGGCACACTTCTCCGTTGATCAAGAGCATGTACGTGCTTGGCCTTGAGAAGACTGACCTAGGCCGCACCCTTGAGAATTCGAACGCCGAGTTCCATCGAGGAGCCGTGGAATACCTCCAGTCCTGGACCAGCAAACCCGTCGAAGCAATGTTCCAGACTCTCTCTACTGACGGAGGCCAGAAGGCCCTTCAGGTGATGAGCTGCCTCAACCTCGCCAGCAATCCCACACTCATAAAATCTTGCCTGTGGGGACCGAACTCCAAAGGACAGATGCTCCAGACCTCAGTCAGTGTCAACCGGTTCAACGAGAAACTGCGCAATTCTCTAGATAGGCCAGAAGCCTTGTACTGCGCGCAGACAGACCTGGGCTGTCTTGAAACCTGGGCGCGGATGGCCCCGGCCTTCGTCGGAGACACCGGTCTCATGCTCTTGAGCGCCCCGCTCGGCGGGGCCGGCGTCCTGGCGAGCGGGATGCTGATCTCTGCCCGACAAGCCTCCGACTCGTACTACTCGACGGTTCAGATGGAACTGCAAAAGATCGGACGGACCTGGGAAGACCTCGCTACCAGTACCAAAGATTCCGACGTCGGCCTCAGGAATTCCATCATCTCCGCAGCCGTGAAAAATGGGATGATCACCTTCGCCGTCACCAGTGCGGCAAACATCGCGGGGATGAAAGCACAGCAGCTGGTCGCTTCTAAGATCCTCGCCACTGAACTCACGGGATTCAACACCAGCGTCCTGGGCCGGGGGGCTTCGCCACTAGTCCAGGAACTCACCCAAAAGCAAGTTGCCGTGAGAGCACTCATCGGGGAACTGGTGGGCGGCGTGCCGGTGAACCTCTCCCAGGCTTCGGTGGACCTGATCCGACAATGTAAGATGTTCAACCAGTGCGACGACGCTGCCTTCACCTCCGCCTTGCTCACATCCATGATCATGATGGCACCGATGACCGTCGGCCCCAGCGTCTACAGGATCGCGACCTCGAAGGCGGTGACGGGCCCGTCGTCCCGGGATTTAAAAATTCCTACGGACTTCCAGCGAGCGGTGGACCGGCAGCAGCGACTCGAAGTCCTGCGGTCTCAGAAGACTCTGGGAGACCTCGGCTCCGCAGAAGGTGCAGTCAGGTACGTTCTGCGAAACGGGACCTCAGAGCCGGAGGTTCTGCTGAAAACAAAGGACGGCTTCGGTTGGTTCGACATGGACCGGGCGGTGATCAAGCTGGAAATGGAAAGAAGACCACAGGCCTTCAGAGGGGCTCGCGCCCTCGAACCGAATCTTCAGATCAAAAGGGTCGAGGACCTGCAGGGTGTGCTTCCCAAGGAAATCGTTTCTCGCGCGGATGAAGAAACTACCCTCCCGCAGCAGGACTCTGGCCCTGTGGCGCCGGAGAAGAACTTCCGCTTCCTGAGCGTCGACGGTAGGATTCACAATAACATCAAGCCGGGCCAGATCCTTGAGATCCAGGGTTCGAGCTGGAAGGTGCTAGGTGACGGGCACAACGATCCAGCGATAGACTACGTCAACCTGGTAGACGTCACCACTCCTACCCGCACGCTGAAGTATCCCCTCAGTCAGAAAAAATTAGCTGAGGCTTCGATCAAAGTCTTCGACCTTAGGTCCTCGCAGGCCAAGGCGCGAAAGGACGCGGCCATCAAGGCGAAGGTCGATCTCGAGGTGGAGTACACCGAGGGCATCCGCAAGCTCGAGGAGAGCGGACTCGCGGCGAAACTCGCTCCTTCGCAGATCGAAGCCCACAAGAAGACCTACCAGCAAGGGATGATAAAAAAGTACCAGGGACTCGAAGAAACCATCGTGACGAGAGAAGCTGAGTACGTAGAGATCATAGCCGATAGTTTCCGGGCCCGCGGCTACATCGTCGAGGTGGAATCCCCGACCGGGTTCACCGTCGCCAAAGGGGCCAAGCGCCTGAAGATCATCCGGGGCACCGATGGGTCCGAGAAAGACGCCCTCTCCGTCATCGTCATCGGACTCAAACAGAAAAAATATCAGGACGAGAACATCCAAGACCGGGGTGATGACTTCTACTATGACCCGACGGAAAACCGTCGCTCCAGATCCTGGGGCGGAGCTTACTGGATAGGCCGGGAGATGACCGTGGGCCACACCTGGGACCAGAGTCAGGTGAACCTCCTGAGCATGCTCGAGATCCATGAGGTGTTCCACACCTACATGAACAAGGCCATATCCGTGAACCCCAACGTCAAGCCCGAACAGGCGATGAGAGGAGTGAAGTTCCGGACCAGCCAAACGGATCACCTCCCCGGGTCTTCCAAAGATAAACCGCGCTTCAATCAGCTCTACTCGAAGTACCCGAAGCTCAAAGACTTCCTCGAGACCTACATGGTGAAGAAGAATCTCTACAACGACGACCGGACCGTCCATGAAGTCGAAGCCCGGTTCGCCTCCGCGTCCGCGCTGCTGGCCGCCGAGAAAAATCCTAACCTCAATTTCAAGATCGAACCGGATTATAAAATGGCGATCGACTCCCTCCGGGAAGCTCTGATCCTGAGTCACAGCGATGTCGAAAACATAACCCACGTCCAGACCGCGATGGCGAACTCCGGAGTCAAGTACTCCGTGGTTGCGACCCTGAACGACGGCAATCAGATCAAGGCCGGGTTCTTCAACGCTTCGATCTACGTCGAGGTTCCGGCGGCCGCGGGCCCGCCTCCGTCAGCGGCCTACGCAGTCTCCGTCCCGGGAATGTCTTTCAAGATCAAGCCAGGCGAGAGCACGGTTACTTTCGAGAAGCGAGTCAACCAGTTCAGCATCGACCTGCTCGGTAAGGACAGGACGGCGTTGAATCAGTCAGTGACTTTCGTCAAATCTCAGTTGAGTAACCTGAAAAAAGTCCGGCAGATCATGATCGACGAACTCGCCAGAGACTACTCCGATGACAGTAAGATCATGCAGTCCATCCCGCGCATCCGGCAGCGGCTTCAGAAACTGGACGACTCCGAGTACACGCTTTCGGCAGACCAGACGCGGGATGCGGTGGACTCCACCCTCCAAGCTCCCGTTGAGAACAGCATGGTGAATAGTATCCTAAATGTCTTTCGGTCGTGGGTCTCCCCCGCAGGGGAATCCACCGCTGTAGCGGCTGCAACGGTCACCGATGTCAGCAAACCGTACTTCCACTACCCCGAACTTAACATTCCCAATGCCGGCCTGATCTCCGTGGGCCATCTCGTCGACTACCAAGGTGTGCGGTATCAAGTCTGGGATACCCCGGTGGCGGGTGCGCCGGATGGTTGGCTCGGACTGGTCAACGCCGCCAACGGCATTGATAAGATTAAGATCCCGGTGAGCCAGAAGAAACTCACGCCAGAGGCCATCGGCGCTTTTGATTCCAAGACCGTTGCCGTCCAGAATGAAACCAGAGAGATCTGGAAGAGGAAATCGCCCATCGAGAAGAAGCTCCGGGAGAATACGGAAACCAAGACCCTCACTCCTGAAGAGGTCACCAAGCTCGAAGCCGAAAACGCTGGCGTGGAGCAGGAGCTGGTGGCCAGTGAAGTGAAGGTGGTGGGCGCTCTCGCCGAGAGCCTACGAGCAAGGGGCTACGTCGTCACCGTCGAAGACGCCAAAGGTTACCCGGGGGCCAAGAGACTCAAAGTCGTGAGAGGCTCCCGCGAGACCCACGGTGATGTATTCAGTAAGCGGCTGCGGGCCTTCGAGGCCAACAGGTACCTGCTACCGGGGATGATCGATAGCGGTGACTCCTTCTACTATAACCCAACCATGCACCGGAATAAGAATTCCATCGGCCACGTGCACTACGACGACCGGGAAATGTCCATGGGTTCCAGCTGGGACCACTTCTACATCACCGCCATGGGAATGACGGATGTCCACGAGGGGTTCCACATGATGCTCCGGCGAGCGATCTCTCTGAATCCCAATGTGAAGCCGGAGCAGGCGATGCGGGCCACGGCCTTTAGCGCCGAGGGCACCGGTGACCTGCCCGGGTCGAAGGAAGACGTGTCCAAGAACACGGATCTCCTCAATGAGTTCCCGGCGGCGGTGAAGAGTTCACTGATAAGTTTCATGAAGAACCAGTATAAATTCTACAGCTCCTACCGGGCGGCGGACGAGGTCGATGCCCGCCTGGCGACTGTCTCGGCGTTCCTCACGGCCAGGAAGAATCCGAATCACAAGATTAAGTACGAGTACGATGAGCGGGACATCAAAGATGACCTGAAGGAAGTTTTCATTTTGGCGAACGCGGACATAAAAAACATTGACCATGCCTTGAAGCACATGGAAACGGCGGCTCCCGATATTCAGGCGTTCTGGACCTACGACGAAGGCAACCAGACGCGGACTTACCGGGTCGATGCTCAGGGGAACAAGATCAGTGTCGGATTCCTCAACGCTAGTATCCACGTGAATATCCCGGCCACACCTGGGCCGCCGGCCTATGGTGCGTACAAGGTCACGGTCCCCGGTAAAGCCTTGAAGATCAAACCCAATGAGACCCAGGCCCAGTTTGAAGCGCGGGTCAATGATTGGTTCGCTAAAATTAAGAGTAAGGATCCGGCCGTCATTAAGGACGCCGTGGAGTTCGCCACAAGTCAGATGAAAAACTTAAGAAGTGTGCGGCAGGTGATGGTCCAGGAAATCCTGCCCGGTCTGGTCGACGAGACTAAGCTGCTTGACTCTGTCCCGCGCATAAAACAAAAGCTCCGGATCCTGGACAACGTGAACTACGACATCGACCTGATGCCAGAAGCTTTCCCCGCTGAGATTGGTCCGGAGCCGTGAGGCTCAGATCTTGCCCAGGAAACTACTCAAGACCCTGGCCCTGGAGTCGAGGCTCGGGAGCTGGATGAACTCATTCTCGGTATGGATCTCTTCCCCGATGGGACCGAGACCATCGATGATGATCACCCCTTCGCGGCTGAAGTAATTGGTATCGCCGGTCCCTCCAGAGGCGTGCCCGGTGGCAACGATGCCTTCCACTTCCTTGATCGTCTCGAGGTAGGTGTTGACCACTTTAAGTGATTCTTTATTCGCCTTAAACGGAGCGGTGTCGTCGATGATCTTGTAGCTGATCTCCGGGGCCTTGAGGAGCGCTTCGACTTTCTGTTTCATCCGCATCCGGTGGTCGAGAGATGGAGTCCGGACGTCGAGCTTAGCTTTGGCAGATCCGCAGACGATGTTGAACTTATCCTGCCCGCCTTCCATCCTTCCGATGGAGACGGTGACTTCCCGCTTATAGTCAGTGAGCTTCTGGATCTGGGCGATCTTCTCGGCCAGGATGTGGCAGGCGTTGATGCCGTCCTTGTGGTGCCTCCCCGCGTGCGCTTCCTTGCCCTGGACAGAAATTTCAACCCACAGATTCCCTTTTCGGCTATGCACCACACCCAGCTCGTGGGCGGGCTCAACCCCCAGAACCATAAATGAATCGTAGGAGATCTTCTCGAAGATTTCCTTGAACCCGGGAGAGCCCAGCTCCTCGTTCGGGCTTACTACCACCCGCAGCGAGTGCTTAGGTTTTTTATTCTTCTCGAGGTATTCTTTCAGAGCGAGGATGGTGACGACCATTCCTCCCTTGTTATCGATCACTCCCGGTCCGTGGGCCTTGAGCTCACCTAGCTTTACGAATTTCTGAAACTTCGAAACCGGTTCGAAGACCGTGTCAGCGTGCATGACCATAGTGACGAACTTCGGGCCCTCGCCCGCGAGTGTCGCCACCAGTAACTTCCCAGAAGTGTTCTCACCGCTTGGATTTGACACGAGTTCGACCGAGAACCCCAGTTCGAGGAGCCAGCCTTTGTACGTTTCTTGAACCTTGTTCACGCCGTTCACGTTCTCCGACCCGGAGTTAATGTCCACCAGAGTCTGCAACCGCTGCGCGGAAGTGGTGGCGGCGAAAGCCTCGGCCAAGAAAGCCAGGAGAATCAAAATCACACTTAGAGTTTTCAAACGGATCTCCTATTTTACCAGAGCTCTATGCTCGTTGATTAAAGTTTCAACCACCACCGGCTCCGAGAGCGTGGAGATGTCACCCAGGCCATCGTACTCAGCGGCGGCGATCTTCCGGAGAAGCCTTCGCAGTACTTTTCCAGACCTGGTCTTCGGCAGATTCCTGGTGAGGTGTATGACGTCCGGAGCGGCGAACCTACCGATCTTCTCCCGGACCATGTCCTTGATGCTTTCAATTATCAGCGAGTCTTGAACATCCTTGTAAAGTATCACGTAGGCGTAGATCCCGATGCCTTTAATGTCGTGTGGGATCCCGACCACCGCCGCCTCAGCGACTTCACTGTGCTCCATCAGCGCACTTTCTATCTCCGCTGTTCCTAGCCGGTGGCCCGACACGTTCAGGACATCGTCGATCCTTCCGGTGATGAAGTAATACCCGTCCTCGTCTCTCCTGCACCCGTCTCCGGTGAAGTAGTACCCCGGATACTGGGTGAAGTATGTTTCCACGAACCTCGCATGGTCCTTGTAGATGGTCCGGGCCTGGCCGGGCCAGCTTCTCTTTATACACAAGGCCCCCTCTACTCCATTGCCGTGGATCTCGGCTCCGGTTTCGGGATTTACGATCATGGGTTCGACGCCGAAGAACGGCAAGGTCGCCGAGCCGGGTTTGGTCGGTGTCACGCCGGGGATGGGTGTGATCAAGACCCCACCCGTTTCCGTCTGCCACCAGGTATCGACGATGTCGCATCTCTTCTCACCCACGACGTCGTGGTACCACTTCCAGATCTCTGGATTGATGGGCTCCCCCACGGTTCCCAGGATCCGCACACTGCTTCGGTCATACTTCTTCACCAGCTCGTCTCCGAACTGGGCCAATGTCCGCAGGGCCGTCGGAGCGGTGTAGAAGATGCTCGCCTTGAGATCTTGGATCACCTGCCAGTACCTTCCAGCGTCGGGATAGGTTGGGATGGATTCGAACAATACTGAGGTAGCTCCGTTGGCCAAGGGGCCGTAAACGACATAGGAGTGGCCCGTGACCCAACCGATGTCAGCGGTGCAGAAATAGATGTCATTCTCGTGGTAATCGAACACGTATTTATGGGTGTAAGCAGTGTAGGTGGTGTAGCCGCCCGTGGTGTGCAGGACCCCCTTGGGTTTCCCCGTGGATCCAGAAGTGTATAAGATGAAGAGCGGGTCTTCGGCGTCCATCACCGCACACACCGAGACCGGTCGGTATTTTCTTATCTCTTCTTCGTAGCACAAGTCGCGGCCCGCTTTCATGGAAACCGGTTCAGCAGTCCGGTTCACCACTAGAACTTTTTCCACGAAGCTCAGGTCACGGATCGCTTCATCGGTGATGGCCTTGAGTGGTATCTTCTTCCCACCCCGCAGCCCCTCATTGGCGGTGATCACAAAACGGCATTCGGCGTCGAGGATCCGTCCCTTGAGGGCTTCCGAACTAAATCCACCGAAGACCACTGAGTGCACGGCCCCGATCCGCGCGCAGGCAAGGACCGAACACACCAACTGAGGTATCATTGGTAAGTAGATGCAGATCCGGTCACCTTTCTTCACTCCGTAAGCTTCTAGTAGATTGGCCAGTCTGCACACCTCAGCGTGCAGTTCACGGTAACTGATGTGCTGGTATTCTCCGGGCGCGTCTTTCGCCCAGATGAGCGCGGATTTATCGCCATGGTTTTCCAAGTGCCGGTCCAGGCAGTTATAGGAGGCATTCAATTTTCCTCCCATGAACCAAGCATGGTCAACTTGACTGAAGTCTCCCTGCGTTGCTTTTTGAGGGAATTCAAACCAATTTAATTCCTTCGCCGCCTCTAGCCAAAATGCATCCGGATTCTTGATCGATTGCTGATACATTTCCAGGTAGGCACTCATCCCTTTGAGATAAGAGGCAGCTTGAATTCTGGGTTTCACCGGGTAACTTGAGTTCAGCACCATCGCATGTTCCTTTGAAGAATCGTCTCCAGAGCAGATAAGTTGCAATCATGACATTAGGTACTCTTTTTTTCTAGACCATTGTGTGCTAAAACATTCTGAATGCAATATTTTAATATCCAGGTCGCATCTCAACTCTCCGGCGTCGCCTCCGCTACCATCCGGGCGTGGGAAAAAAGGTACAATGCAGTTGTCCCGGACCGAGCTGAGAACAAGCACCGGCTCTACTCTGAAAAAGACATCGAGAAACTCGCCCTCCTCTGCAAGCTCACGGAGTTTGGCCAGAGCATCGGGAAGATCGCCCATCTGGGTCTCGAGGAATTAAAACAAGTCTACACCACTCTTCTGCACAGGCCCTATGATGAGAAAGAAGTGGTCACTCCGCACCACGAACGGATCGACTACGAAAAGATCCTGGGAAGCTTCTACCTCGCACTCGCGGCCTATAAGATCGACATCATCACTCACGAACTCAGCAAGGCCACGCAGCAACTCAGTCCCCGGGATCTGTGCTTGAACATCATCATCCCGCTCTTCAGTGAGATCGGAAATAAGGTTGCTCGGGGCGAACTCACGGTTGCTCAGGAACACACCCTGAGCGCCATCGTCTCCTTCCACATGGGTCAGATGATCGGCAGCAACTACAATAAGCATCACCAGCGGGATGAGCTCCTGCTCATCACCACCCCGGACGGCGAGCAGCACCAGATCGGTATCCTCGCGGCGGCGCTCTTGTGTGTCCAGTATGGTTTTAAATTCATCTACATGGGACCGAGCCTCCCCCATGCCTCGCTTTCGGAAGCGGCCAATGCCCTCAAGTGCCACGCGGTCCTTCTTGGTGTGACCAAGACACCGGACAACTTCAGCGAGTACATCCAGGAGCTCTCCGCTTCTCTGCACGGGAATACCCAGATCTGGATCGGCGGTAACATCAAGCCCGCTCTAAAAGTCGAACTCCAGAGAAGGAAGATCCCCTTGTTCGAAACACTCCTTGATCTGGATGAATTCTTAGCCGATCTTTGAGATTGGCCGCAGAGGAATCTTCACCACGAACGTCGATCCTTCCCCCAGCTTGCTATCAACGTAGATGTCGCCGTTGTGGGCTTGAATGATCTGCTTGCTGATGTATAACCCCAGGCCTAGGCCCCCGATGTTATCAGTGTCCCGTACTCGTTCGAATCGGTCGAAGATTCGACGCAGATTCTCCGGAGCGATCCCTGGCCCCTGGTCCTGCACACAGATCTTTGCCGTCTCGCCATTATTATCTAAAGTAACTTTGATCGGTTTCCCGGGGGCATACTTGGCCGCGTTGGTGAGTAGATTAATCAGCACCTGTTCCAGGCGAATTTTATCAACCTCTGCAATCATCGTCCCACTTGAGTCGTACTCCACTTTCTTCAACGCGTGTTTGAGTTGGTGTTCGTATTGTGTGAGGACTTCCTGAACCATTAAGTCGATGTCGACTTTCTCAAAGTTCAGCGTGAGCTTGCCAGAGGTGATGCGAGAGACGTCGAGCAAGTCTTCGATGAGCTTGGAGAGCCGCACTAGCTGCCGGTCGGAGCTATCGACGATGCTGGCGATTTTTTCTGGTGCGAAGCTCTGCTGCCCTTTCTTGATCTGCCGTCCCAGCATCTGGAGCTGGAGCTTCAGTGGGGTGAGCGGAGTCTTGAGTTCGTGGGAGGCGATCGACAAGAAGTCGTCTCTGGACTGGATGGCTTCCCGGGCGTTGTCGTAGAGCTGGGAGCGGTGGAGGGCCTGGGCCGACTGCCGGGCGATGGCCATCAAGAAGTCCCGGACCCCTTGGTTGAACGTCCTTCCGACGTTGAAAGTGAAGGTTACTGATCCCATGCAGGAGCTGCCGACGATCAGTGGCAAAGACACCAGAGAATTGAAGCTCGACGAATTCTCGTCTGAAGTGAGGTCCGAGTATCTCTGGAGTTCTGCCTTGGTCTCGACGAAGATGGGATTTTTCGTCCGGATGGATTCGGCCATCGGAACATTCACCGAGGAAGGAAATTTTCTACAGTTGCTGTTGATGTCGACCGCGAAGCCCTGCCATCTCCTGAGTTCGATCTCCGAGCCATCTGCGGAGACCAGACCGATGGTCCCGGCGGTGGCACCGAGGGCTTCGATGCCGGTCTTGACGGTGATGTCACAAACCTGGTCCACCGTCAGGGCCTCAGAAAAGGACGCAGTTATCCCTTGCAACCGGCGGACCTTATCGAAGGTATAGTCTAGCTCCTTCCTGCCGGACCTTATCGAATTGACCATGCCGTTGAAGGCACTGGTAAGATTCCCAAACTCATCGTGCTCTAGGATCTTCGCCTCGTAGCTCAGGTCCCCGGCCGCGACCGCGTCCGTAGCGACGGTAAGATTGGAGATGGAATACCCGATTTTTTTGGCCAGAGAAAATCCGTAGGTCACCACGAAAATGAAGAAGAAGATCGAAAGGACGATGGTGACGATCAACGGAACGAAGCGAGTTTTGTAGATCGAGTTGAAGAGGAGGTTCGAGTTGCTCCGGAGAGTGATCTGCGAGTTCTTGAGGGCCTCCCGTGCTTCGGCGAGGAACTGGTTGGCCACCAGCCATTCTGCCTCCAGTTCTTCCTTAGTGAACTGGTGGTAGCTGGTCAGGATATTCCTCGCACTCTGTTCGAAATTGCCGATGGCTTCGGAGCCTTGCTTGAGCATGGGCAAGACTCTATCGTCTCTGTGCGTCTGCTGAATGGACTCATGCAGGGCCTTGTTCACCAGACTCTGACTTTCGTTGAAGGCGAACTCGATGTCCTTAAGATCCTTGGCAGAATTCATTCGCTCTAATCCACTGGAAGAGGTGTCCAACCCTTCGATGGTCTGAGCCACGAAGCTCAGGATGACATTGGTGTTATTGATCTCCTGCAGGCCTCGCAGGAATCCCTGGCTCGAAAGGTAATTCGCAAAAAATCCGATGACAAAAAAAACAGCAATGGAAAACATGACAGTCTTGAGACGTTTAACGATTGAAAAATTTTGGATGAAGCCCTCAGATCCCATGCGCTCAGTCTCCGGTTACAGTCAAAACCTTCACACCCTTGAACTGGGTAAAGTTTTCTGAAACATAACTGATGCCGCCTGGGAAGCGTGCCACCAGACTTGTAACCATCCGGTCCGAATTCACCTGTGAGGGCGCGCTGGCACCGGAGTAGAGTTTTTGACCGATCCAGAAATGGTCCACCTGCCGGGTCGATCGATGCAGGAGGCTAGAGAGAAATTCTTTCCTCTCTTCCGAACCTTCCGAGCGGTCGAAGAATCTTAAAGCAGAACCATCGGGCCACTGCTTGGCACGTTTGAAGTAAAAATCCTGCAGCTGCTGAGAGGATATGGAATTAAGCGGGTTCGAGGCATTGACGATGACAAGGATCTTCTGGGCCAGCGCCAGTTCGGAGATGAGAAGCATCAGGACGAAGAGTAATGTTTTCATTAGAACGCCACTCCAGCCGAGACGTTCAAGCTGTAGTAGTCCCGGTTGATCCCATCAATGGTGGCCGTGGTCCCGACGTAATCATGGTAGGTGAACCCAAGCCTGAATCTGGTGAAGGACGTCGGGAGCCAGTTGATCCCAGCGCCGAACTCCCATTTCTTGTACGGGTCAAGGGTCCCGGAAGGAGCAACGGCTACGGATTTGTTCTGCGGACTGTTGGAATAATCACCAAAAGCGTAAAGGAGAATTTCTTCCTGGTAGATGAACACACTTGGTTCCAGGTACGCGGACCAGGGGTCGTCTTCCTTGGCCATCTGACGGATGTATTCGGCTTTAAGGATGAATGGATGGAGGTCCAACCTAAGATCTGTGCCGAAGGTCTCAAAAGATTCGTATTCATTCTTCCCAGTCTGTGCCGAGAGTCCGGTAACGACTCGCTCGTCCTCCGATGCCCACCAGATTCTGCCCCCTGCACCTGGCTGCTTGGGATAGAAGAGCGGAGTGAAACTATAGAGATTGTAGCCCCAGTCATTCTTCCCTTGATCAAAGGATCCGTGAAGATGAACCCCGTTCCACAGTGGGGCGACGAGGTTGGTTGTCCTGAGGATCTGAGGTCCATTTCGTCTCACGAACTGCACCAGCTCGCGCTGTTGGAAAGCGTACCCGAACGGTACGTAGCCCATTCCACCCTGAATATTCACGGCCCTACTGCTCGAGTATTCGACGTATCCCTGGGAGACGTTCGCACCGAAGTCGAGCGTCTTGAACTCTCTGGTCGCCGCTCCCTTGGGGTCGTTATGCTGATTCATCACCGGAAACGAGAGACCAGTCAAGAACTGACTCACGAACCGAATCTTCGGGCTAAAATCCGCAGCCAGATTAAACCCTAGAGTGTTCGATGCGTTTGCTCCCTGCAGATCCGTGTCCGACCCCTCGACGACGTAAAAAGCCGACTCGTAGAAACCGCCGAAGGTAAGATTATCATTTAAAAATGAATTCACCTGAGGCCGCGGCTCCGAAGCCTCAAGCAGTAGCTGTTCTTGCTGCTTTTCTAACTCATCAATCCGCTTGGAAAGACTCTCAAGGCTCGGAGCCGCCAGCGTGAGTGATGGTAACAAAATCAATGAAAGGGCGATGAGGGCCAACCGATAAATACCCAGCGAAAGCTCCGGCATCAGTTACACTGGTAAGCAGTGGTGTGCACATTCATGATTTTTCCATTCGGGACTTCTTGATTTATCACAACGCCCGTAGCACCCATGTCTGCGGCTTGATTTAAAGCATGGTTTAGGGCCATGTCTTTGCTCCCGGTTTTATCTAAGCCCACGAACTTCCCAAGCACCCGACAATCGGTCGGAACATTTTCAAAGACTTCAATATTCCTGGATGCCTGGTGAAGCTTGGCGGGCTTTGATGAACAGGCCGTAACGACCATCGCTAAAAATAAAAACTTCAAGATAACCTCCTGATGAAATTTGCTTTATAATGATATCTATTATGGAAGGGATCAGTCTATGAATGCCTTTATTCTCACGCTTTTACTTTGTATTTCATGCACCAGGTACGCTGACGTTACCAAGGATGAAATAGACATTCGCGTCGAGCCAATTACCATGAAAATTTCTCATCTTAATGAAATTGAATGGCGTGTAGGGATGAGGAAAGAAAATGTTGTCTCACAAAGCTTTACTTTTTTAGTCGATCTTCCAAAAGTCAAACAACAGGACCTTAGCTTTCTAACGCAGTATAAAAATATAGATGCCTGGATTCTTCGACTCATTGTTGTAAAAGGGTCAAAAAGTCAGGACCTGGGATCCATCTACACCTTGTTTGAACCAAAGAAGTTTAGCCGTGGAACTCCCTCGGGAGGAGCATCTTCGAGTGTCGCCATTAAAATATATTACGCTGCCGCATTCGCCTCAGAAAGATTCCGCAGCGACAAGTGCCCCAAGTTCAACCACAATAAGAAAATTTCATCCATCAAGGCCCTGGGAGATAATTCAGAATTCTCGCTCAACATCGATGAGGTGAGCAACTACCCTGAGAAGAGTCACATGGTGGAACTCGCGGCCAGCCCCTTTAACGGTGGCCACAGCTTACAGGGGGACTACTACCTTGAGATCGCCCCCTACGATTCTAAACGCCGGAAGATTCACGCAAATTTCAAAAGAATTCCGATGCACGTCTCCGTCACCAGAGAAGACACCGTCTCAAATGAGAGCTGCATTAAATTCGAATAAAATATCTGATCAGTAATTAAACTGGGCCTGCAGACGGATCATGCTTCCCTTCTCATCAGATCGGTTGGTCAGTGATGACTGGGTCAGACGGTCCGAGATGTTATAGGCAGCGGTGAGTTCGAACGCTGAGTTCGGCTGCCACTCGGTACCAATTTCCCATTCTTCAATCTCGTATCTCGGAGCACCGTCGTCGAGCTTGCGGCCCCCTTGGTACTGCTGGTATCTGACGAAAGGAAAGATCCGGTCATCTTTGAATATGATCTGGTAGTTCACCTGAGCGTAGCCGCCTTTGAGGTTCCGGTTACGGATCTCATTTCTCGCAGGATCAAACTCCGGACCGCTTCCGACGTTGTACTCGGCTTGGAACCCGAAGGGCTGGGGATAGACGATGAAACTCGCAGCGGATCTCTGGTCGTAGACGTTCTTCATGGTGGTGCCGTTAGTGTTATAGATCCCTTCGTAGGCCTGAAGAGAAGTTTCGATGAACTGTCCAGTTGCGAGCTTGAAGGGATAGGTCAAACGGATCACCCGGTGGAGGTCATTGTTCTTCTCCGCCCTGTTCAGGGTCTGGCCGTTATAAGCACCGATAGCGATCATCCCGTAATCTCCGGAGCCTTTGAGATTGTTGGAGGTCATTTCTTTAAATCTCTGTCGTACTTCAAGCGGAGTATACATGAGGAAAACTCCTGTATCCCGCTCATTGGAGACGGCAGAATTCAACGCCTCATCTCGGTCCAGCGGACCGCGGTTGGAGCTGGATTGGAGGTTCACAAATCCGTAGGGAACCTTTGAAACACCGGTCCGGATCCGCAGTTCTTTGTCTTTCGTAATGTTATAATCGAAATAAGCGTCTCGGATCTGCAAGTAGTTTTGGTTCCCGGCTTCTGTTGCGTAGTCCGGCTGAATGTAGACGAAGATCCTGTCACTGATATCACCAAAAAAGGTTAACCGGGCCCGTCGCAGGAAAAAATTCTGTTTATCTCCTATGGATTTATCACATGATGAGCATTTCAATCTACGGTTGGACTCTCCCAAGCGATTATAACGCACTTGCGAATAACCTCTGACTTGTAATTTTTCATACCACTTAGAAAGCAAGGTCTCATTGATTGTGTTCTGCACGTGGATAAGTGATGTCGGCTCGTTTTGAGCTGTGGCAGAGGTACTGATGATGATAAGTAGTAAAAGAATCAGCTTCATAGGAGCTCCTTAAAAGATTTCTTAAAGTTATCTACCAAAGCCTTCATCATAAGTTTGTTAGGGTTCAGTTAAAATAACCCTGAATGCATCGCGTTAAAAGTTAGTATAAATTACTCCTACCCTACTTCTCATGTTTCACAATCTGTATAGTCCGCCAATTCACCCTTTTTCAAAAGTTCATGAATGAAAAGTTTCTTCTACCTTTGCTTATCCATGACCGCGGCCCTGAGCTGCGGTAGAAAAACAGAATTAGTGAAACGGAAATCTTTGCTACACAATCCGGCCCGCTTGTCGGCCAGTCCATACTTCTATGAAAAAAAAACTGTCTCTTGCCAGGACAAATCCGCCAAGAGAACGGATGACTTTTTCTCACTGAATTTGTTTTTGTTTGGCAACATCACCATGCGTGACAAGAACCTCGCCGAGATCCTTGACCAACAGCTCCTGCGGGATCCTGCCAGAAAGGTGATCAGCAATACCTTCTACGGCGAAAGAGTAAAGATCACTGGTCCGTTGTACGACGTCACCTTCACCACCTTGTCAGCGCCCGTTGCCTTGAACATCTGTCCGGAGGATGAGTCGTTCGAAGAAGAGACCATCGAGAGCGCTGGTCTGAACGCCGCCTATTTCATCAATAAGACGCACTCGAGATACACAGGCCTGGGGATTGGCCCTGCCCTCAAACCCCTGACCTTGAACATCATGCCGTCTATCACCCAGAAGAAAAGCGAGTTTGGGATGAACGGCTGGGAAGAATCTGATGCGTTCTGGACGGATAATGCGATCTATAATCCGGAAGCGAGTTCGATCACCTTTCTTCCCCATAGCATGGAATGGAAACGGACCCAAGGGACGGTCAATTTCTGGGCCATCCCCATGGTACCCTCCCACGAATACGGACACCACATTTTCCAGGGAATCTACCAGGCCCGCACCAGCTCCATCCACCGTCACCAGGGTTGCTTCGGGAGCATCAATTCTACCCAGCAGGAATACGCCCCCGACCGCAAGGTCTCCCCGTTTGATGTCCTCGGCGCCTACAACGAAGGCTTCGCGGACCTGGTGAGCTTCTACACCTTAGACGCAGAAGAGTTGAACTTCGACGGAGTGAGCTGCCTGCAGGTGACTCGAAACGTGAAGTCTGCCAGCTTCTACGACGGCCAGCTCAAGACTTTCTCCGGACCGGTGCTGGAAAGTTTCTTCTCAACTTCCAAACTTCAGGAAAACCGGACCTGCGAGCAGACGAACTACCAGGACATACATTTTATCGGCGCGATCTTCGCTTATTCAGCTGAAAGGTTTATGAGTCAAATGACAGATTCGAGTGACGAAAAGTTTAAGATCATCATCGAATGGGCGAAACTCTTGAAGGCAAAGGAGTACCTTTACCTCAGGCTCGAGGGTGACCAGTACCTCCGGAAGACCTTCGCGGACTTTTTGAAACTGAGCGCGCGGACCCTCAATCGGCGCTTCGACCAGCAGCTCTGTCAGGAAGCGGAAAAACTCTTCACCGGTATCAAAGCGGAAATCCCGGAATGTAACTTATAAGGTAAGGTTCGAATGAAAGCTTTCACTACAAACACCTTCAGTGTCTTCCAGAAACTCGGCCAGTCCTTGATGGTCCCGGTATCGGTACTTCCGGCGGCGGGACTTTTGGTGGCGCTGGGCCGGCTCCTTCAGGAACAGAAAGATTACCCCCTCCTGATCTCAATTGGAAAAGTTTGCTTCAGCGGCGGGATCGCTATCTTCGAGCAACTGCCAACGCTCTTTGCGATCGGGGTGGCCATTGGCTTCAGCGGAGGTGCTGCTATCTCCGGGCTCGCCGCAGTCACCGGTTACTTCACCCTCGTCAATGTCCTCAAAGAAATCTCAACCCAGAAGGCCCTGGCACTCTCCCTCAACACCGGCGTCTTCGGCGGGATCTTGATCGGGCTCCTGAGCGCCGCGGTCTACAAGCGGTTCCATCAGACCAGACTCCCGCAGTTCCTGGGATTCTTCTCCGGGAAGAGACTCGTTCCCATCATCACCACGGCACTCTCACTGGTCCTGGGCCTGCTTCTGAGTCTGGTGTGGCCCGAGGTGCAGGCGTCCATCAACCGGTTCGGCATCTGGGTCTTGGAATCGTCCATGGGACCGGCCTTCTTCACCTCCATAAAACGGCTGCTCATCCCAGTCGGCCTTCACCACGTTTTCTACCCGCCACTGCTCTACGAGTTTGGGGAGTTCATCGGGAAGAACGGAGAAGTCCTGCGCGGAGAAGCGGCCCGCTACTTCGGTGGTGACCCGAGCGCGGGAGCGTTCATGGCCAGTGACTACCCCATGATGCTCTTCGGTCTTCCAGCGGCTTCTCTGGCCATCTATCTCCGGGCCCGCGTTGATAAACGCAAGGCCATCGGCGGTGTCATGCTGGCCGCGGCACTCACCGCGATCATCACCGGGATCAGTGAGCCCATCGAGTTCGCATTCATCTTCGTCGCTCCCGTGCTTTTCGTGTTCCACATCCTCCTCTCATTCCTCGGCGGGTACCTCACGTCTATATTCGACATCCACCTGGGCTACACCTTCTCGGCTTCGGTCATTGACCTTTTCTTGGGAGCGTTCAACCAGAAAAATCAGAACATGCTGTTCTTGGTGGTCGGGCCCGCGATCGGACTTCTGTACTTCCTTTCTTTCTACTTCACCATCGGCTGGCTTGACCTCAAGACCCCCGGCAGAGAGGACGACGAAGCCGATGATAAAAGCCCCGTGGTTCAAAAATCTGACCGCGCGGCTGGTCTCTTGAGTGCCTTGGGTGGCAGTGAGAACATCCGTCACCTCGACGCGTGCATCACTCGGCTTCGGCTCACCGTGGGTTCAATCGATAAAGTGGACTTCCCGGCCCTCAAAGCATTGGGTGCGACCAACACAGTCAACGCCGGTGGAGGGAACCTTCAGGTCATCATGGGTACGGAGTCGGACATGCTCAAAGAAGATATCCAGAAGCTCATGAAGGTTCCGGTCAAAGATCAGTCTTTCATTAATTCTCCTCTGAGAGGAGAACTCCTTGATCTCTCTCTAGTCCCGGACGAGATGTTTTCCAAGAAGATGCTGGGAGACGGCGTGTGCATCGACCCGAAGGAAGGGATCGTCTACGCTCCCTGCGACGGTGTCATCGGGATGATCTTCAAGACAAATCACGCGGTCGCCATCTCCGCGGACAACGGTGCGGACATCCTCATCCACATCGGCATCGATACGGTGAAGATGAACGGGGAAGGGTTCAAGGGCCTGGTCGCAACCGGCGACCGAGTCAAGGCCGGCGATCCGCTGATCGAATTCGACCTGGCACTGGTGAAGCTACGAGCGAAGTCGCACCTCACTCCGGTGGTCGTAACCAACAGCGCTGAGCTTGGCCGGTGCTTTATTTTAAAATCAGACGGCGTCGTTACCCCGGCAACGGCACTGTTTAAAATCAGGAAGTGATATGCAGAAAGTCTTTAGGATCCTAAACGAAGAAGGGCTCCACGCACGACCCGCTGGTGCCCTGGCGAAAACGGCAGCGGAGTTCACTTCGAGCATCGAGATCCGTGCCAATGGCATGACCAAGAACGCGAAGTCCATCATGGGTGTGATGAGCCTGGGACTTTCCAAAGACGCGGAGATCACCATCGTGGCTTCCGGTGAAGACGAGGCAGAGGCTTTGGAGAAGCTCGAGCAGCTCATCACTAATAAGTTCCAGATCTAGTATGCTCAAAGGAACCATCACCTCAAGCGGCATCGGAATCGGCAGAGCAGTGATCCTGCACCAAGCGGAAAACGCAGCCCACCCTATCCATGTGACCGACCCAGCACCGGAGCTGCTGCTCTTCCAAGCAGCTGTGGCAGAAGCGGTCCACGAGGTCGAAGCCCTGCGGGTCCGGACTCTCGCCGCTCTCGGTGAAGACAAAGCTGCCATCTTCGAGGCCCACGCGCAGATCCTTCAGGATCCGGAGTTCCAGGCGCAGGTCAGAGAAGAAATCAGCACCCACCGTCTCACTGCCGTTGAGGCTTCCCGAAGAGTATCCCAGACATTCATCCGTATGTTCCAGGAGATGGACAACGCCTATATGAGAGAAAGGGCCATCGACGTCAAAGACGTCACCGGGAGGTTACTGCGGAAGCTGCAGCAGATCCCGGAGATCGATCTCTCCAGCTTTGACTCCGACACCATCCTCATCGCCGGGGACATCACTCCGTCTCAGATGGCGATGCTGGATCATAAAAAAGTCAAAGGGATCATCACCGAGGCCGGTGGAAAGAACTCTCACACTTCCATCATGGCGCGCACGCTGGAGATCCCGGCGATGGCCGGAGTCAAAGACGCCACGACGCTGATCAAGGCGTCGGCGGAGGTGATCCTCGATGCGGAAGCCGGTGTCATCCTCTGGAATCCACAACCCGAGGTTAAGAATGATTACTCTAAAAAAATCCTGGTCCTTGAGGAACAGAAGAGAAATTTGCTGGAATATCTAGAGCTCGAACCCGTGACCGCCGACGGCAGCACGGTCTCTCTCTACGCCAACATCTCTTCGCCTCAGGACTTAGCCAGCGTGATAAAAAACGGCGCCCAGGGGATCGGGCTTTTCCGGACCGAGTTCATCTTCATGGACCGGGCCCTGGCACCGACCGAAGAGGAACAGTATCTAATCTACAAATCTGTCCTCGAAGGGATGAAAGGTCTTCCGGTTGTGATCCGAACCCTTGACGTCGGGGGTGACAAGCAGATTCCGTACCTCCGGATCCCGACGGAGGCGAACCCTTTCCTCGGACTGCGTGCCATCCGTTACTGCCTGCGGAACGTTGAGATTTTTAAAACTCAGCTGCGGGCCCTGCTCCGGTCATCTGTTCACGGACGCCTGAGCATCATGTTTCCCATGATCTCCAACCTGGAAGAAGTGCTAGAGGCCCGCAGTCTTCTCACCGAAATTGCTTTTGAACTTAAAGCCCAGGGAGTGCCCGTCAGCGCAGACATCATGATCGGAATCATGATCGAGGTTCCCTCGGCGGCGCTGCTAGCGGATGTGCTGGCCCAGCACGTGGATTTTTTCAGCATCGGGACCAATGATCTCATCCAGTACCTGTGTGCCGTTGACCGCATGAATGAGAGCATCAAGGAGTTGTACGATCCCTATCATCCGGCGGTCCTGCGCTTGATCGGCCAGGTGATCCGAGCGGCGCAGGATCAGAAGATCAAAGTTTCCATGTGCGGTGAGATGGCTTCGCTGCCGGGACTGAGTCAAGTTCTGCTCGGGCTGGGACTGCGGGAGTTTAGCATGAATCCCGCGTCCATCCTGCGGATGAAAAAATTAGTGCGGGCGACGAAGCTCGAAGACGCCAGGGACCTCTCGAAGAAGATGCTTGGCCTTTCGTCTGGCCGGGAGATAAAGTTGTACCTAGACTCGCTGGTTTGTATTTAAACAATAATAATAATACTTGATTGTTTTTAGCGGACGCTAGAAGCGTTTAACTCGATTGACGACGCTGTTAAATATGAGAAAATTGTTTAAGTTTTTTACCTGAGGTCACATGACTAAATTTTTTATTCTGCTTCTTTGTCTTCCTCTAAATTCGTATGCAAGTTTTCTTTTCAACTACGGACTTAACTACACTTCTGAAAAAGACTCTTCGTCCACCGGTGAGTACGACACCTCCAGGACCTTCCATAATCTTTTCCTGGGAGCGTCCGTGAACGGGAAGAAGACTCTGTTCTTCGGCTGGAACATTAACTCCTGGGCCTCCAGTCTCCAGCAGGGAAGCGCACCTGAGAACAGCTACTCCATGACTGAGATGGGCCCGAAGATTCACTGGTTCATAAGTGACAACTACAATGTGTACCTCTCTGCGGAATGGAACCCCTACGCCAAGGGCACCCGGGACAAAGTCGGAACCTCGAGAGACATCTCCGGCTCGAGCATCGGCGTCGGCGCCGGCTACCGGTTTAAGCTCTCCAGACTGGTAGGCCTGGGAGCTGGCCTGCATTACCATTCATTGAGTATCAAAGAAGAAAAAGTCGGGTCTACGGAGCAGGATGTCTCCGACGGTGTGACGAATATCATGCCGATGCTCGAACTCTCCATCCTCACTCGCTAAAGGAACATATGAAATTTGAGTACCAGGCCCTGGCGGTCATGAGTCTCTTCTTCCTTTTCGCCTTTCTCCCCGTGAGTCTAGGTAAGCTCCAGTCCTTCGGTGGCAAATGGCTTGCCTCAAACAGAGACCGTGCAGCGGGACCAGAGCTGGTTGCGTGGGCCGCCCGGTGCGAGAGGGCACACGCAAACTTAAAGGACAATTTCCCGGCCTTCGCCGTGGCCATCCTCTTGCTGGGAGCTCTGGAGAAGTTCGACGGGACCACCGAAATTGCGGCCGGCCTCTACCTTGCTGGAAGGGTGATCCATTTCATTTCGTACGGGTTGGGGAACGTGCGGGTGAGATTTCTCTCTTTCGTCTTGGCCCTGGTTGCGAACGTGGTCCTGCTTTGGAAGTGCTTCGGCTAAGATTAAGTTTCTATCCAAGAGGCTCCCTATCAATGCATCCAAAGCAATTCCGCAAATACTAGTGAAGTTAAAAAGCCATTAAAGGTCTTACTATTACCCAAGACATGGATTGACGCACAGGAGCAGCATATCCAATCTGGCCACCCAGAAGCCAAAATTAAACTCATTGCTCAATGTCTTTTGACTCCAATGGAAATCTGAAAAAGTTCTTCTCATGCACTAGCTCATCTCTATTATCTATTGAAGACAGGCGGCAGATATTTTTGTGTCGTATTGAAATGCTGCCCAGATGGTAACTTCATAACGACGGCCTATACAACGACACGAATGAAAAATGGCGAGATTATTTATAAGCAAGGAGTTTAAGATGTATATCTATTATGACAAAGATTTAGACTATGTTGAAATCTTTTTCAATAAAGAGGATAACTACTTGGTGCCCTTTGAAAAGAACGATCAAATTGGTGAGTTTAAATCAAACAAGAATGATTCTGTGATAGGTTACTCTATAGAAAACCTTAAAGACAATTTTGATTCATTGAGTTTTCTGACTCCATATCAAAAACTTTCAATTGTTATCAAAAAGTATCGCATCCAAAGAGGCAAGACTCAGCAAGAGATTGCTGATGAAATGGGAATGAGACTCCTTACTTACCAAAGGCTTGAATCAGGTGAAAATAATCCAACCCTTAAGACAATTTTAAAGGTAAAAGAAATTTTTTCCGAAATAGACTTAAATAAGATTGCTTAATGAAACTAATAATGAGTTTTTTTTTCTATTTCTCGTTGCTTCATTTACCCAGGCCGTGACCTCAAAATCCGACAAAGACGAATTTGATAAAATCATTGCTATAATGAAGACAAAGTCTCCTGCAGACTTACGCAAATATTTTGGAGAACCAAATGAAAAATCAAACGAAAAGGGTAAATCAGAAGTTCAAATCCTAAGATACATAGAGCCATTAATTGATGCTTATTTAAACATCAAGGAAAACAAATTATCTCACTTAACTTTCTTTTATTGGAAAGATCTTGATAATTACTCTGCTTTAAAAACGAGATTTAAAAATTTCAAGTGGATCGAAACAAAGCTGCATGACAACTTAAAAAGTGACGTCCTGACTGATCTTTATCTAGTTAAAGTACCTGAGATAAATATGGAGTTTCAGTATGATAACAATGCACCTAAAAGAAAAGTCATGTGGATTCTTTTTGAGTAAGAAGTCGGTCCCACAAGCTGCTCCAGATTTAGCTAAAGAAGAAATACAATCGTTCACTCAAGATGACATCAACGGCTTAGCTTCTGTAATACAAAGTCTTTCGCTTCATCGCGATTGTTAGGTAATTGAGCACATGAACTCAAAAAAGATATACAGATTAATAACAATAATTTTTTATTCATCTCCTCATTTTACTAAAGAAGCACGAAGAGAAGAAGGTTAAAAAGGTAGGGAATTAAGTTTATGACAAAGCTATGCCGCCACATCATAGTCAGCAAACATGATTGAAGCAGGATGAACGTCAAATGCCACAGCAAGAACAATCGCTCGCTGTTTTCCAATCTCAACACGACCGTTTTCGATAGCACTAATATTGGCCTGAGAAATGCCTGTCTCTTCGGCCAGTTCAACCTGTGACCACTCCTTAAGCTCTCGGAGCGTTTTCACCATGTCACCTGGACTCATCAGAATGCCAACTCCAGCAGGATTCAAATCTTTTTTCATACTCATGCTAAACCTCTTCATACTTATGGGGCGTAACCGCCAACACAATTATCTCTTTAACTTTTTTATCCTCGGAATAAACAACCCGATACTTAATATTTAATCTCGACGAGCGACAATAACGAAGATTTCCTTTAAGCTTTTCATCTTTGAAACCTGGATAGTTTTTGAGGTTGTTTGAGCCTCCATTCTTCACGATCTCAACCCAGGCCTTATACTTAAAAAGAATCTCGTTAGGGATTTTCTTCAAGCCCTTGGTAACAACTTTTTCTTCAAAAATCTTCCACATTTGAACATTATATATCAAAAAAGATATATCTTAAACTTGATATATAACATCCACATTATGGATTATTGTCGAACCGTGGAAGTAATTGATTTTTCTAGGATTTCATCTTATGCAACCTGATCCCCAATCGCGGACCGCCCACCAGGGCCGCGCTCCCGGAGGGGAGCAGCCAAAGCAATTCCGCGAATATTGGTGAAAAAAAAAAGCCCCCACAAAGTGGAGGCTTTTTTTTAAAACATGGTGCCCGATCGCGGAATTGAACCACGGACACAAGGATTTTCAATCCTTTGCTCTACCAACTGAGCTAATCGGGCGTATGAAATCACGAAGTATTTCTTCTAAAAAAGAGAACTCTAAGTTAATGTTTTCAAGAAATTCCGTCAATCACTATTACCGAAAAGATTGCGATGACCTTACGGGTCAGGAGCTAAAATTGGCCTCTAAAGTTATCTGTCTCGAGCTTTCTCTTCCGTGGTTTCAAGTCAACGCACTTGCATTCATCCCCTCGATGGAAGGTAAGATAAAAATCAAACCTGACTGGGCCTTCTTTAGCCACGGATATACTTCTCATAAAGGTGACTGTCTTAACTGGGCAACGAGGCTAGTTGAAGCGGGAGTTCCCTGTATGATCTTCGACCAACCCGGGCACTACCTTGGGAGCTTTCATGAGTTAAACTCCCTGGAGGACTTCAAGGCGCATGTGCATGAACTGTTTGCTGAAGCCTTTCTCCGGCTCCAGGGCCTGATGGAAGTCACCCTGGGTCTGGGCCAGTTCCCAGCGTGTACTTCGGTTATCCTCGGGGGCCACTCCCTCGGTGCCTTTACTTCCATTAAGGCCTTGGAACTTCCAGCTTTCAAGGATGTCAAAAGAGTCGCCGTCGGAGTCGGGATTGGGATTGGACAAGGTCAAGGGACGCACATCTTCGAGACAGCTTTCTACGAAAGGACTCTCGCCATCCGAAGACAACTGGTCTCTCCGGTGCTGGAGTCGAAAGTGGTTTTTTCCTGGTTGAAGGAAGAGAAGAGCTCACTTACGATCTCGGGCCAGCGGATCCATCTCATCACCGGAGAAGACGACGTGGTCGTCGGCACGGGGGGCCTGGACGCATTTAGAGCAGTGCTGGAGCAGAATGGGAACAGTGTGACCTGTGACCGGCCCAACCGCCTTGCCCATCATGAGCCAGGGGCGGCCACTGCCCACCTGTTCTCGTTCCTGAAGGATCATTTCGGCTGGGTGTAGAACCTATCTGAGGTTCTTGAGCCAACCTACCCTACCCGGTCTGTCTAGGGCAGTTCCTCGCAGCTTTCGTTTGAAGCTTCGGTTCGATTCAGAGTTTATCAATTCTCGCAGTTTCTCCCGGGGAGTTTCCAGGAACAAAGTTCGAAGAAATTCAAACGACGCATTTAATCGCAAGAATCCGGTGACTCTCTCCAGTGGCCTTCGGTTCCAGGGACAAACGTCCTGGCAGATGTCACAGCCAAAGACTTCCCCCCTAGAATTTTCAAACCCCGCAGGTGGCTCGGCTTCTTTAAATGTCTCGATGGTAAAGGTGGAGATGCACCTGGAGGAGATGAGGGTTCTTGTTTCAAGGTCGATGGCAGCGGTCGGGCAGGCCTCGGCGCAAGCGGTGCACTGCCCGCAGTGGTCGACGTCAACGGCCCTGGCACTCAGGTCTAGTTTCCGGTCAAGCAACAGGCTTCCGATCAGGAAGTAGCTGCCGTGTTTCTGGTGGATGAGCATGGAATTTTTAGCAAACCATCCTAGCCCTGCCCGGTGAGCGAGGTCCCGCTCTAGAACTGGTTCTGCGTCGAGGCTCACGAACGATCCCAGGCCTTCAAGCTGTAAGCTCTCTTTCAAGGTTGCGAGCCGAGCTCTGAGCTGTTGATGGTAGTCTTCACCCTCGAACCCCAGCGTGTAGGCCGCGAGCCGGAACTGAGAATTTTCATTCATCCATTTTTTGGTGGCCTGGTAGCTGAAGATGAAAACGAGAGCGGACTTGAATTCCGGATAGACGGACCTGAGGTCTTTCCTCAGATCCCGGCGGTGATCGCTCAAGTAAGTCAAAGGTGTGTGCCGAGACTCTGCGACCCAGCTCTCGAACTTCTCATAAGAGCGAGGAAGGGCCTCTTCCGTGTATCCCCAGTCCAGCACTCCCAGGGAGTCCAACAGCTCGGGAGAAAAGAGATCACTATGGTTCATGTGAAAGGGATGATTTCAATCGCACCGGTGGGACAGGCCTCGACGCAGGCCATGTCCAGAGTGCATCTGTGGACGGTTAATCCGTTGATCCGGGTTTCGTTATTCTCTTCGATGGAAGCTGTCCAGATTTCAAACGGACAGACCCTGATACATGCCTGGCACGAAGCGCAGATCGACGTATCAAGTAAGAGCTTTCCCTGGTCGAAAGACACCTCCTGGATAGAGTCCTGGCGGGTGTTCTTTAAGGCTTCCGGAACGTCTTTGATGGTCTCGACCCTGATGGAGTTGGTCGTGCCCTGTCTAAAAAACTTTCCGTCTCCCACGGTAACGACGATCTTGTCACCGTTCTTGAGCAGACTTTCTTTTTTGAGCTTGTTGACCATGAGCTCTTCGAGCTTGGTGGGGTCGGAGTCTTCGTGGATGTTGAAATAGTAGGGAGAGATTCCCCAGTACAAACTCATCTTGCGGATGACGTTCAGCGAGTTAGTGACTCCTAGGATACTGGTCTTAGGCCTGAACCTCGTCATCTTCAGGCACGAGTTCCCGCCTTCAGTGATGGAAATGATCCATCTCGCTTTTGTTTTCTCCGCGACGATGGAAGCGGCGACCTGCACCGATGCCGTCACACTGGAGATGTCCATGTGGCGCAAAAACGGTCTCTCGGCCGGCTTCTTCTCGGCCTCTTCAATGATCTGGCCCATGATGATGATGGCGTCCAGCGGGTACTTGCCGGAAGCGGTCTCTCCGGAGAGCATCACCACGTCGGTCCCGTCCCAGATGGCGTTAGCGACGTCCGAGGCTTCCGCCCTGGTGGGCCTGGAGTTAGTGATCATGGACTCGAGCATCTGGGTTGCGGTGATGACGGGCTTGCCGATCTCATTACAGAGCTTGATGATTTTTTTCTGGATGGACGGGACCAGGTGGTTCCCGACCTCAACACCCATGTCTCCCCGGGCGATCATGATGGAGTCCGAAACCTGGATGATGCTTTCGATGTTATCCAGCGCTTCGGGCTTTTCGATCTTGGAGACGATGGGGATCTGGACCTTCATCGAGTGAAGGAGTGCCTTCACTTCCAGCACGTCCTGCGCGGTTCTCACAAAGCTCAGGGCGACGTAGTCCACGCCTTGCTTCAGACCGAACAGCAGGTCTTCTCGGTCTTTTTCGGTGAAGCTCGGAGCGGAGACGTTCACGTACGGGAGGTTGATCCCTTTGTTCGATTTCAGCGTCCCGCCGACGATCATCCGGATTTTGAGAACTTCTCGGTCTTTCTCGATGGCCTCGGCTTCCAGCAACCCGTCGTCGAAGAGGATCCGCGCACCCACGTGGGCATCCTTAACCAAATTCTTGTAGATCGTCGGGATGAAGTTCTTTGCGTATTCCGGGTACTGTTCCCGGATGTGAGACGGGCCAATCACCCACACCTCTCCATCATTGAGGACCAGCGGCTCCGGCAGCTTATCCACACGGATCTTCGGACCCTGGAGATCCAAGAGAATAGAAATTTCAATTCCTACATTCTTGGCCGCCTGTCTGATGTTTTTAATAGAGGCTTCGTGAGCTTCGTAGGTACCATGGGACATGTTGACCCGGGCGGCGTTCATGCCCGCCTTGATCATTTTTTCCAGCATCTCAATTGTATTGGAGCTAGGTCCTATGGTCGCAATGAGTTTGGCGCGACGATTAGACATGGGATGTTTCTTTTATAAAAGGTTGCTAATTAACTAATCCTCTTCAGGTCTTTCTGCTGGTCCATCTGGTCCTTAAAACTCACCTTCATGCTCTGGATCTGATTCTCGAAGCCATTTATCAGTCTGGCTTTTTCATCTTCATAGATCTGCTTGAGGCGTTCAACGGCAACAGCTTGACTCATTTCCTTCTCAGACAACTCTTTGGTTTTTGAGACGGTAAGTTCTTTCAATTTAGACTCATAATCGTCAGTAAGCAACTTTAATTTTGTATCATTGTTGGCCTGCATAACATCCATTTTTTGTTGGAACGTAGAGGAAAGCTGGTTGAGGGAGCTGCGGAGTTTATGCTCTCTTTGATCAAGTACTAGCCGGTTTGAATTTGCCTCTGCGGTCCTTCTGCCGTCGGCGAGTTTCTGCTGCGTCTCCAGCTCCTTGTCTTTCTTCGAACTGATCGACTGGATTCTCTGTTCCATGGTCGTCTTGAGACTCTCATTGTCTCTCTGCAATTTCTGGATCCGTTGCTCGTAGCCTTCCACCACCAGGTCCATGGACTTATCGAACTCCCGCTTCATGGAGTAGAGTTCCTTGGACCTTTCGGTGGTGACTCTCTTGATGAACTCGGACTTATCCTCGTTTGCCACGGTGGTGACGTCTTCGAGGTTGAGCTTCGAGCTGACTTCCATCGACTTCATGGATTTATTGAAATTCTGCTTGAGGTTGGTGAGCCGCTCGTTGGCCTGGTTCCGTTCGACCGCGAGCTGCTGTTCATACGAAGCCTTGGTCAAAGTGTTCTGCTCCTCCCGATGGGTGAGCTTTTCCAAAGAATTAGAGCGCTCTTTCTCTACCACCTGAAGCCTATCTGCAACCAACTCATTAGTCTTCTTATCCAACAGGGTGGTAGCTTCGAGGCTCTGGTCCTTGAGTGTTTTGAAGTGCTCTCTTTCTTCGTCCACGGCTTTGTTATGGTAGGTCATCCTGGTGTTCTCTAGTTTCTGCTGGAGGTCTTTGACCCGATTCTTCTGGACGTTTACGTCCTTGTTGGCCGACTGGTCGGACATGATGCCGGCAAGGCCCGAGCCTCCGGCTTCTTTCCTGCGCTTCTCCGTTTCTATCGCCCGGAATTGCTTGTTAAAATTTTTCTGCATGATCTCCAGAGAATTCTGGTGCGCTTTATTGTCCTTGATCGTCTCCTCGTGCTGAGACGCGGAGATCTTCTTGAGCTTCTCCGGATAATCATGGGCCATCTTGCTGGCCCGCTCGTCGAAAGTTTTCTGGGCAGTGTTCATTTTCTCATCGAGGTGATCCTTGAGAATTTCTTTCTCCGTCTCGTTGACTTCCTTGGTCTTATTGAGCAGGGTCCCGAGCTTATCCTTGATGGCGTTTTCCTGCTTGAAGTTCTCGTTCTTCAGGTTCTGCACGTTGTCTTCGTTGGCCCGCACCAGCTGCGACTTCTCTCTTCTGAACTGATCCTTGAGTCCGGAGCCGGCGCCAGCGAGCTTCTGCTGGTAGGAGTCCATCTGCTTTTCCTGAGTCTTGATCAGGTCCTGCACGTTGCGGGAGTATTTCTTATCTTTGGTTTTGTGGAGATGACTGTTTAGCGCTTCCAGGCTCTCGGAGGACTTGCCGTAGCTGGACTTGATGTCCTTGAGCCGTTGGTCGAAGTCTTTCCGGTTCACGGAAGAATCGTGAGAGAATTCCTCGCGCGCCCGCTCCAGCTCCTGGCGTTTCTTTTCTTTCATGGAGTCTATCGAGCTGGTGGTTTTATCTTTGAGGTGATCGAGGTTTTTCTGATAGCTGCTCTCGAGTTCGGCTTTGTCTTCGACGAAGGTGTTCTTCTGCTTCTCCATCACATGATCGGCCCGGTCATTAGTGTCAGAGACTAATTTTTCAGAAGCCTGCTTGGTTTTCTGAGCAGTGTCTCTGAAGTACTCTCTGTCTTTCGCCAGTTGCTTTGTGTAGTCAACGCCATTCATAATGAATTACCTCATGTGTCACTTCCTGTGACATGAGGCTATAGTTTAGCATTTAGATAGAAACGAAAAAAGCCTTGGGTAAATCTTGCTGATTTAGACCAAGGCTTAGAGAGTGGTCTTATGATTTATTGGCTTAGCGGTTCATTTCCTCGTCGATGATTTCTGAGAAGACATCGATCGGCTGGGCCCCGTTGACCAACTGGCCATTGACAAAAAAGGTCGGGGTTGACTTGACCTTGATCTTCTTGCCCTCTTCCATGTCACTCTTTACCTGGGCCAGGTATTTGTTTTCGCTCATACACTTGTCGAAGGCATCGCTCTTAATACCGATCTTCTGAGCAGTTTTTTTGAGTCCTTCCAGATCGAGGGCCGCCTGATTGGCGAACATCGCATCGTGCATTTTCCAGAAATACTCCGGGCCCTGCTCGTTGGCACAAAGGCCCGCGACCGCGGCCTTCTCGGCATGGTTGTGGAACGGAAGGGGAAAGTTCTTAAAGGCCACTTTCACCTTATTACCGTATTTCTGCTTGATCTCTTTGATCAGGTCCGCGCCCTTGGCGCAGTAGGGACACTGGAAATCAGAGAACTCGACGATGGTGACCTTCGCGTCTCGGCCGCCGGTGATGGGTGCATTCCCGATGTCGATCGGAAAGGTCGGTCTGCGAGGTTTCGGGATGTAGACTTCAACCGGTGTCTTACTGGTCTGTTCCGCGATCCAATTATCCACGGCTTCTTTCTTCCTCTCCATCTCCAGGTACGACTTGATCTTCTCCCGCACCTGAGGGTTGATGTGCTCGGCGGGGATGTTCTGGTCTTTGATGAACGCGTCGATTTGCTTGTCTGATACCACGACTTCCTTGGAGATGTATTTCTCCAGGAACTGGTCGTTGGTGAGGTTCTTCTTCCGCTCATCCTTGTCCATGATCCGCTGGAGGATCAGGGACTTCAGGCGGTTGAACTTGATCTCAAAAACCTTGCTCTCAGCTTCAAAGAGTTCAGATTCGATCCCGTCCACCAGCTGGTCATGGGAGATCTCTGCGTCCCCGATCTTCGCGGCCACTCCTTCTTTCGGTGCCTGCTTAAAGAGGTAGCTGGTCTTGCTGGTGCCATTAGAGCAAGCCGTGAGTGTCAGTACGAACAATAAAATTGATAAGCCTGCGTGAGGGGTCATATGTAAAATCTCCTGTTTTAAACTGCCATCATCTTAGCGTAACAACTTTAGAATAAAAACAAACAGGATCAGTCAACTACTAGCCTAAGTGTTTGAGGAAGTTCTGATACCGCTCCGTGCCTGCGAGTTGCTGATGCGTGCCCTTCGCTTCGACTCTTCCGGCCTCAAGGAGAATCAGCTGATCGGACTTCAGGATCGTCTCCAGCCGGTGAGTCACGATGATGGTCATGGATCTTTGCTGGAAGAAATGGATCAAGTCTCGCAGGGCAGCTTCCAGTTCCGAATCAAGTCCGCTGGAGATCTCATCCATGAGAATGATCGGCTTCTTCAGGAAAAGTGCCCGCAGACCCGAGACGAGTTGCTTCTGACCCATGGACAGGTCCTTCGAGACCACTATCTGGTGTGGTTGGAGATCCCACCGTCCCAGGTACGGTATAGATTTCACTGCCCGGCCCCAGAATTCCTCGAAGCCTTCTGGGGCACCCAGGGTGATGTTGAACTTCAAGGTTTCTGTGAACACATGGGAGTCCTGAGAGATGAGGCTGATGTAAGAAGAAAAATTCCGCAGGTCTTTTTCATCGCTCGCGTCGATGGGTCGGCCGTCGATCCGGACCGACCCGGCCCAGCCGTGGTACTGCCCCGAGAGAAGTTTTAAAAGAGTCGATTTTCCACAACCGGATTCCCCAAGGATGCCGAGGATCTGCCCTCTTCTGAGCTCGAAGGTAATGTCCTCTAGTTTAAAACCTTTATCGTACTG
This sequence comes from Bacteriovoracaceae bacterium, assembly GCA_035576105.1. GTDB lineage: Bacteria > Bdellovibrionota > Bacteriovoracia > Bacteriovoracales > Bacteriovoracaceae > Peredibacter. The sequence continues at coordinate 159,854 of DATLXA010000067.1, forward strand.
GAAGAGTCTCAGGTCAAACTCGAGCCGCTCCACTTCCAGCGAAGTGAAATCCAGCCGCTCAGTTTGATGCTGATCGAAGCTTTCATTGAACTGGTGGATCCGCTCGATGCCGGTGCGTGCCCGCTGGATCACGGAGATCTTCGAAGCGATATCCTTGATGGGCGTGATCGAGCGCTGGATGAGATCAATCAGTGCCGCCAGGATGGCCACTTCGACGATCTTCGAATACGGAACGATCACCATCACCAGGGCAACCAGGATCGGATAGAGGGATTCTGCGGCGGAGTAGTAGCTGGCGTCCCAGATGTTGGCGTGGAGCTGTTTATCCAGAAACTCTTCGAAGATCTTCTCCCCTCTCTTAGAAGCGTACTTATTATTGGGAGAAAAGTAGAGCTCCCGCAGGCCGGAGGTAAGGTCTGTCACCACCCGGGCCATCATCCCGGTCACCCGTCTGACGTCCATGAAGAGCACGGCCATCGCCTTGCTCCCTCTGACCAGCAGCAAACAAGCGAGGACTTCAGCGATGAAGAGACTCACGCCGGTAGTGGAATTGAGCTGAAGGAAGCTCAGCAGGCAGGAGCTGATGAAGATGACGTCGATGAAGATGCCGAAGCTTCCGGAGCTCACCATCTCTCTGACGGCGTCGGTGTCGTTCATCAGCCGGGCGAGCACCTCCCCCAAGGGGTACTCTTCGTGGGTTCCGGATTTCCGTTTGAACGGGGCCTTGATCCAGAAGGAGTAGCTCCGCTTCCGGACGTCCATCAGCAGGATCTGGATGTAGCGGTGCGAGCTCAACTGGAACAGGAAGCGGTTGAGGTACTCGACACAAAAAAGGCCAATGAGGAGCTTCAGGTGGTAATCGAAAGTCTCAGTGCTACTGAGCGACTGGTAGAACGCCGAGATGAACCGGGGAGTATAATACCCGGTGACAGCGGAGATGACGAGGTTCAAGAGAATGAACGCAACCAGTAGGGCCTCGGACCTAAGCCAGAGGTAGCTCCACCATTTGCTCTTTGAAGAACTTTGAAACATGAGGATCCTTCAGTATTTGTTGAGTGGGCCCCTGGGAGCGGATCCCGACCTTGCGGTCAAGGTGGATGATTTCGTCCGATAACCGCACGGTGGTAAGCCGGTGACTGGAGATGATGAAGGTCTTTCGACCCCACTCCGGGTCGGCCCGGAGGCTTGAAATGATTCTTTTCTCCAGGATGATGTCGACGGAAGAGAACGGATCGTCCCACACCAACAGGTCCGATCCGGACAAGAGCGAGCGGATGAGGGCCACTCTCTTTATCTGCCCTCCGGAGAGCCGCTTTCCATTCTCGCCAACCTCGAGCCTGAGTACCTCATCCGGGTCGGCCGCCAGTGAGTCTAGCTGGAACATGCGGATCAGAGTGCGTGCTCGCTGGAGTGCCTGCGGGTCCGGAGCGGCTCCCAGGAATATGTTTTCTTCAATGGTGTCGTTGAAGAGGTAGGGTTCCTGCTGGACCATGGACACCCGGATCTGCTGGAGCTTCAGGCTGATCGCCAGATTCGACAGAAGGTAGCTCTTCCCAACTCCGGTTTCTCCGATCAACACCGTCCATTTCCCTGGGTGGAACTCCAGCTCCAGCGGCAGGTCCCAGAAACTCAAAGACACCACGGTACTCGAGTCCAGCAAGCCTCGGCTTGAGACCATCAGCCGCTGTTCTTGCGCCGATGGCTTGATCAAGTTCCCGTGCAGGTCCTTCACCCTTCTCCAGGCAGCGAAGCCCTGAGACATGATCACGGCAACCCAGGACAAGAACATCACCGGCTCCAGGAACAGGTAGAGGAAGCCGGAGAAGAAAACGAGGTCAGAGGTATTGCCCCCGTGGGCCCGCACCAGAACCGCTCCCCATAAGAGAGACGCGCCCAGGCTGAGTTTGACGTAGGGGCCGGAGAGGGCGAAGCCGACTGAGGTTTTGAAAAAAAGCGCCAGCTCCTGTGAAGATGCCTTCACGAAGCCCTGGATGAAATTCTCTTCCCGGTGGAAGTTCTTGATGGTCTGTTTGGCTTGATAGGATTCGATGATGTACTGCTGGACCTCACCTTTTTTTTCCATCATCTGCTTGAAGATTTTCTGGTTAATGAGAGTGATGATGGAAAACAAGAGCACACTCGAGAACAGCGGAATGAACGCCGGCCACAGGTACGGATCGGTCTGGTTGAGCTTGGGAATCAGCACCCACCCAGCGATCAGCAGATTCCCAATCTGCAGCAAACCAAAGCCAATGAAGGCACGCAGGTTATTGACGTCGTCAAAAAGGATCTGGAAAACCTGTCCCTGGGTACTGGAAGCGTAGCGGGAACTGGGGACGGACTCCAGTAGCTCCAGCAGCTCCATGCGCAGCAGTTTCTGCTGGACCCGCGCCGGATAGAAAAAGAGGAGCCGGGAGAACGTCCTGAAGAAGAGGATCCCGAGTGCAAGTCCCACAAAGACCCACACTGACGCATCCTTCGAATTTCCCTCAGACATCAGCAGTGTGAAGTCCCGGATCCTCTCCGGGATCTGACTCTGGAAGGTTTGCAGGACATACAGGCAGGTGAATGCCCCCAGGTAATACCATTTGAATTCGTAAGCATGGTGCCAGATCCAAGAAGGGAAGCGGCGGTGTAATCGGGATGACATAGCCGAACATTTAAACTTAAATTCTGCTTAAAGTCATCGAAGTGTTGCGAAAGATTGATGACATATCGAAGAATTATTTTTACCATGTTGAACGAATTCTACTTAGACCAACCCATTTTTTTTGTGCGAGGTTAGCTCAGCGGTAGAGTCCTTGGTCGACATCCAAGTTGTCACAGGTTCAAATCCTGTACCTCGCACCATTTTTTAAATCCATAATTCATACAAAGAGGCGCTGCAACATTGTTGTGCCATTTGAATTATGTTTGCATAATCGAGGCATGAAAAATATTTTTTTACCGTTGCTGTTTCTTATCTTGGCTTCCTGTTCTTCTCATCGGATCAAGCAAGAGGGTCCGCTGGAGATCACGGAGATTCATCCTAATAAAATGACTGCCCTAACTCATAAGCACTTAGTGCAGCTCTCCCGGAAACACGACCTCTCCCCGTTCCTCTACACCACCAAAGTCCAGATCGAATCCTTTGTGACACCCAGGTCACACCCGGTCCTGACCCTCAACACTCGCTCCGCAAAATCCCCGGACAAAGTGCTCGCAGTCCTACTGCACGAAGAGTTTCACTGGTGGGCGACGAGTAACAGTGCGAACACCGACCGCGCGATCTCTGACCTAAAGGCCAAGTACCCGAAGATCCCGGGTCAAGACGAACTCCTCGACGACAGGTCGAACTATCTTCACCTGGTGATCTGCTGGCTGGAGTACAAAGCGGTGGTAAAATTCCTGGGGGAGGAACGGGCGCTCACCGTGATCAACGAAACTATCAAGACCGATAAGATCTACCCCCTCATCTACACCCAGGTACTGAAGCACCAAAAAGACATCGAAACCATCCTGAAAAAACATAAGCTCATCCCAAAGGCCCTGGCCGTCAAAAGTAAGACCTGAATCCCCTATTTCACTTTACTTGACCGGTGAAATTTTTTAGCATTGCCTCATGAAAAAATTTATACTCGTGCTCCTCCTGGTCCTCCCGGTTCAACTCCTGGCGCAGGTCACGAACTGGGAAAAGCTCCAGTCGATCTCGAACCTTCAGAGGATCGCCTTCGGCTCGTGTAACCGGCAGACGGATCCGCAGGACATCTGGGACGAAGTTTTACTCTCCACTCCGGACCTCTTCATCTGGGGCGGAGACAACGTCTACGGCGACACCGAAAAGCCCGATGAGCTCCGCGCGGCCTATGATATCCAGAATGCCGTAACGGAATACAAAACCCTGAAGGCGACCACACCCATCATCGGAAACTGGGACGATCATGACTACGGACAGAATGACGGGAACGGTTTCTACAAGCATAAAAAAGAAAGCCAGAGACACCTGTTGGATTTCCTGGAAGAGCCTGTGGACTCTGCAAGACGGTCGCGGGAAGGAATCTACACCAGCTACAGTTTTGGCACCGCCGGTAGGAAAATTAAGATTATCATCCTTGATAACAGGTACTTCAAGGCGATGGAAAAGAAAGCCCCGATGCTCGGGAGCGCCCAGTGGGAGTGGCTGGAAAACGAGCTAAAGAACTCAGACGCGTCTCTGCACCTCATCAGCAGTGGCCTGTCCATCATCGCACCCCTCACCCCCCGCTCTGAAGAATGGGGAGACTACCCCGATGAGGTCAGACGCTTGAAAAACTTGTTAAAAAAATACCAGACCAAAGCTCCACTGTTTCTCACCGGAGACCAGCACTTTTCCAGTATCCTAGAACGGGACGGCTTCCATGAGTTCATCTCCAGTGGGATGACCCATAATACCCGCATCCCTTTCCGGGTCTACGTCTATGCCCGGTTTCCGAGCCCAGTGTTTGATCACAACTTTGGCCTCATCGACATCGACTGGACAGACACCAACCCTTCCCTGACCCTCACCAGCAGGAACTCGGAAGGCAAAAACAGGATCACTAAGAAGTTAAGATGGGACCATGGCAACTGGCAGACAGTTCGTTAAGAGGTCCCACCAGTTCCTTCTTATTTTTCTTCTTGGCTGCTCGACTCCCCAACCGGAGCAGTTACCCTCTGATCTGGTCATTAGTGAAAAAGAACCCAGCCGATGGACGGCGCTGGTGAAACAAAATCTCATCCATCTGGCGCAGGTCCATCACCTCGAGCCCTTCCTCTACACCAGACGCATCCGGGTGGTCCCGGACGAAGTCTCCCACTCGAAACCGGTTCTCACCATCAACACCAGATTCGCGGAGAGGCCCCCGCAACTCCTCGCGATCCTGCTGCACGAACAGCTCCACTGGTGGGTCGACAAGAATGCCCGGAACTACCGTCGGGCCAGTGACGAGTTGAAAAAAATCTATCCTTCAGTCCCGGTGTACCGGAACAACCGTGAGAGCACCTACGTCCATCTGGTGGTGTGCTACCTAGAGTTCAGAGCACTTTGGTACTACCTCGGGGAACCGGAAGCGCGACGGATCCTCACGGAAATCATGAACAAGGATAAGCTCTACCCCTGGGTCTACTCACAGGTTCTGAGCAAGACCGGTCATTTGAAAAAAATTATTGAAAGAAACGCGCTGGTCCCGGCCGTCTTAAAAACCAACGAAGAACCCGCCGCTCTCTGAGGATATCTGACTCAGGAACTTGAATTTATCCACGGTTTTATCTTTAGTGAAATCCGAGCCGACGCCGATGGCGTTGATCTGTACCTTGCTCTTGTTGAGCTTGCGGACACTCGCCAGGATGTCGTAGATGTCATCTTTTTGGTTCGAGTTATGCAGCGTCGGCGAGCCGTCCGATAGGATCACCAGGTCAGTGATCCCGTCGTAGTTACTCAAAACAAACTCGAGGGCCGCTCTGGTAGGAGTTCCGCCGAAGGGATCGATGGAGTAGATGAAATCAAAGGCTTCGGACTTATTTGCCGCACTCGAGTCCCGGACGGTTCCCCACATGCTTTTGAACGGGGCCCGCTCGGCTAGCGGAAACTGGACGACGTCAAACTGGTAGCTCCCGGTGAGTGAGGTAAGGAGCATTTTAAGCCCGGCCTTCACCTGTCCCATCCGGTCCTCTTCGGTCATGCTGGCGGAGGTGTCCATCAGGAAGACGATTTTTTTTCCCTTGAATTTAAAGCCCACGTCGTACTCGGCCGGTGCCACGGGAATCTTCTCCCTCAGCGCAGAGAGCTCGGCGGTCTTCGCGGCCAAATCTATTTTCATGGCCCGGATTTCTTGCTGAGAGTTTTTAAGGGACTTGGTCAGGACGTCACTGATGGAATTGTCTGCCACAGGAGTAACGGGATGGTTCTTCGGGATGGCCACATAGAGGATGATGACCGCACCCAACGCCCCTGTGATGAGGTCGAGGAAAGAAATCGAAAAGAGTTCGATCGATCGTCTCTTCCTCATACGGTCTCGATCTTATTGATGAGATTTTCTATGACAAATTCCTTCAGGTCCGAGTGGAAGCTATCGGTCTCTTCCTGCAGCTGATGGACGAACCACATGATGACGATGGAGAGGACCAGTGCCACCAGGGTGGTGTCGAAGGCAATCCCCAGCAGAGATGTGATCTTCACCATGTCTCCGGAGTTGGCCACGATCATCGCCTGCGAGATCCCGATCACGGTCCCCACGAAGCCGATGGACGGGATCACCCAGGTGAGGTAGCGGATCACCGACTGGCCACCTTCGCATTTCTCCTGAGACACTTCGATCTGGATGCTGACGATTTCGATCAAGTCGGAAAGCGATCCTGAAGCCCGGAACTTAGTGCAGGCCTTCTTCAAAAGGTCACTTAGGATGTACTTGTCTTTCTTTTCAAACTCGATCAGCTTGAACTTCAGGTTATTGATATCGGCCGGAAGGAAGACGTGTTTCTCACCCGTCGGGATGAGTCCCAACGTAAAGGCCCTGCGTTCTCTCTTGATGACTTTTAGTTTGTCCTGGACTTCAAACCAAGCGCAGAAGAAAGCCAGGTAAGTAAAAGTCTGGATGTATCCGCCGTTTAACACGTCCCCACCTAAGAGGGTCGCGATCCTATACAGCGCAGGAAATTCTTCCCGGCTAATGTGTCTCAGCATAATCACACAAACAATTGTAATCAAAAGTGCTAAGACCGACGAAATAGTTAAGCTTCTAAGGTTTTTCATCTCGCGCAATCCGTGTTATTAAGCTTATTATCGGTATCGGAAGATGTGCATAAAAGCTAAGGGAGCACTATGAAGAAAGTGGAGATTCACCCAGATGCGGTGGAAAGAGTAAAAAAGTTCTCTATCAATGACACCAAACTTGGTTTTGGAAAATATTTGGCGCCGATCATGATCCAGGCGAGCTACGATAACGGTGACTGGCAGAAGTTCGAACTGCTGCCCTACGGCCCCCTCCAGTTGGATCCGTGTGCAAAGGTATTGCATTATGGTCAGGAAATCTTCGAAGGGATGAAGGTCTTCCGCCAGCCGGATGAGTCCGTTCAGATGTTCCGCCCGGAGATGAACGCCCGAAGGTTTAACCAGTCGGCCCGCAGGATGGCGATGCCGGAGATCCCGGAAGACCAGTTCCTCCATGCCTGTGAAGTCATCTGTGCGTACTGCAAGCACCTCGTTCCGAACCGGCTCGGCGAATCTCTCTACCTGCGTCCCTTCATGATTGCGACCGAAGTTGGGATGGGGATCAAACCCGCCAAGCAGTTCATGTTCGTCATCGTCGCCTCCCCGTCGGGATCTTATTTTTCCGGCGACGCTGTGAAAGTTTACATCGAGAGAGACGACATCCGCTGCGCTCCCGGAGGGATCGGGTTCGCCAAGACCGGTGGGAACTACGCCGCCAGTTTAAATTCCTATGACAAGACCATTAAGCTCGGCTGCGACCAGACCATGTGGCTCGACGCCGTCGAGAGAGAGTACATCGAAGAAATGTCCGGGATGAACTTCCTGGCCGTCATCGACGGGACTCTTCAGACTCCTACCATCACCGACACCATCCTCGACGGCGTCACCAGAAGATCAATCCTGGACATCGCCCGCGCCGAGAATATTGAAGTGATCCAGAAGCGCCTTTCGGTGACGGAAGTCCTGGAAGGAATCAGGAGCGGCCGCTGCACCGAAGCCTTCGTTTGTGGAACCGCAGCGGTGGTAGCTCCCATCTCTCAGTTCATGGACAAGGACGGGACCATCACCCGGTTCAAAGAGGTCCCGGGGAAAATCGGGATGAAGCTTAGAGAGAAGCTGATCGCCATCCAGAGTGGTCGGGCCCCGGCTCCGGAAGGGTGGTTGTATCCGATCAAAGAGTTATCTTTCTAGAGAGAGCGACCCCTCGCTCGGGCCGCTCTAGAGTTTCACTATCTTAATAATTTGCTCCGGAGTTGGTTTGGTCTTCGGGTCGATGTCACCTCGGATGACCCAGATCTCACCTGGCTTGTCGGGATTTCTCAGGTACGTGACTTCAACTCCACCTTCGGCATCAATGGTCTGTACGATGGTGATGGCGTCCGGGTCACTTGCGCCGATTCCCATCACCTCTTGCTGTCTTCCGTACTTGTAAGAGAAATCCTCCCGGACCTGCTTAAGGGTTCCGAGGTCAACGTCCTTCACCGATTTTCTAGCTCCGACCAGCAGCCTGGTTTTTAGCAACGCCTGGAGTTCTGGAGTCTTGTGGGCTCCGTAATCGGCTATTACCATCGCGCCCATGGCGAAGGCCTTCCCGACTTCTCGCACCTTTGAGGTTGAGTACCCGTAGCTGATCCCGTACATCGGACCCGTTTCAGAATGGTCCCGCGCCATCTGCACGATCCCACCGCCGAAGAGGTCGTTGTTGTAATTATCGAAGTCCTTGAGTGCTGCTTTCCGGATCGAGTCCGGGCCACCGGTCCAGATCTTCTCCGCGATCGCGTTAGAGGCCATGTGATCGGTGAATTCTGTAAAGAGTTTAAGTATGTCTCCCTCCCCCTTCACTTCGGACTTCGACGCGAGACCGCGCCAGTTCAGGTCCTTCGAATACCAGGTGTTCATCTTGTAGTTAAAGAGCTCCGGATTCCCGTGGCTCAATTTTCCGTAGAGGGCCTTGAAGTCATCATCGACGAAGCCGAGTTCGACCCGCAGCATGCCTCTCTTCGGATGGTTGTAGTAAGTATTATTCTGAGTGAAGATCTCTTCGACTCGCTTATGGATCTTATCCCAGGCCTGCTCCGGATTATTTTTCATCTCCTGGAGAAGGTTCGGGTTCTTCTTCAACTCACGTTGGATGACCTCTTTGTAGACCTTTGGATCGATGTGCTCGACCCCGTCCATAAATTTCTTACCCCTCTCACCCTTCACACCCACCTTCACCGGGGACCGGTAGTACGGTGTGAAGAGGTCGATCGAGTTTTCAAGCGGTAGACCGAACTTCAGGCGCTCGACCAGGTCATCTACCAGGTTGTTACTGTCGATCATCCCGTGCTTGACCTGACGTTTCCAGTCGTCCAATGAGATGGTGATGTCCGACATGGTGTCCATGATCCGGGGAGGTGGAAGGCCTTCCTTCATCAGAGCGTAGGCCAGTCCGAATTCTCTAGTACTGCGGCCATTGCCATCGTTGAATGGATGGATAGAAACTAATTTTCTTTGAAACTCTGCGACCAGGTCCGCGTAGGCTTCCACTTTGGCGGGAGTGCTGAGGTCACCGATCAGAGTCCGCTCTCTGGTGAACCAGTCCATGACGTCGTCTATGAGAGATTTGACCAGATCGCTAGTGAGCTTCTCCTCCCGCTTGACGAGCTCCGCGTGCTCAGCTTTCAGGACCTTGATTTCTTGCTCTCTGGTCCGGTAATTCGGATCTGAAGAGTTCAACTCCGCAGTTTTCTGTTTGATAATCCCAGGAAGATTTTGAAAGGCTTCGATGTCTTTGACCAGCTGGGGATGTGAATTTCTTATGAGATCCAGGCCCGCGGGCCGGATGTGCGTGGGGTCCGGGTACCGGATTTTTCCGTAGTACAACCCATTGGCTTCCCGGGACTGGATCCAGGTCAGGTAAGGGTTGTTCTGGACCTCCCTGAGTCCCACGGAATTGATGGGATAGCTCTCTGCGTTCCCGCCGACCTTGCCAGTCCGGTAGACCCCCATCGGAGAGGCCAGGATGCCTTCGACTCTCCCGAGCTTCATCATCCGCTTGTGGACTTCCATCAGGGTGTTCGCGTTGAGCGGAGGTTTCTCCGTCAGCAAGTACGACCGGGCCTCCTTGAAGTTATCGAAGTACTGCTTCTCGTAGGTGTGGGCCAGGTTCGAGTCTTTGAGTTCGACCTTCCCATTGAGAGCTTTATTAAGCTGCGGGATCGAATGCTGGTAGTCGATGAACGACAGGGCTTCGATGTTGTTGGTGATGGTCTGCGCGTCCGTAGGCATGGGCGAAAACCAGTTCGGTGGCCACAGGTAGTGGAGGAGTTTCTTCAAGAGGCCTGTCGTACCAGGATTCTTGTCAGTGACGATGCGGAGAAGTTCAGCTCTCTTCTCCAGGTAGTTCCCGTCTCCGACGTCGCTGTTGAAGCCAGCGAATAAATTCTCGAGAGGTTCAATAAGTTGCCGCAGCGGCGGTTTGCCGGCGTACCCGGCCCGGATCAGAGCGTCGGCTTCGTACTTTGTGTAACCGTGATCCATCAGGATGGAGAATTTTTTCCGGAGTTCACTGAAGGTGTAATCGAAGACCTGTTTATTGGGAGCGACCTGGTGAGAGAGCTCCAGTCCCTTGGCCAACCTCGACCTTTCCTCGACGGAGAGCGATCTGCGGTTTATGTATTCCATCGCTTCGCTGAAGCGAGTGTCTGCTAAGAGCGCATTGATGAAGACGTCTTCTTCCGTGGGCGTGAGAATTTTTTTAGACTTGGACAGACCCTTAAGGTCCGAGGCTGCGACGATGAGTGTCTTGGGCTTCGGGGGAGGAAGATTTTTCAGGTTCTGATCGGCCTGGATGCCCCGTAGGAGTAAATAGTCCTCGGGACTAAACCACCCGAACTTATCCGGAGCGGTCTTGGCAAGGATCTCGGACTCGACCTTCCCGGTCTTCGACAGGACATTCCTCACCGCACCTTCGGCCTTCGCCAGTTCCGCGGCATTCAGAGAACTCTGATCTGCCATCTTCCGTACGATCTGCTGCCGTTTGGAAGCTGCCTCGAGGTCCGGCTTCAGGTTCTTAAGGGCATCCGTCGCCGTTAACTGACCGTCCTTACCCTGGGTGAACAAGCGGGATGCGCTGGTGCCGATGCTCATCGGCAAGCTGGTTGCAGTGGAGACGATGAAGCTCGAGAGCAGGGTCTCAGCATCGCACTTCTGGAGCTCGAGCTTACAGTCTGCCGCCAGCTGGATCGCAGTCTGCGGAGGGTTGACGATCAGCAGCCCGGCGAGTTCGCCCGTAAACGCTCTCAGCGCTAGCTGTCTTTCCGCAACCGCAACACCGGACTTGCTGCCGATGATCGCCGTCGAAAGGGCGCCCTGGGCCTTCATCCCGGCGATGGTCGTCGACGCCGCCACCAGGAATGCTTGGGTTCCGGTCTGAAGACCCTTAGTGACAATTTTCTCTCTTTCAGAAATTTTCAGGTCTTGGAAGTTCCGTCCATTTAGCTGCCGCTTCACCGTCGTGTAGTACGCCTCAGACGCTTGCCGCGAAGAAATCAGAAGTGTGGACCCGAGCACACCCGCGCCTCCGAGAGGTGCCGAGGCGAGCATCAGGGCGGTGTCGCCGAGGAAGCTCGGTGCGAGCCGGGCCCAGAAGGCCATGCATTCGTACTTCGCGGATTCGGGAGCATCACAGTATAAGGCTTCCGGTCGCTGCAGTGATCTTTCTAACTGAGTGTTGAACCGTTCAAGGCCCGCTGCTTTCTCCAGCGACTGTTTCTTGGTGTCCGTGGGCCAGATGCAATCTCTGAACTTCAGCGGATCGACGGCCGCGGCCACACAGGAGACCCCGCGTTTGATTTTCTGGCCACCATCGGTGGAGAGTGTTTGATAAATGTTTTGGCCAGGTTTGGTCACCCAGGACTGAGCGTATTCTACCGTCCCTCTGGTCACCTCGGCGTCGAAGTTAATGGCAAGCTTTCCATAATCTGAATCCTGCCAACCCAGGGAATGGATCAGCATGATGAGCGGAGAGCTCTTTAGCCTCAGACCTTTGAGTTTGAGGTCCCGGTCATGATCGCGCAGGGCCGTCAGTCCGGCGGCCGCAAGGGTCGCCGTGCGGAATGGATTCTCCTCAGAAGAAATCCCTTCTTCCATGATCCCTTCTCTCCCAGGAGGGACGATGACGTAGATGCCTCCGTCTACCAGACCCCGCAGAGCGTAGGTCTTGAGCGTTTCTGGATTAGAAAGTTTCTGTGTGAACCCGGAGTACCAGAGCTGGTAGCGGTCATTATTTTTCCTGAACTCTTTGAAGTCCTCAATGGTCTCAAACCCATGGTGTCGGGAAAGGAGCTTTTCGATCTGGTCTTCGGAGAGAGTCACTGACTTGTCTACGATCGATGACCGGAAGTCATCACTGAAGAGAGCTCCCCACGCAATGAAGTCGAGTTCCCCTTTCTCCCCGTCGAAGGGCACGGCCTTGACGCTGTAGCGGTCGACGTACTCTGTCTTCTCCGCCTCATCTTTTAGGAAATTGTAATAATCCAAGGACAGTCCCACCTCTGCTCCGGAGGTCTGGGCCTGGACGCAGGTTCCGATCCACTCACAGGTGTCATACGCCTTTGGAAACTTCGCGTAGCAGTCGTTCCTTTCTTTCACATCGGGGTAGACCCCCGGGCGCCAGTTGTTCTGCTTACCGTAATACTGCGCCACCGGTGCCAGGTAGGTCTCGAGCTTCTTAAAGACGGCAGTATGCCAATAATTTCTGAAGTCCGTTGACTGGATTTTTTTGCAATCAAGGGAGCCGTCGAGCTTGATGTGGAAGAAGGTTAATTTATTCCCCGGAGTTTTCGCAGCAGTGGAGACGCTGGTCTGGATAACCTGTTTGCTATTTTTAGAGGGTGCCTTGATGGAGGCAGTCTTTTTCGACTTCGTATTGGAAGCCGCTCCCATCTCTAGCTGTTCTTCTTGCATCCCGTAGTCTTGAGTGTCTAGCGTGAGAAAATTTCTCGGAACCAGGATGGAGACGAATTCTGCCCGGCCCGCCTGGAGGGTCCCTTTACGGTTTCCTCTCTCCTGTTCCAGGGTCCACTTGCTGACTTCGGAACTTATCCCGAGGAGCATCCGGATCAGGTCCTGACGGGCCGGGTTCTTCTTGTCTTCTAAGATACCAGTGATCTCTTTCCTCGCCTCTGGAAACTTGAGTTTTAACCGGTCCGCGTACACCTGGGCGAGGATATCTATGCTGTTGGGCCGCTCCAGTGCAGCAGTTTTTACGAAGTGTAAGTCGATTTTATCCGTGAGCGCGTATGACTTTTCATCTGCGATGTTGAACTCCAGCTGAATGGAGTCTTTTATGATCTCCTCCCAACGGCTCAGCCGAGTTTTCCGGACCAGATTCTTGAAGTAGCGGTGAGGGAAGTTGAGTTCCTTGCTGGAGTTCACAGTGAGGCATTTTTCATACACACACTGGGTGCGGGCCAGGGCTCCCTGCTGACCACAGTGATCAAAGTGCGGAAGAAGTCCCAGCTTCTTGCGGTCTGCCTCCGGCATCTCCAAAGCAGCAGCATAGGCAGTGGTGAGCTGTTGGTATAATTTGTATTCCGTCGCTTCGAGCTCGGGGATCGTCTCCGACGTCAGTGGTTTCGTGCACGCTAAGACAATTGATTGCGGGACCTTCAAGGTCGGTGCGAGGCGCTCTACCCATGCATCAGTGGAATCCTTCGATTTGGGATCCTTGTCGTAGAACTTCCCGTGCTTTGCCATGTGCTTGAGTTCGGCGTCAGAGGCGCCGCTTGAAACATCGGTCGAGACTTTGATGACGTCCCCGTCCTCGACGATGGTTTCATCCACCATATCGACCTTACAGCCGTTTGAGCAGTGGAGCTTCCGGATGGAGAACGAGTCCAGGCCATCGAAGTTCTTATCCACACCCAGTAAGAACTCACTGCCTTTCTGATCGACGCAGTCGAGCTGGAGGTTGCCGAGGACGGCTTCTCCCTTCAGGGTGACTTTTTTGCTCTCGGTCTTCGATTCGGGCCAGTCGTAAGATTGGTAGGTGTTTAGCGATTTCGACTTTGCTTTCTTATAGACCGAAATCTTCTTACCTGTGAGGACGACCTCCGCCGTAAGATCGTCGGCGGAATTTCCCGTCCGTGACTTGAAGCGGAAGGTCGAGCTGAGATGGACATCATTGTTCTTTTCCCAGGGTTTAAGGGCGATGAAGGAAACCGGCGGGGCCGGCGAGTATCTGGCGCCGGCCTTCAGCCCCAGGCTAACGCTACAACGAGAGAATTCGAGATCCTCCGCCGCTACGGGTTTTGAGACAACGAAGCCTACCAATCCTAGAACTAGGAGCTGTATGAGTATTTTCATACTTACCCTTCGGAAGGCATGGGCAAGAATTAACTTAATTTCATACTTGCCTAAGACAGTCGGACGTTGAGCTTATTTCATTGATTCGATCCAAGGACGGTTAAAGAATCCCGGATAGATTTCGATCTCTACCCGCTGCTTATGTTTAATCTTCTGGTAGAGTGGGTAACTGATCTCCAGCGAGCGAGGAATCAGATAGTAGATCTTAGGATCGGGCTTAATGTCGACCTTCTGGGCACTCCCTCTTCCATCCCGCACCTGGTACGGCTCAAAAATTTCAACCGTGTGCTTCGAAGCTTCGGACCGGTCCAGCAGCTGGTTCAGGTCCGAGTAGAGAGCGACCCCACTGATCGGAATCGCCAGTAAGGTCAAACGGAGGAGTTTAAGAAAGATCCTCCGTGCTTCGACCGGTCTCCGGGTCTGGAGGTAGAGCGGGAGCAGGAAAGCTGCTCCGATACCCAGTCCGATGACCCCACCCTCTTTGACCAAGGTTCCCAGGTCCAGGTACATCGGGTGAAACTCACACAAGTAGGCAGCGAGCGCGGGCATGCCGTAGGCACTGAATGAAATCAGACTCACCTCCAGCCACGCGATTTCCGAGAGCCCTACATGCAGGTATTTCTTTTGGACGGTATGGTAGGTCGTGATGAAGGTGATGAAAGAGACGAACAGACCAAGGAACATGAACATTGCTGACGCCCTCAGGAAAAACGGGGCCAGTCGGCCCCGTTATTGAAACTATCCAAGATTCGGCAATAATTCGAAACAAATGATGGCCACAGCTGTTGGAAACAACGCACCTTTCAGAAGACCAAGAGGAGTTATCCCATTCTCTCCGAATGATTCTTTCAAAATCCCGAATCCTGCCGGATTGGGAGCATTCGCGATCACAGTCAGTCCTCCACCCGTCACCGCTCCGGCGACCAGGAAGTACTTAGCTGTGTCCGTTAATTCTACCAGTGAACCGAGATAGGTAAGAGCAGCGTTATCGGTGATGCCCGTCAAGGCAGTCGCGCCGAAGAAGAGAACCTGGTCGGTGAGACTTGAGATGAGCGGCTGGAGCCACCACTTCTGGGGAGTCCCCAGAACGATAAGTCCGGCCAGGAAGAATCCGACCATGAGCGAAGACTTCACCTGAACCTCATCCTGGTACTCTTTGGTGACGGTGGTGAATCCAAGGAAGAAGAGGAACAGACCCATGAACACCACCATGTGGTGAGCGGTGAGGACGACCATGCCGATGAAAAAAATGTGAGTCATCGTTAACCACCAAGGAGGAAGCATTTTGGTGTTGTTGTCGGCCCGGAGTTTAAAGTCCCCCAGGAGTTCGTTCTTGAAGTAGAAAGAGATGACCAGGGCGCTGATGATGCAAGAGAGTGCTGCCTTGTAGCCGAAGTTATTGAACATGTGTGCCATGCCCCAGCCCCACTTACTGGCCACCATCAGCACCGGTGGAGCCGCGAAGTGAGTGAGAGTTCCGCCGATTGAGACGTTCACGAACAACAGACCGATGGTCGCGTATTTAAACTTCTGACTCATCTCACCGGAATAGAAGTTCTTCAGGAGGATGATCGCCGTAACGGTCATGGCGGCGGGTTCGGTGATGAAAGATCCTAGCAGCGGTCCCATCACCATGGTGGTGAAGTAGAACGCCATCTTCCGTGGCATCGGGACGATCTTGGAGATCGCCACGATGACTTTCTCGGAGAGTTTGATCACCGGCCTGGTCCCGGCCATCGCCATGATCACGAAGACGAATCCCGGCTCCGTGAAGTTGAGGGACTCCAGGTAGGTGACGGGAGCCTGGAACCCATCGACGCCGATGACCACCAGGATAAAAATGATGGCCCACATGCCGAAGACCGCTTCCACTTCAGCCATGAAGTGGAAAAAATTCTCGCCGATGGAACCTTCCGGGTAATGGTGAGCTAGTTTTGCGAAATAACTCACGACGAACGTGTGGAGCACTGCCAGCGTGAAAATCACTGTGGCAGCAAGCTCGATGACTGTCGGATTCATGCCTTCCCCTTCTTTTAAGAAAACTTATTTTCTTTATTTTAGAAGGGTTTAGGGTTTTTTGAAAAAGAATTTACAGTTAGCCATTTTTACCGATGGAGTTCACCGGGCAGGCGTCCATCTGCTCTTCGCACAAAGCGATTTCCTCAGGTGTCTGAGGTTGCTTCTTCACCCAGGCATTCCCGCAGTCATCTTCCGCATAGAACTCCGGAGCACCCGAGTAACAGACGTTGCAAGCGATGCAGCCCTCTCCACCGTCGTCATCTGGATCAGTACAGTAAAAGGGTCCAGGGATATTTTTTGCATGTTTATTTTTTGGGTTTGCCATGGCCCATTCTAGAACTCCTTTAAAAGAGTATCAAGAAAGATAAGACTTCTGCGGCGAATCACTTTTGACATATACCCAAGAGGATAGGTAATTTTGAATACAATAAAACCGAGGATGACGACATGGACCAAAAAATCTTTGAAAACGCTACTATCTGGGGCGAAAACACCTATTTCAGTGAAAAAGATCGCGCCGAGATATCCAGTCTGCTTAAGGACTGGCCAAATTCAAAACTCGAATTGACCGAAAGATTTTACCGGGACCTGGAGTTCGGGACGGGAGGACTGCGTGCCCCGATGGGCATGGGCCAGAACCGGATGAACAAGTACAACGTCCGCCGGGCGACCCAGGCCCTCGCCAACGTCATCATAAAATACTTCGGTGGAGGCTCAGCTGTCCTTTCCTACGACTCCCGCAACTGCTCTAAGGAATTTGCCTTGGAAGCCGCGGGTGTCTTCGCGGCCAATAACATCAAGGCCCATGTCTTCAAAACCCTCAGCCCCACTCCCATGCTCTCCTTCGGTGTGCGCTACTTCAAGGCCCAGACCGGAGTGATGATCACGGCCAGTCACAATCCACCCATCTACAACGGACTCAAGGCCTACTGGAACGACGGGGCTCAGGTGGTGCCTCCGGTGGATAAGGAAATCATCGACGCCTACAACGGCCTGACCGACTGGCACAAGATCAAGTACATGAGCTTCGAAGAGGCCCGGGAAAAAGGTCTCGCCTTCTGGACCGACGAAAAAGTGGACGAAGCCTTCTACCGTGTGATCGAAACGAAAGTCATCCAGGACCCGGAGCTGTGCAAGCGGTCCGGTGCCGAGCTCTCTATTGTCTTCACGGCCCTGCACGGAACCGGACAGGTCCCGTGCCTGGAGATCACCCGGCGCTTGGGGTTCACCACGTTCCATAGCATCGCCGAGCAGGCCCAGCCGGACGGGAATTTTCCGACGGTCAAGTCTCCCAACCCGGAAGACCCCAAGGCCCTCGCCTTGGCCATCGACCACATGGCAAAGACCAATGCGGACATCGTCTTCGGGACAGACCCGGACGGCGACCGGCTCGGGGTGGTGATCAACGACGGCGGCAAACCCGCTATCCTCAACGGCAATCAGATCGCCGCTCTGATGCTCCATTATATTTTCTCGACCAAGACGAAGAATAAAACTCTCCCCGCGAACCCGCTGGTCCTGAAGTCCATCGTCACCTCCCCCATCCAGAACGCCATCGTCGAGCACTTCGGCGGCGAGGTCAAAGACACCCTCACCGGTTTCAAATGGATGGCCGGTTTGATGCGCGAGCTGGAAGAGAAGAAGTCACCGTATAACTTCATGTTCGCCTCCGAAGAGTCCTTCGGCTACATGCCGCACTCGGAGGCCAGAGACAAGGACGGCATCAGCTCCGTCGCTTTGATGTCGGAGGTCGCCCTGTACTACAAGAAGCAAGGCAAGACTCTGGTGGGCGCCCTCGACGAAATCTACGCCGAGTTCGGCTTCTTCTTCGAGTCGCTGCTCTCTAAGGACTACGAAGGCATCGAAGGCGGCCACAAGATCGGCCGGATCATGAACTTCTTCCGCAACTTCGCGGGCACCCACATCGCCGGGGAGGAAATCGTGGCCACCGAAGACTACGAAACCTCGGTCGCGAGCGACGTGAAGCTAAAAAACAACAAGGCGATCATCCTCCCCAAGAGTAACGTCCTGAGCTTCACCTTCGCCTCCGGGAACAAATTATTCCTGAGACCTTCCGGGACGGAGCCGAAGATCAAGTTCTACACCATGGTCCGGGAGACGGAGGGAGACCTCGCAACCAAGAAGATCAATGCCCTGAAGAAGGTTAAAACCATCGAAGAGAAGATCGTAGAAATCTGCGAGAACGCCTGATGGAGAAAGCAATCGTTCTCCTGAGCGGAGGGATGGACTCACTGGTCTGCGCGGGCCATGCCCTCAAGGAACACAAGGAAGTCTACTTCCTCCACCTCAACTACGGGCAGAAAACTTCTAAGAGAGAGATCCGCTCTTTCTACGAGATCGCCCTTTTCTATAAGATCGAGCCCCATCAGCAGAAAGTTATCGACATGGCCTTCCTCAAGCAGATCGGGGGGAGCTCCCTGACAGACGAAGCAATCACAGTGAAGTCCTACCAGGGAGACTCGCATCTCATTCCGGATTCCTACGTCCCCTTCCGGAACTCCATCATCCTTTCTCTTGCGGTCTCCTGGGCCGAAGCCGTCGGGGCGAGCAAGCTCTACATCGGGGCCAACCACGAAGACTCGCCGGGGTACCCGGACTGCAGGCCCGCTTACTACCAAGCATTCAATCGAGTGATCAAAGAAGGAACGAAGGCCGGCGACATCCGGATCCTCACACCGGTGCTTTCGATGAAGAAAAGTGAGATCGTCGTCCTGGGCAATGAGCTGAAGGTGCCCTTTGAGCTTAGCTGGTCCTGCTATAAGAACACCGATAAGGCATGTGGAGTATGTGACTCCTGTGCTCTTCGCCTGCGGGGCTTCAAGGAAGCTGGGGTTACTGACCCGATCGAGTATTCGAGCTAGTCGAAGTAAAACTGATAGGCCTGGACCAGAACGAAGTTATTACCGTAGATCGAAAACGGCACACTCTTGGTGACTGCTTGGGCACAGTTGATGAAAGACCGATCCAACTTGACCTGCCGGGAGGAGAAGTTGAAGAACTCTGTCTTGCCGGCTTCGTCGACTCCGACCACCAGACAAGTGTCGAACTCCAGGATCCCGGTGCGTAACTTGAAATCTTCGTAACAAAGTTGCATGTTTTTCTGAGTCCCGGCCATCGCCGTGACCAGCGCCGGACTTACGTTCCTCTGCTTGCTCTTGTTGCGCGGATTCTTCAGGTACCGGATGGCCTCGAAGGAGCAGACCCGGTTGATTTTAAACTCCGGCAGCTTGGTGGCACAGGAAGAAAGGGTTGCCAGCAATAGAACCGGAAGTACCAGCTTCATTTCTTTTTTATCTTCTCCATCGCCTTGATGATCTTTCGAAAGTTCACGTAGTCGTACTTACTGTGGCACTTGAGCAGGAAGTCGTCCATGGTCGGGTCGTCGTCTATGAGGAAGTAGAAGCTGAAGTCGGTGGCGACGATGAACAGCGCGGACAGGGGCGAGATCTTCTCCGCCCGCATCGACTGTGGGAACCCGCTGCCGTCCGGCATCTCATGGTGCTGGTGCACCAGCACGTCCGTATCCGGAGGGGCGGTGTTGAAGTAGCGTTTGATGAGGTTGGCACCATCCCGGGGATGCGAGAGGAACAACTTTTGGTCCTCGACACTAAGTCTCTCTTTACATTTTTCAAACTCCGCAAGGTTCGAGATCCGCAGCAGCTCGGGCCTCACCGCCAGGGTCATGTCACTCAGGACGGCTGCGTACACCAGTTTATCCATTGTGGTCTTGGAGATCCAGTCAAGCTCCCGGGCGAGGGTGCAGGCGATGAGACTGGTGAGGTTCATCTTCTGGGTAAACAGTGCGTAGTCGTCCTGCTTCTGTTTGATGAGCTTCAGGAAATGACTGAGCTTCGCTTCTTTTTCCACGATGGAGCGGATGCGGAGGACGGCCTTATCGATGGACTCCTTGAAATCCTTGTCCACGTGGACCTCGTCGTCGATGCGCAGGATCTTCTGCTCGAAGCGCTTCTCCGGGCTCTCGGATGCTCCCCGCAAAACAAACCGAAAATTATTGGCCTTGAGGAAAATGTTGATCTGTCCCTGAATCTGGGTGATGACCCACAGGGCAGTCTCCCGGTTGAGGTAGAGGTACTCAATCCCCTTGGCCTTGTACTTCTGGATGTCCACCATCTCGGTGTTGTCGTCGGCGTGAGAGATCTTCACGAACTTATCCTGACCCAAGCGGATGAAGAGGTTCTTGTTGATGCCATCGAGGATGGTGAGGAAATTTACGTCGATGCGACAGTAGGGTTCCTCGTTGATGTAGTGCGAGTTCTTGAAAAGTTTCTTGGATTCCTCCACTAGGCCACTCGGCAGCGAAGACTCCTCCATCAGCTTCATCTGAAGAAAGCCCTTGAGCATTTCCTCCCCCTCGGCCTTGATCCGGTCGACCAGTACCACGATCTGCACCTGCTTCGAGTGCTCCTTGAGGTAGATGATCATGTCTTCGATCAGGTAGGCGTTTGGAGTGTAGTCGTAGACGATCATGCTGGGAGCGGTGTCGAGGTTACGCAGGAAAGTCAGCGCCCTCTCCTCCGATTCGAGTTCCGTGACCTCCGTATGGAGGAGAGTTTCTAGCACGAACTTCAGGATCCCTCGCAGGTAAGGAGAAGAGGAGATGACTAAGAATGGGAGCTTCGTTGGTTCAGTCATTAGTAGAGTTGGACGAAGTCGCCTTCGGTCACCGAACCTCCGGAGTGGAGCACGCAGACTGCGCCGTCGGCCCCCAAGTAATCCACCACCTCTAAGGTCCCCTTCACTTCGCCCTCCGAGATCCCGATCATCGCTCCGGACTCCGGATCGTAGACGTCTTGGCCCTCGGTGACCACTCTCAGGATGTCTCCCAGGTTCAGCCCCGAGGTCCGACCGGCGTTGATGAAGATGCGGGTACCGATGATCTTCGCGACCCGGCCCATCCAGTCGAGCTTGGTTCCGATCTTCACGATCTTCGGGACAAACTTGCGGACCGCCATGCGGATGGAATGCTTCAGCAGGTCCTGCCGCAGGGCCAGGTTGTCCTCGGAGTCATCTTTATAGAACCGCAGGTTATCGTCCTTGATGTTTCCATCCAGGACCTCCGAGTAGAGTTCCTTGTTGGAGAGGACGTCGTAGACCTTTATTTCCACCAGAGTCTCGGCCAGTGACTTCACCTTGCGCACGAACCCGATGTCATCACTCTTCTGCCGGACCCGCGCTTCCTTGATCCGTCCCAGGATGACGATGTTCACGCCCGAGAGCTTCGCTTTCCGTCCCAGCTGGGCGAGCTTGATGCCACCCCCGGCGTAGATCTCCTTGGAGTTTCCGAAGATATTCTCTGCCTCCGGGTCGAAGAGGAATTCGCGCGAGCGCGACATCTCCCGTCGAAACTCCTCCGTGGCGATCGCCGCCAGGTCCTCTCCTCCCAAGGGAGATTCGTTGTAGAACGAAAGGAGAGCTATCTTCTTTTTGACGGGACTGAATTCTGAAACTTTTTCCGCGCGGGGGCCGCCGCTGTTGATGGGCTGCCGGCGGGCGATGGGAGCACAGGAACTCACCAGCAAGACCATGGCCAAGAGAAAACTACTGGACCTGAGTGCTGTCATTAAAATCTTCCTTATTCATTAGCTGTGAAACTCAACGCATGGTTCTTCCCATCCAGTTGATGAACTAATTTATACCTTACGGAAGATTTTAACTCTTTTAGCTGCGACAATAAATCGGTAAACATTTTTTCCTCACCTTGATAAAAGCAAATAAGACTTGCTTCTTTTTTGGTGAAAGCGTCCAACTGGGACCGCAGGGAGATGTTCTGGCCCTCTTTGTGGAGCTTTTCCATCAGGACGAAGAGCTCCAGGATCGTTTTGTTGCCTTTAATGGTCAGTGAATTCACGTGGTCGTGCTTGGGGAGGGGCCTGTCTTTTCTTACCACAGACCCGAGCTGGCCCACGGCCGAGCGGTATAGTCGGCTGGCGAGGGCCGAGTTGAGCTGTTTCTGCCCGAGCCCTTTCCAGTCTTCGGTTTCTTTGGAAATGACCGCGTTCCCGATGGAGCGCTTGGTCTTAACGTCCATCAACACCAGCCGTCCGTCCCATTCAAACTTCCAGTCATTGGTTGCTGCCAGGTGGGAGAGCTTCCGCAGGTCAAAGGAGAGTCCCAGCCACAGGCCGCTGGCGTACTCGTCGGAGTCCAAGGGTAATTCTGTCTCAGGCCTCTCCAGCCATCCCTTATAATACTCTAAGCACTGGGCCTTACAAAGAACGGCTTCGGTGACTGACGGAGGCAGGTTCTCATTTAGCCATTTCAACCACACCTCTTCAAGCGGGGCCAGGAAGTTTGACTTGTCTGAGAGCCCAAGCTCTCCCCATTCCAGCCCCCAGAGAGTCATGTCGCTGATGAGATAGATCCTGGCGGGAGGTGGAGTTCCCGCGGGGACGGCTTTCGGTTGCACCGGCGGTGTCGGTGCCGTTGCCGCCTGACCCCAGGCGCTCAAACTGGTGAGAAGTAGCAGTGAGCTGAGCCAGAATCTCACTGCCGGACTTCCTCGACTTTCCCGTCGATGATGAAGGAAACCGAATTGGTGCTGAGGAGTTCGTTGAGCTTCGCGGCCATCTGCGGGGACGGGCTCACCAGGAAGTTATCATCCAGGGGAAGCCGTGCCTTCCCTTCACTGGTCTCGAAGATCAGGTGGATGGGAATGGAGCCCCGGTAGCTCAGCAAGATCTGCTTCATCTGTGACAGGGAGTACTGGTTGAGGTGTTCCAGTGGAACGTTCACTCGCACCGAGGTGACCCGGTCATCGGATTCGTCTTTAAGGAAACCGACCTTGCTCGGGTAGAACTTCTTAGGGTCCTCGGCGAGGTTGACCACTCCGTGCAGGATCAGGGGTTCGTCGGTGGTGAGGAACTGCTGGAACTCTGCGAACACCCGGGGGAAGAAGAGGCATTCGATCTTCCCGGAGAGGTCTTCGAAGTTCACGAAGGCCATCTTGTCACCCTTTTTGGTCATGATGACCTTGGACTCGGAGATCATCCCGGCAATCACCATGGTCCTCTTGGTGGGATCGTTCTCGTTGTTGCGCGGGTTGTAGCCCTCAGGCTTGGGCACCGTTGGAAGGTCCTGGATCTCGGCGATCTTCATAGAGGTGAGCTTACTCATGATGTCCTTGAACCGCATTAGTGGGTGCCCGGAGACGTAGATCCCCAGCAGCTCGGCTTCCAGAGAGAGCTTCTGCTTCTCATCGAACTCCTGGGACTCGCCTATGTTGAGCTGCTCTTCGGAGGACTGCGGAGTAGCTCCCAGGTCGAAGAGAGAGGTCTGGCCCATGAGCTTCTCTTCCTGCTTTTTCTCCGCGAAAGTGATGATGAACTCCATGTTCTCCAGCAGGGTCTTGCGGTTGAACTTCTCGCAACTGTCAAAGGCCCCCACTTTGATGAGCGCTTCCATCACGCGCTTGTTGACTGATTTCAGATTGATCCGTTCGCAGAAATCCACGTACCCTTTAAAAAATCCGTTCGACTCCCGTTCCCGGACGATCTCCTCCACCGCCGCTTCCCCCACTCCCTTGATGGCCCCGAGGCCGAAGCGGATGGTGTCGCCGATGACGTTGAAGAGCCACAGGGACTCGTTGACGTCCGGAGGCAGGATGGCGATGTCGAAGTCCTTGGCTTCCTGGATGTAGGAAGTTATTTTTTCTTTATTGTTGATCTCCGTTCCGAGAAGGGCCGCGAAGAACTGCGCCGGGTAGTACTTCTTCAGGAACGCCGTCTGGAAGGAGATCACTGAGTAGGCGACCGCGTGGGACTTGTTGAAGCCGTACTCCGCGAACTTCTCCATCAGGTCGAAGAGCTGCTCGGACTTCACCAGATCGAAGCCCCGTTCGCCGGCGCCCTTGATGAAGATCTGCTTGTGCATGGCCATCTCTTCGGCCTTCTTCTTACCCATCGCTCTGCGGAGCATGTCCGCCTGCCCAAGGGAATACCCCGCCACCACCCGGGCGATGTTCATCACCTGCTCTTGGTAGACGATGATGCCGTAGGTGTCTTTGAGCACCGGCTTGAGCTCTTCGAAGATGTAGGTCTCCGGCTTCAGTCCGTGCTTGATCTCCGCGAACATCAGGTGCATGCCGGAGCCCATCGGCCCGGGCCGGTAGAGCGCGTTGATCGCGGTGATGTCGTCGATGGAGTCAGGCTTAATCCGCTTACACAGGTCCTGCATCCCCGAGGACTCGAGCTGAAAGACTCCGACGGTGTGGCCCAGGGAGATGAGGTCGAAGACCGAGTCGTCGTGGTAGTCGATGAACTCGATGTCGAAGTCGGCCTTGAGGTCCCGTTGGATGAGCTTGGAAGCGTTGGAGATCACGGTCAGGGTCTTGAGTCCCAGGAAGTCGAACTTCACCAGCCCGATCTTCTCGGAGAAATCTTTATCGAACTGGACCACCTGCTCGCCCTTGGCGCCTCGGAACAGTGGACAGTAGTTCACCAGCGGTTCGTTAGTGATGATGACCCCGGCGGCGTGGATGCCCGCGTGGCGGTTGAGACCCTCGAGCCGCTTACTAATCTGGAGGATCCTTCGGATCTTGGGGTCGTTGTCTTCGAGCTCTTTGAGCTTAGGCTCCTTATCGATAGCCTCCTGCAATCCGATGCCGAGCTCTTCTGGGATGAGCTTGGCCAGGGCGTCCGCTTCCGAGTACGGAAGGGAGAAGACCCGGGAGACGTCCCGGAGCACGGCCTTGGCGGAGAGAGTTCCGAAGGTGATGATCTGGCCCACCTTGTCTTCGCCGTATTTTTTTGTGACGTATTCGATCACTTCCTGCCGGCGGTCCTGACAGAAATCGATGTCGAAGTCCGGCATCGAGACCCGTTCCGGGTTGATGAAGCGCTCGAAGAGCAGGTTGAACGGAATCGGGTCGACGTTGGTGATTTTCAGTGAGTAGGCGACGATCGAGCCGGCACCGGAGCCCCGGCCCGGGCCCACCGGGATGCCCTGGGACTTGGCCCAGATGATAAAGTCCGAGACGATGAGGAAGTAGCCGGTGAATCCCATCTGCGCGATCAGCCCGATCTCAACTTCCAACCGGTCCACATAGACGGGCCTGAGCTCCGTTTCCCAGTTCGGGCTCTCCCGCAACTCTTTGAAGTGGGGGCCTGCGAACCTCTCTTCCAGTCCTTCCCGGGAAAGCCGGGTGAAGAAATCGGCTTCGCTTTCCTTGGTGGTGATCTCGAACTTCGGCAGCAGGTAGATCTGCTTGCCCTTGTCGTCCTGCCAGCGGATCTCCAGGTTGCACTCGTCGGCGATCTTGAGTGTGTTGTTACACGCCTCGGGGATGTAGCTGAAGGCTTCCCGCATCTCCTGCGGGGATTTCAGATAGAACTCCGTAGTACTGAGCTTCATGCGCTTCTCATCCTCAAAGGTCTTCCCTGTCTGGATGCACATCAGGACTTCCTGGGCCGCGGCGTCTTCTCTGGTAAGGTAGTGGCAGTCGTTGGTCGCCACCAGCGGGATGGAATTCTCCTTGGCGAAGGCGATGACTTTCTCATTGACAATTTTCTGTTCCGGGATGCCGTTCTCCTGGATCTCCAGGTAGAAGTCGTCCTTAAAGATTTCTCTAAACTTAATGGCGGCCTGGTAGGCCCGCTCGTCCTGGCCGGTGAACAGGTTGTAGCCCACCTCTCCCTTCAGGCACGCGGTGGTGGCGATGAGTCCTTCCGAAAATTCCCGCAGCAGTTCCACGTCGGCCCGGGGCTTGTAGTAGAAGCCTTCCTGGTAGGCCCGGGAAAGGAGCTTACAGAGGTTGCGGTATCCGGTGAGGTTCTTACACAGAAGGATCAGGTGATGGATCTGGTGCCTTCCCTCCACCTCATCCTGCGAATCGAGAGTCTTGAGATTCTTGGGTGCTCTGCGGTCATGGCGCGAGCCCGGCGTGAAGTAGATCTCCGAGCCGAGGATCGGTTTGATCCCGGCGGTGATCGCCTTGGTGTAGAAATCAATCCCGCCGAACATGTTACCATGATCGGTGCAGGCGATGGCCGGCATCTCGAGCTCCTTGGCCCGCTTAAAAAGATCGCCCAGCCTCAGCGCACCGTCCAGTAAGGAGTACTGTGTGTGGAGGTGCAGATGGGTGAAACTGTCTTGTCTGGTATGGCGAAAATCACTCCCGAGGAAGGGGTTTTTCATATAGGATAATCCTCAAAAAAATGTAGGGCTGCTCTCTAAGAGATAACCATTTTTAAGCAGAAATGACAAAAGTATGCAGTGCAACTCTTCATTATAATAATAAGCCATTGACGCCCTGCCAATTAAAATAAGAATATCCTTCAATTATCACCAAGTTCACGGTACCAAATAAAGATGAGGAGAATTGAGAATGTTGAGTGAAACCAATCTTAGTGTGGCAAGTGAGCTCCTAGAGAGCATCCAATTTTTTAATGCCAAAGGTTGGTCTCCTGCGACGTCCACCAATTATTCCGTCCGGTCCACAAATCCGACTGAATACATCATCTCCAGGTCCGGTGTGGACAAGAGCCGCTTTTCACTCACTGACCTGATCCTCATCAACCAGCAAGGAACGGTTCTTGCTCCGTTTAATTCGCCGGGGATTAAATCCTCCGCCGAAACAGAAATTCACACCGCCATTTATCAAATAATGCCTCAGGTGAACTGTGTCCTGCACACCCATTCGGTGCTGGGGACTGTCTTGTCTCACCTCCGGGAGAAAGACGGGTTCCTGCGCTTCGAGGGACTCGAAATCCTCAAGGGCCTCGAGGGGAACGCGACCCATGAACTGAGCTATGACCTCCCTATCGTCCCCAACTCGCAGAACATGACCGAGATCCTTCGGGGCCTGGAGAAGTCTTTCTCAGATAACATCCACGGCTTCCTGATAGCGGGCCACGGTCTCTACAGCTGGGGCAAAGACGTCGCGACGGCCAAGCGGCACATCGAAACCTTCGAGTTCCTCTTCGAATGTTTCCACGCAAAAAAGGATTACTAACATGGCCCTCCTCACCGTCCAAAGCAGTGGTTCCAAGAAGATCACCGACCCCGCGGAGATAAAGAAGTTCATGAACGACCGGGGCATCGTCTTCGAACAGTGGGAGGCTTCGATCCCGCTCAAAGACGAGGACTCCTCAGAGACAATCCTCCGGGCCTACGACCACGAGCTAGCACCTTACATGAGGGCCCACGGCTACACCAACGCAGACGTAATCAACGTCCACCAGGGAACCCCCAACATCGAAGCCGTCCGGATGAAGTTCCTCTCCGAGCACACCCACGCCGAAGACGAGGTGCGGTTTTTCGTCGATGGCCAGGGCGAATTCTTCTTCCACCTACCCAACGGTCCGGAAGTTTTTTCTCTTCTGTGCGAGAAAGGGGATTTCATCTCCGTGCCCAAGGGCTACACCCACTGGTTTGACCTGGCACCGAAGTACCACGTGAAGGCCATCCGCGTGTTCCAGACTCCCGAGGGTTGGGTCGCCAATTACACCAACAGCGGAATCGAAAAGAAGTTTCAACCATGATTAAGTTATTTTTGTTCGACATCGAAGGGACCACTACGGATATCCGCTTTGTCCATCAGATCCTCTTCCCCTACTCCCAGCTGCACCTGGAGAGCTACGTCCTCCACCACCAGACCCATCCAGTGGTGACGGCGGCCATCCAGAAAGTTCGGGACACGGTCTGGCAGGAAGAGAGTCGTCAACTTGGCCTGTACCAAGTGATTGAAAAACTCGCGAGCTGGATCAAGAGCGACCGCAAGCACAGTGCCCTTAAAGATATCCAGGGACTGATCTGGGATATCGGCTACTCGAAGAATGATTTCAAGGGCCACGTCTACCCGGACGTCAAACCCTTCTTCAAGAAGATCCTCTCCACCGGTGCCAAGATCGGGATCTACTCTTCCGGCTCCGTCCACGCCCAGAAGCTCATCTTCGGGTACTCTGTGGAGGGAGACCTCTCGCCGATGATCTCCCATTACTTCGACACCAGCGTCGGAGGGAAAAGAGACCCGTCGTCGTACCAGAAGCTTGCTCAGGAATTAAGCCTGACGCCGGCGCAGATCCACTTCTTCTCGGACATTGCGGAGGAGCTGAAAGCGGCCGAGACCGCGGGCATGGGTGTCACTCAGGTGCTGAGGCCCGGGACTATGTCTTCTGAGTTTGAAACGGTGAATACCTTTGACGATTTCCTGGAATATATCTGAGCCCTGGGCCTACTGCGCTTTCATGGCGTCGGCGCACTTGGTTTCCACTTTTACACAAGACCGGGTGAAGACCAGGGTGGTCCACCACTGCTCCTGCATCTGGGCCTGCAGCAGGTACTCTTGCCCAGGACAGAGGCTGCGGACGATGAACGGGATGGCCTTGTCTTTTTCCTTCTCCGCATTGGAGAAGAAGAGCCACTGGTTAAAGCAGGACTTGAGATCATCCTTCCCCACCGGAGTAACTTTGGTCAACGGGATAGGCCTCTCGTAGGTCTCTTTCTGAAAGTCCACTTTGCGTATCAGGTCGTAGTCCATATATTTTCTGGTGCAGCCAGCGAGCAGAGTAAGCAGGATAAGTATTTTCATTCCACAGATTTACCATAATATTCAAGGGAAGACGAAGCTCTAAGCATCAAGAAAAGTTAAAAAAGACTTAGATTTCATCACTTTATCTTTTCTAAACTACTCCCACTCGATAGTCCCGGGTGGCTTCGAGGTTATGTCGTAGACCACCCGGGTGATCCCCCGGACCTCGTTGCAGATCCTCGAAGACACCCGGTGGAGGAAACTCCATGGAAGCTCCGTGACCGAAGCTGTCATGCCGTCCTGAGAATTTACCATCCGTAGTGAGATGACTTCTTCGTAGACCCGGCCGTCACCCTTCACACCCACGGTCTTAACTGGGATGAGCACCGTGAACGCTTGCCAGGTGGAGTCGTAGAGCTTGCAGGATTTTAGTTCCTCGTAGAGGATTTGGTCAGACTCTTGAACCTTCCGGATAGATTCCGCACTCAACTCTCCTAGGACCCTTACCCCGATCCCGGGGCCCGGGAATGGATGACGGTAAACCCACTCGTGCTCCAGACCCAGCTCCAGGCCCATGGCCCGAACCTCATCTTTGAAGAGAAAGCGGAGTGGCTCCAGTAGCTGCAAGTGCATCCTTTCTGGAAGGCCCCCAACGTTATGGTGAGACTTGATGGTCACCGACTTCCCGCCTTTTTTATGCGGAGAAATGGACTCGATGACATCCGGGTACAGGGTTCCCTGTAGGAGGTAATCGAACTTGATCCCATGACTTGCTTCGAACTCATGGACCTTACTTTCAAACACGTCGATGAACGTTTTCCCGATGGTCTTTCGCTTCTGTTCGGGATCCTTCTGGCCATGGAGTGCCTTCAGGAACAGATCAGAGGCGTCGATGATCTCGATGCTAAGTGAAGTTTTTTCTTGAAGGAGCTTGATGTGGTGATAATCCTGGGGCCGCAGCAACCCATTGTCCACGAAGAAGCAGTACAGGTTGTCCCCGATGACCTTCTGGGTAAGGGTCGCGGCCACCAGCGAGTCCACCCCGCCGGAGAAGGCGCACAGGACGTTAGAGCCTTTCACCGATTTTACACTCTCGAGCGATGTCTCGAGCATGGTCTTGGAGGACCAGTCCGACTTGAGGTGCGCTACTTCCTTTAGGAAGAAGGAGAGGACATCCCCACCGTGAACGGTATGGTGCACCTCCGGATGAAACTGGAGCCCGAGGATGGGACGCTCAATGTGCTTGATCCCGGCGGTGAGCCCGTTCTCACTCTGGAGGACGAGCGTGAAGTCTTTAGGTATCTTACTGACATGGTCCGAGTGGCTCATCCACACATCACTCACGGGTGGACACCCCGGGATCAAAAATCCCGGAACCGTTTTGAGCTTCGCCAGACCGTACTCACCCTGGACACCCTTCTCTACCTTTCCGCCGAAAAACTGCGCCAGGATCTGCATCCCGTAGCAGACTCCCAGGATGGGAAGACTGTGATGGGTAAAAAACGGTGTGTAATCCGTATGGTCTTCGAAGACACTCTGTGGGCCTCCGGAGAGGACGAGTGCTTTGGGAAGCTGGTGCTTTAACTTCTCCAGACACTCTTCGACGGTGATGATCTCCGAGGTGAAGCCCAGTTCCCGGAACTTCCGGGTGATCAGCTGCGTGTACTGCGAGCCGAAGTCGACGATCCAAATTGAGCTTTTCATTTTCTTAAACCTGCCGGTAGTTGGGGGCTTCCTTAGTGATGATCACATCATGGGGATGGGACTCCTTCAAAGAGGCAGCGGTGATTTTTATGAACTTCGATCTCTCCTTGAGTGCCTGCATGTCCGGCGCACCCACGTACCCCATGCCGGCCCGGATCCCTCCGAGGATGTGGAAGAGATTATTCGCCAATGACCCTCGGTATGGCACCTGGCCCTCGATGCCTTCCGGAACGAGCTTCGAGACTTCTTCAACGGCACTCTGGCCATAGCGGTCTTTGGAACCTTTCTCCATGGCACTCAGGGAGCCCATGCCCCGGTACATCTTGTAGGCCCGGCCCTGGTAGAGAACCATCTCCCCGGGCGCTTCGTCGGTTCCGGCGAAGAGGGAGCCGATCATGACAGTGCTGGCCCCTCCGGCCAGGGCCTTGACGATGTCTCCGGAGTATTTGATTCCTCCGTCGGCGATGAACGGAATCCCGGCCTTGTGACAGGGAACCTTACAATCGAAGATCGCTTGCATCTGCGGGACCCCGATGCCGGCGATGATCCTAGTGGTACAGATGGAGCCGGGGCCGATCCCAACTTTTATCCCATCCACTCCCGCGGCGATCAGGTCTTCACACGCCTTCGCCGTTGCGACGTTGCCTGCGACGACGTCGACACTGGCCTTTAGGGCCTTGATGGTCTTAATCATTTCGATCACACCTTTGGAGTGCCCGTGGGCCGTGTCGATGACGATGGCGTCGACCTGGGCCTTGATCAGCGCCTCAACTCGTCGCAACTCCTTCTCCCCGACCCCGCAAGCCGCCGCCACCCGCAGCCGGCCGAACTGATCTTTATTGGAGTTGGGATACGCAATGGTCTTCTCGATGTCTTTGATGGTGATCAGCCCTTTGAGCTTGCCGTCTTTGCTGACCACCGGAAGCTTCTCCACCCGGTGATTCTGGAGGATTTCTTTTGCTCTGGCGAAGCTCGTTCCCTCCGGTGCCGTCACCAGGTTCTTCGAGGTCATCACCTCCTGAACCTTCTTGGTCGTGTCCGAGACGAAGCGCAGGTCACGGTTGGTGATCATCCCTACCAGGTGCCGGTCTTGATCGATGACCGGGAAGCCCGAGATTTTATATTTTTTCATCAGGTCGAAGAGGGCGGAAATCGACTGCTCTGGGTTCACTGTGAAAGGATCCAGGATCATGCCGGACTCGTACTTCTTCACCTTCTCAACCTCGAAGGCCTGTTCCTCCGGCGAGAGGTTCTTATGGATCACACCGATGCCGCCTTCCTGCGCCATGACGATGGCCGTGCTGGATTCGGTCACCGTGTCCATGGCGGAAGAGACGACGGGAATATTCAAAGGGATGTTTCTAGAGAATCTTGTTCTCAAGTCTACATCAGAGGGGAGCACTTCAGAATAATTGGGGACAATGAGAACGTCGTCGTAGGTGAGAGCTGGTTCTTGCGTGTAAAACATAAGAGCTATCCTTTGGTTCACAAAGAATAGCTGATTTGATTTATTTTTACATTTTAAAACTAGATTCGAAGGACGTAGCCGAGGTTTTTTAAAGTTTTGATATGTGTCGAAAACGGCTTGAGTTTCCTACGGAGATTCGAGAAATGCGTGTCGAGATTATTCACTTCAACGTGAACGTCTTTCCACAGCATGTGGATCAAATCGTCTTTATGGATCACGCGGTTTGGATTCTGAGAAAGGACCAGTAGCAACTGGTACTCTTTCGGAGTGAGTCGGACGGCCTGGCTATTGAGGATCACCTGGTGTCCGTCAAGATCAATGACTAGGTCTTTGAACTTGATGACTTTGTTGTTCTGAAGATTGCGCTTGCTGAGTGTGATGCGGTTCCTGATCCTTGCCACCAGTTCTTCAGTCTGAACCGGCTTTATTAAGAAATCGTCGGCGCCGATCTCGAGTCCCTTTACTCGGGAGCCCATGTCCGAGTCACCAGTTAGGAAAAGCACCGGTAGATTCTGCTTTGCTCTTTTTACTTCTTCATAAACCTGGAAACCGTCTTTGCCCGGAATGTGTAGATCGAGTAGGATCGCATCAGTATGGTTATTCCGGATGAACTCTAAACCCTTATCCGGTTCAGTAAAAGACTCAATAACAAACGAGTCAGACAATGAATCTGAGAGGACCTCTAACAGGTCTTTGTTATCGTCAATGATAGTCACGTGCATTCTTGTTTTTTCCATGAGGCTATAATAAGACAAATTTAGATGGAACTTAAACTCAAGATATCTTAAATGTAAAATATCTATATGAATTCAAATTAACCCATTATTTTCAAGCACTTAATGTGACACACAATTTCTTGGGAATTGACCCTAAAGCTTAGAAACTTGTGAGGTCTTGGATAAGATTATCTAATTCTTTCGAATGCTTAGGCTGGTCAATGGTATGAGTCTTTAGAGAGTTGTCAAACTCAGGATTGTTTTGCAATGCATTATTGGCATTTTGAGGCGTGCTGATAACGGCCTTCGGTATTGAAGCTGGCTGACGTGGAGTTTCAACTGGTGGCAGGGCCTTTATTTCAGGAGCAACTACATCCGTCACCGTGAATCCATAAAACTTTATAGGAGCTGTCGTCACTTCCACTTTCTTCACGGAGAGTTTCTTGAAATTTTTAAAATACTTATGTGCGCCATTGTCCACGGAAGCAGGAAGTCTGTTAGTCGTGATGAATTGAATCTGCCCGACTCTCACTTCTTGGGACCCCACCGAGGCCATTGATCTGGACGGAGCTTCGTCCTGCTTGAGCATTACCGGGAGTTGCTTAAATTCCTTCAACGCCGTATCTAGAGAGTTTAGTCCCACTTTGGTGGGAGAGCGGGGGACGCCGTTTTCTACGTCCGGATCCACCAGAGTAAAATTCCCAGCGGCCACAGTGTACTTCAGGTCTCTATCGAGGATGTTCGAGACTTCCACGTCTCCGCTCACCACTAGGATTTGGGAGCGGGCAGTGGACTGGTCAAAAGAAGTGATGAACTCTCCGGTAGAGAAGTCCACGTGACCGTTGGCGGTGGTCAGGGCCAACTTATGCTTCAAGGTCCGGGACTTGATCCAGGTTTTCCCTCGTTTGAGCTGAACTGATTTATTAAAGAATTTCAAGTGCGACCCGCCGATGAGATGGTAGGTGGCATCGAAGTAGTCGATGAGAGTGATGCTGGCACCTTCGTCGACCATGATCTCGGACTTCTCCTCCAGGTGCTCGCCCGGCTTGAGGGAAGTTGTCTTCCCGTCGGGAGAAATCATGAAGACGGCCCCGCTGAGTTCCGTCACCTGCGCCACTGGCTTGGCCAGCAGCGGGAACGAAACGAAGAGGACGACGAGGCTACTGCTTAATTTTGTAAGATATGTCTTCATAGTACCTGCTTAAAATTTTCCATTCTTCTGTGTTTCTGTATTTAAGGCGAAACTCTTCGACCGTGGATAAGAACTTCTGGTGATGGCCCTGGTTGTAGTGCGCGAGGGCGAGCCACAGCTTCGCTCCCCGGTAGAACTCGGACTTCGGGTGCAGCTTGACCAGGTTCTCGAGGTGCAGCGTTGACCAGTCGTAGCGCTTGCCGGTCTCGAACGCCGCGACACCCGCGCCGAACAGGACCCGGTCACTGATGATCTGGTGCTTCGGGAATCTGCTGATGAGCTCGTGGTAAAATTGCGCGGACTTCTCGTAGTTCTTGAAGTGAAGTTCCTTCTCGCTGATGGCGAGGAGTTTCTCCGGGGTCCACTTATAAATCTCGTAGTTCACCAGGTCATTGAGCTTCGGCTTGGGGATACTGGCGATGGTACGGGTGCCGGTCTGCGCCTGCGCCGAGAGGTACTTGTTCTTCGACTCCATCTGCGAGACCTGGTAGCGCAGGTCCGAGATTTCCTTCATCAGTAGACGGTTCTCCCGTGCTAGGCCCAGGGCCCGTTTCTCGTACTGCAGCTGTTTCTCCCATTTCGTCAGGACCGCTTGATCAAGCCCCCCGAACTTCCATAGAGAGAAAACGTAGCCGAATGCGAGTATGGAAAAGACGAAAAATATTTTCATGCAGCTCATCCTCGTGGGTCGCTAGTAACTCCCCTCTTCATCGGTTGAAAAATACAAAGGCTTTAGTTAAAGATTTTCCGCGGGATGACGATAGGGAGGACAGGAGCACACAACATGAACATACGGACACTTGGACTTATCCTACTCTTCGCCTCAACTACCTGCTACGCCCAGGGAAGAAAGCCCGCGGTGGAAGACTTCATCGGCATCGAGGTGGATCAACCAGCCGTCACTCCGCAAGGGACCGAGCCGCTCTTCAACCTGGAACACGACCTCAATAAGATGACTGAGACTATAGGTAAGTCAGCGCCCGCAATGGCGAGCGACGCCGAGCCCGGACCGTGGAACGTGAACGCCTACTTCGGCCTCATCGCGATCCTGGGGATGCCGCTGGTGAGCTTCTCCCTGATCCTGAACCATCTCCGGAAGAAAGCCTCTGCGGAGAGTGTGTCTAACCTGGAAGTTCTCGAGAAGTACCGCAGAGAAAAAGAGCTGGCCCGCAAGAACCAAGAATCTCACAAGAAAGCCTCTTAGAACCGGCTCCACTCCCCGCTGCCTAAATACTTCATGATTCGCTGGATGTGATTGTACTGGATGGCAATCTCCCGGACCCCGTCACCGTCGATGTCGTAGACATTCACCACGTAATCCCGTCGACCGTACTGCTCTCGCTGCCCTTCTTTCTCATGGAAGAAGTGCGGGCCCTGGGTTAGGCGCAGGGTCGAGAGGTCGTTGTTCTCGAAGCTCAGGACGAAGATCCGTGCGGTCGATTCGAAGCGCCGTGCCTTGGTCACCCCCTCATCCAAGAAGAGGATCAAGGACTTAACTTTCGGAGAGATCTGCACCACCTTGATCTTGTAGAGTGTACTCTCCGCACCCATGGCCAGGAGCTTTGCCTCGAAGAGTTTACGTTCGGAGAAATCCCGGATCTCCAGCCAGTCAACGCCGTCTCTTTTCTGAGGCTCGAGGGATTCGTCGGTGCCATCTGCGTTGAGGTCGAACTTGTAGAGCGACCCCTTAACGTTGAACTGTGTGATGGGTGAGTCGACGACCGTCTCTTTCTCTGTGACCAACTCTCCTTTGAAGATCTGCCGGTAATACCGTTCGTCCTGAGACAGCACGTTGCCACTGAGAAAGACCAGGAAAGTTAAAATGAGCCATTGCTGCACCATGAGTGCATTGTAACTTAAATTTCTTTTTGTTAGTATTCATGGCTCAAGGGGAAGGTTTTGCATGATAATTTCACTCGGGTTCATCCGTTCTAACAGTCAGATTGTCATCAAGGAGCTTAACTGGAACCTGAATTCCATTGAAAGCCGCATCATCGACGTGACCGATCTGCCGGACCAGAACCTTCAGGGCCTGTTCATCCAGGACAACGAACACTACAGCTCACTGGTGAACCTGCTGGAGAAAGAAAAAGCCTTCTACCCGATCATCGACGCGAAAGCCGAGAACCTAAGCCTGGGCACCTTCGAAGAACTTCACCCCCAGCAGTTCAGGGACCAGTACGCCAAGATCCTCAACCGCTGGACCATCCATCAGAACTTCTCTTCGCTGGAAAACATCTGGCAGATCACTACGCATTTCCGCAACCTCTGGAAGAAAGACCGCTTGAGTTTCTTCGAAGAGCTCTGGTACTGGATGAAGCGGAATCTGGGTTCCACCGACCTGACCATCCTCTTTAACGACGTCGCCAAGACAGAGGAGAAAGATGAGAACAATGAAAGGAAAGAACGTCCGAAGCTGGTGCAGACTCTCCTGAGCGGTACTAAAAAGGGAAACTTCCACCTCGGTTCAGCGAAAGAAAAAGAGCTAATGCAGACCTACATCGATAAGTTCCATGACGTCTTCGAGGTGACTGAATTCAATCCTTCCAAGGGCCAGTTCGTCGCGACGGCGCAGATCGAAAGGAGCCCGATGATCTTCATGGCACGGACCACCCAGCTCAATCAACTCCAGAGAACTCTGCTGGCTGCCCTGTTCAACGGCCTTCAGCAATAATTATCTAATATCTAAGAGCCTTAAGATGAGACTACCAGCGCTCCTGCCCGAAGTTCCTCGGCATTCATCGGACGTTGGCTTCACGAGGTTTTTGGCACCTCTGACGTAGCTCTTGGCGAGTTCGGTGAAGATTGCGCTATTGGCGAATGTCGTCTTCCCGGCACTCCAGTTGAGGCCGGCGATCTTATCCTTCAGGAGCTGGCCCTGGACAGAACAGTCATTGGTGGAAATCATCACCCCGGAGAAATCGGAACCTTTGGTCTTAGAATAGAAGAAGGCCAGTGAAGCAAACGCGACACTGCCGTCGGGGTTGCACACCACCTGTTGTGACTTTGTGAATCCGGCCTCTCCGGCGTAAGCGGTGTTCGAGGAATTGATCGGTTTACAAGCGAGACTTGCCGCGGCCGCGGGAAGGGCCACTGCGAGGACGAAAAAGAAAACGATTGATTTCATCATGCTGACTCCTGAGTTTAGCTTAAAACCTGAAGTAGCACGAGACGACGGTGAAAGTCATTCGGGCAAAGCGGACCTCCACTTAGCCTAAAAAAATTATAGAGCTAGAGGAGGTCCCCCTCTCCCCACAGGTGAACCATCCCCCCAACCTGGATGGTCTCACCCCACTTTAGCTTGATTTCACACTCTCTGGACATCTCCTTACCCTGGGAGATGGTCACTTCTCCGGAGAGTTCTTTCTTGTGTTGCGAGAGATATCCGGCGAGAGCGCAAGCCGCGGATCCGGTGGCGGCGTCTTCACCGATCCCCAGTGACGGAGAAAACATGCGCACATGGTACTTCTGTGAACTCTCCCGGAAAATGAAGTATCCCCGCACCTTGGTGCCAGAGGAAAGTGGTGACTTTGCACCAGCAAGCACTTCTCGGGATCTCACCGGGATGATCATGAACTCGGGACCTGCCGTGGCCATCCGGACATCATCCAGGTAGACGTCATCGAGACTGACACCGCACCCCTGTAGATAAATCGGAAGAGACTCGTTGATCTCCCCGAGACTTACCTCTCCGGGGAAGGTGACCAGGGCCCCAGACGCGTCGGCGACCACTGAAGTTCTCCCAAGCGGTACCTGGAGTTCAAATGCTACTTTTTTATACTTTAGGTGACTCAGGATAAAAGCCGCACCCACCGTCGGATGACCTGCGAAGGGCAGCTCCGTCTTGGGAGTGAAGATCCGCACAGACGGCGTACCCCTCGGGTCACACACGAAGATGGTCTCTGAAAAATTGAATTCTCTTGCGATGGCCTGCATCCGTTCCGGGTCCGGAAAACTATCCGGAAAGACGGCCGCTAACTGGTTTCCGGCAAAGTTATTCTTGGTGAAGACATTCAGCAGGTAGAACTTCATGCCCCGAATCCGCTCAGGGGCTCTCCGGACAACAGATGGAAGTGGGTATGGAAAACCGTCTGGCCCGCCAGGGAGCCCAGGTTCGTCACGATCCGGTACCCTTTGACATTGAGTCCTTCATTCTCCGAGTAGCTTGTCATGGCGGTGAAGAGATCCGAGACCTGAGACGGATCATGCTTCATCAGTTCAGCGACGTCTTTACTGTGCTTTTTATGGATGAAGAGGTGATGCAGTGATGCCTGGGGTCTGAGGTCTTTGAATCCGATGACACTGTCGTTCTCGAAGATTTTCTGCGAAGGGATTTTCCCCGCGACGATATTACAGAAGATGCAATCAGCGGCCATGTTAACCTCTCACTCTTTTGATGTTGGCCCCGAGCCGGGTCAGCTTATCGTCAATTTTCTCATATCCCCGGTCGAGATGGTAGACCCGATGAATTTCACTCTGGCCATGCGCTACCAAGGCACACAGCACGAGTGCCGCGGAAGCCCGGAGATCGGTGCACATGACAGGAGCTCCGTCGTAGCGGGACACACCTTCGATGAGTGCAGAGTTTCCCTTGAGAACAATCTTGGCCCCCATCCGCCCCATTTCGGGGACGTGCATGAAGCGATTCTCGAAGATCGTTTCGGTGACGATGGAGTTCCCGTCTGCAAAGCTCATCAGTGCCATCATCTGGGCCTGAACATCCGTCGGGAACCCTGGGAAAGGGGCAGTGTCTATGACGGCCCCCTTGAGGCGTGGTGACTTGCGCACCTGGATGAAGTTCTCTCCGACTTCCAGGAGTGCTCCCATTTTTTTCAGGGTCTCGGTCACTAGAGAAAGGTGCTTCGGGTTGAAACCTTCGACTTTAACCTCTCCCCCACTCATCAGCCCGGCGATGATGAACGTCGCGGCTTCGATCCGGTCACCGATGACCTGGTAGGGTTTCTGATTGGGCCTGAGATCTTTAAGTTCGGTCCCTTCGATGATGATCCGAGACGTGCCCGCGCCCTGGATCTTCACACCTTGAGCGGCCAGGAAGTCCGCCAGGTCATCGATCTCCGGCTCCATCGCCGCATTTTCGATGACGGTCTGTCCCTCCGCCAGGACAGCGGCCATCATCAGGTGCTCCGTCGCCCCCACACTGGGAAACGGTAAGTGGATAACACAGCCCTTGAGCCTTTTTGCTTCGGCCTTAATGTAACCATTTTCAATCTGGATGCTGGCACCCATTTTCTCAAGTCCCATCAGATGAATGTCAACCGGTCTCGCTCCGATGGCGCAGCCACCGGGAAGGGAGACGGTGGCCTTCCCGTAGCGTGCCAGCAGTGGCCCAAGCACCAGTACCGAAGCACGCATGGTTTTCACCAGTGCGTAGTCAGCGTGCTGGTTGGTGAGTGTGGTGGCGTCGAAGACGTGTTCAGAAGTGTTCTGCGTGATTTTCACACCCATGCTCTGGATGAGCTTGATGATGGTGCCGACGTCCATCAGATCCGGGATGTTCCGGAAGGTCACCGGATACGGGCAGAGAAGAGTGGCAACCAAAATGGGTAGAGTTGCGTTCTTAGCCGAAGAGACGGTCACGTTACCTTGAAGCACACAGGGACCTTGAATTAATAATTTGTCCATATCCTCACCTTTGAAATGATACTAAATCATAGCTTTCAGAAATCTGTCTCGCCCAGCAAAATCTTTTAGGACCTGCACATTTTTAAAGCCTAGCTCTTTGAGCCCAGCCGCCTGACTTGTGAGTTCGTGCTCGTGCCCTTCCATCATAAAAAGTCCGTTCTCGCTGAGCCGGAGTAGGACCTGGCCGAAGAATTCCTCGAACCATGCCTGGTAAGTGCTGTCCTCCAGGTAGAGGGCCATCCGGGGCTCGAACTCGTCAACCTTCGAGTGGACCAGATGCTTATGAGTGGTGGCCTTGATGTAGGGGGGATTGGAAACGATGAGATCAAACCTACCACCTACGCCCTTAAGCCGGTCTCCCAGCAGAAGCTCACACCTGTCTTCTAACCGAAGTCTCCGCGAGTTATTGCAAGCAACCTCGAGAGCTTCTTTCGAACAATCGATCCCCAGGCCTTGCTGTGCGATCCCAAGGTCTAGCAGGGTCAGCAGGATGGCCCCGCTTCCGGTTCCGACGTCCACCATGGTCTGAAATTTTTTTGATTCTTTCGCGATGAGCTCGACCAATTGCTCGGTCTCCGGTCTCGGGATCAGCACATCACTGGTGATGAAAAATCTGCGGCCGTAGAATTCGCTCTGTCCTAAGAGGTAAACGAAGGGCGTGCCTCTCAGGAAAAGGCCCTCAAGTTCCCCAAGCAGGCCCGCCCCAACACCGTAAGAAGAATCCTCCAGGGTGAGCGCGAAGTTTTTAGTCCTGACGGTGAGCACGTCCCGGGCTTCGAGCAGAAATCTTTTGAGCTGAAGACCTGGATAGGCCGTGGTGAGAGCTTCTTGATTTTCGGTGAAAAAGGAACTCCAGTACTGCCGTAAGGTTTTTATTCTTCGGTTCCCTGTAACAGGATGGCCTGGTTGTGCGCGATGAGTGCGTCGAGCACCGGATCGATGTCTCCGTTGACGAACGCATCTAAGTTATAGAGGGTGAGGTTGATCCGGTGGTCGGAGATCCTTCCCTGCGGATAATTGTAGGTCCGGATTCTTTCAGACCGGTCACCTGTACCCACCAGCCCTTTCCTGGTCGCAGCTTCCCGCGCGTTGTGCTCTTGGATGCGGGCATCGAGGATCCGGGCCTTCAGGACCTTGAAGGCCTTGTCTTTATTCTTGAGCTGAGACCGTTCGTCCTGCATGGCCACGACGATCCCGGTTGGTAAGTGGGTTAGACGGACGGCGGAGTCCGAGGTGTTCACCGACTGCCCACCGGAACCACCGGAACGGTACACGTCGATGCGGATTTCATTCATGTCGAGGATCACGTCTCCGACCTCGTCGGGCTCGGGCATGACAGCGACGGTGATAGTCGAGGTGTGCACGCGACCCTGGGCTTCCGTATCGGGAACTCGCTGAACCCGGTGGGCCCCGGATTCGTATTTTAACTTCGAGTAAACCTTATCGCCGGAGACGTTCACTACGATTTCCTTGATTCCTCGGTCCCCTTCGGAAAGAGAGATCACATCAGATTTCCAGCCTTTGGTGCCGAAGTAGTTCCGGTACATCCGCCACACGTCGCCCACGAAGATGGACGCTTCGTCACCGCCCGCGCCCGCGCGGATCTCGAGGATGACGTTGCGGTCATCGTTAGGGTCCTTCGGGAGCAGCAGCATCTTGAGTTCTTGCTCGAGGACCGGCAGCTTTGCTTCTAGTTCGGAGAGCTCTTCCTTGGCCATCTCCCGCATCTCTTCATCTTTTTCGTTATGGACGATGTCTTTGTTGTCATCGATGTCAGTTTTTAACTTTTTGTATTCCCGGAACTTGATGACGAGGGGTTCGATGTTGGATCTTTCGGTGTTGGTCTCTCTGAGCTCCGTGACCCGGTCGTAGAGTGAAGGATCTGAAAGTCGCTCGGTGAGGATTTCAAATCGCCTGATAACTGCTTCTAGTTTATCAAACACGGTGATTCCTTATGGGATTGTGACTACTCGAGGAATTCTTTGAGACTAGAATTGGTGGTCTCAATCTCCTGGATGTTTCTGATGTCAATCTCTTCCAGCTCCAGGACCCGGCTCTTGGCGTCTTTGAGATTGTATTTCTCTTCAAGAAAAAGAACTGCTTTGATGCTGGAGAGAGCAACCTCGAGTTGCTGGTCATCTGGCTCTTTGGTGGTCAGCTTCTGCAGTAGCATCCCCGGAGCACTCATGGCCCGCGCCCACCACTTGTCAGAGCACTTCCCGGCCGTCTTGATGAGCTCGTAGCTGATCCCCGCAACCGGGAACATCAGCACCACTTTGAACAACACGGCCACGATGTGCCGAAGGATCGGCGGAAGGTTCACACCGATCGGAACGAAGGAGAAGACCGCGGAGAACATGACAATTGAGATGAGGATGAGGAAGAAGATAAAACTCGTCCCACAGCGAGGATGGAGGGTGCTGAATTTCCGGGCGTTAGCTACCGTGAGGTCCAGGCCAGCTTCGAAGGTCGCGATCGATTTGTGTTCGGCACCGTGGTACTGGAACACCCGGCGCACGTCCTTCATGAAAGATATTCCCCAGATGTAGCTCACAAAAATGATGGCCTTGATCACACCGTCGACCGCATGGAACGCAAAGCTATCCAGAGTCCACGACTGGCCAAGGACGTCGCCGAGCCAGAAGGCCAGGGTATGCGGAACGAACACGAACAGGCCAATCCCGAAGGCAAAGGAAACTGCCATGGTCAGGAAGGTGGCGATA
Organism: Bacteriovoracaceae bacterium; assembly: GCA_035576105.1. Lineage (GTDB taxonomy): Bacteria > Bdellovibrionota > Bacteriovoracia > Bacteriovoracales > Bacteriovoracaceae > Peredibacter. The sequence goes on from DATLXA010000067.1 coordinate 201,883, forward strand.
TCAACTTTCTCTTTCTTTTTCTGTGAGGCTTCGAATTCTGCGACGGTTTTGCCTTTCTTGAGAGCTTTCTCTCGTTCTTCTTCTGCCATCGCGATGTTGGCAGAGTAGTTCAGCGAGACAATCCCGTTGGCCATGGTTTCGACCAGCATCAGGATGCCTCGGAGAAACGGTTTCTTAAGAAAATTCAGTTTCCGAGTCAGGCCATACCACTGGTCTCTCCTCAGACGGATGCTCCCATCCGGCTTCCGAACCGCCACCACGAAGGCGTTCGGAGACCGCATCATCACTCCCTCGATCACGGCCTGGCCGCCGATAGAGGTGTACTGTTTTGCCAGGAGCAGGATGATGCGTTTGAGTATTTTTTCCATTAGGAATTCAACTTATCCAAGAAGGCGGCATTGGTTTTAGTGTCCTTGATCCGGTCCAGGATGAAGTCCATCGAATCCATGGTGTTCATGGGATTGAGCACTCTGCGGAGCACGAAGACTCTCTGCAGGTCTTTGTCACCCATCAGCAGGTCTTCCTTCCGGGTCGAGGACTTGTTGATATCAAGGCACGGGAAGATTCTCTTTTCCATCAGCTTCCGGTCGAGTTGGATCTCGGAGTTACCGGTACCTTTGAATTCCTCGAAGATCACTTCGTCCATCCTAGACCCCGTATCGATCAGCGCGGTTGCGATGATGGTGAGGGATCCACCGTTTTCGATGTTCCGGGCGGCGCCGAAGAACCGCTTCGGCTTATGAAGAGCGTTCGAATCCACACCACCGGAGAGGATCTTTCCTGATGGAGGAACTACGGTGTTGTAGGCCCGGGCAAGTCTTGTCACGGAGTCCAGTAGGATAACGACGTTCTGCTTGGCCTCGACTAACCGTTTAGCCTTTTCGATGACCATCTCTGCGACCTGCACGTGACGGGTGGCAGGCTCATCGAAGGTGGATGAGACCACTTCGGCGCGCACGTTACGCTTCATGTCAGTCACTTCTTCCGGACGTTCGTCGATCAATAGCACGATGAGCTTGGTGTCCGGATGATTGTCGGAGATGGAGTTGGCGATGTCCTGCATGAGCATGGTCTTACCAGCTTTCGGAGGAGCAACGATGAGACATCTCTGACCGAACCCTTGTGGCACGAACAGGTCGATGATCCGGGTCGAATAGTTGGTCGGCTTGGATTCCAGGTTGATCTTCTGATCTGGGTATAATGGAGTCAGGTTATCAAACAAGACCGTGGTTCGGTGCTGTTCCGGGTCCCGAAAGTTGATGTGGTTAACTTTCAGTAACGCAAAGTAACGCTCGCCTTCCTTCGGTGTCCGGATCTGTCCTTCGATGGAGTCACCGGTTCTGAGCCCGAACCTCCGGATCTGAGATGGAGAGACGTAGATGTCATCCGCACCCGGAAGGTAGTTATAGGAAGGTGACCTTAGGAAACCAAAGCCGTCCGGGAGAATTTCTAGGACTCCGTCGCCGAAGATTTCTTCATTATCTTTTGATTTTTTTGTGAGGAGTGAAAAAATGAGCTCGTGCTTTTTAATCCCTGCTGCATTCTCGATTTGGGCTTCTTCGGCCATTTTGGTTAGTTCTTCAATGTCTTTGTCACGCAGACCGCTCAGATGCATTTTGACTCCACGGTAATGTTAAAAAATGTTTTTATGCTTCAAGTTCATACTTATAAAATATTTTGGGAATTTATTCTCGATCAGCGAGTTATAACGGCGAATTTCTGTGATTCCTGACTATCTTATCCTGAATAAAGTATAAGTCAAAATTTTTGTTAAGAAAGGTGCCGCTCAAAGAGTTTCATACGGTTGGCAGTGGACAATCCGTATGCTTTCCGTAAAATAAATCCATGAGGAAGATCATACACGTGGACATGGATGCGTTTTTTGCAGCGGTGGAAATGCGAGACAATCCTGCTCTCAAGCAAGTACCCATGGCCGTGGGTGGGTCTACCGATAGAAGAGGTGTTCTCACCACAGCAAACTATCCGGCGAGAAAATTCGGAGTGAAGTCGGCCATGCCGACCCGGACGGCGCTCCAGCTCTGTCCCCACCTGGTGCTGGTGAAACCTAGCATGCAGAAGTACCGAGTTGCCAGTGACCACGTGCTAAAGATCTTTCACCAGTTCACGGACTTGGTGGAACCCATGTCGCTGGACGAAGCCTACTTAGACGTTTCCACCTCCACTCTGTGTAAGAATTCGGCGACACTCATCGCACAGGAAATCAGAAACCGGATTGAAAAGGAAACGGGCCTGACGGCTTCCGCGGGGATCGCGTCCAACAAACTCATCGCGAAGATGGCAAGCGAACTCAACAAGCCCAACGGCCAGTACACCATCGCCCCTCACCAGGTGGAGAGTTTCATTAAAACCGTCAAGGTGGAAAAGCTCTGGGGCATCGGCCACGTTACTGCTAAGAAGCTCCATGACATGGGGATAATGACTTGCCTGGATCTGCAGAGTTACCAGCGTAGCGAGATGATCCATCTCTTCGGCAAATTCGGAGACGTCCTGTATGATTTCTGCCGCGGCGTCGATGAGCGGGAGCTGGAGATGGACTACGAGAGAAAATCTCTCGGGACGGAGGAGACCTTCGCAAAGGACATCAGTTCCTATGAGGAGATGAAGACCCACGTGGTCCGCATGGTGGACGAACTCATCGAATCGCTGGAGGGCTATCAGGACCGCAGCATTAAAAACCTCAACGTAAAAATCAAATACCATGACTTCAAGCAGACGACTATCGAGCGGCAGCTTCCTTTAAAGGTAGAGAACTTTTTAACTCTTCTGGAGGAGAGGTGGTGCCAGGACCCAAGACCGGTCCGTCTCTTAGGAGTTGGAGTCAAATTCGACTCACCCAGAGACCATGCCACGAATTGGCAACTTCCTCTTTTAACCGAGCACCAGGATTAAAGTTTACTTGTGCAGGGCTTCGCCGGCGCGATGAGAATTTATCAAACACGGTTACCTTCTTCATTATTTTGTGAGAGAGTTGCTTGGTTTATGAATGAATTTACTCTCCCACCAGATGATCCGCTGAATCTGAAGACCGTGCTTGCCATGGACTTCGGTGAAAAGTTTATCGGAGTGGCCACGTTCTGTGTGAACCGCGATCCCTATCCCACACCCTACGGGAGGATTCACAACAAGAGCAAAGAGCAAGTCGTAAGTGAGCTGCAGAAAATCATCGACGACGAATTCGTTGAGGTCATTGTTATCGGCCTCCCCTTTCTCACGGACGGACAGAAAACAAAAATGACCACCAAGGCCCAAGAGTTTGTGAAGCTAATATCCGAGTCCTTCGCTCTAAAGGTCTTCGAGCAGGACGAGACCCTGTCCACTTTCGAAGCCGAGTCCCGCATGAAGACCTCACCCCGCTATAATTTCCAGGTGGACTTAAAACACATCGACGCCGTCGCCGCCAGTGTCATCCTGGAAGATTTTATCCGCAGCAGGAAAGGCAAGGTTGGTTTATAATGGATAGATATTTTAAGGATGATGTATGATTAAAAAGCTCTTCCTCTTTGGTTTCTTAGCACTCCTCCTCGTCACCGTTGTTGTTGGCGGGAAGATTGCCATGGTCTTCAATGAAACCTATACGGGAGAAGACAAGACCTTCACCGTGAGAGAAGGCGATACCTTTGGCAAGATCAACCAGCGTCTTGCAGATGAAAGTCTCATCAACAACACCCGTCTCTTCCACTACTACGCGAAGTACAAGAACGTGCTTACCAAATTCCGCGCAGGGAACTTCACCATCACCCGCGGATCAAACATGTCTCGGGTGCTGGAGACCCTGGTCTATGGTCAGCCTAACCTCTCGAGTGTAACAATCCCGGAAGGGAAAAACATGTACGAAATCGCAAAGCTCATCGGAGCTTCCGGCATCGCTTCGGAAGATGAATTTCTCAAAGCCGTGCAGAACCCGGACCTCATCTCCCAGCTTAGTATCCAGGCCTCGTCTCTGGAAGGGTACCTCTATCCCGAAACCTACCGGTTCGCACCGAACACCTCTGCCCGCACCGTCGCTAAGAGCATGATCGACCTTTTCAATGAGAAGACCAAGGACATCGACTTCAACCATCCCTTCTTGAATAAGCATCAGGTGATCATCCTCGCGTCCATGGTAGAAAAAGAAACTGGAGCAAAGGTCGAAAGACCCGCCATCGCCGGGGTCTTCACAAATAGGCTCAAAAAGAAAATGCGACTCGAGTCTGATCCGACGACGATCTACGGTATCTGGTCAAGGTACCAGGGGAACATTAAGAAAGCTGACCTGCTAGAGCTCACCCCCTACAACACCTACAAGGTCCCAGCACTTCCCCAAGGGCCCATCGCCAACCCAAGCCTCGAGGCCATCAAGGGGGTGCTGAACCCGGCACCCCACAACTACATCTTCTTCGTGAGCAAGAACGATGGGACTCACGTTTTCACTGAAACCTACGACCTACACTTAAAGGCTGTCGAGGAATACCAGATCAACGCGCGGGCGAGGAAAGGCAAGAGCTGGCGAAACCTCAAGCAGTAATTTTTTCAAGAGTCGAGTTCAAAAAAATCACTTAGCTTAAAGTCACCAGCTAGGCAGTACAGCCGCCTGCCCAATAAAGCTGCCACTGTCCATTCTCGCACACATAAGTTCTACCAGCTGTACAACGGTAATCTCCTTCAGGACCACATGAAACTGCTTCGACTTCAATCTGTTCAATGAAAATTTCTTAATCATCGGAGTTCCTTGAATTGAAACCACTATTCATTAATAATCGACGCCTGACTTTCTGATGTGGACTATGGGCTTCGCGGCTTCGTTCATCACAAAGGACGAAAGAACTTCCGCAAAAACGATCTCATGATCTCCAGGCTTCGACGAAGACTTGAGCGTACACTCGAACGCAGACTTCGCCTGATCCAGGATCACGCCACCCTTCTGACCAATCTGATAAGGTAGCTCGCTGAACGGGTTATTGTCAGGATCATACCCTTTCCAGAAATGCTTAAGAAATGTTTTGTCATGGTCGCCGACCACGTTCACTGCGAAAGGAGTACCGGCCTTGATCAGATCGAACGCGGGCCTGCCCGGTTTAATTGCTAGGGAAATCATCATGGGATTAAAAGAAACCTGTTGGATGAAACTTGCCAAATAACCGTCGATCGCCCCACTCGCAGGGTCTTTGACTGCCACGATAAAGAGCCCGGATGGTATATGCCCCACTGAAATTGCTAAATTGCTTTGCAGCATAAATCCTCGTTTTTAATAAGTTTCTCTCAGTATCCACTATAGATTCAGTACCAGATTTGTCAATCATGGATGGGGCGATTAAATTTTTTAGACATTAATTGCCGATAAGAACTGTCACTTGAGTCCTCTCGTATATGGAATTAAACTATTATGAGAGGTTCAATTTATGGACTATAATTTACTCTGATTTTCCAATTGTGGAGGGCCCAGTGGATAGAAAAAATTTAGAACACTACAGACAATTGCTCCTCAAGCAAAGACAACAGATCCTCAACGTCGGTCTGCTCAATAAGTCTGATGACCTGCTGATCGCCGAAGACGATCTTTCGGATGAGACCGACCTCGCCTCCTCCATCATCCAGCAGCAGCTCAACTGCACCATCCGCGACCGTGAGTACGCTAAGCTCCGTCGTATCGACTACGCCCTCGATAAGGTCAATGAAGGATCCTATGGCCACTGTGAAGAGTGCGAAGAAGAGATCGGCGCCAAGCGACTCGAGAACCAGCCCTGGGCCGAGCTGTGTATCCAGCATGCGGAAGAGAGAGAAAGAGAAGAATCTCAGATCTACCGACAGGCCTGAGCCTCTGACCTGAACAAATACCAAAACATAAGGGCCAAATCTTGGCCCTTTTTTTATGTCTAGAATTTAGACAGCTTCCTAAAAATCATCCAACTTTTAGTCATAACTTCTCGGAATTAAGTATAAATCTTTGGCAGTGGGCTTGCTGTATGTATTACACAAATCCAGAGCTCGGGCTTGGGATTTTAACTTTATGTGGTAAGGGAATGGAATGAAAAAAGCTGTGAATTACCTCCTCCTCGTCGCGACCGCCCTGAACCTCTCGGTGTGCTGGGCAGCTTCCACTCTAGCCTATGGCCCGGAGAACTTGATCTCCCGCTACGCCAGCTGGGGGATCGATCCGGACAAGCACCTCGCGAGCATCAACCTCAAAGACTCCTGGGAGAAGTTCCAGAAGAATAAAGAGATCGTCGTTGCCATCATCGACACTGGGATACAGGGCGACCACGCGTTCCTGGTCAATAACATTCACGTCATCGGGTCAAAGAAAAGCTCCGCAAACTTCGGAGTGGATTTCTCCTCCGGGACCGCGACCAATACCCCGGTCGATAACCACGGGCACGGAACCCACATCGCCGGAATCATCAAGTCCGTTTTCCCGGACGTGAAGCTGCTGGCACTTAAGTACTACAACCCCAAAGCTTCCGGCCAGGCGAACCTGGACGCGACCATCAAAGCTCTCCAGTACGCCGTCGATCACAACGTCGACATGATCAACTACTCCGGCGGCGGCCCGGAAGCCTCGGTCGAAGAACTGCGGGTGCTCAAGCAGGCCGAAGCCAAAGGCATCCTGGTCATCGCGGCCGCCGGGAACGAGAAGTCGAATATCGATGACAAGAGACACGCCTACTACCCGGCGAGCTACGGCCTCTCTAATATCATCACCGTCGGAGCCCACGACGACTCGCTGAACATCATTCCGTCTTCGAACTACGGGAAGAACTCGGTAGACATCGCAGCGCCGGGGCACCGGATCCGCTCGGCCATCCCGGGGAACGGCGCCGGGTACATGACCGGAACAAGCCAGTCGACCGCGTTCGTCACCGGGGTGGCGGCACTGATAAAGTCGAAGTACCCACGGATGAAGTTCGATCAAGTCAAGAACATCATCCTCAGCTCTTCGCTCAAAGTTAAGAACTTCGAAGGCAAGATCCTCGGGGCGGGGAAGCTGGACGCGAACCGGGCGCTGGACCAGGCGGACACGGTCAACCAAAAACTTACGGCCCCAACCACCCGGGCAGTGGCTAACCAGTAAGATCTAGTCTACACTCTCTGCATGAAATCAAAGCTCCTGGCGTATTTTCTGGTACTGGTAGCGGGTGGACTTTATTCACTGGCTTACCCGTCTGACTTCGGAGAGGGCTGGTTCCCACTACTATTCCTATCCCTTCCCTTCTTCCTGTGGAAGCTCGAGACCTCCATCCACCTCAAAGAAAGCCTGCTCTTCATTCTCTGTTTCAACGCAGGCCTAAACCTCGTCGGCTATTACTGGATTCCCCACACTCTTAGAGAGTTCGGAAACCTCCCGTATGTGATCTCCGTGATCCTGGGCCTTTCCTTCTCACTCATCCTGCAGCCCCACTGGTGGTTATACGCCATCTGGAAAAAGCTCAGGCCCCGGATGAAGTGGCAGTCGGAGACCGGTGTGATGGTCACCGCCTTCGTCATGACCATGCTCGAGCGCTTCACGCCTCAGCAGTTTCCTTCGTACGTCGGGAGTCCGTGGTTGCACCTGACGCCGTACCTCGGTCTTGCTCCGCACCTGGGTGTTGTGGCCTTCAGCTTCATGACCTTCTGGGTCTGCCTGGAGGCAGTCACCCAGGCTACTACAAAAAATTTCCGCCCGCAGGTGTGGGTGTGCTTCGCGGTCTTCGTCTTGCTCAACGCGGCCATGCCTCTGGGGAAGGTGAAATTCGAACGGACTCTGTCGGTGAGAGTGGTCCAGGCGAACATCGGAAATTTTCTAAAGGTCTCCTCTGAAAAAGGAGACTTCAATTCCTACGAATCCATCGCCCGCAAATACCAGGAACTCTCCATCACGCAGAATGGCTTCCGGCCCGAACTCATCGTCTGGCCCGAGACGGCGTACTCGAATACTTTCAGCACCCGTGCCTCGGGCTTAGATCAAATCTTCGTCGACATCCTCACCAGCTCCGGAGCGGAGATGTTGATCGGCGGGTATGTTCAGGACCCGACGAAATCACCGTTCGAGATCTACGAGTCGATCTTCAACTCCTCCGTCCTCATCAGTGACCTCAAGGTCAAGGCTTCGTACCATAAAAATATCCTGATTCCGTTCGGAGAGACTCTGCCCTTCGGTCCGTTGAATAACCAGATCGTCTCCGTGGTTCCGGCCGTCTCACTGTTTGCCCGGGGTCACGGAACGCCGCTGATGGAGACGCGCAGCGGGCTGCGGTTCATCACTCCCATCTGCTACGAGATCCTCGAATCCAATTACATGCGGAGCCTGCTGAACCAGTGGAAGGATAACCACTTCATCGTCAACCACACCAACGACTCTTGGTATGGAGACACCGCCGAGCCCTACCAGCACCTCTTCCTCTCTCGCTGGCGGGCGCTGGAGTTTCAGCTGCCCATCGTCCGCAGCACCAACACCGGGATCACCTCAGTGATCTACCCGGACGGAAGCGAGTCTAAGAGACTCGGCATCGGACAGACGGATATCCTGGACGTGAAGCTTCCGATAAGTCCGGGCCACAATACCATCTACCAGCTGTATGGAGCCTTCCCGATACTCGCCATCTTCATTATTCTTCTGGGGGTCACTGTGCTGCGGGAACGGTCACGGGCCGCTCCTGAGCAGGCTTGAGTTTTCTTCCGCATGTCCTTTTATTTGATTCGTTGATACCATCAGCTGTATGAGATGCTACTTTCTTACTTCCCTGCTTCTACTGAGCTCGTGCGCCAGCTATGAGAAATTCCGTCAGGTGACCGAGGAGATGGACACGCCGACCAAAATCTTCAAAGCTGACTACAACCAGACCTGGCAGGCAGTGATCCAGGTCATGCGGAAGTTCGACATCGCTCAGCAGAACCAGGAAGCGGGCTTCATCAAGACCCGTTGGATGGACAATACTCTCGAGGTGAATTTTGCAGATTCCTTCGGGTCCTCAGACGCGGTCAAAGCGGCAAAGTACAAACTGGTGATTAACGTGGTCAAGGGGTTCCGCTCGTCTCAGGAAGTGACCAAGGTCACCGTCTACAAGCGTCAGCTGATGGAGCAGGACTTCCTGCAAGGTTGGAAAGAGGTTTCCGCGGACGGGATTACGGAGAAGACTCTGCTCTACCGGATCGAGCGGCTGATCGCCACGGACAATAAGTTAAAAGAAATTGATAAGGCCCGCGAGAAGGAACAGCTGCAGAACACGGGGCTCTAGAGTTTCTTCGAACCGGGGTTGCCCGCGGAGAGTTTAGACCAGAACTTGCGCCTTTCCGCCACTGAGTTCGGAGAGGTTTCGCCGGTGATTTTCTCCAGAGTGTAGTCCAGGTCGTCGATCAGGTCCTGGTACTTCGGCTTCTGGATCAGCTTCGCCAGCGGCTTACTGGCCTTTTCGTACTTCACGTCCCCCAGAGTGCGGATGATGCTCTTGACGATCGAAGTTCGCTTCCGCGAGCCGGCGTCACCGGAGTAGTTGGTCTGGTCGTAGAGCATGTTCCAGACCTCCGGAGCGAGCTCGGAGATCCCCAGCTGGGAAATGTTATCCAGTGCCTGGACCCGTACGATGAGCGAGGGATCCTTGAGTGCCTTCGAGTAAACGGCGTGGTACTCGGTCTGCCGCAGACCGAGCAGGGCCTTGAGCGACGCCACTCGCATCATCCAGTGCGGATGGCCTGCGAACTTCGCGATGAACGGTGCGGAGTTCTTTCCCATCACCTGCGCCAGCAGCATGGTCGCCTGCCAACGGTTCTGCTCCGGGAATTTGTCATCTTTCATGACTTTAATCAGGACCGGTACGGCCTTGTTCTTATGCTTGAAAGTGTTTCTCTTGAGCATCGCCGAGAGCCCCGGAGTCCGGGCGTCCATGGTGAACATGTTCTCGAGCCGGTCGAGGGTCACCACGTCCTCTTTGGCGAGGGTAATCTTCTTGCCCGCCGGGTCCTTCAGCAGGCTGATGCTCTTTTCATTAACCGCGCTATGAGCGAAGCTTGAGAGACCGAGGAGCCAGACGGCGACTGTAAAATGTTTCACGCTTACCCCAGCATCTTTTCGAATTCCGAAAGGAGATCCTCGGAAGTTTTTTCAGTTTTCTTACCATTCTCCTCTCCGTTCATTCCGGCGAGAAAATCGTCTTCGGCACCGGCGTCATCCGGTGAACCCAGGAACTCCTCCAGAGCGCTGTTGTCTTCGCTCTTCGAGTGTTCTTCGTTCCCGAAATCGTCCAGCAGTGAGGACACGTCGGTGTCATCACTCGCCGCGGGCACGGGCCTGAGACTCCCCTGGCTCGCCGACAGCGAGCGCTTGAGCTGCTCGTTCTCCTGCTGGAGGCGCTTGAGGTTGGCAAGGTCATCGGCGATGATTTCGAATTCCTTCAGCCGGTCCCGGATCTCGTCCCGGTCTCTGGTGACCTGAGTGAGTTCGGACTTGATGGCATCCTCCGCTCCGGAGCCCGACCCCGACTTCGCCAGCAGGGCCTCGAGCTCCTTGATGCGAGCTTCTGCCGTGACGAGGTTAGCCTGAGACTGGAAAAGTTTTGCTTCGATCTCCCGCAGAGAGTTCTGGAGGTTTCCGAGCTGCGCTTCTAGAGATGCGATGTGGGCCTTCTTCTGATTTAATTCTTCCAGCAGCGCCGTGGCCGGAGCCCCGGTGACCGCAAGGCCATCCCCGCCCATGAGATTCTGCAGCGGCATCACCGAAGGAACGCCACCCACTTCGAGGCCCCCGCCCCTAAAAAGTGAGGATTTGAGAGCGGTGGAATTCTGAATGATCGAATCGAGGTAGTTCTTTACGACATTCGCGGGAATGGCGTGCTTGAGATTGTGGTACTTCCGTCGGTTCGAAAACCATAGCCACAGGAACAACGTGGAGAGGATGACTAGGAAGCCAAACTGGATCACCAGGAGTTCGGGACCAAACTTATCCAAATAATTGATGAGCGAATCGAACACAACCCCTCCATGGATTATGATTTCAAAGCAGCTAGTAGCTGCCTAGAGTCTATTATCTACCCATCAGAATTATTGTCAAAGCAAAGAAAATATTACTTGTTGAGGATCTTCTTAAGGGCCGTATAGAGGGTCGGTGTCGAGGCTAAAACTGAGGAACCAAAAGGGTCAAATTCTCCGCCGCTGATGTTTGAGATTTTGACTCCGGCCTCCTCGCAGATGAGACCCGCGGCTGCCATGTCCCAAGGCTTAAGCCGGTACTCCCAGTAGGCGTCGAGCATCCCGGCCGCGACATAACTGAGCTCCAGAGCAGCACTGCCCAGGCGGCGCATGGCCCGCACTTCTGGGAAACTCTTCAGCAGGTCTTTCTCCACCCGCTTGCTGGTGAGATTAGCCGACAGAAGCGCTTCCTTGAAACCCTTCTTGGCCGTGCTGGCCGTGAGCTTCACCCGGACCTGATGCTTGCCGATCTTCCGGATGAGGAACGCACCGGAGCCCCGGACGGCGTAGAACAGTTCATGGTTCACAGGATTATACACCACTCCGACCATGGTCTTGTTTCCCTGGTTGAGGGCCAGGCTCACGGCGAAGAACGGAACTTTATTATAGTAGTTGTTGGTTCCGTCTAAGGGATCAATGAGCCATAGGAACTGATCGTCCCTTACTCCCTCGAGCTTCAGTTTCTTGGCAAAAGAGTCCTCCTCCGAGAGGATCAGGTGGTCCGGGTAGTGTTTTTTAATCAACCCCATCACGTGAGCTTCCGAGAGCATGTCCGCTTCCGTGGCCAGACCTTCTTTTCCCTTATCCAAGATCTTGATGGGCTTCTTGTACGACTGAATCAGGTGTGAGTTCAGGATCTCTCCGCACTGGTGCGCCCAGGTGACGGTCTGTTTGAGGACTTTCTCCAGGTCAATCGTCGCGGTTGTCTTGCTCTTGATCTTTTTCATTGATGAGGTGCTCGAGGGTTAAGGATTCTTCTTCAGATAACTTCTCCACGGGTACAGTATAGGACTCCGTTAACCATTGTCCAAGGTCAATGAGCCGGCAGCGTTCGCAGCAGAAGGGCCGGTACTCCGAGGTGTAGTAACTGAACTTCTTCTTGCAGTTGGGACAGCTGACTTCGATTTTTTTCATTTTAACACCTGCTTACTAAGGACGTCGAACTTCAGGAGAAATTCCCGAGAAAAAACGAATTCGGTGTCGTCGACGTGGCTGATCAGGAACAACCCACGGATGGAATTGGACCCGAAGACCGCGTCTGCCTTGAAGGCCTGCTCCAGAGTCGTTTCGACCTCGTGAAATTCGTCGAAGTACTCGCAGGCCACTTCGATGACTTTCCTTCTCATCACTCCTTCCAGCACGTTCGGTCCGGTAGGAGCGGTGTAGAGTTTATTGTGCCGAACGAAGAAAATGTTGGCCACAGATGATTCGAGAACGGTGTCATCCCGCGAGACGAATAGCAGATCATCGTCTTCAGGTTTTAAGTAGACCTTCTGTGCGAGGATGCTCCCGAGGTAGTCTCCACTTTTTAAAAACCCCGGCCACCACAGGGGTCTTGAGACAACCGGACAGGTGCGCAGGCGTAGGGTCCTTTGGGTGCTCAGATGCTGGAGGTCGAGGGGTGAGCTCTGGAAATTTATCCGGAGATCAGCGATGGAGAGGATTCCGTTTCTGGATAAACCCCGCGCCTGCTCCTGGTAGACCGTGATCCTCAGGATCTTGTCTCCCGTTTCGAGGGCGCACCTTGTTTCCAACCTGTTCCGGAAAAGTGCTGTCCAGTCTTCACCTTCGGTGAAAGGACCGTAGACAAATTCTACACCTTTTCTCAGGCGTTCGAAGTGGTGATCAAAGTTATGCATGAGACCATCGACCACCCGTAAAGTGGTAAAAACTGATTCCCCATACATGAAAGCGCGGTTCAAAGTCTCGATCATTGTGCCCCTTAAAACTTGGCCGGGATGAGCGGACCATGATAGCTTTGATCAAGAGTTTCAAACCAGTACTTTTTATAATGCGCATAACCATCATTGGCTTTGGAAACCAGGCAAAGGCCTGGGCTTCCAACCTGCAAGATTCAAACATAAAAGTAAGAGTGGCCCTCCGGCCCGACAGTCATTCTATCGCCCTGGCAGTAAAAGCTGGATTTGAGGTCGTCTCCACTTTGGATCCATCTTTCTACCAAGAAGACGCCTACGCCCTATTGACCCCTGATCAAGGGCATCATGAATTTCTGCAAGTCCACGGGTACAAGTTCAGAGCTGATACACTGATCCTCTACGCTCACGGATACTCACTCACTAAACATCACTTAGAAAAAACTTATCCCCAGCTCCAGCACCTGCTATTTGCTCCTAAGGCGATTGGCTCAGAGCTGCGCAACCAGTTCGTGATCAAGGGCAAGTTAGGTGCGGTCTACTCGCTGGAACACGTGAGGAACAAATCAGTGGTGAAAGACTGGCTACTGACACTGGCCCAGGGTTTAGGGATCAACCTCGGTCCGTATGAGACGAGTTTCGAGAGGGAAACCCAAGCCGATCTTTTTTCCGAACAAGGACTCTTGTGTTCTGTCATCCCCTACACCGCTGTGGAGATGTTCAATCAGCTCACCGAAACCGGTGTCGAGCCGGAGCTTGCGTACTTCGAATGCTGGCATGAGCTTAAGCTCATCATCAACGCCATGGTAGATAAAGGCCCACAGGGCTTCTTCGACCTCATCAGCCCCAATGCACTGGTGGGTTCAGAGAAAGGCTACCAGAAACTGATGACCCCGGAGTTCAAGCACAACCTCGGGTCACTGTTAAAAGATATAAGATCAGGAGAGTTTGATGAAGACCTCGATGCCGCCGACGTGGCAGCTCTAAGACAGACCATCCGGAAGCGCTTCGCTGGATCCCTGGTGATGACTACGTTTGATAAAATTAACCGAGAATCTAAATGAAAAAACTCAACGTCCGGGAGATCCGGAGATCGAAGCAGAAACAACTCCAGGTCCTGACCTGCTATGACTTCCAGACAGCGCAGATTTTAAATGACTCTGACTTGGAGATGATCCTCGTCGGCGACAGTGTCGGAAACGTCGTGCTGGGATACGACACGACCATCGAAGTCACGGTGGCGGAGATGGAAATTTTTGGGAAGGCCGTCCGGCGAGGAGCTCCCGATAAGTTTCTTATCATGGACCTCCCCTTCGGCAGTTACTCGACCATCGCGGACGGAATCAAATCCGCCACTCAGCTTTTCAAGAGTACCAAGTGCGAAGCCGTGAAGCTCGAGGGGGCCTTTCCCTATCAGTTAAAACTCATCGAGCGGCTCACTCAGACTGGAATCGCGGTGATGGGCCACATCGGACTCACTCCGCAGTCAGTGCATCAGCAAGGCGGGTACTACACCCACGGCAAAACTGAGGACTCCGCGCAGAGACTCATGGCGGAGGCGAAAGCGCTGGAAGCCGCTGGTGTGTTCTCACTGGTGCTTGAGTGCGTGGAGGAGAAAGTTGCCACCGCCATCACCAGCGAACTCCGCGTCCCGACCATCGGGATCGGCTCCGGAAGGAAAACGGACGGGCAGGTCCTGGTGATCAACGACCTGCTCCGGATGGGCCAGCGGACACCCCCCAAGTTCTGCGTCCCGATCGCAGATCTCTATCGGCTCAAGAAAGACTTGATCGAGGCTTATCTCAAGTCCCAGAGGAACTAATGCACGGACTGATCACTCTGGATTTTGGTAACACCAACCCACACGCGGCCATCTTTAAGAAAACTGAGGGATCATGGCGCTTGCTGAAGGCCGTCCCGTGGGTGGAGCTCCCACTTTTTTTGAGCCAGTATCAGTTAGATGCGGGGAACTCATCGATGATCCTGGCAGAGGTGAAAAATCGAGACCCGGAGCTCCAGCCGTACCTTGAAAAAGGCTTCCTGGTGACACGGGTGAAGGATTACTGGAAAGGAGCTCGCTTCGCTGGGATGCCGGTGAACTATGCGAAGACTTTAGGAGAGGACCGGTTGATCGAAGCTTTCTACTGCTACAAAAATACTGTGGGACCGACCCTTCTCATCAACGCCGGTACCTTTGTCACCGTCGATGTGATCTCCAGCGAAGGATTCCTGGGTGGGTATATCATTCCTGGGATGAAGTCCTATTTTAGTTCTTATCAGAACGCTGAACTCCTCAAAGACGTTCAACTGGGTAAGAATTTTAAGCCAGGACTACCGGCGACGACCGCCGAAGCCATGACTGATTCTTACACTGCCTTTGCCGCGTTAGCCAAAAAACTCATTGATGATTTTGCTATCTCAAAGGTTTTGATATCAGGTGGAGACTCAAAAAATTGGGAAATCTTGTTGCAGGATGAGAAGCTCACTCCGGTTGTAGAAACCAATCCCCATTTGATACACTCTGCACTCCTCTACTGGATGACAACACAGATCGAGCCGCTATGAAAATACTTTTAGCCATCACCGGATCAATCGCCTGTTACAAAAGTTACGACGTCGCCCGGCTCCTGGTGAAGGGCGGCCATGAAGTGAAAGTCATTCTCACCAGTGGAGCGCTCGAGTTTATTAAACCAGAGACTTTCCGGTACCTAGGTGTCCAGGATGTTTTTTTACCCAGCGATGATTTTCGGCCGGCGAAGCTCTCGCAGGAAGCTTCTGTCCTGCACATCGAGCTGAGCAAGTGGGCCGAGAAACTGGTGGTCGCTCCCCTGAGTGCCAACACTCTCTCTAGGCTGGCCCTAGGATTGTCCAACGACCTCCTGGGAAGCCTGTTCCTGGCATGGGCAAAAAAACCCGTGCTATTTTTTCCTGCCATGAACACACTCATGTGGAGCAACCAGGTGATCCAGCAAAACGTCGAGAAGCTGCGCCAGCAGGATCACGTGGCGGTGGTTGATCCCGTCTCAGGCCTCCTCGCCTGCGGAGACACCGGCGCTGGAAAATTTCCCGAGGTCACCGCCGTGGTGGACCTGATCGAGACCCATGAACCCCAGCTGAAAATAAATAAAACAGTCGTCGTCACCGCCGGCGCGACGGCGTCCCCTCTCGATCCGGTGAGGTACTTGACCAACCCATCGACTGGGCGGATGGGCATTTCTGTGGCCAAGGCTTTTCTTAGGAAGGGCTATCAGGTAACGGTTCTCGCGGGGCACGAGTGCAGCTCGGAAGTAGAAAACTTGGCCGGCCACCCGAACTTCACGCTCCACCGGACTCCGACCACCGAGCTGATGAAACAGAAGGCCCTGGAAATCTTTCCACAAACCGACCTCTACATCTCTACCGGGGCAATCGCTGACATCGAATTCGAAACCGCATCGGTAAAACTCAAAAAAGAAACCATGGGCAGCGCGCTTCCTTTCCGGCAGGCCGCCGACATCCTCCAGCAGATCCTGAAGCTCAAGAAGCCGGGACAGAAGATCGTGAGCTTCGCCGCTGAGACCAACGTGACAAAAGAAGTGTTCATGGAAAAAATGACCCGCAAGCCAGTGGACCTGATGATCGGCAACCCGGTCAGCAACGGCCTCATCGCCGGGGCGGTGGTCCGGGGCTTCAAGCACACCCACGGAGAGTACTACTTCGTCGAAGCCCAGAACATCCATGGCCCTTTTTCTCTCTCTAAAAATGAGGTCGGTGGCCGACTCACGGAATGGTTCGAGGGACAGAAAATATGGTAACCCTCATCACCGACGCTGCCGAACTGCGGAGGCTCCGGAGCCTCGAGACCAAACCAGTGGCCTTCGTTCCCACCATGGGAAACCTGCACGCGGGCCATCTCTCCCTGCTGGAGGAAGCCCTGAGAGACTTCGAAATTGTTTATTTTTCAATCTTCGTCAACCCTAAGCAGTTCGGTCCTCAGGAAGATTTCGGCAAGTACCCGCGCACCCTCGAAGCCGACGTTCAACTGCTAAGCGACCTACTGAAAGCTCATCCAGCTAAAAAAGTCATCCTCTTCTCCCCCAAGAGTCCCGATGAAATTTTTCCTGAGAGCGATGACCAGAGAGTTGACGTCACGGGCATCTCCGAGGTGCTGGAGGGGAAGCTCCGGCCCGGGCATTTCTCCGGGGTTGCCACCGTGGTCCTGCGGCTCTTCGAGTTGGTCAGACCCGTTCGGGCATACTTCGGACTCAAGGACTACCAGCAGTACCTGGTCATCCAGCGCATGGTCCGGGACCTGGCCTGGCCGATCGAGATCAAGGGCCTGCCCATCATCCGGGAAGAAAGCGGCTTGGCCCTCTCGAGCCGGAACCAGTACCTGACTCCGGAGCAGAAGACCGGGGCGCTGGTTCTCTATAGGACTTTAACAAAACTCCGCGAGACCATCCAACAAGAAAATGGACCAGCGAAGGCCCGCCTCCTGATCGAGACGGCTCTCCAAGATAAGAACTGGAACTACCTGGAGCTACGGGATTCCTCCAGCTTCGAGTCGGACGTCTCAAGAAGTAAGAACATCACACTCCTCGGGGTGTATCAACTAGGCGCAACCAGGTTACTGGACAACGTGCAAGTGGAGATCGAATGAATCAAGATGATTTCAAATTACCGTTAGGCCAGAAGGCTTCCCTCGTCTCCATCGTCTGCGATAAGTTCGAGAACCACTCCACCATCCTGGAGACGAATAACTCACTCCGGGAGCTGCGGGAACTGCTGCGGACTCTGGGGATCGTGGACGGAGAAGATTACGTCCAAAACAGGAAACAGATTGACCCGGCCACTATGCTGGGAGAAGGGAAACTCTTCGAGATCTCCGAAGCCGCCAAAGACGAAGGATCGACCCTGCTGGTGTTCGACTTCGAGCTCACCGCCTCGCAGGTCAGAAACATCAAAGAGATCACCAAGCTCGAGGTGGTGGACCGGAACACCGTCATCCTGGAGATCTTCGCTCACCACGCGCGCACCAAGGAAGCCAAGATCCAGATTGAGATCTCGCGGCTGAAGTACCTGCTTCCCAGGCTCACTTCGATGTGGGGTCACTTCTCCAAACAACGGGGTGGAGGGATGGCCGTCGGAGGAGAAGGCGAGCAGCAGTTGGAGCTTGACCGGAGGATGGTGCGGGAGAGGATCGAGATCTATAAAAAGCAGCTGGAAGAAGTGCAGAAGTCACGCGAGCAGCAGCGGAAAAAGAGAAGGCTCCAGGCCGTGACCGCGGCACTGGTAGGGTACACCAACGCCGGGAAGTCCTCTCTGATGAACCGGTTGTGCAAGGTCAATGTGCTGGAAGAGAATAAACTCTTCGCGACCCTCGACTCAACCTTTCGCACACTGAATCCGGATTCCAAACCACCGATGATCATGATCGACACCGTGGGGTTCATCTCAAACCTTCCCAACACGCTGATCGAAGGCTTCAAGACCACACTGGAGTCAGCCCTCGAAGCCGACCTGCTGCTCATCGTCTGTGACATCTCAGACCCGAGCTACCAGAAGCACCTGCGGGTGACCCAGGAGGTCCTGAAAGAACTTAAGATCGAGGAGAAGCAGCAGATCATTGTGTTCAATAAAAAAGATCTCCTCAGCGATCCGGTGCGCGCGCGGATCATCATGAGAAATTTCCCTAACTCTTTTCTCGTCTCTTCCTACGATGAACAAGACATGAAAGGTCTCCGGGAATACGTGATCAATCACTTCCTTTCCAAGCAGGACCACTATGACCTTTTCGTCCCCTACGAAGACGGAGAATCTCATTCGCGGATCCGGGGCAACGCGAACATCATAAACACGGTGGCCCACGAGCAGGGAATCTTCTACCGCATCAGGATCCCGGATTTCATTTTTCAGCAACTCGGTTTAAATAATTTTATTCTTGCCCCGGCCGAAGCGAAAGAATGGGAACAAACCCGGACTCTCCTCTAAAATTTACTTGTTCTTGTGTCCAAAAAAAATTACCCTTTTCGCCTCAATGAAGAAAACTAGAATCATAAAGCCAAAGAATAATCTTAAGACCAGGTGGACTACGCGCCAGTCGAAGTTTAAAGAAAAAAGTCTTAACCTGGCGCACCCGGTGGTCAAGGCTTCCTACATCTGGTCCATTCTTACCGAGCAACTCGGGGATGTGCTCGGCCCCGAAGTGCATCACCAATGGTTCAAGCAGGTCAAACCCCTAGTCATCTCACATAATGTTTTAATTCTTGAGGTTCCGAATCATTTCTCAGCGCAGTGGATCCATACCCACTACCATGAACTGGTGGACGTACTTTTATCTGTGATGGATAAAAAACTGACGTCATTTTTTGTGTCCCAATCAGAGCGACACCAGGCGCCGAAACTCGTAAGGAATTTAACGGAAAGCTCCGCTTCTGAAGTAAAGCGTCAAGCCGAAGATGAGCACAGCAAGAAATAATCCAACCGCTAAAACGACGTTGTCTTTATTCATGATTAAATTATAGTGAGAAATCTTTCAAGAAGCCATTCTAATTCGTCTTTAGGATCTCTGCGATTCTCTTAGGGAGTTCGAAAGGATTGAATGGTTTGTCGATCTTGCCACTGATCACTTTCACGAACTCGGGTGGGTCACCGCTGCCGATGGTGATCACCGGTGTGCTCCGAAGGGCCTCACAGGCATGGTACTGTTTACCCAGGACCTCAGCATGGGCCACCGCGGTCACCAAGTCTAGAACGATCACGGTGGGTTTAAGATCGTCAATCAAGTAAGTGAAGTCTTCGAACTCGCCCAGCGAGTAGAAGGGCAAGTTCTCCTGCTTGAAGACACGCTCCACCAGGTCACTCACAAAAGTATTCTGATCTATCCACAGGACCAGTCCCATGACTCTCTTCCCTTTGACAAAGGCCGGGCATGATTACTACCATCCGGGGATGGAAAAAGGAAAGCTTAAAATCCAGGTGGTAGATGTGGCAACGAGGCAAGTGCTGTACGAGTGCCCGACGGACGAATCGGACAAGGCCTTCGAGTACGCGGCCCAGATGGAAGACCTCGGTCTGGACGTAGAAGTCATTTCACCGACCCTCACCGACTCTCTTTCAAATTCTCTAGGCCTCTCCAAGGAAGCCCAGGACACCTTTAAGCAGAGCCTCGAAGACGAGATGGAATCACACGACGGCTCCTGCTGTTTCAAAGACGAAGACAAGACTGTTCACTGAAACTTCCGCCCGAAATGCAAGAACACTGATCTCGGCATCACGCTGTACCCGTAGAGCTCCTCGTAGTCCCGGTTAAAGATGTTCAGCACCTGAACACCCAGGTCTGTGTCCGCGAAGGTCTTTTTCATCCCCACTTCCACCGCTTCGAAACCACTGAGCTTCACCATCTTCCCGGTCAGGTCCAGGTCCTTCCTTGAGTCAAAGAACCGGTAGCGGATACTGGACTCCAGGCTCTCGTCATAGAACCAGGCGAGGGCCACCGAACCGTAGTTCAGTGGTCTGCGTAAGACCGGTGACCTCTCATCTATGAACTTCTGATGAGTGAAAGTAGAAGAAACCTCCCAGGCGTCTTGCCGGAATTTAACCGAGCCGTCCACACCCTGTGAAGTGAACTTCCCTTGGTTGAGGTATCCGAGATTCGAAAAGGTGATGAGGTTGGTGAGCTGGTTCTGAAACAGGGTCACACTGGTGCCGACCTTCTGGAACTCGCGTCTCCAGGAGACTTCCCACGAATTATTCCTCTCGGGCCTGAGCTTCTCATTGCCCAACGGAGTGCCGAAGATGGGAGGCCCGTAGAGTTGGTACAAAGACGGAGCCTTGTACCCTTGAGAATACTGAAGCGAGAACGTATCTGGTCCCGGAGCGAATGAAACTCCGGTCGATCCGGTACCGAAGCCGCCGTAGCGGCTATGGCCATCGAGCCGAGCGCCGGCCTGAAACTTAAGACTGCGAACCTGCTGGGACCCCTGTAAGAAAACCGAGTGCAAAAGAAAACTCTGATCCACCGCCGTCGATTCGGACCCTTCGCGGTCCGTGGCCAAACCTGCTAACACTTCACTTTCTTCGAAGCTCCGCCGGTAGAGGAACTCGTGCTGGAGGAGGTCGCCTTGGTAAGTCTCGTTTCCTACGCTCAATGATTTTATAAACCTCCGGTGGCCGGTGTAACCATTCCGAAGTGAAACCGAACTGGATTCACTGAGCTTAAACCTCGTCTTCTGCTGGAGCACCAACTGATCGTTAGCACTCCGGTCATAGGAATCATCCATCCCGAAAGTGTCAAACTCATTTTTCCCTCGCAGGTAGGAGACCAGCAGGTCACTCTCAACCCTACTTTGCCACTGATGGTTTGAAGAAGAAGTGAGCTGCGTAATATCCGCACTATCCTTTTCTTTTGCTTTGAACCTTTTTCGGTTTAAGCGGGAGATTCCGTCCGTGTGGAAGCGAGTAACGGTGAACGTGCCTCTGTTCGAACCGCTGCTCCAGTCCCTGGAGAGAGAGCTGTCGATCGTCCCGAAGCTTCCTCCGTTGAGCGAGAACCTGGTCTGCCCCGGTGACTCTCCTTTCCGGGTGATCATCTCCACCGTGCCGCCCATGGCATCAGATCCAAACAAGACTGCCTGGGGACCCTTGTGAAGCAAGACTCCCTTGATGAACGCCGAGGTCATAAACGCCGAATCAAACTGCCGGTCGGTGTTGGAAGGATCGTTTATCTTTAACCCGTCCAGGGTGAAGGACACGTGCCGGCTCTCCGTGCCCCGGATGAAAAAAGACACCCGTCCTCCCGGACCACCGTTTTGACTGGACACCAGTCCCTCAGTGGCCTGGAGGGAACTCGAGATGAGTGAGGTGGGGCTGGTCTCGAGTAAGTAATCGTCGATCTGGATGGTTTCCGCGAAGGTAAAGATGTTCACATCTTTCTGTGAGGTGACTCGGATGAGTTCGAGCTCCTCGGCGCGCAGGGTGGACGAGAGAAGTAAGACAACTAATAAGAGGCACCAGTGAGACATACGAGATCCTCCACGGGAATGTCTACGGTGAGGCCGTATCTGACTTACCTCGAGAGGATCACAGTTGCGGGACAGTGCTGGATTCACACCAGCTTCCGGGGACTCAGTCCGGGGAATATAGCTGAGCCAAGGTGGTGTTACAAATAAAAAAGGGCCCTGTCAGGGCCCTGTGGTGAGTATTATCTTAAGCGGACTTTTCATCCCAGTCTTCGAAAGTGACCTTTTCCTCTTCCAAGACCTGTTTCATCATTTCAGTGTATTTAGGTGTGAGTTTGTGGGAGGCGTGGATCTTGTTTTTCCCCTGCTCCTTCTGCTTGTCTAGCTGCCTTTCCATCTTCTCCATCGTCATGTCCAAGGACTTGTACATGTTATCGGCGCAGGCCTTCGCGGAGAAGTCGAACTTCGGGCCATGGACTTTTACCATCGACCAGTGCTCGTTCTCATGGACCCAACACACCCACTGCATGGAGATGTCGCCGTCATAGAACTTTTTGAATTTTTCGGATTTTTCCTGGATTCGCTCATCGATGGCAGAGCTGTGCTTCATGTGCTTGTACGAGATTTTTAATTTCATAAACGTGCCTCAACAAAGTTAGTAATCGGACACAGGACTCAATTGGTGACTTCCTTACCTCATTGCTACCTCCTATTTTTTTCGTTTAGACGACGGCGCCACTCCCATGGCCTCGCGGTACTTGGCCACTGTGCGCCGGGCGACGACGATGTCCCGGGTGCTCAGCAGCTCGGAGATCTTCTGATCCGAGAGCGGCCGCTTCGAGTCTTCGTTGTTTATCATCTCTTTGATCTTCAGCTTGAGGCTTTCTCCGGCGATGTCGATCCCGCCGTTCTTCCCGCCGATGCCGGCGTTGAAGAAATACTTCAGCTCGAAAGTGCCGATCGGTGTGTGCATGAACTTGTTGGTGGTGACCCGGGAGACGGTGGATTCGTGCATCCCGATCTCGCCGGCGATGTCCTTGAGGATCATGGGCTTCAGGAAGGCCGGTCCTTTCTTGAAGAACTCCTGCTGAGTTTTCACGATGGAATTGGCCACCTTGTAGATGGTCTTCTGCCGGTTATCGATAGACTTGATGAGCCACATGGCGGCCCGGAGCTTGTCCTGGACGAACTCTTTTGCTTCCGTATCGCTCTGGCTATTTTTTATGAGGGACTTGTAGAGATTCGAGATCCGCAGCCGCGGAACACCTTCGTCGTTGACCTGGACCACGAACTCGCCGCCCACCAGTGCCACGAAGATGTCCGGAACGACGTACTGGGTTTCTTCAGCGGAAACAAGCCTCCCGGGCTTGGGATTGAGCCCCATGATGATGAGCTCAGCGTCTTTGACCTTATCCTTAGAAACTCCGAAGTCTTTGGCGATCTTGTTGTAGTCTTTCTTCTCGAGGTCGTGGAGGTTTCGCTCAATGATGAGCTCCACTAGTGGACACCGCTGGAGTAGCATCCGGGCCTGCACGCCTAGGCACTCTTCAAGATTCTGAGCGCCACACCCGACCGGGTCAAGGTGCTGGACCATCCCGAGCATCCCCAGCGCCTGGTCTTTGTCGGTGATCTTGCTACGGGCGACGATCTCCTCAAAAGGAACCTCGAGGTACCCGTCGTCGTCGATGTTTCCAATAAGATCCAGGGCGAAGTCAAGTTCCTCGGAAGCGAGGCTCTCCATGCGCAGCTGCCACTCCAGGTGTTCCTGAAGACTCTGGTTCTTGGAGATCATGTTCTCGTAGCTTGGCATATCATCGGGCGACGAGCTCTCTTTCATGTTCGGCGACGATGACGAAGAGCTGTTGAAGGACTCGGAGTAGGATTCCCAGTCGAAGGTGTCCTTGGACCCTTCGATCAGTTCCGGCCCGGAGAAGTTATCTGAAGTTGCTTCTTGGTTTTCGATCTCTTCGCGGGAGGGCTCCTCGGCGTGAGAGAGCATCTCGCCGTCGATCTCTTCAAGCATGGGATTCTCGACCATCTCCTGGGAGATGAGAGTGGTCATCTCCAGGTGGGTGAGGGTGAGAAGTTTAATGGCCTGCTGTAGCTGAGGCGTGATCATGAGGCTCTGCGTTTGCCTTAGCCCTTGATGCATTTTAATCGCCATTGTGAATCCCCTATTACATCTTAAATTCTTCACCCAGGTAAAATTTCCGGGCGATCTCATTGTTAATAATCTCCGCCGGCGTCCCACTCACCAGGAGCTCTCCCCGGTTCATGATGTAGGCCCTGTCGACGATCCCCAGGGTCTCTCTCACGTTGTGGTCCGTGATCAGGACACCGATGTTTTTCTGCTTCAGTCGCTTGATGATCTGCTGGATGTCACTGACGGCCAGCGGATCGACTCCGGCGAAGGGTTCGTCCAATAGGACGAACTTGGGGTCCAGGGCAAGGGCTCTTGCGATCTCCACCCGTCGACGTTCTCCTCCGGAGAGCTCTCGTCCCTTGGACTTCCGGATGTGGTCAAGACCGAAATCCCGGATCAGGTCATCCAGAGCGTTGATCCTCTCTTTCTCGGAGAGCTTCCGCACTTCCAGCACAGAAAAAATATTCTCTTCCACCGACAGTTCCCGGAAGACACTTGCTTCCTGCGGGAGGTAGCCGATCCCTTTCTTGGCCCGGACGTGAAGCGGATCCCGGGTCACGTCTTCGCCCATCAGACTGATCTTCCCGGCGTCTGTTTTCACCAGGCCAACCATCATATAAAAAGATGTCGTCTTCCCGGCACCGTTGGGTCCCAGGAGTCCCACAACTTCCCCGAGCTCGACGTCGATGCTCACGTCTTTCACGACTTCCCTACCGTTGTAGGTCTTCTTGAGATTCGTGGCGAAAAAGGTCGCGGCCATGCACTAGTCCTTTAGTTCTTTTTTACGTTTCACCTGAACGTCTGACATGGCATCGTCCACTTCGATCAGGTCGATATTTTCCCTGACCGTTATGCGATACCCTTTGATGACATCCTTTCCTTGCTCCACTCTCGGTGCTCCGGTCAGGACCATCTTCTGCTCACGTCCGAAACCTTCCAGACGTTCTGAAAATGCATTCCGCTTGGTAATCCCCTTAGGGGTTTCCATGGTTTCCGTCATCTTCACATCGTCATTCAGGACGAAATACTTGAGGCTTTTGTTAAAGTTTTGCATGTGCAGGTCAGCTTTTCCAGCAGTTATCAGGTAATTACTTCTTTTTATCCTCACGTCCCCCAGCAGATGTGCCATGGATTTCTGGCCTTCCAGCTCCAGGCTCTCCGAAGAAAATATAAGTCTTCCCTCGTATTTCTTCTTCCGCTCCAAGGCCCCCTCGACCTTGCCTTTGAAATGGGTGTACTTATTATTTGGGTTGGCCCGCATGCTATCGGCGGCGATGGTAACCTGGTCTCTGGTTTTTAAATCCTCACCGTTAAACCTCACTCCGCCGCTTCCGAGGATCAGGTCTTTTTTAAAGTAGTAGATCACCTTCTGCGCCAGGTACTCGGCTTCATCGGTGGTGACCTTCACCTCCGTCGTCAGTTTCAGAACCTCGTTTTCCTTCTTGTAGATCCCGGCTTCCGCCTGGTAGCGCAGGGTCTTATTTTTTTCCTGATAGTTGTAGACACCCTTCGGGAATTCGAACTCCGCTTGCTCTTCGCCGATGGAGCGCATGGAAGCCGCGGCCAGTGACATCTGTGGGATACCATCCTTGAGATGGAAATAATCTAGTTGTTCAATGAGTGTAAACTCCGGAGCAAGGGCCTTGGCTTTCTGGTTTTCGGTTAGACCGGGAGCAACCTGGGTAAAAGACTTCCAGATGATAAATGAATTCATGACTACAAAAACTGCAATGATAATGATGGATTTTGGATCTCTGAACTTCATAATCCATCCTACACATTTTGTGGGATTCCAGATAGTTAAACGTTCCCTGAACTTTGCCGTTAGGGAAAAACAGGTGACGTTTTTTCTCCATTTTTGTAGGGTGTGAAGATGCAAAATCAAAACATTCCGGAAGTGCTCGCGTTAAAAGACCTCGTAGCTTCAGGTGTTAAATTAACGCCGATGATGGAACAGTATTACCAGGTAAAAAAACAATACCCGGATGTTCTACTCATGTTCCGGATGGGCGATTTTTATGAAATGTTTTTTGAAGACGCCAGAGAAGCCGCTCGACTGTTGAACATCTCTCTCACTGTCCGCGGGAAGCTCGGTGACATTCCGATTCCCATGGCCGGGATCCCTCACCACGCGGCGGCCACCTACGTGGACCGGATCTCTTCGCTAGGAAAGAAAGTTGTCATCTGCGAGCAGATCGAAGATCCGAAGATGGCCAAGGGGATCGTGAAAAGGGCCGTGACTCAGATCGTGAGTCCGGGAATGCCCTACGACCTGGACAAGGCTTCTGGCTCGGAGAACAGGTTCCTTGCCGCTGGCTACAAGGATGAGAAAAGTTTCATCCTGATACTTCTGGATTACACCACCGGAGATTTCTACGGTCTTTGCTTCGATTCCATCGAAGAGTTCTGTGAACGGCTGTTGCTGATCAAGCCCAAGGAATTCATCTCGTACCTCGGTCAGTGGGAGACCTACCCTATCGTAGAAGACTACCTCCAGGGAATGGATATCTTAAAGACTCACCTGAGCCAGGAATATTTCCAGGAGAAGCACTCCGGGTTCTATATCAAAAAGCTCATCCCTACCTACGAGCGGGACGGGATCATCGCTCAGAAGCCGGCAGTACTGGCACCACTCGGGGCCCTTAGCTATTACGTCACTTCGACCCAGTCGCTGGAGAAGATAAGTCACCTCAGACCCTTTAAGCTCCTCAACAACGAAGAGAACATGAAGGTGACCTTCGCTACCCTCTCCGGACTAGAGATCTTCCCCCGTAGCCGGGAGAAGGAAATGTACTCCCTGCTGGGCTTCATGGATAAGACCAAGACTTCCATGGGTACCAGGTTCCTCAAACAATACTTCCAAACGCCCCTGCGAGACCAGGGTCAGATCAGCAAACGCCTCGACGTGCTGGAGTCCTTGATACGAAAGCCGGAGTTCATCAAGAAGATTCGCTCTCACCTCGAGCACGTCAGAGACCTCGACCGGATCATGGCGAAGGTCTCCACCAAAAAAGTCTGTGCGCAGGATCTGCTCAACCTCGCCGGTGCCTTCGAAGTCTTCGCGGAGCTCGAGAAAGAAACTGAGCAAAACGGCTTCAATTTTTTCCAGAAGCTTGCGAAGAAAGACTCCCAGTTCATGGCCAAACTCTCTCAGGAGATCCGTCAGACAATCAGCGACGAGCTCGGCGCGCACCCGGAGAAAGGCAATCTCATTAAGCAAGGTGCGAGCACTCAACGGGACCGGCTCGCTAAGCTCGCCACATCGGCGTCGGATGAAATCTTAAAGCTCGAGAGCAAGTACCGGTCAGCGACGGGAATCTCCAACCTTAAAATCAAACACAACAACATCTCGGGCTACTTCATCGAAGTCTCCAACTCCCATCTGGCCAAAGTTCCGAAGAGCTTCCAGCGACGGCAGACCCTGGTCAACAACGAGAGGTACGTCACCGAAGAGCTGGACCTCTTCGAAAAAGACGTCACTTCGGCTCTGGACAAGCTCATCAAGCTCGAGAAAGAAATCTTCGACGCCATCGGAAAGGAAATCAGCGACGAGGCGTACCTGGTGCTGGACATCTCCAAGCGCCTGGCGCAGATCGACGTCTTCCAGTCCCTGGCCTGGATCAGTCTGCAGGAAAATTTCACCAGACCTGTGCTGCACCCGAACCGGCGAATGGTGAAGATCGACGGCGCCTGGCACCCGCTCATCAAGGCTTCCATTAAAGATAGTTTTGTTACTCACGCCGTCCACCTCGATGAGAAGTGCTACTTCGGACTCATCACTGGGCCGAACATGGCGGGGAAGACCACTGTCATGCGGGAAGTGGCCATCATCCAGTACCTCGCCCAGATGGGCTGCTTCGTCCCTGCCGAAAGTGCAGAGCTCGGCATCTGTGATTACCTCTTCTCCCGGCTCGGCGCCTCCGATGACATCATCAAAGGTCAGTCGACTTTCATGGTGGAGATGGCCGAGACGGCCGAGATCCTCCGCCACGCCACTGACAAGTCCCTTATCATCCTGGACGAGATTGGCCGCGGCACCTCCACCTACGATGGCCTCTCCATCGCCTGGGCTTTGGTAGAACATTTCGTGAAGCGCCTCAAACCCCTCACCCTGTTCGCCACCCACTACCACGAGCTCATCGAGCTGGTGGACAGTCTGCCGGAAGCAAAAAACCTGACGGTGCGAACCGAGCAAAAGAATGGCCGGGTCCAGTTCCTCTACGAACTCATCGAGGCCGGCGCCACGCAGAGCTTCGGGATCCACGTCGCCGAACTGGCCGGGCTCCCGAAAGAAGTGCTCCGGCGCTCGAAAGAAATCCTCCTCGAGCTGGAAAAAGAAAAGCACCCGGTGGCCCACGGCCTCCTCGGCAAAACAGCGGACAAGTCTGATCAGATGAGTTTCTTCGGGGCCCCCTCCGCGGAAGTCCCAGACTACCTGATTGGCCTAGAACAGAATTTACGGGACTTGGACATCTACAACCTCACACCTCTGGACGCACTAAAGAAACTTCATCAGCTTCAGGCAGATCTCATCAACCAGTAGTTAAGCTCCGCCCTCTTAGGACCGATAGGTCTTGAGAGGTAAGTATGAAATCCATCGATCTAGTTTTGTTTGCGGACCATTCCCAGAAGTTAACCCGCGAGATGCTGGTTGGGACGGTTGAGACCAGCGATCGAACCCAGCTAGCGAGATTTCTCGCTGCCCATTTCATCGACTTCGTCATCGCCCTGAGCTTCACCTCGGCCATCTCCCAGAGCTTCACAGCTTCGATCAACCTGCTCCTTCAGGCGAAGGTCATGAGTAGCACTTTTTCCATGTACCATTCCGCGAGCTTCACTAGCATGATCTTCCCGGTGGTTCTTTTATGTTACTTTTCATTTTTCTATCTGCTCAACCACGGACAGACCTGGGGGATGCATTTTTTTAAGGGCCGGATCACCATGAAATCCGGGAGCCTGATGGCGGCGGCGAAGTGGGGCTGCTACTCTTTCTCGGTGTGCTTAACGGGGGGGATCTCACTGTGGTTACTCCAAGGGGTGAAGCTCAAGCAAGTCTTCAAGGGCCACGATTACCTCTACACGGAGCTGCTGGCGCACAAAGATGTGCCGACAATGAACCTTTTAGACGAAACACTCAAGCACCGGACTCCAGTAGCAGCTGAAGAATACAAGATTGCTGCCTAACTATCCTCTAGCCATTTGAATCCTAGTTCTTTGGTCTGCGCCGGGTTCGGTTTCGACGGTGCGCTCGCCATGAGGTCAGTGGCCGACGCCGTTTTCGGAAACGCGATCACGTCCCGGATGGAATCTGTCTTCGCCAGGAGCATCACCAACCGGTCCATCCCGAAGGCCATCCCCGCATGCGGAGGTGTGCCGTATTTCAGGGCTTCCACGAAGAAACCAAACTGGTGCTGGGCTTCCTCTGCAGAGAGACCGAGGAGCTCGAACATCCGGCTCTGTTGCTTATTCTCGAAGATCCGCATCGACCCGCCTCCGATCTCGTAGCCATTACAGACGATGTCGTAAGCGTAGGCCTTGACGTCTTTGATCCGGGACTTGTCACTCGAGTAATAAAGTTCCACGTCTTCATCCTTCGGACGCGTGAACGGATGGTGTTTCGCCCCCAGTGTGCCAGCGTCCTCATCGTAGTCGAACAAGGGAAAATCATAAACCCACAGGAAGGCGTAGTCATCGGAGCTACAGAGCTTAAAGGTTTTCCCGAGGTGTCTTCTCACAGCGTCCGCGCTGTCCTGAACCACTGACTCTTTCTTGTCCGCTGAGAAGAGCCACAGACCGTCTCCTTTTTCAGAAGACATGGCCTCAAGCTTTGCCAGAATAGTCGGGTCAACGAACTTAGAGATTCCTCCGCTCACCTGGCCCGCTTCAACCTTAAACCAGGCCACACCCTTGCCGCCGTAGGGCTTCACGATTTCGACCAGGCCGTCGATGTCTTTGCGCGCGAGCGTCCCGGTGGAAGCCGGGAGGAGAATCGCTTTGATCAACCCGCCTTTATGGTCAGCGACCTCGGCGAAGGTCGCGAAGGCCGAGCCCTTGAAGATCTCTGTTACTCTCATATGCTTGAGCTTAAAACGGACGTCTGGTTTGTCCGAGCCGTAGTCGGCCATCACCTCATCGTAGGAGATGGACTTCATCTCGAAGCTCGCCGGCAGGTTGAACACATTCCGCACCACTTCCGTGGCCAGGTTCTTCATGTACTCCAAGGTCGGGAAGGAGACTTCGATGTCTATCTGGGTGAACTCCGGCTGCCGGTCAGCTCTGAGGTCTTCGTCGCGGAAGCAGCGGCAGATCTGGAAATACTTATCTGTGTTGGCGATCATCAGCAGCTGCTTCAAAGTCTGCGGCGACTGCGGAAGGGCGTAGACCTTGCCGGGATGGACCCGGGACGGAACGACGTAGTCGCGAGCACCCTCTGGTGTCGTCTTATAGAGAATCGGTGTCTCTACCTCGGTGAACCCGAGGTTGTAGAGGGCCTCTCTGGCTTTCCTGGTGGTGTTGGACCGGAGGGTGAGGATCTCCTGCAGTTTCTTGGAGCGCAGGTCGAGGTAGCGGTACTTGAGCCGAAGGTCTTCTGTGGCCTGGACCATCCCGTGCGGAAGGAAAGGAACTTCTTCTGCATAGGAAAGGAGCCGGATCTCTTCAACCTGAACTTCCACCAGACCGGTGTCCATGCCCAGGTTCTTGGCCGATTCAGGCCGGGCGATGACCTTCCCGGTGGCCAGGATGACAGACTCGAGAGAGAATTTTCTCAGGTCATTGATGTCTTTCTTATAATTCTCAAACCCGAGCTGGGTGACGCCGTACTTATCTCGCAGGTCGATGAAGTGGAGGCTCCCGAGATTTCTGTATTTGTTCATCCACCCGCACAGGGTGACTGTCTTTCCGATGTCGGAATCCCGGAGTTCACCACAGTTATGAGAACGCATGGACCCTGCGATATTTTTAGTCATTGAAATCTCCTCAATTTATCTCGTAAACTGTTTGATATCATACCCGAAAGAGGAATAAACTTCATGAGAAAACTACTCGCCCTGCTAATGCTCTCCACCGCAGTTTCTTGCCAACGGGTGTCACAGGACCCGTTCAAAAAGATCGAACTCCTCACCCCGAGTGGAGACACCATCGAGACAACCCTTGCCATCACTATGGCAGATCAGACCCAGGGCCTCTCCGGTGTGCAGGATAAAGATTTTAAAGAAGATCAGGGCATGCTCTTCTACTACATGGAAGATTCGGAGAAAGCTTTCTGGATGCCGGACACGTACTTCGATCTGGATCTCATCTTCATGGATAAGGACCTGAAGGTCCTGGACATCGTCCGCAAGGTCCCGCACTATGTCGGGCGCGCAAATCCTGACCTCATTCCTAAGGTACGTTCCGTCTGGGCCCGGCACACGCTGGAGCTCAAGGCCGCCTCAGAGATCTCAAAAAGATTGAAGGTCGGTGACGTGCTTACGTGGAAGTCTTCCTTAACGATGGGAGAGACGGAAGCGAAGATAAAAGAAAAAGGGATGAACTAGATCTGCCGGTCTTCCGGAGATCCACTCTCCGGGGTCTCACCCGCGAAGAGGATCAGGAACTCATCGGCGGCGATGACCCCCAGGTGTTCCTTCGCAAGTTGCTTCTGGTAGCCCTTATCGATCTGGATGCGGCCGATCTCCGCTTTGATGGATTTATTTTCTTTCTGCAGGGATGAGAGCTCTTCTTTCTTTCCCTTGATGACGTTCTCAGTGGCGAACCAGTCCCACACACCACGGTCCATAAAGATCAACCGTAGCACCAGCAGGCCGATGACGGCCCAGCCGATCTTCGGGAGGATGTGAGTTTTAGACTTTGCGTTTTTTTTCGGGGATGAGCGTGCTGGCCTCTTCTCGACCTCTTCTTCCGTTTCTTCTTCTTCTTCGTCCTCATCCAGGTACTCGATCTGAGTCTGGGAGAGCTCGCTCGGGCGGTGCTCGATCATCTCGGTGTTATCCACCTGTCCGACGGACCGTCTGGTAGCGGTGGTTTCGAACACCGCCGGTGGGGCACTGGAGTTGGTAGCGAAGGGACGGTTGAAAACATCTTTTCTGGTGCGGAGACGCTCTGGCCGTGGTGCTGCCTTCCGGGAAGATTTGGGAGCATAGGGGGATTCGACCTCTTCATACTCTTCAACAGACGAACGATTCATTCTTAAATCCACTTAAAATACATCCTGTATTTTGAGCATGGCCTGCCCAGTTAAAATTGATTCATTTAATTATTCAATTTTACATGGACAGGCCATTATCTACAATAAGCTTAAGCGAAGAAGATTTTTCCTCATCGGCGCGGGACTAGTAGCCACCGCCACGGGAAGAACCGAAGGACCGACTGCCCCCACGGCTCGGCCCGCTGCCGTATCCGCCGCGGCCACGGTAACCGCCGCCCCCCCCGCCGCTGCGGCTTCCGCCGCCGTATCCGATCGGCGCGGTGGCAAGCTCGATGCTCACTCTCCGGTTTCCGAACATCTCACCTTTGAGTCCCATGATGGCGTCGGTCGCCTGCACTGGAGCTTCTAGGAACGCGAACTTCTCTTTGGTTTCGATCCGACCGATGTCACGGCCCGGGACGCCGGTGGCTTCGGAGATGAACTTGATCAGGTCGCCCGAAGTCGCGCCGTCCATCGTTCCGAGATTGATGAAGAATCTCTGCATCCCAGCGGTGGCACGCACTCCTCCTCTATCTCCTCCGGACCGGCTGGCCACGTCGATTTCCTGAGCTTTCTGGTAGCGCTTGAGAGTGTTTTCGAACATGAAGCCGTAGATCCCCTTCACCAGTTCTTCCTTTTCGATGTTGGCGAACTTGGCCTTGAAGGAATCATAGTGGAGTACTTCCTCGTCTTTAAACGCTTTGATGAGGTCCGTGAACCTGGTCATGGATTTCACCAGAATCTTCTCCCGGATTTCGTTAACCACCGGGAGCTGGATCCGCTCGATCTTCGCCCTGGTGATCCGTTCGATCTGGCCGACTCTTGAGAGTTCGTTCGGCTCGACGATGGACAGAGATATCCCTTTCGAACCGCCGCGGCCAGTCCGGCCGATCCGGTGAACGTAGGCTTCGTTATCCTGTGGCAATCCGAAGTTGATGACGTGGGTGAGGTTGTTGACGTCGATCCCACGGGCCGCGACGTCGGTGCAGACCAGAAGTGTGATCTTCTTCTCTTTGAACTTCTTCATGGTCATGTCTCTCGAGGCCTGGTCCATGTCTCCGTGGAGGGCGTCCGTCGGGTACCCTCGGGCGTTGAGCTCGTCGGTGAGTTCCTTGGCGCCGATCTTCGTCTTGGTGAAGATGATGGCGTACATGGCCTCGGAGAAATCCATGAACCGGCAGAGCGCTTCGATTTGATTTTCTCTCCGGACCACCACCAGTTTCTGGTCTACGGATTCTGCGGTGAGGGCTTTTTTGGTTACTCGCACGGTCACCGGATTCGAGAACTGCTCGTTGACCATATTAGTGATCGGACCCGGCATGGTCGCCGAGAACATCCAGATTCTTTTTTCCGGAACTTGGGCCAGGATCGCCGTCACGTCCTCGAAGAACCCCATGTCGAGCATCTCATCGGCTTCGTCCAGGATCACGAACTTGGTCGCTTCGAACCGGAGCACGCCGCGGTCGATGAGGTCCATCACCCGGCCCGGAGTTCCGGCGACGATCTGTGGCCGCTTCGATTTAAAATCTTTGATCTGCAGGCCCACCGAGGTTCCACCGTAGACGGCCATGGACCGGATCGGTTCGAAGCTCGAGAGCTTCTGGATCTCTTCGTTGATCTGGTTGGCGAGCTCCCGGGTCGGAGCGAGGATGATCGCCTGCAGTGCCGGCGACTTGAAATCCAATTTTTCGAGGAGCGGGAGAACGAAAGCCGCGGTCTTCCCGGAGCCCGTCTGCGCCTGGCCGATGAAATCCACGTCTCCTTTCAGAAGGACCGGGATCGCCTGAACCTGGATCTCCGAGGGGGTCTCGTAACCCATTTTGGTAATAGCTTTGAGTGAAGACTCTTTGAGTCCCAGTGCAAGAAATGACATACGCTTTCTCCTTTAGAGAAAAATAAATATTATGCGCTTTTTTTGAATGTGAGAGACAGTGTCTATGGTCTCAACGACCCTGAGAACCACTTAGACCTAACGACAGAAGATCCGGGTGGGAACAAGGCTACAAAATGACGGCTGCACACTAGATAGCATATCTTGAGGTAGAATGTAAAACACGCGTTAAGAAGATTCTAACTTCAGACAAACACTCTAGTATTCAACGGCTTGAGGCCCAAGGGATATTAATTACCTAGGTAGAAATCTATTGTGCATTTTCAGAACTATCTTAAGCTTGTGGCTATGAGACTTCATTTGATAAGACTCCTGGCCCTGATGATCGCCATCACATCTACTGTTTATAAACGGCAGGGCACGGACTTATCTTTTGACCAAATGGAGACGCTCTCGCAGCTTCCGGTGTTTGATCTGCCGCTGTCCAGGGCAGTAGAAAGTAAACCGAGCTCGAAGCAAAACCTGGTGGTACTTGCGTTTAACCCCCTCGCCCTTCAGGCAGATGTCAGCTACCAGGTCCACGAGCACCAGCACGACTACTACCTTCCTCTCTACCGGCTCCACAGGCAAAAAGAATACTTCCTTTTGATCTAAGTTGATCACTCTTAGAATTAAGAGAATCACTCATCAAGGAAGATTTATGCAACTCAGTCCAATGGACGTGGGCGTGGTCGTCGCCTACATTGTTCTTATATTTTTTATCGCCTTCAACGCGAATCTCTTCATGCGCAAGCACTACCTGGCGAAGAGAAAGGACGGTCTGAAGGCTATCGAGAATCACTATCTCGCGGGGAGAAGCATCACGTTCCCAGAAGCGCTCCTCTCCATCATCGCCACCGAGTTTTCGGCGATGGCCTTCCTGATCCTTCCGTCGTACGTGTACTTCGAAAACCTCAGCTACGTCCGATTCATTCTCGGAGCGTGCCTCAGCCGTTGGCTCATTTCCTATTACTTCATCCCGATGTTGTACGGCAAAGGGGTCACCATCTTCGAGATCCTCGCCCGAGGGATCCACAACTACCCTGAAATCCGCAAAGATGGACAGAACGGTAAAAAAACGTTCGCCATGTTCTACATCTTCACTAAGATCGTGGGAGTGAGTGTAAAACTGCTTGGTGGAGCGATCCTGATCTCCGAGTTCTTCGACACCCCTCTCTTCGGGTCCATCGTGATGATCGCGCTGATGACCTACCTCTATATTATCTTGGGAGGGCTCAAAGCCGTGGTCCGGACGGACATGCTCCAGGCCACCATCTTCATCCTCGGCGGGGTCATGGCCCACTACGCTGTTGGAAAGATGAGTAACCTGTCCTGGGGTGAACTGGTGAGCTTCGGTTACGATCATGGGAAATTCAGTCTCTGGAACAAAGAGATAGGTCCCTTGAGTTTTTTCTACGGCATCATCGCCGGCATCGCCTACGACGCTTCAACTCACGGGGTGGACCAGGACCTGATCCAAAAATTCCTCGGGGCCAAAGATGTCAAGACCGCTCGGCGTGCGCTCGGTTGGTCGGCCCTCTGTTCGCTGATGGTGAACATTCTCTTCCTGAGCCTCGGCGTGATCATCTGGTCTTACTACACCAAGCATGGCCAGCCGATCCCGAAGCCGGAGAAGATCTTCTCGTACCTGATCGAGAACCATTTTCCGACGCCGCTCAAGGGGTTGATGGTCGCGAGCATCCTCGCCGCCTGTATGTCCACACTCGACTCCTCGATCAACGCCATGAGCTCGGTGTTCTGGAACGACCTGATGGCGAGCCAGCGCTCCAAGCTCTTCCGGGTGTACATCAATCTAGATAACTTCATCATCACCGTCTCCATCGTGGTATTCGCCCACCTTATCTCACTGGTGCCAGGGGCGATGAAGCTCGGGATCCACTTTGCGTATCTCTCGACGGCGCCGCTGCTCTCTTTCTTCCTGTGCCGGATGCTGCTCTCAAAGTACATCAAGATTACCTTCTCTTCGACCTTGATCGTACTCAGTGTCTTCACTTGTTTCCTGGGAATGGCCTTGAATCATTTCCGCTTCGGATTCAATCCACAGCTGACGATCATGGTCGGGATCATCACCACCATTTCTTTCATGTGGTTGTATTCGCTGATCACCAACTTCTCAAATACCCCAAAAGAGAATACCTATGAGTAGAAAACTCCAGTTCCATCTAAAGTCAGATGACCTGATAAAATCGGGAGAGCGGTTCCGGGATCTCCTGAAACTGATGACCAAGCCGGAGACCGGCTTCATCAAGGCCATCGTCATCAACACCCTCGCCGTTAGCTTCTTGAGCCTCGGCGTTCCGCTTGCCATTCAGATGATCATCAATAACATCGGCGTCCGCACTATGACCCAGCCGCTGGTGGTTTTATGCCTGCTGCTGTTCTTCATCCTCTCCTGCAGCGGCACGCTCCAGGCCATCCAGACCTACACCGTCGAGATCCTTCAGCGCAGACTCTTCGTGCGCTACGGGTTGATCATCGGAGAGCGACTCACCTCGTTCCAGGACAAGTACTACAAGGAGTCGAACTCTCCGGATCTGATAAACCGCTACTTCGACATCATGATCATACAGTCGAGTATGGTGACCTTCTTCGTTAATGGCTTCGGTTTCATCATCCAGTTTCTCATCGGGTTCACTCTCTTGGCCTTCTACCACCCGTACTTCCTGGGATTCGCGGGCTTGATGGGACTGTTCCTTTTTCTCAACTGGATGCTCTTCGGGCCCGACGGGGTGAAGGCCGGGTCTCCGGAGGCTGACGGAAAGTACAATGTGGTCAGCTGGGTCGAGGAGATGAGCCGGGTGCGCAACCTCTTCACCTCAGATAACGGAAAGGATTTCTCATCGGCCAAGATCAACACGCTCTTCAACCGGTGGCTGCAGGTCCGGAGCAACCTCTTTAACTTTCAGTTCCGACAGCACATCGGACTCCAGATTTTCGGCGTGGTCATGAACGTCATTCTACTCGGCATGGGAGGCTTCCTGGTTCTCAAGGGGGAGCTTAGCGCCGGGCAACTGGTCGCGGCCGCACTTGTCGTCAATAGCATCATCGCAGGACTTCCCAATCTCCAGAACTTCTTCTTCAGCGTCTACAACTACAGCACCGCTCTCGACATGGTGGCACGCTTCTACGACTACCCGATCGAACCGTCCACCGAAGGGCTGGCCACGCCAAAGAAGTACGACTTTAGTTTCCACAACCTGACTTTCGAGCCCAACTACAAGTTCAACTTCGAGTTTAAGGATCAGACCAAGAACCTCATCTTCGTCAAGAGCTTCTCGTCCATGGATCTGATCTACAACTCGCTGATGGGATTTAGCGAATACAAGGAAGGCCACGTGAATTACGACGGGCTGATGCTTGAAGACATCGACCTCGGGGAGATCCGGAACCACATCCAGATCATCAAGACTAACCAGTTTTTCTCCGGAACCGTGCTTGAGAACCTGACCGGAATCGGGAACCGGAAGAACTTCACCCTGACCGAAATCTACCAGATCCTGGAGAGGGTGGGACTTCTGGAGAACATCGAGAAGCTGCCGCTCAAGCTCCAGACCGTCATCAAGCCCAATGGCTTCCCCCTGACGATGTCCCAGAACCTGGCACTTCAGGTGGCCCGGGCCCTGCTCCAGCCTCCGAAGATTCTACTGGTGACCCCGGACTTCGAACTGATCTCGACTTTCAAGCGAAAGCTCATCTACCAGGAACTCATCAGTCCGGACAGTAAGTGGACGCTGCTTTTCTTCACCCAACGGTTCTACAAGGGAGGCTTCGACCGCCGACTGGTGCTCGAGCGCTCGGCACAGAGAGTGCTCTCCGGTGAAGCAGAACTACTCAAGGAGATTGAAAACCATGGCTGAGCTACAGAAAAAAAAGACCGATCCGAACACCGCCTACGTGGTGGTGCTCGACACGCAAGAAACCTACGCGCAGAATGCCCGGGAAATGCTCCATATCCATGACCTGCCAGAAACGTCGAAGTTGATCACCCGGTTGGTGGTAGTGTTCTTCCTTTTCATGCTGATCTTCCTGATCGCCATCCCCTGGCAGCAGACCTCCGACGGGGCCGGTAAGGTCCTCGCCTACCGGCCCCAGGACCGGGTTCAGAACATCCACGCCACCGTCAACGGAAGGATTAAACAGTGGTTCGTGAAAGAAGGTTCCTTCGTGAAGATGGGCGACCCCATCATGGAGATCATCGACATCGACCCCAATTATATGGCACGTCTAGAGGTCGAGAGCAACGCGGTCAAGAGCCAGTACGACGCCGCGGTGGCGGTGGTGAACACAGCGAAGTACGACTACGACCGCCAGAAAGACCTCTATCAAAATGGTATCAGTTCCCGCAAAGACATGGAGCAGGCGACCATCGCATACAAGAACGCCCAGTCCTCCGAAGCCCAGGCCCTTTCCAATTACACGCAGATCCAATCGAAGGTCACCCGCCAGCAGAGTCAGCAGGTGAACGCACCTTCCGACGGGACCATCGTGCGCCTGCTCATCGGCACCAGCTCGGTAGTGGTGAACCAGGGCCAGGTGGTCGCGGTCTTCGTTCCTTTGAGCGACGAACTCTCGGCGCAGATCTTCGTCAAAGGAAATGACTTGCCGCTGGTGCACGACGGAAGAAAAGTACGCCTCCAGTTCGAAGGCTGGCCCGCGATTCAGTTCTCCGGCTGGCCTTCGGTCGCAGTTGGAACTTTCAGCGGCGTGGTCAGTTTCGTCGACCAGACGGCCAACAGTGACGGCCTCTTCCGGGTCATAGTCGTACCCGAGAAAGGGCAGAAGTGGCCCGCCTCCAGATACATCCGGCAAGGGACGAGGGTCAACGGCTGGATTCTCCTGAACAAGGTCTCTCTGGGCTACGAGCTGTGGCGCCAGTTCAACGGCTTCCCGCCGTCCCTCGAGGCGGCTCCGGGACTTCTAGAGGTCCCTAACCAAGACATCCCGGAATAACTATGAATTACATTTTATTATTTTTGATAACTATTCCTGCCTACGGAGCTCTCTCTGCTTCTAAGGTCAAAGATAGTGCTTTGAAACATCATCCGTCGATACTTGCGGCACTTGAAAAACTGCGGGCGGGAGAAGAAACCGTTATCAGTGCGAGGGGTGCCTTTGATGCTAGAATTGTCTCAGACTATAAGAGACAAACAAAACATGACTGGAACACAACTCTATCTCGGACTCAGCTCGAGAAACCGCTACGAGTAGCGAATTCGAAGATCTATGCTGGAGCTGAGCAGATCAGCAATCCATCGGGGTTCCTTGCTCCGATCTACAACTCCGGGAACCCGATTACACAAACAGGAAACTATTCAATCCTCGGGCTCCGAGCGTCCTTGTGGAAAAATCTCCTGCTTGATCCTGACCGGGCCGCTCTCGCAGAAGCTAAATACGATGCTAGGATAGCCAGAGCCGAAAAAGAATTAACCGTCTTGGACATAGGAAGGTATGGCCAACTTGCGTACTGGGAATGGGTAACGGCTCAAAGGGTAAAAAATACTTATGAAGAACTTCTCCGCAACGGTGAAATGAGAAATGATTACTTGGTTACTCGCAGTAAGAAAGGTGACATTGCTCAAATCTTAGTAACAGAGAATGAACAGTACGTCGCGAGCCGTAAAGGGTCTGTTCAAGCCGCGAAAGAGAGACTCCTTCGTGCACAGTTTTCTCTTTCATTATTCCACCGTGATGAGCATGGTGATCCCATTATTCCCAGTTCCACAGAGAGCTTTGAAGATTACCCAAGCAATCTTGCTGACCTTTTGGCCAATCTTGATCTTAATTCCAACATTGATGAATTGATGAAAAAACGTCCGGACATGCAGAACCTAGCTTTGAACGTAAACAAGACTGAAGTTTACCTCGAACTCGCCAAACAAGACCTGAAGCCTCAGGTTGATCTCACGACGGAATATTTTAGAAGAACGTTAGCTCATCCGAACATACCTCGTGATTATTTGATGGTGATTGCACAGGTGAACATCCCCATCGAAAGGAACTTAGGCAACGGTAACATCGCGGCTGCTCGCGCCCGCCGGATGGTGGCACAGAAAGAAATGAGTTTTGGGCAGCAGTCTTATAAGTTTGAAATCATGGCCCTTCGGCAAGCTCTCCAGCTGCAGTTAGAGCAAGTGGTTCAGTCTGAGATCGTATTCTCAAAGTCAAAAGAACTCGTCGTCTCAGAAACTTATAAATTGAAAACTGGCGGCGGAAACTTGTTCTTGGTGAACATCCGAGAAGAGGCTCAGGCGAGGGCGCAAGCGTCTTTCCACGAAGCACGTCTTACTTTCATGAATACGTTGCTGAGCTATCAGTCACTGGTGAGCACCGTAAATAAGTAAAAAAAAAGGCACCGGAAGGTGCCTTTTTAATAAGTTGAATTAAAAAAAACTATTTGATCGAGTAAGAAATCCACGCTCCCACGTACACCGAGTTCGTCGAGAACGGAACGTCGTTAACGAAAGCTTCGACGTACGGGTAGATGTTTAGCTTCTTAGTCACATCTTTACTGATCCCGGTCATCACCCCTTGCCAGACGTCCTTGAACACAGGATTTTTCCCGTTGATGGACTTGAATCTTTTATTATTCTCAAGGATGTGGTTGTAGTAGGTGACCCATTTCGTGGTGTCATCCAAAGTAATCTGGAGCATCGGGGAAGTAGATATTCTCAAACGAGAGATATTATATCTGTCTTCATAGATCCAACTCCGGACCTGGCCAAACATACCCACCTGGACCGTTTTATTGAAATCATACGTAGGTAAGAAGGCTAGCTCTAACTGGTGCGTGAGCTGGCCAAAACCAGCGTTGTTACTGTTGCGGCTTGCACGGCTGGTCGGAAGTCTGAGTCCAGGACGGATCCAGAGATTGAATTTTTTATCTTCTGAGGAAGCAACCACTCCCTGGAAGCCTACCAAGAAATCTTCCAGTGCGATCAAAGACCTGTCCTCAGGTTCCTGCATATCGACCGGGTGGGCAAGCGGAGTCATCCATCGTGGGTTGAACACGAAGTTCATCTTCGCACCGAAGTTATAGTTGAAGCTGACCTGGTTCCACATGTTGGTCGGCCAGGTGTCGCGGTTTGTTCCGCCGGAGAATTCCGGAGAGAGTGCTCCGTTTTCCCACTCTCCGTCACTCATGTCTTTAAGTGTGGGAGTGGTGAGAACTCCGAAATAGCTGATCTTCAGGCGATCATAGAACTTTTGAAAATCGTTGCGAGTTTCGAGAACTTCGGTATTAGAAACTTTTTTCGTTTCGGCTGACCATGCAATGGTTGATAAAAAAGATAAAGCGATCAAAAGTGTAATAGCTCTTTTCATAATGGTATTGCCTTCCTTACAATTAATAAAAAAATTTCAATCCTTTGATTCTAAGCAAAGTTGTCTAGAATACAAAGTACTATTCACTAGTTCTCATGTACTTTATTAAAAGACAACATCTTTTTCGTGGTGCAATAATGACACCGAAGGATTTTTATGAGCTCACAGAAACAACAAATTCTTACTTCTTTCTTTGAAAAACTGGAAAAGATGGAGTCAGAAGACATGATGGCCATGGTCGAAAAACATCTCAAAGATGATGACGTGGAATTGTTTGTGCAACACATTGAAGCGTTCTACGGGATCAGTGACGATGAAGAGCTTGGGATGCTGGCACAGTTAATGGTGACCGGTTATCTGGCCGCCAGGTACGAAGACAGTTTGAAGAGTGTTGAACATTGAGCCCGACTAAGAATTAAGATTGTACTGAATCTGGATCCAGAATCTTCTCATCGCCGCCAGCTCCTCCAAGTAGAACCACGTCGACTGAACCTGCGCCAGGTCTTTCGCGTTCTGGGCCAGGACCCTGAAGAGTTTCTTCAAGGTGTCGTTGATCACACCGTACTCAAAAAGGTCATTGAGCTCTTCCGCCAGAAACTGCTCGCAGTCACTGAAGCGGACTCGGTTGACTTCGTTCTGGATGTTCATGGCCAGGCCCGCGGCACTCGTCAGGGACTCCAAGAGCTGGAAGTTCCGGATCGCTAGTTCCTTATCTCCCAGTGGCCCGAGCTTCACTGCTTCGTCGGTGAGTCCGATGGACATGGTGAACGAGATGTTAAACCCATTCTCATTTTTTTTAAGCCACCAACTAAACCCGGGGTCCGAGAGGTTACACATCCGCTCTTCGTGGATGGGGAAGCGGCGGTTGTTGAGCTGGTCGTGGATGATCTCGGCGTGCAGAGGATTCTCCAACGGGAAGAACCGGAGGTTCTTGGGAGCGAAGGGTTCCTCGTTATCAAAGAGCCGCAGCTCCGGGTACGACTTCGGGTCCTTCAGGATGCGACTGTAATCCTCTCGGATGTTCTGAGAAACCTTGGTGCGGATCACGAAGATCGAGGGAGTCCGTTGGATATGGTAGATCAGGCCCGCGGAGGCCGGGAGCTCGGCGTTCTCATCTTTGCGCTGCTTCTCGTGAAAAACCAGCGGAAGCTCCGAGTCTTCGGTGTGAGTGTAGTTTTCGTCGAGGTGCTTGAACGTTTCTTGTACTAAGAATTCGATCTCATCCATGAGGATATCCTTATAGTAGGTGCATCAGAATCTGGAGCAAAATAATCACTATCATCGTTGTCGGATCAAGTGGCAGATTCTTCGGTAGTAATTCTCTGATCGGCCTCTGAGGCAGGTCCGCAACCGCGTGAAGGGACTCCGCCCATTTCTGAGTCCGCAGTTGTGGAAAGTAGCTAAGGAGCACGTCTATTATTAGGATATATGAAGATCTGAAGAATAGCGTGGATCATTAGTACCAATTCTAGGCCATAATTGAAAAATTGGAAGAAAAAAGATGGTTCGGGACCACGACTGATCCGTTTACTCTATTTTATAATTCGCCATGTACGCAGCGACCACGAAGAGAACCAGTGAAAGAAAGTACGCCGGTCTCCCATACTTCGGATAGCGCCGGGCGATCAGCGCACCTCCGACCCCGACGAAAAACCAGATCGCCATTTTGACCTTAATCCATGTCGGCCAGGGCTCGGTGTGCTTCATCTCCAACCGTGCCATCAGACCCATCCCGGCCACGAAAGTCAGTAACGTCCCCACTCCGGTGAGGATCTTAATGACCCGGTCATGCTGGCCGTAGAAACTGATGGCCAGACCCGTGAAGAGGATGAGGATCGAGGTGAGGTGGATGATTTTATAATTTTCATAAGAGATCATGGGTGCTCCGCTTTTATAGGTTTTTAAGTACTTCTTTTAATAGTTTCCAGAATGTCTCAACCGTCGGGATGTGGACGCGCTCTTCCGGTGAGTGCGCTCCCATGATGGTCGGGCCAAAAGACACGGCGTCGATGGGTCCGATCTTGTCTCTGAGGATCCCACACTCGAGGCCCGCGTGGATCGCCGTGACCTTAGCCTTCTTCCCGAAGAGAGCCTCAAAGTTCTGGGCCACCAGGGCAAGAAGTTTATTCTCCCGCACCGGCTTCCAGCTCGGGTACTCGCCGTTCTTACTGCACTCTATCCCGAAGCCCGCCGCCAGGGCAATCACTTGATTCTCAAGAGAGACGCACTCGTCCCGGTCGAAGAAGCGTAGGGAACTTTGCAGGTAGAACTCCCCCCGCACTAACAGGGAGATGGCGAGGTTATTACTCAGGGCAACCAGTTCTTTATTACTGGCGAGGTCGTAGGCGTGAGCGCCGTGTGGAAAGGCCAGCATGAAGTTAAGCATCTTGTCGAGCTCCGGAGCCGAAACCACCGGTCCAGCCTGCGGCTCCTGGAGCTCGATCTTGGTAGTAAATTTCTTATCGGTCTGGGGCATGAAAGAGAGCCAGCGCTTCTTCACCTTCTCGGCTGCGTCCCGGGCCAGGTCCGGGTCCGTGATGTTGATGACCGCGAATGCGTCTCTTGGGATGATATTATGGGCCTTGCCACCTCTCCACTCCAGCAGCTCGAAGCTCTCCCCCGGCAGCGCATGGATCCAGTCCATCAGAAATTTTACGGCGTTCCCTCGCTGCTCGTGGATATCAACGCCGGAGTGGCCTCCGAGGAAGCCTCCCACCACGATGCTGATGGTATGACCTTTGATCTTGCAAGCTTCGGTCACGAGAGTCTTTTTGAATTCGTAGTCGATGCCTCCGGCGCACCCGATGTACAAGCTCCCCCACTCCTCCGTGTCTAGGTTGATCATCTTTTTGCCTGAGAGCTTCTTAGCATCTACGCCCCAGGCCCCCTTAAGGCCCGTCTCTTCGTCGATGGTGAAGAGTAGTTCGAGCGGCGGATGGGCGATGGTATTATCATCCATCAACGCCAGCGCCGCGGAACATCCGATGCCGTTGTCCGCACCCAGTGTGGTCCGGTCTGCTTTTAACCACTCTCCGTCCCGGTAAGTGACGATCGGATCCCGGTTGAAATCGATCTTACGGTCCGGGGTGGCGTCGGTCACCATGTCCATGTGGTTCTGGATGATCACCGTCTCATGAGTTTCGTACCCCGGGCTCGCAGGGACGTAGACGATGACGTTGCCTACATCATCGACGTAGGTTTGCAGTTGGAGTCTCTTAGCTTCACTGACTATGAACTCCCGGAATTTTTCTTCATGCCTCGAGGGCCTAGGAATTTGATTGATGGCATGGAAATACCCCCAAACATTCTTCGGTTCTTGGGGAAAGTGTGTAGGAAGTGACATAGTCAACCTTTGCTTAAGACTTTGAAATCAAGGCATTTCTACCCTTGATCTGGGGAGTTGTCAGCAGACTCCATTGACAAGATGCTTCATATTTTTTAAGAAGTTTCAAATCTAATCATAAGAGGTAAAAA
The DNA here is from genome assembly GCA_035576105.1 of Bacteriovoracaceae bacterium. Lineage (GTDB taxonomy): Bacteria > Bdellovibrionota > Bacteriovoracia > Bacteriovoracales > Bacteriovoracaceae > Peredibacter. Next base: position 246,650 of record DATLXA010000067.1, read on the forward strand.
ATGAAGCTTCAGTTCCTACTCGTTCTTAGTTTTTTTAGCGCTTTCACAGGTCTAGCTCATGCCCAATACTTCACTGCCCAGGCGCAGGTGAGCGTTCTACCGGGTCAAGTTTCTGTACAGGTTTATAATCCATACTACGAACCAATCGTTTGCAGCGGACAGGTTTTTGGCCAGGTAGCCTACGGTCCGGTTTTTAATGCTTATTTTGTAGAACAGTATATGACGGCTGGAACTCATCGGTATGCTTACGTTTACACAACTCCGTATGCACCATTCGTTTCTGGTTGGGCCAACATCAACTGTAGATTTGCCAGATACTAGTAAGCTGTTTCAAGCAAGGGGCTTGACCTTAGTTAAGCCCCTTATCCAGAACCACATCTTGCGGACTTCCCTTATAGAAATACACAAAGTTGTACCCAAGCTCTGCTAGATCGTCTGCGGCTGTCCTCGGTGAATCATCTCCAGACTTCAGGCTATAGAGGATGATGTTCTGATTCTTATTCGGATACTGCTCCGAAAAGGACTTCTTAAAATCGCTTCCGTACTTAAGGAAAATCGCGTTTTCAAATTTGACCGGAGTGCTCTCTGCTGGGACTAGGTCAACTATGATGAAGTTCAACCGGTCTTCTAACCGTTGCTTAAAAGCTTCCCGCGGGATCTCGTACTTCATTTAGCGCTCCAGGCTTCGATAGACTATAATTGACAGTTTTAGACCCTTCAAACATACTTCGAACAAAGCAAAATGTTGAGATAAAAATCTTCAACCCAGGTCGCGTCAATGGATTTAAACGTCAATTTTCTTCCGGTAGCATCTCACCTCAATTGGGATGAGTATTTCATGCTTCAGGCCATGATGGCATCGTTCAAAAGTAAGGACCCTAATACAAAAGTAGGCTGCGTTTTCGTCGACGATAACAATCACCAGCTCTCCATGGGATACAATGGCCAGATCGCCGGGATCGATGAAGCTAAGCTTCCCTGGGGGAATGTAAAATCTGTCCCCATCGACCTTCAGAAATACGCCTACGTTGTCCATTCCGAAGCGAACGCCATCCTCCATGCCAAAGCGAGCCTTAACCACTCCCGCTGCTACGTCACCCTCTTCCCGTGCCACGAGTGCGCGAAGATGATCGCAACAGTGAAAGTGAAGGAAGTGATCTTCCTCTCAGACAAGTACGCGGAGTCGGTCGAGAGTCAGGTGGCCAAGAAGATCTTCGAGCTCTCAGACATTACCTACCGGCAGCTAAACATCCAACCGGCCCTGATCTCGAGCCTCGGTTCCTACTTCGGAACTCTGGTGAATTAGTAGAATTCAAACACGTCCTCTGACAATTTCTTAGGTCCTTTCATTTTTAGAAGCCCCGCCAGTTGGTAGAGCGACTCTCCGCTGAAAAACTGAACATGGGTCATGTCTCTCTTATAATACCATTGCGCGAAGGCTTCGGGGTGAGAGGGATAGAGCTTGGTCTTGATGAAGAACTTCCCCCGGAACCGCAGATTCTTCTTCAACCGGCGCATGACTCCGGTCGGGTCACTGAGATGCTCGATGACCTCTGAGAGTATGATGAAATTATAATTTTTTTTCCAGACAGTCTCGGTGGGATGAAAGTAAAGATCATAGGAGTCCATTTCAATCCCGTGGGCTTCGAATAATTTTTCAAGCAGAGTCGTCTTCCCGCACCCGAAGTCCAGGCCCCGGGAGCCCTTCGAGAGTTCGGGCCTTACCGAGTCGACGATCTTCCCGAGGTAGGAGATGTAGTCCGGCTCGTCGTCATCATTCTGATGGGCCTCGTATCTCTGGGCCTCATCGGCGAAGGCAAGGATCGACTCCCGGGGGATGAAGACTAAAGTACAGTTGGAGCAGAGGAAATACTGACGAAATTTGTCTTCGTGGTACTTAGAAACTGCTCCACTTTGACAGATGGGGCAGTTCATTCGCTTTTCTTTGTTTCCGTGGCTTTGATCCACGCCGTGACCGAGAGCTTGAGGGCCTGATCCACCGGGATGTCGACTTTTTTCACCTTGGTTCTTTCGATCAGCACGGTGATTCCGCCCAGCATGTAGCTCAGAGGGATGTACACGGAGATAAGGTTCGACTCCGGCAGCTCGTCCAGGTCTTCACGTGTGACCAGCCCCAGGGTGTGAAAACCGAGAGCCTCGAACGGGACCAACACAACCCGCTGCGGATTCTTCACGTCGTTCTTGCTCGGCAAAAGGGCCATGAGGTCCTTCAGAGGATTATAAATCACCTTGATCAAAGGAACCTTCTCCAGAATTCCTGACAACCAGAGGATGATTCTTCCGGTGATGAAGTTGCTCACCAGCAGCCCGACCAGGAAGATGAAGAGGATGGTCAACAGGATCCCGAACCCCGGGATGTAGAGGTCTTTGCCGATGAGGAGCTTGAGGCTCGAGGCGAACAGGGACTCGATGCTGACACTCGCCCACATCAGCAGGTAGAAGGTGAGAGTGATGGGCAGGACGACGATCAGACCCTTGAAGAATATTTGGTTCAGGTGTTTCATGAATTAGTACATTTTCCTGTTTAGTTTTTCCGGAATTGAGAGATAATTTCCTACCACTAGTAAGCTATCACAGGCCCCACAGATGAGCAAAACGCCGAATGTACCGCTGAAGCAACATGTCCGGGCGTCCTTCCGGGACGCCGCTTACACCAATCTCAACATCGGGATGGTGGAAAGTTATTTCTGCGCTTTCATGTTGGCCCTCGGGATCTCCCAGGTCACTTCGGGTCTGGGCACCGTGATCCCGCAGTTCCTCGGGGTGATCTTCCAGCTGTTCTCCATCCGCGCCTTCTTCACCCGTTACACCCTCAAGAATCGGATCATACTTTTTCTCACTGTGCAGACCCTGACCATGGTTCCGCTGGTCTTGATCGGGTGGTTTAAAATTAACTCTGCTTTCCTTGTCATCAGCTGCTTGGGACTGTATTGGGCGAGCCTTTTGTCACTGAATCCGCCGTGGAATAAGCTCATTGGCCATACAGTCCCCGTAAACTTCCGGCTCCGCTTCTTCTCTATCCGCAGTCAATTCGGTCAGCTCGCGGTGTTCATCGGTCTCATCACCAGCGGTTTCCTGCTCTACTGGGCCAAGGGTCTAAATCAGGAACTCGTCGTGTACGTCGGGATCTTGATCTTCGGCCTGGTCCTAAAATGCCTCTCGCTCTACGAAGTAAAAACAAACCATATTGATTACCCATTGTCCCCGGGGTCCGAGAACCGCATCCGGCTGCGGGACTTCGTTAAACGACTCCGGGGCACCGAGCAGGGCAAGCTTGTGACCTTCATGTTCCTCTTTTATACTTCGGTCCATTTTTGTGCTCCGTATTTTAATCCGTTCATGCTTGGCGTGCTAAAGTTTAACTACCTCGAGTACATGGTGATCGTTTCGATTTCTTACTTTGGCCGGGTTTTCGTCTTCAAGGTCCTGCAGAGAACCGCCCGGGCCCGGCACGTGGACAAGATCCTGATCCTCTCGTCCATTGGAATAGCCACTTCCCCACTTTTATGGGCGTTCTCTCAGAAGTTTTCATGGTTGATGGGGGTCGAGTTCTTATCCGGATGTTATTGGGCAGGTTTTGAACTTGCCACTATCCTTCTTTATTACCAGAAGATCGACGATTCGGAGAGAACGAGCGTCATTACCTACATCACTTTTTTCAACACCACCGGGATGGTGATCGGATCCTTTCTAGGTGCCCTGTTCATGCGCTGGGTTCCTGTTTCCTGGAACGGGTACGTAGCACTTTTTGCCACTTCGACGTTTTGCAGAACGGTCGTCATCATCTTCGCGCCTCACATCCGCTTCAAAGGCCAGATCCCGAAGCTCATCAGCATTAACAGAGTCTTCAGCGTGAGACCACCGTTCGCAGTATTTTCCAGGCCATTCATTGGGAAGATGAGGAAGAAGAAGAAGGAAGAGGACAAATAAAAAAGCCCTCTTTCGAGGGCTTCTTTCAGAGCTAGAAGATGATTACTTCTTCTTAGTTGCTGCTTTCTTAGTAGCTTTCTTAGAAGCTGTTTTCTTTGTAGCTTTCTTAGAACCAGCTTTCTTAGTTGCTGCTTTCTTAGTAGCTGTTTTCTTCGTTGCTTTCTTTGCTGCTTTCTTAGCCATGATTTCCTCCCAGGAAATAGGTTAACATTATTTGACCTTTCTTATTTTTAGCTTAATAAGCTTTTTGAATTAACGCAAATAAAAAATACATATTTTAATCAATCTCTACATTTTTTTTTTTTTTGGAATGTTTCGAAGGTTTTTTGGGCCTCACGCACTTCAAATGATGTTGGATCAATTGTCATGCATGAGGATCGGCAGTATGTGAAAAATAATTTAGGAGAAAATGAAATCCAGCTCATCGTTTTTAACATCGACGACAACTTTGCCACCGCCTTCGAGCTTACCAAAGAGGATCTCATGGGCCAGCGGCTTCTTGATTTTCTCATTTATGAGTCTGGCGATGGGCCTCGCACCGAGCTTGTCATCGTAGCCATTCTTCGACAGCCAAGATTTCGCGGCAGCGGTGACGTCCATCTCGATCTTTTTATCGACCAGCTGGTTCTCGAGTTCCATCAGGAACTTGGTCACCACCATGTCGATGTTACTGGTATCGAGCTTGTTAAAGGCGATGATGGCGTCGAGCCGGTTCCGGAACTCCGGGGTGAAATAATTCTTTATGGCCTGGTCCCGCTTTATGGAATTATTTTCCCCTCCGCGCATCGACGCCGAGAGTCCGATGGAGCCGGCCTCCATCTCCTTGGCGCCGGCGTTCGAAGTCATGATCAGGATGACGTTCCGGAAATCCGACGATCGGCCGTTGGAATCAGACAGCGAGCCGTGGTCCATCACCTGGAGCAGGATATTGAAGATGTCCGGATGGGCCTTTTCGATCTCATCCAAGAGTAAAACGGTATAAGGATTTTTATGGATGGCGTCAGTTAAGACACCTCCCTGGTCAAATCCAACGTATCCCGGAGGGGCCCCGATGAGCTTCGATACGGTGTGCTTCTCCATGTACTCGGACATATCGATCCTGACGAAGTTAATGCCCATGATATGTGCCAATTGTTTGGCGAGTTCGGTTTTCCCGACCCCGGTCGGACCGGTGAAAAGGAAGTTTGCGATGGGCTTATCCAGATGCCCGAGCCCGGACCGGGAAAGGTAGATGGCATTGGAAACTTTTTCGATCGCGGGATTTTGGCCGTAGATCATCATCTTCAGGTCCCGTTCAAGATAGCGAAGCTTCTCTTTCTCGTTGGTGGAGATCGACTTCTGCGGGATCCGGGCGATCTTGGAGACGATGAGTTCGATGTCCTGAAGGCTAACTTCGACCCCAACCTCCATGTTTGGCTTCAGCCGGATGTAGGCACCCACTTCGTCGATGACGTCGATGGCCTTGTCAGGGAGCTTGCGATCAGGCACGTGCTTGTTGGAGAGCTCCACCGCCGCGCGGATGACATCGGAGGAGTATTTAACCTGATGGTGTTCCTCAAACTTTGACTTGATCCCATTGAGTATTAAGACCGAGTCCTCAACGGAAGGTTCGAGGACATCAATTTTCTGGAATCTGCGGTTCAGGGCCTGGTCTTTTTCGAAGAACTTGCGGTATTCGTCGAAGGTGGTGGAACCCATACAGCGGATCAGTCCCTTGGACAAGGCCGGCTTCAGTAGGTTCGAGGCATCGAGGCTCCCTCCGGAAGTCGCACCGGCACCGATGATGGTATGGATCTCATCAATAAAAAGAATAGAACCTTCGGTTTCGTTAGCCTTCTCCAGCGCCTGGAGCACCAGCTTGAGCCTCTCTTCGAAGTCGCCCCGGAACTTGGTTCCGGCCAGCAAGGAGGCCATGTCCAGGCTGTAGACCGTGGTCTTACTAAGGGTGCTCGGCACTTGCTTTTCGACGATGGCCTTCGCTAGACCTTCGGCGATGGCCGTCTTTCCGACGCCAGAGTCTCCGACCAACAGGGGATTGTTTTTCCTTCTCCGGCAAAGTATCTGGATAATCCGCTGGATTTCCTCTTCTCGACCGATGATCGGGTCGATCTTCCCTTCTCTTGCGAGTTGGTTAAGGTTGGTGGTGAACTCGCTCAGGGCCTTTTCGTATTTTTCTTCTTTGCGGAATGTTTCGCCGTCGGTCTCTACCGTGGGATCCTCATCGCGGGCCGTCGGCTTGTCTGTGGAGTGGGCGATTTTCTCGACGATGTCAATCCGGTTCACACCCTGCTTCTCAAGGAAGTAGGTCGCGTGGGACTCTTTCTCGCTGAACATCGCCACCAGGAGATTGATGGCCTGGATGGATTTTTTTCCGGAGCTCTGGATGTGGATGGCCGCCCGTTGGATGACCCGCTGGAGGCTTAGAGAAATCTCCGGCTGGTAGAGGATTCCGTTCTCCCGGGCGATCTCCCGGAGCTGGTCGTTGCCGAACTGCTTCCGGTTGAGGCTCTGGATCTCTTCTTCGCTCAAGAGTGAGAAGTTCGAGTTCTCACCGATGAAGCCCGCGAGGTCCCGCTTGAGGTCACTGATGTTGGCACCGCAGTCCAGTAGGATTTCGCTCACCGTCTCGTCGTCGAGCATCGAAAGCAACACGTTCTCCATGGTGAGGAACTCGTGGCGTTTTTCATTGGCGCGTTTAATGGCTTTATTGAGTATCTGTTCTAATTTTTGGCTAATCATAAATATTCCCCTCTAGGTCAGTATACAAGAAGATGGAGTCGTTTGGGAAAAAGGCAAGGTGATGTAAGGATGTTTAATTAAGATTCCGGTTCAGTACTGCACTTTAACGGGTGACCATTCTCTCTGGAGTATTTCATCACCTTCGCTACTTTAGATTCTGCCACTTCGTACGTGTATACGCCACAGATTCCGAAGCCCTTACTATGGACTTCGAGCATTATCGACTGTGATTCTGCGTGGTTCTTCTGGAAAAATTTCTGCAGCACAAGAACTACAAATTCCATAGTCGTATAGTCATCATTATGCATGAGGACTTTATACATACGGGGAGCCTGCAACTTTTCCTTGCGGATGGTTGCGACACCTGACTGTTCATCTTTATTGGTTTCTGAAGACATATATGTTCAACAATTGTTATATAGAGGAGGATGCACTATTAACAAATGAAAGGCAATACCGTGGCCAGTGATTCGTCCCCTTTAAAGAACCGGTTGATAAAAAATCAGAAAAAATTAAAATCGTATCTCAGTCAAGGCAAGATCGAGGCTTACCGGATTTACAACAAGGACATCCCGGAGTACCCCTATCTGATAGACATCTATGGCAAGCACGCTGTGATCTACGAGCAAGGGAAGAAACTGGGTGATGAAGACCAGGGTCTGCGTGAACAACATCAAAGGGACATCGAAACGATCATCACAGAAGTCTTCGAGATTCCTCCCGGGTCCCAGCACTTCAAAATCCGCGAAAAGCAAAAAGGCAATGACCAGTACAAATCCCTTGACCCGAAGTCTTACGAGTACTTCACCGTGAGCGAACCTCCTATGAAGTATCTTGTTAACCTCGAGAGGTACCTGGACACCGGACTGTTTCTGGATCACAGGCCCCTCCGTCAGTATCTGATAAAAAATGCAAGTGCCAAGAAAGTGCTGAACCTATTCTGCTACACCAGTTCCCTGAGTGTGGCCGCGGCCCTCGGTGGCGGCCGGGTGACGTCAGTGGACATGTCCCGGACCTACCTGGACTGGTCGTATGAGAATTTTCTCATCAACGGCATAGACCCGAATCAGCATCAGTTCATCCAGGCCGATGTCTTAAAAGATCTGCTCCTCCGGAAAGAGAACAAGGAAACATTCGACCTCATCCTACTGGACCCCCCGAGTTTCTCGAATTCAAAGCGGATGGAAGAAGACCTGGATATAGAACGGGATCATCCCCTACTCATCAGGGATTCAATGGTACTGCTAGACACTGGTGGGACACTCATTTTCTCTACTAACAAGAGGAAATTTGACCTCCATCCGGTGATAGGCCAACAGTACCAGGTAAAAGAAATAAGCCACTGGACCATACCAATGGATTTTCACCATACCGACATTCACCGGGCGTATATGATCCAAAAGAAGATTGTATAAGATATACTTATCTTAAATATTAGTTTTAATTATATAACATTTAATTTCACCTTCACCGTTACTTAAGGTAAGTCATCAATAGTAATAGATTAATGTTATGCGCAAACAACCCTGAATAAGTATCACCTATGTATTGACCTTCCGTACCTAAGGTTGATAGAAAAGCTCAACGAAAGTTTCTTAATGATGAGATCAGGCTTCAATCAAGGGGAAAAAATGAAAAACTTCTTATTAGCTTCTATGATGATGGTATCCACAACTGTTTTTGCAGACTCATTTTCTGCAGGAGAAGTTGGCAGTTTCACGGTGACAGAAATTTCTGCTGTTGAAATGACTGAAGGTGGAGTCGATGGAACTCTGCCGACGAAGCCGGGAGATTTCCCGGGTTCAACTACTGGCACAGGAACAGTCGGAACTACCGGCACTTCCGGAATAGGTAATCCGGGGCCGATCTTTCTACCAGGTACCGGGACTGACTGGGGTTACCAACGTCCGGACAGAACCGAGCAGGTCGGAAGAGTCATCGGCGTGGCCAGAGAAGTGGTGGGTCTGGGTGAGGCCATCTACGACCTCGCGAAGAAAGGAAAACCAACCAACGTTACCGAGTTCGCGCCCATCAGCATTGTTCCGAAGAATCCAACCACCAAAGAGTACATCGATCCGTTTGACCTCGATAACTTTTCTATGCCGGTGGAGAAGAACTTCGTCGCATCGGTGAAGAACACCCGCGGGAAGGAAGTCGTGAGCTTTAAGTACAAAGTCTTCTACTCGTACGGTGGATCCTTCAACGGAACAGGAAAATACCTCACGGGTGTGATCATCGTGCCGAGTGAGATTAAGACTTCGTTTGGCTGGGACTTCAATGCTTCGATGAAGCTCACGGGCATCATGAACCACGGGACCAAAGAAAATCCGGTCGCGGGCGCCATGATCACCGTTAAATACCAGTTTAATTCTTGGTTCAAGGCCTATGAGAGAAACGACACTGTTCACATCACCGGTAACGGCGATCTGAAGGTTCACAACGCTGAGTAATGGTTTCTTAGATCTTAGATAATCCAGAAGAGGCCACCCTGCGTGGCCTCTTCTTTTTTGTAACCGCCGGCCTCCCTACTCTAACATTTCTCTGATCCGGGCAACCTGCGAAAGCTTGGTGTAGTCTTTTTTCCTGTCGTAGTAATCCGAGAGGTTCCAGAGATCGTCAAGCAGGTGTGCCTTTAAGTTTAAGTACCCCTCCCTCACATTCAGACTCCGATTCTCTAGCGCCTGGGGAAAATCAGCACGGGAGAGAGTGGCGTAATGGGCCAGGGCAGTGTCGGGACTATCCTCAACGTACTGGAGGAGAAAACCTTTCCCTACCTTCAACGCTTTTTCTTTGAGGACCAGGTGGGTTTCGTCGGTGAGCCAGCTCTTGGATCTCGTAATGGGCTGCAGCTCGGAGATGGTCAGGTCTTTATACTTTTCTTCCAGTAGCAGGGCCAGTGCAGGGGCCAGCACCTCGGCTTTTCCTTGAGTCTCCAGCGCTGAGAGCAGGAGCGCTCTTTTCTCTGTGCCGGAGGTTAGAGCTCGTTTAATTTCTTTCATCGCTAGGTTGGTGTTGAAGGCCCTGGTCGAGCGGTCGCTGGTGGACCTTGCCCACTTCACCAGGTCTCGGAGGTAGGCTGGATCGTTCTGCGACCTGTAGTCCCCCGTGCAGACTCGGCAGGAGGCTTCTTTCATCAACTGATCAACTTCACTCACACCCATGCAGCAGTCGGCGCAGGCGTGAGCGTATTCGATGCCCTCGCCGTGTCCGTGGCCAATGGTGTGGAAGTGTTCGTGGAAGAGCGTGTTTTTCAGGTGGGCCCGGTCGAAGAAGACCATTCCCGCCGGCGGCGGCTTGACCGAAGTGTAGGAAGGGTTCATAGAGATGAAGGGATGCTTCAGGACACCTCTAGAATCTTCTGGCCCCGTGGACGCCAGGGCCTTGCTCCCTCCATTCTTGAACCCCGGTACGTCGGAGCAAGAGACTTGCATCGATGGATATTCTTTAGCAATTGCTTCAAGTTTCGCAAGATTGATCGAAGCTCCCGTCGTAGGTTTGCCACTGGCCCCGTGGAGACCTCTGAGGCAGGCCCTCCCCTCTGAAGTAACCTCGGCCAGAACCTGCTTAAAGTCTGGAGGGAAATTTACCTCACAGGTGGGATCGACCGCATGGCCAGAGACCACTGGTTCCCAGCTCAGAAGCTTGAGCGAATCACTCTCAGCGAATTTCAGTATATCACTTTCGATGGGACTTTCCGTTTGAACACAGGGGGAGCCGAGAGCTGTGAGCGCAGAAGGAGGTGGAGCTTTTCTGAATCCAGATTCTAGAGACTGGACTGCAGTGGAAAAGGCCAGAATGAAAGCAAGAAAAACCATGACTACTTATCGGCTGAAACTATAGAAACATAGGCCCCACAGTCAATAAGAAATCAATGACTTGCCTACTCGCAGACGATAGAGAAAGTCTTTTTCTTAGTGTGATTAGTCACCTGGTGGATGAGTTTAGATTTTTCTTTCACCAGTAAATTTTCGCTCAGATTCCAGTTCTTCCCATCGCTGCTGGAGGCTTTTCTGGTGATGACTTTCTCCCCCACACAGGTGGTGGTGGATTTAAACTCGAAAGGTGTTTTCGCATTCGGTTGCTGCCCTTTGTGTGAGCGCTCCTTCCCGTCTGCGAAGAGGATCTCCTGATGACCACCCTGGAGCTGATAAGTCACCAGGCCTTTCTCAGACTTCTGAGTGACCGTGAGCTTGTAGGGTACTCTTCCATCAGCAGGGACAGACTTGCAGCTGTTATAGATTCCTGCGAGGTTGGGACAGGCCATGAGTGATCCGGAAGCAAACGCAAGGGCCAGAAGAAGGTACATCGGTAGTCTCCAGTCAGAATTTCTCGCACGCTCTCGGCTCCTGCCTCCGCGTGCATATTGTCCATCCTCGGGACGAAGGCCTGGACATAAAAAGGCCCGGGAAAACCCGGGCCTACCATCCAAAAAGAGCGAGGATGCAAAACTCAGATTAAACTTTAAAGCCCTTGAGCTTGTCCGCAAGTGTCGAAGGCTTAACTTCCTCGTGCTTATAAGTAGACTTATATTCACCCGTTGTTACTGCTTTCATAGAAAGTGCGATCTTCTTAGCTGTCTTATCGATAGAGATAACGATGGCCTTGACTTTATCGCCTTTAGTCACCTTGTCCGCCGGCTTCTCGACGCGCTCTTCAGATATTTCTGAAATGTGCACCAGGCCTTCGATGCCGGTTTCTAGTTCTACGAAGACACCGAACTCAGTGATGCGAACTGCTTCACCTTCAACCGGTGAACCAACTGGCATCCGCTCTTCGATGCGCTTCCACGGATCTTCCTCGAGTTGCTTGAGGCCGAGACAGAACTTCTGGTTCTCTTTGTCGACGGTCACAACTGCGGCTTTGATCTTCTGTCCAACTTTGTACTCTTCAGTTGGGTTAATGTTCTTCTTCGTCCAGGAAAGGTCAGAGACGTGGATGAGCGCATCCACTTCTTCGCCGAGGTCGAGGAAGAGTCCGAAATCAACGATGGCCTTGACGGTACCTTCAACGGTCTTCCCTGAAGGGTACTTCGCGGCCAGGTCATCCCAAGGATTCGGCATAAGCTGCTTGAGACCTAGAGAGATTCTCTTGTTATCAACGTCTACTTCAAGCACTACAGCTTCGACTTTTTCGCCGACGTTGTAAGTCTTGTTGGCAGCTTTCTTATTGGTCCAGCTCATCTCTGAAACGTGGATCAGACCTTCGATGCCGTCAGAGAGCTCAACGAAGATACCGTAGTCTTTCACAGACACTATCTCTCCGGAGACCTTCGATCCTGGCATGTACTTATCTTTGGCAGATTCCCAAGGATTCGCCTGAACTTGCTTAAGTCCAAGAGATACGCGCTCTTTAGAAGCGTCGTACTTCAGGATCTTCACATCGACTTCGTCACCAACGTTGAGGAGGTTCGAAGGATGCTTCACGCGGCCCCAGGACATATCTGTAATGTGGAGAAGTCCGTCGACTCCACCGAGGTCGATGAACGCGCCGTAATCAGTAATGTTCTTCACAATACCTTTCACGATCATGCCTTCCTGGATCTGAGTGAGTGTCTCGTCTCTCATCTTCCCGCGCTCTTCGGCGAGGATCGCACGACGAGAGAGGACAATGTTTCCACGTTTCTTGTTGAACTTAATAACTTTGAATTCCATTGTCTTACCAATGTACTTATCAAGGTTCTTGACCGGACGGATGTCGATCTGCGATCCCGGAAGGAACGCCTTCACACCGATGTCCACGGAGAGACCACCCTTAACTTTTGCGATGACGGTTCCTTCAACAGGTTCCCCTTTCTCGCAGGCTTCGGAAATCTTATCCCAGGCCTTGAGGATCTCAGCTTTGTCTTTGGAGAGAACGAGGTTCCCCATCTGAGACTCGAGCTTCTCCAGGTAGACCTGGATCTCCTCGCCGACTTTGATCTTCATGGTTCCGTCGTAGTTCCGGAACTCCCGAGCTAGCACAAGACCTTCTTGTTTGTAGCCGATGTCGACGGTGACGAACTCGTCGTTCATCGCAACGACTGTGCCCATGAAGACTTCGCCTTCAGCGAAGTTCTTTGCGGACGCAGAGTTGATCAGATCTCCGAATTCGGTTTTGACTTTCTCCTCAACGATGTCGCCGATTTCGAATTCGAAACCTTTGACCCATGATGGAATGTCGAAAGCTGCTGGTTTTTTAGAGACAGGTGCGGATGCGGTTTTTGTGGTGGCCATTATAATAGCCCCCCTTTTTACTAGACATTAATTCTTCTACTGAAGAGACATTGTTATAAATCATGCGGGGAAGAAAGGCAAAGGATTCCGAGGGCCGCAGCTACCCTAGCTTTTTACTTTTCTGGGTGTACCGGAGCCGCTGAGTGTAGAGCTTCTCATAGTGCGCGTAGAGTTCTTCGGCGTACCGTTCGAAGTGGTGCTGTTCCTGCAGTTCCAGTTCAACTCCGTTGAGCTCCTCTAAGTAATTAGAATAATTGGCAAGGATCTTAATGATTTTATCTTTCAATTCCCGGCCGTCTTCCGGATGGTAGGTTTCTCCAAATTTTCCTTGTTTCACCAGATGCTGCCGGGTCGAGGTCCGCGCTAGCAGAACCGGAGTTTGTGTCACCAGAGCATAAAGGTCCTGATCAGAAAACAGCTCGGTGGTCGGGAGTCCGATGAAAATGTCACAGTCTTGAAAACTGTGGCTGGCAAGAGGTCTGGTTTCGAAGCTGATGTGCATCTCCAGGTGCCGCTCGAGGATCATGCGTTTGATCCCGTCGTAGATCGGATGGGTGTACCAGGAAATGTCAGTGAGAAAAGTGAAGATGAGTTTCTGGTTAAACCCCACCGATTTCAGGTGATGCAACAGCGGTGGGATGGCGTCCACCAGCAGCCGCAGGTTCTTCAGGTCATCCTCCGTGCGCGGGATGAAGGTCATGATCTTCTTCTTCTCCTCCGGGTGCTGAGACCGGAGGATCTTCGCGGGGAAGTCGATCCCGGCGCCGGTGACGTGGATCTTGCGGGCGCTCACGGGAAAATTTTCTGCAGCCAGTTCTTTGATGTTCGGCGAGAAGGTGAAGATCGAATCCGTGCGGGAGATGAACCAGCGGTCGAAGAACGAGTGGTTCTTCCAGGGCAAAAACTCGTTGTAGGTAAAAACCAACGGGACCTGGGGAAGGCTCTTCAGGATCATCCCGAGCGGCAGCAGCGAATCGAAGTTATAGGAGTGGATGATGTCGATCTGCTGCTTCAGCAGAATCTGTTGGATCTGGAAGTAGAAATTCAGCCGGCTCTTCCAGCCGGTGAGGGCGGCCCCGAAGTAGAGCCTCGGGATGTCGTCTTTTTCGGACTCCCGGTCCACCAGAGACTTCTCGTGGCAGAGGATGAAGGCCGTGCCGCCGATGTTGCGGAAGTAACTAGCGTCCGCGATGCAGCGTCTCTCGATGGTGGACCACTCTTCCGAAAGGCAGACATACAGCACCGTCAAATCTGATAACCTGATCTTCTCGCGCATGCTTAATCCACGATGTCGGCAGTGACCGAACCGATCTTGATCTTCGCCTGTGCCTTGAGCAGGGTCTTGCGGTCGTCGTCGGAGAACCAGAAATACAGGTCTCCGCTTTTGAGGGTCTCGCCGGTGTACTGAGTGGTGGCGTGGATGCGGACGGCGTTCTTGACACCTTTGTCTGTCTTGATCTTCTCTCTTCCCTCGACCAGGGATTTTAGCACCAGGAGCTTCCCCTTGTTGATGATGGGGATCTCGTAGACGTCGCCGTTCTTGAGTGGCAGGCCTTGGTACAGGAAAAGGATCGAGAAGGCGTCGGTGCTGTAGTACGGGATGGGCTTCTCGTCCTTCTTGTCTTTGACACTGCCGTTTGATTTCTTCTGGTGGTAGAACCAGAAGGTCTTAAGGTTCTCCCGGTCGTGCAGCTGGAGGTCGTCGATGTCCTGCTTGCTCTCCCGCTGAATCAGGCTGTACTTGATCGACAGGAACTTATCCGTGGTCACGTAGGTGTCAACGGTGTCGTCGAGCTCGTAGATGTTGCTGTAGAACGGTGCGGACTTGAACCTCGCGTGGAAGTGCCAGACTTCTTTGTCGTCGATCATCTTCTTGCCGTGGTTCTGGACGAGGATCTTCCCTACGGTCATGCCGAGGTAGTGGATGTCTAGGTAGATCTTTTCTCCGGTCTTGTGGTTCGGTTTGTACTGGTCCCAGACCTTCTTGGCCTTCGCGTTCAGCGCCAGGAGTTCAGGTGGATAGTCCTTGGGAGGGCCCTTAACCACTGGAGGGATAACTTTTGCTTCCACCGCCGGTGGCACCTTCACAGTCGGCGCCGCGGGAACCTTTTTCTTCTTACCGGCGGTGCCCGGAACCTGAGGTTTTTCCAAGACCACTTCCGGAGCCGGCACGGCTTCCGGCGCGGTAGGCTCTTCAACGGGTTTTACTTCAAATTTTTCCCTAAGTTTTTCATCGACCTGGACCTGCGTGGTCGGCTCCACTGGCTTCTCCATTTCTTTTTTAAAGTCCTTCTGTCTCCAGGAACAATTACTCAGTAAAAAAATGGACAGAACAAGAATTTTCACAAGGTGTCCTCTTCGCTAGTTTGTTTCTGCAGCAGCTTCCAGGTGTAGGACTTTCCGCAACGCCTTCAGAAGGTCCGTTTCCCCACTCAGAAATTCTACTTTTACCTTCGTAAAAAGAATACGGCTGTCGAGGGATACTCTCTTCATTTTTACCATATCTTTCTCTGAGCATAAGATGATGCAGGACTGCTGGGATGCTTTGATCAAGAGTTCGTTGACGTCCCCGGGAGTGAAGAAATAGTGGTCTGAAAAACTCACCTTCTCGACGATCTCGACTCCGAAGTTTTCTAAGTATTTATAAAAGGAATCCGGAGAGGCGATAGCAGTAACGGCAATGGCCCGGAGACCTTTTAACTCGTGTATAGAAAAGATGTACTTGTCGTGCACGTCGAACACACCCAGTGGATGGTACTTGGTGAGGGCCAGCAATGGTTGGTGATGGAAGTGCTGCGAGATTGCTGCCAGAAGCTCCTGGATTTTTTCTTTGGGGACAAGGTCCGCCCGTGAGATGACAATCGCGTCGGCATCTTTGAGAGAAGACAGTCCCTCTCTGAGGTACCCCAGGGGTGCCACCTTATAGAGGTTCAGGGGCATGGAGGCGTCGAACAGCAGGATGTTGAATGACCGGTAGATCTGCAGGTGCTGGAAGCCGTCGTCCAGTAGCACCACGTCCGGCTGGACCTCCGAGAAGTACTTCAGAAGGTTCTGGGCCCTGCGCTTCCCAACGATGACCGCACCCCGCTTCATCTTGTTCGAGATCATCAAGGGCTCGTCCCCGTAGTCGAAAGGGTTGAGGCGAAACTTTTGCCCAGACTTCAGCAACCCGGAGGAGTTCTCGAGCTGTCCTTTATACCCGCGGGTGAGGACCACCGGGGTCAGGTTGTGAGAGATGAGCCAGTCCGCGAGCCAGATGATGGTGGGTGTCTTGCCGGTGCCACCGAAGGAGATGTTCCCGACTGAGATGACCGGGACCTTGAAAGTTGTTTTCCGAAAAACACCGTACTCGTAGAATGACCGGCGAATGCGGTAGACCCATTCCCACAGAAAACTTATGGGCGTGAAGAGTGTGCCCCTCACCAGGGACCGCGCGCGCAGCCTGCTCTTCTGAGTCATTTCACTCATGGATGACCTGGGACATGTATAGCGGCACAGAGAAATCTTCGCCCGAGAGGAGATTCTTCGTCTCCCTCAGGCATGCCTTGAGATCAGTATAAACCTTTTCATCGCCGGACCAAGACATAATTATCTTCTTAAGCTTGTGGGGATCAATCCGGTCCTGGGTGAACTCCGGGAACACCATTTTGCCATGAATAATGTTCGTCAGCGATATTGGT
Source organism: Bacteriovoracaceae bacterium (assembly GCA_035576105.1). GTDB lineage: Bacteria > Bdellovibrionota > Bacteriovoracia > Bacteriovoracales > Bacteriovoracaceae > Peredibacter. Next base: position 263,232 of record DATLXA010000067.1, read on the forward strand.
CCTCGGTACTTAATGAGGTGATCGAAGATGAACTCATTGAGCAAGGAGCTCCGGTAACACACGATGGTTGGGAGTTCGAAGAGAGCGGTGCTAAGAGTCACGGTTCCGCTAGCGGCGAGGGCCATGTGACAGCTGTTCATAGCAGTCACCAGATTCTCGGAATGGTGAATCACGTCGATGTCGCTTTGGTAGAAATGGTAAATCTCTTCACTCACGTGATCCACTTTCACCAGATGGACTTCAACCGAGCAAGACGTTCTCAGCAGCCTTACGGTGTGGATAAAATCTGGCAGAAGAGAATAGATCTCGGACTTTCTGCTTCCGGGCAACAGCAGCAGCTTGAGCTTCCCCTGCATCTCTGTGAAAGACTTCTGAGGGATCTTCGCGAGGACTTCTCGGTAAGTGAGCATGAGTGGATGTGGGATCGACCGGACCTGCGAGACGCCTCTTTGTTTAAACCACTGGGTCTCGAAAGGAAGGATGGAAAATAAAGTATGCGCGGTCCGGGCCAGCACCCCGGCCCTCCCGGCCCTCCAGGCCCAGGCCTGAGGAGCGACGTAGTACAGGACCTTGACCCCGCGGCTCGCAAGTCGTCTGGCCAACCGGAGGTTGAAATCCTGAAAATCTACGACGATGGCAGTCCTGGTGCCACGGCTTTGGACTTCGGCTTCCAGGCGACGCATGGCCTTGAGGTAAAAAGGAATTTTCTGAACAACTTCGGAGAAGCCCATGCTCCCGAAGTCCCTGAGGTGGTAGAGAAGCTCAAGACCGTTTCTCTGAAGGCCATCGCCGCCGACACCGTAGAATTTCACGTCCGGGCACAGCTTCACCAGTTCGGGAAAAAAACTAAGAGCGTGCTCTTCACCGGATTTCTCTCCTGCGACCAGGAGACAGCTATCCATGCAACCGGACATCGACGGTGGAGGCTTCGGCCATGGACCTCAGGGTCACGTCCACCAGGTGAACAGCGTTCAGACCGTCGAAGAGGCCAACGACGGAAGGTGCTTGGTGTGCAATCGATTGATAGAAGTGCTGGTGCTCGATCAACAGGTGGTCTCGCTTAGGGTAATTCTCTTCCTTCACGAAGGTACCGTCGTCGAACTGACCGGCGGGTGCTCTCAGGATCTTATTGGAGAAGAGGTCGATCAGGAGTGTCCCGGCGCCGGAGACGATCTCCAAATTCCGGATCTCTTGCACGTGGTTCCGGCTCACCACGATGTCCGCGTGGCACCCCTGTTCTAGCTTCACGTGGATGTTGGCGTGGTCCCACTTACTTGTTCGGATCTTCTGACCCGTGGCCGTGACCTGCAGCGGCCGTTGCTTGAAGAGGAACATCAGAAGATCGAGGTCGTGGATGGCCAGGTCCTGGACGACGTCCACGTCCGTGGCCCTGCCTTTGAACGGAGCGATCCGGTTGATTCGGACCGTGAAAGGTGCCGCAAGAGAGTGGATCTCGGTCCGGAGCTTCTCCCAGGCTTGGTGGAATCGTTCACTGTGCCCGACCTGCAGGATCATGGCCTTGCCTTGAGCAATCTCTCTGAGAGTCTTCCCTTCTGGGTCATGAGAGCAGAGGGGCTTTTCGCAGAAGACGTGCTTGCCCTGCTCCAGCAGGTACTTCACCAGCTCAAAGTGGGTGGAGGTGGGGGTCACCACGATGGCCGCGTCGATCCCGGAGATGACCTCAGAGATCTCATCGACCACTCGAACCTTGGGGTGCGCCGCCTGAGCAAGTGCCTTATTGGGCGCGAAGTTTTCGACGATGGCCACGAACTCCACTTGGTCTGGATGGGCGTCCACTTTTTGGCAATGCCATTTCCCTAGATGCCCGTACCCCAGGACTGCGACTCGGATCTTCTTCATAATTTTCCTGTTAGCCCGCCATGAACGGAGCTATTCCGATTTCACTTTTTTTGATGAACGATGCGATCTCCTGGATGACAACGTTGTGCTTGAACTCTTCCATCAGCTCCGGGTGCGAGACGAAGGCCCTCGGTGCCAGGGCAGAAGCCTCCATGGTGCGGTAGAAGTCCACCACTTCCGAGACGGCTTCTCTGCTGTGGCCCTGCCGCTTGAGACCGATGATGTTGATCCCCTTGAGGCGGATCCGGTTCCCGTAGGCGGTGCAGAAGTTAGGGATGTCACGGTCGATCCCGGAGCCGCCGCCGATGTAGGATCCTTTGCCCAAAGTCACGTACTGAGAGATCCCGGTATTCCCTCCCACGATCACCCGGTCACCGATGTTGACGTGTCCCGCGAGGTTTACACTGTTGGCGAAGGTGAGGTTATTCCCGAGAGTACAATCATGGGCGATGTGACAGTAGGCCATATACAGGGAGTTTGATCCGATGATGGTCTTGTTATCCTGCTTGGTGGTTCCCCGGTGAACGGAGACGTATTCACGGAAAGTGTTATTGTCTCCGATGAGAGTCTCCGTCGGCTCTCCTTTGTAGGACGTATCCTGCGGCGGAGCTCCGATCGAACCGAACTGGAAGAACTTGTTTCCCTTGCCGATCTTGGTGTGTCCGTCGACCACCACGTTTGAATGGAAAAGGCAGTCGTCTCCGATCTCCACGTTGGGACCGACCACGCAGAACGGACCGAACTTTACGTTGTTTCCGATCTTCGCTTCCGGGTGGATGAAAGACATAGGGTGTGCTTCATAGTTTTTTGTCATAAGGGTCTCTCTAGTTGTAATGGATTTTTAAGGACGCCATGAACGTCGTCTGGGACATGAGCTCGCCGCCGCAGAATATTTCACCGTCGTAGAAAAGGAACGAGCCCCGGGTTTTCGTTAGGACCGCGTGGATCTCCAGGTCCATGGGTGGGACAATGGGCCTGCGGAACTTCGCTGATTCAACTCCAAGCAGGGCGACCTCCAGGTGGCACTGCTCGATGGGCTTTTCCAGGCAGTGGATCACCATGAAGGAAGCCGCCTGTGCCATCATCTCTATCTGGACAACACCCGGGAGGATGGGATTGCCCGGGAAATGCCCATCGAGAACTTTTACAGTGTTATCGATCTTGAACGTGCAGATCACTTTTCCGCCGATGAGATCGGAATGTTTAAAAGGGCCAGTCTTTCCTTTGATCGCTTCGGGAAGGATGATCTCCTTGACTTCATCGATGAAAAGGAATGGGTCCCGGTGCGGAAGAAATCCCATGACTTGTGTCTTATTGAGTAACATTCGCTGCTCCTATGAAGATTTTTCTTTTAAAGACATTTTTCTGACGTAGGCCAAGCCCCGCAGCCATTCTTTCAGCTCCCGGGCCGGGTGGCCCCCCAGCTTCGAACCCGCGGGCCAGATGGCTCCGTCAGTGACCATGGCCGCCCCTGCTACTTGCGTGCCTTTTCCAAGATGGGTATCGGGCCCGATCCCGACCTTTCCGGCCAGCACCACGAAGTCCTCGAGCACCGCACTCCCCGCCAGGGCCGCGTGCCCGCAGATCACGCACCCTCTGCCGATCCGGCAGTTGTGAGCAATCTGCACGAAGTTATCGATGCGAGTTCCCGATCCGATGAAGGTTGGAGAGAAGGTCCCGCAGTCAACAGCGGAGTTCGCGCCGATCTCCACATCATCTTCGATCACCACCCCGCCCGTGTGCCAGATCTTGAGATGTTTTCCTTGATGAAAAGTGTATCCGAAACCGTCGGCTCCGATGACCGTGCCGGAATGGATTCGACAGTTTCGTCCGATTTTGGTGAACGGGTAGATGGAAACGTTGGGGTAGATCTTGCTTCCCTCGGCGATCTCAACGTGGGGAAGGATCACGGTCCCGGGCATGATCTCTACTCCCGGACCGATCTTCACATGTTCTCCGATGAAAACATTCTGAGCGACGAACGCACTCGGGTCGATCTCAACGTTTCCCATCTGGCGGCCATCGACCTGGCTATTGAGTCCGCGCAGCTTCTGGTGGTAAAACGGCTTAGAGAGCAGGGTCAAACTCAGAGATACCTGTGGAGACGTTGCGATCCAGGCGAGCGTGTGGAGCTGTGCTCTGGAGTCCTCATTCAGACCCTGGTAGAGAGCTTCGTCGATCACGGCACCGATCTTCAAGGTGGCGGCCCGCTCGATGTGAGGAGCGAGCTTCTGGAAGAATTTGGCATTCTTGATGAAGATGAGCCCATTCTGTGAGAGCGAGTCTAAAGCACAAATGGCCAGAATTTCTTCTGGCCATTTTTCGTTTAACGCAATTTTAAGGCCCGGGTCCGTGCTGCGGCAGTCCTGGAGAAACATTTTACTTCTTTCCAGGATATTTTTTGTCGTAGGCCTTGATGACGTCTTCGGTGAGGTCTTTCTTGCTTTCTGCGTACACGATCGGCGCCGCGGAGAGCTCGAAGGTCATGGCCACGGCATTTGCTTTCGACACTTCGTCGATGATCGGTCGGAGCTTCTCGAGGATTGGCTTCTTGAGGTCCTGCTCCATCTTCTGAATTTCTCTTTGGTACTCCATGGTCTTGTTCTGGAGCTTCATCATCATTTCCTGCATCTCGCGTTCTTTGGTCATGCGGGCCTGCTCGGCGAGGACCATGCTCTGTTTTTTGAAGTCTTCCTGCGCTTTCTTGATCTTCTCTTCGTCTTTCTTCAACACACCTTTCTTATCATTGAAAGCTTTCTCGAGCGTTCCCTGAACGGCCTTGCCGTCTTTAATGGAGGTGATGATCTTCTGGATATCAACCAGCCCCACCAGTACCGAGGAAAAAGAAGAAAAACTGAATGTGAGAAGCACTAAGCATAAAACTGATTTCATATGAGTCTCCTTAGAGTTGAAAAACTCTACCACTGATTAAAATAATTGTCCTATGTCAAAGTTGAACTGGTTGGAGGCTTCGTTCTCCCGGGGGTTGATCGGAAATCCGAACTCGAAGCGCAGCACACCGATGGGAGAAAACCAGCGGAAGCCGAAGCCGTAGTCACTCCGGAGTGAGTAATCATCATTCTCGCCAATCCGTTCTTCGAATACGTTACCTGCATCAAAGAAAACAACCCATTTCAGTCCGGCTTCTTTCACCAGTGGATGTTCGAACTCCAGGGTGCCGAGGAGGCTGAAGAGACCGCCGAAGTTAAAGTCTTCATCCTTCAGAGTCCGAGTGTTGAAGGCGGGCCTGATGGGTCCGATGTCTTCCAGGTTAAAACCTCGCATGTTGCGGGCTCCACCCATGGAAAATTTCTCCACTCTGGGAATGTCCCGGTCAGTGGTTTTAAAGAGCTGAGAGACAGTGAAACGTGACCGCAGCACAAGGTCTCCCCACACCGGATAGTAGTAACGACCCTCGACTTCCCCTTTCATCCAACGCATGGTTCCGCCGAGGCCGGTGTATTCCAGAGAAGTGCTGGTGTAGTAACCGCTGGTCGGCTCGAAGATGTTATTTCTCTTATCTCTTACGATGGATGCCTGGATAGACGAAGAGGTACCGTTCTCGACTTTCTTGTCGATCCCGGAGTTGATGATGTCACTCACCCGGTTGTCTTCGTAGCGGTAAGTTAGGAAAAGTCTGGTGAACTCGAAGATCGGATGGCCCACCCGGACATCTCCTCCGTGCTTGCGGTACGCAAAGGAACGGATGAAGAACGAAAGGGTTTGATAGTAATCCGCTCCCGCCGTCCACTTGGTGTCGAAGAGGTAGGGTTCGGTGAAGCCGACGTTGTAGATCTGCTGCTTCTTTGAGTAGGACAGGTTCATGTTAATGTTCTGACCCAGGCCCCGGAAGTTATTCTGGGCAACGCTCCCCTGGATGAACATTTGGGTCGCGGTCGAATACCCGGCTCCCAGAGAGATCTGTCCAGTGGGTCGTTCTTTGATCGAGACTTCAAGGTCCAGGATGTTATCGGTGCCTTTGCGTGTGATGGTGTTGAAGATCACACTCTCGGCCTGGAAGAATCCAAGGCGGTTCACATTGTCTTTGGAGAGCTTGAGCTTAGAGCCGGAGTACATCTCACCCTCATGGATGCGGAGTTCCCGACGGATGACTTTATCGCGGGTTTTGGTATTTCCCTTCATGATGATCTTGCCGAAGTAGGCAATCACACCTTTTTCGAAAGAGAAGACCACGTCGACCTTGTTTTCTCCGGGAACGACTTCCAGAGTCCGCAGCACGTTGGCAAAGGCGTAGCCCTTATCCTGGTACATCTCGGTCAGGGTCTGGATGTCGAGGCGAAGGTTTTCCTCATTGTACACGTCCCCCGACTTCATCTTGAGCTTCTCCATCATCTCTTCTTCGGTGAACAGCAGTTCGCCGTTAAAGGAAATGTTGTTAACGGAGAACTGCGGACCTTCCATCAAGCGGACAGTGATGTAGATCCACTTCTTGTCTTCGGAAGCGGTGACCTCGGGGTTCTGGATGTTGATCTGCAGGTGGCCTCGGGTCTTGTAATAGTACTTGAGCCTTTCCACATCGGTCTGGAAGTTCATCTCTTTGAAGTTTCCGGAACCCGACAAGAAAGAGAAATAAGACTCTTCTCTGGTCTGCATGAAGTTTTTGAGTTCCTCGTCTGGGATGGCCTTGTTGCCGAGGAAGGTGATCTTTTTGACCCGTACCTTATCCCATTCCTTAATCCTGAACTTCACGTCCACCGAGCCGTTCTTATTATCAGTCACCTGGTACGTCGCCATGGCCAAGAAGTAGCCTTTCTCTTCGTAGTGTTTCTGCAGAAGCAGCACGTCGTTTTTGAGCGTGGAGACATCCAGGATGTTAAACTCTTTAGTCTTGATTTGCTCTTTGAGATCGTCGTCATTGATCTCATCGTTCCCGGAGAATGAGATCTTGGAGATGATGGGCTTTTCGATGAGTTTGAATAAGAGAATGTTCTTTCCGGCGGAGACCTTGTGGTAAGCCTCGACTTCTTCGAAGTACTTCATCTCGTAGATGCGAGAGAGATCCTTTCTTAGCAGGTAGTTATCCAGCATGAGATCGGGACGGGTGTTTATTTTTTCAAGAATGGCTTCTGATTCAACTTTTCTATTTCCGGTGAATTCGATGCCGTCGACCTGAAACATCTCCTTAATCGGACCGATGATTTCCTGACCAAAAGCTGGATTCAACCCTAAAAAGAGTGAAATTATACAGAGGAAGAACTGCGCTTTTTTCAACTCAGATATCCTTAACGCAAAATGCTATCTAATTAATTTTATTTGCAGGTCGAAATTCTAGCCAATTATCTGACCATCTTCAATCACTATTTTACGAGGAAAGAAAGAAGCGACTTTATCATCATGGGTCACGACCAATAAAGTTGCACCGTAATCAGCTGCAAGACTCTTAAGTAAGTTTGCAACTTTTTCCGAATTTTTTGAATCAAGGTTTCCCGTTGGTTCATCACAGAGAAGAATCTTAGGTCGAAGCGACAAGGCCCTTATAATATTAATTCGTTGCTGCTCTCCCCCGGAAATTTCAAAGGGAAATTTCTGGAGGCAATGAGTTACTCCTAAAATATTTGCTAATTCATCCGTACTTTTTCCAACAGCTTTTGTTTCTCTTCCCCCTATTCTTGCAGGGAGTAAGATATTGTCCCTGCATGTCATTGAAGGAAGAAGAAAATGAAACTGGAACACGAATCCCACGTGAGAGTTCCTAAAATTGGCCAGCTCTTCGTCTCCCATAGTTGAAAGATTTTTGTTGTCTATGATGACCTTTCCCGTGCTCGGCTGGTCGAGGCCCCCCAGTAGATAGAGCAATGTGGATTTTCCGGACCCGGAGGCACCCCGGATGGCGACCAATTCTTTATCTTTGATCTCAAAGTTTAGCCCTCGCAGGACCTTGGTCTTTCCAAAGGATTTTTCAACTTGTTCTAATCGTATAAAGCTCATGCACTAAACTCCTGACGTAAACCTTCGATGATGGGTTTTCGTCTTAATCGTAGGTAACCAATGAAAGCGGCCAGCAGGATCCATAGGAAGCAGACCGCGTAGACGGTCAGGTAGGCCTTCAGATCCAAACGGATCTGAAGTGAGGAAAGCACGTAGATTTCTCCCGGGATCTGCAGGAAAGGCAGGTTCTGTAACCCGTAGTTAAAGAGTTTGGAGAGCAGATGGGCACCGACGCAAGAGATGAGCCAGATGAGGACAACGGAGATGAGCCAGAAACGCATGATGTTCTTCAGACTCAGACCCACGGCACGCAAGAAGAAAAAATCCTGGGCCTTCTTCTCCATGATGTAGATCACGAAGGCAATGATGTTAAAAACCGCCACCACCACGATGAGTTGCAGCACCAGCGAAATGGAAAATTTCTCCACTTTCACTGCCTCGATGAGAAACGAATACTCGCTCCAGAATGGTTTCACCAAGAATTCCTGCGGGAGTTCGCTCCGGAGCTTCTTCTGGGCATCGCGGATCGGCTCCAGGTCTTCGAGTTGGACACTCGGGTCCGCAGTTGAAACGATGAGAAGGTTGATCCAGTTGTTGAGGTTGAGCAGCGGAGAAAGATCGTCCCTACGCAGATAGACGAACCGCAGGTCCTTTTGGTAGATGCCGTGCTCAATGGTCCCGGAAATTTTAAACAACTTCACACTGGGAAGCGCCGATCCGTTACCTCTGCCGAAGGCTAGAGCAATCTCGTCACCAGTTTTCACCCCGAGTTGACGGGCAAGCTCCTCTCCGATGACGATCCCTTCGGGGGCCACTTGGACCTTTAATCCGGTGGTCTTGGAGAAATTATCACTCTCGATGCCCCGGACCAGCACCCCTTTACTCTTACCCTGGTAGAGGGCGAAGGCTTCGGTCTGGATCACCGGCGCCATGGAGTACGGCCGGATAGTGTTGATCTCTTTTTTTAATGTTTCAGTGAGCGGGAAGAAACCTTTTTGGTTAGAGACCAAGAGGTCCCCGGACGAGTGGCGCAGCCCCGACTTAAGCAGATGGTCGAAACCGTCCATCAGCCCGAAGGTACAGAGGATCACCGCAATGGAGAAAGTGAAGCTAAAGATCGTCGCCAGCAGAATTTTTCCCGACGAGCGTCCATGGAGCACGATCTCGAAGATGGAAGCGTAGGAGCCTGACTTCATTCTTCAGCGTCGAAGAAATTTTCTTTCTTGAGCAGCGGGAACAGGATGACTTCTCTGATGGTGTGGCTGTCCGTGAGGATCATCACCAGCCGGTCGATCCCGATGCCCTGGCCCGCCGTCGGCGGCATCCCGTATTCGAGGGCCCGGACGAAGTCGTAGTCCATGTCCGAGGCTTCGTCGTCTCCACCCTCTTTGGCGACGGCCTGGTCGGCGAAGCGGTCGAGCTGATCGGTGGGGTTGTTAAGCTCGGAGAAGGCGTTGGCGACTTCCCAGCCGTTGATGAAGAACTCGAAGCGGTCGACGAACTCCGGGTTCACGTCGTTTCTTCTCGAGAGCGGCGAGACCTCCGTCGGGTACTCGGTGATGAAGGTCGGCTGGATGAGTTTACTCTCCACCAGTTCTTCGAAGCACAGGACCAGCAGCCGGCCCCAGGAGAGGGACGCGACTTTCTTCGGGTCTTGTGAGACGTCTTTCAAAAGACTCAGCAGATAAGTTCGGTCATTGACCTGATCCAGGCTGGAGCCAGTATACTTCGCGACGGCTTCTCTCATTGTCAGCCGGGCATAGGGACCTTTCAAGTTTATCTCGTGCTCCCCGAATTTGATCACCGCCGTTTTCATGACGTTCTCGGCGATGCCCGAGATGAGCTCTTCGGTGAAGTCCATCAGGTCCAGGTAGGTGGCGTAGGCCTGATAGAACTCGACGGAGGTGAACTCCGGGTTATGCTTCAGAGAGAGACCCTCGTTGCGGAAACAGCGGTTCATCTCGAAGACCTTGGTGTACCCGCCGACAATCAGCCGCTTGAGGTGAAGCTCTGGGGCGATCCGCAGGAAGAGTTCCATGTCCAGGGCGTTGTGGTGGGTCGTGAATGGCTTCGCCGTTGCTCCCCCGGCCACCGAATGCAACATAGGAGTTTCGACCTCTAGGAAATCTTTCTGGTAGAAGAACTCTCGCATGTAGCGGATGATCTGCGAGCGCTTGCGGAGCTTCTCTCTGGTCTCGGGACTCATGATCATGTCGAGGTAGCGCATGCGATAGCGCAGCTCCGCATCGGTGAGGCCGTGGAACTTCTCCGGCAAGGGCCTGATGGATTTCGTCAGAACCGTGAGCTCCCGGGCGTTCAGCGCCAGCTCGCCTTTCATGGTCTTGAACACGTCCCCTTCGGCGTAGATGATGTCCCCGAAGTCGATGAGCTTGTACTCGGTGAAGCCCTTCTCGGAGGTGACCTGCTTGTTGATGTAGAGCTGGAAGCGGGAGGTGCCGTCGTCGCACTGGAGGAACGCGGCCTTGCCGAAGTCCCGGACCATCATCACCCGACCGGCCACTTTGTAGCTCGGGGTCTGGCCTATCTCTTCCTTGCTCTTGCTCTCGTAAAGTGCGGTGAGCTGTGAGAACTTTGTGTCTGGTTGGTAGCCGTTCTTGTAAGGGCTCGAACCAGACTCTTCGAGCTTGGCGCGTTTCTCAAGGCGCACGCCTATCTGCTCAGAGAATTGTTCCGTCCACCTGCTGATGTGTTTATCTTTCATAATCTCCCTCTCATATGTCGTCCAGTCCTGTGTCTTGTACTTCGCCGCCGAGGCTCTTCCACTGGAGGAAGGCCTTCATGAAATCATCGAGGTCCCCTTCCAGCACCGATTCCGCCTGGGACGAATGGAAGCCGGTCCGGTGGTCTTTGACCAGTTTGTAAGGATGCAAAACATAAGACCGGATCTGCGAACCCCAGGCTATTTCTTTTTTTGTGTTCTCGATGGCGTCCTGTTCTTTTCTCTTCTTTTCCAGTTCGTAGTCGTAGATCCGGGATTTCAGGATCTTCATCGCCATCGCCCTGTTCTGGATCTGGGATCGCTCGTTCTGGCAGGCGACGACGATCCCGGTCGGAAAGTGGGTGAGCCGGACCGCGGAGTCAGCAGTGTTCACCGACTGTCCCCCGGCGCCGCCGGAGCGATAGACGTCGATCCGCAGGTCCTTATCCAGAACCTCCACCACGATGGTGTCATCGACTTCTGCGGAGACGAAGATCGAAGCGAACGAGGTGTGCCGTCGGGCGTTCGAGTCGAAGGGAGAGATCCGCACTAGCCGGTGCACTCCCACTTCTGACTTCAGTAGCCCGTAGGCGTAGCTGCCGTTCACTAGAACAGTAGCGGACCGGATCCCAGCGGAGTCACCGTACTGGAAGTCCGTTACCTGGGCCTTGAATCCTTTTACTTCACACCATCTCTGGACCATCCGCAAGAGCATGCCGGCCCAGTCACAGGATTCCGTCCCCCCGGCACCGGCGTTGATGGTCACGATGGCATTGTTCGGATCGGTCTCTCCAGACAGGAGGGCCTTCTTCTCAGCTTCCGAGAGGACCCTCTGAAGCTCCGGGAACACGTTCAAAGCTTCCTGGGTGGAACTCTGGTCGCCGCCGTCGCTCATCTCCAGCAGGACTTCGAAGTCGTCGCTAAGGCTTTTGACTCTGGAATAAAGTTTGATGACGTCTTCTAGAATAGATCTTTCTTTTTGGATCTTGGTTGCGTTCTGAGTATCGTTCCAGAAGCCGTCCAGGGCTTCGAGGTCTGTTATTTCTCTGAGTCGGTTTCGCTTCCGGTCGACGTCAAAGCGACCTCCGGATGGTCTCTAGAGTTGCTTTAATGTCTGTGAATTGGGACTTATAATCTGCCAACTTTAGCTGCAGTGAATTATCCATACGTAACCTTCCATGAAAAGGTCACTGTAACAAAGACTCGGGGCTTTTGAAAAGAAGTTCTCGTTAATCGTCGATTAAATTGAGGTATCTCTCAAGCCGGTAACTCTGGTCTTCTCTGGTGTCGACCACCGGTGCGATGGTCTGCGGATTATTGGGGATGTTCTCCGGGTCTCGCAGGTAGTTGCAGTCGAACTGCTGATCCGTGGAGATTTTTTTATTTTCCTCACTGATCGAGGCCAGGATGGAGGAGATGGTCGACCGATACGCAGGTGCTTTCTTCTTGCCGAAGGGACCGATGAACCAGATGAATTTTGCGATGCTCTTCGGGTCTTTGATGTCCGGGATCTGTTCGTACTTGATCATGTACTGGAAGATCTGTTTTTTAAATTTGCGGATAATGGAAGGCTTCGAGGCGAGGAAACCGTCGAGGGCCGTGGAGTAGATTTCGTAGGCGTTATTGACCTCCCACCAGTCCATGTAGTTATTGCCGTTTTCGTCCCAGCGGAGGATGGTGGTTTCGACGTGGAACATTCCCAGGAGGATGGTCATGATGTCTCCCTCTGAGTAGTAGATTTCTTCCCGGGCCCCGTCGGTGTAGTTCACACACGAACGGGCGGCGGCGACGGATTTCTGAAGGAGGTTTTCACTCTGGTAGGTCTCTTCGAAGTTTTCGCAGTCCTTCGGTGCTTCGATCGAATCGAACATGCGAGGGAAGTACGAGCGGTAGTTGGTGCAAAAGCCTTTCCAGAAATGCTGGCGGAAGCACTGGGGCTCTACCCGCTGGAACTGGTCGAAGCGGCAGCCGTTCTTGCGGTACTCTTTCATCATGTCTTTGGCGACGTTGATGGAGGTCACGAGGCTAAGAGCGAACTCGGTTCCTTCGTTCACGTCCAGGACTTCGTTTTTGTCGGACTGGTACTGGAAGAGAGTTCCTAGTAAGGAGACGTTGTCGGCAACACTTATCGCCCGTTGGGGAAGCATCAGTTTCAGGTCAATCAACTCTTTTTCGAACTTCTTGAACAGCGCCCTGGTCTGGGCCTGGTTGATTGAATACCCACCGATGGTTCCCTCCTTCGGGGACCCGTAGACTTTCAACAGCAGTTGCATTCCGTATTCGTAAAGGGCGACTTCGAACACCGCATCGGGGTTTCTGCGGTAACCTTCGGAGTAGTACGGCGAGATGAACTCACCTTTCATGAAGCGGTATTTTTTGACGATCCGGTCGAACTGGTTGACTTCGCTTGCGTGCTCCGGATACGCACTCCGGTACTCCCGGAAGTCGATATCAATGGGCAGCGGACTCTCGAGGGCCACTCGGTACTTATCATAGATCCGGTGGAAGACCGTTCCCGTTTGCAGGACGGTTTTCGAATGGGCGATGAGGGTCTTGAGTTCCTTCCCCTTCACTTCACTAGCGGTTCCTCCCATCAGGATCTTCTTGGCTTCGTCGATGAGGCTCCGGTATTTGTCGATGTCAAAGGTCTCTGGCTTGATCCACAGCTTGGTAGCCTCGATGGCGTCTCCTACGGTGAACAGCACTTCATTATCCCGGCTACCCAGTTGCCCTTGAGTGATGATGTCGCTGAGGTCTCCGATGTCGCGCTTGAGCAGCTGCAGCAGAGATTCCTGTTTAAGGATGATGTACTTATACCTTACGGCGTCGAGGCCGATCAGGATGAGCCGGTCGAAGTTCAGTAGCAATCGCTCGAGTTCGAGGTGGGTGATGACTTCTTTGTCTCCGCCCAGGAGAACCTTCTTAGCGAAGATTACCTTCTTCGCTCTGTTGAGGTACACCCGAGTCTCATCGGTGGAGAAGTTTTCCAGCAGTTCGATGATCCGCAGTGAATGGACCTTCCCGTCGCGGTTGGGGTTGAAGATCTTGCGTAGACCCGAGACGATGGCCTTGTTCGCAGCAGACACCCGGTCCCGGTGGTTCTGGTGGAGAGCGTAAGTGACCGGTGAGGTGTTTTGGAAGATCGGCTGGAAGTTCAGGGCGGCTTCCTCGTTGAAGATCAGAGCGAAGTTTATCACCTTGTCGACGACTTCCTTAGAGATGAAGTTCGGGTCCTCTCCGGTGATCAGGTGCCCGATGTCGAAGACGGATTTCAGCGCGCGTACCACTTCCGGCTTCACGTCCGGCCGGTTGACCTTCAGGTACCGCTCGAGCTGGATCCGGGACAGGTAACCTTTCTTCTCAGACTTGACCACGCGGATGAAGAGGTTGAGGTTCTCCCCGAGGCAACGGATCTGCGGGCCAATGTTTTCGTACATGATCTGGGAGAACTTATTGAGATCGAGTTCGCAGTCGACCTTGAAGCGGGAAGAATCGAGTTTCGTTTTACGGAGGTTGATCCCGAGCAGGTCACCGCAGCCGCTGATAGCGGAGAGCATGAAGGCCAGGATGAAGAGCCGCTGCAGTTTAAAAAACATATTTTAAGCCACCGTAGATTGCGTCGTTATTGGTGTAGGGAGACCAGAAAGACTCCTGGCTGGTCGGCGTTCCGATCATGTTGATCCCAGTGTTCACCACCAGGTTTCTAGAAACTTTATAGTCCGCGCGGAACATCACCAGCCGGTCCGTAGTCAGCATGTCGTACTTCCCGTCCACGGAGAGCTTGATCTTTCTTCCGAAGCTGCGGGCGAAGAAGGCGTTGAGCGCCTGGTTCCACCGTGGATCTTCGGCGAGGCCATCCCGGACCCGGTCGTAGGGGCTCAGTCTCGCCACGTAATTAAGGCCCACCGAGTAGAGGTCGTTGGACTTGGAGATCCCACCGCCGAGGTAGTCTTCGCGGCGCTTCTGTTCTTTGATTTCTGTGAGTCTGGTGGCTTCTTCGTTTCCACTCGGAAAAGTGGTGGGTCTAACGGCGATCCCGGAGACGTACAGCTCCACGTCGCGGTTGCGGTACTTCAGGGTGGAACCGTAGACATCATGATGATAAAACTCGGGATCGATCTGCACGTCCACGATCCGCTCCACGAAGTCGGCTTCGAAGGTCACACCTAGAGAAATCTGGTTCTCCGGCTTTCGGATGATGAAGTTATCGATGACCCAGTGCTTAGTTTCGAACCCAAGGTTGCCGCCGACAGAGTACCGGCCAATGACGTCGACGATGTCGGGTTGGTTCACGTCGTAACTGATCTTAAGATTCGCGCCTTCGCCGTCCGCGGTGGATGCCGGCGGTTTCGCCCAAGGATGCCGTGAGGTGATGGTCTTGTCACCTTTGTTAATGTCCAAAGCAGGGTTGGTCTCCGGGACATAGAGCCAGGAGATGAAACCCCCGATGCGTAGGCCACCCGAAAATCTGTGTTCGTACTGAAGACCGACCAGACCTTCCTGACCAGGTTCGAAGTAATCGAAGTTTCGTCTATTGTTGAGTTTTCCAAAACCCCAGATACTGTCCACCGCAGACCAGTCCAGGATCTGTCGGCCTAGTTTGAAAGAATCGTTTCGAGTGAGGTTGACGCCGATGTAGGCTTCCTGAAGAGAATACATCCCCAGGCTCTGGTCGTTGACGAGCCCGGCGAAGCTGAACTTCGATTCAAGCTTCTGGACCAGGTCCGGGTCACCGTTTTGATGATAATCAAAAAACATGTTGGCGTTGAACCTGTTACCGGGGACGTTACCAACGTTGGAATGGGCCTGGTTACTGACGGAACCGATGTGGCCTTGGATGTAATCAGTAGCGGCGCGAGCGCTCATGGAAGCGACTGAAATAATCAAAAGACTTAAATGTGCAATCTTTAGAACTGAATCCGCCATCGGGTCCTTCTCAGTTTTTAAAAATCTTCTAAATGATCCAATTATCATTTAAGCCCCTATTTATCTATTTATGCATAGTATCAGGGCAAAGACGTTCACTCTTGCCAAGCGGTAAAGCTTACATAGTCTGTCTAATCCAAAATAATTGTTTGCGGACAATCCAGTATGCATTTAGAATCTGCACCGGAGCTTTTCACTCAATTAGAGGTAACATGAAATACATAAGTACTGGATTTTTAGTTCTTTTTTCTCTTTCGCTTGCGGTCCAAGCAGCCTCTGAGCGGTATCACCCCAATAACCTTTTCATAAAACTCAAACCAGGCCAGTCACTCCCTAAGTCTGATCTCATCAGAAGTTCCAAGAAACTATTCAATAATCTCTACCTCGTTAAAACAAAAGATATTGAGTCTCTCGAGTCGCAGGTTGCTAGCTCTGGAGCTGCTGAATACGTCCAGAAAGACTTTTATTCTGAAAAAGAAGTCATGCCAAAACTTGAAACCCTCGAGCCGGCCGACCTCGTGATGAAGAGAATGTTCCCGATGGAGCTCTTTAAGTTCAACGATCCTGAGGTCGGACGACTTTGGGCTTTCCTCGGGACCCAAGGCATGGACGTAAACGGTGCCTATGACATCCTCCCGAACATCACTCCGGAAGAAGTCATCGTCGCTGTCGTTGACACCGGTGTCGATGCTAGCCACGAAGACCTCAAAGACATCATGTGGGTAAATTCTGGGGAGATCCCGGCCGACGGAAAAGATAACGACGGAAACGGATACATCGACGACATCCACGGAATAAACGTATTGGTCAGAGACGCCGCCGGCCGAGCTACCATGAATACCATGGCTTCTCACTGGCACGGAACGCACGTCTCCGGAACGATCGCTGCGACCCAGAATAACGGTATCGGAATCGCGGGTGTCGCGAACAACGTAAAAATTATGGCGATCCGAACTGTGCCTGACGCGGCTGACGAGCTTGATTCCGACATCGTCGAGGCGTTCCTCTACGCTACCAAAAATGGTGCGAGAGTCATCAACTGTTCTTTTGGTAAGGCCAAGAACGAAGGTGGGATGGTAGTCCGAGACACCATCAATGAAATCTCTAAGAGAAATGTTCTGGTGATCGCCTCTGCGGGGAATGATTCTTCTGGCCCTTTCAGCTGGCACAATAATGACACGGCTCCGAAATTCCCAGCGGCGTTCGACAGCGCGAACCTCCTGGTGATTGCCTCTACCACCAGCACCGGGTCTCTTTCTCCGTTCTCGAACGTGGGGAAAGTGAGCGTAGATGTCGCGGCTCCGGGGTCGAACGTATACTCGACCCTGAATGGGAATAAGTACGGAATGGCGTCCGGGACATCAATGGCAGCTCCGAACACTTCTGGTGTCGCAGCAATGGTCCTTGGCTACTTCCCTAGACTCTCGGTCCTGCAACTCAAAGAAGTCCTGACCTCTACAGTTACCAAGGTTCCAGCTTACGCAGATAAGATGACTTCTGGTGGAAGGATCAATCTCAAGGCAGCACTTGTCAGGGCCTCGAGACTTTAATCGATTTACGCTTCGTAGGGGCCGGTGTTCGGCCCCTTTTTTTTGCCTCCGAGAGCAACCGGATAGCTTCACCCTCCCACTTCTCCATCAAACGTTCTTCTTTCCTTGAAAGCTCGTGATCGTACCCCACCAGGTGGATGATCCCATGGAACAGAAGATGGATGAACTCGTCCCAGTATCCGATCGAAAATTCCTTCGCTTGCTTCTTTGCCTGAGGATGGCAGATGGCCAGGTCACCCAGAAGCACAGCGGGTCCGACCGCGAGCTTTGTATGTCTCAGGTCTTGGTGCTCCGGAAATGAGAGGACATCGGTGACGGAATTTTTATTCCTGAACTCACTGTTTAAGTTTCGCATGCGCTGATCGCCGCACACGAGCACGGACAAGTGGAAGACTTTAACGTGACTAAATTGTGCAGCGGGGAGCAATCCTTGCTTCAGAAGTTTCGTCCAGACTACTGAGGAGAGCTGGAGCCACCGGCGAAATTCCGCGGTATCTCTCGCCGACCATTTCACCGTTGAGGTTAATTCTACCTTGAGTAAGGGGTGTTTCTTCATCATGGCCATGTTAACCTGAGAAGGAATTATCCGCAATAAGAAGGAGGCCCTCGTGCCGCATCCGGAACTTGAAAGATGTATCAAGGTCATCAAAAAACTCAGGCACCCGACCGACGGCTGCCCTTGGGACCTCGAGCAAACTCACCAGACCCTTCTGAAGTACCTCATCGAAGAATCCTACGAATTCATCGACGCCACAGAAAGTGGCAACCCGGGTCTGATGGAAGAAGAGATCGGCGACGTCCTGCTGCAGGTCCTGTTGCACGCGACGATCGCAGAGGAGAAGAAAAATTTTTCCCTGGAGACGGTGGCCAAGGCCCTAGCCGACAAGATCGTCCGAAGACACCCACACGTTTTTGAAAAGAGAGACACACCGATCTCGACCGAAGAAGTCATCGAGAACTGGAAAGAGATTAAGATAAAAGAGAAAGGTGTGAAGAAGTACTCGATCGATGCGAAGCTCCTCCTCGCCCCTGCCCTCGAGGCAGCCTTCCGCATCGGCGAGGTGTCCGGCACCGTGAACTTCGACTGGCAGGACTACCAACAGGTGGTCTTTAAGGTTGAAGAAGAGTGGCAAGAGGTGAAGGAAGAACTTCCTCCCGGAGGACAGTTCAACCAGCAGAGGGTCAAGGAGGAGATCGGAGACTTGCTCTTCAGCGTTGCCCAACTGGCAAGGCACGTGGGCCTGAGCCCCGAAGAGTGCCTGAAGTCTGCGAACAAGAAATTTATTCACCGGTTCCAGAAAGTTGAAGACCTGGTGAAACAGACTGGCAAGACCCTGACCGAGACTCCGCAGAGTACCCTGGAAGAATTTTGGGTAAAAGTTAAACAGCAATGAAGAAGCTCAAGGCTAAGTACGTCCGGCTGGACCGTGAAACACGACTCTACGGAATGCAGCGGCCAATCATCGGTTTGACCGGCGGGATCGCCACAGGGAAAAGTACCGTTAGTAGGCTTCTTGCGACCCGGGGTCTGGACGTGATTGATGCCGACAGACTGGTGAAAAACATCTACAAGAAAACTTCGACCATCGACTTCATCAAGGGGAACTTCCCGGCGGCGTGGGTAAACGAAGAGATAAATTTTCCCTCGCTGAGACAACTTTTTTACCGCGACCCGGGGGTCAAGGGTCAGATCGAAGAGTTCATCTACCAGCAGTTACCGGAAGCTTTCCTGGACGCGATGAGGAAGACGTCCTCAAAGCAAGACTTCATCATCTACGACGTTCCACTGCTGTTTGAAAAAAAACTCAACGAGAAGGTAGACCTCTCGGTGGTGGTGTACGCCCCGGCGTCTGTCCAGAAGGCCCGGCTCCTTGACCGGGACGGGCACCTGGAAGAGATGGCAGCGTTGATCCTCAAGAGCCAGTGGGAGATCGAAATCAAAATGGAGAAAGCTGAGTTCGTCATAAAAAATGTTGGGAGCATGACAGAACTCGCAGCAGAAACCGATCAGTTCCTGCTGCAGGTGCTTGAGTAAGTTTTAGTGACACTGTCCCTTCGGTGCGGACCAGAGTCTTCCGGTGAGGCCCTCGAGTAACCAACCAGCTTCTCGGACCTTGAAGCAAGTTAGACCGGAGTCGCAGGGATACTCGAACATATCCGTGGAAACCCGTTTTCCATTCTCGTAGACCGTACAGGCCTGCCCTTTGAGTCCTTTGAGAGCGCAGTAAGCGTACTCACCGTTTTTCTCATCCAGGATACACCGTGGGTAGTTATTCACTCTCACTAGACCGAGCTTATTGTACCAGTCGAAGCACTGGTTATCGATCACACACTTGGTCTTCGGGTTGCGGAATCGCAAACTTGCGACGACGTTTTTCATCATGATGTCCAGCGAGCCTTTGACGGTCATCTGGTCGTTGATCCGGGCGTTTAAGAAGTCGTGGTGGCATATCTTGTTAAGGATCTCCAGAGTCACGGGAGTGCTACCGATGTGTCCCGGGAGCAGCACTCGCTTGCTGGTGAGGTTCACCGAGTTTTTATATTTGTTTGAGTTCGCTTGCTCGGCGCTGACCGATCCGGAGAGGCTCACTGGGGCCAGAAATGATGTACTACCCCCGGCGCCGACGCCGACGGAGATGGCGGTCTTGGTCTGGAAGAACAGACCCGTCTGACAGGAGAAGAGCATGTGGCGTCGAACCTTCTTGCCATTCTTCCGCGCGGTGAAGTTAAAGTACCCTTTCTCGTCGAGGATGGGGTCTAACCCCTCTGCCAGGATGCTCACGTGAGAACTCCACTCTCGGGTGAAGGTCACGCTCGGGCCCGCGTCGATGTAGACGCCCTTGAACTCGAGTTTCACATGAAGTTTTATGGTCGAATCACTGGTGGAGATGGCACTCGAGTTCAGGGACATGGTGGTTCCGGAGACGTATGGTGAGTTGGCCCCCTCAGAGGTCAGGACGTCCAGCAGTTCCTTCTTCGATTCATAATCCTGCTTGTGTGCCTTTTGGTTTTTCGCGTCTTCTTCGTCGTCCTGCGACTCGGAGTTAAAGTAGCTGGCGCGTTCGTTGACTCTCGGGAGCAGGACCTGCTCCAGGTTTGTGAGCTGAAGGTCAGTGGACAAAGCCCCTGTTTCTAATCCAGCAAGAGTCTGCTGAGTGATTACCTGAAGCTCTTCTCTGATCACAGGGTCTGCCATGGCCAGGTCGTTCTCAACTGCGGAGGTCACTTCCTTCACGGCCGCTTCATGGCTTCCGTGTTCACGGATGGACTTTGAGTACGCTTCCACCAGCTGAGTCCTGACCTGCTCAACCATCAGCAGGGCTTCGTTGTGTGCCTTCGCCGCGAGACTCAGACCCTGTTGCTCATAGTTGAATTCTCGGCGGTAAGCTTCGATATTCATGTTTTCAGCTTTCGAGCTCAGCAGCTCCAGGTGTTTGAGCTTCTGGCTTTTTTCTTCCAGGGAGACGACAGCCAAAGCGGCCGAAGAAAGTGTACACAGCAGCAGGGATAAGAGAAGAGTTCTCACGATGACTCCTTGGAGGTTTGATTCAATTATAAGGATGGAGCGGGTGGGAGGAGGTTATATTTCTTAAGGTAGTAAATCTTACAAAAGGGTGTTTAATGTCGACACAGTATCAGAGGAAGCGGCGGACCGGGTAGTTCCGGACCGCCGTAGCATGAGTGATCAGTGACACTGTCCCTTCGGTGCGGACCAGAGTCTTCCGGTGACGCCCTCGAGAAACCACCCGGCTTCCCGGACTTTGTAACAAGTGAGACCACCGTCACAGGGGCGCTCGAACTGATCCGTTGATACCCTTTTTCCGTTGGCGTAGACAGTACAGGCATGTCCCTTCAGGGCCCGGAGCTCACAGCTCGCGAATCCCTGTCCGTTGGTATCGGCGATGCACCGGGGATAGGTGTTCGCTTTGTAGATGGTCCCCAGGCCATTGTACCAGTTGAAGCAATGGTTATCTTGAGCACAGCGACTACGGGGATGGACCAACCGGAGGCCGGAGATCACACCTTGCATGTCGATCTGGAGCACGTCCCTGATCCTCCAGCCGTTCGAGAGATGGGTTGCAAGGAATTCGTTCAGGCACGTATCCCGCAGCACCGCCAGGGTGGTGTACTTGCCCGCGATCGTCTCCGGCATGTGGATCTGCCGGCTGTTCTTCTCAACGGTGTCGATGAACTTCCGCGAGCGGTTGTATTCGTAACCAGTGCCCATCATCTTCAGGGCGCCCGCTCCTTCGTACTCAGCGGCGAACCTGAGGCTCGTCTTACAGCTGAAGGTGATGAGCCGCTTGGTCTTCCTTCCGTTGCGCATCTTGTAGAATTCAAAGTCCCCGGTGGACCGGAAGATCTGTTCCATCCCATCGGCCTGGATCGAGACCCGGGTGTTGTATTCGCGGGAGAAGATCACCTTCGGTCCGAGTTCGATGTCCACACCGAGGTACTGGCCCTTGAGCTGGAGGGAGAGGGCGTGAGCGGACTTTGAATTCTCTTCGGATTCGTAGGTGGAACTGGCAGTGGTGATATAGGCGCCGTTCTCATTGTCGTTGGCGAGTTCCTGCGCGAGCTGTGCCTTCGATGCGTACGCGAGCTTCGCCTGCGGAGCCGCACCCATTGATGGGTTAGCGTTTAGGTTCCCCGGCTCCAGCATGGATTCCTGATTGAGGTACAGGGCCCGGGACTTGATCCCGCTGAGTAATGATGTTTCTATGCCTTGGATGCTGGTACTGTTCGAGATCTCACCGCTCTGGATATCAGCCAGGGCTTCCAGCGAGAAATGTTTGACCGATGACTGGAGCTCCGGTGCCAACAAGGCCAGGTCCTTATCAATGGTAGCCTTGATCTCGTCGGCGGCAGCTTCCTTCGAACCAAGCAGGTCTAGAGTTTTTGTGTACTGGTCTGCGATCTGGAGTTTAATGTTCTCCGCAAGAAGATTGGCTTCATGCGCGGCTTTCGTCTGCAGACTTAGGCCCTGTTTCTGATACTGGAGTTCCCGCTTGTAGGCATCTACGTAAATGGCCGGTGCCTTAGTACTGAGTTTTTCAAGGTACTCGACCCGGTCCATTTTTTCTTCGAAGCTCACGGCTCCGTAAGAGGACATGGAGTAGATACCCGCAATTATCAACCAGCTCGAACCCTTCATAGTAGCCCCTTTATATAAGAGGTATTATGAGTGACCCAGGGCATTATTTTATAGGAAAAATAAGACCTTGGTAAATATTACATAAGATTGTTGGTAACAGATTTTAGAGGGTTAGGCGATTTTCCAGTTGCCATTCTTTAGTGTCTCCATCAAATGGGTCCTTGAAGCTCAGATACTGGGCCAGCAGTTGCAGGCCCTCTTTATTTTTATTGCCACGGCCGTATTTGGGATCTCCCATGACGGGGTGGCCGATGAAATCGAGGTGCCTGCGGATCTGATGGAGCCTGCCCGTTTCGATGTGAATCCGCAGCAGGCTCAGCCCCTGTGAAGAATCCAGGACTTCAAAGTGCGTGATGGCCACTTTGTCATCCAGTGAAGCCGTGATCGTTTCTTTTTTCCCACGGGGGATCGAACCCAGCACCACTGCACCATACTCTTTTTTTATCTGGTTTTTCTGGAACAGGTCTCCCAGAAGGCCCGCTGCCCGGGACGTGTAACCGATGATCATCAGTCCTTCAGTCTCGCGGTCCAGGCGATGAATCAGGAAGACCTCATGGCCCCGGACTCTTTCCACGTACCGCAGGAGTGAGGCGTGGTCCGAGGTCTGAGTCCCCTGCGGCACCACTCCGGCCTTCTTCACCCACACTCCGTAGTTTGAATTCTGGTAGACGCAGGATGCGTCTGTGACTTCAGGAAGCTTCAGGACCAGCGGATCGTAGTAGAACTGGATGGAATCTTTCGGGCTTAGTTTCTCGGACAGCAACCTGACCCGCAGGATCTTCCCCTTCCCGCCTCTCTGTAACCACACAGCACCCTTGTGGGCAGCATCTGCCAGGACGGCTTCGGAGAGCGGGACCAGCTTCATCAGCACTTCTTTGAGAGTCGTCCCCTTCGGAAACTCCCTCTCGACCAGCACCTTGTAGATTCTCATCAGGAGAGGAAACTATCCAGGGATGTCTTCGAAATTTCCCGGGCGTCGTTTGATTTGCCCAGGTCTTTTCTCATCAGCCCGTGGAGCGACTTGAAACTTTCGATGATGATGTTTTCTTCGCGGCCCTGAGCACTCTGGATGGTTTCCAGAGCGAGTTTCAGTTCCTGCTCCCGCTGAGAAGACTGGAAACTGAAGTTAGTCTGCTCGGTGGGAGCTTTCTCATTCATAACATTGAGTTTCCCCAGTAGCATGTCGAGCTGTGCGAGCTTCTTCTCGAAAGTCGAAACGGTCACGTCCAGCTTGGCCAGTTCGTCTTTGTAGCGGGAGGCGAGCTTCTGCTGGGCTTCGTCTAGGGCCGGCAGCTGTCCGAAGAGCGAGTTGTTCTGGGAGATGAGTCGGGCCTTGACCTCAAGGAGTTCGAACTTAAGCTTCTTATAATCTGCTTTCACGGCGTCGAGCTGGGTCATGGTTTCGACGGTCTCTTTGTTCTTTTTGATGAGACTGTGGTTGATCTGCTGGATCTTAACGGCGTCGGTCCGGAGGTCGTCGTTTTGCATCAGGATGGATTTATTTATGTGCATGAGAGACTCCACTCGTTCGAGCGCGCTGAGGAACGAGTCCTTCAGGGAATTCGCTAGCTGGAACTCCTGCTTGATGATCTCTTTCTTCTCTTCCTGCAGCTGGGAGACTTCCTCGAGCGACTCTTGGAACGACTGGTTCTCTTTTTCCAGCGACCGGATGGCCGAGTAGGATTCAGTCAGTTCTCCGTTGAGGCTCTGGTAGAGAACGATCAGGTCCTGGTAGAGATCAGTGAGGTTATTACTCCGGAAGTCCTTTTCGAGGAACTTCAGTTGTTCGTCGTCGAGCTTCTCTTCTCGCCACAGGTTTATGAAGCGAGTGAGGGTCTGGCGGGCGAGGTTGACCTGCTCGTTGATCGCCTCACGGGCGGATACCAGCGGGTAGAAGAAGACCATCACGCGGTCTTCGCGGTTAACCATGATGGGAGTGACGTACATTTCGTACGGCTGTGACGGGGCGAGTTCGTCTTGCTTGAGCTTCACCGGGTAGATGCCGGCGATCTTATTGACCAACGCCTGGTAGACCGGGTCTTCGTCGAGGTTTAGGTAGTCGCGCAGGTAGTCCCAGTTGAAAGCGTCGCTGCGGACTTCTTCCTCGCTCAGGTAGAACTGTTCCAGGAAGAGGTGGTTGTGCCAGGTGAGCTTGAAGTTATTATCGATCAGGCAGCCGGCGAAGGGTAGGCCGGTGTGGAGCATGGACCCGAGATTAAGCTTGATCTTGATGTCGTCCAGCAGCTTGATGATGTCATTCTTCGTCTGTTCTGAGTAGTGGTCAACCATAAACCTCTGGTCACCGAGGATCCCGTTCTGGATCACGCCTTTCACCTCGGTCTCCACCTGCTCCCCGATTCGACCCTTCTGCCAGCGGAACAGGTAAGCCAGACCCAGCCAGGCGAGGACCAGGAACCCGACCATCCCGGCGAGGAGCTGGATGAGCTTATTGTGTTTCTGAAACCGCATGCCCTGTAGGTCCCGGGCCTTCTTTTCAACGTCCACCAGCCACCCGGAGAGGGCCAGTGATGCCTGAGTGATGTGAGCTTTGAGGTCCTTGGACTGGTTGCTCAGGCTCGCCAGCAGGTTCAGCTCGTTGCTCATGGAGGCGAACCGCGCCGTGAGGGACGCCTTATCGGAATCACTCAAGGAGGAGTTCGCTACCGCCTGCTCCAGCCGTTTGATGTCCGCTTCCAGGTTCCCGACCTGGTTATTGCTTCCGACGTTCCTCGCGTTCAGGTCCGCGAGACGGTTGTCCATCCGCTCGGTGATGGTTTCGATGTTTTTGAACTTGTTGGCCTTGGCCACGTCGGAGAGACCCGCGACCTTCTGCCGCAGCACCTTGAGCGCGTCGGTGGGGTCCGACATCCCAGTGGTGTTATTGATCAGTTTATGAAAGGTCCGCAGCCCCAGGCCCAGGTCCTTGCTCGCCTGGACCTCCAGCAGTTCCTCGGTCTCGGCGATCTTCTTTCCCAGGTCCCGCATCTTGTCGTTGGCCTTGTCAGACTCAGCCCAGGAGAGGAGCTTGCCGGTTTTCTCGAAGCTCATGTCGTTTTTGAGGTAGTGGATGAGGGAGTTTATCTTCAGGCCGCGTTCTTCTTCCGTGCTCTGGAGATGATTGAGTCGCAGGGCGAACAGGGTTGCTCCCGTGGCGATCAAGATCGCGATCACGAAGATACTGTGAATGAACCACTGTCCACGGTTAAAGGTCTTTTTCCAATCCATTGAAGTCACCCTTTTAAATAATATTCGACACTTATTATTTAAATAAATGAACCATGGATTGGGAAGGAATAAGAAATAAAAAAGCCCGAGGTTTGGACTCGGGCTTTTTTAAAATAATCCGGAAAGTTTACCTTAGCTCGCCAGATCTTCAAAAGATTCGAACTGATTTCGGAGCTTCACTTTTAACTTGAGGATCGCCTGGGTATGGAGCTGAGATACCCTCGACTCCGTGACGTCCAGCACCTGCCCGATCTCTTTGAGATTGAGGTCTTCGAAGTAGTACAGAGATAATACCAGACGTTGTTTTTCGGGCAAGGTTTTAATGCCGTCCTTGATGATCTCTTGCGCGCGCTTGTAGCCGACGGCCATCTGTGGGTTGGCAGAGCGGGAGGTCTCCATTAAAGAAACCATCAGCTTCTTGTCGCCCTTGCTCATAGCGGCCGCGTCTTCGATGTTCAGCAGAGACACGGATTTAGCTTTGTTGATAAGTTCGTGGAAGTCGTCCATGGAACAATGGAGGTGTTCGCACATCTCGTCGTCGGTGGCCGGTCGACCAAGGGCCTTCTCGAGAGCGGCGTAGGCCTTCTCGACTACCTTTGCTTTCTCCCGGACCGATCTCGGGACCCAGTCCTGCGAGCGGAGCTCATCCAAAATGGCGCCACGGATGCGGAACTCGGCGTAGGTTTTAAATTTGTTGTCCCGGGTCGGATCGAACTTTTCGATCGCGTCCATCAGGCCTATCACTCCGCAAGAGATCATGTCGTCGAGCTCGATGTTGGGAGGAAGCCGGGAGGCGATCTTCTGAGCGATGTACCGCACGAGGGGGGCGTACTCAAGAATGATCTCTTCTTTGACTTTCGGATCCACCGTAGAACGGTAGTCTTTGAGATTCTTAAGCTTGGCCGTTAGTGATGACATGAGAAGCTCTCCTTAGCTTTACCGTTTACTGAACGTCTTGTTCAGTGGGCGTCGGGCGTGAGCCGATGCTCGCGGGCCGTTGATCCACCTGCTTTTTCGGTGAACGCGTATAAAAGTTTAATAAAGTTTTTGTGACAGTCATTTTTGAGGTCCGAGAGGAAAAAAGTGTCAAACGACTCCGACGGAACGTCGAGCCGGCGGATCCCTCCGAGGAAGTGCGCGGCGACGCCGAGGAAGCTCATAGTGGTCTCCGTGAGAGTGGAGATGACCTTGTAGAGCTGCTTGTCGGAGGTGTACATGTTCACGATCACGTGATTCTCTTTGACGTTGAACTTCTGAGAGAGGACCTTCATCAGCGAGTAGGAGTCCGTGATGGACGACTTGTCCGGAGTCACGATGATGAAGCGGTAGTCGCAGAAGGCGTTGAGGGTCAGGGCTTCTCGCGAGAGGCCCGCCGGACAGTCCAGCAGGATGTAGTCGTATTCGTGCTCGTGGGAGGTGATGATGTCCATGATGATCTCGTCGAGCTTGAGCTTGTTCTCGAAGATCTCCAGGGATCCGTTGCACGCGGGCAGCAGGTGGAGCTTCCCCTGCTGGATGAGGCACTCTTCGAAGGTGATCTCCGCGGAGAGAAGTTTTTCGAACTTGTTATCGAGCGGGAGTCCCAGTTTAATGGCTGTGTTCGAGAGGTTCGAATCGCAATCAACCAGCAGTGTGCGGAAACCGGCCTGGGCGAGTTCCTTCGCTGTCTTGAGTGCGATCGAGGTCTTGCCGACCCCGCCCTTACCGCCGGTGATGGAGATCTTGGAGCACGGTTTAAAGTTTTCAATGGCGAGTTGAGACTTCAGTGGTGATTGGCCGTTTTCGGTTTTAAATGAAAGCAGCCACTCGCTGGTTTTGTGCATAAACCTCCTGTCTTTGCACTACGGGTCCTGAAAAAGAAACCTGACATCCTGTCGGGTTTCGTGGTTTCTACGGGTCGGAGACTAGAACTGGAAGAGACCGGCCATCAATCTTTCAGAGGTTGCTCCCTCGAGGTCGTCTGGAACCACCGGGCCAGTTCCGAAGAATTTGAGTGGCAACTTGTTGAAGGCCCGGTGAACGTTGAACAGTGATCCAAAGTTCATGCACAGGTCCACATGAGAAATGATAACACCGTCCACCACATCCTTATATCGGGCAATTATTTTTCTATTATAAAGTTCTGAGTGGATGGCCGAAAGTGTACAGAGAACTTCTACGTGCTGGAAACCACGCCGGAGGGTCTCAACAAATTTTTTAGTATCCTCGGTGAACTTGCTGTTTAGTCTGACATCCACCAGGACAGATTTGCCGGCTTCCGTCGCCTTCCGACATAGGCCTATCACCTCCGCGAGGTTTTGTACCTTCTCGACCTTGATCCCGAAGACCTGTGCCGCGAAGTCTGAAGACGTGGTGTTCTGCGCGTCCTGAGAGTACTGGATGAGGATGACGTCCCTCTTTAGCACCGCGATCTTGGTGCCCATGGTACTCTGGCCAGAGGCGGCTTCGGACATAAGCACAGTGATGACCGGCTCCGCGGTTTCGACCTTTGCGAAGAGCGGGATTTCAGTGTGGATCGCTCCCGCCATTTCTTTCAGAGCGAACTCGAAGATGACGTCCGGATTCTCCAGGTCTTCTTTAGAGAATTCGTAGTTGGCCTTTTTGATGAGATCGAGGATGTGGGCTTCGCTCACGTCCAGGGTCCGGAGGGTCGTCCGGAGTTGGAAGACGCCCTTGGATTCGTTGACGTGTTTCTGGTTGAACTGGTTATTCTGAGTGAGCTCGATGAGTTTCTGCTCGAGGAGTTCCATGCGGTGCTGCTGGGTCCGAAGCTCTTGCTTGAGCTCGTTGTAGGCGTCTCTGCTGACCGTTCCCGCGGCGGCAGCAGGAGCCACGTTGTGGGTTTCTTTCGCGGCAGTATCCTTCCGTGTGGCCTGAGTTTCGGCGGTGGCCCTGGAGACACTCGGAAACTCCGGAGTCCGGAGCTGTTTGCCAGGGGCCGGTGGATCCGAATACTTGCCACTACTCTTGGGAGTCTTCCGGACCGGCTGGTCGTCAAATGAGTCGCTGTCGAAGTGCTTCTCCTCTGGGTCCGTCAGGAAATCGTCGAGGCTGTTCTTGATGATGGAGGAAGTCTTGTGAGTGACGTCGGCCAGGCTCGCCGTCCCTTTGGCAAGGGTGTTTACAACTTTATTGAGCCCCATGCTCCCGTAACCCGAGCCGTTCTGCGCCTGGGGCTCACTGCCGTTGTAGCGGGTGATGGTTTCTTTGATCGCTGAAGCGGACTTCTGGTAGAAGGCTTCTTTCTGGTCGTCGTTTAACACTTTATCCACCTTTGCTTTCTTCTCGAAACTTCGTTCCGAGATGGCCGCCGTGATCTCAATTCGCTTTTTCTTGAAAGCGCCTTTTAACCCGTTGTTTGTAATTGTTTTAAGGATGATGGCATCGGGCCCGAGTTCGAGCTTCACGGCCTTGAGAGCGTCTTCTAAGGTATCTGCCTCGAACTTCTTAACGAACATTCTTTATAACCTCACGGTGCCGAGAGACCGTATATTCACATCTGGACTAAGCTCATTATGGCTGACCACGATCATGTTGGGAATGAATTTTTCCGTCAACTTCTTGAAGTGCCGCCGGATCACCGGAGAACACAGCACCACCATCTTCTCTCCCTGCGAGGTCGCGTCTTCGATCTTTTCGTTCAGACTGGCGAGGATAGTCTGCGTGACCTTTGGGTCGAGGTTGAGCTGGGTTCCGTGGTCGGTATGGATGATGGATCTAGCCACTGCTTCTTCAAGTCCACGGTCGAGTGTGAAGAGCGGCACGTCCCCGCCTGATCCCTTGATCCGTTCGGTGATGGTGCGGTAGAGGGACTGGCGGACGTATTCGGTGAGCGCTTCGGGGTCTTTGGAAGATGGCCCGAACTCGGCGAGCGTTTCTAGTATGGTCCGCAGGTCCCGGATGGAAACCGCTTCCCGCAGGAGGTTCTGGAGAACCTTCAGGACTGTTCCCAGCGGCATGATATCGGGTACCAGGTCGGAGACGATCTTCGGGTTCTCTTCTTTAAATGACTCGAGGATGCGCACCAGCTC
Source organism: Bacteriovoracaceae bacterium (assembly GCA_035576105.1). Lineage (GTDB taxonomy): Bacteria > Bdellovibrionota > Bacteriovoracia > Bacteriovoracales > Bacteriovoracaceae > Peredibacter. Next base: position 292,647 of record DATLXA010000067.1, read on the forward strand.
CTGGCGGCCAAAGAGTTCACTAAGGTTTGCCTTGAGGACTTCCGTCAGGTGCGTTGCCACGATGGTCGAGAGGTCGACGACGGTGTAGCCGTTATACTGGGCTTCGTCCTTGCGGTCATCGGTGACCCAGATGGCGGGTAAGCCGAACACAGGTTCTTTGGTTTCAACTCCGTCCATCTGCTCGATCACAGTTCCGGGGTCCATCGCCATGAGATGATCCGGCATCAGCTCGCCCTTGGCGATCTCAATACCTTTTAGTTTCACCGAGTAGCCACCCGGCTTGAGCTCCAGGTTATCTTTGATCCTCACAGATGGGATGATGAGACCCCAGTCGAGCGCGAACTGCTTGCGGATGTGAGAGATCCGCTCGAGCAGGTCGCCGTTCTGTTCGGCGTCGACGATGCTGACGATCCCGTACCCAACCTCGAGCTGGACCAGCTCAACCGGTAACAGAGACTCGAGCGTTTCAGCTTTGGTTTTATTTTCTTGAACTGCGGTGATGGCCTGGCTGGCCTTCGCCATCGACCGGTTCTTCTCAATCTTGTATCCGGCGAAGGCGATCAGGCCCGCGATGGTCAGGAACGGAAGCGCCGGGAATCCCGGGATGAGTCCGAACACCGCCAGAGAGGCTGCGGTGATGAAGAACGCCTTCGGGTGTGCGGTGAACTCGGCGTTCACCTGCTTGCCGAGCTCTCCGGAGTTCGAATTTCGCGTGGTGATGATACCAGCCGCAGTGGAGATCACCAGCGCCGGGATCTGGGTGATCAGACCATCTCCGACGGTCAGCAGGGTGAAGGTCTTGGCGGCGTCGGCGAAGCTCATGTCATTCTGAGCGACACCGATGATGATCCCGCCGATGATGTTAATGACCGTGATTAGGATTCCCGCAATGGCGTCTCCTCGGACGAACTTGGAAGCACCGTCCATGGATCCGTAGAAGTCTGCTTCCTGTGCGACTTCCATGCGGCGGCGCTTGGCCTCTTTCTCGTCGATCAGGCCCGCGTTCAAATCCGCGTCGATGGCCATCTGCTTACCAGGCATGGCGTCCAAAGTGAATCTGGCAGAGACTTCTGCTACCCGACCGGCACCCTTGGTGATAACGATGAAGTTGATCACCACCAGAATCATGAAGATGATGATACCGACGGCGTAGTTACCACCGACCACGAACTCTCCAAAGGACTTGATGATCTCGCCGGCAGCGGCGGTGCCTTCGGTGGCACCGTTCAAGAGAATGTTTCTGGTCGAGGCGACGTTGAGCGAGAGTCGCATGAGGGTCGTGATCAGAAGGATCGACGGGAAGGTCGAGAAGTCCAGCGGCTTCTTGGCATAAACAGACATCAGGAGGATGGCAATGGAGATCGCGATAGAGAGGGCCAGAAAAAGATCCAGCGCGAACGGGGGCAACGGAACAATCATCACTCCGATGATGACGATGAGTCCCAGGGCAACCGCCAGGTCAGAATTCTGAGAAAAGATTTTCAGTTTTCCGAAGATACCATCCATGGTTTCACCTTTAAAGAAAGTCCGTCCTGGACTTTAGTTTTTACTTTAGAGCTTTCTGCTTCCGTTTCAACTTGTAAACAAAAGACAGGATCTCTGCGACGGCCTTGTAGAGTGTGCGCGGTACTCCGTGTCCCACTTTCACCGTTTTATATAATGTCCTCGCGAGCATTATGTTTTCGACGATCGGTATATCATTTTCCTTCGCAATCTCTCGGATGCGAAGGGCCAAATGATCGGCACCTTTTGCCACCAGCGAAGGGGCCACCATCGTCTGGCCGTCATACTTGATCGCAATACTAATGTGTGTGGGGTTGGTGATGATCACATCCGCTGATTTCACGTCCTTCATCATCCGCTTGCTCGCCATCTGGCGCTGGATCTGACGGATCCGGTTCTTCACCTCGGGGTTACCGTCTTTTTCCTTGGACTCTTCCTTGGCCTGCTGCTTGGTCATCATCATCTTCTTGCGGTACGACCACTTCTCCCAAGCGAAGTCGGCCAAAGCAATGACTCCCAGGCCAAGCAGGATCGAGAACCCGAGCTTCACCATGAGGTACTTCCCGAAGGCGAGGCTCTGGGCCGCGTCCGAGTGGAGGAAGCCGAGAAAGGAGCCGACGTTGTCTCTCATCACCGAGTAGGTGATGCAGATCACTACGGTGAACTTGAAGATACCCTTGACCGCATCCACCAGTGCTTTTTTAGAGAGGAGTCGGCCGAAACCTTTGATGGGATTGATGCGGTCGATGTCTGCGTTGAGGATCTCCGGGGAGTAGAGGAAACCGATCTGCATGAACTGGGTCAGGACACCCAGGCACAGGGAAGCGCCGAAAGACGGGGCCACGCACTTCACGATGGTCCACCCGGAGTGCTGGATCACGTCGGCGAATTTTTCTTTGGTGTAGATGAGCTTGAAGTCCTGACGGTAGAGCCAGTCGATGTACTCGGTGAAGACCTCGTAGATGTACATCCCGCAGAGGATGAAGGTCAGCAATGAGCCCGACAGCAGCAGTACCGAGGTGAGTTCCTTGGAGGAGGCCACATCACCTTTCTTGCGAGACTCGTCCAGCTTATACTGGGAGGGCTCTTCGGTTTTTTCGTCGTCGTTTTCGTCGGACATGTATGTTCAGGATGAGCCGTCTGTCGCTTGCGCGTCCCACGTGGTGGCCAGGAAGCGCGGGCGTCGACCACTTATTCATCCCCTCCTAGGATTAAAAGTTTACGGGGAGAAGAACTGGTACCAGTCCCCGAGTTTTTCAATGTAAAGATCGAAGCTCACCTGGAAGAACTCCTCTGCTATTCCTAAGAAGAGGAGTAGTCCCAGTCCGATGTTCACCACGAAGCTCACCATCAGCACGTTCATCTGCGGAATGGTCCTGGCGACGATCCCGAACACCAGGTTCATCAGCAGGTTGGCGAAGATCAGGGGCCCTGCCAGCAGCACCGAAGCGCTGAAGGCTGACTTAAAGAATAACACGAAATACTCCGGCGTTTTCATCATTTTATCTGCGTTCAAAAAGTTCACAGAAAAAAATGAATTGTAGACACCTTTGAACATCGGGACCAGGGCCCCGGACGAGAGAATCAGGATGAGCATGGTCCATTCGATCAGGCGCTCGAAGGGACCGACCTGTTGACCCTGGGTGGGGTCAAAGTAGCTGACACTCGCGAACCCGATCTGCTGGGTCAGGATGCTACCAGTGGCCACGAACAGGGTCATGATGATCTTCACCAGAAATCCGATGATTAGGCCGGTGGAGGTGTGGAACATCATCAAGAGCCAGATGTTATCCAGACCCACATACTGGATCTCTGCAACTATCGTGCCCTGGATCCCCGGGAAGAATGCGAAGGTGACCATGAAGGCCGTCAGGACTTTCACCACTCCTGGGATTGAAACGTTATCGAAAAGCGGTAGCTGCATCAGCGCCGCCGACCAACGGGCGAAGCTCAGCCAGAAGGCGAGGAAAACGTACTGGTCGGCGATGGTTACGTTCATTAGCGCCTGATCAGCTCGGGGATGCTTAAGAAGAGTTCCTGAGTGTAGGAGACCATGGTGTCCATCATCCAGGGACTGAAGATTACCAGCGTGGCGATGATGACGAGGATCTTCGGGATGAACGACAGGGTCTGCTCGTTGATCTGAGTGACTGCCTGGAAAATCGAAACCAGCACACCCACCACCAGGGCACCGATGAGCATGGGTGCCGCGAGCATCAGGGTGACCTTGATGGCCTGGTTGACGACTTCAATGGCGAATTCATTATCCATCTACTAACCTCTTAAGTGTTGAAGGACCGCAATATCGCACCAGTCACCAACTGCCAGCCGTCGACCAGCACGAAGAGCAGAAGCTTAAACGGCATGGAGACGAGCATCGGAGGCAGCATCATCATACCCATGGCCATCAGCACGGAAGCCACTACCATATCAAGCACGATGAACGGAATGTACAAGAGGAACCCGATCTGAAAAGCGGTCTTGAGCTCGGAGATGATGAAGGCCGGGATTAGGTAATGGATCGGCACGGCTTTGATGTCCGCCGGAGCCGCTGCATTGGTGACGTCGTAGAACAAGCCGATGTCTGCCTTCCGCACGTGCTTCTCCATGAAGACTCGGAGATCTTTTTCTAACCCTTGTAGCGCCTGGGTGGCGTCGATCTGCTTAGCCGTGTACGGCTGGATGGTATTTTTGTAGATGGCCTGGCCGGTCGGCATCATGACGAAGATGGAAAGAAAAAGTGCGAAGCCGATCAGTAACTGATTGGGTGGCATGTTCTGGGTACCGAGGGCCTGTCGCATGAAAGAGAGGACGACGACGATTCTGGTGAAGGAGGTGCACAGGATGATGATGGCCGGGGCCATGGTCAGGATGGTGAATAGTAAAAGGACTTCGATGGTGTCGACGAGATTAGTCCCCTGGCCAAAGTTGACACTCACGCCGGGAAGGTTCGCCACCTGCGAGAACGCAGCCGAGGAAAAGAGGGCCGTGGCGAGGGCGGCGGAGAGCTTGCGGAACTTGTCCATTAGTTGAACTCGATCGGCTTGAGCTTCTTGGCCTTCTTCTTGAGCTCGTCGGAAAACTTCACGATGTCTTTCGCCGTTAGGGCAGCGATGCCCTTGACTTCTTCCGCGGGTGCGGACTCGCCGATGTTTTCTTTGAGCCTCAGTCCCGATTCGGCTTCGCTGAGTTCCGCGGCGCCGAGGTTAGTGTCGAAGTTATCGCCGGTGACGAATTTCTCGCCCTCTTTGATCAGCCCGGAGGTATCCGACATCTCGGAGAGGAACTGGAGACCACTCTCTGAGCTCGCCACCAGGAAGACCTGTTTGTGGGCCTTGACGATCATCAGTGACCGCTTCGGTCCGACGTAGGTCGTGCTAAGGACTTCGATCATCTTAGTGTTATTTAAAAATCCGAGTTTTCCACGGTTGAATACACCTTTCTTCAGGAGTTGGACCACCCCGTAGAAGAGACCCAGCACCATGGCGAGGAAGACGGTGAACTTGACCGCGTAGCCCGCAAAGGAAAACTGGTTCCCCTCTTTGGCGACGAAAACGGGCGCCGGCGCCGGCTCTGCTCTAACCGGTGCGGCCAAGACAGCGGTGATCTCGTCTTTCTTGATCTCTTTCTGGGCAGCGGCGACTTCGACCGCAGCTTCTTCTTTTTCTACCACGGAGTTTTCTTTCATCAGGCCGTTGAGGTAATCTTCGTTTAGGACATCCTTGGAGACCGCGTTCGCCGCCGCAGCCGCAGCTTCGGTAGCTTTGAGGTCCCCGGTGGTTGCGGCCGGAGCCGTGGCCGTGACTTCCTTGGCGACGCGAGTGCGCTTGAAGATGATTTCAATTTTCTTGTTATTGAATGCGAGGTCGACGTCTTCGGTCTTCACTTCGTAAGGCAGGACAGCGCGGACCAGGGCCTTTCCGTTTTCCATCTTCGCTGAGAGGTGAACTCCACCGACTTTCTTCGAGATCAGCTGGAACGCCTCCGACTCGCTGATGGTGAGGACGATGACCTTACCATTCACCTGCAGGTCCGGGAGCTCGTTGGAGCGACCATCCAGCGAAACGTTCACTAGCCCGGTTTCGCCATTGATCTTGAGATCCATGGCGGTCACTTTGACACCCGCGAAGGTGCTAAAGGAGACTAGAGAAGACACGACCATCACTACAAAAAACTTCTTGTTCATTGCAATTCCTTCTAACTGTTGGCTTACTTTAAAGATTCGATGCGCTCGAGAGGACTGATGATGTCAGTGAGCCGGATGCCGAACTTCTCGTTCACCACCACCACCTCACCCCTTGCAACCAGTTTGCCATTGACCAGGACTTCCAGCGGCTCACCGGCGAGCTTATCGAGCTCGAGCACCGAACCCTGGCCTAGTTGGAGCAGATCCTTGATGATGACTTTTGCCCGGCCGAGTTCGACGCTGACCTTCAGCGGGATATCCAGGATGAAGTCCAGGTTCTGAACCTTGAGCTTGTTGAGCGCATCGTCGCCGGCCTTGATCTGATCGGCCAGCTCTCGGATGGCGTCTTTGCTGTTCTCTGACATTTCTGGGGAAGCCATATTTTTTCCTTTTATGTGATTCTTCTAGTGATTTGGACCGCTCTGTTACCTTTGTAGACTCCAATCAGGCACTTCATCTTCTTCGAGTCCTCGATCTCGAGATCGAGTTCGCCGGAGACTTCCTGCGCCAGTGGGATGATGTCTCCCACCTGAAGACCGATGAGGTCCCCGATGGACATTTCGGTTTCTCCCAGCTTCACGATGGCGCTGGCCTCGGCGTGCTGGACGTGCTCCTGCATGGAGCGGGTCCAGAGAGTGTCCACCACATCGTTGTCCGCCTGGAAGCTCGACGAGAGCTTCTGCTTGATCGGTTCGATGGTCGAGTACGGGATCACCACCATGATGGTGCCTGAGGCGGACTCGAACTCCACTTCGAAAGTGGTGGTGATGATGACGTCTGAAGGAGGAACCACGCCCACGAACTGGGGATTAATCTCCGTCCTGCTGTACTGAGCATCGATCCGGTGGACCGGAGCCCAGGCGTCTTCCAGGTCGTTGATGGCCATGTCCATCACCCGTCGCATGAAAGAGAGTTCGATGGAGGTGAACTCTTTGCCTTCGATCTTGGTGAAGGGCCGGTCGGTTCCGCCGAAGTAGGAGTCGATGATGGCGTAGGCGAGTTTTGATTCGAAGACGATGAGGGCCGGACCCCGGAGTTCGTTGAACCGCATGATGCACATGCAGGACGGGATCGGCAGGGTGTTCACGAACTCTCCGAACTTCAGCAGATCAGTGGAAATCATGGAGATGGTTGAAATCTTCCGCAGAGAGTTCGAGAGCGAAACGCGGAACTGGCGGATGAAGCGCTCGTAGATGATCTCGAGGATGGGCATTCGCCCACGGATCACCCGGTCCTGGTTGGTGAGATCATAAGGTTGGATGTTGGCATCAACCTCTTCGACTTCACCGAACCCGTCCATGTTTGTGGAGTTCGAATCTCCATCATCATTCACGGCATTCAGTAATGCGTCGACTTCGTCTTGGCTCAGTACTTGGGCCATGGTCTCCCCTCCTGGGATTTATCTAGTGAGACTTCCTGTCTAACTAGTTAATTTGGAAGCTGATGTAGTAAATATCCTCAACCCTTCCGTCTACTAAGAATGAATTTATGGAAGCCTTGATCTCTTCTTTTAGAAAACTCTTCCCTTCTTTCTTGAGAAGATCGTCCGCTCTCTTGGTGTTCAGGATGCTGATGATGGTGTCGCGGATCTGCGGCTTGCGGGCTTCGAACTCCGGGGCCTTGGCGTCGTCACTCATCTTCAGGACCGCGTCCAGACGGACGTACCGTCTCGGACCTTCACCCTGTGCCAGGTTCACCGTGAAGCTATCCAACGGGAGAAGGTTTTCTTTCTTTATCACGTCAGTTGGTTTCTGCTCACCGGTCGCGTCCACGGTCACTGCGGGATCATTCTGTTCTTTCAAGAGCTGTGTCAGGTCCGGACGCTTGGCCTCTAGCTCCATGAACCGCCACTGGAAGAAAGCCACCGTTCCCATGGCCGCGATGTTGAGGATCATGAGGATAATCAACAAAGGATTTTTTGTAGAGGATTGCCCTGTAGTAGCTTCAGCCATTTTAACCTTTTAATTGAAATCCCTAACCATGGGATGATCTGTCAAAATTATAACTTCCATTGGCGTTTGAATCAAGGATCTCTCATTTCACGGGGCAGTTATTGCCGGAGTACTGTCAAAGCATGGACATAGGACTTTCCTGCCTGCCCCAGACGCAAAAAGGCCCCGGGCTGGTTGCCGGGGCCTGTGAGAAAAACTATTAGCAGATCAGATTATAACGTTATTTTTCCGCGCTTCTTGAGCTCCTCGATCAGGCCATCGAAGTGCGCCGCCGGGTACGCACCTTTCACCGGGATACCATTGAGCAAGAATCCAGGAGTTCCCTGGAATCCGAACTTTGCGGCTTCGGCCATGTCGGCGTCGATCCGCTTCTGAACCTGCTCCGACTTAACGTCAGCGGCAAGCTTGGTCATGTCGACCTTAAGTCCCTTGGCAGTGTCTTTCAGGAACTTCTCCCCGAGCTGTAACTTTCTCTGGTCCTTGTAGATGATGTCGTGGAATTCCCAAGCCTTCTCCGGACTCTGCAGCCGGATCGCCTCGTAGTACTGAGACGCCGGCATCGCCTGCGGGTGGAAGCTGAGCGGCAGGTGCTTGTAGGCAAAGCGGATTTTCCCATCGTATTTTTTCATCAACTCCATCACGGTGTTATAGCCGCGGGAGCAGAACGGACATTCGAAGTCCGAGTACTCGATCAGCGTGATGGGAGCGTCTTTATTACCACGGAAGCTTTCGTCCCCTCGGATCTCCGCTACCAACGGCTTGTTGAAGCTCTCTTCCAGGACCTTCTTCTCGTCTTCCTCGCGCTTCTTGCCTTCGCCTTCCTGCGCGACTTTCACAGCGTTGTTGAGGGCTTCGATGAACTTCCCTGGGTTCGCCTCGATGGCCTCGGTGATGATGTCTGGGTTTTCTTTCATCATCTTCTTGAGATCATCTTTTGAGGTGGTACTGGTACAGGCAGCAAGTGCGAGCATTAGTATGAGAAAAATAACTCTGTTCATGTCATTCCTTTTTTCAGCAATTAGTATGTAAGCATTAATAAATTATCATATTATGGTAAAGATGCCAGAGCCGGATGTCATTCTTTTGAACTTTCTTTGCTGAAAGTATTCTCCATGTAGTCCAAATATTTGTTGAGCTTTCTCGTGTAGTCCCGGAGGTAGGCGTAGCCGACGAGGTGTACCCGACTGCTATGGTTGCCCTTCATGAACGACCGCATGGTGGAAAAGATCCCGAATGCGGCGCCGGAGACCTTCGAGTACAGGTGGAAACCCAGCATGGTGTAGAAAAGAACGATAAAGATGATAGTGAGGTTGACGACCTCATCGAGCACGAACATCTGCTCACCGAAAAACTTACTGGTGGAGATCTGGTTGGAGAGAGTCTTGGTCGCAAGCTCCACCATCGAGTGGTAAATGAAAGAAGTACTCTCGATGATGAAGTACGCACTGCTGATGGCGATGATGATCAGGAGCAGACCGAAGTGCAGCATGAAGATCTTATCCTGCACCGGCTTATGGATCTTCGAGTACTGCGGCGGAATGCTGTTTGAGAGAATCTCTTTTCTTTTGCGAGATTCCCGCAGGTACTCGAAGAAGAACTCTGAGAACCGGGTGAGGAGCTTGTAGGTATTGAAGTCCTCGACCCGGTAGACCTCGTTGATGTTCTCCAAGACCCGTTCACTGTAGTCCCCGATGATCCGGAACGGCCGAAGGATCAGCCAGCCCACGTAGACGCCGATAAAAAATAAGCAGACGTGGAAACCGAACAGTACCGGTAGCGTGTCGATCACTTCACTGATGATGTAGGCATAGAACGGGTTCTCGTCGTTCATCTCCGGGAAACCGTTGGCCCGGAAGAACGCGTAGTTCAGCCGCATGATGAGGTATAGAAAATAGTATAGGAAAAGTGTGATCCCCAGGGAGATGCCCGCGACTTTTATTCCGACCCAGACGATGAACTTCGATTCCTCGCTCTTGAAGACGGGCTTGAAGTTCGGGAGTCGACCTTTGATATATTTCTGCATCCTTACATCATAAGTAAAAGTATAAAGTCTTGATACTAGGCAGTTTTTGAGCCTTCAAAGATTACTAAAGTTTTTTTGCGACCGACCGATAGGTTGACTAGAATCGTCCTAGACGAAGGAGCCTTTAATGAAATCGTTAGGCCTATGGCTAATGAACCTCTCACTACTCACCATGCTGGTCGCGTGTGGTAAGAAAAATGAAACCGGCAAGTCCGGGACATACTCTTACGGCAACCCGTATGGAACCGGCGTCGTTCCGCCGATGGGGAACATCAATTCACCCTACAGCTACGGTGGGATGAGCCTCAATCAAGTGATGGCACAGAACGGCTGTCGAAACGGTTACGGCGGGATGCAGACCTACAGTCAACAGCAGCCCTACAGTCAACAGCAGCCTTACAATCAACAGCAGCCTTACAATCAACAGCAGCCTTACGGTCAGGGCCAACCCTATGGCCAGGGCCAGCCCTACTCCAATCAGCGAATTCCTCTACACATTCCTCTCACGAACTTCCCGACCGTCATCCCTCCGAATGATATCTACGTTGGTGTGACTTCCTGGGGAGACGTAGCAGCTCTCGTTGGCCAGGCCCCTGGTCAGCCCCCTCTCTTCGTCGGATACATGTGCCCGAGAGCATTTGCTCCTACCGGTCAGGGCCAGCTGCTGGGTGTGAAAATCGGAGCCTATTCTCGCTGCCTCTTCAAGCCAATGACCGCTGCGACGATCGTATTCCCTGGAGGCGGCCTGGCCGAGTTCAGGTGGCTCGACGGTGGATCGTCGCTAGGCCAGAGGTTTAGTTTCTGTTCAAATTAAATTCAACGGGAGCCGAAAGGCTCCTTTTTTTTTGCTCATTTTTGAGTTTTTATAAATGCGAGGACACCGGCGGAAATTCCTTTGGCCATGTCCGAGAGGAACCTGTCCTCGTTGACTTTCTTCAGCTCTTCATTGTTTGAAACGAAGCCGACCTCCACTAGTAGCCCTGGTCTCTTGGAAAGTGCTAGCACGTAGAAGAGACCCGGCTTGATTCCACGGTCTTCGATCTTATATTTCTTAATCACTGGCTTCACCTTCTCGTGCACGGCGGCCGCGAGCTGCTTGGAATGAGTCACTGTCTGCTGGACCACCAGGTCCACCAAAATCTGATTCACCACCGACTCTTCACCCTTGAGGTTGAGGTTCTCCGCTCGTTCAACTTTATTGGCCGCGACGTTGGAGTTGTTATCCAGGTAGTAGAGTTCGAACCCATGGCTTTTAAGGTTGGGAGAGGAATTAAAGTGAATGGATAAGAACAGGTCGGCCTTGACCAGGTCCGCGAGGTTCGCCCGTTGCTGAAGGGTAACCGAGCGATCGAGGCTGCGGGTCAGGTAGGAGGAAACACTCTTGGAGATCTCAGTCTTGATTTTCTTGGACAGCCGCAGGGCCAGGTCTTTCTCGAAAACTTTTCTTGTTTTCTTCGGATCGAGGAAACCGACGGCACCGGCTTCGTCTCCGCCGTGGCCCGGGTCGATCAGGACAACCTTCGCGTGGACTTCAAAGACTAGGAACACGCACAGCAGGAGGAGTGTTTTCATTTCAGTAGGCTTTCTTCATTTTGTGTCGAGGGAAGTAGAAGGATAAGATCTGCCGGTAATCATAGCCCCGCTTGGCGAGTTCCAGGGCACCGAGCTGACACAGTCCAACTCCGTGACCGTAGCCCTGGCCCTTCACGTGGAAATCACCCTTGGCCGTCGTCATGAGGAAATTATTCGACGGCAGAAGTTCACGGCCGGCCATGTTCCGGAGGTAGGACTTCTTCAGGATGTGCAACCGGTCACCGACGTAGAGCCGGAGTTCGGAGTTCTCCAGCGAGTCAGGCATGAGTCGGATCTCGCCTTTTTTGGTCTCGTCGGAGTAGTACTTCTTGAGCACCTGATCGATCATGCTTGTGAGTTTTTCATTCTTGAGCCGGTACTCCCAGTCTTTCATCCCGGTCTTTTGGCAGAAAGAGCAGTTCACCGACCGGTACCCATCCTCGACACCGCCCCAGACCTGATCGGGTCGGAACGTCTTCCCGCCGCACTTGGAATGGAAGAAGGCCGGTGCTAGCTTCCCAGAGGGTGAGATCAGGACTTCTCCCGCGGTTTCCCTTGAGGCTTGGAGCGTCTTCGCTGTGACGTCAAGGAAAGTTCCGGAGACTTGATCTTTCTCCGAAGACTCAAGATGGTAGAGCTTATCCTGAGTCTCGAATCCTATGCCTTTTTTCACTCTGTCGAGCGCGTAGGTCCGCGCGGCAACGGCCTGGGCCTTCAGCGCCTCCACCGGCCATGAGCCGTTCATCTCTTTGGCCAGAAGGGTGGTGATATACGCTTCGAGGGGAATGTTATTGACCAGGTCACAGCTCTCCTGCCCCGGGTTCGTTAGCAGGTGGAGTTCACCCTGGTACTTGTGCTTGCCCCACGAGACCAGGCCCGTGGGAGAACTCAGGGACGCCACCAGTAGCGGAGCTCTGGGGAACGCCGTCTTAAATTTGGATTTTCCTGGGTTACAGTTAAAGGAGATGATCTTCTTCCCGACGTACTGCTGGGATTTGTTGTGAGTGTGGATGGTCTTCTGCAGGTCCATCCCCTCGACGACCACGTTCTTGAGGGACTTCCCGATCAGGACCTTAACGGCAGGCACACCAGCGTACGCTGGTGCAACGAAGACCAAACTAAAGAGAAAACATCCTGTTTTCAACACTAATTCCCGATCCTTGGAAATTAAAATACCTGTTTCATGATAACCGATAGATTAGAATTCTATGGAACTTTTTTTAGGTACTTCATTATTTTCTGCATATCAACCCAAGCGGTCTTTTTCATGTTCAGATTCGTCTCGATGATGCTCGGATGGAACAACGGGACGACCTGAAAACTCCCGACTCCCTCAATGGACCTGGTAAAAAATTGCCCATGGACTTTTGCCAGCCGGTCCTGGCCAGATAGGACACTGTTGGTCGACTTCGCACCCAAGGTCACAATCACCTCTGGCCGCAGGTAGGCCAAGAGGCTTAGAACTTCCCGGGTGAGGTCTTGGGTATCGTTCTCGACGGGGTACAGGCAGACCTCCGCTGGAGAGAGCTTCATGGCCAGGATCATCCGCTCGAAGAGTTCGGCGGTCTTCAGAGGGAATCCGGCCAGTAATTCATTGATCAGTCCAGACTCCTTGAGCTCCGGAACTACCTCATCCCATTTTCTGAACTTCTCAGCTACAAACAGCACCTTGACCTTTCCTGGTTCCTTGCCCGCGAGGAGCAGCTCCAAGAGCCTTGGCCCTAAGGATAGGTGCTCAAAGAGTTCAGCTTTCGATGCCGCCAGCAAGGGCCTGCTCCACGTGCTGGAAGTCTTCACGTGAACCTCCCCTCCGTCGACGGCGAGAATGGACGTTTTCAGCTCTTCGGCTTTCTCATGAGCAAATCTTTCCAGGGATTCGATGATGTGTGTTTTCTCGGTGAAGCCGGGATCCGGGTGCTTGAAACTTGGAGCAGCGTTTTCGAGTTCTTTTTTCTGGTGAAACCAGCTGGTGTCTGTGAGCAGGGCCTCAGCGAATGAGGTAGGGATGGGTGGATGGCGCAGGCCCAATAATTTTTGCTTAAACAAGGAATCCATGACCTTTCTTATCAAAAGCGGAGAAACTTTCCTACCTCAATTTCCTTAAATAACACGGCGGCTCCTTCCGAAAAGACTTATACAACAGAAGGGAGAACACAAATGTCAGACATAGATTTTAAATTCGAAAACTTTGAAGAGTACTTTGGTGGAGCGGAGCAAGTTAAAAAGACCATGGACGAGTGCAAAGTCTGCGGGTCGAAGCTTCTTCTTTCTCACATGCCAGACTACAAGAACCTGCTGGTTCAGGAAACGGCCAGGTGTATGGACTGCGGCTGCGGGAACAGAAGAGTCATCCATATCCTTAACTAGAGCTACTGCTATCGTGTAGATGGGCCCATAAGGCTTTCGCCTGCGGGCCCTTGATCCCGAAGTAATTCACCAGATCGTTCACCGTATACTCTTTGAGCTCATCCCGAGTCATGGAGAGCTGGGTGAGAACCTTTTTCTTACTTTCCTCCCCGAGTCCTTTCACCTCATCGAGCCAGGTCGAGAGCACGCGCTTGGACTCCGCTTTATGGTGGAGCTTCCGAGAGAACCTGTGGGCCTCGTCTCTCATGCTCACGATGATCTTAAACAGCGGCGGACATTTGGTGAGGATGTACGGATTCGAACGGCCCGGGATGACCAGCCGTTCTTCAGAGCGGTCAGCTTGCAGGGATTGAAAATTCCCTCTTGAGAGGTCCCGGCTCTTGGCGATGCCCACCACGCACAGACTGACCTTGAATTCCTCCAAGACCGCCGTGACCGTATTCACCTGCGCAACTCCGCCGTCGATCACCAGCACATCTGGGAGGTCTCCGTTATCCAGCCTGCGGGAGATGACTTCTCTCATCATCGCAAAGTCGTTGTTCCCCTCCGGCCTGGTTTCGAGATGGTAGTAGCGGTATTTTTTTTTATTCGGCTTGCCCTCTTCGAACACCACCTGCGACGCCGTCGGTGACTGGCCCTGCCAGATGGCGACGTCGTAGGCCTCCAGGATTCTCGGTCGCTCTTTCATCCCCAGCAGCTCTTTGAGTTTGTTCAGACCCAGGTACACACTGTCTGCGTTCGCGATGCGGACGCGTTGAGACTCCTCGGCGTGCTTGCGGCACATGGTGATGAGGGGGAGGTATTTTTTTGACTGCCCCTGGACCTTACTCACCCCGAAAGTCCGGATCGCTTCGGTGAAATCGTTCAACGTCACCTCTTCGAAATCCAGCACGATGGAATCCGGGTTGATCTCCTCCGGGTCCGAGTAGTACTGGAGGATCTTCTGAAGGATTTCGTCCTCGAGTTCTTCGATCAGCTCCCCTTTCACGAAGTTAAAGCTCTTCTGTCCCAGGAGCATGCCGGACCTGATCATGTACAAAGAGATGTCGACCTCTTCACTGCCGTTCCAGAAAGACCAGACGTCGATGTTTTTTTCGCTCTGGATGGATTCGACTTTCTGGTCGAAGGACTTGGTCAGAAACTCCTCAAGGAGCTGGACATGATCCCGGATGAGGCCGGCCATCTCGTACTCCTCATTCTCCGCGTAGGCTTGCATCTTCTCCTGGAGCTGGTGGATGGTCCGTTTGGCCTTGATCGGCCCCTGAAAAAATCCGATGGCCGTCTTCAAGTCAGCTTCGTAGTCCAGCCGTGAGCGCAGGCCCACGCACGGTGCGGAACACTGTTTCATCTGATGAAGCAGGCAGGGTGTCTTGCGAGATTTGAATTCGTTTAAGCTACAGTCCCGCAGGGCCAGAGACTTCGTCAGCACTCGCATGATCATCGAGATGTTCGAGCCGGGAGGGTACGGGCCAAAGAATTCTTTCCCCTTCCCCTTCTTGGGTCTGCGGATATACTCAAGCCTCGGGAAATCTTCATTCCAGTTCACCATGATGTACGGATAGCTTTTATCATCCCGCAGTCTCAGGTTGTACTTGGGAGAATGTTCCTTAATCAGATTGTTTTCGAGCACGAAAGATTCGGCGTCGGAGCGGGTGATGATGAAATCGAAGTGATCCACGTGGTTCACCATGTATTCAGTTTTAAGGCCTTTGACTGACTGGTTAAAATACGACGTAACTCGGGACTTAAGTTTCTTCGCTTTTCCGACGTAGATCACCCGACCGTTCTTGTCCCTCATGAGGTAACATCCTGCTTCTTGCGGCAGGCTATTGGCCTTTTCTAATAGCTCATCGGTCTTCTTCATAGGGAACTTCGCTTTACGTTATCACCCTGTATAGGCTATAATAGATAGGTTATCTTCACCTAGAGTGGCCTTTAAATAATAAACTAAAAGGAAAACTATGTCCCAGTTAACGGTAAGCAAGGATGTGCTTTCATACTGCACGAAGTGTAAACTAAACCTTGGGCATACCATTGTAGCGATGAAAGACACCACTCACATAGCGAAGGTGAAGTGCAACACGTGTAACACCATCCAATCGTTTAAAGACCCTTCCCAGGCGAAGCAGAAGGCCAACAAAACCAGAACCCGCAAGACCTCCATGACTCCTTCTAAGGTCATCTCCGTCGCAGATCTCTGGATGGAAAAGATGTCTAGTACTAAAAAGAAATCAACTCCCTACGCCATGGACGGGAAGTTCCGGGAAGGCGATATCATCGACCATTCGAAATTTGGCCCCGGTATCGTCGAGAAAGTGGTGGATGATAAGATCGAAGTCATCTTCCGGCATGAGATAAAAACTTTAGTTCATAACAAATAAAAAAAGGGAGCTTTGAGCTCCCTTTTTTTTTAACTTTCAATCATTCTTCTTAGAAACCACCGTAAATACTTCCGCCAAACTGGGCACTAAGCCCTGCTCCAGCGTTCATCGGGGAATAACCTGCTGAACCCGATCCACCGTAACCCGGACCACTCATGCCCATCTGGTATGACATCCCTTGCTGTTGGAGCAGTCTATCTTGATTCGCTGCCTGCATGCTTCCCATGTAATCGGATTGGACATTACTGAATCCACCGCCGGATCCGCCCCAGTAACCATTATTATGTCCTCCAGGATAGCCGCCGCCCTGGCCTACACCAGATCCCCATCCACCTGGGGAGTATCCGCCGCCGCCATACATACCGCCGCCTTGGAATCCTCCACCTTGGAATCCTCCACCTTGGAAGCCCCCACCTTGGAATCCTCCACCTTGGAAGCCCCCACCCTGGAAGCCACCGCCAGCAATCCCACCGGCAATATACCCACCGCCGGCCATTCCACCAGAGCCGTAGCCACCTGGGTATCCGCCCGCCATTCCGCCTGCAGCGTATCCACCAGCATACCCACCTGGATAGCCGGCAGCAGCACCACCTGCGATTGAAATTCCATTAACCATCCCACCGGATATGCCCCCAGCGTAGCCACCTGGGTATCCACCGGCCATTCCGCCTGCGACGTATCCACCGCCGACGTACCCACCAGGGTACCCCCCGGCCATTCCGCCTGCAGCGTATCCACCGGCGTAGCCTCCAGGGTATCCACCCTGGAATCCGCCGCCCTGGAATCCACCACCCGCGATTCCACCCACTGCACCGCCGACCATTCCGCCGCCGCCGCCGTAAGGATTGTGTCCACCATATGGACCCATCATTCCACCGATAAACCCTGGAGAATATCCAGCGCCGTACCAGCTTCCGAGTCCACCGTTTTGCATTCCACCGTAGCCGCCTAATGAGTAGCCGTTACAGTTCATCTGTCTTTGTTGTTCCGGAGTAAGACCCGGGAGTTCGTTTCCTGCCAGGTACCCCAGGTAATTATTCTGACTGATCTGACACTGCTCGAACCCGACGGCTGCAGCTCCGGCCCAGGCTTCGTTTGATTTCTGGTAGGCCCGTGCACCGAAGTACGCCGAACCGAGCATCGCAAGTGGAGGTGCTACCGCTCCGACGATTTCTGCGATCCCGGAGAGAGTGCTTTGTTTTCTTCCGCCGTTGGCCCCGCAGTTAACACAGTCACGCGAGTACCGGTCAGTGATGACGTTGTAGTCGTTGCCCATGCACCAGGCAGGGACCGAGCTCGACGAGCAGAGGAAGCGGTTGTTGCGCATCCACTGGCTACATTTTTCGACGTCGCCACTCCTGGAAGAGTTACAGAAGTCGGGTCTTCCCCCGCCGTTTCCGTTCCCACCAGTGTTAATGACCACTGTCCCGGTGCCGCCGCCGTTTCCTGGCCCAGTGTAAACCACTTGACCGCTCGGGCACGAAGAGCCTGACACGGAAACGATCCTTCCGCTTCCGTCTCTACACTGGATCACTCCCGTTCTGACTGAAACGCCCGGAATGTTAACTCCGTATCTATTTTTGATGTCGTCTCTGATGTTGTAGTAGTTCGAGTTCCTGACCAGGCACTTGATGCAGGATTCTCTCTCGAGGCCTTCTTTACTTCCACCAAGGCCCCAGAATTTTTTCTTCTTCTTGCATTCATTGTAGCAAGGAGACCCCGGGAGGATGCTTCCGCTCACGAGAACTTCTTCACAGATGATGACGTCATCGCCGATGGTTCTTCCCTGTGAGTCTGTACGGATGGTAGTGGCCGGCGGCTTAGAGCCGTCTCTTGCCCTCCCGTCTCTGTCTCTGCCATCTCTGTCTCGACCGTCTCTGTCGCGACCATTCCTGTCAAATCCGTCTCTGTTGCGACCGTTTCTATCAAAACCGTCTCTATCAAATCCGTCTTTGTCCCGACCTTCTCTATCGTACCTGTCTCCGTCTCTATCTCTATCTCTATCTCTATCTCTATCACTGTCTCTGCGCTCGCGGTATTCGTCACCGTCACCGTCTTCGTTCCGGTTATCACGGCTGTCTCCGGTCGCGCCGATGCGCTCGGCTTCTTTCTTTTTCTTCTCGAGATCAGCTATCTCTTTATCGATCTGAGCCTTGTAGTCGTTCTGCGCTTTTTTTCGAAAATCTGACAGCGAGCAACCGCCTTTGATGCGCTCGTTGTCGCCTTTAACTTTCACGTCCCCGTTGCTTCCGACGTAGGCACAGCCGCTGTATTCGCACTTGCCTTCCTTGCGGGTGATGTAAGTACCCTTCTCGGTCCTGCACGTATCGATGATCTTTTGATTTGCCTCGTCTATCGCGCCTCCACCACTTTGCTGCGCAAACGCAGCAGTCAGCGGAAGAAGAAGGCCCATAACTAAGGGGATAAATTTATTCATACACCTACCCAAATTAATACCCTCCTCATTCTGAGGAGGTTTACTATTTAACATCATAGCATTTGCTACGAACGGCACTATGTTAGGCAAAATTAGCCTAACCAAAGCTCGGACATCGGTTTCGTATCGGTTGAAACTAAACAAGACTTTAACCTTCCTAGGGCTGGTATCTTTCCGTCGGATACTGTAATCTCAACGCGTTATGGACATTTTTAAAAACCACCTCACCGATTGGCTCATTTTATTTGGAATCATCGCCAGCGCTCTTTACACCCTACGGATCATTGGAGAAGAAAAGTCATCTTTCAAAGACGAAGCCACCGTCCTGGAATTCTCCAACCTGAAGCTTCAGATTCCAAACTGGTGGAGCATCACAGAACAAACCGATCACCGGCTCCGGTTCGCGAGAACTGACACCCGCTATGACTGGTACGCACTCTTCCAGTTCTACCCAGGGGCGTCGCTAAAAACTTTGCCTAAAATTCTTGAAGAACTGCTCAACGATCAGAACATCGAGTTCGACCTGGATGTGGTTTTTGAAACTGACTCGAGAGTCCTCTTCAGAGACTCAATCATCCAGGAACACTTCCAGGAAGTTATCCGCGTTGAGGGAAAAGCGTCTGAGAACATCGTAGACCGGATCTACTATGACCTCTTCCTCATGCGGAACAAAGATGATGAAGGGTATTTTGTATTTGAAAGTAAGAGTTCGGTACTAAATGGTCTGGTGGAAGGGCCTTACTTCGAAGAGAGCCTAGCTGAGCTGAGCTTCATCCATGAAACTCAACTCCCATCGAGTTAATTTCGTTTCGGTGCGAAAGCGCGGATCCGGTCGATAATGAAATCAATGAGTTCTTCATCTGAACAGAACACGTCCTCTACCAGGTCATTGGTCAAAAGGAAGTTTTTAACTCTGATAGCAATGTTATGCAGAGACTCCATGAGATAGAGTCCACCGATGTTTTCACCGTTGAAAGACTTGATGATTTCTTTGCGGGCGTGGTTAAACATCTCTGTTTCGGTGATGTCACCCGGGATGTCATCGCCGAATTTTTCTTCTACTTCCTCAATCGCCTGTTCCTTAATGTTTTCATCCGTCGCAAAGCTCACCCCGTACTCAGTGGCCAGGGCCTCGATCAGATCAGCTCTTGCATCTGCCGCGAATTCGATCATCTCTGCCTGCTTTAGGTGGTTGATCGAGTATGTGGAGAGCGCTTTAAGCGTTTCGAAATCAGTTTTCATTAATATCGTCCTTAAATATAAAGGTATTACTATTTCAGGATAACTAAAAACACTTTCAGATACAAGTTAAAGCGTTGTTTTTTTTACTTTCGCTTAAACTTTTTTGTCACTTTTTCAAGGAGCGCGTTGACGGCCGCACGCTCCCCAAGCAGAAGCAAGAAGGATGCATAGAGCACACCCACGGCAAAGATCTGCACTCCTAAATAGAAGCATTTATTGAAAAAAGGTTGAGAAAAGAATTCCACCTTTAACAGCGTTTCAAGGATCAGGGTTGTACCTATGGTAGCTGCGAGAACCTTAAATATCCTTGGAGAGAAGAAAAATCCCCAGGATAATTCGAGATCTTTTTTAAGAATCCAGCCTTGGATTGCAGAGTTCACCAGCACCGATAGAGTGGTGCCCAGAGCGAGAATTTTGAATCCATAGATAGGTGTGAGGAGCAAGCAAAAAGAAATGTTAAATGCGATGGAGAAAATAGACCCGAGGACTGGGATCTTTTGACGATCAAGAGCATAAAAAGTCGGCACTAGGATTTTATACAGGCCGTAGAATGGCAACCCTAACGCATACATCCGTAAGGCTTCGGCTGTCATCAATGTGCTGTGCCGAGAAAACCTTCCGCGTTCAAAAATTAAATTCACGATTTCTTCAGAGAGACAGTACAGGATGATGAGTGCGGGCATGACGGTCAAAAAAGATAGGTAATAGCTCGATTGCAATGATGCTTTGGCACCTTTCACATCCTTTTTTTTCCAGGCCTCAGAGAAATGAACAAGGTTTGAATTACCGATGGAAACTGAAAGTATCCCCACCGGAAGCTGAAATAACCTGAAGGAGTAATTGAGCCAGGATACTGCGCCAACGATGGTACCTGTGGCCAGGATGGTG
Organism: Bacteriovoracaceae bacterium; assembly: GCA_035576105.1. GTDB lineage: Bacteria > Bdellovibrionota > Bacteriovoracia > Bacteriovoracales > Bacteriovoracaceae > Peredibacter. The sequence continues at coordinate 313,198 of DATLXA010000067.1, forward strand.
GTTACCAGTAAGTTAACCTGTGCCGCAGCAAATCCGATAAGTCCAGGACCTAACAGCTTCACCACTTTCTTAGACTTCGGTGTCCAAAACTTTTTAGGCCATAGGGGGCTTAAGCCCTTCTTGTAGATGAGGGGAAGTTGGACTAAAGCCTGCATGATACCGCCGAGCATGGCCCCGATACCCAAGGAATAGATGGGATGATAGCCGGTGCTTCGAAGGTAAGAACTAAGACCGACCATAGAAAGGATACTCATGATGTTATAGAACGCCGGGGCCAGCGAAGGGACAAAGAACACCTTCAGAGAATTCAGGGCGCCCATGAAGAGCGCTGCTAGAGAAACGCAGGTTAAGAAAGGGGCCATGATTCTCGTGAGATTCACCGTGATGTGGAACTTCGCGGGGTCAGCGACGAAAGATGGAGCGAAGATTGAAATGAGCTCTGGAGCGAAAATGATGATTCCGATGCAGATGGTACCGGTGATAAAGAATAACAGCCAGAACAGCGCCCACATCAGCTCCCGGCTGCTCTCTTTTGATTCTTGGTTAGCTTCCATGAAGGTCGGCACGAAGGCGGAGGAAAAAGCGCCTTCTGCGAAGAGGTCCCGTAACAGGTTCGGAATGCGGTAGGCGACTAGGAACGCGTCCGTGATGCCGGACGCACCAAAAAAGGCTGCCATCACCTGCTCTCGCACCAGGCCGAGAATTCTTGAGAAGAAAGTGGCAATGGCCATCTTTATAGTAGAACGGATAACCGACATTCGAACTCCAGAGCACAAAAAGATATCCAAAGAGAATACGTTTTAATCATTAAGAACAAAAGAATTTCGCTAATGTTTTTGCAGTCCTCTTTTGCTACTGGCTTCGGTAGGGGCAAGTGCTCTGATTGTTTCAGGCAGGGTGAGAAATGTACTTTTTGATACCACTTCCCTCTGACAAGTCCTCTAAAGCAAGCTAGCCGATGTTAGTGGAAATTTAATTACTTCCGTAGGGGCACAGGGGATGCTTACTTAGCGCGGGGGCCTTCATTACACAATTAAATCGGGAGGTCGTATGTTTCTTGCCATCGCAGTGGAACCTAAGCATCATCCCAGACATCAGCACGACTACAAGGTTTGGTATCTTGAAATCGACGGGTCCGGTCAGGTAGTCGGAATCGGTGTAAAAAGCAAAAAAGAAATTGTGGAAAATCTCTTTGAAAATCATAAAAAGAGTGGAAAATCAAACTGGAGGGCATTTAGAAAAGGTGCCGAACGATCCACTCCTGTAGAAATTTTTGATTTTGTCTCGATGAACATGCTTGAGAACACGCATTTTGGAAACCTCCCCACTCTGAGTGAGTTCCAAACTGTCCTCAACACTTTGCACAGTCGTTTAGAATTCCGTTCGATAGCCTGATACAATTTCCTCCCAGGATTGTTATTAGGCCTTTCTGGGGGGAGAGATCTAGGTCTCTCCCCTTTTTTTTGAATATTCCATCACTGACCAACTGTGCCGTCTTTGAATTCGATTCAAATTCAACTCTGCTTTAAGTATAGTGACGTATCCCAAAATTCTCTTTCAGAAGGCAAAATCATTATGCAAACACTAGCGATCATCGGTGCTCAGTGGGGCGATGAAGGTAAGGGTAAGATAACTGATTTGCTGGCAGAAAAATGTGACCTGGTGGTGCGGTACCAGGGAGGCCACAACGCCGGCCATACCATTTGGGTGAACGGAGTGAAGACGGTTCTCCACGTCATCCCTTCGGGAGTCCTACACCCGCACTGCAAGTCTGTGATCGGCCACGGGGTGGTGCTGGAGCCGGAGAATTTCCTCAAAGAGCTTGCGAAGATTTCTACCGTCACCAAAGTGACCCCGGAAAACTTGAAACTCTCCTCCTGTGCCACGGTGATCACGAGCTTCCACAAGCTCCTGGACGCCGCCCGAGAATCCCAGGGACCCGACAAAATCGGGACCACCGGGAAGGGCATTGGACCGGCCTACGAAGACAAGGTCAGCCGCAAAGGTATAAAGGTTAAGGATCTTCTAGATAAGGATACCCTCATCCGCCGGCTGAGCAGTGGCTACGCTGAGAAGGCCATCCTCTTTAAACATCTCTACCAGATTGAGATCCCATCGATCGACGAAGAGGTCGACCGGCTATACCGCTACGGTGAGACGCTTAAGGACTACGTCACCGATACGTTTAGCCTGCTCGACCAAGAGCTCTCCAAGGGCAAGCGCGTCCTCTATGAAGGTGCACAGGGGATTCTCCTTGACGTGGATTACGGAACCTACCCGTACGTCACTTCTTCCTCCACCGCTGCCGCCGGCATCTACTCCGGCGCCGGCGTCCCAGGTAAGAAAGTGGACGAGATCATCGGCGTGGCCAAGGCCTACACCACCCGGGTCGGCGAGGGTCCCTTTCCCACTGAGCTCTTCACCGACACCGGCGATGAGATCCAGCAAAAAGGCAATGAGTTCGGTGCGACCACCGGCCGGAAGAGACGGTGTGGCTGGCTAGATATTCCGCTTCTCAGGTATTCGGTCAAGTGCTCGCAGCTCACCTCCATCGCCCTCACTAAACTGGATATCCTGAGTGATCTCAAAGAACTGAAGATCTGCTACGCCTACGAAGTCAACGGGAAGGTCGTCGACTGCGCCTACCCCGGGATAAATCTCTACAACGCCAAACCCCTGTTCAAGGATTTCAAACCATTCAGCGACGCTTTCGACGGAGGCAAGATCTCCCGGGAGCTTGAAGCCTACATGAGTTTCATCCAAGAGAACCTGGGGATTCCAGTGGGGATCTACGCCTACGGGCCAGATAGGAATCAAGTGGTCTTTAAGCAGGACTATCACCGCTAGGGAAAGCAATTCTTACCTGCTTCAAGCGACCGGCATTCTCAGAGATAATAGGGCATGACTCGATTAAACATGTTCGTCGTCCTCATCTCTTTTTTCATTCACCCGGTCCTCCGGGCCGCGACCTGTGAAGTGCGCACTGGTCTGCACGGTGAGGAGAAGCTCTGTTGGAGCGAGAACCTTCAAGGCTGGATCTCGCAGTCGTGCGTGCGAAATAAATCCTGTGAAGCTTTAAAACACTTCGCTAAAAATTCCCTTCTCCCGAAGGGACCCTCTTCAAGCCACAATCAGGGATCTCTTCTGTGCCAGCGTCTAGGGAACAGGGTCGTCATCCTGCGGGATAAGTCTTCCGGCGAACAGTCTTTCTGTAGCTTCAAGGACCGTTCACTGGTGAGCACGGGTCTTCTGGATCAGAAAAACCTATGATGAGTCTCATCTTTTTGCTCCTCTTCCTTCCGGCCCAGGCCCTCAGCGTGGATTGCAAAGAGCAGAACCTGATCACTGAATCCGAATCACCGTTCCAGAAGATCCCGGTCTATGATCAGAACGGAAGTGGGACCTGTTACGCTTACACCACGGCCCAGCTAGTGGATTTCCACTTGATTAGAAAAGGGGCCAAGGAGAGATCCGTTCACCCGGCCTGGGTTTCGCTGGTCACTGCGAGGAGATGGTTCAACGATACGCTCACTGACAACTCCAGTACCGTTAAATCTCTGGTCGCTCTTAGTGAACTTAAAAATTGTTCCTACGCGACCGTTTCAAAATCCCTCGCCACCTGGGCAGACAAGGCACGCGTGACTGAATCAGAGATTCTGAATCTCATAGAAAAATATTCTCCGATCTTAAAAGACATGTCCCTGGAAAAGTCATCTCTCTCAGATGAGGACTTTCAATCCGCAATGGAACTCGCCCTCGATGACCACCGGAGCTGCACGGGGAATCCGGCCTGGGACCAACTCCTTCCTCAACTGCGGGCCCTCAGGGTCATGTCCTCTCCAGACATGCTTTCGAAGTTGATCTTGCCAACCTGTGAAACTTCGAAGCATGCCATAAAAATCCCTAAGCCAAAGTACGAGCTGCTTACAGAGGAATCTGCCATCATTGGCAAAATCGCAAACAAGCTCGATCGTCTTAAGAGTCCGGTGGCCATCACATACTGCGCCAATGTTTGGAGAGACCCAACGTATACTGGTCTCAAGAATCGACCCATGCCCGCGGCTGATTGCGGGCAGCATGCATCTATCGTGGTTGGTAAGAAAATGATCGGTGGCGCCTGCCACCTGCTTGTCCGTAACACCTGGGGAAAAGAATTTGATTCTAACAATAAAAAGTGGACGTGCTTATGTAAGCACAAGACCACTGGTGAGTTCCTGGATAATTGCACCAATGACATGAACGTAAACAAACAATATGATGTGGAGGGTTGTTGGATAAAAGGCGAAGTTTTATCTAATAACATCTCTGAGATCACGACTTTAGAATAGCTCAGGCAATAATGCCTAATTATCCTCTTTTGTGTTTGACAAAATTCTTCAGGAACATTAATTTGTAAGCCTTCGTTTGAAAGTGGTCCTGTAGCTCAGCTGGTTAGAGCACCTCCCTTTTAAGGAGGGGGTCCTGCGTTCAAGTCGCAGCGGGATCACCATTTTAACGAAGTACTTGAAATGTTTTGCTCCCATCGTCTAGCCCGGTCTAGGACATCGCCTTTTCACGGCGGTAACAGGGGTTCGAATCCCCTTGGGAGTACCATCGTTATACTGATCGAGCCTCTGGCTCGAATTAAAAAAAAAGGTCAGCGCAGCTGGCCTTTTTTTTTATTGAATTTGGTACTTCTAAGTTGATGAGAAGCCCTACTGGGTTCGATGACGAGGCCAGGAAGGCCGAGGCAGTCTGCAGAGAGCAGCCCGGAGGGTGACGAAGCCGGAGGCGTAGTCAACAATCCCCTCGGGAGTACCACTTTAGTATCATCTCACCTCTGGTGAGAATGAAAAAAAACTCGCGCATGCGGGGCTTTTTTCATTCTCTGAGGGTTACTCTGGATACCACACGACCTGGGCACTAGGCGGGAAAGCCATGATCATTTCTCCATTGCCATCATAGAGCTTTGAAACTTTGTTATCATATTCATTGCCTATTAAAACCAAGTCATCTTTCATGGATAGAGAAATCTGATTCCGCTCTTCATTAATCTTAATCCCGTCCTTGGCACCGCTGTCTAGAAAAAAGACCGGGGAAGAGGCATGCGGAGTATCTCCATAAATCACATTAAAAAGAAATACTGCTCCGGATTTTGTTTTAATTTCGCCATATCCCTCTCGCTCGCCCAAGAGCTTCTTTGCGAATGGATGCTGGGTATTGCAATTAAGCAAACTACTATAGCAGGTAGAATCCATCTGAAGCTTTTCAAGGCTGACACCGTTTGTCTTGGAAGAAATTTTTTTCAGTACACTCAACTGCGGGGTATCACCGGCTTCACTTTTTGTGGGCGCTACTTCAATCCTCGTCCACTTACCATTTTCGAAGACTTCAGCAATGGCCATGTAAGGAACTCCCCATGGAGGAAGATCCTTACTCACATACTTTTTCCCTTCAAACGAAAAGTTTTCAGTTCTCTTATCTCCCTCTCCAGTCGAACTGAAATCGCTCTCTTTAAGATCTTTGAGGTATCCTGCAACCAGCCTTCCCTTCTCATCTAGCATTAGCGACATGGACCAAGTGGGAAATTCTCCAATCTTCTCAGTCTTCTTATTCGCTAAGGTAAAAATAGAGCCACTCTCATCCGAGTAAAAAAACTTACCCGAATTTGAAATGAGGAGACGCTTGGGACAGCTTGGCGGGCGAAAGAGTGGTTCTTCTTTCTTGCTAGGTAAAAGCATCTTTTTCACCTGACAACTCTGTGCCTGAGGTTCAATGATAAGGACGGAGGCAGACATACAGAAAGCCGGTAAGAATAAGGCTAAAAATGCCAGAAATTGCATAGAAGCTCCTTTACAAAAATTATATTCCCCCGGAGCATTCTTTGTCTTAGATAAATTCATTTACAAATATTCTAGATGGGTCAAGTAAGGACTTTGAAGAAATTCTGACATATGAATTGTTGAGGCTGTACAAACGTCCGTGGAACAAGCGGCGAACACAGGAGACTTCGATGAAGAAGGCTTCGACAGAGACGGCTTCGATCAATACGGCCATGACCTTGACGGGTACGCCGCCACCGAGGTCCAGGAATAGCTTGACTATCTTGAGAGTGAGAGCAGGTCGAACGAAAGTTTATTATTATCCGCGTTGCACTCCCGTGAACTCAGGCTACTGTCAGACTCAAGATTGAGTTCAGCTCGCAGGCTTAAGACCGGAAGCGGATCCGGAAGATCAATGGAAACGAGAAGTCCTGCCCCACTCTGAATCTCGTCAGCGATCGTCACACTTCCAACGACAACGTCACTTCCCTCAAGGTAGACCTTGATGGTCTTATTGGCCTTGGAGGTCGCCTCTCCTTGATTCAGAACGTAGAAGGAAAGTTTCTGGCCCACACCAGTGACTTCCGGATACAGCGGCGAGATGAGGCCAAGATCGGCCTGGAGCACTCTTGACTGGGCGATGAGGGAGCCCTGAGTGTTGATGCGGAAGCCGGACTTCAGGGGGCCAGGGTTCGCAACTGCCGCGAGGGTATCGGAGACGATCTCCGGATAGTAGCTGTACTGGTTCCAGATCTTTCTGGTTGAAACCCATTTCTTTGTCGGGTCCGTGAAGACCTTTATCCCACCCTGCCCCGGGGACGCAACCGCAGTCGTGTGCCAGCCTGGAGCTGCGACCACGATGTCCGCGGAGCTGTCATTATCCACGTCCACGATGAGCGGATACTCCCAGAGAGTCCCGGAGATGTTCGGAGCTGACCAGAGAATGTTTCCGGTAAGACCATCGAAGATCCGCAGGTAGAGCTCGTCGTTGTAGATGACTTCTACTTTGCCGTCTCCGTTGAAGTCGAAGACCGTCGAACCGGTAGATGAGGAAGTGTAATCCTGTACGGCCTTCTCCCACAGCGTGTTTCCGTCTTTGTCCAGCACCACGTAGTTAGATCCACCGGCCACACCGATCTGGAAAAAATTATCACCAGTAAAATGTCCAATGTTCGGGGCACCGCCTTTCCCTCCACCCGTGACGGCTTTTGTCCACTGAACCTGGCCGTCTTTTGAATACGCATAGATCCAACCGTTGTAGGTGCAGACAAGCTCTGGAGAATTGTCTTTAGCCAGATCCGCCACCGCTGAGAAACCGCGACAAACTCCTTTCCACAGAAGGTTACCGGTGCTTGAATACACCTGACTTCCGTTACTGATGATCTCGAGTCCCGGGGACTCCGGAACGAGATCGGCCAGTGTCACCGTCTGGGCACGGTTAGAATACTCAGGTGCCGGAGTTAAGAAAAACTTCCGGCTCCCGTCTCTATTGAGCACCACGTTTCCAGCAACGATCTCGGCATTCCCGTCTCCGTCGATGTCGGCCGCAGCAGGAATGCAGTAGCTGCCGCAGTCAAAGGACTCACTGTAAGATGCGGTGATGGCCCTCCGTTGGTAATCGATGATGTTGATCTTCCGGGCCCCACCGTCTTTTGCGACGGAGATGATCTCGGACTTTCCGTCGTTGTTCAGATCGAGCAGCACGGGAGTGGTACTGACCTCTCCAGTGATGCCTGACTCCGTCATGGAGTTCCACAGGACTTCTCCGGTGGCACCTTTCAGGACCACGATGGGCCCGTTGGTTTCGTAGTAGTTCCCGGTCGAGATCATGGTAACGATTTCAACTTCACCGTTTCCGTCGAGGTCACCAGCAACTGGAGAACTGAAAGTGAGCTTGTAATCAGCGAACCCTTCCCACTGCCATTTTTTCACCGGCTCAACGGCCCCGATGACCATTTCCGGAGGTGAGCTGCAGCTCACTTTGCTAACTTCAGGAGCAAGGACTGTGAACTTAAAACCGGCAAGGTACTCTGCGGAGGATTTATTTAATCCGACCTGCCCTTCGATAGATTTCCCGATGTCCTGGAGGTCCGACCGCCACTTCAGAAGATTGGTCGTGAGGTCAAACTGAGAGCCCGATGGAAGGATTGACGGAGTTGTTGTGGAAAGCGTTCCATCCAGCACTGTTCCATCAAACAGGAGAGATTCCATTGGTTGTTTGGCCCGCAGGGTTTTCTCAACAGCTGGATACATTGCGACTCCAGTTGGAGTGATGATGATGTTTTTGTTGATCACAGGCACGGCCGGAACATTCTTATCGCTATAGTACGGTTCTGCACTTTTATTACAGGCCTGGGCAGTCAGCACCAGTAGGGCGAGTTTGGTCACAGTGGTCAGTAATCGTTTCATAAGCACCTCAGTTAGTTCATCTATTTTACGGAAAGGGGGCCACCCCAAAGGATCTTAATTTCCTGGATGCAATTTCTTTGAGAGGCCCCGAGGTAATTCCGGAGGTTGGGCGACGTATCTAGTGGAGCCAGAGAACTGCCACAACTAAAATGCGCCCAAGAAAGTTGGCAGTCGAGGTCACGGCCAACTTAAGATGACCGAATAACTTTCAGCTCAAAGTCTTACCCCCCGGTCGATAAGGTTAGGTGAACCAACCGGGCGGACTATGCTTATCGCAATCGATAACCTAGGGAAAGCTGTCTTCGACCTCTGTCGGAGCGAACGGCGGTTGCTTCCGAGCTCGGGAACATGAAGATCAATAAGGAAGTCGACCGTAACGTCAGCCATCCAGAACGACACCGGCCCCAAATTTTTTTATTGCTGCGGAATTCAAAACGAGCAGTTCTTCGATGCAAGTGAGAGTAAGGGCCTGCGAACTATGGTGGATATTTAGACTTTGATAGTTTCTGATGTCTTTCAATATCAGGCTGTGTGAAGTAGCGATTAAGTTACGGGTCCCAAATCCTTGACCATCTCCACCAACTTTAATCCTTTCACCTTAAGCAGTTCCTCAAACGGAAATTTCTCTTCCTGCCCGCTAAGCCTAAAACCTCGCCGCTCATAATACGAGATCAACTCGTCCCTCACATTAAGAACCATGATGCGAATTTTACGGGCACCCTGCACTTGGGCCAGCTTCTCAACTTCCGCTAAGAGTCTCTTTCCAATCCCAGCTGTTTGGAACTTCGGGTTTACCGCTAATAGACCAAAGTACAACACACCAGCAGCCTCTTCGATCACGTGGACAGATCCCAGCAGCCCATCAGCGTCGTTGACTGCAACGATGAAATGATTCTTCTCCAGACCCAGAAGCTCTGACACCCCGGCAAGATCAATCCTTAACCCGCCCACAAGATCAGCCTCAGAGGTCCAGCCTTCTTTCGACGGCTCTCCTCTGTAGGCAGAATTTATGACAGCACATAGATCCTTGGCATCTGAACCTGCTGCTCTTCTCGTTTTAAAGGTCAGCATGACTTACTTCTCAAAGTAGACGGCTTCCTGCGAAGGAATTTTGATCCGGATCTTCGAAATGCTGTACTCACTCACACCACCTGTGAGGATGGTAGAACTATCCTCGTATAAAAAAGAAATTTTCACAGCGTTCTGGTCACCGCAGTTGAAAAACACCTTATACTTTCCTTTCGAAATGAGGCCCTTTCCACTAATGTTCACCCCCGAAACAAACCGGTTACAGACAAAACCATACGCGACTTCGATTTCCGTGAGTTTCTGTGACAGGTACGACGTATCCACCAAAGGGATTTCAACTGGAAAGTCCGGGAATGTAACTCGGTTACTTTGAGCAAATGAACTGAAAGAAGCGATTAAAAATGCAACTACGATAAATGCTTTCATTAGAAAACTCCTTGGTCGCATGGATGAAAAATGTATAAATCTTGCTCATACATACCACGCGGTGAAACCAAGGGGATTTTTTCGGCTGAACTATGAACTTATTTTATCTCTTGAAATTGGTGTTTGTACTCTTCTTTAATCTTCGTGACGTACTTACAGTTCAGGTCTTTATGGTGAGGAACACCTTGTGGGGATTTCGTTGACTGATAGTGCGAGAGCTTTCCTACGTTCTCATTTAACTTCATGGCCATGCTGTCTGATTCGAACACCATTGGACCGGCGGAGTGGGTTAGCTTCTCTGACCGGTGGATATCGATCACCGGCGAGTAGTACATCTGGTACTCTTTCTTATCCAGAGTCGTGAGATACAGGTTCTCGACGATCTCGATCTTCGCAATTTTAAATGTCATCGTTCCTTTGTATTCACCGAACTCTACGTCCACGGTCCTGACCTCTTTCTCTTCCTGCGGTAACTTCCAGGAAAAATTCTTCGTCGGGATACTCGCCATATCCAACAGTTCCTTGGCCTGGAGCCGGAGCTCGCACTCCACCATTTGACTGTCGTACTTGAGCTTCACCATCTCTTCTTTGGTCTTACTATGGAGCGGTTCTTCCGTCGCCTTCAGCTCCGGGTACGTGATCTCCGGCGCAGGGCCACAGGCCGCCAGGATGACCAATGCTGGGACGATGAAGGTACAAGCTTTCATAGGGAAATCTCCAATTATCACGAGTATTGCGATCTTAGCATTTTCCAACATACACCAGGGAGGACCCTATAAAAATTCTTAGTCTAAGGCTGGGATGTTGAATTTTTAGACAGCCGAAAAAAAAAGCCGCCCGGATGGGCGGCTTTCGAGATAAGAATCTTTTTGGGTCTAGTAGTAGTATCCGAGAGCATCTATACATTCATAGTTCGAAGAAAATTGGCCTTCCATCCTCCCAACGGAGTCGAACATGTCCGCTCCGTCGCAGAAGTCGCCGTAGGCGCGAAGGTCTCTCAGAGCTTCGTGACAATCGTTATTGTAGTAGAAGTTATGGATCATTCTTCCGTTGAGGTACATGCTTCCGAAGTCACAGGTGTACCCGTAGTCTCTGATGTACGAAGTCCGACGCTGGTCTCTGATCACACGACTGTAAGAACGGTTTGGAGTGTAGCGAGGTCCGATGACGATTCTGGTGTTTCTGTTCGGACGGATCACAACTCTATCCGGTCGAATGACAACGCTTCCACGACGGTCGTCCCTATCCATGCGGTCGTATCTTCCACCGTGGTCGTGACGTCTTTGAGCAAAACTCTCGAAAGAAAAGATTAAGACAAAGAGAGCGAAGATAGTAACTTTCATTTTGGACTCCGTTGTAGATTCCGCGTCCACGTTTTACATCGAATTACAACTTGAATGTTCAGATTTTAGTATCCGTGAAGTTTTTTCCGAAGTTCATCAGCTCTGAATGAGCTCGACCTTGTAACCGTCTGGATCCTCGATGAAGGCGATGATCGATTTTCCATGTTTCATTGGTCCGGGCTCCCGTACCACCTTCGCACCTAATGACTTCACCAGTTCACAGGTTTTGTAGATGTCGTCGGTGCCTAGGGCAATGTGACCGTAGGCCGTGCCTAACTCATAAGTGGCCACACCCCAGTTATGGGTGAGCTCGATGCACGGGTCCTGTTTACTGCTGCCGTAGCTGAGGAACGCTAGCGTGAACTTCCCCTCCGCATAGTCCGTTCGCGAGATCAACTTCATCCCCAGGACCTCCGTGTAGAACCCTATGGATTCTTCCAGGTCCCTCACTCGCAGCATGGTATGGAGGTACTTCATGAGAGTTCGGGGTCTTTGAAGTTGAGCCTGACGTCCTGGAAGTGATCTTCCGAGTTGTCCTTCGGCAGTACACCTTTATACTTCGTGCCCATGACGACATCCATCAGCGGATAGACGATGCAGAAGTTGTAGCTGTTCATGAGCTTTGGATTGTGGTGAGCGATGTGGTGAGTTCGCATGTAGCGGATCCAGCCGATGTTTCTGATGAGCGGATGATCCGCCGGGAGATGGCTGGCCCAGTGGAAGAATTCATACAGCATGAAGTAACCGGCCGAGGCTCCGGCCAAGACATGCGCGAGGTTCTTACCCACCAGGTAGGCCATAGTGAAATAGAGCAACGGCTGACCCACCAGAGCAAAGAAGACGATCGAGAGCGGTGGAAAGAACACCACGAACAGGTCCCTTCCGTCATCGTAGGTAATGTTGTCCGAAGTGAAGTAGCGGTGGTGTTCGACCGTGTGGGAGACGTAGGTGAAGCTGGTGAGCTTGGTGCGCTTGTGGAGGGGAAAACGGTGGATACAATAAACGAAGACGTTGCCCAAGAGCATGGTCCCCAGCAGGACCAGTGCTGATCTCCAGTTCCAGTCACTGACGAAATAGAAGTGACTAAGAATGAGGAATGCCAGACCGACGAAGTTGAAGGACACGTGGAAGACGGGGTTGTAGCCTTCCCGAGTCCGTGCGGTCCGGTACCAGTCCCGGTATTTCCTGTTGTTCAGTAGACGGTTTTCTTTAGCTAATCTTAAATGATCCATGTGTTTATTATACGACTTCTGGGATTTTTTGAAAATTGATTAATCCAGGGTCGTATTTTTCTATAACATTTACATTCGCCTTGTTAACACTCCTGAGAAGCTCTACTTTGCCCCCTTTTCAAGGGAGTTAAGATCATGAAAACAGTATTTTTACTAGCGCTGCTACCTGTTTCTGTCGGTATTTCCCATGCCCAGAGTGGCTACATTAAAGACTACAAGTTCCAGGTCACCGACGTAGCCTCCAAGAATGTCTCCAAGGAGCTTATCTTCTCTCGGATGGAGCGGTCCATGCTCGACCTAAAAAACTCCATCTGCTCTAACCGGGCCCACCTATGGGCCTACGATATGTTCCGCAACTACAATATTATTCCAGGTAAGATATTCATTTTCTTCGGCCGCTCGGTCTGGAAAGACGAGTCCCAGGGATGGATGTACCACGTGGCCCCGTACATCGTTGAAAATGGTCAGGAATTCGTTATGGAAGCAAGCTACCCAGAGGTGGACCGGCCGTTGACTGTCAACGAATGGATCGAAAACGAGACCGATGGCCGGGTCAAGAGCCAGGAGTGCATCGATATCTCTGCCAAGGACACTGACCTGACTGAGTTTTTCTATGAAAGGTACAATCTCCCTGAAGTCAGAGAAGAAGGTCGTCGTGGAGCGAGATGCTACATCCGTAAGGTCCCCGGCTTCTACTGGTACCCGGCCGGGATTGCGCTCCATGAACTGAAGAAAAATGCCAAGGGTGACGAGGTGGAATACAGCCCGACGGCATTTGAGCCTGAGGAGGTCATGGAAGCCTGCGTAGAGGCGGCTTCGGGCAAGAAGTCCAAATGTAAGCAGCACCTCTACTAAGTGGTGGTCAAAGAATCTCTTTTCACCGAAAATGCTTAGACTTTTATGAACTGGAGTTAGGGGCCTGTATGTTTGAATTAACCAGCGAATCAATCACTTCACTCGTTACCCTCACGGCCATGGAAACGGTGCTGGGGATCGATAACATCATCTTCATCGCCATCCTGGTGGGTCGGCTACCGCTAGAAAAACAAGGCAAGATCCGACAGCTCGGGATCGGACTGGCACTGCTCATCCGGATCGTTCTCCTGCTCTCGATCAACTGGATCATGACCCTCAAAGAGCCACTTTTCCAGGTTTCAAGCTACTCTTTTTCCGGAAGGGATTTGATCCTGCTCATCGGCGGACTCTTCCTCATTGGAAAATCGACCTATGAGATCCACCACAAAGTGGAGGGAGATCCGAATGTCCATCTCTCGGAAGAAGGGAAGAACAACAATAAAGCCAAGGCGGGCATGATCCTCGCTCAGATCTTGGTGCTCGACATCGTCTTCTCTCTCGATTCAGTGATCACGGCGGTGGGAATGGCCAACGAAGTATCGATCATGGTGATTGCTATGCTCATTTCGATGGTGATCATGCTCGCGTCTGCGGGAAAGATCAGTGGCTTCGTAGAGAAGCATCCGACGATCAAGATCCTCGCCCTGTCGTTCTTGCTTTTGATCGGTGTGATGCTAGTTGCGGAGGGCATGGGCGCGCATGTTTCCAAAGGCTACATCTACTTCGCGATGACTTTTTCGCTCATCGTCGAGCTCTTGAACATGCGGTACCGGAAGAAGAAGGTTTAGTCCTACTGATACTCTTTCGGGAAGAGGTCGGCGTTGAGGTGCCGCATGACCTGCAGGACCTTGGCCAGGTGCAGGTTCTCATCCCCACCCTCGAGTCGTTTAAGGAATGCCAAGCCGACACCGGCGGCCTTTGCGAATTGTTCCTGGGTGTGGCCACGTTCTTTTCTTTTTCTACGGATGAAATAGGCAACTGTGCTTAGTTCTTTCTCGATCTGAGCGTTCGACCTGCGGTTGACTTCCATTTAGATTCCCTCACCTTTGCTCTTATTTTATGACTTAAAACATTTTAAGCAAGAGGGGTGAGGGGTAGTGCATTTCTGGTACTAAGACTAAAACCATCGGGAACTTTTTCTAGTCACTAAACTCGCTCATGTCTGAGGTATCGACGTCGAAGGGTCTGTCTCCTGGCTCGTACAGGCTGTTATGGTCAACCACCTTGTCCTTCGGACTCTTTCTGATCTTGTAGAAATTGAAAGCGTCTTTTTCCGGAGCGACGGCTGCCGCCGTTCTCATGGTCTTTCTTGTTTTAGATACTGCGCTCTCAGATGTCTTGGTCTTCTCAACCGCAGCTTTCTCTGCGACCCTGGCTTGCTTGGCCACTGGAGTTTTAAGCCCTGGCACTTTGGAAACCGCACCGACGGACTTCTTCACCAGGATCTGTTGCTCCAAAAATTTCTGAGTGCTCTTGCGTGCCACAGTAGAGCTGGGAGAGGACTTGACTGCTCTCTTCTCTACCTGAGTTCTGACCGCAGGTCCTTCAGTCTTCTTGGCCTGGACTACTTTGTTGTAGGCGTTTCCGAGGAAGAAACACCCGCAGGCCATTAGCAGCATGATTAATGTTGGTATGATTTTTTTGATTTTCACGGAAACCTCCCATGGCCTCGTTGACTCGTATTTTGGTTCATTTTACGCTTCATCAAAGCTTTTCTTGAATTTATTGCAATTCGTCTCAAGTTTAAATTACTTAGCAAGTATCGGTTAATTTTAGTTTTAGTTGAGTAACCTTGAAAAATTGGCACATTGATTTAAATGACTACAATAAATCAATGAGGTACACCTTCCCCTTACTCGTGTTTTTATTTACCGCACATAACTTATGGGCTTCACCTGCAGAAGAACCTAAGGAATTCAACATTCCTATCTTAGACAGCGCTCAGGACCTTCTGGGGAACAGGGCCAACTTCGCCGCAAATAACTTCGATTCTTTCTTCGCAACGGAAAGAGCCGACGACGAATTTGGAAGAAGTCGGCTCCGGGTCCGGACCAGCTACAACATCAGAGAAAGGGCCCTGCCAGAGGTGAAGACCCAGTACCGATTGAACCTTCGCCTCCCGCACCTGGAGGATAAGTTCAAGTTTAGTTATTTTGAGAAGGACCCGAAGGACAAGGACACTAAGAAACCGACGACAGAAGAGATAAAAAAGAAAGTCAACATCAACCAGCTCAACATAGGGTGGATCTTCAACGCCGACGCCAGCTTTGCGCTGGCCCTTCCCCCTCGGGTCACCACTCGCGCCAGGGTCCGGAAGAACTTCGATACCGGGACAATCATCCACCGTTTCGCGGAGCAGTTTACTTACATCACAACCGAGAGTGGAATCCAGGAAGAGACCACACTCACTTCCGACCAGGGAATCACCGACGACCTCCTCTTCCGGTTTATCAATTCAAAGCGCTGGCGCTTCCAGTCCAAAGAATTTATCACCACTCATGGCCCGGTGCTGTTACACCGGATCACGGATAAAGATGCGTTCTCCTACTCATTAGCGACCGCCACTGCGGTGATCGAAAAGCAATGGGCCGTTCACAACTACGGGATGTCAGTAACCTACCGTCGGAACTTGTATAAAAACTGGATCTACTCTGATTTCATTACTGGCTTAGACTTCCCGAGGATCTGGGACTGGAGACGAACTCCATTTGTGACGTTTCAGTTAGAATTCTTATTCGGGTCATAGGCAGGGCCCACCTGAGTGGACCCTGAGGAAATTACAGTGTGGCGATGAGCGGAGCGATCAGCAAAGAAACTACCGACATAACCTTAATCAGGATCGCGATACCTGGGCCGGAAGTATCCTTAAACGGATCTCCGACCATGTCCCCGACCACTGCCGCTTTATGAGTGTCAGAGCCTTTCTTATGTCCTGGCAAGCCGCCCTTCTCAATGAACTTTTTAGCGTTATCCCAGGCACCACCGGCGTTGGCCATGAACAGTGACATGGTCGCTCCAACGGCGAGTGAGCCCGCCAGCAGACCGGCCAGGGAGGCTGGGCCCATCAAGAAGCCCACCAGCACAGGTGCTGCGATGGCGATGAGTCCTGGCAACATCATTTCTCTTAAAGCAGCTTTAGTGGCGATGTCCACGATCTTCTTCGGCTCCGGTTCGGCCTTGAGTTCCATCAGACCAGGGATCTCTCTGAACTGCCGTCCGATCTCTTCGACGATGGCACCCGCCGCTCTTCCCACGGCCAGCATGGTGGTCGAGCCGACGAGGAACGGAAGGATGGATCCCAGAAGGATTCCAATGAGGATCTCCGGATCAGTCAGTACCAGGGCCACGGCTCCAAGTCCCTTAAGAGCTCGGACGTGGTTTACTTCGATGTTAAAAGCAGAGAAGAGGGCGAGCACGGTGAGGATCGCAGAACCAATCGCGTACCCTTTCCCGATAGCTGCTGTGGTGTTCCCTACAGAATCCAGCTCATCAGTGATGGCCCGGACCTCAGGACCCAGACCAGACATCTCAGAAATTCCACCAGCGTTATCAGAGATCGGGCCGTAGGCATCAACGGTCATGACCACCGCTGTTCCACCGAGCATCCCGACGGCGGAGAGAGCGATTCCGTAAAGGCCTAGGTACTTATTAGAAAGGTAAGCGACGATGGCAACGACGATCATTGGGATCGCAGTCGATTCCATTCCGACGGCCAGGCCCTGGATGACATTCGTTCCGGCGCCCGTTTTTGCGGCTTCAGCGATTCTGGTAACCGGAGACATAGAAGTATAGTAATCAGTCACTAACCCGATGATCGTTCCACCGATGGCACCGATGGTGATGATTGCAGTCACAGATTGAGTGATGTCTAGCGAAGCCATGATGACGTATGAAGCAAAAGCTAAGATCAGCGGAGGCATGATCAAGGCGCCGCGAAGTACCTTGGCAGGATTCATGTGCTTCATCATACGGGCGATGAAGATACAAGCGATTGATACGGCCAAACCAACGGCGGAGATGACCAGTGGTAGCCCGATGGCCACGAACTTATTGAACGAAGCTTCCACGCCTTCGATCAGGACCGGAAGCTCCGAAGTGGTGATGGCGATGGCCATGGCGGCGACGATGGCGGCGACCATCGATTCGTAGATGTCTGCCCCCATCCCTGCGACGTCACCGACGTTATCTCCGACGTTGTCGGCGATAACTCCTGGGTTCCGGGGATCATCCTCTGGGATGTTTTCAATAACCTTCCCTGCGATGTCGGAACCGACGTCCGCAGCTTTGGTGTAGATACCACCGCCGATCCGCGCGAAGAGAGCGATGGAGGAGGCACCGACGGCGAAAGAGTGAAGGATGGTTGAGAGGAGTTCTGAATCTTTATAAATAAGATAAATCACACCTAGTCCAATCGCCCCGAGACCTGCAACGGAGAGACCCATGACCGCTCCGCCGTCCAAGGCAGTTAACAGTGCGTTTGATTTCGAACCTTCTCTCGCTGCCTGAGTTGTTTTGACGTTGGCGAATGTGGCGGCTTTCATTCCGATGAAGCCTGCGAGCAGGGACAAGAAGGCCCCGAGCACAAAAGAAACTGCTGCGATCATTCCTAACGCGTACCCAATAAGGGCAGCAACTATAACGCCGTAAACAGCGAGGACTTGGTATTGAGTAAAGAGGAACGTCATCGCTCCTTCACGGATATATCCTGCGATCCGCTCCATGGTTTCATTACCTTTTCCAAGGCTTAGAACACGGAAGTAGAAGAATGCTGCTATGGCCAGCGCTATCACTCCAAATATAATGGGAGTTTTGATCCACATCATCCAAGTTTCCATCATGACGATCTCCTAAAAAAATAAAACAAATGTACAAAGTTTTGTACTAAATCTGACCTTTTTAGTAAATGTGAATTAACTCAAACAAATTCACTTAAACATTATGCATCAATACAATCTTCTCTTACACTTATTCTTGGGAAACAGGTGCACTGAATGGCGTTAAAAAATCGAAGAGAAGGCCTCATTGAGAGGATGAATGAATTAGAATCCAGCGGTAAAAGTTGCATGGGTTGCGCTGGGAATTGTTGCACCTATGAAGCAAATTCGATGATGATCACACCTTTGGAAGCCGTCGAACTCATGGCCTACCTCAAAAAAAATAATGCCCTTAACGCTACACTAAAAGAAAAAATCCAGGAAACGGTAAGTAAGTACCGGCTGGATCACTTCACGGGTAATGGAAAAAGATCTTTTTTGAGGAAGAGCTACACTTGTCCGTTTTTCAATCACACTGAACTTGGATGTCCTTTACCTCGGGACGTGAAGCCGTATGGATGCCTGGCGTTTAATTCACATCACCAAGAACTGAAAGCTTCCGAACACTGTTTTTCAGAAACGGAGCTTTTGGACAATCGGGAAAAGTTAAATCCCGAGGAAGCCGGCCAGAATGAGGAAATAAAAAAGAAGCTTTCCCTGTTCTGGGACAAGAGTCCTATCCCGACCGCTCTGCTGGACCTGTGGGACAAAGATCTCAGCGACGTTGGTCTAGGATAACACTTACCTTTCCGGTCCGTGCGTTCCTTGGGATCTTGCCCGTTTCTACCGCTACCACTTGAACATTTTTTTTGAACTCCACCAGAGTAATTGTGTCTTTAAGGTCCCGGGAGCTTCCGTAGATTTTTTCCATCAGTGCCTCAGGGTCGACTTTCTGACGTGACGTCTCGTAGCTCAACGTGAGCTTTTCTTTTACCACGTTCGCCTCTCTCAGTTCGGTTAGGATGATCTGGAAAGTTAGCACCTCCGGGTCAAGTGCTCGTAGGGCCGCTTCTATGTCCTGGAGCAGCAGCCTGCAGGACCAAACTTGGATCACGTTATCTATCCGCCCGAGGAGCTTAAACCTCGGCTCGCTTCTGCCGCAGGAGCAAGCAGGGATCCACTCGACCTTATCGCCGGTGCGGTAGTTCTCAATGGGCATGCTGTCCCTGCAGAGGGAGGTCACCACCGCTTCGTCGTCGAGGATTTTCATCGACACCGTGTCACTGAAGAGATGGTGCTCCCCGGGGCCACAGGCCTCACACTGGAAGCCGATGACGCCAGCGTCTACCGAAGCGTACCCGGCGGACCCGAAGTACCTAGTGCCCCAGGTCCTGCGCAGGAAATCCCTGCGGATCTCGGAGAGGGCTTCGCCGGCGTAGAATACTTTGTCGACTGAGAGCTTCTCGGCTTTACTCTCGAAGAACTCGGCGTTCATCACCAGCATCGACGGAATGCCCATCACCACCTCGGGCCGGAACTTCTTGAGGTAGTAGAAGATATTCTCCGGAGAGCACATACCGCCGATAGGGAGCTGGATAGCACCGATTTTTTCCAATGCCTTTTCCACCGCCATGAACGAGGACCACAGGTTGCCAGCTACGAAGAGGTTGGCGACCGTCATCCCGGGCCGAAGCCCTTGCCTGAGAAAATTCTGAGCGAGCATGTCTGTCATGAAGTCGAACTCTTCGTAGCTAAAATGGACGAACTTCGGCTCACCGGTGGTGCCTCCCGAGGAGAAGATCATTCCAGGGGGATGCGCGGCCCCATCGAAGAAGGTTTTGAGAGTAGAAGAGTTCTGTGTCTCGTCCGTCGACTCCCCGTAGTCCACCGCCCTCCGTTCATCGCCGATGAAGCTTACCAGTTCCCGCAGGACGAACCTGCCGTCGTGAGGGGCCCCGTCCATGCCCCAGGTGATGGTCCCGAGAGGAGCGAAACGCTTCAGGCCGGTCAACGCCAGAGTCTCCAGCAGAACCACCCTTTCCGCTTCGCTAGTCAGGTACGAGCAGGACTGCAGGTAAGTGGAGAACGGCGCAAGCAGAGTGTAGAGTTCTTCGATGGAGTCGAAGCGCTTCACGATCAAAGAGCGATTCAGGGGAGAAGGTTTCAGGATCTTGCTTTTTTCCAGATGGATCAGGTGGTCGCCGCCGTCGATCAAACTACCTCCGTCCATCAGCTGGGAGTAGTAACCGCGGTACTTCTCCTTGAGGATCTCGGTGGCTTCGTCGTCGGAGATTGGCCCTCTCGGAGAGGAACTGCGGAAAGCTTCGCTCACCAGTTCCAGAAAACTGTTCTCGTCGATGCCGTTCTCAAGGTAGAGGTTCTGCGGAGAAGCGCAGGCCGCCTGGTCCCAGGGAACGATGTCCTGCACCAGTTTCTCTGCGATGCTCCTGAGGCTCCTTCCACGAGTGCCTTCTTTAGTGATCACCTGCAAGGAGATCTTGGGTCCGAAATCGAGGAGCTTAATCCCGGGAGGAAGATCGGTCGCGTAGCTTGCTATCATCTCTTCTCCGCCCCAGGCGACGATGGTACTCACCTTGGACTTCACGAAGCTCTCGATGGCCTTCTCACCGCCCTTCCAGTGAACGACGGAGAACTTATCCGCGAGGACTTTTTTCACGTCGAAGGCTTCCAGCTGCTCGGCGAAGTAGAGAGGAAAAAACATGTTCTGACTGCTCACCTTGAGGACCGAGATGTTCTTGGTGAGAAAACCCATCAGCAGCGAATCGATGCTGCTCAAGAAGACGTTGCCCGCCGTGACGTGCAGGACCACTCCCCGGGGAACGGCCCTCACCTTCCCGGAGAAATGTGGAGTCTTGGTGAACCTATCCAGCACATCTTTTTTTGTGAATTCCGCATTGACCCGGGTGAGGAGCGATTCCCGGCTAAGGAGTCCGGGCAGAAGGGTGATCGTCTTGAGAGTTTCTTCTTGGGAGAAACCGGTTTCCCTCAACAGGGCCGGCAGGGCATTTTGTACTAACTGGGACGAAGGCTGCCATAATTTTCCAAAGGAATCTAACAGATCGATGATCTCATCCAGAGGAATTTTATAAAAATCTCTACGGGCCTTTTGCACAGAGACCCAAGCCGCGTCCGTCTGCCACCAGTTGTCGTTCTCGGCTAACTTTTTTCCGAACCAATACATACTATTTCTCCAGAAGCTCTAGGGCCTTCAAAGCACAGCCCTTGTGTTTCGTCACCCCTGCCCGGCCGTCGAGGACGAGGACATCACCGCCGATCCCACAGTCGCACTGCCCGACCCTACCATAGTCCGTCGTGAGGAGACTCGGTGCCGGGTAGCTAAAATTGTAGGAGCATAAAAACTGCAACAGACCACGGTCACCTTTTTTCAGAAGGCTCAGGTCATGTGGTGACCGGGTGTAAACCCGGGCGTAGTTGGGGATGTGCAGGTTTCCCTTTGCGCAGTCGACGTACGGGATACCGTGCTCCACCATTCCGAAGAGATCGCGTTGGTGCTCCGGCGGTATCCCTAAGCGACGCTCGATGAGCTGTCGGAACTCCTGCTTGGGGATTTCCTTCTCAGCTTTGCCTTTCCATCCTCCTCCGGTCTGCAACCAGGACTCTGGACCGAGGTTCAGCTGAAGATCATTTTTTTCCAGGATCTCATGCAGGAGTGCGGGGAACCCGAGGACCCGCGTGGGAACTCCGGAGGCAGCGAACTTCTTGAGCGTCTCCAGGACACCGGGTTCATTGAGGACGAAGTCGTTCTTCTGCGCGTCCCACTGGATGGCATAGTAGACTTCTTTCTTGCCGGTGAAGTTGGTAAGGAGCTCGTCGGTGAAGGCCGTTCCGAGGTCGCCGGCCACCGCCGGATCATAGGTGAAGCAGAGGTAGTTATAATTCCGGTCGCTGGCCATTCCTAGAGACCGGTGGATATTCAGCGCTAGAGTCTTGACGTTATCCAGGCTCTGCTGGTCGAGGAACTGCCGTGATTTCTGCCCACCGGTTCCAGAGCTGGTCAGAGAAAGGACGATCTCGCTCTCCGGTGCGGTTCGGAGCTCGTGCTCTTTGAACAGGTGGACCATGGTACCGGGGACTGATTCCAGGTCTGCTTCTGTCCGCAACTGGTCCGGATGAAACCCTAGGTGGTCCCAGAGCTTCTGGGTAAACTCATGGTTCTGGTAGTGGTGGGCGGCGTTTTCTTTGAAACTCTCCAGGAATACTTTCTTTGCCTCCGGAGAGAAGTCGAAAGGGTCGAGGCTCAAAAGTTTTTCGGTGGCCGGTGAGTTCATAGCTTCAGGAGTTTTGGATTCAGCGACATCCGTTTCCAGGCCATGAAGTACTCTTCCAGGTAGACCTGATTGAGTCCCTTCAGCCGGACGTTCTGGAAATCAAAGATCTCGAAGGACCGGCTCAGGACCAGGAAGTCGTAGCGCTTACCGTTGATGAGCTGGAAGGCCGGGAAGAAGCCGCACGGGATGAACTTCGCTCGAATAATGCTCTCGAGAATCTTGGGTCTGTCGGCCCGTACAATGACTTCGATGTACCGGGCCCCGGCGTCTCGCAGCAGGCGGTTTGCTTGCAGGAAGAGCAGGGAGAAATCCAGGTCACCGGGCATATTCCCACCGACGATCACACAGTACCCATCCAGGGCCGAGAGATGGCAGAAGAGTTCGATCTGCTGGTCCGGAGAGATGATCATCAGGTTGGGCTGGTGGAAGGGGAAGAACTCGAACTCAAGTTTCTTTTCCGCTTTCAGGTAGGCGTACCGGTAGGAAACGAAGTTCGGCGAGTTCACAACCTCGAGCTTCTCGGGGGCCACCAGGACCTTACTCGGTTGCGCCGGAACGATCGATTCCAGTGGAGTGAGACCTACCTCATTTTCAACGATTTTATAAAGTGAGGCGATCTCGTGGTGGAGCCGGTAGTCACTGTGTCTCTTCTCTAACGCCGACGGGTAGATGATCGCCGTGAGACAGTGAGTTTCGTATTCATTGGTTCGATGAGCGTTAGGAAAGATTCCCAGCTTCTTGAACCCGAGCTTCTCGGTGAGTGTCTGTGCAGCTTCGTTCACTGTCCTGGTGGTCGAGTAAATGACATCAACACCCGGGGTCCGAGTTCTGACGTGATCGATACCGTAGGCCAGCAGCTCTTCCATCACACCTTTTGCCCGGAACTCATTCCTGACGACTGCACCGAAGGCCTTGGCGATGAGGTTGTCCTTGTCGTAGGCTATCATCACGGAGGCGATGATCTGCTCTTTTTCATCTTTGGTCACGTACCAGAAGTTCGAGTCGCTCTTGATGAAATTTCCAATGCGGGTGAAGTCCTTCATCAGCGGATCCGGGTACGTCCCCTCGTAAACATCGTAGTAGAGTTTGGATATTTGAAAAATATCGACTTCGGTGGCCAGTTGTACTTTCATGGCCCCGAGTGTAACTCTCAGGTCCGATCCACTACAAGGAGCTGACACCTTTTTACAAGGTATTTGACTCGAAATCAGCCCCTATAGTACCCTCCTCCTCACTCCTATGAGAAATCCCCAGATTCCCACTGGTATTCATTACCAATTTCCCTTCGTCGACCGCAAAGAAAGGGCCCAGATCCTGGGCTGGCTCGAGACGTTGAAACCGCTGTGGGAAATGCGGTTCTCACAGCACAACCCACCACCAGAGGGAGACGAGCAGAGGCCGCTCTTGAGACCGGTCTACTGGCTGGGGAACTGGCAGTTCGCCTGCCTGGATTACTACCATCCACCGAAGGGGGTCCTTCACCGGTGCCTCAAGGCAGAACCCTATCCGGTGTTCCTGCAGAAGCTGGTGGACCGGATCGAGTTCATCGCGAAGAAAAGATTTCCCAAGGCCTACTTCCCCGACGGCTGGAAGCTCAACACCTGCCTCATCAACTTCTACGGCAACAAGCTCGAAGAAGGGAAATGGGTCGACCGGGCCCGGGTGGGAGAACATAAAGACTTCGAGCCGGGGCCGGTGGGATCCCTCTCCTTGGGTGACCGGGCCTTCTTCCAGTTCGTGAACGGTAAATCTACCTTAGGAGATGAGAATGTGGTTTTCTCGCAGTGGCTCGAGGACTCCTCGCTGCAGGTCTTCGGGGGGGAGAAATGGAAGAGTAAAACTTTTCACCGGGTGCAAAGAGTGGAAGACAAGAAAAAAGAATTCCTCGGCCCGGCCATTGAGGGCTTCCAGACCCGGAGGATAAATTTCACCTTCCGGTACGTTCCGGAGCCGCACATCTACGATCCCAAGGACATGCCCCAAAATCAAATGAGTGACATCGCCCCATACCTTGTGAAGCTTTCAGAGCATTCCGTCTATTTCAAAAGTGTCTTAAGTGGCTGGAAAGAATAGTATCTAGATTTATTTACTCAAGTAATCTCATCCTTCACCGATAAGTTTCAAAACAATATTGCTGGGAAGGATTACCTTCTTACGACTCAAGGTCTTTGAGCCTATCATCAAAGGTACTCACCAGCTCGTCGTGCTTTAAACTTATTTCGGTGAGGCTTTCGAAAGACTCCTCGATCTTTTTCTTCACAATCCCAAGCTTCAGTGACGTGTCCTGGATTTTTTTTGAATCACCTTCGGCTGCGTGATCGATCATGGCAGCCTCGAGCCTCACCTGCTCGCTCTCGCCCTGGATGATGTCTTTTTCAAGGACCTCCATCTTCTTCTTTAATGGGGAAATTTCTTTCGAGCGTTCGATCACCAGGTCGGCCCGGATTTTTTTTAGTTCATTCCTCGAGGGCTTCTCGAGCGCTTTCTGGACCGGTGCCGCCGCCGCCGGCTCTTCATCCTCCCAGCCAATCTTACGTAAGAAATCATCGTAGGATTCGGAGAAGTACTCGACCTTGTTATGATGGAACACCACCAGCTTAGTGGCGACGTCTCGGAGCATCGCCTCGGAGTGGGTGACGATGACCACGGCCCCGGGGTAGCTCTGCAGCTCGAGCGTCAGGGAGTCCACAGACTCCTGGTCGAGGTGGTTGGTGGGCTCATCCAGCAGCAGGAGATTCCCGGGCTTGGCCAGAAGTTTCCCGAGCAGCACCCGGGCGCGCTCGCCCCCGGAGAGGACCTTGATCTTTTTCTTGGCGAGGTCGCCGGTGAACATCATAGTTCCGCAGATGCTCCGGGCCCGGAGGTATCCCATCCCCGGATTGACGGATAGCACTTCTTCCTCGATGGTGCTCTCGAGGCTGAGCCGGTTGATGTTGGTCTGTCCGAAGTGGCCGATCAGAAGATTCACGTTCCGGGTAACCGTTCCCACTTTCGGCTCGAGCTCGCCAGCCATGAGGTTCAAGAGAGTCGACTTCCCTTTTCCGTTTTTTCCGATGATGGCGATCTTATCACCCTTGAGAATGGAAAAACTCAGTTGCTTGAACAGGTCGTCGGTGAAACCGAAGGCCACGTCTTTGATGTCCATCAGAACTTTCCCGGGACACTCTTTATGGTTGAACTCGAAGTCGAGGGTGGAGATGAGATTCAGCGCCTGCAGCTCCGGCATTTTCTCTAGCAGCTTCATCCGTGACTGCGCCTGTGTGGCCTTGCTGGCCTTGGCCTTGAAGCGGGCGACGAACTCCTCCAGGTCTTTTCTTTTCTTCTCTGAGTTCGCCCGGGTCTTTTCATACATTTCTTCTTCGACCATGATCTGCTCGAAGTACTTGTCAGAGGGTCCTTTGATCTTGAAGAGTTTCTGTCTCCAGATGCCCATGGTGTGGGTGGTGACGTTGTCCATGAAGCCACGGTCGTGGGTGATGAGGATCATTTCGCCCTTGAACTCGCGGAGGAATTTGGTGAGCCACCGCATGGAGACAATATCCAGGTAGTTGGTGGGCTCATCCAGCAGCAGGCAGTCAGGTTCCGCGATCAGCACCTTCGCGAGGTTCAGCCGTATCTGATAGCCACCGGAAAACGCCGAGGGGGGCCGCTCGAAGTCTTCGAACTTGAAGCCCAGGCCCAGCAGCATCTTCTCAACTTTATACTGTTCGTACTCCGCGTTCTCTCCGCGGAGAGCGGTGGCGCATTCTTCCAGGATGGTTGGCTTAGTGAAGTGGAGGTGCTGCTTGAGGGTACCGATGAGATAGTTCTTGGGGAAGATAACGTCACCGGAGTCGTAGGCTTCTTCGCCCAAGAGGATTTTAAACAGAGTGGACTTCCCCGTTCCGTTTCTTCCGACGAATCCGACCCGCTCCCCTTTCCCCAGTGTGAAAGTCATGTCCTGGAAAAGGAGTTGGGTACCGTAGCTCTTGGAGACATTTACCACTTGAATCATTTATTGCACCGGTTGTGGGACGATCTTAGATAGATGTAGGTTTAATACTAACTGACAGCTTGTAGCAAATGCTTTCAGGACTGGGTCTGCTTTTTCTTTAGATATATACTGAGCGAGTGCTCTCTCGCGGTCATAGAGGACATTGTTTTTTTCTTCAGCAGCTACGGAATCTCCGAAGGTAGTAGCGATGAGGCATTGAGAGTCATTCGACTTCGAATACGCCTTAAGGAAGCTCTCCATGTTTATGTCCATCCATAGTGAGGTAAACCGCTTAAGCATAGATAGGTTCTCTCCTTCGAGGAGCTGACCCAGATCTACCAATAAGGAGGCCACTTCAGGATTATAGGTATGGAGCAGATCCCTTAGCCGGAAGACTTCAGTCTCGAGTTCCTTATCCAGTTTTTCGCTAAAGATTCCAGGATTCCTGCGCAGCTGCGAGAGTGCGAGTTCCTTGATTTCCCGGGACGGGTCACTGCGGAAGTTGTTGAGCAGAGAAAGAAAGATCCTCTTTGGGTTTTGCTTGATGCTCTGGTCTTCGGAAAAGGGCACGAGAACTTCGGTGGGGTTCGCATCGACGAGGTCAGCGGTCCGCGGCCCGGAGAATAGGTCTACCATCTTATCAAATTGCAGCAGCACGAAGTCGACCCGGACCAGGAGCACCACTAAAACGAAGAAGAACACATATTTCATAGTCAGAAGGATAGTCCAAATCCTATAATCTCGCCATGGTTTCTCACTCTACCCTGCTTCAATTCCTAGACCCGCTCGACTGGTTTATCTTCTTCGCCGTTTTAGCTGCCACCTTCGCCAGCGTGGCCTGGGGCCAGAGACTCAAGTTACAGCTCTCACCGAAAGAGCAGCTCAGCACCATCGAACTGTTGCTGATGGGGCGGCGGCTGACTTTGCCGCTGTTCGTGGCAACCCTGGTGGCCACCTGGTACGGAGGGATCTTCGGAGTCACCACTCTCACCTTCGAGAAAGGCGTCTACAACTTCGTCACACAGGGCGTGTTCTGGTACGTGAGTTACCTGATCTTTGCGATTTTTTTAGTGAAGCGGATACGACGCCATAACGTCTTGACCATCGCCGAGCTTGCCGGGAAAGTGATCGGTCCCAAAGCGGAGAAACTCACCGCTGGACTCAACTTCCTAAACCTTCTGCCCCTAGCCTACACTATCAGTCTCGGGTTGTTTCTTCAGGCGCTCTTCGGAGGGACGCTATTTGTGAACACGGCCATCGGTGTCGCTGTCGTCACTGTGTACTCTCTGTGGGGTGGGTTCCGGGCAGTGGTCTTTTCCGATCTAGTGCAGTTTGTCTTTATGATCCTCGCCGTCCTACTCATCGTGGTTTTCGCCTGGGCCCAGATGGGCTCGCCCCTGACTCTTATGGATAAACTCCCTGCCTCTCACTTTGACTGGACCGGCGGAGAAAAACCGGCGTCACTTCTGGTGTGGGGCTTCATTGCTCTCTCGACGCTGGTGGATCCGAATTTTTATCAAAAATGCTTGGCCGCCAAAGACGAAGCCGTCGCCCGTAGAGGCATATTCATTTCAACCGTAGTGTGGTTTTTCTTTGACTGCTGCACAACACTCGGGGCCCTCTATGCCCGCGCGGCCCTTCCGGATGCGAATCCGCAGAATGCCTATCTGCAGTTTGCCATGCAGCTCGTGCCTCACGGAGTCCGCGGCTTGATTCTCGCCGGAATCCTCGCCACTATCCTTTCGACCTTAGATGCTTATCTCTTCAATGCTGCCACTTGTATCAGCTATGACATGACAAGATCAAAGGAGCGGTTCAAACCCCTGCACCACCACCTTGCTTTGGTCTTTGTCAGTGTGATCTCAATTTTTTTAGGCATTCATTTTGATGGAAACGTCGTCGATGTTTGGAAGACATTAGGGAGTTTCTCCGCAGCTTGCCTTCTTTTTCCACTCCTTGTTGCTCAGTGGCTACCAGGAAGGATCCCAGAGAGAAATTTTTGTTGGGCCGTATCAATAGGGTGTATCGGCATAGTGTCATGGAGGATTCTCAATAAGATTTACCAATTCTCTGACGTAGATGAGTTTTATATCGGACTACTTCTGACAACTGTTCCCTTGTTGCCATCTATCATTCTTAAAAAAGCTTAAAGCACGAGATTTTTCAAACTGTTTCACCATGTATTTTTAGGTAATAACTGATATCTTCCAGAGATAAAATTTTGAGAGTTTTTGCCAACAAAAGGATGTTTGTGAGCACACCGAACAATGAAACGACGTCGGCTGAAGAGAAGTACCGTCAGGCCCTGGACTATCACTCACAAGGTAGGGCCGGAAAAATTGAAATCACTGCGACCAAAGCTTGCCTCACTGCCAGAGACCTCAGCCTGGCCTACTCGCCGGGAGTCGCGGCCCCCTGTTTAGAAATCGCCAAGAATCCGGATGATGTTTATAAGTATACGGCCAAGGGAAATCTAGTCGCTGTTCTCTCAAACGGCACCGCCGTCCTGGGCCTAGGAAACATCGGCGCTCTGGCCGGAAAGCCAGTGATGGAAGGTAAGGGTGTTCTCTTCAAAAGGTTCGCCGACATCGACGTCTTCGACATCGAGATCAATAGCCTCACGGTGGAAGACGTCGTGCGCACCGTGAAGGCGCTCGAGCCCACCTTCGGAGGGATCAATCTCGAGGACATTAAAGCTCCGGAGTGCTTCGAGATCGAAAAGCAGCTCCAGGAGATCATGGACATCCCGGTGTTCCACGATGACCAGCACGGGACCGCCATCATCGGTGGGGCGGCTTTTTTGAACGCGATCGAGATCACCGGTCGAGAAATCAAGAAAGTGAAAGTGGTGGTCTCCGGCGCCGGAGCCGCGGCTATCGCCACGGCCTTGTTCTTCCTCGAGTTGGGTGTAAAGAAAGAGAACGTCTTGATGGCCGACTCGAAAGGCGTGATCTACAAGGGCCGCACCGAAGGGATGAACAAATACAAAGATATCTTTGCCAATGACACTAAAGCTAGGACTCTCGCGGATGCGATGAAAGACGCCGACGCCTTCATCGGCTGTTCGGCGAAGGGACTCGTCTCCAAAGACATGGTGAAGTCCATGGCAAAAAATCCAATCATCTTCGCCATGGCCAACCCTGATCCGGAGATCACTCCGGAAGAAGTCGCCGAGGTCCGCGACGACGCCATCATGGCGACGGGCCGCTCCGACTATCCAAACCAGGTCAATAACGTCCTCGGGTTCCCGTTCATCTTCCGCGGTGCTCTCGACGTCCGAGCGAGAAAGATCAACGAGCAGATGAAGAAAGCAGCAGCGTACGCACTGGCGTCGCTGGCGAAAGAGGAAGTTCCGGATGACGTGAAGCGGGCCTACGGGAATGAGAATTTCTCGTTCGGAAAGAACTACCTGATCCCGAAGCCGTTTGATAAAAGAGTTCTCACTCGCGTCTCGCCGGCGGTGGCCAAAGCTGCCATGGAATCCGGAGTCGCGCGGGTCCAGATTGAAGACTTGAACGCCTACGCCACTTCTCTCCAAGAGAGGCTCGGACAGACCGGCTCGATCATGAGAAATATCCGGTCCAGGCTTCCAGGTTCGGAGAAACCGAGGGTGGTGTTCCCCGAAGGAAGCAATGCGCGGATCCTGAAAGCCGTCGGGATCCTGAAGGACGAGGGGCTGATACACCCGGTGCTCCTCGGTAACAAAAAAACCATCCACAAGAGAATGGACATCCTGGGACTTCCCCATCTGAAAGACGTGGAAGTCCTTCACACGGAAGACTCCGATAAGTACGAATCCTATGTGAAAGAGTACTTCATCCACCGGCAGCGCAAAGGGGTGTCGCTGAGCTTCGCCCGTGATACCATGAAGCGGGCCAACTACTTCGGGTCGATGATGGTGAAGATGGGTCACGCGGATGGGATGATCACCGGCGCCACCCAGAACTACCCAGAATGCATCAGACCGATCATGAAGGTCATCGGGACACACATCCCCGGCAAGGCGAAGGTCGCGGGGATCATGATGCTGGTGTTTAAACACAAGGTCGTATTCCTGGCAGACTGTACCGTTCAGCAAGATCCGAACGCGCACGACCTGGCCGACATCGCCATCTCCGCCGCCCAGATGTACCGACGGGTGATGCAGGCAGAGCCGAGAGTCGCTTTCCTTTCTTATTCGAACTTCGGCTCCAACCGTGACCCACAGGCTTCGAAGATGGCAGAAGCGGTCAAGATCGCTAAGCAGAAAGACGCCAACCTGATCGCCGACGGAGAGATGCAGGCAGACGTCGCCACCAACACGGACATCATGAGAAACCTCTTTGATTTCTGCTCGCTGGATAAAGCGGCCGACGTCCTGATCTTCCCGGACCTGAACTCGGCGAACATCAGCTACAAGTTGCTGGCCCAGCTGGGAGGAGCGACCCCGATCGGTCCGGTGCTCTTACCGCTTAAGTACGCCATCAACATCGTCCAACGGACATCCACCGTGGACGAGATCGTCAACATGAGTCACCTGACGGCCCTCATCTCCCAGGAGATCAAGGCACACAGAAACGCAAAACTAAACTAACAGGAGCACCACATGGCCTTTGAAAAAAAAATCATCAACACCGACAAGGCCCCGGCGGCCGTCGGGACCTACTCCCAGGGCGTCTTACACAACGGGGTCTACTATTTCTCCGGTCAGATCGGGCTCGATGCGAAGTCAGGTGAAATGGCAAGTGGCTTCGATGCCCAGTTAGAAAACGTACTAAAGAACATCGACGGACTCCTCACTTCCTGTGAGCTCTCGCGGGAGAACATCATCAAGACCACCATCTTCATGACGGACCTGGCCCAGTTTGGGAAAATAAACGATGCCTATACCAAGTTTTTTAAGGCACCTTTCCCGGCCCGTTCGACGGTCCAGGTTTCGGCCCTTCCGAAGGGCGGAGTTGTAGAGATTGAGGTCATCGCAGCAAAATAATATGCTAAGCCGCAAGTACGTCTTCGAATCTAAAACGACCCGTCTGCACCGCTTGTTAATCAGCGGTGTTTTCATTTCTGTCATCAGCCTGGCCCTGATCATCTCCTTTCTGATTTACATTCCGGTCTACGCCCGGATGCAGAAAGGACGAGCTGCGGGTGCCTTCTTCCAGAAGTCTCCGGATGCGATCGCGGTGTTCACCGGTGACAAAGGTCGGATTTCGTACGCGATGGACCTGCTCAAGAAGAATCCTTCCTCGAGGCTATTCATCTCAGGTGTCCACGCGGCCAACTCATTCCAGACACTGCTTGATAAGCAGGCCAACCCCACCACTGGTGAAGCGCTCAAGACTCCGGGGATGCAGGTGGATCTCGACTACGAATCGAAGAATACTTTTGAGAACGTGAGAGAGACGGTGCAGTTTCTGCGAGAGAACTCAGACCTCAATCACGTTTTGATCATTTCCAGCGACTATCACATCATGCGGGTGAAGCTCATCATCTCGCACTTCATCCACGGCAATAAACCCGAATTTTATTTTGACAGTGTTCCCAATTCCTACACTTCCTGGAAGGAAACCCGGAAGCTCTTGAAGGAAGCGGTCAAGATCGCCAGGACCTTCCTGATTCTGAAGGTCCTGCGTGAGGATACGGTGCTGGAGGATTAGTCTTGCGGGACGATCCTTGGTCTGGTGGTGGTGTCTGGAACCCGACTCGTTGGTTGTTGCTGCGGGACTTGAGTTTCCGGGGCCTGAGTCTCTGGTGTGACGTCTTCCACGGTCTCTCTTCCCTCAAGGTTCTCGGCCGGCTTACTCCAACCCGTAGGGCCTTTCGTTGGTGACTGTGTGCAAATGGGCTTATCTACAAAACTTTTTGCAGGTACGCAGAAATAAGGATTTGCAACTTCGTTCCACTCCTGAGGTAGGGTAGGTGGGTTGTCATCCACTACGATAGTGTAATCATGAATCACATCTGGCTTCTCTGTGTTCGCCGTACCGTCTGATTTGGTGTATTTTTCAACCTTGTTGAGTGTCCTTGTTCCGAAGTAGGCAGGAAATCCAGCTAGGAACTTATACGTTGAAAATACCTGTTTCTTATTCTCTGACCCATCCGGCTCTAAGGCACTATCTAACTTCGCGGTGGCCCCGCCGGCCGATCCGGAGACCACAAGAGTTTTCTGTTTCGCGCACACCTTGGCGATGAGATCGTCGATCAGGGCCTTGTTGGATTTCTTATCGATCTTCAGAAATTCTTTTCTAGTCTCGCTCCCACTAACGGTATTGAGGTAAAAGAAGAAGGAATCCTTGAGTTCTCCCCAGAACTGGATGGTGGAGAAATCAATATCCGATGTGCCTTTTTTATAAACAACTTTCCAGGAATTTCCTCTGATCATCGGATCCATGGAAGCGTTCGAAGCTTTCACAAACGGTGCGAAGTCTTTCGTCACCCGCGACATGCACCTTCTGGCACTCCTCGTCTGGAGGAACTCCCGGTCAGTTTCGCTCAGACTGCCCGAAGCGTCGATGTCTCGCTTTCCGCAGGCACCGATCAGGGCCAGGAGCACTAAAGGAAATAGCTTTTTCATGTACGTGACCCTCTTGTGAGATAGCAAATTGTAAGTATACCTATACAAGTCCCGTGCCAGCTTTTCAGCTCAGAACGCGCGAAAAAGTGTCAATTTGTTGGACACCCGACCAGGAACCCGTGAGCTTAGAACTTAAACCCACCGCCCAGGGAGTAGATCCAGATTTCGTCGATGCTCACGTCTTTCATGGTATCGTTTTGCAGCGTCGGTGAAGCGTCACCGTTTCTTTGGAATTCTCCCTTGAGTTTGCGCTCGAGGATCTTGTAATTATTTTGAGTCACACCGATGTTGAAGAAGTACCCCAGGTTCGAGGTGAAGTTTAGCCCGATCCCGAGACGGAAATTGGCGAGGTCGTCGTTAATTTCTACGTTGTACTTTTCGACGACCGTCAGATCGTATTCGTAGACCACGGAGTTGAAGGCCCGGGCAGCACCGACGCCCGCCAGCACGTAGGGCTCGATGGTCAGGTAGGTCATGTCTTCCATCATCGGGTTCTTGGTTTTCATCTCGAAGAGGTAGCCGAGGGTTTGGTTGATGTCCAGGCCGTAGAGGTAGCCTTCCCGCTTGTACTTGGAGAAGACCTCGGCGTCTTCGTCGTCCCCGCCTTTGAGGTTAGTCAGGTCCAGGGTTCCGTTGAAGTAGCCATCCAGTCTAGTGGTAGAGATGATCCCGGGCCGCAGGAAGAGCTCCCGACCAAAGCCGAACCTTCCGCCGAAGAAGTCGCGGTTCTCTGGCCTGATGTTCTTCTTCTCACCCGCGAAGGCAAACGGTACATCGTATTTGAGGTACTCGAAGTTAAAGTTAAAAACCCAGTGACTGGTTTTCTTCAGGAACTTTGGCTTGGTCTCCACCTCTTCGGAGCTCAGCACCAGCGGAGGCACGATCACCTGGGCCCACAGTGGCAGGGCCAGGAAGGAAGCGAAAAATAAAAAGTATTTGTTCATAGGACAATTATCGTTAAGCCTGAAATATTGTCAAAAGTAATTAGGCCCTGTTCACGCTAATGACTTCTTCCATCTGCTCGATGGCACTGATGGTGCGCAGCAGTTCCGAGTAATCTTTCACTTCGATCTCGAAGATGAAGTTACCTTTCTGGTCTGGCATAGAGCGGGCGATGGCGGAGCGGATGTTGATCCCCGCCGTGTTGATGGACTTGGAGATCTTACTCAAGATCCCCGGCTTGTCGTGGGTGGTGACCTTGATGTTCACCGGGTGACTGAAGACGTAATGTTTGTTCCATTCCACCAAGATGCGCCGGGACTTATCGATCTCCACGATCCGGTTACAGCCGACGGTGTGGACCGTGATCCCTCGGCCTCGGGTGATGAGGCCCGTGATCGGGTCACCGGGGATGGGGTTGCAGCAACGGCCCATCTTCACCAGGATGTCATCCAGGCCGTCGACGATGACCGCGTTGTCGCTGCTGGAACTCTTGCGGGCAGACTTACTGACTTTCTTGTAGTAACTCTCCAGTTCCTTGTCGTCTTCCTTGAACTCGAGCTCGTCGGTCTCTGTGAAAGCGATGGAAGGGATCTCCACCAGCACTTCCTTAATGGGAAGGTGGTTAGAGCCGATGTTCACGAACAGTTCTTCGAGATTCTTATAGTGCCGGCGCTCCAGCAGGGGTCTGAACTCCCCTTTCTTATCCAGGGATTTGATTGAGGTCTCAAACTTCCGCAGGGCCTTGTCCAGCAGATCTTCTCCCATCTGCCGGTGCTCATCCCGTTCTACTTTCATCAGGTGCTGTTTGATCTTAGTAATGGCCCTGGATGTTTTACAGATCTTCAGCCAGTCCTTGGTAGGAGTCTGGGTCTTCGACGTCAGGATCTCCACTGTGTCTCCGGACTTGAGCCGGTACTTGAGCGGGACCATCTTGCCGTTAACCTTGGCGCCGACCGTTTTGTTTCCGACTTCGGTGTGAACAGCGTAGGCAAAGTCCAGGGGGGTCGCGCCGTACCGCAGTTCCTTGACGTCGCCGGTGGGAGTGAAGATAAACACTCCCCCGACATCTAAGTCATTTTTCACCACGTCCATGAACTCGGAGGAGCTCTGGACGTTCTGGTTGAACTCCATGAGTTCTTCCACCCACTGCAGCTTGTTGTTGCCGTCGGCCTTGTTTCGATCTTTATACTTCCAGTGGGCCGCAACTCCGCGTTCGGCGACCTCGTGCATCTCGAAGGTCCGGATCTGGATCTCGATGCGCTCTGCCTTGGGCCCGATGACGGTGGTATGGAGTGACTGGTAGTTGTTAACTTTCGGGATGGCGATGTAGTCCTTGAACCTTCCGGGGACGGGAGTGAACGCCGAGTGGATGATACCCAGGCACTTGTAGCACTCGGTGATGTTGTTGACCAGGATGCGGAAGGCAAGCAGATCCTGGATTTGCTCGAAGTCCACTCCCCGCTGCTGCATCTTCTTATAGATCGAGAAGAAGTGCTTTGGCCTCCCGGTGACTTCTCCCACCACCGAGTACTCGAGCATTTTTTCTTCGATCAGGCTGAGAGTCTCTTCGATGTAGAACTCGCGTTCGCGCTTCTTCATGGCGATTTTTTCGGCCAGCCGGTAGTAGATGTCCGGGTGAAGGTAGCGCAGACACAGGTCTTCGAGATCACCCTTAACCGAGTTTATC
Source organism: Bacteriovoracaceae bacterium (assembly GCA_035576105.1). Taxonomy (GTDB): domain Bacteria; phylum Bdellovibrionota; class Bacteriovoracia; order Bacteriovoracales; family Bacteriovoracaceae; genus Peredibacter. The sequence continues at coordinate 348,512 of DATLXA010000067.1, forward strand.
CCGAGCCGGCTCGCCAGGGGTACATAGATGTCCAGGGTTTCCTGGGCCTTGCCCATCTGCTTTTCTTTGGTCATGTACTGAAGGGTGCGCATGTTGTGCATGCGGTCCGAGAGCTTGACGATGATGACCCGCAGATCCTGGGCCATGGCGACGACCATCTTCCGGAAGTTCTCCGCTTGCGACTCTTCCTTGGTCTTGAACTTGATCTTGGAAATCTTAGTACAGCCGACGACGATCTGGGCGACGTTCTGGCCAAAGAGCTTCGAGATCTCCTCCGGGGAGACGTCACAGTCCTCGACCACGTCGTGGAGCAGGCCCGCCATGATGGAGTCTAGGTCCATCTTAAGTTTGATCAGAGTGGCGGATACGTTCAGCGGATGGATGATGTAGGGTTCGCCGGAGGAGCGCTTGACACCCGAGTGCATCTTCTCCGCGAACTCGTAGCACTTGCGGAGGATGGTGAGGTCCGTATCCGGGAGCAGCACTTCGGTGCGCTTGAGCAGCTCCTCGATGGTGAGGTTTGCTTCGTGGGAAAAATCTATCCGTTCAGCGAACATTCCTATGTGAGTATCCCCTGTACGATGGTTTTTAGTTTCAGGTAGGCCCCGTCGACGTCGTCGTTGAGGATGAGGAAATCGTAGTCATTCTTGCGGGCGAGCTCCTTGCGGGCGTTGGTGACCCGCTCGCGGATGACCTCTTCGCTCTCGGTGCCACGGACGCGCAGGCGTTTTTCAAGTTCCTCGATGGAGGGTGGTTCGATGTAGATGACCATCGCCGCCGCCCCGTAGGTTTTCTTCATGGCGTCCGCACCCTGGACGTCCAGGTCGAAGAGCAGCTTCCGGTCCTGCCGGATACCCTCGTCGACGAAGACCTTGGAGGTGCCGTAGTGGTTGGAATGAACCTTGGCCCATTCGATAAACTGGTCGCCGGTGATCTGCTTTAGGAAATCCTCGGTCTGGATAAAATGGTAGTCCTTCCCGTTGACTTCGCCGGCCCGCATGGGTCTGGTGGTACAGGAGATGGACCACTCTAACTCAGGAATGTCAGCTTTGAGTCTACTCAGGAGCGTAGACTTCCCCGTGCCGGACGGCGCACATATGACGATCATTTTTCCAGACATGGGTCATTCCAAATTAAGGGCCTGTTCTCTGATCTTCTCTAATTGTACTTTCATCTCCACCACATTGGAGGAAATATCTGGGTGGGCAGATTTTGATCCCAGGGTATTGGTCTCCCGTCCGAGTTCCTGAAGGAGGAAGTCGATCTGCCGGCCGATCTCACCGCTGGATTTCAACACCGAGGTGAGCTTCTCCAGGTGGATCTTTGCCCGATTTATCTCCTCGTCTATCTCCAGCTTCTCCAGGTAGTAGATCACCTCCTGCAGGAAGCGAGACTCGTCGACCTTCACATCCTTGAGCTTTTCGTTCAGCTTTAGGTTGAGCTTGTCCTTCATCATCTCCGGGTAATCGGACTTGAGCACTTCAACTTTTCCTAGGCAGCTCTGGTAGACGCTCAGGTGCTCGAGCAATTTCTCCACCAGCTTCTGACCTTCGATCGCCCGGGAGGTCTTGAGGGCCCGGACCGCGTTTTCAAAAGAGCTCATCACCAGGGGCTCGAGCTCTTTTTCTTTCTGATCCTCTTCATCTTTATAAAAATCGTTCCTTAAAAAATCCGTAGGGCTCACGGTGCAGGGCAGGTTCTGGGATTCGAAGATGGGCTTCATCATCCGGAGGAAAGCCTCCACTTTATTCGGATCCACCTGGAATTCGGTGACGGCCTTCTCTTTTCTTTTGTAGCTGATGCTGATGTCGAAGCTCCCACGGCGGAAGTCGCTTTCTAGCTTCGACCGCAGGTCCAACTCCAGAGCGTTGAAGAGGGAACTCATGCGGAATTTGAAATCCTTGAAACGGTTATTCACCGTCTTGATCTCGGTGGTGATGGTGAGGTTCGGTCCGGTGGCTTCGCCCTTCCCGAAGCCGGTCATAGAGTAAACGCTCATGTTTGGGTGCCTTGGTCTGTGGTGTCGAGGATCAGGGTCAGGTTGCCCATCTGCCGGAATTTTTCGAAGCGCTGCTGCATGACCAGGTCGAGGTCCTTGGCCTTCAGCGCTTTGAGGTTAGTGAGAATAGTTTCTTTGACCATCTCTATCGCCTTCTCCGGATAACGGTGAGCTCCTCCGGCGGGCTCCTTGATGATCCCGTCGATCACTTTCAGTTCGAAGGCCTTGTTGGGAGAGAGCTGGAGGGAGTTCGCGGCGGTCTCGGCCATCTTCGGGTCCGACCAGAGGATTGAAGCGCAAGACTCTGGGGAGATCACCGAGTACACCGAGTACTCCATCATGAAGACCTTATCTGCTACGGCGATCCCGAGTGCTCCACCGGAGCCGCCTTCACCGATCACCACCGAGATGATGGGGGACTTAATGTTGAACATTTCTTCTAAGTTCTCTGCGATCGCCAGCGCCTGGCCCCGTTCTTCGGCACCGATCCCGGGGTACGCTCCCGGAGTGTCGACGAAAGTAATCACCGGAATCTGAAACTGAGACGCGAGCTGCATGACCCTGAGGGCCTTACGGTATCCTTCCGGGTTCGGCATCCCGAAGTTTCTCTTGATCTTTTCCTGTGTCTTGCGGCCCTTCTCAATGGCAATGACCGCGACCTTATGGCCATCCATGAAGCCGAAGCCGGTGATCATACACTGGTCATCGGAGAACCGACGGTCGCCGTGGATCTCGTGGAAGTCGGTGACGATCTTTTCGATGTAGTCGACGGAGTGCGGCCGCTGCGGATGCCGGGAGAGCTGTGTTCTCTCCCACGGAGTGAGTTTCAGATAGATCTCTTCGAGCATGCCGTCGACCTTGGCCTGGAGAGCTGCGATCTCGTGGGAGATATCTATGTTCTTGTGATTTGCCTGTCTCAGTTCGCGGATCTGATTTTCTAATTCAGACACCGGTCTCTCAAACTCTAGAGTGAAATCCATCCATGCCCTCAGGGATACTGGTTGATATTGGGTGCTATAGGAATGAGAGCTAAAATACCTTGGATATGAGGAAAATGCACTATTTTAGTCGCTTCCAAGCTCCTAACTCCCTAAGATTCTGAAGTAAACCTCGGCTTTGATTCTTTGCGCAATTCAATATCTTACTGTACCAGAGTAAATTCATTCTAAACTTGAGATTTCAGAGCAATCATCCGATGAGCTGTGAGATGAACTTTTTAATCAAATTAGAGTCCACTGTGAATGCCTTCATCATGAAGGTCCTGAGACGTATCTTCGGACTCATTCCTGCGGGGTTCATCTCTTTTTCTTCCAGGGCCCTGAACTGGTGCTTGAGAAACGCGGGCCAGGTGAAGTATCTCCCCGCGGTGATGAAGTCCAAAGCTGCCTCCGCTTTGGATCTGGTGAAACGAACTGTCAGGACTTTCAACTACAAAGAAAAACTCATCGAGTGCTACAACCTGGCCCTCTCGCAGTACCTTCACAATAAGCCAGGGGCGACCAAGAAAATTAAAGCCGCCGTGACCATGCCGTTCATCCTCATCGGAAGCTGGCTCCAGGGACTGACCACCACGCAGTCACTGATGCTCCTGACTTTCTCGGCCGCGTCCTTCCTCGCCGTCATTGGCGTGACCTTCTCCGGGCAGAAGCTCGCCAATCACCACCTGGAAAGCACCAGAGCACCAGCGAGCCTGGAGGAAGAGCTCGACTACGACAGACCGGGCTACTACAAAGAAGAAGTCCGCCATTTTAGCATCTCCAACTTCCGGTTACCGGTGTATTTTTCACAGATCAACGAACTCCGGTCCATCGACATCGACTTTACCGCGACCATGACCACCAGACGGAGCAGAGTGTTCCTCGAGAAGCAGGAGTTCCAGCTGCGGGACCATCTCATTCTCTACATCGAACCGGTCCTGGCCTCCTTCCCGCTGGAAGAAGAGGGCAAGGAGATCATCCGTGAAAAACTCCAAGCCGAGATCAACGAATTCTTGAAGTCCCAGGGGCAGGAAGGCGTCGCCGTCGAACTCAAGCTCACCTACATCCTGGCAAACTAGCTCTTCCCCAGAAGTGACTTAACGGTTTTCTCTGTGAGCTGAAGCTTCCGCGCTGTCAGCGCCACATTGCCGCCACACACACCCAGCGCCTTCTTAACGTAATCGATCTTCCAGTGCTCCATGGAGATCAGGTCCACCGGGGCGCTGAGGCTCATGAGGTCCGAACTCTGCAGCAGGAGTTCTTCGTCGAGGTGGTCGAAGTCGAGTTTACTGGACTTCGAGAGGATGTGCTTTTTTTCCAGATGGCCGAACAGCTGCCGGAGGTTGCCGGGCCAGGCGAGGGACTCGTAGAACTCGACCAGCCGACGAGAGAGGCTAACACTCTTCTGGAGGGAGAAGAATTGACAGGCTTCTTTGATCTTCGAAGCTTCATTGCGCAGGGACGGGAGGTCCACGGAGTGGCCGGCCTTCAAGCGGAAGTAGAGATCTTTCCGGAAAGTTCCCTGGGTCACGAGTTTTTCCAAGGGCTGCCCGGACGCGAAGATGAGCCGGGTCTTGATCGACGTCTCCCGCGTTTCGCCGACTCTCCGGAACTTCTTGTTATCCATGAATGTCAGAAGCTTCGTCTGGATCTCCAGCGGCAGGGAATCGACCTCATCCAGGAAGAGTGTTCCGTTCTGAGCTTCTTCGAAGGCTCCCTGCTTGTCGTTGACCGCTCCCGTGAAGGCCCCTTTCTTATGACCGAAGAGTTCTGATTCGATCAGCTGTGGGTTGTAGGAGGAAAGGTTCACTGCCACGAAGGATCCGACCCTCCCACTCCGTTTGTGTACTTCGGACGCCAGGTGGGTCTTTCCGGTGCCGGTCTCGCCTTGGATAAGGATCTTGAGCTCTGAGTTGATGAGGTTACTCTGCAGGAGCATGGGGTGGTCGAAGTGCGAACTGGTGAGCCCCGACAGGCCACAGCTGTCAAAGTTAACCTTGTTGTCATCGATGTAGAGCCGGTCTAGCCGTTCGACGTAGGCTTCCTTGGCCGCCAGTCCGTTGAGAAAATAAGCCCGGCCTTTGATGGTCTTGAGGACGAAGCGGCCATCGCCTTTTTGTGAGTCGAGCTCGAGGCGGTAGTGAAAATGACCGATCTCCGAATTCGCGAGTTCTACGTAGCTCATGGAGAGATCCGCGGGACGGTACTGCGGCGAGATCAGATCGATGCAGTTCCGGTTCAGGGTGAACGCCTTCTTGCGTCCCTGGACGGGGAAGATGCTGCAGCTGTCTCCGATCCGGACCCCATCTGATTGAATTTGCTTTTCCATTATCCTTCTTTGGTACATTGCTGCTCCTGTTTTTTTTAAGACTGTGGCCTCTCTTTTCTGCTAGGATGCGGTAAAAGAAAACCAGCGACGACGGCGAATTTAATTTAATTGGTTTGAGAAACGAGCACCGCCTATGATGATTCAAAAAGGGAAAACTGAGTTCTTGATGGGCATCGATTCGGTCGAACAGCTAAAGACGTGGTTGAACGAACACCCTTTCATCAACGGCATCGCTTTCATCGGCCGCTCCAACGTCGGGAAATCTTCGTTGATAAATTCCGTCTTCGGAAAAAAAACTGCCAGGGTGTCGAACACTCCCGGGAGAACCCGCCAGGTGAACATCTTCAACTTCATCGTGGAGAATAAGGAAACGAAGTCACTGGAAAGTTTCTACCTCTTCGATGTCCCAGGCTATGGTCACGCCGAAGTTTCTAAAGCGATGGCAGCGAATTGGCAGCTGCTGCTGGACACGTTTTTCCAGCTCTGCTCGGAGAAAATTTTGCTGCTCAACATCCAGGACGCCCGCCACCCGTTGCAGGAGACCGACGTCGTCTTCCATGATTACATCAAGAGCTTCAACCTCGAGACCTACCTGCTCTTCAACAAGATGGATAAGCTAAAAACACAAAGTGAAAAGGCCCGGCTCAAGGCCCTGATGCCTTCGATCTACACTGAATTCAAGTGGGTCAAGCAGATCCATTTCACCTCTGCCGAAAAGGGTGACGGCATCCCCGCCGTAGAGCAGGCCATTATAACTTTCGTGAAGCGCAACAGTGACATGCAGGGCTTTAACTGACCGGAAAGATCTTAGATTGTTTTGTAGAGGATCGGCTCCAAAAGAAGGTATGATCTTCGCATGACCAACCCCGCCTCTTCTTTATTCCTCTCCGCCGAGGACGACCTAAAAATCAACGAGATATTCCGTTCCCTCCGGGAGCGGTACGCGGGCTACCAGGACCCCTGGGGCTTCAACATCGAGCTGTGTGAGAGATCTCTCCGCAGGTTGATCCCGGTCTACCGGAAGTATTTTAAGGTCCGGGTCTTCGGCGAGGAGAATGTGAAAGACCACTCATACATCGTCGCCTCGAACCATTCTGGACAGATCCCCCTGGACGGGATGCTGATTATCATCGCCTTCCTGATTGACGTGGCCCCCCCGCGCGTGCTGCGGGCGATGGTTGACCGGTTCATGGCGAAGCTTCCGTTTATCGGTGACTACTCGGCCCAGACTGGAGCGATCCTTGGTGAACGGAGAAACTGCGAGTTCCTGATCGATCACGGGGAATCGATCCTGGTTTTCCCGGAGGGACTCAAGGGCATCACTAAAAATACTTCGGAGTTCTATAAGCTCCGGCCCTTCTCAGAAGGATTCTACCGGACCGCTTTACAGAAGAAGACACCGATCCTGCCCGTCTGTGTGATCGGAGCCGAAGAGATGTATCCCTTCGTGTTTCACGCCAAAAGCCTCGCGAAGTTCCTGCGGCTTCCGACGTTGCCGCTCACCGCGAACCTTATCCCACTTCCCTCTCCCATCGACATCTACATTGGACCAGAAATTGAGATCCCCCCGACGCTGGAAGCTGAAGCCTCGGACAAGGAAGTCAAAGAGAAGGTCTACGAAGTAGAGCACACCATCAAGCGGATGCTCATCCAGGGTCTCAAAAACCGGCGTCCGTTCCTGGATCTCATTCGAAAGCCAATTTCGAAGTACGTGATCCGGGAGACTAAGGCCAAGGGTGCGCGGTGATGGAGAAGAAGAAGAAAATCCTCTTCATCGGCATCGCCGGAGGACTTGCACTGATGACAGCAAGGCTTATCCTGAGCGAGAACCCGGACTGGGAGATCGTCGGGATCGATTCGCGCAACATCTCCGACCTCTATCCCATCAAGAACCTGACTGCGCTTCAGATGAAGTATTCGAGGGGTAACTTCGAAAACCTCTTCCGGGGCCACCAGTTCGACGCCGTCTACCACCTGGGCCGCATCAGTCACGCCTCCAACGAGCAGAACATCCTGGCCAAGCGGATCGACCTCTCGGTGATGGGCACCAACAGAATCCTGGAGATGTGCGAGCGCTCCGGAGTAGAGAAGGTCATCATCCTGTCGACCTTTCACGTCTACGGCGCGCTCTCCGATAACCCGATCTTCTTAACCGAAGACGCACCTCTGAGAGCGAGCATCAAGAACCCGGAGCTCAGAGACGTGGTGGAGATGGATCAGATCTCGACGAACTGGATGTGGAAGAATCAGAACACCATCTCCACCGTAGTGCTCAGGCCCTGCAACATCATCGGAACGAAGATCCAGAATGCCATGACCAAGTTTTTGGCGGGTCCCGTTGCCCTAAGCCCTGTGGACTACAACCCATTTTTTCAGTTCATCCACGAATTCGACATGGCACAGATCCTCTACCGGGCGTTGACGAAACTGCCCACTGGGACCTACAACGTTGCGGGGAATGATTTCATTTCGATGAGAGAAGCATTGAAGGTCGTTGGGACCACCGGGATACCATTCCCTATGATGCTGGCGGGCGGATTCAACCGGATGCTTAAAAAATTGAGCATCGAGGTTCCTGCGTATCTGATCGATTATTTAAAGTATTCCTGTCTCATTTCAAACCACGAGCTGAAGAAACATCTGGGCGATGAGTTTCACAGATTTTCCATCAAAGAAGCTCTTGATTTGATTAAATTACGCTAAGCGTTTCATGACCCACTCATTGACACTCAATCCTTCCATTATTAATATCGTGGTTCTTCAGTGGCCTGCTGACGGAATGGTAGACGTAGAGGATTCAAAATCTTCTGCACTATTTTACAACCGCTGAGAAGCATTGATGAATATGGTAATTTGGTAGACGATAATTAACCCGATTGGTAGACGTATCTACCAGTCTTATAAGTGGCCGAATGATGGAATGGTAGACATGAAGGATTCAAAATCCTTTGCTCGCAAGGGCGTAACGGTTCAAGTCCGTTTTTGGCCACCACTTATAACTATGAATATGACTGATGAAACAACCGATGAATTCAACCCGCTTCAGGCAGCTAAGTTTATGTCTGAGATCCAGAATGCTATGGGCATCAAGACATCAGTGGCTCAAGAATATGAAGAATTTGAAAAGTTTGAACTAGAAGCGTTTCTTAATGAGCAAAAGCCTTAAGTGTATCTATCCCTGTATCTGAAATCACCTTGAAACACTCTTCCGGTCAGATGAAGAAGCCACTAGATCTTGATACTCTATATACGGCAATAGAACTTCACTACGGACATCCAAGGAAGAAATAACGATACGAAAAATTGTTATGGATGACATTCTAAGAATTGAGATCATACATGGTTTTATTCAACGGTAGATCAACGGTGAAAGTAGTTCCTTTCTCTGGATAACTTTCAACTCTAACCATACCCTCATGGGCCTCAACTAATCCTTTCACAAGGGCCAATCCAATACCCCAGCCTTGTACTGTTCCCTTTACGGCTGAACTAGCCCTATGGAACTGCTCAAATAAGTTAGACTGATCAGGTAATTCAATAACCTTTCCGAAGTTATGAACCTTAATTTGAATACGGTTTTCTATTTCTTCTAAAAATATTGTGACCATTGATGAAACTTCACCATATTTCAATGCATTTGTTATTAGATTCTCTAATACACGGATTAAAGCTGAAGAATCCCAAAAACCTTTAATTTCTTTCTTTGAAATTACTTTAATGTGGTCACCATGCATGGAAGACAATTCTAGGCAGACTTCGTAGGTAAGTTTAGTTAAATTACATTCTTGCAGATTGAGTGAAATTTTATCACCAGCTTTGATCCTATTTGCGTCTAAAAGATCAGAGATCATCCTATCCGTTCTCGTAATATTATCAACGATCCTAGAGGCATGGAGCAAATGCTTCTCATGATCGTTAGGATTACGCAAAATGATTTGAGCACTCATTTTTGCAGCAGTTAAAGGACTTCTTAAATCGTGTGTTAGAGCTGATACGAAACCTTCCCTCATTCTTTTTTCTACCTTTAAATCACTTGTTTCTGTTTGTGACGAATTCCTATCTTGAACCAGTTTATTATGTTCTGTCAGGTCTGCGACAATTTTAGCATAGCCCACGACCACATTATCCTTTTTTAAAGGGGTTATATAGACATCGGCCATAAATTCTTCACCATCCTTCCTGACTCTTATACCTTCACTACGATATCTTCCCACAGATTTGGCTATAGAGAGTTGGTCCTGAGGTTCGTTTCGTAGTTTAGATTCTTCGTTGTATAGC
>DATLXA010000068.1:0-67098 GCA_035576105.1 Bacteriovoracaceae bacterium
AAATCTTTGCCGGAGAACAACCTTGTTGAAAAAGGGGCAGGATTTTGTCGCAAAGCACTGTTTTTGATTGAGATTTTTGATTGATCTGTTCCTCCAAAGTAGAGGAAGTGGCCGTGTCTAAAATACGGGGGTCGATCCCACGTTATCGGCGAAGCCATGCGTTGTTTTCACGGTAATGATAGGTCTGGTTAAGCAAACAACGATATCGGCGAAGCCGTGCGTTATTTTTCACGGTAACGATGGCTTGGCTTAACTAACAACGTTAGCGGCGAAGCCGTGTATTGTATTCACGGTAACGATAGGCCTGGTTAATCTAACAATGTTATCGGTGAAGCCCTGCGTTGCAATACGGACACCGACAGAATTGCTGCAACTTACAATTTCATCGACGCAGTCTTCATTATACAACTGGTACCAATAAACCTGCATTAATGCTCATCGCCTTCCGTCGAAAATCTACCTAACTTCACCCAATCTCAAACACTAGTATCCCAATTTCTTAGAAATAGTCTTAACCAAGTATCCAACAGCGTAAGGAACGGAATTTCGGCGTGACAAGCACTTGTTTACCGGGTGGGTGAAGCCAAGCTTGTGTAGCCATTCATGAGTGAGATTTGAGGCTATTTTGGCAGCGGTGTTTTTATTGAAATACTTGGTGTTGATGAATATTGTTGAGCTATTTGATCGTGTGAAACCAAGAACTTTTGAAAAATTGTTGGTGAAGAGTTCTACCTCTAGATCCATGGCATTATTCTTCAGCGGATAGAGCCGCTCAACACCGTCCATGATCTTCTGATAAACCTGAGCATTGGATAGGCCCTTATTGTTAGAAAAAGTCCGCCTACCTTTGTATTTGTGATTGAGGATGCCGTTCCTGAACTCATCTGACCCGTAAACAGCTCTTAGCACGTCAACCGCGCTCAGGAGTTTTTCTTCTTTCTCCCGGCTCAGTTTTGGGGTCCGGATATTGAATTCGAAAGTCGAGGCTTCAACCGGAAGGATTTCTGCAGATGACCCAGTTGATACAATTAAACCAAAAATAATTGCTAAGATTCTTACATTTCTCATTTCACTCCCTTGAAGAATGTTCCACTACTCGCTTGTAGTGAATAACTGACCGATCTAAATTTATGAGCTTGTGTACGGTAAGAGATTAAATTTGATTAGTAATTAGAAAATTGCTTAGGCGAGCGTCACTTTAGGAGCTGTGTAGAAATTTAAAAAATAAAGCCGAAAGGGATACTTCCGGCTTATAAGTCACTAATAATTAATGTGCATGACCCTTTCTCATTTCGTTCATTGCATTGTGTACATTTAAGCAGTCTTTGGAAAGTTGTGATTTTTTTTGTTCAACGCAATCCATAAGTTTATTGTTTTCAGCAGTTTCCGCATTGCCGCAATCAAGTTTGTTCACTTCGGCCCGGCACTGATCCATCGTTGCTCTATCGAAGAGTTTTTCCGTAGTGGCAAAAGACAAAGAAGCAAAACTGAGGGCCAAAAATGTGATCATCGTTTTCATGAGAATATCCTTTTGTTAAATCCAGAGATTAGACGTTTCGTGCGAGAGACTCGACTATATTTCCGATAGCGTACGGGATGGAGAAGTCACGGCTGTAAGTGTAGTTCACAGCGTGCTTGAATCCTAACTTATGAAGCCACTCGTGCATCATGTTTCCAGAAACGTTTACAGAGGTGTATGAATTGAAAAACTTAGTGTTCATGTAAATCCGCTTCGAACCCGTCATGGTGTAGCCAACGACATTGGCGCTTTCGTAGTAAAGCTCGACTTCAATGTCCATTTCGTTGTCTCTAGAAGGCTGGAGCTTTTCGGCACCGGCGAGGATCTTGTTATATATCTGAAGGTTAGTCAGTCCGCCGTTATCCTTAAAGGTCTTCTTCCCACCGTAGGTGTGGTTGAGAACTTTGTTCCTAAAGGCTTCAGTTGCGATCACTCTCTTGATGAGGTCTGCGGCCTTGTCTAGTTTATCTTCCTGAGAACTAGTCATGCTGATCGGTCGGACATTAGTGTCGAAAGTGAAGGCTTCAGTCGGGACTGCTGCTTGAGAAAAATCTGAAGAAAAAACACCGATTAAGAAGGCCAGTGTTACAAGAATCTTAGTCATTTTTACCCTTTCGTTGTTATTGTTTCCGTCCATGGAAACTTAAGCTTGTCTTAAGAGCTCCCCTTCATTTTTACATAATGAGCTTCACGGTAAAGGTTGGAATTTTATTTCGGCATAAAGAGGTCGGTTAGAAAAAAATTCAGCGTCAATTTCTAAACATATTGGTGAGTTAGTGGAAATTATTGCCTCCTGAGTTTTAGGATCACGTATTAAAGACTTGACCTAACAATAGTCGAATTGTACTAAAACATACCTAAGTAACTGACTTTATTAAGAATATATGGTATCTCTAATCCAGTTGGACCTGCAAACTAACTCAAGAGACTCTAAAGAATGCGCTTACATCTACCTGTTTTCTCATTAAGCCTTCTTTACACCATCCAAGTGTTTGCTTTGAATCCCACTTTTGATGGCTTCGTGGATGCATATTACGCATTTGATTCCAACCGGCCCCCCGATCACGAAAGAGAATTCACCACCCAGCCGGCCCGTCATAATGAGTTCAATCTTAACCTCGCCTCGGTCGGAGTCTCGGTTAAAGAAGAGAAAATCCGTGGGAGACTGGCGCTCCAGTTTGGAAACTCTGTCACTAAGAACACCTATTTCGAACCCGTCTCTGGAAAGACCTCTGGCCCCAACGAGACAAAGAACTTTCAGGAAGCCTACGTTGGTACAAGGATCGCGGCCGACACCTGGATAGACCTTGGGATTTATCTCGGACACATCGGAGCAGAGTCCTGGATTTCCAAGGACAACTGGACCTATTCCCGGGCGCTCATGCTGGACTATGTTCCGTACTACTCTGCCGGGGTCCGGCTAACGCACAAGATAGATGAGAAGAGTGGCCTGCAGCTTCACTTGATCAACGGCTGGCAGAATGTCTCTGAGAATAATTCCGGTAAGGCCGTGGGTTTTCAGTACCAGCGGCAGCTCACACAAGACTTACTCTATATATATAACAATTTTTTTGGAGACGAAATTGTGGTGGGATCAAGGCCCAGGTTCCGGGCCTACCACGATTTTATCCTGAAATGGATGGCCTCGGACAGGTGGCAGTATCTGTTGAGTGCGGACTTCGGCCATCAGGCGCAGCAAGAAAAACGGGGAGTCGACGCTTGGGGGGCCACCGCTGTGACTGTCCGGAGAGTTCTGCGTGACGGCCAGTCTGTGTCTTTTAGGTCTGAGTATTACAATGACCGCCACCAGGCCAATGTCGAAACGGCCACCGCAAATGGCTTTCAGGTACTAGGTGCTTCTACCAATTTTGACCAAAAGTTTGAGGGAAATGCCATGTGGCGCACAGAGCTGCGGGCCTTATACTCCAAAGATAAGATCTATCCCAAACGAGCGAGCGGTAAAAACAATTGGGACGGAGTCTTGGTGACATCTCTATCCATGTGGTTTTGAAAGTGGGTCCCGCTCCCTACGTTGGTACGGCGGCCTGGAACATTTCAAAAGACCACGCCGGTTATTTCGGCCAGGAAGGGAGTCATCTCCAGAGATACGCTCAAGTGCTCAATGCCGTTGAAATTAATTCTTCCTTTTATAAAGAGCACCAGGCTAAATCCTACGTCCGCTGGGCCAATGACACGCCAGCGGAGTTTCGGTTCAGTGTGAAGCTCTCGAAGGTTTTCACCCACGAGTCCGGGCTGAGACCGGATGAGAAGAAGCTGCTGGAGTCGCTGGACCGGATCTGCCACCTCGGGGAGAAGTTCGGGGTGCTGCTGCTTCAGCTCCCGGGCAAACAAAACTTCGAGGCTTCCGCCATGGAGGACTTCTACAGGATGCTGCGAAGAAAAATTTCCATCCCGATCGCACTCGAGCCCCGCAACCTAAGCTGGCTCTGTGCGGAATCGGTGAGGCTGATGCAGGAGTTTGCGATTTCAAAGGTCCAGGCGGATCCAGAAAAGTGCCTGGGTGAAGTTAAGAGCAAGAGTCACCAGACTGGCGTTGACTACTACCGGCTGCACGGATCTCCGCTCATCTACAAAAGTGCCTACAGTGAGGAATACCTGCAGCAGCTGCTGGTCACTCTGAAGTCGAAGAAAAATCCCTGGTGCGTCTTCGATAACACCACCTTTGGTCACGCCACTGAAAACGCAGTGACTCTGCACCGGATGTGGACACGATGAGGATTGCCCCTGGCTTCAGATCTGGTATAGTTTTTCTCCTATGCACCTGGCCCCTCTTATCATTGACCTCGCGATCATCCTCGCCGTAGCCGGTGTGATGAGTTTCATCTTCCATAAGATCCGCCAGCCGGTGGTGCTGGGGTACATTCTCGCCGGGGTGATCGTCGGACCCCACACTCCCCCCATCAATCTCATCACCGACATTCCAAGCATCCAGACCTGGGCCGAACTCGGAGTCATTTTCCTGATGTTCACCCTGGGACTAGAGTTCAGCTTCCGGAAACTCTCCAGCGTCGGGGTCACGGCAACCGTGGCGGCGAGCTTGGAGGTTGGGTTCTTCTTACTGGTGGGCTTCGGGATCGGGAAGTGGCTGGGCTGGACCTCGCTAGAGAGTATTTTCCTGGGCGCGATGCTCTCCATCTCCTCCACCACCATCATCATCAAAGCGCTGGAGGACTTGAAACTAAAGTCTCACCGCTTTGCCAGTGTGATCTTCGGGATCCTCATCGTTGAGGACCTCTTCGCGATCCTGCTGCTGGTCGGACTCACCACCATCGCCACCACTGAAACAGTTTCAATCTACTCTCTAATGGCCGCTGCCGGAAACCTCACGCTGGTGGTGGGGAGCTGGTTCATCACCGGGTACTTCCTCGTTCCCAGGCTCATGACCTACATCGGCAAACGTGGAAATAATGAGATGCTCACTCTAGTATCGATCGGACTTTGCCTATGCCTGGTAGTGCTGGCGGCCCACTTCGGTTACTCCCCCGCTCTGGGTGCCTTCATCATGGGCTCGGTCATCGCGGAGACGGAAATCCTGCGCAGGATCGAGACCTTGATGGAACCACTCAAGGACCTCTTCGGCGCGATCTTCTTCGTTTCCATCGGCATGCTGATCGACCCTCGGATCATGTGGGAGTACAAAGGTGTGATACTCCTCTTGAGCCTGGTGACCATCACGGGAAAAATTTTCAGCACCTCTCTAGGTGCGCTGGTGTCCGGCCAGTCGTTTAAGAACTCCGTCCAGGTGGGAATGGGTCTGGCGCAGATCGGAGAGTTCTCCTTCATCATCGCCAGCCTAGGAGTGGCCCTCAAGGCAACTAGCAGTAAGCTTTACCCGATCGGGGTCGCGGTTTCTCTGGTGACGACCTTCACCACACCCTACCTGATAAAAAATTCCGCCGCGGTCGCCGCGGGGTTAGAAAAGAGACTGCCCCAGCGATTGCGACACTTGCTTGACCGGTACGGACTGTGGTGCGAACGTCAGCGCAGCGGCGCCGGAAAGAATAAAGATATTTTTGTGCTGGTCTTCAAGTGGCTCCTCAACGGGATCATCGTTACCCTGATCTTCAACGTAGGGCTTAAGTATTTTGCTCCTCGCATCGGCGCTGGCCTTCCAAACGCGGGCCTGTGGGCCCTGCACCTGACGTGGCTGGTGACCTTCCTGCTTTCTTCTCCCTTCATCTGGGCGATGGTCTTCACTTCCCGGCGCACCTACCTGCGGATCCGGAAAGAGAGGAATCTTTTGAAGGCGGTGGTGGTGATGTCGTTCCCGGTGCTGACCTCCGTCTGGGTGGCCACTTTGAGTTCGAAGTACTTCCCACTCCGCTACATCCTGCCGGTGACCTCGCTCACTCTGGTGATCATTTATTTTTCTCTCTACCGCCGGCTCGAGTCCTACTACAAATGGTTCGAACGCACCTTCCTCGAGACCTTCAAGGACTCTCCCGCTGAGGACCAGGGACACCACTCGCTGGATGGCCTTGCCCCCTGGAACTCGCACCTGGTGAACCTCGAAGTCCATCCCAATGCCCTGTTGGTGAATAAGAATCTGCTCGAGGCGGGACTGCGCAAAAGATTCGGGATAAACGTGGTGGCTATCATCAGGGGTCTTCACACCATCATCGCTCCGGCACCCGGCGAGCTCATTTTTCCCAAGGACCGGCTGGTGATGCTCGGGACAGACGAGCAGTTAGAGATGGCCAGACCTGAGTTGGAGATCCCGCTCAAAGTTGAGAGCAAGCTTAACCACCACGCCAGTTACCGGCTCCAGCAAGTGAAGACTTCATCCACCTCCACCATCATCGGCCTGACCATCCGCCAGGCCGGGCTGCGGGAAAGATTCCACGTCATGGTGGTGGGGATCGAAAGAGACCTGCAGCGGATCGTTAACCCGGACACCGATGAGGTGATCCGTGCCAATGATATCCTGTGGGTGGTGGGAGAGAATTCTATGCTCGAGGAGATGGCCAGGGAGATCCGGGCCTAGTTTGCTAACAGGTTCCAAAGAATCACTTGTTGAAGCTCCGGAGGTACTCCAGCACGTCCAGCTGCTCACGGGGGGAGAGATTCCCATTCGGGGGCATCGGCTCGGTGTCTGACCCGAGCCGGTGGAGGACTTTTTGAGTGAAGGTACTGTTTAATTTCTTCTTCAGGGCCAGCTCGTCATTGAAGAATTCATACCCGGTGAAGCCGTCTTTGTGACAAGTCTTGCAGGTAGTGGATACGATCTTTTTCCCAACTTCCGGGTCCCCTTTCTGCTCCGAGAGAGTAAGCCTCAGGGCAACAGCGGCGATCTCAGGGAGATCCTGTGAAACGGTTTCCCCCAAGACATCGCTCGAGCAGTCGAGGGACCTTTTCTGCTGAATTTCTTTAATAAGGTTTTGAACCGCCATGAGCGTGAGTTGATCATTCTCCAGTTTTCCCTGGGCTTCGGCCAGGATGTCGCAAGCCTTCTTCTTATTGATGACATTCGGCGCCCCCCCGTTCTCGTCCAGGCAACTGTAGTTACCGCGACCATCTTCTTTCTCCGGAGTGGACATCAGCACCGACGCTGATAGCCCTTTCAATTCTTTGGAGAGGTCACCTAGCAGGATTCCGCTGGCAATATCTCCGACGCCGACCAGAAGATTGGTCCGGTAAACAGATGGCACGTTTGTTATGGGACATCGAAATGATGGGTCATCGGGCGAGTTGAAGTTCAAACTCCAGTCCGCATCGGTTAGGCCCAGGTGCTTACCTACTTGGTACGTCGTGGTGTAGCTCTCCTTAAACCTCGGATCTGCGATGGGAGCGAGGTCCATCCTTTCCTCTACGTCATAGAGTTTGACTCCGGGGACGATGGAGGAGATCTGCCCGCTCTTCCACTGCCCACAATCCAGGCTTCTCATGGCAAGGGAGTACTTCAGGTACTTGTACTCGGGAACCTCGGAGATTTTCCTCGCAAGCCGGTTCGCTGCGAGGACACACTGGGTTTTTGTTATCTGGAGGTTTGGTCTTAAACTCACGTCCTCAGATTTTCGATCTGCGGAATACGGAGCGAGGAGGTCCGGATCGTTTTTTGGCCAAGGGAGGGAGGAGTAGCAAGGGTTGTTCTTCTGCTTTAACCGAAAGCTCAGGAAGTCTTCTTTCTGTTTTTCAAGTGCGGCGTTTTCCGAACCGTCGTAAGTCTTGAAAGAGTCGTCTTCCGATCCGTACAGGCCTTTCCAGTTCGGGTAGCTCGCCCAATTGGGCCTTGGGTCCACGGGAGCGTTCTCACCGCCGGGGTTATGGCACTTGAGGCAGGAGCGAGGGTTCTCCTGGACTCGATGTTTAGGAGGTGCACTTGCTTTTGAAAAATCAAAGCTCACAAGCTTGAATCTCTTCGAGGCATCGTCGAAGGCCATGACCTCTACCTTATTATAGGTCGGCTTCGACGGGTCACAGGTATACCGGAGCATGACTTTTCCATCATTGGAGGTTCGGATAACTCCTGGGAATTCTCTGGAGACCCCTGCCCCCTGGGCACTTTGACTTTCGAAGCTGAAGGTAAAGGTCTGCAGGGTGTCCGGCGGGATCGCCTTGAGAAATTCAAGTTGATTGGTGACCGACTTGCTCTGGGCGATCTGCTTGAGAGCTTGGTAGCTCAGGATCTTCTCCGAACAGTCACCGGAATGCGCAAGGGGAAGGTTTATCACAGACAGGAAAATACCCTGAACCAAGATGAACTTCAGCATGACTGGGGCAGAGGTTTGGTTGGAGGAAGATTCATGGCGTGCTCACTTTGAGGTTACATTATCCTCGTCGGAACAACCTCAAAATTCCTTAGCAGCGCAAGCGGGATTCGGGGGCGCAGGACAACAACTGGATCCGTCAACTACACCAAGACCTGTCTAAGATCTCTTATTCAACAATGTTGATAAAGCTCCTAGTCCTCACCATGCCTCGCCAATGACCTTGCACAACTAACGTATACCATTTACTGCCAATACTGCTTCGGTGGGTGATGTTCATCTTTATCACCTTTGTTTCATTTGGCTCCAGGGTGAAGCTAGAAGGCGTAAAAACCGCGTAAAAATGTGAAGAAGGGCTTAAGGAAATGTTTAGGGAGGAAGACGGGCAACTCGGGCTATCCCAGTTTTGGATTCATGTTCAGCGAACCCACCGCGCACTTATCAGGAACTTTGGCATGAATATTTGCGACTAGCAGGCAACTAACAACCAGGTTTCTTAAATTTAAGCTCATGATTTTTCCTAAATTAGTTCTAGATATTATGGAATTATAATCGCTGATACTATTCTGAGAGAGGACTTTTTATTTTTCCGGGGTTTGAGGGTTCAAATAGTTTCAACCACAGCTGCGGTTATGAAGAATCGCTTATTTTAGATGCCAAGAAAAATAGTCGAAATAACATTGATGACTAAAGTGACGTCTTACAATTGCAGGTTCTTTTTTTTCATCTTTCCAACGATATATTGTGTGTGGTGGGCGAAGACACCATGCTGCGAGATCCGCGACTGAGCTATCATAAGTGTTCCGCAAGAGTGAACACTTGAGTGTTCAGCAATTCATCTGATACAGAAATCAGAATTGATAATCACTTTTTTCAGGACTAGCCTTTCATCAGTTCAAATTACTCATTATAAAGGATTGGAAAATGAAAAAGATTATTGGAATGTTTGTTCTCGCAGCGATGACCACCGTTGGATCAGCACTTGCCTGTGAGGGAATGTCCGCAGGTAACGTGATCATGCAGTCCCAGTCAGTTTCGAACCTCTTGGAAAAAGCTGCGACCACCTTGAACGCTGAGTGCGGCCTAGTCGTAGACGAATTCGGATCGATCCAACTGGAAGTTAACTACCAAAACGGTGATGATACGAGAAGAAGTGGGAAGGTCACCAGGACTTTCCAAGGGGACGTGGATTGTGCCAGAGAAGATGGATCAGTCCTGCGACGGATAATCCGCGGGACTGCGACCATCAAGTTTATCTATTCACCCCAAGACCAATACTGTGATGAGATGGTTAACGAGCATGTCCTGAAGATTAAAGCGAAGATGAAAATTTAAAGCCGCTAGTTAAACTGCGGAACTTCATGAAGATGGGGCCGTGCCGAACGACGTCTTCAACGTCACCCGGCACGGCCCCATGAAAAAAACTCTAGTCACTAAAATGGGCTAAAAGAAATCTGTCAGTGGAACTTTCTACTGGACTCAAATGATTTACGAAAGCAGATGACCGCAACCGACATGTGCCGCATTCCTAGAGATTAATCTTCCTTCAGATTGTTCATTGAGCAACTTCAAGACTGACTCAAGAAATAACCCGCTCCACAACCCTTTGGCCTTGAAGTTGCGAGTAGGATCTCGTCACCTTCATTCAAAAGGAGTTCTATGAATCCGTTATCAGGGACGACTCTCCCATGCAAAAGAAACTATCTCTTCTTAATGGCGCTCGTGCTTTCAATCGCACCCATGCTCACTGGTTGTGGGAACGACAACGACAACCGTGGTGATTTCCAAGAAAGAAGACAACAGCAACAGGTAGATGGCCAGGACGCGTTTCGGTTTGAAACCTTTGGGAACGAGGGGTTCTGGACAGACGCTGCCAGACTGCCACAGGGGATAGCGAAGTCAAAACTTACTCCCGTCCAGGCCCTGAAAGCAGGGCTCTCGGTGAACACTGACGCTCTCGACGGAGCGACTCTGGCCGCGGTCGCGGACGAACTAAAAAATAAAGGGACGCGGGGCCCGATCCTCAATGACCCGGCCACCACCATCAAGCTCATCAATGCCAATGCGGTGATCGGTGTCGTGGTCAGAGATTCAAACGGGGACGGCACACTGGATGTAACCAACGGTGACAAGGCCGGCGTGAGCTGCGTCCTATGCCATGCGGTCACTGACGGCGCTGCTCTTCAAGTTCCAAACGGAGGATCCATAGGCAAGCAGGTCGACGGGCCCGCGGTCCATAATATCCAGATAGGGAAAATTTTCGCCATGGCGGATAATACCCGGGCGTTGTACCCCATGGCCCAAATAAAAGGGCCTGACGGGAAGTCTACCGGACTGGCCCCGTCGGCGAAAGGCCTCACGAAAACCTCAAGCGAAGCTGAATTTGATGCCTACTTTGGAAATTCTAAATATTATCCGGTAGGATCCTTCGATGACACAGTGGACGGCATCGGAAACCCAATGCATAACACTCCAATGTTCCGGCAAGACCTGGCCGCTCCTTTTGGTTCCGCAGGAGAACTAGAGACCTCGGAGCAGTTTGCAAATACCGTATTCACAGTCCTTCTAGATCCAACCAACCTCCTCTCCCCCGGTGGACGAGCTTTCTTGAATAAAGCAGCTAAGGCCAGTGGGGATAAGCTCGCGAGTGACTACGCTGAAGTGTTGGCGGCAACTGGAGTGACGAACTACCCTTACATTGAAGTGTCGAGCACCGGCGAGCCCGGGACTCTGGACCATTTGATCGGTATCGCAGTTGATAACGGGATCCTTCAGAGCATGGCCTCGTACGTCGAGGGCCTGCGTGCTCCTCCTGGAGTGGTGAAAGATGCCCAAGCGGTCGCCCGTGGAAGAGAGCATTTCGTTGGAACAGAGTTCGGTTGTACCACCTGCCACAATGCTGATAATTCTCAACCCGTCCCTCAGAACGTCATCGACATGAAGACCATCTTCCCTGGGGATATGCCGAAGGTCCTCGCGACCCGTGACGCCCCAGCGGGGCCCGTGTCCGATACCCCTAAGAACACCTTCGATGATAAGATGATCGTGATCAATGCCACCCTCCGCGGTGCAAACCGGGGTGCTGCGCTCCCTCTTCTGATGGACCTAAAGCGCAAGCCTGTATTCCTCCATGATAACTCTGTAAGCAGTCTCTTTAAATTGCTGAATCCGGCGCGGGGTTCGATGGCCCCGCATCCCTTCTATGTTAAGGATCAGGGACAGAGATGGGACCTGGTGAGGTATTTAGAAAGTCTGGACGATACGACGAAGTAAGTAAAAAAATATCGAGGTCTCGGAAGCTTCTAACGGAGCTGCTGGGACCTCCACTTCCACAATTGAACTTCCCCACCTGAACCAACTCGCTAATTTAGTTTTTAAAGTGTTTTAGTAGGGCATCTTTCTGGAATTGATATTGCAATCAAGTATGCATACGCTTTAACAAAGGAAAGCGAATGAAAAAGTTATATCTTATTGGTACCCTATTCTTGGTGCTAACCTCCTGTGATTCAAGAAGAGTGAATGAAAGTCCGAGTTTGGGAAGTATCTCTTCTGATCAGGAAAGGCAGGAAGTAGATGACGAACAGACTATTGCCCCATTCAGAGGGGGAGCTGTGGTACTTCCCTCTGAACAGAACGACCGGAATTCAGAGGAATATTGAGTAAGTGTGCTGGAACTTTTCAAAAAGTTAAATAAGGCGTACTGATTGACCAATAACAATACCCCTTGTTTCCACCACTCCCTCTTCTATTCAATGGTTGAATCTTCTGGGAAGCCTCAATCTCTGTGAGATATTCATGTAAGGAAACAGGAGAGTCTTCAAACTGCAAGTCCAGCACACGGAAGTCAGTTCCGGCGTTGGTCCTTACAGCTACTATGCTTGTATCGTGAAAATTGGAGTACGAAAAGTTCCGGCCGGACACCTGATCCCGGAGGCGAAGTCTTCCATCGTTTGCAGGACACTTAACATAGAGCTTTCCGCTTACGATGTTCCGTTCTTTGAGAAGTTTCTGAATGTAGGCCCTACGGTAACTGCATCGACCGGCCGGCCTACTCATTCGGGCACGGGGATCCCGTTCGAGATCCTCAAATATGTCCCTGACCCGCGACTCCGCAAGCAGCGTAAACCGGAAGGTATCTAAATGCTCAAGGAGCTGCAGGTAATGGCCCAGGGGAAGGCCCTCTTCCGAAACTTCGACATAATTCCGAGGGAGGTCAAAGTCGTCGATACTCCGGATAATGGATTGATCGTGTTTCTCAAGGAAGCTTGCCATGGCCAGGTCAGGGATACAAAAAAGGGACAGCATCATCAGTAGCGATTTCATTTAGCCTCCAGTAAGAAATCTTCCCCAGTATCATGAAGCATTTTTTAAGCAGTTGTCCAGTTGGCCTGGTCATTTAAAGCTGATCTCTTAGCCAAGTCCGCGACATTTCAAATCAAAAACTACATTTGCAGTATGCTCATGTGCCCATAAAATGTTTGGATTTTCGTTCATATGTTGTCATCCTTATGCATGTTTATAAAGGGTTCATAAACTAAGTAGGTAGATTAATGGAAAAGAATGTAGACGTGGCCATCATCGGCGCAGGTTCGGCAGGACTCTTTGCTCTGAGCGAAGTCAAAAAGGTCACGCAAAATTTTGTCCTCATTGACCCAGGCCCATACGGCAGCACCTGCGCCCGGACCGGATGCATGCCCTCTAAGGTGCTCATCCAAGTCGCCAATGACTATCATTCAAGACATAAGTTACAAGTCCAAGGCATCCTAGGCTCAGATAAGCTCACTGCTGATCTTCCGCAAGTGCTTAACTACGTCAGGAAGATGCGAGATCATTTCGTTAGTTATCTCTTGAAAAAAATCGATGAGAACAAGGACCATTTAATTTCCGAGCGTGCAGAATTTTTAGGACCAAATCTTTTAAAGGCTGGTCCCTACCTTATCCAGGCCAAAAAGATCATCATCGCAACCGGATCTAGACCTAAGCTTGATCCAGAATGGAAAAGTTTCGGGCAGCAGATTTTAACCTCAGAGACTCTCTTCGAGCTGGTAGACTTTCCAAAAAGCATAGCTCTCTTAGGTGTAGGAGTAATAGGAGCTGAGCTAGGACAGGCCATGTCGCGTCTCGGAGTGAAAGTCACAGGCTTTAGCATGACTTCCGCGATCGGCTCATTGAGCGATCCAGTCGTCCAAAAGGTCGCCCTGGAAATTTTCTCTGCCGATTTCCCCCTCCACATCGGAAGTGATGCGAAGATCAGCAGGGAAAAAGGACTCTTATCTGTAAGCACGGATAAACAAAGCTCCAAAGTTGAGGCCGTTCTCGCCAGCACAGGACGGATCCCAAACCTTGACTGTATGGGGATTGAGCACACAGGTGCAAAGCTCAATAAGAAAGGCGTCCCAGAGTTCGATCCCCAGTCTATGAAACTCACTGGTCTTCCCATATTCATCGCCGGCGACGCTGACGCAGACAAGTCAGTTTTACCAGAGACAATGGATGAAGGTTACATCGCAGGTTACAATAGCGTTAGAGAGGTCACTTCTTTTAACCGCAGAACTCGTCTCAACATCGCTTTCACAGCTCCTAATATTGCGACCGTTGGAATGAGCTTTGAGGAATTGGAAGGAAGGGAGTTTGCAATCGGTGAAGTGAGTTTCAATGACCAGGGGCGCTCGGTGATCAAGCAAGAAAACAAGGGGCATCTACGGGTCTACGCAGATAAAAAAACGGGTCTGCTTCTAGGGGCCGAGATGATAGCACCTGATGGTGAGCACCTCGCCCATCTCCTTGCTCTTGCCATACAAAGAAAGCTTACGGTCTTTGAATTTCTTAAAGCGCCCTTTTACCACCCTGTGATTGAACAAGGTTTAAAGACTGCTTTAAAAGATCTTGCAGATAAGATCAATCCGAATGCCGCTGCCATGTTTTTGGAAATCATTGGACCGTTCGATCATAGCATTAAATAAGACTGAGCATCGTGACCCGCGCCGCTGATGATAAGCATAGAGCTAAATCCTAATTCCTCAGCTGCTTTTAATTGTGAGAGGTGGCCAGGCACGTGAACAAAATCAAAATACCCGTATAACTATGAGATACGTGTTCATTTGTCTATTAATCCTTCCCCTTGCGAGGGCCATCGTAATGAATGAAACTACCGTCGTCTCACTCACTCGAACATTGATCGAACACCCTCCCACTTCCAAAGAAGGTTTCGAAAAACTTCTAAACAATAAGCTCGTGAAAGAGCCGATCTCTAGTCTCCCATCCCATGAGACCTATACCAGTACGAGTTCCGGTGACGTCTGGAGTCGGTTCGAGGTCATGATCCCGAAGAAGCGCGGAGGTCTGTCAATGAAACTCACCTACTCCAAGGGTGCGGGGACCATAAAACACATGGCACCACTCATCAGCATGGAGCATCACCAAGGATCCAAAACGACTAAAAGATCATTTGGATGATATTGGAATGTTGTGGAAAGCTTGCAACTTCAAAGAGTGAAGTCACTACTCTACCTGCGTATGACCATTTTGCGAGGCATATTTTGCCTTACTCAATATCCCAACCTTTGCGGAGACTGTAGACGTTTTCTCGTCTGAATCATCAAAGTTTCCTCATCCAATATGATTTGACCATATCCCAACTGTAGCTGACCTCAATCTTTCTATCCAGAACCTTTTAAGCTTCAACTGCCCACGATCATATACCGATGGGAAGATATAAGTATCTTCGCACACTTTAATTTCAAATTGAGCGTATTGTTACATTACTAAACTAAGTTAAATATTTTAACTTACATCCTAAGGACCCTATGAATTTCCCAAGTCTTCTTCCCTCAGTCTCTCACAAAGCTTGTTTTGCTTTGAGCTTCTCACTTCTACTTGCAGCTTCTTGTGGAAAAAAAGACAGTGATGCAACCAATAATCCTCGCAATCCTTTCGGCGCAGGTCCGGCATCAATCAGCTTATCAAAAGATCAAGGTACTCTGGTACCCGGTGATCTGGGGTCGGCAGGTTATTACGTGATCATGGCAAAAACAGGAGTCTCAAATGGTACGGGTTCTAGTATCACAGGCCACCTTGCAGTAAGTCCTGCCGCGGCCACTTACTTCACTGGGTTCTCACCCATCGCTGACGCTTCAGGTACATTCTCCACTTCACCAGGTATCGTAACCGGAAGGCTGTATGCCGCAGATTACAGCGCTCCCACACCTTCTAATTTGACTACTGCCATTGGTTCTATGGAAACTTCATACACTGATGCTGCTGGAAGAACCAATCCTGACTTTAATGAACTTGCCTCCGGAAGTTTAGGAGGTCTCACACTGGCCCCCGGACTCTATAAATGGTCAAGCTCAGTAGGGATTCCCACTGCCGTTACTATCGCCGGAAGTGCAACCGATGTATGGATTTTTCAAATCGCAGGAAACTTGTCTATTGATGCAGGTATTAGTGTGATACTTTCCGGCGGCGCTCTTGCTAAAAATATTTTCTGGCAGGTTGCTGGATCAACGACGATTCTTTCCACGGCCCACATGGAAGGCATCATCCTCTGTAAAACCAATGTTGCATTCCTGCCGAACGCTACACTCAACGGCCGAGTGTTCGCGCAGACGGCGGTGACTTTGAATAACAATACGATTAATCAGAGATAGTTTAAAATAAAGCTAGAAAAGAATAGCCGAAATCGTTCGGTTATTCTTTTCTACTGGAAAATACTTCATAAGCTGGCTAGAACTTCGACCTGGGAAAAAGAACAGAGTTCATCATCGACTATACGGGCTATGCGTGGAATCTTAACGAAATACAAAAGCTCACAGTTGACGGTATTGAACACACAAGTGATGGGTATTCGTCTTCATTTGGAATGCTTGGAATAGGTCTGAGACGATTTTTTTAAATTTTATGGAGTAATTTAAAACTGAAACTTTTACCACCTGGTGCTATTGAACACAGATGAACTTCACTTCCGCGTACTCGGAGAATCTGACCAGGGCCGGAAACCCAACGCCGTCCCCTCTTCTCGGACTAAATCTGATCATCACCTGTCCCCACGGCCTGCTGTCAGCAGCTGCTTCCCAGGTAGCAAAGTCAATATCCGAGCTGAAGCTTGCGGCCTGATGAAATTCCTGTGAAGAATAAACAAGTCTGTTCAACGAATCTTTGATCGGCTGTCCATTTTGCAGAAGTTCCACAAAAGGCATCCGGCTGAACTTAAAAAGATTTAACTCAAGGGCTCGCAGATCCAGGCCGTGAACGTACCCCACATAATTGATGGCCTTGCACTTAATACTGTATTGGATTTCCTGACTAAAAACTGAAGAAGAGATCAGGAATGTAAATATTGATAGAATAAACAACTTCATAGCAACCCCTTTTTGAATAGGGGTAAGCTACAAGTCTCTTCGTACCTGGTCAACAGTTATCACATTCATGGGGTGATCCCGGGAAATCCGGCCCTAGACCTCAAGGGATCACTTCTCGCATCACCTCTACCCCTCCCCGGTCGTCGCGGATAATGGAAACCAGCAGCATGGTAGAGTCCGGCGGCGTGTCCTGGTACTCCGTCTCCTCGCCCAAAAAAGTCTTTGGCCGGTCAAGCTCACCGTGGCTCACGTACCAGGACACGTCGATCTGCTCAAGCCTCGACTCCTGACTTCCATCAATGTTCAAATAGTCGTTGCTTTCGACGCCGGTCCCGGTGACGGAGAGGCCGTCATCTTTGCGGAGTGTCCCGTCAAAAGGCAAATTATTTTTTAGAAGCACAGAACCGGAAGGGTTGGTGTTCAACGTCCCTCGGTTGGTGGCGATGATCCGCTTGAAGGTGCGGAGCCGTTCGCCGTCGACCTCGAAGTCGAAGATGACGATGTAGCTCACACCATTGAACTGTTCCCGCGGACTCCGGTTCTGCAGGATGGTCGCTGGGACGGTCACACTCAGTGGTGCGGCCAGACCGGTCCTGAGATTGGAAACGAAATCAGGGGTTGATGTGTCGACCGCGTAAGATCCGCTCACTCTGGTAGGATCATGGTCACAGCTCACCGTCGCGCCGACGGAGACTCCGGGGTCGACGCAGGAAGCAGTTGCGGCGGTGACGGTGCGGCCGGCACCCTGTGGATCGGACACGAAGAGTTGCAGGTTCACCGTTCCACCCGGTGCCACCTCGGGAGCATCGGCCAGGATGGCCAGCACCCGGAACCCGACCAGCCGGTCGACCTTGCGGAAGTTATCGTCTCCGCAGGAAACACAGAGGATGATGAGCAGGCATGAGAGGGCCTTCATTAAAATTCTCCTTTGAGACCGACGGTGGGGAGGATAGGGAGTCCGCGGACTTTTTTCTTCTCTCGGTAGTCGTAAGAGTACTCGACGTTTTGGGCGTTGCCGGAGTTGAGAAGGTTCTGGATATCGAGGTACGCGGTCAGGATCCATTTCTCATAGACGAACTTCCGGTCGATGCGGATGTCGAGCTGGTTGAAGGGATCGAAGCGCTCCGAGTAGATGGTTCCCCGGGTGGGGATGAAGACGTCGTTGTCTGAGTCGAAGGAGGCCCCGGTGACTGGAGTGTACGGATTCCCCGATACGAAACGGAAGCGCGCCGAGTAGGTCCAGCGTTCGGAGTTGTAGGAACCGATCAGGTTCAGGTTATGGGTCTGGTCGTACTCCGAAGGCCTGGTGCCAAAACCGGGGGTGTGGAGCCGGCCCTTGAGGTAGGTGTAGACCAGCTGCGAGGTCCACTCCTCTCTGCGGAGTTTTGCCTGAAGTTCTCCGCCGATGATGGTTCCGGTGCCGCTGTTGAGGTAGTTCTTCTTCAGGTCGGGGTTCACCACGTCGTCCAGCTCTTTATAAAAATAGTTATTAGTGAACTCCAGTCCGTCGGACGAGCCGCCGCGGAAGTCTTTGCTGAAGCCGAGGGTGTAGTGGATGGCGGTGGGTGACCGGAGGTCTCTATTGCCGTACTTGTCACTGATCTCCTGCGGCCGGGGTGACTGGGCGTACTTCCCCCAGGAGGCCCTCAGTAACAAGGAGGGGTCAAGCTGGTAGCGGAGCTGGAAGCGCGGCTGCAGGATAGAATTATCGTTGACACTGAAGTGATCGAAGCGCAGGTTCGGGAGGAAGGTCCAGCGGGACTCGTCACTTGGCTTGAGCTCTTGCCGAAGGTAGACTCCCAGCTGGATGAGGGTTTCCTTGTCTTCGAACTTCCGGAGCTCTCCCACCGAAAAGGGTGTGCCCACACCGCCGACCGAATAGGAGCTGGGCAGGTTGATCCGGAAGTCGGAACTGTTGAGTTGGTTATCCAGACCCAGGAAAGTTTTGGATGTTGGCTTCCACTCCTTGATCAGCTCCGAGCGGTGACTGATGACATTGGAATTCACATCCAGGTAGCGGCCGCCGATGTCGACCAGCAGCGAATCCCTCCCGAGGCCCAGGGAGTGGTCCATGCGGGTGCGCGAATCGATCTGGGTCGTCAGCTGAGGGATGAAGCGGAAGAACTGCGTGCTGTTCTTGAATTTCCCTCTCAGTTCGCGGTCGTCGCTTGCGGCCCTGTTGAGGATGAGCTTGAGCTCATCCTTACTCGCGATGAAGGTGGTCTTGAAATTGTTTTTTTCGTTCAACCGACGCTGGTAGATCCCGGTCAGGTCGTAGTACGACGGGGCGGTGGACAGTTGAAAATCATCGTTCTGGGCCGCGACCACTTTGAGCACCTGGCCGATGTAACTGTAGCGGGCCGCGAAGAGGAAAGAAGATTTGTCATCGATGGGTCCCTCCAGCAAGCCGCCGGAGTTGAGCAGGTCGATGAAGGCCATGCCGTGGATCCGGTCTTTCCTGGGTTCCTTGGTGGTCAGGCCAATGATGCCGCCGATGGCGCGGGAGTACTCCGGGCCGTATCCGCTGGGGAGAAGTTCCACCCGCTCGACGGCCTCGGGAGTGATGACACTCGAGAGTCCGCCGAAATGGAACACCAACGGTACTCGGTGGCCATTGATGAGATAGCCAGTGTCCTCGGGGCTCGCTCCCTGAACGATGATCTGAGCACTCCCGCCGTTCTGCCCCACACCGGGAAGGTTCTGGGCCGCTCGCACCGGGTCTCCGCCGAAGGAACCGGGGGCCTTGATGAACTCGTCTTGAGTCAGGCTCTGTGCCTGATCATCGCGCTTGACCACTTTGCCGGTGACGGTGGTTTCAAACGATGTATAGAACCGTTTCTCCAAGTAAATGGTCCTATCTCTTGTCTCCTGGCACGGGAGAGTTTCTTGGTACTTCAAGTAGCCGCTGAGGTTGACGATGAGACTGCAGGCATCGCCTTTGGGGACGGCGCTGAAGGTGAACTGTCCGTTTGCGTCTGAGGTGGCCTTGAGCTTGTGAGGGAGGATGAAGAGGCTAACGTCGCTGAGGGGGTTCCTGGTTCCTTTTTCCTGGAGCCTGCCGCTGATTGAAATGAGTTCCACTGAAGCCGGATCTGGAGCGATGGATCCCACAGCTGGCCCATCAGGAATGGTAACTTGAGAATAGACTCCACTCGAGAGCAGCAGTATCAGTAGGTAGATCATCAGTACTCCAGTTCGAATCTTAATGTGTAACGGATCCGCACCGCCACTGGCTTGCCGTCCACCTGCGCCGGTTTGAATCGAAATTTTTTCATGGCCTCCACCGCCCCCTGTTTGAAGATCTCGAGTCCCTCCACAACCTCTACCTGGCGGACCTCGCCGGTGGCGTCGATGAGGATGTTCATCACCACCGGCCCTGCCAGTTCCTGGGCCCTTGCCTCTTTGGGGTAAACGGGTCGCACTTCTGAGAGGACTGATGGCATCTCGGAAACAAGGTACTCTTCAGTGGGAGTGGGAAGAGCATCGGCGTCTGAATCCAGCAGGACTTCTTTGTCCGAAGCTTTGGCAAGAGTGTTTCCCTTTTTGGCATCTACCCCGTCAGCACCAGCTGACTTATCGGTGTGTGAATTTCTGGAGGCACCGAAGACCTCTCTGGTGGGCGTTGCTTGCGGGGGTGCATCGTTGACGGATTTTAAAACGACCTTCGGTTTTTCCTTAGCTTCGGCGAGGTTCTGGACCTCCAGAGGTTCGGCGACTTCCACCGGGACTTCGATCATTTCTTTCTCCGGCAGACGGAAGAAAGTTAAGCACAGGAATGCAAGCATCACCGAAGTGTGGGTCAACAGCGATGCCTGCCAGGGCCTTAGGGCGTGAGCTCTCATCTCTACTGGCCCTTAATCTTTTCAACCTGCAGGGCAAAGCGGTTAATATTATTTCTCTTAAGCAGGTCGATCAATCGGACCACGTCGCCGTGCCGGGAGTCGGTGTCGGCGCTAATCAGGAAAGTGGTCTCAGAAGCCGTGGCACTGATCTTCTTCAATTCAATAGCCAATTCCGAATCGCCGTAGAGCTTTCCGTTCAGGAGGACCTGACCTTCTTTAGTGACGGCGACTCCGA
The DNA here is from genome assembly GCA_035576105.1 of Bacteriovoracaceae bacterium. Lineage (GTDB taxonomy): Bacteria > Bdellovibrionota > Bacteriovoracia > Bacteriovoracales > Bacteriovoracaceae > Peredibacter. The sequence continues at coordinate 20,685 of DATLXA010000068.1, forward strand.
TGGAAGCTGCTTTGGAAGTGAAGTCCGAGGTGAGGGTCTTGGGGAGATTGACCTTGAGGCTTTCCTTGATCATGACCGGCGCGGTGACCATGAAGATCACCAACAGCACCAGCACTACGTCCACGAATGGAGTGATGTTAATGTCGTTGAACCCTTCGTCGTCGTTGTCTAGTTTATTTGCCACGCCTAGTCCCGGTACGCGACGTAAAGGTCTTTGAGACTCGCGGCTTCGCTGATGATCAAGCGGGATCTCCGGTTGAAATAGTTATAAGCGACCACTGCCGGAATGGCGACGATCAGTCCCAACGCCGTCAGGATCAGGGCTTCGGCCAGTGAGAACATCACGGAGTTGGTGGAGCCGGTGCCCCGGGAGAGTTCGCCGAAGCTCACGATGATTCCCAGGATCGTTCCCAGCAGCCCAATGAACGGTGTGGTAGACCCCAGTGTTCCGAGGACCGGTAGACCCTTTTCTAGTTCTTTTCTTTTCTGGAAGGCGAAGGCGTCGAAGGCCTTATCGATCTGTTCAGGTCTTTTGAGTTTGGTGAGGTCTGTGAGGAGCTCACTGTAGATGTGGTCCTTTCCGGAATCTATACGGCGGGCCTTGATGTCCTCTTTGAGCTTCTCACCGGGAAGTTTGAGTGCTGAGAAAAATCTTTTCCGGTCGATGATGATGGTGACGGACCAGACCGAGAGTCCTACTAGCAGGACCAGAATGAGGCGGGCCAGCCATTCGATGACGGTTATCCAAAGCATAAAGTCTCCTCAAATTTCAGAGGATCATATTCTCTCAAGAAGCTTTAGTCAGAGGAAAATTAACCAGCGATGCTATTTTGGATGTTTTGTTCAGCGATGGTAGAAAGGTTTTCAAGGTCCAATGGCTTCTTAAGCTTTGGTTCACCGTCCACCAGGTTAAGCTCATCCTGAGAGGCGCTCATGATGATCACCGGGATACTGGCCCATTCAGGAGTGCCGGATTTAACTCGCAGGAATTCGCTGCCGGTCATAAGCGGCATCATCAGATCCAGGAGAATCAGGCTTGGCCTGTGCTCAAAGAGAATTTTTATGCCCTCGAGACCATTGGGTGCTGTGAAGACTTCGAAGTCGAGGTCTTCAAACACCATCCGCATGGCAACTCTGGCATCATGGTCATCTTCAATTATTAAAACGCTCTTAGAAATTTTCATAAAAAACCCTGGGAATGAGTTGCTACCCTATTAGTAACTAATACTTTTTTAAAGCACTAGTACCGGAGAAGTGCAGAAGACGAGTTTTCAATCACTTACAAATCTAAAAGTATCCTTAAGTGTTTGTGACTCACCAACCCTAAGTTCAACTAAATTTTAATATGTCGGAATATGTCATATTGATATAATGCATATGGAAATGTAATTATAACACATGGCTCATACAAGTAAGAAAAAAACAATCCTAGCTATCGACGACGACGCAGACATCCTCTACTCACTGGGACAGCTGCTTGAATTTGAAAACTTCAACATCCTTTCTGCCCCGAATGGAAGAGCGGCTTTGGAGCAGTTGAATCTGCTAGGAGACACTCATCTTCCAGATCTTATTTTGTTAGATTATATGATGCCCGAGATGGACGGCGGAGAATTCTGTCTGGAAAAGCTAAAAAATAAGCGCTTGGAAAATATCCCTGTGGTGCTGATGACCGCAAAAAAAGATATCCGCAATTTGACTCAACAGTTTTACGCCGATGCGTACATCAATAAACCGATGGACGTGGACACGGTTATAGACCTGGCCTACAACTTCATCGACCGTCGCAGGGCCGCGCAGGTGAGCTTCCTAACCTAACAAAAATGTCGGTTCAGCCAGGAAGGCCCTGCCAATGGCCGCGAGACTCACGGAACCCGACGCAACGATCTGATCCACGTACTCCCCTGTTTTAATTCCTCCTACCCCGATAACAGGGATTCCCAGCTGCTGTTGGATGTGGGCCGCTTCTTCGATCAAATATCCCTCGCCAGTCCGCGCCCCGGGTCTTCTCCAGCCACCGATCCCGGAGGATACGTCGATGATATCCACACCCGCTGACTCTAGTGTACGGGCGATGAAGACGCAGTCTTCTCTGCTTAGTCCCCCAGGATAAAAGTCCTGTCCGGGAATTCTCACTGCCAGCAGTAGTCCCGGATGCTTCTGGCGAATGCCGCGGAGAATCTCTAGTAAAACAGTCATGTTCGTGTCGATCGAACCTCCGTACCGGTCTGTGCGCCGATTGGTTAACGGAGATAACCACTGGTTGATGCCGTAGCCATGGGCCGCGTGGATCTCCACCAGGTCAAAGCCGGCGGCAGCGGCGAGGCCCGCAGCTTGAATGAAACTCTCTACCCATAGGTCGATGTGCGCTTGGGTCATGGGTGTTGGGGCCTCTAGTGTCTTCCCGTTCACCGGCACGGCAACCGAACTCGGGGCCTGCAGCTCCCCCTGAGTGAGGATTCTTTCGGTCTTGCCTCCCGCGTGGGTCAGTTGGATCCCGGCGAGGGAACCGTGTGCTTTGAGGACCTGTGCCAGCTGGGTGAGCCCGGGTAAATTTTCGACGCCGTCGATTCCCAGCTGCTTTCCCTCACTGCGTCCCGAGCGGTGGACGAAGGAGTATTCCACCATCAAGAGCCCGGCCCTGGAGGTGGCGAGCCTGGTGTAGTGGTCCAGGGTCGCTGGGGTCACCAGCCCCTGCTCGTCTGCGGTCTCTGATGCCATCGGAGGCAGGACCACCCGGTTAGCGAGGGTCTTGTGATTTCTCAGGGGTAAAGTTGTGTGCCGGTCGAGTGTTTTCATGGCTAGGGTATAGCAGAGACCCTGTTGTTGACAAAGAAACAATTTTCTATTAAATATTTCGATTATGGAAACATTTGAACTGCGCTATTTCCTCGGTGTCGCTGGCTGCGAGAACATCCACAAGGCGTCCCAGAACCTCCACGTCTCTCCGGCCGCTTTAAGCAAGGCCGTCTCGCGACTGGAAGACGAGCTCGGCGTGAACCTCTTCGTGCGCGAAGGCCGCAACATCCGGCTCTCGCCACAGGGCCAGCTGCTGCGGCTGCGGGCCTCGGAGATCATCCGCCTGGAAGAAGCAACGAAGCTCGAGCTCAGCGGTGGCGTGAATTCTCTCCAGGTGCGAATCTGCGCGACAGAAATTCTCTTATCGCAGATGGGGGTCACCGTCTCGGACACACTCCTCGGGACCTATCCCGGGGCGAACTTCCAACTTACGCACACACTCTCTGACCGCGAGACTCTGGCACTCATCAGAGACGGACAGGCCCATCTCGGAATCGTGACCGCGGAGGTCTCCGGTGTGCCCGGCCTCAAGTCGAAGCTCTTGGGTCACAGTAGCTTCGAGACCTATGTGGGTCAGGGCCATCCGCTGTTTCAGAAACGGTCCGTGAGTGTCGCCAGCGTGCTCGAGCATCCGTTCGTGAGCATCGACCAACCGCTGCTAGGAAAAGTCGCTGCCCGGCAGTCTCTGGACGGCTGGAGAGATGACAAGTTTCCGAGGAAGATTACCTACCTCGTTTCGAGCCTGAAGACGCTGGAGGAACTGGTGGTGAGTGGGAAGGCGGTCGCTTATCTTCCACAGTACTACGGAGAAAAACTTGCTGCCCGCGCCGTTAGCATGACCGGGTGTCCGTACGCCTGCGAGCAGAAGATAAAACTCATAGCGAAACATCAAAAAGACATCGGCTGGATCAACCGACTTTTCTGACTCCCAATGCTGCTCTATGTACATTCTCATTTCTTTCAATTCTGTTTTGATGGTGTCATCATTTAGTGTGATCACTTAAACACGAACTTCCATCGAGAACATGCGCATGACAAAAATAGCGAATCAAAAATCATACATCGAGTTCCTGACTATTTTAAGCCGCTCCACCGAGCTCCTCAACGAAGAGCCGATGCACGATGAACTCTACAGTGTCGAGCGCCTCGAACAGTACGCCCCACAGCTCGCCGGCGAACTCACGGTCACCGACAAGTTCAAGAAGGGCAAGTCCCTGCGGCCCGAGCTCAAGCGCTGCCAGCTCAAGCTCGAGTCCGCCTACACTAGTTTGGCCGGGGCCATCCAGAACAAGCAGCCGGTGTCGCCGGCCGCGGAGTGGTTCGTCGATAACTTCCACATCATCGAAACCCAGCTGCGTGAGATCAAACTCAGCTTGCCGGATACCTACTACTACGGACTGCCGCAGCTCGATCAGGGGGAGCTCAAAGGCTACCCCAGAGTCTACGCCATCGCCCTGGCCATCGTCGCACACACCGACTGCCGGTTCGATCCGACGGTGCTGGGGAAGTTCCTGGTCGCCTTCCAGAAAGCGACCCCGCTCAAGATCGGTGAGCTGTGGGCGCTGGTGATTACCATCCGCTTCGTGCTAGTCCAGCAGCTGACCGTGCTCTCTCACCGCATCCTCAGCGCCATGGCCAACAGAGAGAAGGCGAACGCGCTCGCCGATAAGCTCCTGCTGCGGGCCACGGACCCGGAGGTCAGTGAGAAAGAGACGCTGGAAATGCTTTCCAAAGAACTCGGAGAGACGAAAACCTTCAACCGGTCCTTCATCGTGCAGCTGATCCAACGGCTGCGGGACCAGGATCCAAACGTGTGGCCCGCCTTCGACTTCATCGAAAGCAAGCTCCAGGAACTCCAGACCAGTAGCCAGCGGGTCACCCAGCTGGAACTCCACCGCCAGGCTTCGGGCCAGGTGACCATCGGGAACATCATCGGGAGCATGCGGCTGCTCAGTTCCCTCGACTGGCGGGAGTTCATCGAGAACGTGAACCTGGTTGACCCCATCCTCGCCGGAGATCCGGCGGGCGCTTACCTGAAGATGGACTTCGGGACCCGGGACCACTACCGGCACGCGCTGGAACACCTCTCCAAGCGCTCGGAGTTCACGGAGATGGAAGTCGCTCAGAGGGCGATCACCGCGGCCCTTGGCCAGGACTCCGCAGGCCACCAGGGTCACGTCGGCTACTACCTCATCGGCAAGGGAAGAGAAAGCTTCGAGAAGTCTCTTCACTACAAGCCGGAGCTCCGCGAATCTTTCAATCGCTTCGTCTCCCGGCATCCGACGTTCTTCTACCTCGGCTCCCTGCTGGTGTTCACCTGCCTGCTGTTGATCCCGGTGCTGAACTACTACCGAAACCTCCACGCCGACCTGTGGTTCCTGGTGGCCTTCGGGTGCCTCGCCGTCTTCCCGGCCAGTGACCTGGCCCTGAGTCTGCTCAACCACTACATCACAAACTTCATCAGACCTGCTGCCCTTCCGCGCATCGACACGGAAAAAGGTATCCCTGCGGAGGCGGGGACCATGGTGGTCATCCCGACTCTCTTCACCAAGGAACCCGTCATCAAGGAGCTGCTCGAGCGGCTCGAGATCCATTACCTGGCCAACCCCGATCCGGTGCTGAGCTTCGCGCTTCTGGGTGACTACGCGGACGCGCTGGCGGAGAAGCTGCCCGCCGACGAAAAACTTCTGAGCTACGCTCTGGACGGGATCGAGGCGCTCAATCACCGCTACCCCGGGCCTCACAAGAAGTTCCACCTGTTCCACCGCAAGCGGCGCTTCAACGAGTCCGAAGGCGCCTGGATCGGTTGGGAGAGAAAGCGTGGCAAGCTTCTGGAGTTCAACCGGCTCCTGCGGGGCGCGACCGACACCAGTTACATCGTCGCCACCGCCGAAGAAACATTTTTGAAGACGGTCAAATACGTCATCACCCTGGACTCGGATTCGCAGCTCCCAAGAGACGCCGCGGCAAAGCTGGTTGGCACCATCCTCCATCCACTCAACCAGCCACAGTTCGACCCGAAGGTCCGGCGAGTGACGGCCGGCTACGGGATCCTACAGCCCCGGATCAGCATCACCGCCGGTAGCGCCAAGGCCACCCGCTTCGCCCGTGTCTCCTCTGGAAACATCGGGATCGACCCCTACACCACCGCCGTCTCTGACGTCTACCAGGACCTCTTCCAAGAGGGGAGCTTCACCGGCAAAGGGCTCTACGTTGTCGACGCCTTCGAGCTGGCGATGGATGACCGGGTCCCCGAGAACGCAGTCCTGAGTCACGACTTATTCGAGGGATCCTACGCCCGCTCGGCACTGGTCACAGACGTGGAACTCTTCGATGACTACCCCGGCGATTACGAAACCTTCTCCAAGCGGCAGCACCGCTGGACCCGGGGTGACTGGCAGATCCTCGCGTGGTTGTTCCCGCGGGTTCCGGACGCGCACGGGAAGCGAGTGAAGAATGACCTGACCATCATCTCCCGCTGGAAGATCTTCGATAACCTTCGACGGACCCTGGTGCCCATCGCTTCACTCGCCTGGCTGGTGCTCTCCTGGACCCTCCTTCCCGGGTCTCCGGCCTTCTGGACCTCACTTATTGTTATGATGTATTTCTTCCCGGTCTATTCGACGGTCACCACCGGTCACTGGATGCAGAAGGGAGACGTCACCTGGCAGGGGTACTTCCACGGCGGGATCAAAGAATTCAAGCTAAAGATCAATCAGATCCTGCTCACCGTGACCTTCCTCACGCAGCAGGCGTACACGCAGGCGGACGCCATCGTGCGCGTTTTCTACCGCATGCTCGTCTCACGGAAAAAATTACTGGAGTGGACGTCGTTCGCCCAGCTCCAGAGTAAGAAGACCGCTGGACCGAAGTTCATCTCCTCGGGCCCCGTGCTGGGGATCCTGATCGGACTGCTCGTTTTCTATGTCAGACCGGAGGCCCTATGGGTCGCAAGCCCGTTCATCGTTCTCTGGCTTTTGAATCCGATGATCAAGCGCTGGATCGCCGGGGCCCCCAAGATCAAGGAGCCGGTGCTGACGGGAGAAGACGTCAAAGAGTTCCGCTCCTACGCGCGCATGACCTGGCACTTCTTCGAGACCTTCGTAGGCCCCGAAGACAACTGGCTCGCACCGGATAACTATCAAGAAGAACCGAAGCCGGTGGTGGCCCACCGGACCTCTCCCACCAACATCGGACTGCAGCTCCTCGCCACGGCTTCCGCCTACGACCTGGGCTACATCGGAAGGACCGACCTGGTCACGCAGATGGAGAAGACCTTCGAGACTCTGGGCAAGCTCGCCACACTCCACGGACATTTTTATAACTGGTACGACACTCTTAACCTCGAACCCCTCAACCCTCGCTACGTATCCACCGTCGACAGCGGAAACCTGGCCGGACACCTACTGACCTTCAAGCAGGTGCTCGCCGACCTCAGCCGCAAGAACCGCTCGTACGAAGTCCTGCGGCTCGGTCTGGAGGATTCACTCAATCAGCTTCACCTGGAGATCAGCGGGCTGCATGCCCTTTCCCCCGCCACCGGTGCCGTCTCATTAGTTCAGGCACAGGAAATCCTGCGCAAGCTATTGGCCGAAGTCCGGGCCACCCGGATCGAGTCCGCGCCGGAGTGGAAGGTTTTCCTGAGTACGCTTCACCATGAGCTCACGGAAGCCGAAGACATCGTTGAGGTCATCGCCCTCGAGGCCAGCAAGATGAAAGAAGACTTCGACCGGGGACTTTCCTGGATGCGCTCAACACTCCTCCAGGTGAGGTCGTTTTTGAGCGACATCGATCAGGACTGGGGTGACCTGACCCGCAGAGAAGCACTGCTGATGCGGCTGTGTGAGGAGATGGCCCTGGGCATGGACTTCCGCTTCCTGTTCGACGAGCGAAGAAAATTGTTTGTCATCGGCTTCAACGTCCTCGATAGCAGAAGAGATAACTCCTACTACGACCTGCTGGCCTCCGAATCCCGGCTCGCCAGTTTCGTCGCCATCGCCAAAGGGGACGTGAGCCAGGAACACTGGTTCCGACTCGGGCGGACCATGGCGGCGGTCAAGGGCGGAAGAGCACTCATCGCCTGGACCGCCACTATGTTCGAGTACCTCATGCCGGTACTGGTGATGAAGAGATACGCCGATACCTTGCTGGAGCAAACCTACAAGGCGGTAGTGGGACGGCAGATCGAGTACGGTGAACAGAAAGGGGTGCCGTGGGGAGTCTCCGAGTCCGGCTTCAACGCCCGCGACCTGCAGATGAATTACCAGTACGGGCCCTTCGGGATCCCGGGTCTGGGACTCAAGCGGGGCCTGAGTGATGAGCTGGTGGTCTCACCTTATTCAACCATGCTGGCGGCCCTCATCGATCCCCTTGCCGCACTCTCCAACCTCCAGCGCCTGGTGAAGCTCGGCGCCTTCGGAAGATTCGGGTTCTACGAGTCCATCGACTACACGGCGGAACGGCTTCCGAGCAAACAGAAGTTCGTCATCCTCAAGTCGTACATGGCCCATCACCAGGGGATGAGTCTGCTGGCTCTCAACAACATCCTCAACGGCTTCATCATGCAGGACCGCTTCCACGCGGAGCCACTGATACAGGCGACCGAGCTGCTACTGCAGGAACGGGTGCCGAAGTCCGTCGAGCTCTCGCAGCCGCGCTCGGAAGAGATCCGCAGCAGTGGATTCCTCCACTCCTCCATGGATTCGCACCCCCGGCTCTATTCGGACGTGAACCTCTCACTTCCTCGCACCCAGCTTCTCTCTAACGGAACCTACTCCGTGATGGTCACCTCCACCGGCGCGGGCTACTCCAAGTGCGGACCGCTGGCCGTGACCAGGTGGAGAGAGGACGCCACCCGCGATCACTGGGGCCAGTACTTCTACATCCGCAACCGCACCACAAATCATTTCTGGTCGGCGACCCATCAACCGACGGGTGTGGTACCTAAGAGCTTCGGGGCGACGTTCTCGGAAGATAAAGTGGCCTTCTGGCGGCGGGACGAGCAGTGCCTGACTCTCACCGAAATCCTGGTCTCCCAGGAAGACAACGTCGAACTACGGCGGATCTCCATCACCAACGAGTCGGCCGAGGTGCAGGAATTTGAAGTGACAAGTTTCATGGAAACGGTCATCGCTAAACCCAACGACGACGCCGCTCACCCGGCCTTCAGTAACTTATTCGTCCAGACCGAATACCTCTCCAGCGGAAACGCTTTGCTGGGAACCAGGCGGGCGCGGTCTAATAAGGAAAATCCACCGTTTGCTTTCCACGTCGCAACCACCGACAGTCCAGTGGTGGGAGCTGTCCAGTACGAAACCGACAGGTCCCGCTTCATCGGCCGCGGCCGCGACGTGACCGAACCGATCGTGATCCAGGAAAATAGACCGCTTTCCAACACCGTCGGCTCCGTTCTCGATCCGATCTTTTCTCTCAGACAAACGGTGCGGATCGAGCCCGGTGAAACCACCTCTGTCACCTTCATCACCGGACTGGTGCAGTTCCGGCAGGAGGCGATAGAGCTCATTGATAAATACCGAGACGTTCATACTTTCAAACGGGAATCGGAAATCGCCTGGACCCAGTCACAGGTTCTGCTGCGGCACCTGAACATCACCAACGCCAAGGCCCACATCTACCAGCGCCTCGCGGGCAGAGTGCTCTACCTCGATTCGTCTCTGCGTCCGGCTTCCCACGTGCTGGCCCAGAACTCCCGGGCCCAGACCAACCTGTGGGCCTACGGGATCAGCGGCGACCTGCCGATCATCATGACTCAAATCAGCGATGAGAAAGACATGGCACTGGTCAGAGAGCTGCTCCATGCCCACGAGTACCTGCGTCTCAAGGGGCTGATGATCGACCTGGTGATCCTCAATGAACGGGCCCCGAGCTACCTGCAAACGCTGCAGGACGAGCTGCTCCGGCAGATCCGCATGAGCGGTTCCCAGGCGCTGCTGGATAAACCGGGAGGGATCTTTCTGAGAAGAACCGATCTGATCCCGAACGAAGACATCATCCTGCTTAGAACTGTTTCGCGGGTCATTTTAAATGCGGAGAAAGGCTCACTTGAAGAGCAGCTCAAGCTTCGCAAGGCCGTGATCCATTATCCGCAGAGTCTGGTAGCGAAGACGACCTCTGCCGGGAATGCTTTAGGTACCTCGAAGGAAGCTGCCTTCCATACTCCGGACCTTGATTTCTACAATGGCCTGGGTGGGTTTGCGGACGGAGGAAAAGAGTACGTCATCATCCTCAAAGAAGGTCAATGGACTCCCGCCCCGTGGATCAACGTCATCGCCAATTCCCACGACTTCGGCTTCATTGTCTCTGAGAGTGGTCTGGGTTACACCTGGTCCGCCAACAGCCGGGAGAACCGGCTCACTCCGTGGTCCAACGACCCGGTCAGTGACCCCGCGGGAGAAGTGATCTACCTGCGCGATGAAGACTCCGGGAAGTTCTGGTCCATGACTCCTCTCCCGATCCGCGAGCCGGAACCGTACCTCATCCGCCATGGCCAGGGGTACACCCGCTTCGAGCACACCAGTCACGGGATCGAGCAGTCGCTGGAAGTGTTCGTGGCCCTCGAGGCCGGAGTGAAGTTCGGTCGCGTGAAGCTCAAGAACACTGGCTCCACTCCCCGGCGCATCTCAGTCACCAGCTACGTCGAATGGGTGCTGGGCTTTCACCGCGGCTCCACCGCCGCCTACATCATCCCCGAGCACGACCCGCAGACCGGGGCCATCCTGGCGCGGAATCCGTACAACAACGAATTTGCCTCCCGGATCGCGTTCGCTGACATCAGTGAAGTGGAGCGAAGTTTCACCTGTGACCGAAGAGAATTCATCGGAAGAAACGGCAGTCTCAAGACCCCGGCCGCACTGACAAGAGTCGGACTCTCCGGGACCACCGGTGCCGGCGTCGATCCGTGCGCGGCCTTCCAGACCAAGCTCGAAATCGCTCCCGGTGAGACCGCCACTGTGGTGATCGTCCTGGGTCAGGCGGATACGGTGGAGAACGCCCGCCACGTCATCCTCAAATACCGAGACAAGCAACAGGTGGAGTCGGCACTCCAGAGCGCGAAAGCGTACTGGGAGAAAACCCTCAACGTCATCGAGATTAAAACTCCCGACAAGGCGATGGACCTGCTGGTCAATAAGTGGCTTCTGTACCAGACCCTCTCCTGCAGGATCTGGGCCCGGTCCGCGTTCTACCAGTCCGGCGGGGCCTTCGGTTTCCGCGACCAGCTCCAGGACGTCATGGCCCTGGCCCACTCGCATCCGCAGATCACCCGGGCACAGATCCTCACCGCGGCCGCGAGACAGTTCAAGGAAGGCGACGTCCAGCACTGGTGGCACCCGCCGACGGGCCGGGGTGTACGGACTCACTTCTCCGATGACCTGATCTGGCTGCCGTTCGTGGTGACCTACTACGTGAAGCTCACCGGGGACACGTCGGTGCTGGATGAGGTGATCCCGTTCATCGAGGCCCCCGTCCTCCTTCCAGGACAGGACGACGCCTACACTCATCCGCAGATCTCCGATGACGCCGGGACGATATACGAACACTGTGCTCGCACCCTCGACCGCAGCCTCAAGGTGGGTGCCCACGGATTACCACTGATGGGCGCGGGAGACTGGAACGACGGCATGAGCCGCGTGGGTCACGAAGGTCGTGGCGAGAGCGTGTGGGTGGCATGGTTTCTCTACACCACTCTCAAAAAATTCATTCCTCTGTGTGAGCGAGCGGGCGACCAGATGCGGATAGAAGCATACCAAAATCACCTGGTGCACATCAAAGATGCGGTTGAGAAGAATGCCTGGGACGGCGACTGGTACCGCAGGGCTTACTTCGACGACGGCACCCCACTCGGCTCGGCCACTAACGAAGAATGCCGGATCGATTCGATCTCGCAGTCCTGGGCCGTGCTGTCGGGCGCCGGTGACCCGGGCCGTTCGCAACGGGCGATGGCCGCTGTTGACGAGTACCTCATCCACCGGGGTGACGGTCTGATTAAACTCTTCACTCCTCCTTTTGACCGGACGTCGCTGGATCCGGGGTACATCAAAGGCTACGTTCCAGGTGTGCGCGAGAACGGCGGGCAGTATACCCATGCCGCTATCTGGACACTGATGGCCTACGCGGAACTCGGAGACGGTGATAAGGCGACTGAGCTGTATGCCCTGCTCAATCCCATCAACCACTCCTCGACCAGAGCGGGACTCCATAAGTACAAAGTTGAACCTTACGTAGTGGCCGCGGACATCTATGGCCTTCATCCGCACGTGGGTCGTGGTGGTTGGACCTGGTACACAGGCTCGGCGAGCTGGATGTACCGTGCCGCCCTTGAGAGCATCCTGGGTTTTGAAGTAGAAGGTGCGAAATTTAAAGTTAAACCGAGAATACCCCTTTCGTGGGGTGAGTTTGAAATCACCTACCGGAAAAATAAAACTGTCTATAACGTGAAGGTCTTGAGATCCGCGGACGAGGCCGGTGTGGTAAGGCTTGACGGCACTAACGTGATGGGCGAATGGATTAATATTATCGATGACGGTAGACAGCATGAGGTGCGCGTAATGATCTAGCTTGGTCACAACGATCCGCACAATATCATGGTAATGACGTGGACGTTCGTCTACGTGAATCAATTATTAATCTATAGAATGACTTTAGTAGACAAAAGTAGGGCTAATTCATAATTATGCTGGTAGTAAATTTACGCACTATTATCCAATGAGGCCAATTATGTACGTAGTAAGTTTTTTCCTATTATGCCTTACGTTGCCATTGTATGCCGCCAACATTTTAACGACTCAAATCCATGACGTGGACATCGGTCTTCCGGGTCAGAACGTTCTGGTATTTTTGAAGAGCGGAGATGTCGCAAGACTGTCGCAGGCGAAGCTCAAGTTGCTTGAGAAGATCCAGTCCAGAAACCAGTCGAGCTGGTTCAAACTCACTCTCGATGACGACCGGTGGATCAAGAAAGTCCAGTCGGTGAAAGTACCGAAGCACACAGTTAAAAATCACCGTGAGCTCATTGGCGTCAAGTCTCTTGAAGCGGCCTTCGTGCCCACCACTCTCGCGAGCTACGAGAAAGCCAAAGAATACATCAGAGAGAGCCGCCGGACCATCAAGCCGGAGACCCAGTGCTTTAACCGCGCCATGGTCTGGACCTACGAATGGTGGAGGAAGCATTCTCTGAAATCCGGGAAAGTCCTGATTTTCTGGTCCAAAGACTACGTTCGAAGAAACGAGTTTAAGTGGTGGTTCCATATTTCTCCTTACGTGCATGTCATGAGTCCGGAAGGAAAAGTGGTAGAGAGGGCACTTGACGTGAAGTACACCAGCCGGCCCTACGAGTTCCAGGAATGGGCCGACTTCCACTCGAAGGTCGACGCCAAATGCATGGTGGCCAACAAGTACACCGACTTCGCAAACTACCCGTACGGCAACGACTGCTACCTGTACCGCACCAACATGTACACCTACCAGCCGGCGGACCTCGAGATGAACGAGGCCTGGGGTTACACCAAGTCAGCTTTCAACATGGCCGAGGTCAAGGCCGCGTACCTAGAAGCTTTTGAAATTCAATACTAAGATGGGGATGAAAATGAAAAATATGAATAGAGTTTTATCTGCTTTCGTTATCCTGACAGTATCCGCTGGTTGCGGCGGAGACAGTAAGAAGAAAAGTTTGACTGGCCCAAGACAGGAAGAGCGGGGCAATGATGTTCCGGTGGAAGAGGTCTCCGTCGAAGGCACCTACCTGGCGACCATGAAGACTCTCAACGTACAGGTCAACGGTACGCTCGACACGGCTTCCGCCACCATCAAGCGGGTCGAGAACAAGCTCTACGCCTACACCCGGCTGTTCGCTGGGAAGCCGGCCACCACCCACCGGCAAGCGGTCTACATGGGAACCCGCTGTCCGACAGCTGCGGATGATACCAACGGTGACACCTTCATCGACATAGGCGAGGCCAACGCCGTCGTCGGCAAGATCATCATGCCACTCGATTCTGATATCTCTTCTCAGGACTCCGGGTCCGGGTACTACACCACCAGTGACCTGTCCGGGTTCTATCAGTGGGAGCGGATCACCAGCTTTGACAAGTGGCTCGCCGACCTGAGAAAAGAAGACAAGAAGCCCGATGATAATATCGTAAAGCTCCCAGCAGATATTGATTTTAACTTCCAGGGCCACGTGGTGATGATTCAGGGTGTGGACAACGCAACCGCGCTACCTCCGACGGTGGGAACCGAGCGCCGGTACTTACCTCAGCACACTCTGCCCATCGCTTGTGGGATCTATAACAAAGTCGTCACTCAACCAGGGGTTCTCTACGTAGACCAGATTCCGGGAGAAGTTGCGGCGGTCGATGAGGCAGCCGATGTGCCAGCGCCTCCGGGGGCCGGAGAGATCGCCGGTACTGGAACTGTAGTGGATACGACGACGACTAACGACTCTGATGAGAATGGCTCGACGGATGTTGATGAGAATGAGGGGCCGGAGATCGATATAGATGTTCCGGACATTGACCTAGATGGTGACGGAGATGGGTTCTAAGTAAATAATTTTTTGCCTGTGCTGCGATTGATGTTTTTTTCGTAGCACAGGTATTTATCTGAAACGACCCCTAATCAACGCATCCACCGAGTACCTCCCAGCACCCCGGACTATAAACACCAAGTACACCACCAGGTAAAACAGTGCCAGCTCTTTAGCCTTGAAGGGGTCGCTCATGTGTAGCCGTCAAGCGGCGGAGGGACGGGACCTATGAACAACTTCTTCAAGACTCTTCCGCACTTCGCTCATCCGGATGATGCCTTTATCGATGAGCTGCTGCTTGATCTCACTTCCGAGGCCGACCAGGAAGAGTTCTACTTTCTTTTTGCGTATCTCCTGTTGAAGTAGGGTAAGCTCGCGCAGGACAGTGTTGTCCACTACGGAGACGTCGTTAAAAAAAAGGATGAAGGTCTTGGAAGTGCTGTTGATGATTTCCTGAGTGCACGTTTCGAGATTGTCTTTGGCGTCTTTGGTGATCCGGCCTGAGAGAGTTATCACTTCGTAACCGAACTTGGATGTGATCTTCAGGTCAAATGATTTTTCCACGGCCGCCTCGCTTTCAAAGATTTTAAATCTGTTTGAGGTAATTTTTTAAACCTTTGATTCTAGGTACCTTGAAAGACAATTAAGAAGACATCTTTAACACTTTTCGGCAACTATTTGTGGTAGCGGGCCATGAGCGGGGTCACTGAAATTCCATGCAGGATAATTGAAACTGCGATGATCCCGAAGACCAGATTGACCAGCACTTGACCCAGCTGCGAATCGATGCCGTGGTTCAGGGAGTACATCAGATAGTACATTGATCCGATGCCTCGGATGCCGAACCAGGAGATGTAGGCGAGCTTCTTGGCGGATTTGCGGATAAACAACGCCAGGAAACCTACAGCAAGGGGCCTGATCACCAAAAGGAGCACCAGGGCCGCGAGCAAAATTTCCAAGCGGAACGATCCCATCTTCATCATCCCTCCCAGCAGGATCACCAGGCCCACCTCACAGATGCGCTCGAACTGTTCGTTGAACTTCAGCACACCCTTCGCCATGCCCTGCGGTTGGGCGACCGCGGTCTGCGATTTTTTATGTTCTAGCTGCCGGATGACCACCGCTGCGGTGAAGACGGCCAGGAACCCGTACGCCTCGAAGGCGATGGCCGCGCCGTAGGAAAGTGAAATGAGCGCGAGCCCCAGAAAGTCATCCAGCACTACGGCGTCTTTTATCTTATGCCGGACGTGCTGGTCGATCTTCCCCACCACCAGGCCGGTGACCCATCCGATGAAGATCCCAAGCCCTACAGGCTTAATGAAATCCTTCCAGATCCATTCTTGACCCACGCTCTGTAGGGACTCGCCCTGGAGGAGGGCTATCCCTAGCATGACAAAAGGAAAGGCCGTACCGTCGTTGAGTCCAGCCTCGCAGGTGAGCGACAAGCGCAGATGGTCTTCGTCCCGTGGGTGCTGGACCTGGACGTCGGAAGCCAGCACCGGATCTGTCGGTGCGAGGATCCCACCTAACAGGATGCATGCCCCCAGTGGGAGAGCAAGCAAATAGTAGGCGAACCCGGCAACCAGCACCACTGTGATGGACATGGAGACCAGTGCCAGGGCCACCGGCAGTTGCCAGTTTTTATTTTTATAGGAGAGCTTGAGCTTTAGCCCGGCGGTAAACAGAGAGAAGAGGACTGCAATTTCCGTGAGATGTTCCAGGAGCTTGAAGTCCCGGAGGGGATCGATGCTGAAGAAACTAAAGCCCAAGGGTCCAATGAAAATCCCGACGATCAGGTAGATCAGGGATGTCGTCAGCGGGATTTTTTTTACCCAAGCGTGACCCATCCCCATCGTGAAAAACAGGATTCCGAATAAGAGGTACCAGTTGCTTACCTCTTCTATTTTTTACCGTCTCTTCGACCTCTGATGTTTTTATCGAAGACGGCAGCGTCGGTGTTGATCGATCCCTTACCACCGTAAGATGAACCTTTATGCGATGTCTCTCCACTGGAAGCTTTCATGGATTGGTTGCGGGCGTTCATGCGTGGAAAGTCTTTGGCGACTTTCTTTGCTCTCTTAGGCTTGTTCTTGGTTGAGGTGGAATCCACATCCATCGAATGGTCCGCAGCAGGTGTCTGGGACTCACTCGCTTCAAGCTTGTCTTTTGCTTCTTCGCGCTCGAGGCTCTTTTTGATTATTTCAAATGTTCCTTTGATCTTTCCGAATACGTTACTGAACTGTTCCTGATAATTCATTTTGCCTCCTTGGCTAAAAGAACATTCTGAAAGGAAACGATCAACTTTTCAATTTTATATTTCATTAAGAATTTACGCACTCGTTCAAGGATAACTGCCTAACCCTGAGTCCTCTTTGGACAGATTGCCTCACTCAACTCAATGTTAGGACCATTTCCGATTGGCCTTCATCTTGAAGCACCTCAGTTGGAGGTCCAAATGGGGATGAATAAAAAGCTGAGCCGAGATGAAGAACTTGCCCAATGCAATCTGGATTATCACGATCATAATCTGACAGAGCTGCATGTACTCCATAAGGTGATGTTCGCCGCCATCGATGCCATGGAAGAGAGCGGGATCCCGTATGCCCTCATCGGAGGCGTTGCGGTTAAGAGCATGGGACGCACGAGAGTCACCCATGATGTGGACCTCTTCGTCCGGCCCGATGACGCTGACAAAGTGTTGCAAGTCCTCGAGAAGAAAAATTTCCAGACTCAGAAACGAGACCCCTACTGGCTCTACAAGGCGTGGCAGGATGAGATCTTGGTGGACGTGATCTTCAAGTCGACCGGAGACATCTACTTCGACGAAGAAGTGCGCGCTCACGTGAGACGCGTACCGTACCTCGGCAGGTTCATCAACTCCATCAGCCCGGAAGATCTCATCATCATCAAAGCAGCGGCTCACCAGGAAAATAATCCCCACCACTGGCACGACGCCCTCGCCGTCTTGAAGCAAGGCAACCTCGACTGGGACTACCTGCTTAAGCGTGCTAAGAACGCACCTCGCAGGATCCTATCTCTGCTGGTCTATGCGCAGTCCAACGATATCGCGGTCCCCAATGAGGTCATCCAGAAACTCTACCGGACTCTCTTCGAAGCCCCGGCGCACACCTCGGACTCGGTGATCCATCCCTACCGGGCAGACTACTTTAAGTTAGGCGAAATAAACGATGCACCTAAAGACTCGCCCGTCTACATCAAGGGCCGGATCATGGAAGCACTGACCACGGACGAGCGCATCTCCGATCACGATATCAAGGTCATTGTCACCGAAACCAGTGTCTTCGCCAAAGGTGAAGTCTTCACCGAAGAACAAAAAGATGCGGTCGACGAAGTCATCGCGCGGATTGCTTCTAACTGTGAAATCATGAATCAAGTCAACGTACGGGTCCTCTCCGGGCCTGAAGGAAGCGAGGCGATCAAATGATCAGGATTGCAGCAGCGGGTGACGTTCACTTTGACCGGAAGTCACATACCCGGCTGTCACAGCATTTTAGTGGACTCGCTGACAAAGCCGACATCCTCTTGCTCGCCGGGGATTTGACCCAGACGGGCCATCCGGAAGAGATGAAAGTTCTTGCGGAAGATCTGAAGAAGTGCCCCGTCCCCATCGTCGCCGTGTTAGGAAACCATGACTATCACGTGGACCAGGTGGAAGCCGTGACTCAGATCCTGCAAGACGTCGGTGTCACTGTACTCGAGGGAAACTCTATCGTGCTCAACATCGGTAACTTCACCGTCGGCGTCGCGGGGGCCAAGGGTTTCGGCGGAGGATTCGTCGGTGCGTGTGGCGGAGACTTTGGAGAACCGGAGATGAAGGCCTTCATGCGACACTCCAAACAGCACGCGCGCCAGCTCGAAGCAATCATCAAAGAAATGGAATCCGATTACAAGATCGTGCTGCTTCACTACTCTCCGACCACCCAGACTCTGGTGGGAGAAAAAAAAGAAATCTACCCGTTCCTGGGTTGTTACTACCTAGCCGAAGCGATCGACTACGGGAAAGCTGACATCGCTTTCCATGGCCACGCCCATGGTGGTGTCGAAAAAGGTGAGACCCCCGGCGGTGTTCCTGTGAGGAACGTCGCTCAGCCAGTGATCCGTCACGCTTTCAATATCTACACGCTGGAAAAAAGATCGGGCCTTGAAGTCACCAGAGAGACTACCGTAAGTCTCTCCTAGTTACCGTGGCACCAGGCGGAGGATCTTTCCTTCGTCGGTGGACAGGTAGACAAATCCGTCCGGGCCCGTCCGGACGTTTCTGAAGCGGTAGTCCAGTTCCCCTAAAAGTTTTTCCTGACTGATGACCTTGTGACCGTCTAGCACGAGCCTGCGCAGGTGGTTTCCAGAGAGTGTGGCGATAAAGAGGTTGTGCTTCCATGCTGGAAACTTGTCTCCCCAATAAAAAGCTATGTTCGACGGAGAGATGGACGGAACCCAGTACACCAAGGGCTGCTCCATTCCCGCTTTACTTTTCTCACCGATCTTCGGGCCATAGTATTCTCGCCCGTAGGTGATCATGGGCCAGCCGTAATTCTTGCCGGGGGTTAGGACGTTGATCTCATCCCCGCCCCGTGGCCCCATCTCAGCTTCCCAGATTTCATTGGTTACCGGATGCCGAGTGAGACCTTGTGCGTTCCGGTGACCAAAGCTCCAGATCTCCGGTTTAGCCTTCGGGTCAGAGGTGAAGGGATTGTCCTTAGGAACAGAGCCGTCTTCGCTCAGGCGCAGAACCTTACCTTGGTGGAACGAAAGATCCTGCGCCTTCTCCCGGTTGTCCCGGTCACCCATGGAGATGAACAGGTGACCTCTGCCGTCGAACTCGATGCGAGAGCCGAAGTGGATGTCGTTATCATTGGGTGCGTGGCCGGTGAAGATCTTCTTATTCTCAGAGAGCTTATTGTCCGTCAGCTTGGCGCGCATCACGGCGGTGGTCGCCAGCGTACCGACGGTCTCCGAATAGCTAAAAAATATGAGACCGTTTTGCTTGAACTCCGGGTGGACCCGGACATCGAGGAGACCGCCCTGGCCGACGGCATAGACCTTCGGGACATTCTGAACTTCAGTGGTTTTTTTCGTTTTGAGGTCAAGCACCATCATCTTCCCCGAACGCTCGCTGAAGATGATCCGGTCTCCGGGAAGGAAGTCAAACCCCCAGATGGTTTCATCCTTCGAGTGCAGGTCTTCGACTTTAAAATCTCTATTCTCTACGGCACTGGTGGTTTTTGAAGTAAACGCACAGTAAGAAGTGAACAAGGAGACTAAGAGAATCATCAGTGTTTTCATGGAAGCTCCAATTGGTTGCAATGCATCCAAAGCTGTCAGTGGATCTCTGAGAGTTTTTGAGATAAAGTTAACATGAATTTAGCAAAGGTCCTTATGCCTGATCAACCCAATTTTAACACTCACTCCTGGAGAGAGCTCCTCGTTGAAACCTCTCTAGACGCAGTGGTGGCGATGGATAGTGACAACCTGGTGGTAGACTGGAATGTGCAAGCGGAAAAGATCTTCGGTTATACCAAGGAAGAAGCCCTTGGGAATGACATCAGTCTGCTGATTATCCCACCGGCATTTAGAGAAGCTCACCGCCAAGGTACGCTGAAGTACCTTGCCACCGGAATTGGCCCGGTCCTAAACAAACGCATCGAACTCGAAGCACTCCACTCCTCCGGTAAGACCATACAGATTGAACTCACCGTCGCTCCCATCAGACAAGAAGGGAAGATCCTCTTCTACTCTTTTGTCCGGGACATCACAGACCGGCTGAATAAAGACCGGGCCAAAGAGATCCAAAGGAAGCAGCTCAAAGACATGTTTATGGACGCCCCTTCTGCCATCAGCATCCTGCGGGGGCCGGGCCACGTCTTCGAACTCGCCAACCGCAGCTACCTCAACTTCATCGATAAAACTGAAGAGGAGATCCTCGGTAGGCCCCTGAGTGAGATCCTGACCGATGATTTCCATACGAGCTTTAAGAAAAATTTGGAAGAGGTCTACCGCACCGGCAGGGTCTTCTTCGCCAATGAGTACCCCACCCGCATCGACCAGGATCCGCTGCAGGCCGTCCGCTACTTCAACATCGTGGTCCAGCCGCTGTACGAAAATAACCAAGTCGACGGCATCATCAGCTTTGGCAACGACGTCACTAATGCGGTGCTGGCCCGGAAGGCCGCTGAGGAAG
Organism: Bacteriovoracaceae bacterium; assembly: GCA_035576105.1. Taxonomy (GTDB): domain Bacteria; phylum Bdellovibrionota; class Bacteriovoracia; order Bacteriovoracales; family Bacteriovoracaceae; genus Peredibacter. The sequence continues at coordinate 41,225 of DATLXA010000068.1, forward strand.
CCGTGAGGTCGAGGGACGAGTTCATCAGCATCTGTTCCCACGAGCTCAAGACCCCGGTCACCTCGATGAAACTGCAGTTCCAAATGGCGTCGAGACAGATCGATAAGGGAGACGAACGGGCCTTCTCCCGCAGCGCCGTCGAGAGAAGAGTCAACACCACTAACCAGCAACTGGACCGCATGGCCAAGCTGATCGAAGACATGCTCGACGTCTCGAAGCTTTCCGCGGGCAAGATCCTGATGGAGTCCAAAGAAGTGGAGGTTAACCAGCTAGTGGAAGACGTCTTCGAACGGTTCATCGAACAGTTCGAGTCCATGCAGATTCCGGTGGACCTGAAGACCTCTCCCGAAAAGATCCATGTCCTGGGAGACCGGTTCCGACTGGAGCAGGTGCTTTCGAATCTCCTCAACAACGCCATCAAGTACGGCGAAGCAAAGCCTGTGGAGATTTCCGTCACCGCCACCGATAGGGCCGTCAAGATCTCCGTCCAAGATCAAGGGATGGGCATCGCTCCAGAGAACCTCGGTCGGATCTTCCAGCGCTACGAGCGAGCGATTTCGTCTGCTAACATCAGCGGCCTGGGCCTGGGCCTCTACATCAGTCATCAGATCGTCGAGGCCCACCAGGGCAAGATCGAAGTCACTAGTTTCAACCGGAAAGGCTCTAATTTCACAGTAGAGCTACCCCGGATCTAATCCCACCCACCCGTCACCAGCTGAAAAAATTACCCTCTCTAGGAGAAATCTTAAGACTGTGGCAACATCCATAGATAGTTAAGTTTTCCGGATGTCCAGGATGGACGTCCTCAGAATGACCAGGAAGGTTAATGGCCCGCAAGACAGCCGTAGTCTTACTACTGTCCCTGTTAGCGCTATCTTGTAACAAAGGTAGCGGCTCCTCCGACGTGGTCGACCTCGGGGCTCCGTCGGGAGTGGTCGATGACGAGGCCAACGACAACTACGTCGTGCCCGACTCGGCCTACTCTTTTGATTCGAACATCGACCTGTACTACTTCTCCCTGAGCCAGGAAGAGAAATTCAACAAGGCCATCGAGATCATCAAGCTGGTGGTCGCCACCGAGCAGTTCAAGCGCCAAGTGCAGGACCACACCTACCAGGGGGCGCGGACCTACGTTGACAACGGCGGGTACTCCAACGCTCAGATCTACCAGATCATCCTGGACGGCGCCGAAAAGCTGCAGCCGGTGAAGAACAACTCCCTCGACGCGGAGTTCGAGATCTACACCGACGACGACAGCAACGTGGTCGGCTACACCTACCCGACCAGTAACCGGATCTGGGTCAACACCAAGTACTTCAATAGCTATTCTCCGGCCGGTGTCGCCCACAACGTCTTCCACGAATGGCTCCATAAACTTGGTTTCAAACATGCCACCAGTTACTCACCCAGTAGGGATTACTCGGTCCCCTACGCTATCGGGGACATGATCGGAGATATTGGTAAAAACTTTTTATAAGAAGGATACACAGAGATGAGAAAAACGTTACTCGCGGTTTGTGTGGTGATGATCAGCATCGTGGCACTCGCGGACATGGAACACAAGACGGGCCAGGGATCGGCGCCCACGGCGAAAGAACTCAGTCTCTCCCGGAGCTGCTTCACGGAAATCGAAGTCCTCGGGTGCAAGCACCCGGGAGAAGACCAGAAGAACTTCCCAGTTTGCCTCGAGCAGAAGCTGGAGCACCTCAGTGCCCCGTGCAAAGGATTTTTTACCAGGCTCTATCTAAAATAATCAATATCATTAAAGCTCGAAAGATTCTTTCAACTCATCGGAAGCTTCTTCCTGGGCCTGCCGCGCTTCTTTGAGCACAGGCGCCATGCCGAAGAACTCATGGGTCACACCTTCGTAGTTGGTGTAGGTCACGTCCACACCCTGGGTCTTCATCCGTAATGCCAGTTCCCGGCCCTCGGTTCGCAAGGGATCGATCTGTGCGGTGATGACCGTGGCCGGGGCCAGTCCCCGCAAGTTGGCTTTGAGTAAGTTGATCCGCGGATCATTCTTATCCTCTGCGGAGCGGAGGTACTTGTCCATGAACCAACCCATCATCTTTTTGTTCAGCGGCTTGGCATTTTCATTCTGCTTGTAGGACTCGGTGTTCATGTTCACTCCTGCCACCGGGTAGATAATCAGCTCATGGCTCGGGAGTTGAAGCTTCTGGTCCCGCGCCATCACGGCCACGTTGAGCGCCAGGTTCGCTCCTGCACTCTCACCGGCGACGGCGATGCGCTTGGGATCTCCACCGATGGCGGCGGCGTTCCTCAGTAGCCACTTGTAGGCGGCGAAGGCGTCGTCGTGAGCGGCCGGAAACTTATGCTCGGGCCCTTTGCGGTATTCGACGGCGACGAAGATTGCATTTGTTTTATTGGCCAGCGACCTGGGGGTGGCGTCGTAGACATCGTTGTCGGCGATCACCCAGCCGCCGCCGTGGAAGTAGAGCACCACTGGAAGCTGAGCTGATCCCTTCGGCAGGTAGACGCGGGCGTCGAGCTTCCCGGCCGCCCCGTCGACTTTTATTTCCTTGATCTCCGCCAGGGTGTTCTTGGGAGATGCTACTTTGTCATCGGCTTTCTTCTCACTCATCACTTGCTTGACAGCGTCCGCTGGGGTTGGCTGGAGCCGCGCCTCCTGCGGACTGAGCTTCTCGATGGGTTTTCCGCCTTTTTCATTTAAAGTTTCCAGGACATTTTTCATTTCTTTATTGGGACTGGATGCGCTGGTTGCGACGGCCGAGCTGAGGAGGGCCACGGCGGAGACGACTAAAAAAGTTTGTTTCATAAAAATTCCTTGGTTTCATTGTACAACCTGGGTTCAATTAGACGGCAAAACAGGGGTCGCAGCCAAGCCGCGAAGAACAAAGGTTATGTGCCACACATAACACGGCAGCACTGGCGTAACGCTACCGCTAGGAGAGGATGTTGATTTCGAGCTTATTTTTCATCATGCAGAAGGTGAGCAGTGAAAGTGAACCGTACTTAAAGCCTTTGTAGATGGCCTGGGGCCTGTCTCCACTCTGGGACGAACCGATGGTGAAAAATATCGGCAGCAGGTTTGCGCTGCTGGGGTGAGCGAAGTCACTGTAGGGCGCGGTCGTTTTATAGTTCAGGATGTTTTCGATGTTGGCCTCCATCAGGTTGGACCACAGCCAAGAGTCGAAGGCCTTGATCTTGGGATTCACCTCCCCGCTCTGGGCGTGCCAGACGATCTTGGAAGGATTTAGCGCCGCCGCTCCACTTGCCATCAGCATCACCCCATCGTCTCTCAAAGCAGAAAGTGTCTTGCCGAGCTTCAGCACCAGCCGCGGATCCTCGAACAAAGGAAGGGAAATCTGGATCACCGGAACGTCGGCGTGCGGCCGGATCAACCGCAGAGGCATCCACACTCCGTGGTCGAAGCCGTACTGATTGCTGAAGCCGACCTCATAGTTTTCCTCTTCCAGCAGCCGGGCGATTTTCTGGACCAGGTCTTCTGATCCCGGGGGCCGGTAGTCGAGGTCGTAGATCTCTTTTTGGTACCCGTAGAAATTATGCTGGACACTGCCTTCGTTGTGATTGGTGATGAGGATGGGACCGGGAGAGATCCAGTGCGAGGAAACACAGACGATGCCTTTGATTCCTTCCGGCAGGGACCTTCCGAAGTCTGCCAGTGAAGAGTTATACGGATTATCATAGAGGGCCATGGGTGGGAGGCCCTGGCTCACGAAAATCGACGGCATCGGTGTGCTCACACTCATAGGATTTCCTTAGATTGTTTTTGCGTCGATCACGAACCGGTAGCGCACGTCTCCTTTGATCATGCGATCAAAGGCTTCGTTGATCTGATCCATGCGGATGGTCTCGATGTCGGAAGTGATGCCGTGGTTGCCGCAGAAGTCCAGCATCTCCTGGGTCTCCGGCAGGCCTCCGATCAGCGATCCCGCCAGGGAACGGCGGTTATGGATGAGGCTTCCGGCACTCAGCTCAGGAGGACTCTCCGGCACACCCAGCAGCACCATGTGCGAATCCCGCTTAAGCAGTCCCAAGTACTTATTCAGGTCCAGTTTGACCGAGACGGTGTTGATGATAAGGTCGAAGGTATTGCCGAGAGTGGTAAACACGGCTTCGTCCGCGGTGGAGTAGAACTCGTCCGCTCCCAGCCTCTTGGCGTCTTCCTGCTTCTTGCTGGAATGGCTCAGCACCGTCACGTGCGCTCCCAGAGCATGAGCGATCTTGACTCCCATGTGGCCAAGGCCCCCGAGCCCAACGATGGCAACTTTTTTCCCAGGGCCCGCCCCCCAGTGCTTGAGCGGTGAGTAGGTGGTGATCCCGGCGCACAGTAACGGGGCCGCCCCGTCCAGCGGCATCGACTGCGGAATCCGCAGAACGAAGTCTTCGTTGACCGTGATCTGAGTGGAGTAGCCGCCGTAGGTGACCGTTCCGTCCTTGTCTCTGGAGTTGTAGGTTCCCACCATGCCCTTCTCACAGAACTGCTCGAGTCCCTCACGGCAGGCGGAGCAGTCCCGGCAGGAGTTGACCAGGCAGCCCACTCCGACCTTGTCGCCTTTCTTGAACTTGGTGACCTTGCTTCCCACCGAACTGACCAGTCCCACGATCTCGTGCCCGGGCACCATGGGAAAGATGGCCCCTCCCCACTCGTCTCTGGCCTGGTGGATGTCGGAGTGGCAGACGCCACAATATTTGATCTCGATGCTCACGTCTTTTGAGTTGGTGTCTCTGCGCGAGATCTTAAATGGCCCTAGTGGTTTTTTTGGATCGAAGGCCGCGTAGGCCTTAACATCTGTCATAAAAACTCCTCGATAAATTATAAGTAAGCATAGAAGAGTTCAGGTGAGGTCTCAACTCCAGGTTGAGTAAAGAATGGCTGATTAATCTCCTCAATTCGTTTTGCTTTCTTCCAAAAAAGCTTAATAATAATGAGCAATGACCTTTTTAATCGGAATCCTCTTTTTCTGCGTGAGCTCTCTGGCGGGTGAGGAGGGGTACCTTCAACCGGTGTTACGGGACTGGTCTTCTCCCGTGAGTCAGGCCCCGGGCCGGCAGGTGCTCGGGGTCGGCAGCGCACTCACGTTAACATTTTTTTTCATCAAGCGAGCGCACGGAGACCACGTCCAGCTTCAGGCGAACCGGGATAAACCTCTCGCGGATACCTCCGGGACCGGAGCGGTCATCGGGTACGCCGTCCCGAACCTCCTCTACACCGGATGGTGGTATGTCCAGAACCAACGGACCGCCAACAGATTCTATAAAAAACGTGCCCTGCTGATGGTGAAGGCGACGGGGTACGCGGCACTCACCACCAGTGTGCTTAAATACACCATCCGCCAGTACCGGCCAGCGGGAGGTGAGAACGATTCTTTTCCATCCGGGCACGCCACTTCAGCTTTCGCCTTCGCCTCCGTGATCGGTGCCGTCCATGGCTGGACCTGGGGAGTTCCTTCTTACCTGCTGGCCAGTTTCATCGCCTACGGCCGGCTCAACGATAACCGCCATTTTACCCATGACGTTCTCGCTGGTGCGACCATCGGGACGGCCTACGGACTTTCTTTGTATAAACTGCAGGAAGAGAAGTCAGAAAGTGACAGCGTTTTCATGCTGCATCCTATGATAGAATCCAAAGGTTTGGGATTTTCCTTTGCAAGGAGTTTCCATTAGGAAAACTAATATAAAACATAAGTAAAAGTTGACAGTGTTAACGGGTTAAAAGTATTTTTCTACAGACACAAAACTAAGGATGCTTTCATGAAGTTAATGTCCCTGTTTTTATTTCTTGTGCTACAAAATGCTTATGGACGAGTGGCGGAATTCCCAACTGGGCCCAATCTTTCCACCACCCCCGGCTCACTGTGTGGAAACCCTGATTCCTACCGTTACCAAGAAAGAATCCCCTACTGCCTACGCGACGTGTCTACCCAGGTCAAAGCTCAAATTTTTGAAGACTACAGGAACTTGGGTTACGGTTTAAACCCTAGTCACCGGGCCGATTATAAGATTGATCACTTCATCCCACTGTGCGCCGGAGGAAGCAATGAAGAGAAAAACCTGTGGCCGCAGCACCTCTCGGTCTATAACCTCACCGATCCGCTGGAAGGAGTGGGCTGTGAAAAACTCAAAGATGGGAAGATCCGGCACGCCGCCCTGGTTAACCTGATCGTGTCTGCGAAACTTGACCTGCGCAAAGTTCCGAAGACCCTCCAGTACCTGCAGAGTCTCTAGCTCGGTTTAGTTTTTCCATAGGCTTCTTGTTCGTAGGAGATGTTCCGGTAGGCCTCGTCATGTGAGAGGCCTAGCTTCCTCCCTGCGAAATATTCTTTCAAGTACCGCTTATAGAATCCGTAGACTCCGTCTTTCCTGATCTGATCCAGGTGGACCTGTTCGTGGGTCATGACTTCCAGGCACGGGTCTTTGTCCGCGTAGAGCACGAACGGGTAGAGCACGATGCCGTTGATCTTGAAGGGTTTGAGGAATCGGCAGTTTTTTATATTCATTTTTTGAACAGGGCCCACCAGCCGCGGGCCCTGTGAATTAATTACTGTTCAAGTGTGAAGATTACAATCGACTTGGATGCCTTGGAAGCCGTCTTACCTTTTGAATCGGTGTTCGGAATCCCGGAAGCTTCCAAAGATTTTTTAATCTTCGCATCATCACCCGACATCAGTTTATTGATCATCCCGGGTCTCATCGCCATGCTGAAGACCTCGACGTCGGCGTCCTTATCGATGCCCTCGAAGTAAGCCTTGATGGCGTCGTTGCGTTTCTCCACCAGGTTGACCTGAACTTCACTAAGCTCTTTATCCATCTTAGAAGGGTACTCCCGGTCGCCCCAGGTGATCACTTTGATGTCATCCACGGTCCCACGGGACTTCGCCTTGGTGAAGAGTGCGGACAATTCTTTCTTCGCAGCACCGGAGATGCTGGCCACACCTTTGGAGAAAGAGATCTCGGTCACCAGGTTGCTCTCTTCCTGGCTAGCGAGGATTTTACTTTCCATACTGGTGGCCTCGCTCTGCGTGGCCGTTCCTGCGGTGGTTCCGGCGGCGGTGGCGCCGGGGTCCTTGGCCGGTTTCGAGGCACAGGAAGAAAGTACGGCAACTGATACGAACATGAAGATTTGGAATTTCATGAGAGCTCCTTAGATATGTTAATTTTATTCTAGTTCGTAGCGGTTCTCGATCCCCGGACTGAGTTTCTGCTCGAAGCCGTGTTGGATGGCCTTGGAGAGGGCTTCGCCGCTATCGACTTTCAATTCTCCGTCATAGGAGAACGGAATCTTGGTGGCCACACTCTTGGTGTCCGACGCCCGCAGCACCAGGTTCCCAAGAGCGGTGAGGACTTCGATCCCCCAGTGTTTGATTCCTTTGAAACTCTCTTCGCTCTTCATGATGTCCAGGTTCTTCATGAAGGGTTTGATGTAACCCTCTACCTTCCCTTTCTCGGACTTGGCTTCCGCGTACACGTCAAGCTTTCCCTTGGTGAAGGTCAGCGGAACCTTGTTTTTGAGGAACTGGTTGGCGCTGGTCAGGTCAAAGTTGAGGAGTTCCCCGTCGACGTCCCACTTCGGCGGCTTGGCGAGGATGTTGAGGTTACCGGTGGACTTGACGTTCGACGAGCCCATCACCGATGCATGGACGTTAAAAAATGAGAGCGGAAACTTCTCGTTGGGAGTGAGGTTAGTCATGGTCCCGGTGATGTCGGTGATCTTGAACTTCTCGCCTTCTTTGAGGCCCCGGTAGTCGTTGAGGGTAACCTTCGAATCTTTGATGTCGACTCGCTCGACTTTGAAAGGGATGAGCTTCTCCTTGGCTTGCTTCTGGTCACCCTTGTTAGTCATCTTATCCGCAGCGGCCTTGAGGCCCTGGGAGTAAGAAAAATCCAGGTCCGCCACCACCACGTCCGCGACGATGCGGCCCTTGAAGATCTCTCTCCAGGCCATGGAGACGTCCAGGTCTTTGAGGTTCATGAACTCTTTTCCGTTCTCTTTGAGCTTACCGGTGATGCCGGTGAAACCGTAGGCGCCCCGGATGAACCGGAAGTCCAGGTCGTCGATGTGGAAAGACATCTCAGGTGAGAAGGTCGCCAGGAACTTGTTGGCGTTCTTGAGGATGATGGGTTCGGCGATCATCCGTGCCACCAGCAGCAGCGCGAACAGGGACACGGGGATGATGAATCTCTTCTTGCGGTAGAGGGGTCTTGGCCCCTGTTTAAATGATTTCATGGAGCTCCTTCAATTGACGTCTATTTGAATTTCTTGCTTAAAGAATATGGGTAGATTTAAAAGCTTGGTGAACCTCGCCACCCGGGCCACGGATCCGGTCATGAAGTTGTGAGCGTGGAGCCACTCCTGGAGTTCACCGCTGATCTTCTCGAACTGCTTCTGAGAAAGAGTGCCGTAGTGGCTCATCACCGCCACCTTCCTCTGAGGGATGGCCTCGAATTTGATGAATCGGTTGATGGGCTTGGGTGCGCTGGAGGGGTCCATGTTGGCCGGTAGGAAGATATCCAGCTCCCAGCCATCGGCGCGGGGGATCTGAAGCACCGGCCCGGTGATGGGCATTTTCTTGACCTTGAAGTTATTCCCGTTTAGGTATTCTTTGAGGGTTTTGAAACCGGTGGTGAAGGCCTCTTCCAGGTTACCGGTCACTGAGAGCTTCGCCTTTAGAGTCTTGGGGTACATGCGGATTTCCACCGGCCCTTGCTGCAGCAGTACCTTGTACTTCTGGGGCCGGCGTTTCTTGAAGCCTGAGAAAGGTAACCGAAAACTGTTAAACATTCCGGGCGCCTCTTATTCTTTTTCGAAGTAGTAGACGCAGAACAATTTCTTCTCGTCCTGCCAGCAGTTTTTGATCTTGAAGCGGGCCTTGGCCGCAAGCTCACAAAATTCTTCGATGGTGTACTTGTAGGAACTCTCGGTGTGGATGGTCTCACCTTCCATGAACCGGAAGACGGTTTGATTAACCCGTACCAGCTGAGGGACACTGCTCACCAAGTGCATCTCTACCCGACCGAGCTCTTCGTTGTAGAAAGCAGTGTGCTCGAAGTTCTGCAGGTTGAACGCTGCCGAGGCTTCCCGGTTCAACCGCTCGAGGAGATTGAGGTTAAACTGTGCCGTCACACCCTGAGGGTCATCGTAGGCGAGCTTGAAAGTTTCAGCGTCTTTCTTAAGGTCCACGCCGATCAAGACTCCGCCACCGGAGCCGATGAGTTTTCCAGTTTTCTTCATGAAGGCCAGGGCCTCCGAAGGATCGAGGTTCCCGATGGTCGACCCAGGGAAGAAGACAACTTTCTTCCCGACCTGAGCGTCGACGGTAAGCGGAAGTTCGATCTCCTGTGTAAAGTCGGCGCAGACCGGCAGCACGGTTAGATGTTCGAACTCCGCGTGGAGTTCTTCGGCCATGCGAAGAAGGATGTCTTTAGAAATTTCAATCGGGACGTAGCCTTTGGGAGACGTGAGCTCTCGCAGGAGGTGACGAACTTTCTCACCGCTGCCGCTGCCCGGTTCAATGATCAGCGCATCTGGGCCAATCAACTCTGCCATCTCATGAGCATAGGTCTTAAGGATCTCGGTCTCAGTGCGGGTGGGGTAGTACTCTGGCAGCTTACAGATGTCTTCGAAGATCTCCGAACCCCTTCGGTCATAGAGGAGCTTGGGCGGAATCGCCTTCTGTGTTTTTGAGAGACCCACCAACACTTCTTTAAGAAGACTATTAACGTTAGGTTCGAAATCATAGAGACGAACTTCGGAATTCTCCATCATGCTAAATCCTTGGCGAGGCGTATGCCGGCGTACTGCCACCGCATCCCCGGGTAATAAAAGTTTCTATAAGTTAAACGGTAATGGGCGCGCGGAGTGACACAGCTGCCGCCGCGAAGGACGAACTGGTTACACATAAATTTTTCGTTGTACTCAGATAACCCATGATGAAATTTTTCGTAGCGAGGGTAAGGGAGGTACGCACTCTGGGTCCACTCCCAGACAGCTCCATGGATCTGCGAGAACATCTCGTGATCCTCCGTAGCAGCTCCAGGTTCGAATATGCCGTTCTCCAGGAAAGCATCGGTAGTCGGTTCGAGGCCAGCCGCGGCTTCCCACTCGTACTCCGTCGGCAGCCGGCAGCCTTTCCACTTAGCGAAGGCCATCGCTTCGTAGAAACTCACGTGGACCACCGGGGCGCCTAGGTCCAGCGGCAGCATCCCCGCCAGAGTCATGGTGTACCAGCTCTTGCCCTCTTTCTCCCAGTACAACGGGTGTTCCCATTTCTCTTTTTCTTTCATCTCCCAACCGTCGGAGAGCCACAGCAGAGGATTGTCGTAGCCGCCTTCTTCGATGAAGGCGAGGAACTCGTCGTTGGTCACCAGGTGGGACGAGAGCATGTAGCTCTCCACCCACTGCGAATGGGAGTCTTTTTCATTGTCGAAAGCAAAGTCCGGTGAATTCTTAGAGACACCCACTTTAATCAGGCCCGAAGGGATGTTGTGCCACTTGACGTGCGCACTTGGAGCGTGGAGGCTGTGTTCCTCTTCGTGGTACTTGGGTCTCAGTGGATTCTCAAAAAAGTTTCTCTTGATGTCCATCAGCAGGAGTTCCTGGTGCTGCTCTTCGTGGTTGATCCCCAGTTCGAAAGTCTCTCTAATTTTCAAGAACTCCGCTGGCGGGAGTGCCGCAACTTCGTCGATCACAGCGTCGGTGATGGCGTGCCGGTACTTCATAATGTCCGGGAGCGCTGGCCGAGAGAGCACTCCCCTTTTGCCCTTGGGCAGAAAGTGGCCGAGTCTCTTGTAGTAAGAATTAAAAAGAAAATTGTACTCTTCTTTGTAGGGTTCATAGTCCTTATGAATGAACTTCAGGACGAAATTTTCAAAGAACCAGGTGGAGTGGGCCAGGTGCCACTTAGGAGGACTGGTGTCATCAGTGGCAGAAACCACATAGTCTTCAGGCTCCAGTGGCGCACAGAGATCCTCCGTCGACTGCCGGACGAAGATGAACTTCTGAAGGAGAGTCTTCTTCAAGGCCTGGAGTTGTTCATCACTGTTTAACTGTTTAGTGGCTTCCATTTAGCGCTCCGATAGTCCATCGATGGCCGGGCCTTCGATGACCTTGCCATGAGTGTTGAACCTGCTCCCGTGGGCTGGGCAATCCCAGGTTTTTTCGACGTCGTTCCAGTGGACCACTCCACCGAGGTGAGTGCAGAAGGCGGATTTTTTCTCGAACTCGTCGCCGCTCAGGTGATAGACGCAGCTCTTGGTGAGTCCTTCGCGGATCACACTCCCCGAGTCCTCAGGGATGTCTCTGATGTTCTCGACTTCCGAACCGGTGACGAGGTCCTTGTACTGGAATGCGACGTTGATGTTTTCTTTGACGTATTCCGTGATGCCTCGGACCGGTGGTCTAGAGGGATCAAAGACCTGCGCCCAAGGATGGGTGCCAGTTTCGATCAACGACGGAATGATTTCCGCAGCGATGGTGGCACTGGTCATGCCGATGCCCGACTGGCCGGTAGTTATATAAACATTCTTCTCAGTTCCCGGGTTCTTGCCGATGTACCCGATCTGATCGGTGGTCTCGAATACCTGGCCAGACCATTTCGAGGTGACTTCGCCGATGAAAGAAAAGTTTTGCCGTGACCAGTCTTCCAGATTCTTGAACGAATCTGTTTGCGGGTCCTGACCGGTGCGGTGATCCTCGCAACCTACCACCAGTGTGTCACCGACGAAACGGATGTAATGGTACGGGTCTTCCGTGTCCCACAGCAGGCATTCTTCCTCGACCTCACCTTCGACCTGAAAGGCCATGGCGTAGGTTCGGTAGGCGAACTGTTTGGTGTGGATGTAGAACCGGTTATTGATCGGGCTATCGGTTGCCACCACTAGGAAGCGGGCCTCGATCTGGTAGCCCGAGTCGGTGGAGATGACGGCGTTCTCCGGATCCTTGGTCTCGATGTGGGAGACGTGAGTGTTTTCGTAGAAGTTCACGCCGAGCTTGCTCATGGCCTTGATTAACCCCGCCATGTACTTCATCGGGTCAAACTGTCCCTGGCGAGGGAACCGCAGGCAAGAAATGTCCGAGTTCAGGAGTGGAGTCTTTTCCAAGTAGTCCAGCTCGATGCCGCTCTTCTTTCCAGCGTCCTGTTCTTTCTTCATCTTCGATTCGCTAAAGTTCTTACCCCTGAAAAGGTAACCGTTCAGGCGTTTAAAATCGCAGTCGATGTTTTCTTCTTTGATGTTCTCTTCGATCAGATCGATGGCGGACCGGTGGGCGTCCAAGAAAGTCCGGACCGTCGGTTCATCGTGAAGCTTGAGCAGCTGCTGGAACTGCTCTTCGAGCTGGCAGGTGAGGTGCGCTGTGGTTCTTCCCGTCTGGCCGGAGCCAATGGAGAAAGCTTCCACCACGGTGACCTTGTGGCCCCGCTTGGCCAGCTTGTAGGCAACGGAGATCCCACTGATCCCACCGCCGATCACACAGACTTCAGTTTTTTGATTATTTTTTATCGTTTCGAAGTGCGGAAGGGGTGTCCCCTCCCACACGGAATCGAGTCTGTCTTTAATGCTCATATTCTACTCTCGAAATCAGTTCGTCTGTGAGTATCACTGCTGCGATTAACGTCGGACGTCCCTAGCGGGGCGCGGGAGAGATTTGTTTCTGAGTTGGCAGGATCCTTGGACCTACCGGCCGTGCCGGTTCGATCGGCCCTTCGTTGCACGTCCACCACTCCCCTCGTTCCCCGGTCATAGTGGCTCTTGTAGGCCATGGCACCGATCAAGAAAATCCCACCGCGGATGAGGTTCATCAGGTGCTCAATGGTTCCGTACTCGAGAACGTTGGGGATGATCCGCAGCAGATTAGTATCAGGGGCGAGGTTGCCGACACTCGGGTACCCGGGTTGACCAATGATGAAACCGGCGACGCCGACCAGACCGAAGAGAGCTCCGAAGGCCATGCAGGTGTTATAGGCACGGTGGTGGTCTTGAGCGTAGGCAGCCCACAGGGCCAGGGCACCAGTGCCGATATTTAAAATGTTATGGGTCATGCTCAGGTGCATCCCCATGAAGTCCGAAGAGAAGATCCCCACGACTCCAACTAGTAAGCTTAAGACCCCCATCGCCAGACAAATTGTTTGGGTAGTCGTCCGGGGAGACGTCACGTGATGCACGTGGTGCGGATTCATTACGGTGGCCATAACTCACTCCTTGCTAGGTAGATTCAAGTAGCACCTTTAGTGCTGCATGTTCTCCACAAATTTATCCATCTTGGTTAAAAACTCACTGGAGACTTTTTGAATGGAATCCTTCCACTGGATGAGTTCGTCATGCAGCTCGGGGTAATTCTGAATGTCCTTGGCAGTGAATTTTCGAAGCTTCATGAAGTTCTTTCCCATGGTGGAAAGGGTTTCTGCGTCCACTTCTTTTAATATTTTCGGGAGCATTTCACTTTCTTCTTCCATGATGTGGTGCTTGACCAGTTCAGAGAGAACTTTAAGTTCAGCTTCGATGTCGTCTTTGAGGGAACGGGCCTTGGAAATTTTTGTCTTAAGACTTTTTACTTTCTGCTCCACGATTCCGTGTTCGATCCCGGCTTCAAGAATATTGAAGTGAAGCTCTTCGTTAGATTCTAAAGGGGCGTAGATGGCCTTTTTCTCCGCCTGTGCGTGGGCGTGTACAGCGTCGAGGAATGATCTTGCGAGCAGCCATTTCTTTCGCTTGTCTGCGTCATCATCAGTGAGGACTTCAATGCATTCCTTGATAAAGCGGTGGTCTATGAGAATGAGGTCTATGACACTTATGTCTTGGATCCTTACTTCAGTCGTCAATTTCTTTCGGCCTGTCACGAAAACCTCCTGCCCGTTGAGCATTGTCTTTATTAGCAAAGAATGGGCCAAGGATAACTCAATAAGTTGACGTAATAACTTATGGTTGAGTTTAAGAAAATTTATGGTCACGAGGAGGATTGCCCCAGCTATTGGCTTGTACCTTCACCATTCCAGGTGGGATAATACTGTATATAACAAGGAGGGTCGTATGCGACTTCAAAACATCGTTGTGGCCATTGATATTGATGAATCCTTACTCCAACCATTGTACCAATGGGGAAGAACCTTTGACTTCTCACATGTCAGCAAGGTGACGTTTGTCCATATTGTTAAAAAAAATATCACCCCATTAGAATTTGGTTTGATGGAGTCTCCGGATGAAAAAACTTTTCTTGAAATGAGACCGACCCTGGAACAGTTCATGAACGACGAAGCCCGCAAGATCATCCCACAAGAGTACCAGGGCGGAGTCGCCCATCGTCTCGCCATGGACCTCAATCCCGAGGACCGCATGATAGAAATCGTCAAAGAACTGGGAGCGACTTTGGTGGTGGTCACAACCAAGGAAAGGCACGGCCTGGAAGGTTTCTTCCACAGCTCTTTCACCAGCCACATGATTAAACTTGCTCCTTGCGATGTGTTCGTGGTGAAGCCAGAGTCGATCATGTTTCAGGAATATCCCTCAGGATTTGAGTCTCAGGCCTTTTAACTTTTATTCCGTGCCACGGCCTGCCAAGCACTCGACAATCTAAACCTTTTTCCTCACAATAGGACAACTTCAAACACTTCTGTCCTAAAGCGGGGAACCTATGCCAAAAATTAAAGTGCAAAATCCTGTCGTCGAGCTCGACGGCGATGAAATGACCCGGATCATCTGGACCTTCATAAAGGAAAAACTGATCAATCCTTACCTCGATCTGGACATCAAGTACTATGACCTCGGGATGGAGAACCGGGATAAGACCGACGATAAGGTAACAGTGGAAGCCGCCGAAGCCATCAAGAAATACAACGTCGGCATCAAGTGCGCCACCATCACCCCCGATGAGGGCCGGGTGGAAGAATTTAAACTCAAGCAGATGTGGAAGTCTCCCAATGGGACCATTCGCAACATTCTCGATGGGACGGTCTTCCGGGAACCGATCCTGATGAAAAATATTCCTCGCCTGGTCCCTGGTTGGACTAAGCCGATCGTCATCGGCAGGCACGCCTTCGGTGACCAGTATAAAGCGACCGATACAGTGATAAGCGGCAAGGGAACTCTGAAGATGAGCTTCACCGATGAAGCCGGTAAAACCCAGGAATGGGAAGTGTATAACTTCAAAGGCAACGGTGTCGCCCTATGTATGTACAACACCGATGAGTCGATCAGAGGCTTCGCGGCGTCCTGCTTTAACATGGCCCTGGTGAAAGGCTGGCCCCTCTACCTCTCCACCAAAAACACCATCCTCAAGAAGTACGACGGCCGCTTCAAAGACATCTTCAACGAGATCTATGAGAAAGATTATAAAAAGAAGTTCGAGGCGAAAGGAATCTCCTACGAGCACCGGCTCATCGACGACATGGTCGCGGCCTGCATGAAGTGGAGCGGTGGGTTCGTCTGGGCCTGCAAGAACTACGACGGAGACGTGCAGTCGGACACGGTCGCGCAGGGCTTCGGGTCTCTGGGGCTAATGACTTCTGTGCTGCTCACTCCCGATGGGAAGACCATGGAAGCGGAAGCCGCTCACGGGACCGTCACCCGGCACTTCCGTATGCACCAACAAGGCAAGCCAACATCCACTAACCCGATCGCGTCCATCTTCGCCTGGACCCGGGGACTGCTCCACAGAGGGAAGCTCGACGGCAACAAAGAGCTCATCCATTTCTGTGAGTCTCTGGAAGACGTCTGCATCAAGACGGTGGAAGAAGGGAAGATGACCAAGGACCTCGCGGCCTGCATCCACGGCGAGAAGGTCAGCTCGGAGAAGTACCTCACCACGGAAGCGTTCCTCGAGGCGATAAACCAGAACCTGCAGAAAAGATTGTCCAAGTAATTCTTAGGGCCCTCTCCGGAGGGCCTTTTAGTTTTAGAGAGCCACATGCCAGAATTTGTTGAGAAGATCAGGAACCAAGAGGCCCTAGCGGCGATAGACCTGGGCTCGAACGCTCTGCGGGCGATCATCGTCCGCAAAAACGAAAATGGGATCGAAGTGGTGAAGAACTTCCGGGAGCCCCTGCGCCTGGGAGAGGACGTCTTCGAGACCGGCATGATCTCTGAGGAGAAGATGGAACTGACCGAAGAGGCCTTCATCAAACTGCTCCACGCTTTCGCGGAGTTCAACGTCTCAAACACCAAGGCACTTGCGACCTCTGCCATGCGGGACTCGAAGAACGGGTCTGAGCTCATCGAGCGCATCTACCAGTCCACCGGAATCCGGATCGAAACCATCAAGGGCCGAGAAGAAGCTCGGCTCATCCTCGGGGCGGTCCGCGGCCAGGTCCCGCTCAAAAAGAAGCTCGTCATCCTCATGGACATCGGCGGCGGGAGCACGGAGCTCACCATCGTGAAAAATGAGATGATCCTCGCCGTCCACAGCTTTAACATCGGCACGGTGAGGCTTCTGAAGTACAAGAGCCAGGACGAACTGGAAAAGCAGATCGCCCGACAGATGGAAAAAATGATGGAGTTCATCCGCGGCTTCATTAAGAAGAAAAAACCCGACCTCTTCATCGGCACCGGCGGTAACCTGCGACGGATCGGGAAGATCCGGAAAAAAATTCTCGGGAAGTCCTCCAGTGAAGAAGCGCTCTACGCCGAGGTGGCGCACATGGAAGAATCCATCTTAAGCATGTCCTACGTCGACCGCATCCGCCGGCTCGAGCTCGACCAGAACAGGGCCGACGTCATCCTGCCGGCGATCATGCTGGCACGCAAGCTGATGAGCGAGCTGAAGGTCAACAGGATCAATCTCCCGAAAGTGGGCCTGAAGGAAGGGATCATCCTGTCCATGCTTGATACCGTTCCCAAGCGATTCATCCTAAAAGATTAGCATCGAGCTTCGCAGCTCACTATTATAGACCCAGTCAGGATCAAACCGGTACCGGTCCAGGTGGATGACCGGCAGACCAAGCATGTTTGCGAGGGTTGTTGCCATGACTGTTTTTCCGCTCCCCGAGGAACCCAGGAGGAGGATTTTTTTTGACCGTCGGATCAGGTTTATGGGAGAGATCGGCATGGGGGGCTTGGTGGTTCTTGTTCTTGGTCTTGTAAAACTTAAAATATTCTGGTCTTCTCAGCAACTTATTGCAGGTGTTGATTCGAGCCTTAAAATTTTGAATAGTATCTCTCGCTGTAGTGACTTATCGAAAAGTAAACGCGCAGCTTCGCCGATGAAACTGAACAGGGCCTTATCTTTTAAACAGTATTTTTAGCTGAAGTCACTTGTCGAATAGTAAACGCAGAGCTTCGCCGATGAAACTGAACAGGGCCTTATCTCTTGAACAGTATTTTTAACTGAAGTCCCTTATAAAAAAGTAAACGCAGAGCTTCGCCGATGAAACGAGACCGACCCCCGTATTTTAGACACGGCTACTTCCTCTACTTTGGAGGAACAAAATGAATCAAAAATTTCAATCAGAGACAGTGCTTTGCGACAAAACTCTGCCCCTTTTCAACAAGGTTGTTCTCCGGCAAAGATTTGCAGGGAATTTAACTCTCTGAGAGAAATTACTTCTCGAATTGTAAACGCGAAGCTTCGCCGACAAAACTGAACAGGGCCTTTTCTCTTGAAACAGTATTTTTTACTGTAGGAACTTATCGAATAATGAAACGCAGAGCTTCGCCGACAAAACCAAAGATATCCTTATCTCTTGAATAGTCTCATTATCTGTAGCCACTTAACGAATACTAACTCTAAGCTTCAGCCACAATAAATTAAATTTCAATAATGAATTTCTTTTTGAGTTACATCTAACCTCTTGATATATCCGTATCTTTTCCGTATTATAGATCTCATGAAACTCACTTCACTATCCGATAAAACAATCCACTATGACTTAACTAATCTTGTAAGACAAGAAAGAGAAATACTAGTCAAACTCCTCTGGCACTTGCGTGAAGTAGACCGTCGGAAGCTGTACTGTGATCATAAGTGCGGCAGTCTCTTCGAATATGCGGTTAAGGTTTTAAAATACTCAGAAGGACAAGCATCTAGACGAGTGACTGCCTGTAGACTTCTTAAAGAACTTCCTGAGCTGGCCCCGGACATCGAAAAAGGGTTCATTAATTTAAGTCAACTCAATCAAGCGAAGTCATTTTTTAGTGATGAAAACATCACTGATCCTAAAAAGAAAAAAGATGTCATCAGTTTGCTCAAAGGAAAGTCGATTCGAGAAGGCGACATGATTCTTGGAGAGCTCAGGAGCGAAGATTCACCTAAGAAGGTTCAGGTTACGCTCAGACGAGATACTGTAGACTATCTTCATAAAATAAAAGGTCTTAAAGCTCATATTTGTCCGGATCTTGACTCACTCCTCATGAAGATGGGTGCTGAAGTCATGAAGGTGTGGATGCCGATCACGCCACTACGAAAATCGAAAATATCGGAAGGAGCTTCCAGGTATGTTCCTCTCGCAATGAGAGCAGAGGTTTGGAAGAGGGATAACGGAAGGTGCCAGAACTGCAATTCAAATTTTGCAATCCAGCTAGATCACGTTCAGCCCTACATGAGAGGTGGAAAAACTAAGGTAGATAATCTGCAGCTATTGTGCCGGAACTGTAACCAGAGGAAAGGGAGTATACCGGTTAAGATTGTGCAAACGCCGCTTTACCCAATCCATCTGGATTTAAAAACATCAAACTTTAAGTCACGGATCGGAGAAACTTCGGACTAATGAGCAGTTCCATCTTAAAGCCTTCCCACATTCCACCTTCGAGCACGCAGACCCCACCTTTCTTGATCTTCATGAAATCATGTTCGGGGTGCAACGCCAGCAGGGCGGCGATGACCTTGGTCAAGTGAGGATCATGGCCTACGAAAGCGTAGCAACCGTCATTGGGGAGGAAGGAGATATACTCTACCAAGTGCCGGGGGTCATCCAGGATATCCAGGTCGCTCATCATCTCGAGATTGGCGTCCTTGTAGTATTCCCAGAAGATCTCAGCTGACTCTACTGCGCGGGCGAGAGGTGAAGTGAAGATCACGTCAATCGATGGGAGGTACAGCTTAAACAGCACAAGAGTTTGATGGAGGCGTTTGACCCCGTCGTCGGTGAGGCTTCGTTCAAAATCCATTTCTTGGTCAACCGAGAAATGGCCGTGGGCAACCCCATGGCGTAGGAAGATGAGTTTCATGGATTGATAGCCTTTTCTTTTTGGATGGTCCTGTTCATCAGCTGGACGTGGGTTCCGACGTCCACCACCCCGTCCGCCGGAGTCCGTTGGATGTACGAGCCGTCGCTCTGTAGGTACCACGCCTGCCGGTTGTCATTGATCATCACCTGGATGAATTCCCAGAGCTTCTCTTTGAGTCTAGGGTCGTGGATATGGGTGATCAGCTCGACCCGGTTATGCAGGTTCCGGTGCATCCAATCCGCGGAGCCGATGAGGAAGATGCCGTCGGTGACGGTATCGGTGCCGTCCGCAAAGTAGAACACCCGGGAGTGCTCGAGGAAGCGGCCGATCACCGAGATGACTTCGATGTTCTCTGAAAGGTCCTTCATCCCGGGTTTCAGGCAACAGAAGCCACGCACGATGAGGGTAACCTTGACTCCGGCGACACTCGCCATGTAGAGGGCCTCGGAGATCACCTCGTCTTCCATCGAGTTCATCTTCGCGATGATCCGCGCGGGCTTGCCCTCTTGGATGTTCTTTATCTCCTGATGAATCTTGGCCATGAAGGTCGACTTCATATTGATCGGTGCCACCAGGATCTCGTTGTAGTCGGTCTTCAGCGAGCTCCCGGTGAGATAGTTGAACACCTCGGCGACTTCTTCGCAGATCTTTTTATTGCAGGTGAGGAGCCCCAGGTCGGTGTAGAGGTTGGAGGTCTGGGAGTGGTAGTTTCCGGTTCCGATGTGGGCGTAGCTGAGGATTTCTCCGTCGTGCTCCTGGCGGATGATGAGAGTGGTCTTGGTGTGGGTCTTGAGACCGAGGATGCCGTAGACCACGTGCACGCCCGCGTCTTCGAGCTTCTGTGCCCACAGAATGTTTCTCTGTTCGTCGAAGCGTGCTTTGAGCTCAACCAGGCACACCACTTGCTTCCCCTTCTCAGCGGCCCGGATGAGATTTCTAATGAAAGGAGAATTGTCTCCGGTGCGGTAGAGAGTCATCTTGATGGTGAGCACGTGAGGATCTTCCGCGGCCGAGGCGATGAACTTCTCTACGGTGCCGGAGAAGCTCTCGTACGGATGGTGAAGAAGGAAGTCCCCCTGACGGATCAGGGTGAAGATATTGCTGCTCTCGGCGAAGGCCTTGGGGATCACCGGAGACCACGGCTTGAACTTGAGTTCCGGCAGGTCCAGGTCCACGATGATCTTCAGGATGGAGAAATCCAGAGGAAAATCCATCTCGTAGATGTCTTCGTCCAGGATCTCGAGAGAATCTTTCAGGAAGCTGGTCATGCTCGGATCTGTGGACTTGTGGATCTCCAGCCGCACGCACTCGGCCAGGCGTCGCTCCTTGATCCCCTCTTCCACCAGGATCAGTAAGTCCTGGGCCTCGTCTTCCCGGTGATCGACGTCGGCGTTCCTTGAAACACGGAACGGCACGGTCTGCTCGATCACCATCCCTGGGTAGAGCATGGCGAGGTTCGAACGCACCAGTGTGACGGTGGTGACGAAGCGGTGTTTCTTCTCTCCCTCCGAGCGGGGCAGCTGGATCAGTCCCGGGATAAACTCGGGGATCTTCACCCGAGAGAAAAGCACGGTGTCGTTCTGAGGATTCTTGAGGATCATCCCCAGCGAGTATGAAAGATTAGAGATGAACGGAAAAGGATGCCCGGGGTCCACCGATAAGGGAGTCAGCACCGGAAAGATCTTCCGTTTGAAAAACCCACTCAGGTAATCCTGGTCGTCCGCTCCCAGGTCTTCGTAGTCGTAGATGAAGATGTTATGACGTTCCAGCTCGGCCACCAACGCGATGTAGATGGACCGCTGCTTATCAAGGTCTTCGTTGATGTGCTTGCGGATGGCGCCGATCTGCTCCTCCGAGGTCATGCCGTCGATCGAGCGATGGGCAAGTCCCGAAGTGATGAGGTGCTTGATGTAACCGATGCGCTTCATCACAAACTCATCGAGGTTGGAAGAGAAGATGATCAGGAAGCGCAGGCGCTCGAGGGTGGGATTTCTTTTATCAGCGGCTTCCTGCAGGACTCTGCGGTTGAAGTGCAACCAGGAAAGGTCCCGGTTGAGGAAGTGTGTCGGGTCAACGTTGAAGTTGATCTTCTTAGGATGCCTGGTAGCACTCCGCCGCTTACGCATATCTGTTGCTCCAATGGGAAAAGTGACTAAACTTTGAACACTCTGTGAATAAGTGTGAAGTATTTAGCCATTTATAAATTTAATTTAAAAACACATCTAAGCCCCTGACAAGAAAATAACCCCCTGAATTGTAAGCATTATGTAAAGGTCATGAGGTTAAAATGCGCAGCTCGGCATATTTGGCACGTTTGTTGGAATAGATAAGAGAAAAACGAATCCGATTTAAGGGGGCCTCTATGTCAAAACGTTATTCCCACTCGCTGATGATATTCCCGCTCTTATCTATCTTATCCTTATCGCCGTCGTCTCTAATAGGGCACCAACCGGCCCAGTACCGAAGCTTCGCATCCATCGACCAGGATGACGTCCGCTACGAAGACGTAGACGAACTCCTGAAGATGAAGTCCGAGCTCGAGCAGAAGATCTCGAAGGCCAAGTCCGAGTCGAAGGATCTCAAGGCGGAGGATCTCAAGAAAAGTGTGGACGCTCTCCGGAAAGAAGTCTCCGACTTCCAGGCGATGACGGAGATCTTCCGCGAAAAGCAACTCCTCAAGGGGTCGGTGGAAGCCTCGTTCGATAAGAGCATTGCCGAGTACCTTGTGGTCCAAAATGAGCTCGGTGTGATCCTGGTTGAAAAAGAAAAGGCCGCAGCGGCCGTCGCCGTCACTGAAGAGCCCAAGAAAGAAGATCCAAAAATAGAAGCACCGGCCACTCCAGTGGTGGTGACCAAAGAAGAACCCAAGAAAGAAGAAGCGAAAAAAGACGAACCAGTGAAAGTTGAAATCACGAAAGAGGAACCCAAAAAAGACGAACAGGTGAAAGTTGAAGTCACTAAAGAGGAACCCAAGAAAGACGAACCAGTGAAAGTTGAAGTCACGAAAGAGGACCCTAAAAAAGACGAACCGGTGAAAGTCGAGGCCACCAAAGAAGAGCCGAAGAAGTCAGACGTCGCCACCAAGGAAGACGAAAAGAAACCCGTCCACTGCGACTCCGACGAAAAAAATAAGGTCCTCTCAACTCAGGTCGAAGAGCTCATGAAGCAAAACCAACAGGTGATGCAGACTATGATGGGCCTCTCCCAGATGATGATCTCCATGCACCAGCAACAGCAGCGGCAGCCACTCTACAGCAGCTTCGGCTACATGAACTCACCTTACCAGTACCAGCCGCCGTTCGCCGCCGGGGCCATGGGGTATTTTCCACAGGGCTACCAGCCCGGGCAACCCAACATCTTCGCGACCCCGCAGCAGTACGCTCCCATAGCGCAGCCAATATCACAAGCACCGGCAGCTCCTCAGCAGCCACCGTACAGTCCTTGGGGTCCCGTGGCGCCTCAGTACCAGCTCGACCCGCGCTTCACTCCTATGCCGCTTGTCCCGGGCACCTTCGGCGACCTAAGTTTCAACTTCTCTCAAGCGCCAGAGGCACAACCACTGGTTTATATCTAAGAAGTACCTGCCTGATTAACTTCCCACTCATATGAAGTTAATCAGGCCTTTTGTCTCTCAAGATTTTCCCGCCCCACCCGAAAAGCTAGTCATTAAAGACCCATACCTGCGGGGCGAAGATGAATGAACTAAAAAAAATCAAAAACGAAAAGCTTATAATCCGTGCCTGTCATGCCTGCTTAAAAGTCAATGAGTCCAGTACTGAATTGCAGCGGTGTCAGCATTGCAACAAATCATTCCTTCCGTTGCGTTATTTTGAAAAAATCCACCACGATAAAGACCTAAAGTGGGAGAATCACTTCTCACATAGCGATGAACTAGACGAATCAGATTTAATCAAAGGCCTCTTTGTTTTGTGGTGAAAGCTTTCCCTAAATGTTAGCCTCACGTCATGCAAACCACCCCTACTGCGACGTCTCAAGCGTCACTCACTGAACTCAATTCAGTCCTGGTCCGTCTGTTCAAAAAGCGGGGTCTTTCTCCGGCAGATGTGCAGGACATGCTCTCATGGAACCTCAAAGACCTACCGGACTTAACCGCTATGATCGACCTGCCAAAGGCGTCCCAACGGATCATCCAGGCGATCGATAACGGCGAAACCATCGGCGTCTACGGGGACTACGACGTGGACGGAACAACATCCTGCGCTCTGCTGTGGCAGTTCTTCAAGTTCCTGAATGTGACCGTAGAGGTTTTTCAACCCAGCCGCTTCGTGGAAGGCTACGGGATCCATCCCTCTTCCATCGACGCCGCATTGGAAAAAAATGTGAAGGTCCTGATCTCGGTGGACTGCGGGATCTCAAACACCGCTACCGCCGATTATGCCCAAGGAAAACTCGACCTGATCATCACTGACCACCACAGAGACGCCGCCTCACATATTCCGCGCGCGTTTGCGGTGATCAACCCCTGCCGCCGGGATGAACCCGAGGACTCTGTTCTGCGAACCCTGGCAGGCGTAGGTGTGGCCTTCGCTCTCGGCCTGCAGATCAAAAAAGACCTGGCGGCGCGAGGCCAGGAGATCCCGAGTCTCTACCCGCTCCTTCAGTTTGTGGCGATCGGGACCATCTCCGACCTCGCCCGCATGAGTCCGCTCAACCTGCGTCTCACCCGCCACGGGCTCAAGCAGATCCCCACCTCCTGCTACCCGGGCATCAAGGCCTTCTTCGCTCCCGAGGAGCTGAAGGTCGACTGCGTCTCCAGCGAAAAAATCTCATTCCACGTGGGCCCGCACATCAATTCCAAGGGCCGCCTCGACCATCCCGAGCGGGCCTTCAAGCTGCTGATCAGTGGCACCCCCGAAGAAACCCGCGAGCACTACCCGCACCTCGAGCTCGCTAACCTCGAGCGACGCCAGATCCAACGGGAGGTGTTCGAAGAGGCAAAGAAAGACGTCATCAGTTCCCTGAACTCCGATGAGCTCTTCATCAACATCCTCTACCGGCCGCACTGGCACGAAGGTGTGATCGGCATCGTCGCCTCCAAGCTGGTGGAGACCTTCGAGGTCCCGGCCATCGTCTTTACCAACGCGGAGGAAGACGGAGTCATCAAGGCGAGCGGCCGCAGCGTCGGCGAACTCAACATCTTCGATCTCCTCGAGGAGTGCAAGGACCTGTTCATCAAGTTCGGGGGCCACAAGATGGCCTGCGGGCTGTCGATGAGAAAAGAAAACTTCAGCGCCTTCCGCCAACGGATGGTGGGCCTGTTGAAGCTGGTCCCGGCCCCCCTGCGGACCAAGACCAGAAGCTTCGACGTGGAGCTCGGCATCGACGAGATCAGCGCTCACCTGGTGAAGGACCTCGCGCGCCTCGAGCCCTTTGGCCCGGGACACGAGAAGCCCGTCTTCCGCATGAGCAACGCCCGCATCCATTCCTACAAAGTGATGAAAGACGCGCACGTGCGCTGGACCTTCACCGGCAGCGGCGCCGGAAATAAAAAAGTCAGCGTCCAGGGGATCAGCTTTAACTACATGGGGAAGTGGAACGAGGCGACTCCGGAAGAACTCTTCGCGCTCCAGGAGAAGTCGGGGCTCTTGGTGCAGTTTACCTTGAGTGTGAACCGCTTCAATGGGAACGAGAGTATCCAGTTGATGGTGGACCGGCTGATCCCGGGGCAGTTTAACTAGTGTTTCTTATTTAGAATGAGCGCTCGTCATGAAAGATAGTGTTTATGACCTAGTCGATTGGATATTACCTTTGTTATTATCTTCGTATGATGAAATGGAATGGTTCTCCTGTACTTATAGAGTTTAGCGGTATCGTCGTGCGCTACTATGGCCTGATGTTTGTGCTGGGTTTTACGCTCATGGGCGAATATTCGAAGAAACGCTTCATCAAGTATGGGAAAAACCCTGAATTAACATCTTCAATAATTAATTACATGATTATAGGTATGTTCGTTGGTGCTAGACTAGGTCATTGCATATTCTACGATTTTGATCTTTATATTAAAAATCCAATAGAAATTTTAAAAATTTGGAAGGGTGGACTCGCTAGTCATGGTGGATATTTGGGAGTCTTCATCTCAGTTTGGCTGTACTTTAAGAAAAATCGTGAACTTTCCTTCCTATGGATTATGGATATCGCCTCTGGCCCATGTCTTTTTGTGGGAGGACTGATTAGAGTTGGTAATTTTTTTAATTCTGAAATAGTTGGACTTCCAACAAAAGTTCCGTGGGCAATTATTTTTGAAAGGGTTGATAATGTGCCGAGACACCCAGCACAGCTTTATGAAGCCATTGGATATTTCACTATTTCTTTTATACTTTTCCGAATGGAGCAAAAAAAGTTTTTGATTTGGCCTCGAGGTTTTATCTTTGCAGTTGCAATTATCTTGAGTTGCCTGTTTCGGTTTTTCATTGAGTTTACAAAAGCAGAACAATCCAGCCTTTCAGGTTCATTACCTATTAACATGGGGCAAATTCTGAGTTTAGCTTTTTCCTTGATTGGAGTCTTTTTTTTGGTAAAAGTTATTAAAAAGAATGCTGGTGTCACATCCCCTTCTCATTAATTAGAGCGTGGTGCGCTTTAAGCTGAAAAAGTGATTAAAATTTAGATTTATTTCGTTTGTGGCCTGTTCAGAATAAAAAAAAGCTCCTAGAATTTGTTTGCTACAACCAATTCAAAGGAGCTTTTCAATGTCGTTA
>DATLXA010000069.1:0-89868 GCA_035576105.1 Bacteriovoracaceae bacterium
TAACGACATTGAAAAGCTCCTTTGAATTGGTTGTAGCAAACAAATTCTAGGAGCTTTTTTTTATTCTGAACAGGCCACAAACGAAATAAATCTAAATTTTAATCACTTTTTCAGCTTAAAGCGCACCACGCTCTAATTAACAATTGAACATTTGAAAATATCGTACCTTTCCCCTGTAGACGAGATGAACAGCATGGCGGTGTCGCCGGTCTGGATGACATTCCAGCTAGCTCCCTGGATTCGTCCAGTGGGTTGATATTTTTTAGCAAAAGTCATACCGGCCATCCGATGCTTCTTAACTTTTACCCGTTCGAGGCTCACTGTATGTACCCCCCTGGAAGAGGTGTAGATGACATCTGCCCGGCCGTCCTTATTGATTTCCTCCGGGTAGATGATCTCGATCTTAAAAGAACCCGTCTCCGTGTCCCGACTATCCTGGAGGTCAGGATGGAGGTCTACGCTGTCACACACGTATGACTTGTCGTAGCTGGACGTGGCCAGTGCGAAAGTTGAGCTCAGAATCATGAGGGTGAAGAGTACCAGTAGCTTCTTCATATGTTCTCCAGTGTTGATATTTAATTAATCCGCCAGTTCACATGACAGCTTATCTCTGTTGCCATTCACATCGAGGTAGATTCCATTCTTCAACCCTGAGGACTTCAACCGAAGCTGAGCGAAAAAGCTTTCGTGGTCGTAGGTACCGACGATCGAAAGTGTGTTATTGTTATCCTTATTGAAAGTGAAGCTAATAGTCTCAAAGCGTCCGGCCTGCCGGTCTTCTACCTGGACCACTTGATTATTTTCAACGGTCACAAAGAAACCATTGATCAAGCAGTAGTGATTCCTCGGGCAGGAATCTTCGATGATACATTCATATTTCTTTAGGGACGTTGCAAAGCTCGGAAGACTCGTTAGGGAAAGCGACAGGAATAAAAATAAACTTGTTTTCATAAGTACACCCCGGATGTTATTGGTTCGTTGAGAGGTTATAACGCAAAAACTTATTGACCGGATTTATTTTTGGAACAAAGTGTTCCAGGAAGATTGGAACGGGTAAATATAACTTTTTCACATTCCGGCTCCCCCGACTATTCTATGATAAAAATACTTAACCCCCTATTTCCAAGGAACCATGATGAAAACACTGAGCTCCCTCACCCTCGCAGTCTTGGTAACTCTCGTCACCCTTAGTACCGCTCATGCAAAATGCGCCAAGAATAGGTACGGAGACATCATGTGCTCCAAGGCCCCTTACACCGGTGCGATGGCAGATAGGTACGGAGACGTGGTCTGCGGTCCTGGACAGTGTATCTTCGATAGGTATCAGGACGTGGTATGCTCTAAGGATGCTGGCGGATCTGCGATGAAAGACAGGTACGACGACGTCTTGACCGGACCTGGTTCCTGCCAGAAAGACCGGTACGGGGATGTGAAGTGTTCGAAGGTGCCGTACGGTGACGTTTCAACTGACAGGTACGGAGACGTGGTTTGCGAAGGTGGATGCCAGGCAGGAGTTCCTGGGCAAGCAGGAAATGCCTCGGACTGCGAAGCCGCCCGAAACTAGCGAGTAAAAAGACTACCGGGCCCTAGGCCCTGGTAGTCTAAGGAATTTTATCTCTCTGCTTACTTCTCAAAGTACGGGGCTATCCCTTCTGAGCTCAGGGTCCCATACACCCGCACTCCTCCGCTGACGATGTCCCAGGGCTGCTCGAAGGTCCCGGCGTTTATAGACAGGTTGCTTCCCCGCTTGATCACCGCCTGCAGCCAGGAGTCGTTGATCGCGGCGAGTGGAGCGTACTTCAGATAGATGTCTTTAAGCGTCTGCTCCTCTCTTTCGGCCTTGATGTGCTGGAGGTCCCGTAGGACCTCGGTGCAGACCTGTAGGTACCTGTCGTAGTCCACCACTTTTAAGACGAGGTTGTCTTCCGTCATCAGGGTGCCATCCCGGGAAGCCTTCGAGACCGCTCCTTGTTCAAGCAAGATGTTCATCAGCAGCCAGTGGCCACGGTGATGAGCGGCTCCGAGACTTTTTTGCTTAGAGACGTCTCTCAGGAAGTTTGCGTTGTAGGCATCGTACATGGCGTTTCTGCTGTGGAGAGCTTCCGCCTGGTCTTTGAACATCCCTACCTTAACCATCATCGGATCTGCCGCGAAGACCAAAGCCGTGAGATCAGCTCGCTGCTCTTCCAGAGAAGAGCCGAGGGCCCCGAGCACTGTGGTCGGATCTTCTTTCGGTCCGTACTTACTGGTGTTGTAAGTTCCAGAACCATGTCCGATGATCTCGTGAAGCAGGACCAGGGTCTGCCGACCCTTGGTCCAGAACGTCATGATGTCTTCGACTCTGTCCGCTGGTGCAAACGTCTCATACACCTGGCGCCGGTCAGTGAGTGTTGTTGGATCGAACTCCCGTCCTGGGAGGTCAAGCCGGATGATGTTCTTGGCACCAACGTCTCGGCGGATATCGTCGTAGTTGGGAAGGTTATAACCGCCGGAGCGGAAGGAGGCGATCTCTTGGAAATAGTAAACCATCATCGCCGGTGGAGCGTAGCCCTCAGGAAATTTCTTCTTGTAGATTCCGTAAGGCATCTGGTCTTCGAAGTGCTGAGCATGGGTAGCGAGGCTCTTGGAAAGGCCGGTGGTCTTTGGGTCTACGATCTGAACGTAGGACTCCCAGGATCCGATCTGTGTCAGGTAATCAGAGTAATACTCCACGTACCCCATCATGAAATCCACCTTCGAGTTCGTTGCGTCCTTCACCCACTCGACGTTCATCTGGCGGAAGTCTTCAACATTTCCAGTGGAGAGGTAGCTGATGAGGAAGGCGATCTGCCGAGACTGGTGCTGCGAGGTCGCGTAGGCGATCGCCCGGGAAAGTTCACGCACCACTTTTGACATCGCACTTCTCACCTGTGGGTGGAGCTTCGGATTGTTCAGTGCCTGGACTTCGCACATGAGTCCCGCCTGGCCACCTCTGACGATCCGGCAGTTCACGTCAGACTTCAGACCTTTGCTCAAGGCGACCTTGACCTCTTCACCGGTGATCCCGTGTTGATACATGTTGCCGCCGCTCTTTTCCAGGTCCGTTCCGTCAGTGTCTTCCGGCCGCTGAAGGGTTTCAAAATCAGGGTCCGTGAGAAGTTTGACGGACTCATCGACCGATGCCTCCTTCGCTTTCGGAGCGTGAAGTTTAAATAGCGCCTTGATTTGTCCGGGGGTGGATTTGCGTAGTAAGTATTTGCGGTTGGCGGTTGCGTAGGGTCCGACCTGATCCTGAAACTTTATGGCGTAGTTCAGGTATTCGTTGAACCCACTGCCGAGAGTTGCTTTGGTAGCGGAGATGTTCTGCTGGTTCAAAGACGCTTCAAGAGTCTTCTTAATGAGTAGGCCGTGGCGGTGGTTCTGATGAAGCAGGATGAACTTTCCTGCGCTGGCGGCTGCCAGCAGATGAGTCGCGAGCTTCTGCTCACGCTTGGTAAGAGAATTCCACACAAGCTTTCGAGGTTCGGAACTGGTGATGCGGATCGTTTCTGGAACCGTTAGCGCCTCATACTTCTCACTGGCCATAGCGCCGAGAGCGAAGAGACTCATCACACCGATTAAAATTATTTTAAGCACGTTTTCCTCCTATAAAAGAATGATCTTTGAATAGGCGAGCAGCGCTGGGTAAGTCAAGGAAATGAGCTGGAGCCAGAATAGCACCATGAGAAACGAAGGTTTTCGCAGTACAGGAAGTCGTTAATAATTTAGAGAAGTAGAATCACCAGGCCCAAAGTCGACGACCTTTGGAACCTGGTGATAGTTGTTTACATTTTATCTAGTTGGGTCAGGATGGCCTGGAGATGAGCCGTATCGATGGTGAACTTCTCTTTAGAGAGGCCACTGCCTTTCTCTGCCTCGCAGCTGATCCCTGGGTACTTAGACATCATCTGTTGCACTAGGGTCCTGCACTGAGGGATCTCATCCCGGGTGGTAATATACCTGCATGGAATGGCCATGCTATTGTAGTCCGAGACGACGTCCAGGCCACAGGCACCGTTCTGGTACTGGTTGAAAAATTTATCCATCTCTTTTTTCTCTGCCTTATCCTTCCCGCAGCTCACCAGCAAACAAAGGACGCTGACCTGAATTGAAATAAGAAATAAATTTTTCATGAGATCCCCTTGTGATGTTAATGATCACATCTATACAAGTCCGGCGCCAAGGTTCCCCACGGTCTTCCCGGAGTTTAGGAGAGAAGCATGAATTTTTTTTGTTGGTTTCCGGGCCGGTTGTCTAAGTTCTAAACACTAAGGGGTTCTGTGTTCAGGTAAAAGATGATACTTTTCGCACATGAAGCACTTCAAGCTAGGATTCCTGTCCATCCTCCCTCTGATCTCAGGCATCATTGCTTTCGGCGCGGTTATGGGCTCCGCCTTTGCGAATGCCGGTCTGACTTTTTGGCAATCCCTGTTGATGAACACAGTGGTCTACGCAGGTGCCTCCCAGCTCGCCACAGTAGACTTGATGCGGATGAACGCTGGTCTCTTGGTGGTAGTGACAACAGGTCTCATTATCAACCTCCGGTTTCTATTATACAGTGCGGCCATGTCACCATACCTCAAAGCCGCCTCACCTGTGGTGAAGTTCCTTTGCGCCTACAGTCTCACTGATCAGAGCTACGCCGCCATGTCGGCCAATGATCACCGGATCAGCTCGAATTCGGAGGCCACGCAGTTTTATCTTGGGACCGCGGCCTGCATGGCCCTGGTCTGGCAAGGATCTGTCATCGCGGGATACGTTTTTGGAAATTTTGCACCGCCAGAGTTGGCCCTCGATTATGCGGTCCCACTGAGCTTCGTCGCACTGGTGATTCCAACGCTCAAAAGCACCCGCCACAAAGCAGTCGCTCTGTTTAGTTCTGTGATGTCGCTACTGCTGTTTGAGTTTCCCTTAAAAACGGGCCTCATCTTCACGGCCCTCCTTTCCATAGCCCTGGCCTGGCTGCTCATCCGGAAAACGAAATATGATTAGTGAACGGTATTTCATCTTGAACGTCGCTCTGCTGGCGATCGGGACCATCTGTATCCGCGGATCCTTCATCGCCCTCTCCGGGAAACTGAGCATCTCACCAAAGGTAAGGGAACTCTTTAGCTACATCCCGGCGGCGATCCTGCCCGCGCTGATCGTCCCGGTAAATTTTTTTCACCGCGGGCAGGTCGAGTGGCTGGGAGGAAAAGAAAGGTTTTTGATCCTGATCGTGTCGGGTGTGGTCTGCTACTTCATCCGCAATACTCTTTTTGTGATCGCCTTCGGATTGGCACTGCTGTATCTAGTTACCCAGAACTAGACTCAGGCAGGTGAGCCCGGCCTCTGCCTTTGCGATTTCAGTGATGTCAGCTTCGACCACGTCAAAACCTGCTTGCCTCAGTCTGAGTGCGGTCCGGGGAGCGGAAGCTGCGATCACCAGGGTGTCCCCTATCTTTAAAACATTCGCAGCTTCAGGCTCTCCGGGGTCGACTTCGACGATGGTAAATTCACTGAAGTGTCCGGCATCTACCCACGCAGGGTTTAGCAGGACACAGCTTCTCCCGAGGTGACTGACCGCCGTTTTCAAGTGCAAACACTTCGTCACCGCAATGGCCTGGACCCGGTAGTTAAATGGCGTGAGGTACTCCGCGAGCTGTCGGTACCCTTCCCGGTTCGTTCGAGAAGACTGGCCGACGTAGAGAATCTTTCCGATGCACAGCAGGTCTCCGCCGTCGACCGTCGCGGGTGCATGGATGCGAAAGATGGTTTCCCGGTGAAGACGAAGTGCACTCTCCACACTCTCCACCTCTGATTGCCGGGAGGCAGCTCCCGGACGAGTGAGGACTGCGATTTCCTCCAGGATCAAGGCCGTGTCTTCAACGAACACCCCGTCCGCATTCTCCAGCTCCGGCAGATAACTTACTTCGCAGCCGAGCAGTTGCAAGATTTTGACGTACTCCTGATGCTGCTTCAGCAACCGCGGGAGGTCCATCGGTTGCCGGTCGAGGTGAGTGAGCTCACAGTTGATGAGGTTCGAAGAAGGACTTCTGACAAAGACCAGAGGTTTGGGTTTCATAGGCAGCTAAAGTACGGGACTACCCGCGCTTGTTGGATCGCTTCGCTCCACCCTTCTTGGCAGCAGCCTTGGCCTTCGGCTGCTTGCTGGCCTTAGCTGACTTCACTCCGGTAGTTGATCTATTAGATTTGAGCGACTGCTCCAGCTCAGAGATCTTACCTCGAAGACTTGCGTTCTTCTCCAGCTCGGCCTGCAGCTGACTAGTGCGGGTCTCGAGTTCGGCGATCTTTTCGACTTCGGTCTCGAGGCTGGTGATCTTGGCCTCGAGCTCAAGGGTCTTGTCGCTCATGGTCTGCACCTGTGGGTTCTCGATGGCGCTGACTTTCTCCAGGACCTCGGCGGAGATCTCATTCTTGGCACGTTTGAAATGGGCCTTGATCGACTCTTCCGTTTCTGCCTTGCCCTCGAAGTACATGTAGCCCTGGAAGCCAGAGACGAGTACAGCAACCAGTAGAGATGCCAGCAGACTTA
The DNA here is from genome assembly GCA_035576105.1 of Bacteriovoracaceae bacterium. Classification (GTDB taxonomy): domain Bacteria; phylum Bdellovibrionota; class Bacteriovoracia; order Bacteriovoracales; family Bacteriovoracaceae; genus Peredibacter. Next base: position 6,554 of record DATLXA010000069.1, read on the forward strand.
GCTTGGAAAGGGTGGCGGCTTTCTGAGACTTGATCTCACTTTGCAAAGACTCAAGCTTGGTGAGCCGCGCGGCCTGATGGGCATCCATGGCAAGCGCTCGGAGTGCTCCGATGCCTTTTTCTTGATTCTCAGGATCCGAGAGCTGCTGAGTGTGCTTGCTCGCTTCACTGATGGCGTCATCCAATTCTTTGCGCAGGTCCTGCAGCCGGACCAGCATGTTGGTTGAATCCTTTTGCCCCCGCAAGCTGCTCTCGCTGTAGGTGTCGGCCAGCTGTTTCATTTGCTGGTAAACCGAGCGGACTTTCTCGTCATGGTAGAACTCTTCCCAGTTCGCATCGAATAACTTATCAACTTCTTGCATAAGACTTTGAATGTTTGAATTCATAGTCACCTCTTTGTAGTAGTTTTTTAACCTATCGACGTTTGGTGAGGGAAGTTGAGATGAAAGCGCCCTGGTCAGATACTCCAGGGTTCTGTGGGCCTAAGTAGATAACTTTGTTACTTCTCGTTGGAACTCCTGGTACTCGGCGGAGAGCCTGGTGGTGATTTCGGTCATGGTGAGGTTCATGAGGTCCGCAGTGCTGTTAGCTCAAGCTGCTGGGCCTTGATGATCTCAAATATTTCTTTCCGGTCTAGTCCCCCCAGCCCATGCTTCCGGGAGAAGCGCTCGCAGTGTGCGATGTTCCTCTCTTTATAAGAGGTCTTCTTCTCGGTGGCACTTCCGAGATCACACAGAAGGAGCAGAGTCTCGAAGATCACTTCTAACAGCATAACCATCCTTAAGCTTAGATAAGATTTATTATCAAAGATCTGAGGCATTTTCTACCCTAAAGAAACAACAGCTATATTCTGACCGCAGAACTCCGATCCTCTCATCACAAACACGATGGGAGAACTTATGAAGTCTACGATGATCGCGCTCGCTTTCCTCTTCTCATGCCAGAGCTTCGCAGGCCCTGACTTGAGCATTCACGTCCTGGAGTTGACCAACGCCAGCAGCGAGGATGAAACCCGGATCGAAAAAGCGCTGGAACTGCTCGATGCGGTGGTGAACTCGGACGACTTTCAGCAAAGAATCTTGACCATGAGCTACGTCGTGAAGAAGAAGACCTATCAGGGTTTCAGCCAGACCTCGCACACCAAAGAGAGTGTGCTCCAGAACATCCTTGAAGCGAAAGAAAACTTTCGTGGAGGAACCACCGGGGTGATCGACCTTTTTATGGATATGTATCAAGAGGAAAATTCCACCATCGGATGGACCGCCCCCACTGACCGTTTCTTCCACATGAACCGGTTTCACCATCAGGACTACTCTCCGGCCAGGACCGCGGGCAACATCCTCCACGAATGGCTCCACAAGATCGACTATGACCATGAAGGTAAGAGTGACAATCCATTCAGGGAGCATTCCGTGCCCTACAAGCTCGGATACACCATGGCCGAACTGGCCGCGGAACTGGAGTCCGGTGGGGATCCTTTGCTCAAGGAGCTGCTGCATCAGCAGCTGCGGGATGGGCTGGAAGAAAATTGTGTCCATGAAGGTTCGAAGCCGTAAACCTTTGGAGTCTTGTGCCCAGCTGGTGAAAAGTAAGCTCATCCCCAAAGACTCTAGATAAAATTTTCATCCCCGTGCATCTAGCTCAATAGTTAGGTGATAATCAGCTCAAACTTCAAAGCGAGCACTCTATGAACACCTTCTTCCTGATGACCGTCGCCTTACTGGTGAGCGCCTGCGGGGCCAAGACCTCGGGCACCGCTAAACTCCACCAGGGAGTAAGTGAATCCGAGCCGGTCCTCGAGAGACCCCTCGAGGTGACGCAGAAAGAGACGGTCAAGTTTCACCGTCAGGAACAGATGACCTCGCGCTATGACTGTAAGCAAGCACTTGTCACCCGTCGGCTCGAGACGGTGAGCAGCCTCTCCCAGTCCATCACCATCGACTACGAGAATCGGAAGAAGGCCTGGAACTACTCGGTCTATAACCGCCGGACCAAGTCTTCCAACCGGGGAGCTTTCAAAAAAGAAGGGAAATTCATGGTCGACTACCGTCCCACGGTGTTCAACATGCAAATCAAGCCGGGCATCAACGACGTCGAATACGTTTTCAAAAAATGCTCCGAGCTCAGTCCGGACAAGAGTCAGTGTCTCAAGCTTGAGGTCGAGAAGGAAGGGATCGTCCAGATCGATCTCTACTATTCGTCGGAGGTGCTGCCGCAGGAAAGGCACATTCACCCGAGTCCTGAGTCCTGTCAGGCCGGAGCGTAAGAGACTTCCTCTTTTTTGAGTGTCCACTCCACTCTACTTCTTCTATACTCGAGGCATGAAACCGTCACTCCTGGAATCACTCACTCAAGCAAGAGCGACCATCCCTCCATGCACCCCCCCGTACTGGGCCAGGACCGGTCATCTGCAAACTCTCCTGGGCCATCTCCTCCCCTCTCAGAAATTATCCCAACCAGGAATCGACCTAACGGTAACCTTAGAAACAGAAACCGAACGGATCCACTCGAGCTACCTCAAAGGAAGCTCGCGCACAGCAGTCTACCTCTTCCATGGCCTGGGTGGAACGGCACAAGCTTCCTACATGCACCGGACGGCCATCAAGGCGCAGTTACTCGGTCACCACGTCTTCATCAATAATCACCGGGGCTGCGGGTCCGGTGCGGGCCTGGCCTCCGAAACCTACCACTCCGGACGGGCCGACGATCTCTCCCAGGTGATCCAGTTCGGAAGAAAGTTGCTCCCGGGCCATAAGCACCTCGCCATCGGCTTCAGCTTGAGTGCCAACGCGCTTTTGCTTCTCGCTGCCAAAGTGCGCGCGAGTGCGCAGCCAGACTACGCCATTGCCGTGAACGGTCCGATCAACCTTGACCGGGCCTCCATCAAACTCCAGCAAGGCCTGAACAGAATCTACGACAGGAGGTTCACACGAGAACTCGAGAACTACCTGAGAACGAACCGTCCGCAAGACGTCGGTGATTATTCGCTGGTCAAAGACCTGCGGGATTTTGACCAACGCTACACCGCTCCGCTAGGTGGCTTCAAAGACCGCGACGATTACTACGCCACTTGTTCGGCTAAGCAGTTCCTCCCCAGGATCGATATCCCAACCGTGATCATCACGGCGGAGGACGATCCGTTCGTGAGCATCCAGGATTACCGGGAAGCGAGCTACTCACCGACCACTCTCCTTCACGTAGAAAAGCACGGGGGCCACATGGGGTACCTGAGCAGCAATGGGTTGGGCTTCGACAGGTGGCTTGACCATTGCCTGGGCACCTACCTGGAGGAATTCGACTCTTGGGAGAATAAAAAATGATGAGCTGGACCTTTCCAGATTCGTCCGGAAGTCAGATGATCGAGTGGAACTCTTACCTGGAGCAAAAATGAAAGAAGAATGGTACTGGCTCTCATTGATCCTACTACAAACGGCCCTGATGTTTGTTCCCTATGTCCTCAATCTATTTTATAAGAGAGGAATTCTCGGGGCCCTACGCTATTACCAGCCAGCGCCGGCCATGTCCGACTGGGCACAAAGGGCCAGAGCCGCCCATCTTAACGCTATTGAAAATTTGGTGGTCCTGGCCCCGGCGGTGCTGAGCTACCTCATTTTGATGAAGGACGCAGCCGATGCACCTCGGATCGTCGTCTGCCTCCAAATCTATTTCTTCAGCCGCCTGGCCCACTACGTGGTCTACGCCATGAAGCTCAACTACCTGCGGACTATTTTCTTTCTGATCGGCTGGATCACGACCGTTTGTCTCATCTGTAAAGTCATGCAGACCCTCGGCTGAGGTAAAGGTGAAGGTGAAGAAATATTCGATCAGAACTGATAATTCTCAAGAGTGACTTCAATGCCCGCACCGCTGGGATCGCTCTTGCGGTAGAGGTAGACGGTCTTGCTTTTTTTCTTAGGTAAGTACTCGACGTAAAAACTGCTTACCTCTTCCTGGGCCCCGTTCTGCGAGAAGGTCACTCTGAAGGTCGCTCGCGTCGGGGTCTTGTCTCCCCGATTTAGGATCACAACGGGGATCACATGGCCCTCCCCCGTTTGCCTAATCTGGTCCCGCATCACTTTGATCTCAATCTTCAAATACGGCGAGTCTTCATTTTTGACGTAGTCCATCCCGAGGTAGATAAAAAGTCCCAGGATGATCAGCGAGCTCAAGAAGAATGAAACTAACTCGGCAGTTTTTTTCGCGCTGAACTTAGGTGTCATACCACTAACCTCCCGGCCGCACCGCCGACCACTGCCGGAAACCCGAGGATAACCACGGCGGGAATGAAATTTGGATCGGTGAACTGCAGCTCGCCGAAACCAATGGTCCGGACGAGCACCACCGACACCAACACTGAGATACTCACGGTAAGAAGAACCTCGTTGAGTGGCTTCTGGAAAAAGCTGCCTTCATCGAAAGAGACATGGTTCCGCAAACCGGAAGCGTAGAGGACGATGTAGCAAACCACCAGTTCCATCCCGACGATGAGACACAGGTTCAGTGGAGAAACGGATGCCGCGATAACCAGGATCTCTTCGGTGGGGGCCACGTTGAAGCTGTAGACGAAAGCTCCGGTCGAAGCCGCGAGCAGGTCACCCAGGTCCTTGTTCAATTGCTTTTTCTCCGGCGTCTGGAGGAGTTTCCAGGACTCGAGAGGGCCCCGGACTTGCTTGCTTTGGGCCCTCTTCTTAAACTTGTAGTTAGTGAAGGTCACCCCGATGCTGAACACGCTGGCCTCCAGGATGACCTTGGCCACCGTGTCGCGGAGGTTTCCGCTCAGTTCGATTTGGTTGAGGGCCCACAAAATCAGGAACGCCAGGACCACGCTCAGGCCAATGGAAGTGACGCCGTCGTCGACGGCGTAAAGGAGGCGCTTGGCAGAATGATTTTCTCTGAGTCCCGCGAAGTAGGAAAAGAGAACGTTGAGGATCAGCGCGAAGAAAAAAAGGGCCATGAGCACGCCGGAGGGAAAGAGTAGAGATTCGTACCACACTTCCATCGTGTAGAGCAGAGGCATCCCGAAGATGAGTCCGCCGGAGATGCCCCTCATCAGGTCGTCGAATTCCTGTCCGAACCCATGAGGATCCTGGTCTGATTTGAACTTACCCGTGAGCCAGTTTAGCATGAAGTCCCTCAGTTGATTTCGTCCTCGTCACATAGCTCATACCATACGTCGGGCTTGTGAAGAACTAGTTTCGACATTCCAAACTTAAGTTTCACTTAAGCTGAACTCAGGGGTGTTCAGCATTTAGCTTAAAACTCAATCATCTGGTGTTGGCCTTTATAAATAAGAGTAAGTTCTAGAGAAGCCCCATCCTCTTCAAAGGAGCACCTAAAATGAAAAAGCTAATCCTCTCTCTCTTCCTAACGACCTTTGCTCATTCGGCACTTTCGTGCACGCCCTATGATCCAGAAGCTCAGATTTTAGACTCTCGGGCCACTGAACGGCTTCTAACAAAGATCGGAACAGGGCTCGCAGCGAAATGCACCATCCCCTATGACACTGATGGGGCCGGCTGGGGAATCGAGATCCGGTACACTGACTACGACCAGGACGAGAGAAGATCCGGGACCGTCACCCGGGCCTTCACTGGTCAGGCAGTTTGCACCAGAGAGGATAGCAGCGTGGTCGAAAGAAAAATCTCCGGAACTGTGAAGATGAAATACTGGGAGCATCCGTCCGACGGGAGCTCCTGTGACGGTGCTCTCATGATAAGTGTGAAAAAATTCAGTCTGCGAGCGACCACCTCATTGCTTTAAGTCGCCTAAGGCTTTGATACCTTATCTCTCCTCAGCAGCAGCAGCAGCCGTCTAACTCCGGCACTCTGAATGTTACGCAAGCGGTGATCTACCGATAAACTGTGATCCCAGATCGTCGATTCATAATTTTGTTTTTTAGGGAAGCACTCTTCATCTGAACCGCCATAATTTTTAAATATTCATTTCAATTCCAACGATTAACACTGCGGTTTGCGGGTGCCATCGGGGCAGGAATTCTTTTCCGGGGTTGTTGCGGATTCCCGAGAGCCATAAGCTTTGTTCATGAATACAAAACACACCCTAGCAGTCCTCTTTACTCTATCTTTCTCTCTTTTCGCTCAGGCGAGCCGCAGGCCCGCTGCCCTGGACGAGTTAGTGGATTACGTGATCCAGGCCCCGGACCAAGGCGAAGCCGGCACTTGCCTTTACATCAGTTCGACCGGGTCGATGGAGATCCTCTTGAACAAGAAGTACGGTCTCAAAAACCAAAGGCTTGGTGACCGCTTCGATCTCTCGGAGATGTACCTCAACTTTCAAAAAGACTGGACTAAGACTGAACACCGGACCGTAGACGCGGTTTTGAAGTTCAACTGGAGAAAGGCCATCCACGAGTCTACCCTACCGTACAACTACAACGAAGATGAGGTGTGGGATAAGCCCCCGGGCTTCGCGTCTCTCTCCAAGATGACCGTCCCACAGGTCGCTACCACCAGACTCTTCGTGAAGGGTAAAGACAAGTGGTCTACCAACGTTCTAGTAACCAGTGACGTAGAAAAGATCAAGCAGGCCCTCTGGGACCATAAGAGTCCGGTGCTAGTGAACTACAATGACGACGGGTTCTGGCACAGCATAAACATCGTCGGCTACGATGACCGGGTCGACGGGACCTGCTACGAGGTTACCCAGAAAGAATGCCAAAAAACCAAGGGTGCCTTCTACGTCCGGGACCACTTCGGGGTCGCCATCGAACTGCGGGACTCGGACTGGTTCCGTGCCAAAGGCAACGCGGCTTCGGTGATTAGATTTAAATAATCCCCGACGAGTCCTGTCACATAAAATCAGGTCCACTTTCATACCGGATTGACCGATACCGCTGAGGTCATGAAACTCTTCAGCTGGTTGATATTCATCCTGTTTCACTTTCACCTTGGATCACTCCAGGCGCAGTCGTCTCATCCTCTGGATCTGATGTACAATTCCTGTGAGACCTGGCAGCCCGGGTTCGCCGCAAGCTGCACCACCTGTGAGAGTAGGGTTTGTCCCAAAGGAGTGAAGAAGTGCCAGCAAGCGGAAAAAATTTGCTCGACCTCCAGTAGCTGCAACACCTGGGCAAAGGGTGTCTGCAAGAGCTGGCAGAACTGGTGCAGGACAAATGTCATCCAGTCCCCTTCCAAGGGAACAAAACTTGAGAAAAAATTCCGACCCTACGTCCGTACCTGCCAGCAGTACATAAAACGGGAACTGAAGTTCGTCACTAACTTAACAGACTCCATGGAAATGTCTGAGGACTCAAGCCTGGCCCCTATGCCTGGGACTTCTGCCACTCAACCTGTGGCCCCTCCAGCGTTGTCTCTAAAAACGGAAGGGGCCAATCCAGCTGCTACCGGACCCTCAATGAATCAAACAGGTTCCGGCGGCCTGGGCCAATACTGCGAAGAGGCCCGTGAAGACTGCGAGGAAACCCTTCTAGACCCGGTGGGTGATTCCGTTTCGCTGCTGGAGCTGAAAAAACAAGTGTACACTAAGAGCGTTGAGCGGCTCCTGCGAGGTGCTAGGGCCTTCGAAGATTTCATCGGAGTCACAGGTGCGGAGAATTCTAAGCCCAGTGCTGCCCTCCTAAATCACGCCTGCTGTGAGGCACTCAATGATGAAGACGACCAAGGCTGTCTGAGCGGATGGTCCGTTCCTCCCGGGAGCCTCTCGGTTGATACTAAACTTCGCAGTGACTGGAAGCCGTCCTGGTGTGACGGACTCCAAAATCCCTGTCAGGATGCCAGGAAATCTTCCACGGCGATAAGTGAAATGGATGTCACGGCCCTTACCTTGAAACTGTCGACCTACGCAGCGGAGTTGAGCTCAAGCCTGACCCGGGTCACTTCAGCTTTCGCCGAACTTCCCTATGTGTTTCGCACCAAGAATTGCCCGGAGAGACCTCAGGCGAAATTCGAAAACCCTTGTCCGGAAAGCTCCCCCGCTGAAGCCGCGACTGCCATCGTGAGTTCCGGCTCCCAGGACCCGAGGGCACAGGCGTTCCTCAAACACTTCAATAATTTCTCTTCCCGGCACAAACTCCTCGGGACAATGCCCTACGTCCTCCTTTTAACCGGGCCCTATAAAGACGTCTTTACAGGTAAGGTCCTCAGTGACCAGCAGAGGGCCAAAGCATCGATTCCCAAGATGGCCGTCAGCGCTGACGGAGTCCGGTCGGCCATCGCAGCTTTCGGTCCTGAGCTCGCAAGCAAAGCGATCTGCTCCATGAAGCGCCTCTACTCAGGCCGGGTCCGAGGAACGGAAGACCTCAACGGAATCGATGACTGCACTTCCGGAGCAAACAGTGACGCAAACCGGGCACTGCTCGCCTCATTCTTGCGAGCTCCTGGCATCGAGAATGAAATCCCACTGCTCAAACAAAACAACGCCAAGGTCCTTCTCTGTCGCATCTACAGTTCGACCAGCGAATGTCAGCAGAAATGGAAATCCCTCGAGCCCTACACCGGACCCCTGAAAGTCGCGGCGAACTTGGCGATGATTCCTCTCTCATTTGTCGTTCCCGAACTCACCATCCCGTATTTCTACGCGACCGCGGCCATCGACGTCGGCATCGCTTACTCGGACTACGAAAAAGCCGTCAGCGGTCAAGAGCAGTTCCTGGTGGGTTTACTGAAAAATGAAGTGAGCACAGAAGAGTACTACCTGAAGCTGGCCGACGGTGAGCTGAAGATCAAAGAAGCCCAGCTCGGGATTTTCTTTTCAGCCGTTTTCGCGGCGATGGAAATCGGTCCCGCTCACCTGTTGAAGAACCTCGCAGTGAGAATGAAGGGACCCAAGACCGCGCAGAAAGAACTGGTGCGTCTCATCGCCCAGGGAGACGAAGAGGCCCTGCGGACTTTCATGAAGAATAACCCGGCGCTGGAGGTGCAGGTTCTGGACGAAGCCGGCAAGACGCTGGCAGACAGCAAAAATTTCTTACCGGGGTTCTTAAAGAAATCCGCTCCGGACCGGATCCGTCTCGACGCGGACTCCTCCCTCCAGAAGAAAGCTACCATGATCGTTAAAGAGAATCTCACAAAAGTCCGCAAGGATTCTTCCTCCGCGGCTTACAAAAAAGACGTTGAAGAGATCGCGAAAATGTATAAGCAAAACCCCGACGCAGCTCCGCTTTTCAATTTCCAGAAGAACGTCGAGCGGATGCTTAGCGATCTTCCGGAGAATGAGCAAAAGATTATCAAGCAGATCCTGAAGAACCGCTACAGCGTCAACGAACGTAACACCGTAAACGGGGCCTTCTATCCATCGAACTCCGGTTTGTCGATCACCGTGGACATCCCCAAGCAGTTTGTGGGTACCGAAGTCGAGTACTTCGTTAAACTGCATGAAACGCACCACCTCATGAATCATCTCCGGACGTTCGAAACACTCAAACCCTCGACTCTGAAAAAAATCGAGCAGATTAAAAATTCAGTCAAGAGCAGGTACTTCGACGAGGCGGGAGCGATGGCGCGGGAGTGGCAGTACCTCAATGCCATCCCTCCAGAGGTTCGGGCCAGGATCCTCAGAGAAATTGAGAGTGCCCCGAAACTTGATTCGGACGCCAAGGATCTCCTCCGACGTGTGTTGACCACTGACTCCAAGACTGCCAGCGGGCACATCCTCCGTGAGCACAAGGGCGGTCGCTACGCCAAGAAAGATTTTCAATCTCTCGTGAGCAGGAAAAATCCTGGCGGATCAGATTTGCCGAAAGCCGTTGCTGGATCTGCGACCATGGCGGCCATGTATTATACTTACTGTCGCTACATGGCACCCGAGTCCGAGTTCTTCAAAAGACTTTGTCTCTTCGAACCTGCTGCAGTGGAAGTGACACCTCCACCCCGGTGAGGTATAGTGATGGTCTAACTACCGAGGCCCACCCATGACTGACTTTAGAAGTGACACCGTCACCCTCCCCTCCACAGCAATGAGAGAGGCCATCTTCACCGCAGCGGTCGGAGACGACGTGTACTTAGAGGACCCCACTGTCCGTGCCTTGGAAGAAAAGGCGGCATCACTCTTCGGCATGGACGCTGCTATCTTCTGTCCCAGCGGGACCATGACAAATCAGATTGCGATCAAGCTGCACACCGCACCCCTGAGCGAAGTGATCTGTGAAGAAGGCTCACACGTCTATCTGTACGAAGGCGGGGGCATCGCCTACCTTTCCTCCTCTTCCACTCGTCTGGTGAAAGGAGACCGGGGACGGATGAGTTCTGATCAGGTAGGCAAATCCGTCAACGCGGATGATATCCACCATCCGGTGACCCGACTGGTGAGTCTAGAAAACACGGCCAATAGAGGTGGGGGTTCGTGCTACGACATGAATGAAATCCTCAAGATCCGCCAGGTCTGCAGTGAGCAGGGCCTTGCCCTGCACCTCGACGGCGCTCGATTATTCAACGCTTTGGTTGCCACCGGACAGAAGGCCCGGGAGTACGGGTCGGTCTTTGACAGCATCTCAATCTGCCTCTCGAAGGGCCTCGGTGCACCGGTTGGTTCGCTGCTGCTTGGTAAGAAACAGTTCATCAAAGATGCAAGACGCATCCGAAAAGTCTTCGGCGGTGGCATGAGGCAAGCGGGTTTTCTGGCAGCTGCGGGCATCTACGCTTTAGACCATAACATTGAAAGACTAGAACTCGATCACCGGAGGGCAGCGAGGATCGGCAGTGTGCTGGGAGATCTTCCCTACGTCGATCTGCTGCTGGAACCCCAGACCAACATCGTACTGTTCCGGCTCCGTCCGGAAGTCACCAGGGCCCGCTTCGTGGGTCACATGCTTCAGGAGGGAATCCGGGTCGGTGGCTACACCTCGGATTCTGAGTGGATCCGGTTGGTGACTCACCTGGGGATCGATGACGAAGCCATCAATAAGACTGTTCGAGCACTCCAGTCATTCTCATGAGACTGGAGCTTCGCCAGCAGCACCCTCAGAAATTCTGAGGGCGCTGGGTAAGTGGGCCTAGGTTTAGAGACTCGGACAGTAGCGATTGACGAGTGTGGTGAGCATCCGGGTCGCGGCTCCCTTTCTTTCTGACTTATGTGAGTTACAGAAGATCAGCTCTTGTAACTGGATCTCCTGGTCATCCATGAATGCGTCGATGAAGACGCTCGAACCGTCACAGGTTCCGGAGAGGGACGTCACCAGTTCTTCATTGGCGGCTTGAGCGATCAGCGCTTGGATCCCCTTGACAGAATAAGTGGCGGGCTCCACGGACTGAGAAGACTCTTGTCCGGTCGCGTGAGTGATGACGAACATGTCCTCGAAGAATTCACAGGTTTTTGTGTGCATGTAGTCCTCGTCGGACTGCGACGGCTCGTAGACTTCGTTGACCTTCTTGAGAAGAAGTTGGTGAGACGGGCCTGCGAACGCTGCGTTGACGGTGAACGCAAAAAGTAGCACCACTAAAAATTTCATAGATCCTCCTGAAAGTTAAAAATGTATTTTAAACAAGACTACCGAAGTCTGTAACTCAAGCTGAACCAAATATTTTTCAGCTCAAGAAGTTTAATTTTTTAACATTAATGGTATATTTATTAATTAAGCGAACCACCGCCTCAAATACTGGAGAAATGTACATGCAGGTCAAATCTAGAAGTTTTGTTTTCCTTTTTGGTCTGGTGGTAATGTTTGGCTGCGCGTCTAAGGATTATAGATCTTTTAGCCCAGCTAAATTGAAATCCAATGAGTCCGTAGCTCTCGGAAGGTTTACCATCATCTTTAAGGGTAAAGCGGATAACAAAAACTGCATGGTGTGTTTTAAGGGAAAGACAACTGAGTGCCAGAGGTTAACTAAAGAAGGAATCGTCATCGTTGCTCTCACACAAGGAGAGAACACACTGCAGGGAATTTCATGCAATGATTCTTCAGAACACAGGTATGAGATTAAAGGCGCAAAGTTCGCTTTAGGCACCACCCCAACTTATTTCGGAGATGTGAAGATTGTCTGGACTGAAGCTGGCGGCTTCAAGACCAGTCAAATGTTCGGGGCCATCGGCGCTGCCTTTGATTACGGCAACGATGGAAAAATAGTCATGTCTGTCGAGGAGACCAGCGAAGAAGCCATTCAGCAAACTTACCGAGACGTTACTTCGCTGGCGACTGTGAACTTCAGTAAAAGTCTCATGAGCATTGGGAAGTAAGTACCTCCCCAATGATGCTACTTTAGCAACTCCGCATCCAAGTACTCAGCGAGCTTCTTCTTATCTTTTTTAGAAAAGTCCCCGAGATCTTTCTTAAGGAGTTCGAGCAGCGGCTTATAATTCTTTTTCTCTACACCAATGTTGGAAGTATGGGTACTCTCCGGGTGATTGATCTTTATCAGGAGAGCATTCAGCCACTGGGCGCGCAGTGACCGTGAAGCCAGATCTTCTGCTGTTAGGACTTTGACCGAAAGAGTTTTCTTATCGAGTGTGACCCGTGACATCCGGTTCTCAAAAAGCTTCGAGGCCACTGCTTCGCCCTCGGGGAGCATGACTTCTGAGCCGATGGAGAGGTCACCGACCCTCGAGACCTCCAGGTAGAGCTTGTCACAAACCTCTCCCGACCCCTGCGCCGAGAGTTCGATCTTTCCGTTGGTGAAGAAGTGAATGATCTCGCCGATGTTCCGGTCGGAGGCGTACTCCACACCTTTAGCGTACTTGTCATGTACATCGGCTTCGATGCTCAGGTCCGAGTTAACATATTCGTACCCGCTCCTCCTCAGGTAGCGGGTCCTGCCATCGGCGTAGACCATGGAAACCGTCCCGACCGCGTCCGCGGAGTCCACCACCAGGCTCCCTTTCTTAACCCCTGAGTCGAGGACAGTGACCTCAGGACTCAGGTTCCCGTCAACGTATTCGTAGCCACTGGCACGTCGGTACTGGATCCTGCCGTCCTTGAAGACCGCCAAGGCCACACCTGGGGAGTTCGCACTGTCTATCACCTGAGTCCCGACGGAAATATTTCCAATTGTCTTAACCTCCGGGGCCAGGTCCCGGACGATGTATTCGTAACCACTGGTGCGGCGGTACTGGATCCGACCGTCCTTGAAGGTCTTGAGAACTGTTCCGATGTTGTTCGAAGAATCCATCACTTTCTTTCCGGCCGCCAGGTCTCTGAGGGCCGGGACTTCGGCCGTTAGGTCGGTCGCAAAGTATTCGTAGCCACTGCTTCTTCGGTATTTGATCTTACCGTTGTCGTAGACCGCGAGGACTTTTCCGATGTTGTCACTGCCGTCGATGATGACCGAATCCTTCCGCAGGTCGCCTATCGAAGTGACCTCCTGGGCGAGGTCGGTGGTGACGTAGTCGTAGCCGCTGCTTCTCTTGTAGATGATCTTTCCGTTTTCAAACACGGAGAGGACAGTCCCCGTGTTGTCACTGTTATCAAGCACCGAGCTCCCCTTCCGCAGCCTCTTGACCTCTGAGACCTCGGGGTACAGGGAAGTGGTCACGTACTCGTAGCCACTGGTCTTTTTATACTGGATGCGGCCGTCGGCGAAAACACTCTGGACCGTGCCAGTGGCTTCGGAGTCGTCCATCACAGTGATGCCTACTTTAAATTTCTGGGACTCAATTTTCTTGGCCAAAGAGGATGCTGGTGAAGTCGCCTCGTAGCCGGAGGACTTCCGGTAGATCAATTGATTGTCTCTCGTCCCGATGACGGTCCCCACTGCGTTCGAGGAATCCATGACAGTGTCTCCGACGCAGACCCCGGAGAGACAGATGGGCTGGGCGTAGGAATGAACGGAGAACACCAATGCCAGGACGGACAGTAAAGAAACGCGCATAGGACCTCCAAAGTTTGGAGACTATGAAGCAATCCCGGGGCCAGTCCCAAGATCGGATTTTTCATTAGTTGGATCTCCGGTTGCGACTAAAACTTAGACGGGTCCTTTACCAGGCAAATTAAATCATTGAAAATATGTTCACTGTTATTATATATAATTAACTTATGGATATAGACCGTGTCAGGTACTTTCATGTCTTCGCCGAAACAGGATCCCTGGTCGCTGCATCAGATGTGCTCCACATCTCTCAACCTGCCCTTTCAAAAGCCTTAAAGCTCTTGGAGCAGGAGATAGGAATTAAGCTCGTGAAGTCCCACGGCCGTGGTCTAAAACTCACAGCGGATGGCACCGAATTCATCTCCAGAACTGCTCCGCTTCTGACGGCCTGGATGGAGATCCCGAAGCTGATACAAACAGGAGCAGCTTTAAGGTCGATCAAGATCGGTTCCTTCGAAGTCTTCACCACCTATTTCTTAGAGTCCCTCTGCGAGCACGTCGATCTGCGAGGCATCGAGCTCCACGACCTTGTCCCCGGGAAGTTAGAAAAGGCCATCACGGAAGGTCTCATCGACATCGGAATCACCTACCTCCCGATCCCCGATCCAGGTGTGGAGTTCATCGAGGTCACAAAAATTCAAATGGGTGTCTTCGGGCAGTCGAAGTTCAGTGACCGACCCTTCGAAACTCTTCCTTTCGTTGTGCCACTCTCTCCAGTTTCGGGAAGCCCGTCAAAAGTGGTGGGCCTGGACGGGTGGCCCGACCATAAGTTTAAGAGGACGATAGAGTTCAATGTCTCGATGATGGAATCTGCCATGCAGCTCTGTCGCCAGGGCCTGGCGGTCGCGTACTTACCAAAGTTCGTCGTAAGACTGCACAACCAGAATGTCATCGCCCGGTGTAAGCTCCACGAACTGGTGGCCCCGCAGCTTGTCAAAGACCGGCTCCAGAGTGTTTATCTTATAGTGAGAAAAGGTGAGAGCGAAGTGAAGCTCCACCGCCAGATAGCCAAGTCTCTGCGGGCACTCTCGTGACCTAGATTTCACAGGTTTGGTTGATAAATTCAGACAGTTATACTTAAGGTGAAATTATTATTCAGTACCTGCGTTGTTAATTAAAATACCTTATGACTGACGGCTTACAGATTCTTTATTTTATCGCCATTGGCTCTTCTGTGCTGATGATCCTGATTTCTTATCTTAAATTTCTGGAACGTAAAGTCCTCGCTTTTAAGCACTTATCCCAGTTCCTTCTTTTAACACTCATTAGTACTACCATGACCTTCCTTTTGATGATCAAGATGCCAAGCATGATCGCCCTTTCGTGCCTTGCCTGGCTTCTTCCGCTCAGGGGTGCTTACTGCTTGTTGGAAAAGATGATCCAAGGCCAGCTCCAGACAAAATGGACCAGTCTTATCCTCGGTTTCGCCACTACAGCGACCTTACTGCTGGCAGTGTTTTTAGATGAGCCGAGGCTCGCCACCCTACCGATGGCCCTAGCGACCACGGGTCTGGGGCTGTACTTCAGTTCGAAGCTCAACTACCGGCAGCACTTACTGGTGAGGTTTGGCCCCATCCACTTAGCGAACTTCTTCGCCTTCGGGGCTTACTTCATCAGTAGGACCGTCCTGGTGTTCGCCCTCGACGAATCGTTTTTTAGTTCGTTGCTGTGGCTCGACAACGCTTTCCTCATTTATTTTAGCCTGGCCCTGTTTCCCATGCTCTCCGAGGAGATTTTCGAAAAACACGAGCGGCTGCTGGAGAGTGCAGTGGAAGCCAGGAATGAACAGCTCTTCAATCACACCAATCTCTCCGAATTTAAAATCCTCTCCGCCGGTGTGGTCCATGAAATAAACAACGCTCTGACCATCATCAATGCCAAGGTGGAGCAGATGCTCCGAATCAATAAAGACCCTGGCGAGGAGAAAGGGCTGCGGCTCATACTGACCTCTGCCAACCGGGTGAACAGAAGTGTAAAAGGACTGCGCGAGTTCATCTACCCCCAGGACACCTGGGAGAACATTGAGATGGAGGAGCTCATGAACCGCGTGCTAGTGATCTATGGCCAGCGTTTGAAGAATCACGACGTGGATCTCCGGGTGCGGGGCTTCCGGGGCAAGCACATCAATGGCAATCGGATCCAGATCGAGCAGGTCTTCCTGAGCTTAATTAACCACGCGGTGGAAGAGCTCGATAAGATAGAGGAAAGGTGGATTGAAATCACCGCCAGTAAGAAACGTACCAACCTGGAGCTGGTGTTCAGTGATTCTGGCCCCGACCTGAGCAGTAGCCTGGTGAAGATCCTCGAAGCCGCTTCCCTGCCCATCGATCATGACGTCAACGAGGGCATTCGGATGATCCAGGCCAAAAAAATCATCGAACACCACGGCGGGACTTTGGAGTACGGGAACAAATCCGGTAATCAGGCGTGTATCATCCTGATCCCACTCTCCTCGCAGCTGGAGCGAACACCACATCTCTCCTCCCGGTCCGCCGCCGCCCGGACGTCAGAGCTTCACTGATCACTGGCCTTAAAGAACCATCCCCTGCTCTTAAAGTACCACATCGTCCCGAGGACCATCATGACCATGAGGACGGTGACACTCACCAGCCCACTCGTCGTCTCGAGACCGGGGAGCTTGGTGAAATTCATCCCGTAAAACGATGCGACGAAGGTCAAGGGAAGGAGGATGGTGGAGAAGATCGTTAGAACTTTCATCACCTCGTTAACCTTCCGGTCATTGATGGAGAGATGCAGGGAGAAGAGTTGGTCGAAGTTATGTGAAATGTCGTCCAGCCGAAAATAGAGCTGGTCGATCTCCTCACGCAGATCCTGCAGGAGTTCAGGTGACGCTGACCAGATATTTTTTCCCTGGATAAGAGCTGCCTGTGTTTTCTTCAGAAGGCTCTTGATGAGAAAGATCTTGCGACGGAACTGGTAAACTCGATTGAGGCTCAGCTGATCGTTATTGCGAGAGAGGACCTCATCTTCGAACTCGACGTAAGAGCGTTGCATGTGTGCGACCGATTCCTCGAACGTCAGCACCACCCCTTTCACCACGGCGTAGAGAACGTTCTGCAGCTCCTGCGGGGCATTGACCTGGTAGGCCTCTTCCAGTTTAGAGAGAAACGGAATCTCTTTCTGGTGGATGGTGTGGATCCTCTCCGGCGTGATGAAGATACCGACGGTGCGGGTGAGGAGATCCAGGTTCACATCGGGATCCGGACAACTTTCATCGAAGGACCTAAAGAGAATAAAATGTCCTTCCGGCGTTTCTTCGTATTTCGGAAGGTGCTCGAGCCGAAGACAATCCTGGATGAGAAGCGGTGAAATCATGTACTCTTTCTTGAGGAAATCAAAATCTGCTCTGAGGGGCTTGTGGATGTCGATCCAGGAATACTGATGATTGATCACGATGTTTTCAGTTATCATGAGTAATGAAAACATACATTTTCTTCGAAGACAAACAGCAGATGTGGTGAGGTAATCTGCCTAGAGAGGTATGGAAATCATGCATAAAACGGGGGAAGCATTCCTGCTACCCCATTTTAATTACGCAAAGCTTTTCTCCGTCAATGGGTCCGACGACGAAAAAACAGGCTGTTTGTTACGTAACCTATAATTCTCTTTAATAAATTATACTTCACTATGCCTGATAGAATTCCCATTTGATCCTCCTTGGTTTTCCTTACCTAGATGCTTGCAAGATAAGGACCAAACAGCTTATGGAATTCTCACCAACTGGCCATAGTTGCTGCTTTTCGGTTGACTCCCGTCGGAGCAGAAACTCTTTTCTTCGTAGATCACGTCTCCAAAGCCTTCCCGCAGGTAAATTTCAGTAACAGTCTGACACTCGAGCTCCGACACGGGAGTTTGTTGGTACTGACCGCCGTGGGAAGGCTGTTGCTGCTGGACCTGGACCTGGAATTCCTGCTGCTGTGAGTGAGTCTGCTGCTGGGGATACTGTGACTGTGGCTGCTGCTGCGTCTGGTTCGGTTGCTGCTGTTGCTGCTGAGGCTGAGTTCGAAACTTCTTAGTGAGGATCAGGTGCTTGTCTTGTTTGATCCAGTAGATCTCATGATTGGGGTTTCGGCCGGAATAATTGGCCACCGATTGCCGTCCGTCCATGTTGTAACTTTTTAGACTCACAGTCTGCCAGTCGTAAGCCAGCTCCAGGATCTGGTGACACTGCAGCCCACGGAACGTTTCGACACACGATGAGCCGAAGGTGCCTTTCAGCGTCTGCTCTTCGGCCTTGGAACTTCCGCTCCATAGGATCAGGCCAGTGAGGCTCAAGCATAGAATTGATAATTTCATAATTTCTCCCTTAGTTGTACAAGACCTTTGTTTGCTCAAACACTTATAACCTTGATGAGTTCCTCGTGCGGATTTCTGGCTAAAATACCGTTCGGCACTGTTCGAGCACCTGGGAATCAGCTGGTTAGCAACAATCGATTGGGTATCC
This sequence comes from Bacteriovoracaceae bacterium, assembly GCA_035576105.1. Classification (GTDB taxonomy): domain Bacteria; phylum Bdellovibrionota; class Bacteriovoracia; order Bacteriovoracales; family Bacteriovoracaceae; genus Peredibacter. The sequence goes on from DATLXA010000069.1 coordinate 24,793, forward strand.
GGGGTAAGTCTGATAATGTTTTTCTTCAATTTTTAAAAAACCAAAAGGAGTCTTTAGTGAAACCAATCCTCATCACAGTCCTAGCTAGCATGCTTTTGTTACTAGGATGTTCAAGTAAAAATAAAAAAACCATGGCCGGTGCGGGCATCGGAACCGCCGTCGGTGCGGGAGTCGGGGCCATCTTCGGCAAGGAAAAAGGAGCTCTTCTGGGAGCGGCCATTGGCGGAGGCCTCGGCGCCTACGCGGGCCATCGCATGGATAAGCAAGCCGCGGAACTCGAGAAGATAGCTGAAACCAGGAGAACGGAACAGGGTCTGGTGACCAAGCTCAAAAGCGACATCCTCTTTGATACCGGAAAAGCAAACCTCAAGGCCGTCGCCCGCGATAACCTCAAGGAGATGGCGACGATCATGAAGAAGTACCCGGAAAACGTCCTCACGGTGAAGGGCTACACGGACTCAACCGGTTCTGATGCGGTCAACGAGAAGCTCTCCACTCAGAGGGCCGAAGCCGTGAGGAAAGAACTGTCCGTGGCCGGTCTCCCCGTCCAGGCCTTGTCTGCCATCGGCCTGGGTCCGAGTAACCCACTGGCGGACAACTCCACCGCCTCTGGCCGCAGTCAAAACCGCCGGGTCGAGATCGAAGTGACCGTCGATGAATCAAAAATTCCTAAGGAAAAGAAAAAGAAGAGCTAGCCCCTGAGCGCATGAGAGCATCCTACACACTCATCAAGTGGTGTGTAGGATTCTCTTACTAATCCCCTAAGTGGAGTTGGTTCCCGTCCGGCCCGTGATTCAGGTACCCCTTCGGTGTTTCAAACTTCTGGTTATCGATGAACTGGAATAATCTCTTCAACCGTGGCTTCAGGTCGCGTAGGTTGATCATATTCTCCTGAGACGTTCCCCGCACTTCATTCTCAAAACCTGCGATGAAGTCGTCAGTGAACTCCCTGGACTGGGTCTTTTTCCAGCGCTGGAGATTGGCCGTGAACCCGTCGAGCTGAAGATCCATCAGTGCGTTGTTGCCGTAGCCCAGCCACTTCAGCGCCGTGGGGGCCAGGTCGACCACTGTCGGGTAGGCGAAGTCGTGACTCCGCTCAACGGCCTGGGTGTTCTGGTTAACCTTATACGGTGTCAGAGATTTAAGCATCCCGGGTTTCATCCCAGGACCGGAGGCGATCATGACCGTCAGCTTCTCTTCCCGGTGCACACCACCGTGTCCACCACCATTATCACCGAAGTTCCAACCTTCCCGGTGCATGACGGAGACGTCACCGATGTGAGGGTTATTCGAGAAGAGGTACGTTCCCATCCCAGCGACCACGTTGTGGTAATAATGTTTCCGTTCAACCGAGAGTTGGTTCCATTCGTCGTAGGTCCGGTAGACGAGTTTACTATCGGGTCTCTGGGCAAGGTCATCGTAGCCAAGCGGATCGGTTTCGCTAGACCCCTCGTAGGCAAAGACCAAGATTCCGGTCGCCGGGTCTCGCTTGACGTGGATCAGGCCAGAGTTATTCATGGCATCCATGACGATGATGTCTGAAGACGCCGGGGGGAGGCGTGAAGGATGAAACTTCTCATTATTGGCGCGGATAAAGATCAAGCCGATGCTCTCCATGTCCTGCAGGGTCTGTATAACCGTTTTCTTTTTGGCGCCTCCGGGCTTGAGCTCGAAGATCTCTTGACCCGTCGGACGCGCGGTCCAGCCTTTAGCGCCGGGGAGGAAAAACTCGCCGTTGTTGAGCGCGGCTCCGCCGTAAACGAATCGCACGTTCTGATCATAGTACCTCTTCAGGAACTTCGCCTCTTCATTGACGTAGCACTTCGGATTGGCCGAGCAGAGGTCCCCCTGGAGGTAGAGACCCGTGAGCATCCGGAGCACGTGGGGCCTGATGGTATCCATAGAAGAGGTGATCTTCGGATCGATGATGCTCTTGCGCAGAACCGAGAGCCACCAGTACTTCTGGTACTGCTTATCTTTGATCGACGCCTGCACATCTACGAAGGTGGCCTCGGCCCACTCGTTGGCTTCTTTGACCTTTGCCTTGATGGCCGGGGTCTGCCAGCTGGCGTCTTCGTACGGGTACTCGATGGACTTCGGTAGCTTCGAATCCGTGATCCCGAAGGGCCCAGTGGTGGTTTGCTCAGACGGCGTCTTCAGCCCAAGCCCCGCGTTCAGGTACTCGATAAGAGAGTTGCTCTTAGAATCGTTAGACCGCCCGTTGCTTCGGTTGTACGGAGTGTTCGCCGTCATCATGTGCTTGGTGTCGACCATCCCGTGGTCACCAGTGAACAGGAAGAGTGTGTTCTCGAAGAGAGAATTCTCCGCGACACCGTTTCGGATATAGCGCGCGATCCCCCGCGGGTTCTGAGGGTTGTAGCAGTGGTCTCCACCCTCGAGACAAAGGAACTGGATCCGCCGGGTCTCGTCGATCAGGCGTCCAAGCTCGATGTCCACCTGGATCATGCCTAGCACGTACCAGGTGTTGATCCATTTTCTCTTCGCCTGACCCACGGTGGTCGCGGCTCCCGGTGGCATGGGTTCGTTGGCGACGTCGATGGTGAAGCGGTCCACGCAGAATTCGGCCACACCTCCGCGGCCCGCCCATTTTCTTTTCACTTCGACGAAGTGGGCTTCCGGCATGATGATGCCTTCGTACTTCGGATCGTCCAGTAATTTGAAGATGATCTCGGTGCGAGGGTCGTTGCGACGGAAACAGGTCCGGTCACCAGAGGCTTGGTCTATCTCGACGATCCCGCGCAGGTGGCCCCATTCATCGGCCGGAGCGAGCATCGAGCTGGTGAGCTTCGGCAGGGCACTGTTGGTGTCTTTGCCGAACTTCTTGAGCATGTTCAGGAAAGTGGTCATCGTCTCATTGGCCTGGTCGAAGTAGACGTGTTCACTGATCGACTTGTATCCGGCCGCAAAGTTCCGGGTGTAGTGGCTAGCGGCGACGTTCCTCCGGTGCAGAGTGAACCCCGCAGCGGCGGCACTCGGTCCGGACTTTTCCGCGATGACGTCGTAGATGGTCGGCGCGGATGGAAACATCAAGCCGAGTTCGTAGTTCACGACCTCCGGCGGATCGATCCAGTAGTTCTTGAAGCGGAACTGGGAGCGGTTGAACTGCCACCAGCCCGTTACGTAAGTGTCCCGACGGGAGGTGAGGTAGGACTCGACCACTTTAAAAGTTTCTGACTTATCCACCGTACTGGCGTCGTAGGAAATCTTCCCGCGGTTCAGGAGGAATTCGAAGTGCGGCAGTCGTCCTCTCTGCAGCAGCCGTTGGAAGACGTCAGCGCGGAACCCGTCAAGATGCATGAGGTGGACGTGCTTGCGTTCCCGATCGGAAGGAAGGTGGCGGAGAAAATTGGCAGCATTCCCCGAGGCGACCGATCTCGTATTCGGGGCCACGGCTTCACTGAGCGTTTGCGTCTTCCGATTAGTACAGGAGGGGATCATCCCGAAGACTAACAGGATGATGATGATTGAGAGCCCACTTCTTAGATGCATTCTTCCTCCTTGAAAAATCACAGTTAAGTCTACCGTAGGGATTTGGTTCTTGTACAGTAAAGTAGTCCGGCTTCTTCCGAGCCGAACCCGATGGGACTGCTCGGGATTCCACTCGTTCGAAGTCCTAAACTCTTCCAAGCACTTACCGTTACCAGTGGTATCCCGCGACCCTGAGAACAATCCACCGAGCTGGAGACCGGCAGGAAAATTCCTCCCTTAAGTAACCGGCAGGCCTTCTCTCTCCATGATCCTCAGAGCGTTGGTGGTCTCGCAGATCCCAGGGTTGATCTTGTAATCGTAGACCAGAGCGCCGTCTCTATAGAGCTCCTGAAAATGAAACTGCTTGATGGCGGGGTTGCTGAGGAGATTCTTGGCGATGTTAATGTCATGAGTGGTGAGGAGACCACAGCAGTGGGGAACGGTGGAGAATTCCCTCAGGTAGGCCACCGCGCCCTGGTACCTTTCCTGGTTGTTGGTCCCTCGGTAGATCTCGTCCACCAGGAAGAGACACGGGACTTCGCCGGAGCTCGCCCTCCCCTTCTCGAGGATCTCTTTGAGGCGCTTGACCTCGAAATAAAAGAGGGACATTTCTTTTTCTAGGAAGTCCTGGGCCTTGATCAGACTCGTCACGGACAGGTTCTGAAGGCTGAACTTCTCCGCTCTCACGGACGCGCCCGCCCGGGCCAAGGCGACGTTCAACCCGATGGTTCGAAGGAAGGTACTTTTCCCGGCCATGTTGGATCCGGTGATCACAGAGATCGGAGCGTCTTTTTTGATCGAGTAGGTGTTCGGAACCCGTTTCTCACTGCCAAGAAGAGGATGGTCGAGGTTCACCGCTTCCAAGTAGGTCGAGTCAGCTTCTTCCAGGAACTGCGGAAAAATACCTCCGGTGTTAGCAGAGTAATCAGCGAGCGAAACCAGGGCCTCGAGCCTACCGAGGCTCTCCAGCCACAGGCCCAGCTGAGCGGAGTGTCCCGCCTTTAATCTTTGCAGGAAGACCAGAAGACCAAAGTCCCAGGGCAGTAGAAAATTGAGGGTCAGCCCCAGTAAGGGATTGGCCCGCACACTCAGCAGCGCAACCACCAGGTTTAGTTTCTTCAAAAGCTTCGACGGCGGCGCTTGCTGGAAGGAGGCAAACTCACTGAAGAGCGCGTCCCGGTTCGTCACCGGAAGCGTTTCCATCATCCGAAAAACCGGAAGTAGTCGCTCCAGGGATAGCTGCAGTGACAACCCGAGCTCGAAGGCGTTCTCGGATTTGAGCTTAAGCAGCTGGTAGAGGAGGTAGATCAAAGGAATGGACAACAGGTAATATGGCTTCAGGTCTGCGATTGCAGCCGCGAAGATCAAGATAAGATTGAAGAGCTGCAGGACAACTAGGAGAGTGAAGAACACAAAAAATTTTGGCCTGAACACATCTTTGTTAAAAGCCGCCAGCAGGGTGTCTTTCTTGATCAGTTCTCCCGAATGGATCTTCCCCAGGAGTTTGAATTTCATCCTGAAGATCAAGAGCGGCAGTAGCTCCCTAACTTTTTGTTGCCGTTGCCGGATTCGGTCGAGTGGCCCGGTTGTTACAAGGCAGGAGAGCAGAGTTCTCTGGCCATGATCACTGATGCAACTATCCATCAAGTGGAGGGCCGAATGTTGACCGGTGAGATGCAAGTCCGTCGCTGTGATGACGTCGTACTCTTCGGGGTTCAAGGTCGGTGTCCGGTAGGCCGGGAGCTGTGACCAGTTAAGCTCACGGCGGTATTTCTCGACCTGAAGTAGACCTTGGTACTGCCTCCAGCGCAGGAGATTCTTGTTAATGGCAGAAAGCAGAAATGACGTCAGAAGAAACAAGCTCAGGAGAGGCCCGCCCAGGGACAGGAAGGTCGGGTGGTATAGGTCTCCCCAGAAAAGGATCAAAAGGAGCAGGCCCAGAAAAAAAACACACCATCTTCCGGAAACAATCCTGGAAGCTGAGCCCTGGAGCCTTTCAATATTTTTTTGTGACCGGTCAAATTTTGTCATGCCTAAGGATAGTGGATTTAAAGTTGAGTTTAAACCTTCAATTTAGAAAGACCGATCTTGTCAGTTCAATAAAAAGTTTGAATATTCATCTTGCCTATAGGTTGCGCAAAGCATCTAATCTTACAACGTCATTGCACAAAAGGATTTTCTGCATGCACATTCTTCTCATTCTCATCTCGTCTTTCTTATCTCTCAAAGTTTTTTCCTTCGACCCTAACTCCGCCCATCGTACCCCCGGCACTTCATTTGAAGCTTATGAAAATCGGGCCATCAGAGATACCATCGGCGTCCAAAGCTCTGAGCCAACTGTTCTGGACCGGGCAACGTATTTTTCACAGAGCGGATTGAGAGACGCCACCCACTGGCCCTCTTATTCGAAAGTACTCACCCGCTTTAGGCACGTGCGAGACGTGCGGTTTCTTAACTGGCTCCGGAATCCGGACTTCACTCGACGTTCTTCTTGGCTCTATCCAGATGACGGCTGCTACATCCGAGCTGCCCTGGCCGTGATCAACGCCAGGAAACTGGGCGCTGGGACTCCCAACAAGGTCTTCGCCTTCGGGAATCTAAAGGCCACAACCGCCAATTCACCAAAAGGGTACGTTACTTGGTGGTACCACGTCGCTCCCATCGTACAGGTTGGATCTACAAAGTACGTCCTCGACCCGGCCATCGAGCCTTCGAAACCACTCACCTTAACCGCCTGGCTCTCCCGCATGGGTGACCCGGCAACCATGAAGGTAGCCATCTGTGGATCCGGTGCTTACGTCCCGAGCAGCACTTGTAAAAAAATCTCTGACGGAACCGAAGGAACTGCCACTAAAAATCAGAATAAGTTCTTAGACTACGAATGGGACCGCCTGGTGAAGCTTGGCAGAAATCCCGAGCTCGAGCTGGGAGGAAGTCCACCGTGGTCCAACTAAAGTTTCACTGGAAGATTGCCTGAGTAAAAGATTTGCGTTCCGAACTATTTGAACACCTGCACCGGAGGGAGTAAGCTTGAAGGTCTAACTGTTTACCAAAGGCAGATAGTATGAAAGAAACCTCCGAAAGCACCACCCTCTTATTTCTACTTGTCTTCCTCTTTTGCTTCGCCGCCACCCTACTGTCCTACCTGGGCGTGGGAACCGAAACCCACAAGTCGTTTAACCTGGTGATCTTCACTCACCCGGAGAACGCTTCCTAACAACCCCCCTTACTTCTTTGCTGTAGACCTTTTCATCAAAGATCCTCTCGAACCCCAGGTGTTCACAGATCGGAGCCGAGGTCTCTTTCTTCGCGTAGATGAATAGGTTTTCCACACCATGTTCGACAGCGAACCGGGCCCTGCAACTCAGGAGGGCCCGCCTTCCCTGAGTACCAATTTGGTTACTTGATTCAGTACGGAGTCTACGGCCTGGTTGAGTCGAAGCGGTAGGTGTAATCACTGGGGTCCCGCTGAGGATTCCAAGCGCGCACCTGATCTTCAATGTTTGCGAGAGTGGTTTTCCAGAAAAGTTGGATTCTTAGTTAATGTATCCGAGCCTTCGAGTCGATAGAGAGTGATGAGTAAAAGTGGTCTGCTCCTCTTCTTAAATTTCTTCGCCGCGAGCTGGCTCTCTAACGACTGGATCATCCGCACCACCGGGAAGTTAGTCCAGACCTCGTCTCTGGAAATGGTCCTGGCGGTGAGTTCTCTGTCTGGAATTGTTTTTTTCCTTTTCCTGAAAGGACTGACCTCTTTCCAGCGTCCCCTGGTGGCCGCCTTCACCATGATCCCGATGTGGGTCATCCTCGCCGTCTCACATGAAGTCTTCCCGGCAGTCCCTGTGATCCCGACCATCCTCGCGATCCTCTTGGGTGAAACCATGAAGTGGCACGCCTACTCTCAGGTGCTGAACCGGTACACTCCGTTCAGCGCGGGGAAGATCATCGGCTACAGTGTCCTGGCCTACGAACTCGGTACCATGGCCTCTTCGGCCACGGCGACCATCGGCCACCGACCTTTGATCCTCTCCCTGAACCTGGTGGCGCTGATCCTGATCCATCTTCCGTTTCTGCTGCGATCCCACAGTGAGGAGCCTACCAGCACATCTGCGGCGCTACCTGTGAATAGATCCTCGGTTAATCTCCTTTCCTGGATCCTGTTGCTCGGGGCCTTCGCAGGCTTCCTAAAGGTGTCCTCCGACACCGGCTTCAAGTTCGCCATCCGGCAGAGCACGGCAAACCCGACCGAAGTGATCGCGAACTTCTACTTGCTCAGTAGCATCTTCACCATCGGTCTGTGGCTCCTGAAGAAGCAGAGATGGGTATCGTCGAAGTTCGACCGGCCGGAAGTTGCGGTCTCAGGCATGGCGGTGGTGCAGTGCCTGTTCGGAGCGGGACTCTTGACCGCGCCCCTCTCCCAGTTGATCGTCATCTCGTCTCTGCAGAGAAGTTTCGATAAAATCTTTTACCAGCCCACCATCCAGCTCCTGGCTTCGGGCTTCTCCTCCTTCACGCAGGAGCGGATCCGGCGCTACCACAGCAGCGCCTTCCTGGGCATCGGATCCCTGCTCGGCTTGCTCGCCTTCGCCGCTTCCCAGGCGATCAACGGACCGGAGGTGCTGCTCAAAGGCATCTCGATCCTTCACCTGCTCGCTTCCCTGGCCTTCGTCCTCATCGGCGGCTTCTTCTTCCGGAGGTTGATCAGCGCCTTCGATGAAGAATCATCCGGTCCCGACGAAGACTCCTGTTCAAGGGCCATGGCGATGCTGGCGCTGCTCTCACCGAAGCATTTCCTGACCCACGCGCTGATCTGGTCGAAGAAAAAAGGAGGATTCCACACACTTCCTCCAGAGATCCTGCAGGGCCTCAGTAGCAGTCAGGACAGCGACACTCTCCGTTCATTTTATCTGCTCTTCTCAAAGCTGGATGAGCCGCACCAAGCGGCCCTGATTAAACTGGCGATACTCCTGGATAAGAAGCGCGACAGGGTGTTTCTAAAAAAGCTAGCCGAGGAAAAGATCCCCTGTTCGAAGAAGAGTCGGAAAGTTGCGGCCCTTCACCTGGTTAAAGTTCATGGTAAGTCCCATCGACCACTGCTGCGTCGGGCCCGGGGCATAAACTCACCTCTCAAAAAAGCTGCTTAAACTGCCCGACTACAATGGTGTTGGGTTTCTGATTCACTATTGGAAAAGCTCAATACATTTCTACGGATACAAAACCGAGGTGGTCGAGAAATGTTCTTTTTTTATAAAGTCATGATAATCAAGCTAAAACCCAAGGCCTAACATTGTGATTATTCTACTTAGGAAAGGATATTTTTCTCAAAGTAACACCATTCAAGTAGGGCAGTTTGTAAACTTTATAGTGTCCTCCGTGAGAGCTCACAAGTGCGGGTATACTCCGGCAAATCTTTAACCCGGAACCTATGAGAAACCTCCTGCTCCTCATCACTCTGCTTTACTGCACTGGAAGCTTCGCCTCTGAAGTGGCCAAAGCCGTTTACCAAAAATTCTCCCCGCAGGTTGTTCTGATCGAATCCCGTCACGGCACCGGCACAGGATTCTTCATCAATCCGCAGACCCTCGTCACAAACCGCCATGTGGTCTTCGGCTTAAATAAAAATTCAACGAGCTGGAACGCCCCCAGGACCTTCCAGCTTCGTAACGGGACTAAGGTTTCCCGATACCAGATGTTGATCTGCTCGAAAACCACAGACATCTGTCTCATCTGTTTCAAAGAAAAGTTCAACGTCGCTACCCTGGAACTTTCAACCCGTGACGTGGTTCCTGGAAAAGACCTCTTCGTCCTCGGGCATCCGCAAGGAATCCGGCAACAGATCTTTTCCTCGGGCATCGTGAGCTCGAGGCACCTGAAGCTTCCTGGGACCGGGATCTCCGGATCGCGGACTTACTCCAGCGGCTTTTCTACCACTGCGGCCATCTCTCAGGGAAGCTCCGGATCTCCGGTGATCTCGGCGGAGGGATCGGTGCTGGGGATCGTGGTCAGCTCGGTGCGAGATTCACAGAATCTAAATTTTGTCATCAGCTCCGATGAGATACTTAAGCTCTACAACGAGGGTCTGAACTTCGGCAGTGGAATCGTGGCCTTGCCGTTTGGGTTTGAACACCGGCTCGAGAGCAGAAGCCTTTCACCCCGAGGCAGCTCCTCCTCGAGCCTCCAGATCGATCTCAATGCATTGGAATCCAAACGCTTGCGGTCTCGCAACCCACAAATCTATCTGGGCCCGGGGATTGGTCTACGCTATAAGTTCGATTAGCCTTCCCGCCTCATTGTATTTCGTTCATAATTCCCAGAATTCATGAAGGTAAAAAAACGGTCGTGATACCATCTGAAAAATACTCGAGAGGTTATCCATGAAAAGCATTTCATTCCTAGCAGTCCTCCTGTTCTCAACGGCCAGCTTCGCCAGGACCAAGACCTTCTGCGGAATGCTCGAACTCCAGGGCAGCAAGGTTTCCATCGTTCGAAACAGTGAGACCATCCTCAAGCTCACCAGCCCGGAGATCATCGCGCAGGCCAACCGGATCATCAGGCTCCAGGATAAGACCAACTACTGCGTCGAAGCTGAAGTGGACTTCGCAGTGGCCTTCGGTAAAGAAGTCACATACATCCCGTTAGAAATCAAAAACGTTTACCAGTTCCAGACGGCCTGCGGAACCTTCGAAGAGGAAAACCTGACTTCGGCCCTCCAGGCGGATGACAGGTTCATCAAGCAGGCCAATACCTTCATCGGACTCAATGACCGTGGACAGCGCGGGATGCAGAAGGGTCTGAAGTACTGCTTTGACTTTAAACTTAGTGCTCAAGGAATGCAGGAGAAGATCATCTACGGATACGAATTCAGAACTTACTGTGGAACCCTCACCGACAGCAGAGGAAACAAATTCCTCATGAACGTGAAACGGAACGTGTCCCTCATCGTCGCGGTCAAAGGCGGACTTCAAAAACTCGTCACCCAGGCCACAGCACTGCTCGGCGGGAATTTCGACTTCGGAAAGTCCTACTGCCTGGACGCGCGCCTGCATGAGCGTGGTTGGGAAGCTGAAATCATCAACGCAAAAGAAATCTAAACCGGCGGCTACCGGTTCTCGGGATACGTCCCGTCCTCAATCGTTCCTGGTGGCTGGATCACTTTGTTAATCACACCACAGGCGACCGGAAGAGTCTGGTGATTGGCGAATGGGCCAACGGTTCCGACCGTGAGGTCAAGTTCCATCCCAGCGTCCACTCCGAGCACCACCGCCACCCGGCTTTCTATGTTAAGCGGCTCCCGCGGCTTTAGCTTAAGATAACCGTCTGCTCCGTCGACTGATCTCAGGTCACTGATGAAGTCGCTGAAACGGGCAACCTCCGAGTAGAAGTAATTGCCGTAGACATCACCATACGGAACAGAATTGTTCATGCTCGCTTGCGACGAGAGGTCTCCGTCTAAAGGTATGAGGACCTTGCCGTAGACGGCTTCCCCTTCAATGGCATCGATGACCCCATCCTTATTCGTATCATCCTGCGGGCCGGGACATCGGTTTCCGGCCCTGACGCTCTGAGAGTGTTGAACATCAACCCCCGCATTGGTGATCCGGACGTCGCCCACGATCTCATCCGTCTCCTTCTCCCGGGAAAAAGTGAAAGCTCCGGTGATTTTCTTGGTGAGTTTGGAGTTGGTGGTCTCGAAGACCGCGAGGTACTGTCCCTCGACCGCGGCATCGATATTCACGTCGGGCTGCACTTCCACTTCCGGTTCGACCACCACCGGTAGCGGGGCAACTGGCTTTAAAGGTGGTGTGACTTTAGACGGCGCTTTGTCGTTGCCCCCATCACAAGCTGCCAGCAGCAAGAGCCCGAGAATAGTTATCATTGATGTCTGTTTCATATTTTTTCCTTAAAATTCTTCATTGAAAGTATCGAGATAGGCTTGCTTCAGGTCTTCGTCGTACCAGTTGGTCTTCACCGTGTTCCAGGTCTCGGTGCTCTCCAGGTCGAACGGCTGATGGTAGAACATGCTGCTTCTCATGGTGAAGCAGTTCCCGGACTCGGGGTAGTTTGCGTAGTCAGTGTATTTCTTAACTTCCCGGCAGCTCGAGCCGTCCTTGATGAAAATGTCTGTCCACTGTTTGATGTTCAAAGGCCCGCGAGAAAAACTCTGGTCCATAACTTTCTCTCGGACCACTGACCCTTCCTTCACCGCTACCGACGGAGACACGTGGAACCACCACTTATGGTTAAACTTCCTGATGTAGCGCCGGGTAAAGAAGATCCAGGTCTTGTTCGAGAGGACTTCGTGGTTCTTGTACCATTCGTAGCCCCAGACGTGGGCGCGGTTGAAGCACTGGGAGTTCTGCTGGATGTCCCGGGATTCCTTGAAATAGGTCTTGGCCACTTCCAGACTCTCCAGGATAGTAGGGCTGTAGACTTCGTCGAAGTTAAAGTTCAGCGATTTGGTATGGGCAGTTGATTCGAGTTTCTGTGGGAGTCTGTGAGCGGCTACCAGTTCGTTAGAGTCATTGATAGTAAACTTCATCGTTTCGGTCGAGCGTACGTCGAGCCTTTGCAAACCAACGACGGACTTGTTGGAGGATTTTTTAATCCAGGCAATGTGGCCAGAGGTGAGCATCAGGAACGGGTCTTCAACTCCCCGACCGTAATCGATGTCATAGATCTTCGCCTGGACCGTCACCGTTGCGTTCGACGCAAATGAGAATACCATCGAACACAGAACCAAAAACCACATATAACCTCCGTTATCACATTTAATTTTTCCAACAACCGCCCGGGCATCATAGAGATTTCTTCGAACTCCGTAAAAACCTATTCCGAGGTCAACTAAAAGACTGAACACTTTGGTGTTCGCCGGAGTGGGAAGAGTTTTATCCCTGAATCCGCAGATTGTCAGAGGGGCGAGATGATTTGTGTTCGTTCCTGTTCGGCAGGTGGAACACTTTGGTGTTCACCAAATCTAGGACCGGAATCAATTCGATTGTGGTTCCGGCGAAACCTTTATAAACATAACCAGTGGCAAAAAATCTCAAGGGGCCGTATGCAAACGATTTCGAAATTTCTCTTCCTGACCGTACTCTTGTCCTGCCAGCAATCCTACGCTGACTCACAGGAGGAGGAGCCCTCTGTCTTTGACCTAGTTAATCAATTCGACATGGTATTTATCGGAATCCCTTCCAGTGACAGTGTAGCGACCGGTGAACTCCACGACCTGGGAGGAAAGATCCTGGAGACAAAATTCAGTATTTTGAAGGATTACGGGGACAGCGACCTCAAGAATGTAACGGTTCTGAGCTGGCAAGACACTGGTGAGGACTGCGGAGGAGTGAGCTTCGAGAAGGCGCAGGGGATCTTACTCGTCTACGGCAACCGAGATCAGACAGGTAAGGTCCATACCAGCAGTTGCTTAGTTTCTTCACCGAGCTTGGGCCACATAAAGCAGCTCAACAAGCTTTCTAATGAACACCGGAAGGAAAGATCACCCTAAACCCGGGCTCCAGGATCTGCCCAAGAGGGTTTTTTGAGATTTCGTCTTCGAAGACCGCAGTCCTGGTCCCGTCCAACACACCTAGCAACTGGGTGACTCCCTCCTGCGTCCCGGCCAGGTGCTGAAGTCCTTCTATGTACAACATCGCTTCTTTCTGGTGATGAGTTCGGATTTTCTGTGGATTCATAATATTGTCCAGGAGCTTCTTGGCACCAGGCCCACTTGCTTGGCCCAGATTGGTGAGGAATGCTTGTTGCCAGTTAGTCCTCTGGAGCGGCACTAAGCTCAAGAGTGCACACCTTTCTTTAGAAAATAAAGGTCTCTTAAAATCCACCGCCAGGACATCACTTACGAATTCGACGTCGATCAAGCCTTCTTTCATCAAAGTGCTCACCGCGAGGTCGTCGGCGTACCCTTTCACCGGAGCTAACCACGGGTGGTCAGCGTCTACACCCTGAGACTCTGGAAATTTGAGATTAAGTGTTCTTGCTGCAGCTAGGTAGTGTTCTGTTCTCACGGAAACCGGAGATGAATTCAGAAACCTACTCACCCAGAAGGCACTCTTCGAACTCACCGTTGCACCGGTCTCGGAGAGAGGTTTCTCAGAAGAAACGATATTTATCTCAGTGGTACAAAAGAGGGGTCGCAACTGCTCCTGAAGGGTTAGAGACTTCTTAAAATTCTTAAAGCTAGCACTCGCTTCTAATCGACTAATTCCTTTTCGAACGTTAGAAGAAAACTCTGAGGCATCCAGCAGCTTCGCCACTTCTTTCTGCACGGCCACCGATGGTTTATTCGTCCCAAAGGGTAAAGGTCTCTGTGCACTCCACCAGTCGTTGTGCGGAAACTCGAGCTCTTTCATGATGGGACCGCCGGAGTTGTGACAAGCCGAACACCGCATGATTCGCCCGAACTTAGGACTCTGAGGATTGGACTGGCGCTTGAGGAACTTGTTATCAAGGAAGGCATCCTTAGAATCACCTCGGTAGAACCACCTCGAGCCAGCGCCGGTGCCGATGAGCTCGTAGAAGTTAAAGTAGCCTTTCTTGAAGTCCCAGACGATCAGTTCGATCATCAGGCTTCCTTTCTGGTGTCCTTGGTCAAGGTCCAGCAGACCGGACTTGGCAGTAGTGAAATGCCCGAAGAAGAAGTCCCCTGGATTAAGGGGTGCCGTGAATTTAGGGGAACGACCGGTAACGGACTCGAAGAAGCTAAAGCTGCCTCTGGAAGGGTTGTGGATCCCTCGGTTGGCCACCATGGAAGGAAGTGTAGTGAGTCCGTCCTTGTGGAGAACCGCTTTGAGTTCCTGGACATTTCCGGGGCAAACTTGCTCCGTCTTCAGTGAAAGGTACAGGCCATCACTGAGACCTATCGCAGGGAGATTAGCGGAGTCGTAGAATTCGCAGCTGGCAGAGGAATAAGTAGTGATCAGTACCAAGAATGTAAAAATGAGTGTTTTCATGATCCGCAAATTAGCTTATAGCAAAATATAAGTAAAATTAATTAATCCAATACAGGCATTAGAGAAACTAATACCCTATTAATCTGAAAAAGCAGCGGTGAAGATCGAACCTTTCCCAAGTTCACTCTTCACCGTCAAGGTACCCCGGTGCTGCTGCATGATCTGCCGGCTAATGAAGAGGCCCAGACCCAGGCCAGAGATGTTGGAAGTGGTGGCCCGTTCGAATCTTTCGAAGATCCGACCCAGGTCGGCTTCCGCAAGCCCCATCCCGTGATCCTGAACTTCAATGCGGATCTGCCCGGAAGTTCGCTTCAGTGATACTTTAATGGGATTCTTCATCCCGTAGCGGATCGCATTCGTGACCAGGTTTGTGATCACTTGTTCGATTCGAAAACTGTCACACTCAACAACGATTTCCTGCTCGATGTCCGACTCGACAATTGAGTTGAAGTCCTCGAGTTCGTAGGAGAGCTGTTGCAGCACCTCCTCAACTAACCGGGAGAGGTTGCAGCTGGTGAGCTTTATCCCGAGCTTGCCCGAGGCGATGCGAGAGATGTCTAACATGTCTTCCACCAAGAGGGTGAGCCGGTTCAACTGCTTATTGGTTCTCTCCGTCATCTTCTGTAAGTACTTCTTGTCCACCAGGTCCGACTGCTCGGAGTTGAGGATTCGTTCGACCAATTGGAACTGGAGCTTCATGGAAGTGATGGGGGTCTTGAGCTCATGGGACGCGATCGAGATGAACTCATCCCGCAGCTTCACCGACTGCTGGGACTTCGAGTAGAGCTCCGAGTTCTCGATCGCAAGGCTCGCCCGGTGCGCGAGCTCGACGGAAGCCTGTAAAGTGCCCTCGTCGAACGCCGATCTTTCGGAGGTGATCATCAGGCTGATCGAGCCGATGACGGCACCTCTGATGATCAGGGGTACCGCTATATGGGAGTTGATCCCTACCTTTGAGATCAGGTCCGCGTGTTCCTGATTGATGGTTCGGGAGAGGATCACGGCCTGATCCACCTGTTTTATCATCTCCGGTTTGCCCGTCCGGATGACCTGGGCGGACGGCTGCGGTGAGTCCATCGTCGGTGGAAACTTTTCCTGGAGCTCTTCCAGTAACTTTTGAATCTCCGGAAGCTTGTGCCTGGTGAGCAATCGCCGAATTTCCTGGTCCTGAATCAGGTCAATGATACAGCCGTCAGCAAGATCGGGAACGCAAGCTTCGGTGATCTTGAGAATTGTTTTTTCATAGTCCAGTGAAGAGTTCAGGATCGTTGAAACGTTGGATAAGAAATTTTGAAACCTCAGGCCCTCCACCTTATCAGTGACGTCGATGTGAATCAACACCGTCTCTTTCAAGTTTCCGAAACTATCAGTAAGTGGATACATCAGACCTTCGACGTAGCGCTCTCTACCTTTGAGTTTACCTTCGTTAGCGCTGTACTTGATCACCGGGATCTTGGTGACCTCACCGGAGAAGCCTCGTTTGATGTGATCCAATACTCCTTGGGCTTCGAGGATCGGGTCCTCTAGCATGTTATAATCCTTTAGGATGAACTCCTGGATGATCTGTTCTGGGATGCCCCAGAGTTTTTTCCAAGCGGGGTTAACCAGCACAGTTTTCCCGTCCGGAGAACAGATCTGGATACTCAGCGGCGACTGCTGAAAAATGGTCTGGAACCTCGATTCCACTTTTTCCAGCTCCCGTTTGAACTGGTTCTCCTCTCTCATCGTCGCCAGGGCCCCGATCGACTCTCCATTTCTGCCGAGAAGTTTCTGGGCGTTGCAGAGGATGTTCACCTTATGATGCCCGTTCCGGTGGATGACCATTTCCGCATCGACGACGGCTTCTCCGTTGAAGGCGCGAAAAAGAGGGATGTCTTTTTTCTCCAAGGGGGTCGTCCCATCGGTGTTGTAGAGGTCATAGTAATTGGCCCACTCTTCAGCAGGAATCGGTTTATTCGGCAGACCATGGAACTCAATGGTTTTCTTATTGAAAAGTCGAAGTATTCCTTCTGCATCACAGGCCACCAATCCCTCGCTGATGTTATCCAGGACCGTCGACATGAAAAAGGCTTCCTCCCGGAGCTGCAAAAGCTCAAGTTCCCCCCCGAAATTTTTGATCAGACGTTCCAGCACCGGAACTTCCGAAGCTGTAAAGGATCTGCTGAAGGACAAATGACCTAGGAGACTGTCTTTGACAAAAAGTGGCAGTGAGAAGTCATGAGGTGAGAGAACGTTTTTACCAAGTTGTTCTGTAAAAGAAATGCCAACGTCTTCATAGATGAGATTTATTAAAGAGCGGAAACTCTCAAAGCTTTCATCAAAATGATTAATCTTCATCTTTATTAGATACTATTTAGTCTTTCGGAATGCAATTCCTTAACCTGTCTAAACATTACGCAAGCTGTAAGACTCAGTTGGTAGAACAATCCTTATAAACCACCTGGTGCTTAAGGGAATACCTCTCTGATTTAATCATCCCTTTACAATATCGTTTTCCTTGCTTGGCCCGGAATTCTCTGAAGTGGTAGATCTTCTCCGGACATTCCCCACCCCCACTCTCAGTGGTTCCCGGGCCGTAGTAGTCAAACTCCGTCAAAAGCTTCAAGACTGCGTACTTTTTCCGGGAGTAAGCTTCGTCTTCGCTCTCGGATTCCTCACCGTCCTGGTCTCGCCGTGGGTCCAAGAAGGTGATCCTGGTAGTGATCTTGAACTGCTTTTTCACAAACCTCGTCAGTGAATCGTTGAGCGAAGAGAAGTCGTCTTCCGGAGAGCAGGCCTGCGCGGCTCCGGCGCTGATGAGAATGATAATGAAGATGATGAGGAAAACGATCTGAGACTTCATACCTGGCCTTTGGTGGAATTTAGACATCGAGCTACTGTAGATCGATCATGAGGTCTCCGTCAGCAGTTTAACATCACCGGGACAAAACTCTGAACACCGTAGTGTTCAGGGTCCTCAGGGGAGGAGTGGTTTGAGTCGATGGATCCGGTGGTAGATCTTGTCTACCTCCCGGTATGCTTTATCCCTCTGGAGAAACAAGGATCTGCTCAACATGTCAAGGTCAAAAAGGACCTCATCCCACAGACGATTGGCCTCGGTGAACTCGATTGATTTCCTCTCCATCTTCAAGAACTCTTCGAGCGGCATCGGGTCCATTTTTTGATAAGTTCCGAGGGCTTCCTTCGCATTCCCGGAAAGATACAACGAGAGTTGTGCCTTCGAAGCTTGCTCGGCTAAGACATCAAGTTTCACCAACGTGGATGGCAGTGATCGAGGACTCCAAGCAGACCTCCCCTCTCTGCGCGACAGCACCTGCTCCGTTTTATCAGTGATCAGGTTCCGCACCTCGAAAAGATATTTCAGGAGTTCCGGATCCGCAGGTTTATTAAATAAAGCACGTCTCTGGAGAAGGTCCAGTGCGAAGGAGTTACCGAAAAAAGATGCCTGCTGGTACTCCTTGAGGTCGGCCAGGAATCTTCTATCTCCGATGCCCTGGTAGTCACCGGCGCAGAGCTTACAGGCAATCTCCCGGACGTTTCCGTACGCCGGGAAGCAACACTCTTCGCAGGCGTATGGGTATTCGATGGTGATCCCGTGCACGTACCCGATGTTATGGAACAGTTCATGGAAAGATCCGGCCTTGAGTGTTTCGTAGGTTTCGATCCTTCCTTTATACTCCGAATCAAGCAGCACCAGCTGGGGATCGTAGGAGACATACGGATGCTGGATCCCTTCGATGGGTAGGTTAGATTCTTCGTTTATCGATGCGTGAGCGAAGAGATGGCTCTTTTTCCAGTCCTTGGAATGCTCAGCACAGAAGTACACCAACTTGTTACTGGCAAAGAGGTTGCGCAGCAACTGGAGGTTTTTGTCTGCGGCAGGAGACGCGAGTTTTTTCAAACACGCAAGGCCTTCAGTGGTACCTTCCTCAAGGGCCGTGATGAATTTGCCTCCGAATCTCTCGAGGCACGACCGATGAATCCTTCCAAAGTCTTTCACCAGAAAGTCCTGGCCCGGTGGCAACTTAATGATGGTATTTCCACGGTAGGAACAGGAGAAGCTGACGACGCAGCAGAACATGATGTACAAACGCAATGTAAGCTCCTGAGTTGATTCAAGTGATGATAGCTAAGGCCAAGGTTAAATGGACAGAACAAACTCAGTGCAGCGTAATGCTCCTTGAGTAAATCACTCTAAAGAATCCAAGACTATTCTTCGTGCATATTTAGTCTTAACATTAATGATGAACTGGAGGAAACCTAGTGTGTGAACTTCTCGGCATGTCTAGTAATCAGCGCACAAATATAAACCTCTCTCTCACCGTGCTCGCTAAGCGCGGAGAGAACCCTAATCTCCATGGAGACGGCTGGGGCGTGGCCTTTTATGAAGGCAAGGACGTGCGACTAATCAAAGATTCCGGTCAGGCCAAGGAGAGCAAGTGGGTGGACTTCATCAAGCAGCAGGAAATCCGCAGTCACGACATCATCGCCCACATCCGGAAATCCACCGTCGGAGAAGTTTCCTACAGCAACACCCATCCCTTCGCCCGGGAGCTCAAGGGACGGATGCACACCTTCGCTCACAACGGGACCTTCAAAGATATCCAGAGTAAAAATAGTTTCAGGACAAAACACTACCGCCCCGTCGGCTCCACTGATTCCGAACACGCGTTCTGCGTGTTGATGGAAAAGTTGGCACTGCTGTGGGCAGACTACGATGGTCTTCCGCCGTTGCAGGAGCGCTTCCAAGTCGTCTCCAGCTTCGCCGAAGAAATGAGAAACCTGGGAGCCGCCAATTTTCTTTACTCCGACGGAGAGACTTTATTTGGCCATGGCCACCAACGGCACGACCCCATCACCGATGTCCTACAATGGCCCGGACTGCACTATATAAACTTTGACTGCGAAGACGAGTTGAATGGATTCGAGAAGAGTTCCAAGAGTGCGATTGCCCTGAAAGACCACGCCCACGTCATCACCCTGTTCGCGAGTGTGCCTCTGAGTAAGGGGGACTGGCATCCGATGAAGGAAGGCGAGGTCATCGCAGTCACCAAGGGTGTGTGTAGCTGGTTAGCTAAGAGTGTAGCATCTGCCTAGGGTCCGAAGCATCGAGCCTCGCGAAGACCTCAGGGAAGAGCGCCTGAAACGCCGGTAGATTTTTTTTCTGTTCGTCGATCGCCAGGTGGACGACGTCGATCGCTTGAGTCGCAGTCAGTTTCCGGCTTCCATTAGTGAATGAAAGAATCACCTCACTGGTGGTCATCTGACTCTCCAAAATCCCATCCAGTAAAGTAAAGGCCCAAGCAAGGTGCTCGGGAGCTTTCTCCTGGGCGAAGTCCTGTAACTTACGCAGGTAGCGAGCGACCAACGGGTCCCGCAGCCCGGACTTCATTGACCGGTCGAAGAGCTCCATGAGTAGCTCGGACGGAAGGATCGACACCTTCATCCCAGTGACTTCGAAACACTGGTCGATGAGATTGGCGTCCAGGGAATTCTTGGTTGTTTTCAAAGGCTCACACTGGAGCTTCTCTCCCTGAAGATCCATCCGCGACATGGCCGCCGTGGCCAGGACGAACTTGGCGGAATCAAGATCCATCCGGTCAGAATCCAAGCAGCGGATCTCGATGGTGTTCCACGCTCGGTTCCAGCGGACAGGGTTCCAGTTGGCCCCTTTTTTTCTAGTGAGCTCAAGCAGATTGTCCTTTGGAAATCCGAGGGCCATGCCACGCTCAATCCAGGCGTTAATTCCTTTATCAAAATACCTCAGCACCTCTTCTGATGATCCCATCACCGGAGGCAGGCCTCCATTGAGTTTTTCTTTGGCGTAGACGCCGTGGTAGTAGGACATGCCACGCATGCTGGTGGCCTCGTGTTTATCAAAGAAGTACGGAGAACTGCTGAAGGCGATCATCGGACTCAAGCACAGTCCCATGTTGAACTTATCCTGCAGCTCCCGGTTCATGAAAAGAAACTCCGGTGCAGTTTCCAGCTCCACGTGGACGTGGATTCCAGCGCAGTTGCCCGCGGCCCGGAGCGGAGACAGGTGTTCCATGTTCCAGCTCTCCTGCTTCTTATGATCGAGGATGCTGTTCTGAACATAGTACGGCCACTTGGGAAGGATGTGTGGAAGATAGTCCATGGGTAGCGACCCAAGAGGAACCAGTGCGACGTCTTCCCGGTTGGAGATGGTCTGCACCAGCATCAGTGTCAGTAGGTAATCTTTGATGACTTCCATCGGCTCCGGAGAAGGGCTCGTCCCGATCTCGATCATGTTCAGGACGAACTCGTTGGATACTCGGGCAGTGATGTCTTTCCCGAAGATGCTGTTGTAATCAGAAAGAGCATCGATGATCCGAAAGACGCCCTCAGAAGGACGGTTCTTAGTTAGATTGAAGAGGAGCTTCTCGCTCTCAAGACCAAAATTCATTTTCAACGACCCCTGTTGTTTCAAGAATTCTCAAGGCGAACAAAATATTTTGGTTAGAACAGACGAATTCACGGAAAGTGAGATGACTGATTCGGTTTTACAATATCTTGCAAAGTTTTCTACCAACTAACTCTCATGTTGGCTTGATTTTTTTTCTTACCGAACATTGCACAGCTAGCAAAAACAATTAATTAGCTTTTGACTGCTATCGTCACAAGCTAAAATGCTATCAATAGAATTTAACACCTAGGTCTCTGATGAAAACCTTATATTTTATCTGGTCGTACCTATCGATCTCTTGTGAGAAAAGAAAAGAGGTGAACTTCCTCGCCTTGACCGAATTCACATCCCCGAGCAGCAGGAAATGTTCATAGACTATTTCATGCAGCAGCAGCCCCGCTTTGCTCCGTGGATCTAACTTCGCCCAGATTTTCTTTGAGACATGAAAAACGGTTTTCCCGTCTTCGACCTGTTGAATCGCCAACTGGACGATCTGGCACCCTTCGGGGAGGGCGATCTCAAAGGAATCCGCAACGTCACGGAACTCAGCGTTTTCGATGAACTTCCAGCGTGGTTCAATCAGACTTAGAACTTTGCTGTATTGTTCAAATAACCTCTTATCCAATTTCTCCAGTTTCGCAAGCCTCGACTTGGCAAGCTCCACGTGGCCCAAGGTCTTTCCTGGAGCTATGAGATTGAACCTTTTCAGCAGCCGAGCTTCAGTGAAGTCTAACAGCTCGACTGAGTCCCGGCAGACAACCGCGTCTCCTCCGTTACCCACACCGTTCCCGTTAGAGAGCTTGTCCTGGCTGAGTCCCTGCAGGGAGATAAAAAGAGCTAGTAACAGGAAGTTCATGGTCTCTCTCCTCGAGAGGAAGTAAATATTTTACCACCGAAGAGTCGATGAAGGTCAGCTCGATGCTGATGGCCTTCAGCTTATCTCTGCCCGGGGTTTGGATCAACAGCCACCGCTGGGCCTGCAGCTTACCCGGAAGACTCAAGGGTCCCGGCAGCACATTCTCGAGGCTCAGGTCGTTTAGGTATCGCAGAATCTCCGGGGCAGGCGGAGACTTCTTTTCTTTCTTGGCCTGGTCTCGCTTCAGCTCCTGGTCAAGCACCATGGACTTTTTCCAGGCCAGGAGATCCTGGTCTCGGATCACGTGAAAATCAGCACTCCCCAAGGCCTGCGTCACATTCACAGACTTAATCCGCTGCCACCGTTCTCCCAGATTTAGGAAGTAGAGCTTCACCAAGTGGTATCCTTCCTGGGATAGATCTCTTTCATAGGTAGCGCTGATCTTCAGCTCCGGCTTCAGCTCTCCGGAAAGGTGGCGGGCCCCCGTACCCCTCATCGATTTGACCGATGCACAGCCCGCGAGGGTCAGGAGCAGCAAGAGACATAAACTATTCAATCAGGGCTCCTTGATGGAAAGAGGAAAGAGCTGGATCGAAAGCTGGTAGACCTCATCGAGGCTCCCCTGCTCCAGGAGCTGAAGCATCTCCTCTTTGTACTCCTCTGTCAGCTTCTTGGCTTTTAACAGATTCTTGGTGTTAATGGCCATAGTTATTGCGGAGTACTCCCGGTCCTTCACCGCAACCGTCTCGAGTTTATTCTGCGCGAGTCCCAGGATGGCCTTGTGATAGGTCCGGATGGTTCCCGACGGGATGTCAGTTGTGGTGGTGAACGACGGCGCCACCTGCTTAAAGCGCCCGCCCTCAATCTTTATCATCCCTAACCGCTCCAATCTTTGTAGAGCTTCATTGGCCGCTCCCATCCCGATGTCCAAGCGCCGCGCGATCCACCTGGCGTCTGACCTACAGTGACGAAGCTCTCCCAGGCTCAGGATGGCCAGGTGGTACCATTCGGAGATGAGCTTGAACTCATCTTCTTTCAGCACTGTCGAGGTCCTGTTCCCTTTGGTCTTGATGAGAGACTTCAACTCCGAGGTCGGAAGACCCAGCTTCTCGATGAGCTGAGAGAGGCGCTTGACACTCACTCCTCGCTTGCCGGACATGAGTTGGGACAAAGATGCAGGAGAGACTTCCAGGAAAGCCGCAAAAGACCTCAGAGAATAAGAGGGATTATTGGCCTGCCGTTTTTCGAGCTCTGCTTTGAGGATCTGGTTGATCTGCTTCATGCTGCGAGGATAAACGGATTCGCAGAGGAAATCAACAAAAGCAAACAGTGTTTCATTTCCTGAAACACTATCTCTAGCCTCTTATCCATTCTGCGAGCTTACTGGCAAGCTCTGGCCTATGCTCAGTCCAGGAACTAACCACAGGAGCACATATGAATTTCACCCTCGTCGCACTTCTTCTCTTCGCCGTGAGTTGCGCAAGCATGAAATCAGCAAAAGACCACGTCCAGACGCCGGAGTACCAGCAGAGGCCAAAGATCACTCAGAGCTACTACCAGACGGGTGAAGATTCTTTCAGCGAAGCACAGGTCAAGACCCTGCTCTCACAGAAACTGGATCTCCCCGGCAGTCTGAAGATCGCCGTCGCCAACCTGGGCCACGAATCCAAGCTGACGACGATCTTGTTGCAAGAAGTCAGGTCCCAGCAGGGTGTTGTGGTGAAGGACTCCATGGTTGCAGCCTTCGAGAGCATCAAAGGGCCCATGAAAAGGATAAAGGATCTCTCGGTGATCCCCGAGATCCTGATGCCCACGGCTCCTGACCTGAAAAACCTGAGGGACGTCGCGGCCATCATGCAGGCCGACTTGGTCCTGATCTTAAAAACCCGCAGCATTACCGACTCGAAGTTTCATCTGCTGAAAAAAAATGAATCCAAGGCGAGCGCCACCATGGAGGCGATCTTGCTGGACGTCAGATCCGGAGTCATCCCCTTCACCTCCGTCGCAACCAGGTCCGCACACGTAAAAAAGGAAAAAGATTTTAGCAACGAGGAACTCTACCTCCGGGCGACCCTGGAAGCTCACGGCAAGGCCCTAGAGGAAATTGTCGCCAATGTGGGAAGCTACTTGAACTAGACCGCCGGGTCTAGCCTTAGGATTTACCTACAGCGGATTTCGAACAGCGGTTGATCCATCCCTTCGCTGGAGGTGAAGATCGATAGCCCTTGGGTCGACTCATGGTAAGCGATCGACTCCGCCTTATCCATGGCCGGGACGTCGATGAGTTTTGCCATGGTAGCGAAGGCCGCGAGTTGGCCGAGAGGTATTTCGAAGGCCTTCCCATAAGTACCAAGGAGTAAGGTCTGCGAGCCGGAATGGAAATCTCCACTGGTGACCATGGTGTCTTCTTTCTTCAGGCGGGAGGAGAACTTCTTGAAATCGATGCTGGCGATCTCACGCAGTCTCTCACTCCCCGGCCCGAGCAGAAAAACTTTCGAGACCTGTTGTGACGGGCTAGACTTGTCGTCCATCTGCC
This sequence comes from Bacteriovoracaceae bacterium, assembly GCA_035576105.1. Lineage (GTDB taxonomy): Bacteria > Bdellovibrionota > Bacteriovoracia > Bacteriovoracales > Bacteriovoracaceae > Peredibacter. The sequence continues at coordinate 49,062 of DATLXA010000069.1, forward strand.
CACTCTTAGAAACCAGGATGAAGGAGTTGTCCCTTTCGTTCACCGAGACCGACTCGAAGTTTAGCCCTTCCCGAGAGGTGAAGTTGATCTTCATCTTGAGCGCAAGGGCGCCGCTGGTGAGCCGCTGCGGCTCTTCGACGACGTAGATGGTGAAGTCCTCGCGTTTGCCTTTGTTGTTACCCGTGTCCGCGATGTAGATGCAGCTCTTCGCCCTGTCGTCGAAGCACGCCGCCACGGAGATGTCCTCCCAGTCACTGTTCTTGGCTCCTGTGATTTCGAAAGAGCCCAAGTTCTCGCCGTCGGTGGAGACCGCGAAGACCTCAGCAGAGTTATTCTTGTCGTTGAGTGTCCAGAAGGTTTTCGGGTGAATTTTTGAAAAGTCGATTCCAGAGTTCTCCGTCAGCGCCGGGTTTGAAATGGTTGCGACTTCTTTTGCCTCTTGTGGGTGAGTGCAAGTGCTGTAGGCACTGTGAGTGAGGAGAAAAAAAATGGCAAAGAAAATAATATTTTTCATGACTTCCCTTGTGTGGAGTGAGTATGAAAATATTAAGATTTTTAACTTAAGGTCGTATACCAGAACCGGGCACCGGAGAAGCTTCTTAACCAAATCTTCACATAAAAACCGGGGACCTCTGGCTACTCAGAAGGCCCCGGGAGAACATTACTGCAAGTTAATGTCCGTCATCCCATACATCCCCTGCGAGACGTGGAATTTAGAAAAGTCTGCTGCTGGCAGGATGCTCTGGATCGCGAAAATGTACTCTGCGAATCCGTCTTCGGCATTCTGGTCGAACTTCGAGGTGACCTTCAACTGAGTCACTCTCTGCCGCTGGTCGATCTCAAAGACCCCGACCTTCAATCCTTTTTTCATGAAGACGAAGTTACGATTCTTGATAGACTTGACCGTGATCAAGGACGATTCGCTACCGAGGCCAAGGTACTGTGGCTTGACCAGGAACTCGCCTTCCGGAGTCACTCTCCACAGGTCGAGCTTCGAGGCTTCAGAATCGTAAGTGATAAAGCCGTCCTTGAACAGGCCATTGGTGATGTCATGGTCCAGGATGTCGACCAGGGATGCTTCCTGAGGTCCGTTGAACTTCAGGGAGAAGGTCTTAGAACTGGACTGCCGGTACGGGAACGGTCGCATGTCGTAGTAGTCAAAGTGGATCCCGCGGTGGAAGAAGTAATTCCCCTTGAACTCGTTGGTCACCAGCTGTCCGTCACGGCTAAGGACCGGTCTTCCTGGAACGTTCACCGATGCGGAACAAGAAACCTTACTTCCTTCGAAGGAGAGTTTCTTGGTGAAGGGCAGCTCGTACTCGACCGATTCGTAATGGTTGCGCACGGGAGCTTCGTCGATTGCCGTCACTTTAAAAGCGGTGAAGGCGTAGATCTCTGATCCAACGGCTTCGAGGGAGAAGCTGTCGGACTTAGCGTCGAAGAAGTACTGGCAGCTGTTCTCGACTTCGAGCTTCTTGAGAGAGTTTCCGATCAGCTTGAAGAACTCGTTGTTGATCTTCAGGATCTCGGTGTTCTCGTTGGTGATGGCCTGGATCTGGAAGTAATAGTAGAAGCGCTGGTCGTCAGCGCGGACACTGGTGTCGATCCGCTCAACACTCTCTTCCTGGGTCGCGAGGTCAACGACGGTCAGGTTGGCGTGGTCAAAGACGTCCTGCTCGTAGGACTGGCCCTGGCCATAGTGCTGCATCTCTTTCTTGGTGAACGAAGTCACCACGAAGATTTTGCCGTTCTTCACCGAGTGCCACTCGTACTTTCCGTTCACCGACTTGGTGGAGAGGACCTGCTGCTTTTCAGCATCGGAGTTGGTCAGGTTGACTTTGCGGAGTTCGACAGTCTTGGTCTTATTGATGATCTGAACACCTTCGGTCGCCGACAGGAGCTGGAAGTCTACGATGTCGCGGGCGAGTTCCAGGATACTCACCGATTTCACGAAGCCCTGGGAGGCCATGTCTTCCTGTTTGAAGGTCTCGAGGCTGGTGTCGCTGAAAGTGTTCAGTGCGCGGACTTCTTTATTGAGGAAGACTCGCTTGAGCCAGCCGTCTTCGCCGGTAACACTAGCACCTTCGGTGATCGAGCCCGTGTTGAGGTTAAGAGAAACAATCTTGGCCCCGCCTTTCCAGTTCTTGGTGAAAGTGACCGGGAAGAGGATGTTGTACACACCCGGCGCTTCCAGAACCATCTCGAAGTACTTGTCCTCAGAGTTAAGCCGTGACCAGACGTCGTCAGAGTCGATGGTCAGGGAAGCCACCACTTCGTGTTTGTACCCAGTGCCGACTTTTTTGATCTCGAAGAGTTTGGCCTGCGGGTACCGCTTGCCAGTCTCGCTTGTTACGGGAACGATTTCCCCCAGACCCAGGACGTATTTCTTTTCATTGAATTCCATCGGGAAGGCCTTAGAGATCCAGCCTTCGAACTGGAGCTGACCGAGGTGCTTGATCCCTTTGCTCGGCTCGGAGATATCGAAGAGTTCGAACGGGTCGATGTTGTTTGCCGGGACCCAGAAAGCGTAGAGCATGTCGCCGGAGACTCTCACGTCCTGGAGACTGGCGTGCTGGCCGTTGGTGTCGCCGACGGAGACGCGCATGTTGGCACCAGAGACGACCGGCTCAGCACTCGCCTTCAACGGGAAGGCCTCGACGGAGACTCGAGTGAGGCCGTTTTCATCCGCCCGGTAATTACTGACGGCGAACAGGTGCCCTTTATGGATGAAGGTGTTGGATCTTTCTGTGACTCTTCCGCGGGCCTTGGCGGTGAAGACTTTTTGAATATCGCCGCGGGGACTGGTGATGTCGTGGACGTTCACCGAGTCGCCCTGGGTCGCCCAGTTGGTCAGAGTCGAGACGACGTAGAACTTCTCTCCGTCTTTTAAGACGTTCATGGTGCTGACCCAGTTGTCTTTGCCGTGGAGCTCCTGCTGCTCGATCATCTCAACGGACGCGTCGTCGATCTTCACCGAAGTGATTTGCGCCTTTTGATTGTTATAATCGCCGGAAGTGGTGATGGTGTAGAGCACGTCACCGACCATCCTCGACTCCGAGAGGTACCCCGGGACCGCGATCTCTTTGACCAGCTTGGGAGCGCTGGAATCGGAGACGTCCATCATGTAGACCTTGGTGGTATGGTTGGTGGCCCATCTGTTTTTTGCGTATGACCATTCGGTGTTGATGATCAGGACCTTATTCTGAGCTTCGAGGTAGTACATCTCACTGGAGTAGTTATTGAACACCGGGAAGCGCCCGATGAGCTTGGGCCGCTCCAGCCCGTCTTCGAAACTCACCACTTGGAAGCCCCGGTACTGGTTGAGCAAGAAGAGTTCTTTGTTGCCTTTCTTCCCAAGCTTGAACACGTCGGATTCCTGGATCTCTCGGGCCGCGTCTCCGCCAGGAGCCGATTCTGCCCTGGACATGGTCCGCGGTCCGCCGAAGTGGTCCATCGACTTGTGGGCGAACTTGGACTGGCCGAGCTTTCTTCCGGAGATCTCCTCCAGATACTTCTTGGTCAGGAGTTCCGGGTTCGGAAGGTCCGGGTTGGTGACCTGAGCAAAAGCGACGGCGTTGGTTAAAGTCAGGGCCGCTAAAAAATTTATGATCTTCATATCCCCTCCAGGATGTATTAAAAAATTCTTCAGCAGGTATACCGAGGAAAAAGATGGAGTGAAAGAGTCTGGGAAATTAAAGCGAACACGGCCGTGTTCGGGGTCAAAGTGCCGAGTGCGAGTTGGCCCCGTTAGCCGCTCTTGTCCGTGTCTTGATTGAACACCTGGTCAAAGAATCCAAGGTTTAACACCGCAACCCGGTCGCCGTTTGGATTTTCAGCCTTCAGCATAAAGGATTTGAGGACCTTTTTCAGTTCTCCCTTGAGGGCAGGGAGCTCACTGGCCTTGACCGAAAAGACTTCATTATAAAAAAGCGCAGTCTCAGAGTGGAACTTGGACTCGAGATTCTCTTTCTGGAGACCCATGCAGTAGAGGTAGAAATCTATGAAATGCTTCTTGTCTTTATCCGCGGTGATGTGGACCTGGGAGGTGGACGGAGTGAAAGTTTTTTCTCCTTCCTTGTAGCTGCCCAGCCGCAATTCCTCCATCAGCGGGAGGGTCTCTTTGATCTGCTCTACGCTCAGCCCAGTGCGCTTGGCGAGGGTCTGGAGCTTGACCCCGACCCCAACCTCTCCGGAAGCTGCGTAGATGAAAGGAGAACGGAAATCTTGGAAGTTCGAATCGGTGTAGGTCTTATTAAAGTGGGTCTCGAGGTAGAGGTCTTTGAGCCTCTGCACAATCCGTTTTTTGGCCGGATCCGTATCCGCTGCAACCAGTTGCACAAAGAACTCTTCCATCAGGCCTTCGAGCTCCATCGCCTTGAGGAATTTCGGTAGTGTCTTGTCGGTGAGGCTTCTTAAGCCTTCGGTGATGTCTCTCGGCGCACTTTTTGAGACGTCCGCGTGGAGAGCGAAAATGCCGTAACTGTAGACCGGATTGAAAACTTTCTTTATCCCGAAGAAGCATTTGAGAAAGGCCCGGTAGTCCTCGCTTTCGAGGAGCAACCGGGCATAGTCTTCGTGTATTTTGATCAGGTCAGAGAACTTCTTCATCGAAGAGCGCTTACTGTCTGCCTCTGATGTTGGATCCACCGTGCCCTGGACCGTCACGCATGGTCCGGGAGGCTTGTGGTACGGGCATTGGGTTCGGAGTGGTTTCTGGTTGCGCCACCTCGTCATTGAATTCCTGACATGTCAGTTCAACTGGCCCACCGGCCAGAGTGAAGAGCAGAGAGTTGGTAGGATTAAGAGGAATGACCACTTTGCCGTCGTCAGTTTCGCAGATATCGAAAGTGCCCTTATCCGTGAGTGCGCACTTAGAAAATTCAATATTGAGTTCAGTGCGGAGCTTATCTTTGGTGACACATTTATAGCTCTCGACTTTGGCAAATGCAGAAAGGGATAACAAAAATATTAAAAAGATGAACAAGCTTTTCATAGGGCCTCCAGTAATTATGTGGGGTTATATTGAAAAAAAGTTGTTGTGTAAACTAGTGATGAAATAAAGAAGTGATGAGACGTCCGGAAGTAAGAAACCTTAAGCCAGAGTTAGAATAAAAACCCTGAGATCTCGGGGAAGTAGTATCCAATCCGGAACCCAGCGGTGTCAATGCGATACCAGCTCTGGCTAGGCCCTGCCCGGAATGCGTCGGTGAAGCTGTTCGACTCGAACACCGCACGGACGTACCATCTCTGCGTGAAGAACGCCGTGTAGCCGAATTCTCCTCTCCCGAAGAATGAATTCTCAGTCCGCTTGGCGACTCCCGAACGGTTTTCGGTCCAGTGGCCTACTCCTAAACCGAGGCCTACGGAGAAAGCTCCCACGGGCGTGTGCCAGAAAAGGTAAGCATTGTAGGCACCGGAGTAGAGGTTGATCCGGGTTTTGTACTCCTCCAGCGTGTCTAGGTACTTGAGCTGAGCTTCCATGTTCGCAAAGAGAAACGACGGTGCTGTCTGGAAAGAAAAACTATACTCACTGTGAAGCAACGGATGCTGGACCCGCTCGAAGACAAAGCTCCGGAAGAGGCGGTTCAGGAAAGACGTATCTTCGTTTAATTGGATCTCGGCGGGCCGGTCGTTGTCGAAGAAGTTATCCGGAGTTTTATTTTCGAAGGAGAGTCCGACGGAATTGGGTAGCAGGAAGATGTTCCTTTTGAAAAACCTCACCAAGCCTGATCTGAACGACTTCTTCCGCGGCCGGTGATCGAAGTCAAAACTCCCTTCAGTCTTTCCGTGCTGGTAGAAATCGAAGATCTGGTACTTGAGCTTCTGGTCTTTTACTTTTGAGACCAGCACCGAGTGGCTCAGCTTCAGGTCCTGGCCAATCTTCAGCAAGACTTCTTCCGGGATTTTGTTGGAGAGGAAGTTCTCACTCTCATGCAGGTCGTACTGCTTGAGATGATCCAGTCCCTGCGCGTAGGGAATGACCTCTCCTTCGAGCGCCTTAGCAAACCCGGCTTCCATATCCTTCCGTTCACTCTTTTCGATCAGCAGTGAGGGAAGGATGAGGTAGCGTCGCCGCTGTGGCACGCCGCTTGTTTGCTTGAGTGTCACGTTGTAGGAACTGCGGCAGGTCTTAAGCCGGTCGGTGTACCAGTCGGTTGCGAAGAAGACCGGCGTCGCGTAGGGAGTCACCGCGGTGATGAGGGCGTTTGGGATGAGACTGTGTTTCCAGTCATAATGGCACTCTTGCACAAAGGGCATTCGACTTTCTCCCAGGAAGAGCTTCTGCGTCCGGCCCGGTTTGCGGAGGATGAGCGGCGTGTGTCCTAGGATCTCACCGGCCTCGTTGCTGACCTTCACTCCCCGGGGGGTTGAGTCGAGACTCAGTAACTTATTGCGGGACGTGATGGTCCCGCAGCTACTCAGTCCCAGCAGGAGTGTCAGTGCTAAAAAGTTAATGGCCCTGCTCCCTAGTTATTCTTTTCAATGTACACGTCTTTCAAACCCAAATGCTTGGTCTCAACTTCGAGGAGCTTCCTGACCCGATCGAAGGTTCTCTCACCACTGTCCATCCGGGCGATGGCCCGCCAGAGTTTAAAAACAATCTCCGATGGAAGCTTCGGTACCAGGATGCGGTGGTCGCTTGAAAGCCAGTGGAACGGGATCTGTCCATCCTTGACCAGGAAAGGGCCAAACTCACACAAGCGAGGGTTCTGGGTGAAGACCAGCACCTGATCGCCGACCACCGGAGCGAAGGACTTCGGGACATGTGAAACGAAGTTCTTCGTTTGGCCCGGTTTTCCCTTGAAAACTTCCTGGAGTTCGACGTCGGCGATCATCATCCTCTGAGTCCCCGCGATGATGAAACCTCTATCTTTTTGTTCACTTAGTTTGGTGATCTTCGCCACGGCGACAAGGTTGGACTTTTCAAGCTCTTCACTGGAGGTAAAGAATTCGCAGGACAGGGCCAAGGCCAATGGACTGGTGCAGAGGGTGGATAGCAAGAGGATGACTCTAAACATAGGGGCCTCGGTGTAAAGAAGTTGATATTTTACCATGGGTTGGAAGAGACTAAGCAATATAACTTTAAAGATTTCAGCCGATTAGCCGATTAGAAGAGCATGGTATTGCTATTCTTATCTCTCCTGGTATTTTTGCCATCTCAAGACCTGGGGGCAACCGCTGAAATCGACGGCGGCACGCCGGTGACGGATAAAAATTCTAGTGAGTACCTTCGACACATCCAGAGGATCACCTGGAGATCCAAAAAAGTTTCCGGCAAAAATCCTAAACCCCTTCCTGTCCACTACGACACAGAGACGAGGTGTACCACCACCCAGATCGGACCGGAATGGTTCATCACCGCGGCCCATTGTATCGTCGACGCCGGAAGTAATGCCTTGGTCATCAGTGGATATCAGATCATCGCCGCCATCCCCCATCCGGACTATGTCAAACATGATAATTTTGCTAAAAAAAACAAGCTCCCCGAGTGCCGGGACTGCGTGAAAAACGACGTCGGTCTGCTGAGGGTCAAATCTCTGAAGCCTCTTGCTCCGGGTGCCTTCCCCGCTCTCATCTCGGCCGCCACCACTTTCACATCCCGCAGAGACCTCCGCATCGCTGGCTACGGGGCCAATAAACTCCGCTGGAACGGCCATGACTACGAAGCCATTCCCAACCGAGAAGCCCAGCTGTACGAAGGTGCGAATGTTTGGGAGGAATGTGACTCCCTGAACCAGGCGAATCCGGTCAAGAGTTTCATCAAAGACGTTAGTGATGTCTTGTATTTTAATGCTGACCGGATCCATTACATCAGCGGCCGAGCACCAGATGCCGTCGCCTATGATAAGTGGGATAACTTCGAATCCGGGAAAGCATCGTTTCTGCCGGGTGACTCCGGAGGACCCATCATCGAACTGGACGCCAGCGGGAAGCCCGTCATCACTGGCATCGCCTCCGCTATGCAAAACTTCGTTGGCCGGCGGCAGATCGAAGTCGCCGACGAGAACGGCGTTTCAGAACTCATCGACATCGATGAGGAGAAACTGCAGGGTTGGCCGGGCGATCAGTGGAGGTTGGAGACAAGTGAGAACGAGAACTTCAAAGACCTCATCCTCGAACACCTGAAGAAGAGTAGCAAGTTTCCTACTCTGAAGGCGGAGATCGAGAAGACCGGTGAACTACCGAAAAAATTCTCTATCCTCCGGCTCCAGCACCGCACGATCAAGAATCACGTCACAAATCTTGCGTCGGCTGCCAACCAGGCCTTCATTGAGAAAGTTATCAAACATCCTATTCGATGATCCCGCAGGCGATCCGGCCACCGGAGTCTCCCGAAGGCTGCGTCTTGAGGTCATCGGCTTTAGCATGCAGGAGAAGTGATTTCCCTCGGAGAGATTCCAGGTCCTGAGCGGTAAGGCCCTTGATCGAAATCTCCTGCTCAACAGTTCCCGAGAAATCGGCCGTGAGATTACCAAAATCCCCGAGGTGCCGGCGTTTTGATTGAGGGCCTCCGTGAGCGGCCTTGTGAGGGTTAAAGTGATCTCCCGCGCTTTTGAAATCTGGGCCCTGACAGGATCCAGTTTCATGAACGTGCATGCCGTGCTCCGAACCTGGAAGCAACCCTTCAAACCGGACCTTCATGGTCAAGGTGTTTTGTTTGAATTCAAAGCTGGCGTCACCTTTCAAAGCACTCTGGGGCGCTGCTTGGAACACGGCTCGAGCGGAGCGTTCTCGAGTAGAGTCCGGCTTACCAGCACATCCTATGAATAAGGATAGCAATAGAGTCAAGCCTTTGAACTTTCCATGCATCTGAAACTCCTTTGAACGATTCGTTACCTCTCCAAATTGTAGTCCCGGAGAAATCAGATTCAAAGGCACCCAGAGTTACTGTGGGAAGTGATCGATACAGGTTAGTTTTTCAACAAGCTGCTGCGAACCGTCTTTGGTAAACTGTAATCTCCCTAGATAAGTAGTGCCACGCTCTCTGCTGAAAGACATCCTTGCGATCAGGTTGAACTTCTTTCCTGTTTCGACGTCTGCCCAGCCGATGGCCGACATGGAAACGATGGAATCTGCGGCCTTCATCCTTGAGATGATGACCCCATGGGTGCGGCTAATCACAGTTGCTCGGAACTCGTGATTATTTTCCTTCACGCTTTCGATGAGCACAACGTACTCCGGCGACTCGCACTTAAAGGTCAGGTCCACGCCGTAACTGAGGCCCGGCAAGGATAGTAAAAGTGCCATGAAACGAAATTTAAAAATCATAAGCCTCCTCATTTTTAATGAACACGGTCAAAGATACCCTGGCACATGAAATCATAAGACTTCCCATCCGGGGTGTTGAACTCAAGATTGAAGATCGACTTGCAGTAATCGGATCTCCCCGAAAACCCTGCTGAGTTTTGGAACGACTGATCACAGAGTCCATTCAGTGAGACTTCACTTTTTTTGAAGAAGGTTTTATAGAGGAGCTTCCCTTGTTGGTTCCGGACCTCTACCTGCCACCCGCGCTTCTGCGTAAGTTCGAGCTGCAGACCTTTGTTGATTTCGCCGAAGCTTCCTCGGCATCCGGCGTTTGCCATTGCTGTTTGTGTAAAGAGACTGGATAGTAAAAAAGGTACCACAAGTATTTTCATCATTTCTCCCCTGTTTATTGTGCCAAAATCCTCACTGGCAGCCGGACTTTATGTGCCGCGAGGAATAAATTGAAGTGCGAAGAGTGCAAATTGACTTTGCGCCTGGTGCAAGTTACTCACAGACCATGAATAAGGAAAAATTCATCCTGACCACCGACGAATGTGAACTTCTCCTCGCACTGGAAGCTGTTTCGGGGATCGAGCGGCTCGCGAAGATCGTCAACCGCGATACCTCTAACGTGTCGAGGTCCTTGACCAAGATCGCCGAGAAGCTCCCCGTGATCGAGAAGAAGAGTGGGAAATGGGTACTGACGGAGATCGGCCGGCGGTTCAACCAGCACAGTAGAGACGCCGTTCATTTTCAGAATTCGCTGTTCGAGAAGCAGCAGATCCTCAGGCTCGGGTCGAACCGGGAGTTCGCTTCCCGCATCCTGGGCCCTCGCTTAAAAGATCTCCAGGAACTCTTCCCGGCAACGCACATCCGCATCACATCCTTCGAGCAAGGGACCGAACAAGCGTTGCTCGACGGTCTGGTGGACATCGGCATCGACTGCGAACGCCCTTTCGACCCGGAGATCAGCTACAAGACTCTCATCCAGGAACCGATCATCGCGGTTTCCAGCCCTGGTTTCAAGAAAACCCATGAGAAAGAACTAAGAAGTGGAGCACTGATGCAGCTTCCGCACTTGCTGTGTGACCGGCTCTTCCCCGACAAGATCTTGGATCAAACTCAGAACCTCCAGAACGTCCTGGCCTCATTCAACGACATCGCCACCACCCGGGCCGCGTGCGAAGAAGGCTTGGGCTGGGCCCTGCTACCTCAGTACGCTGTCCGCAAAGAACTGGAAGCAAAGTCTCTCGTCCACCTTACCCTCAAGGAGGAAGGCAGGTCTAACTACGGGATCTGGTGGCTCAGAGGCCGCAAGCACCTCGACGGGCCCACCACCTTACTCAGCAAATGGCTCAAGGACCAGGATCTCTAAGTCCTACTCCGGCCCACAGTTAAACTTCAAAGGGTGATTGGGATCGACCGACCACTTCCTGTTCGAGAGCTCCAGCCGCGCCTTCGCAATGACGTTACAGCCCAGACCACTATCCAGCCTGATCTGGAAGAAGAAGTCACTGAAGTCTTTGCTGTACTTCCCCTGTGAAATTTCTAAAAACTTTACGCTTCCGGCGGAGTACACCAGGGCAGCTTCCCGGGCAATGGCACTTGCCATCACGTTCTGGGCTTCGACGTGGTAGATCTTAGTGTAATTGGCTTCTGAAAGCCCGCTGAGTAAGAGGGCCGCGGTCCCGAATAAAAACTTCATCCTTTCCTCCGATTGTTAGCTCACCGGTAACCTACGGGAGGTGGAGAATCTTCGGCAGTGTAGATTCTGCAACTCTACTTTGCGGAGGACGCAAGTCAGCAGTCGTATTCTTTGGCCAAAAGGCGGCAAGAATTAGATGCTTAGGGAAGCGTTCTCTAAAGGCATAGCAAGTGAGTCAACTGTGAACCTATATCTCCCCGCCCCCCTGATCTACCTTACGATTGCACTTTATATCCTGGGGATCATCCTGGCCGTGAACTCAGCATTCGAAGCACGCACGCCGCAAGGGACCATGGCGTGGATCCTAGGACTCACTTTTTTCCCTATCATCGCCATCCCCTTGTTCATCCTCTTTGGGAAAAGAAAACTCGATGACTACGTTGCCATAGAAGAAAAAGTTGCAGAACTCCGGCGTCTGTTCCATGGGCAGCTTAAAGACTATTTTGTCCACGAGAATCCTTCCGAGATTGAGAAGTTTTTGTCTAGCACTGAAGCACCTTTCGTCAGCGGCAACAAGGTCAGTCTACTCTTAAACGGAACTCAGACCTTCGAGCAGATGCTCGAGGCGATCGACTCTGCAGAGAAATATGTGCTGCTACAAACTTACATCTTCCGGACAGACCAGATCGGCAAGAAGTTTGTCCAGGCCCTCATCCGTCGCGCACAGCAGGGAGTTTCGGTCTATCTACTCTACGAGAACCTCGGCATCGAAGTAGATGAAACTATCCTTCAGCAGCTGCGGGAGGCAGGTGTTAAAGTCGGTGAGTTCCCACCTATGAGAAAGTACAAGATGCAACTGAATTTCAGGAATCACCGCAAACTCTTAGTCGTTGACGGGAGTCAGGGGATCTTCGGGGGCATCAACATCGGTGATGACTACCTCGGGCTCTACCCGGAGATAGGATTTTGGAGGGACACCAATATTAAAGTCACTGGCCCGGGAGTCATCCAGTCGCAGATAGACTTCGTCAAAGACTGGGTCTGGTCCCAGGGCACTCCGGTAGAAGTCCAATGGGCAGCACCCGTGGCCACCGGGGAATCGAGTGTGCTGACCTTGACCTCGGGGCCCGCCGATCACCGGCACTTCAATCTCCTCCAGCACATCGAAGTCATCAACTCCGCAAAGAAAAGACTCTGGATCGCTAATCCCTACTTCGTGCCGCCCCAGGGTCTAGTGGACGCACTTTTCATCGCGCGCCTGCGGGGCGTGGACGTGAGGCTGGTGATTCCCGCGAATAAAAAGTGCGACAACAAGATCGTCTCCACGGCGGCGGAGGTCTATCTGGAGCAGCTCACCCAGGCGGGGATCCGAGTCTATAAGTATAAGAAAGGGATGATGCACCAGAAAGTTCTCTTGATCGATCACGCCCTCGCCATCGTCGGATCCTCGAACCTAGATTTCCGGAGCATGTACATAAATTTCGAAAATGCCATCGCCACCACAGACCGAGAGTTCATCGATGACACCGCAGAAGCTTTCGAGGAAGACTTCAGCGAATCGGTGGAAGCTGCCTACGCGGACTATGAGAACAGAACCGCCACTGAGAAGCTCCGCTCACACCTTGCCAACTGCCTCACGCCGATCCTGTGATGGTCCGAGGATCTGTAGCTCGACGTACAGGGGGACATGATCAGATAACCTCTTCCATTCCGGGCCAGTGAGCCGTTCGGCCACTATTGGAGCCGCCTGATGAAGGTAGATCCGGTCCAGCGGAAGAACAGGCAAGAAAGACGGAAACGTCCTTGGCAATTTGCCGTGCAGTTGTTCAAACACCTCCCGAGTCCCGAGCCTTTCCTCAAGCTTGCTAGCTAGAACCTTGTTCCAGTCATTAAAGTCCCCCACCAGGACCCAGGGATTTTGCTTTTCGGTGCTCAGAATTTTGATGATCTTCTCACACTGTTTATTCCTTTCGATCTGCCGGAGATCGAGGTGGGTATTGTACAAGGAAACCTCTTGGCCGGTCTCAGGGATCATAACCCGTGCCCTGAGAAGCCCGCGCGGTTCAGCTTGATGCTCGGAGATGGTCTCGTTGTGCCAGGACACGATGGGATAACGGCTCAAGATGGCGTTCCCGTGATGGCCCTGGGGATAGATTGCATTTTTCCCGTAGGCACAGTGAGACCAGTAAGAATCCGCCAGGTACTCGAACTGTGCGCAGGTCTCCCACTCCGGGATCCGGAACCGCTGCTCGGAGCTCTCCCCCATAACCTCTTGGAGGAACAGGATGTCCGGGTTGAGTTTCCGCAAAGCCGTTCTTATCCCCGAGAGAACGGATCTCCTGTTATTGAAGGCAAAACCTTTATGAATGTTATAAGTCAGGATCCGCAGTCGCATGCCCCATGGTACCGGTGAAGAGATTGAATGTGAAGGCTCACCGGATCCGGAGGGAGTAGTCTTTGAACGTGAGCAGCAGATCCTGGATGCCAAATGGTTTACAAACCTGCGACCCGACGGACGCTTTCATCAGAAATGCACTCTCAGCTTTTTTCATCACATACTTCGAGAGAAGATTCTCTTTCCCGCTTTCTCCACACAGGCCCCAGAGTTTATTGTAACCCTTCCAGCCTGCCCAACCCTCCTCGAAGGATTGCCTGAACTTCAGGGCCCTGCTTTGCTGAACTTTTTGGAAAACTCTCCGCTCTTGCTCAGAAAGCGGATTCGCTTCCGAGGCGAAGGACACCATGTTCTTCAGAAAATCATAGACGGCTTCCGGATGCGGAACCTGTCTCTGCCGGAAGAGCTTCGCGGCCAGGCCATCGAGGTTCTCGTGCTGGATGTGGTATTCGAACTCGCGGAGCCAGACTTCGTCGAGGGAAGTCAGTGCCGAGATCTCTCTGTGAGGTATCCCGTCAAGGTTAGGGTCAAAGACGATGTGTCCTACCTCATGGAACAGAGTGAAGGTCGCCACTGCGGTGGCCCTCTCGACTCCGTAGGTATTGATCAGTCGTTTAATGAAATAGTCGCAGAAGACGATCTGGTGTCCACCGGCTTCCGCCAGGCAGGTGCCAGTCTTTTGAAACTGGAGTTCGACGGAGGTCGCGAACTCCTCCTCAAGGTAGAGCTTGTGCTTGATCAGCTCCGCCTGAATCATCCGTAAAGAATCAGACCCCTGAGCGAACGCCGCTGGTACACAGAATAACAAGAGAAGAATAAAATTCATCCAAGGATGGTAAGCCCAAGATACTTCGGAAACAATGAGACCTGTAAAAATACCACCAGTCTGTGATCAAGGCGCCGAGAGCAGTTTCTCGATCTCTTCGGTAATAAGGGAATCATAAGGGACAACGTCGAGCTGCCTATACAAGGGATGGATCCTCTCTCCTCTCACTGGGATTTCATGGAAAATGCTCCACATTAATGGTGGTAAGATTCATACCTAGGTGCGATTGGTCTTAGTTCAACATTTACAACCTAAGCAAAAGTGATAAACTTTTCTCATGCAAATCCTTAAACTTTTTAGTTCCATCGTCTTTTTATGCGCCCTGCTACTGGGACCCAGTTGTTCTAGTCTCAACTGGAGGAGCAACTCTGACTTGGTGTCAAAAACCAAATCTGAGGCTTCTGCTAGCTTGACCTATAAGGACACCTTCCCCATTGCCGGTTCCGCACGTACAGATGGAGGAGACATCTGGATAACTTTAAGCTCGGGTGCAAAGAAGCAAGTCACGGCCACGCACGGACAAGTGATCAAGTATCTCCAGAGCCCCAGTGGGAGGTTCGTCGCCTACCAAGAGCACCTGGGAACGAAACCAGGGTTTGAAAAAGGTTACAAGGGAGCTTCGCTCCCGGACGTAAAGGTCATTGTTATCAAGATCATCGACCTGAACACCGGAGACATCCTCGGTGATGTGAAAGGCTGGTACTTCAGTAACCTGGTTGACGACGTCTACTACGAAGGGTGGACAAACGAGAATGAGCTTAAGATCACTCAGGTCGGGCCCGGCGGAGTCATCTCCGACTACACCTACGATCCAGCCTCTCGGGAGCTTAAAACTCTTGAGGTCGACTGACCGGAAGGATCTGCCTCACCGCCACCACATTGAATTCAACCACGAACTCCGCCACACTTTGGGCCACTACTCCTTTCGACCGTCGGGCGTGCCAGCAGTTCCCCTGATAGTAGATCACCACGTGATGCGTACCGACTTTATCTTTTCGAAAACAGAAGATCAGGTCGTGATCCTGGAGACTCTCCATGGTCCGGTCATGGCCCCATTTTTTTTGATCGTGCGAATTCTTCGGTAAGACAGTTCCCAGGACTTGAAGATAATACAGTTGAGTAAATCCTGAGCAGTCGATCCCTTGCTCGGATACGCCTCCCCAGACATACTGGACCCCCAGCCATTTTTGAAAGAATTCCTCGGAAGACATCCTTGGCAACTGGGGCACGCTGAGCTCGCGGATTTCGGGTCTCACGGTCAGCACCCCGCTAGGGATCCAGCCGATGGAACCGTCGAACCGCATGACTAAGGAAAATTCCTGATGGTGCCCTAGGGTCCGGAGGACTTCACCCCGTGCGACCTGGAACTGCCGGAGCTTGTCTTTCTCTTTTGGACCAAGGCCTTGGTACCCCGACTCGGGACTGCGGATCACGTCGTGAAACTCCCGCGCCTCGCAATAAGTCTGCGGAAGCCACTGTGACTTTTCGATCCTGACCATGGGGGGCTCCTTTTGGGCCGGTAGAACTACTCTTTCCTGGTAAAGATTATACTAAATTCTCATCAGTTTACCTAGGCGCCCGGGAGCTATCTATAATGGCCCATGACCATTTTCCGATCCTGCCTACTTATCCTCCTGGTGCTACCGCAATACGTTTGCGCCCAGGACTTCCTTGACCGAGTCCGGCGGACCTACCTCGAGACCGACGGGAACTTTGACCTCGAGTGCCAGTACTCTCGGAATCAGACGTTTAAAGTCATCCGTGCAAGCACGGCGACGGTGAGGGCCAAAGGCTCGATGTCCAGAGAGTTCGTCATCGAGACCACAGCCCGGAGGGTTCCACTCAAACTTACTCTGACTAACTCCAACGGCGCTGTAGACTACCAGATCTCCATTAACGGTGCCCAGCCTCAGACCGGAAGAGTCACTGACAGGGAAATCAAACTCGCTCCCTTGAGAGACACCTCACTGAGCAGGGACCTCGAGGTCGAAGCCATCACCTGCCAGATCCATCTCGCCTCGGCCCACCCGTACCCGCTCAAAAAGGGGAAGTATCATTTCAGCGTTCACCCCCACACCATCTACGACAACCAGGCACGGCTCAAGAATAAAATTGAAAAGTACCTCAATGATCCCAGTTACCGCTCGGTCATTTTCCTGGACACGGACAACTTCCGGGGGAACCTGGTGGACCTGGGTGAGTTCCTGGGAGGGCAAGTCCCGCAGCTTCCCCAGAATGATCTCGAGAGTGACTTGGCCCAGGTGCCTGCGCACATTCCCCTGGTCGTATCGCCCGCTGGCAACAACCGGTTTACCTTCGACGGTGACGGTGCGGTAGAAATCATTTTCAGCGGCGGCAACCATAACTACTGCATCTGGAACAACACCCGGCAAGTCCTGATGTCACTGCTGAACTCGAACTCGAAAGCTCGGGTGACCTTCCGCTTTGACCTGAACTCGATCGTTGCTCAAAAATCTGGAATGGAAGAGCTCGACTTGAGTTTTGAGAGCAAGGCGATCGATTCGTCCAACCTGCTAAAAGACCTGCTGGCAAACCGTGCGATCCAGGAGAGGTATCATTTTTCTTGGCTGGTGTACTTCCGGAACCTACTGGCGCAGGAATACGCGGGAATGTACCAGACCTTCAGTATAAAATACTCCGCTCCGGGGTACCAAGAATCTTTTCTGATCGAAGGCACCGGTCACCGGAAGATTGAAGTAGAATTCCAGTATTTCTAATCATTCCATCTCTACTCAATGTTGACGAAGGACCTGACTGTTTGGTACACCGAACTCTCACATCCAGGGAGATCTTCATGCATAAAATTCTATTATTGATTTCTGTCGTATCATTCTCTGCTCAGGCACACATCCAGATCGGTACCTACAAGGGACAAACCTTTGAAGGTACCGAATGTTCAGTCGAGTTTAAAAGCATAAGTTTTATTACTAGTTTTAAACATCCGCTTGCCGAAAGAGTTACTGTCCTGGCACACGGAAAGTCTTTCGTCCTCCAGCATCCAGTGAAGGTCGACGCGGCTTCAGTCCGCTATGACGACGAATCTCTGGAAACCTCCGTTCCGTTCCAGGGAGGAGCCGAGTTCTTTAAGGTCAGCATGAGTCACACCGCAGGTGACGCCGGACCTAAGTCCTTCACCCATCTGATCCATGACTGGCAGACAGAAACCCTCACAAGCTTCACCTGCGAAGGTCTAGAGTTTCAGCAATCACACTTGCGGTGATCTCAACCCTTCAGAAACTCGTGAATATTCTTATCCGCATCTCACTGCTGTTAATCTTTTGGACACAACCCTATACATATGCTTAAACAACTAGGATTCTCACTTGCTTGAGTTTATATTTGAGTAGTGCAAAACTTCTACAAGGATCGCAAATGAAAGTCTCCGGCTTCATCTTCACACTCATCATGCTTTTCTCGTTTCAGGTGATGGCCCAAGACCCGAGCACCGAGACCGTCACTCTCGAAAGAAAATACATGCACCTCCACGCCTCTGTTCCGGTGAATCCAGCGCTGGCCGATATCCAGAACTGCGCATCGAAACTGGTGAACGCGCTTCTGCTTTCGACCAACTTTTCCAGCTTAACCTACCAGATCCAACCGAGTCAGTTCGTGAAGTCCGAAACACCCAACCAGATAAATTTTAAAATTGATTCTTACCAAGGCTTCGTCAAAATAGATTACTACAAAAAATACCAGTACAACTACTGCATCGTCGCTCGCAGCGGTAAGGCCAATACTCGCTTTTTCCTGTTGAAGGATAAGTACGGCAAAGAGCTGAAGTCGTTCTAAGCCCTCAAGCCTCGAAGAGGCCCGGGACCGAAAGGTACCGCTCGCCGGTGTCGTAGCAGAAAGTGAGGATCCGCGACTTAGATGTCTTCGGAAGATACTTATTCACGGCGGCCAGAGACGCTCCGGAGGAGATCCCAACGAAGATGCCCTCTTCCCGGGCTGACCGTTGTGCCATCCCGAATGCTTCGTCCTTAGTTACTCTCACCACATCATCAAACAGCGACTTATCAACAATCCCTGGAATGAATCCAGTGCCGATCCCCTGGATCGGATGGGGCCCAGGCTCGCCTCCGGATAGAACGGGCGAATCCGCGGGCTCGACGGCGATGACCTTAGTCCCGAATTTCTCCTTTAGGATCCTGCCGACGGCCATGATATGCCCGCCGGTACCAACACCGGTGACCAGATAGTCAACTCCCTCAGAGAAATCGCGTAAGACTTCCTGGGCCGTGGTTTCCGCGTGGACCTTTAGGTTATCTCGATTCTCAAACTGGTTCGGCATCCAGCAGTCCGGAGTGGTAGCAACGATTTCTTTCGCCTTCTCGATGGATCCTTTGATCCCTTTTTCTTTGGGGGTGAGTTCGAGCTTCGCCCCGTACGCTGCCATCACTCTGCGGCGTTCGAGCGACATGGACTCTGGCATCGCCAGGATCAGCTTATACCCCTTCACGGCGCACACGAGCGAGAGACCGATCCCGGTGTTCCCTGAGGTCGGCTCGACGATGGTCATCCCCGCCCGGAGCTCGCCTCTTTTTTCCGCTTCTTCGATCATACTCACAGCGATCCGGTCTTTGATGCTGGCCCCGGGATTCTGCCGCTCGAGCTTCATCCAGACCTCGCCCGCGTACCCTGCGAACAGGCGGTTGATCCTCACGTGAGGTGTGTTACCGATGGCGCCGAGGATAGACTGGATCTTCATGCTGTTCTCCTGTGGTTTGGGCAATCCTACCAAATAATCTCCCAGGGTAAAATCAAGAATGTTTTTTTATAACTGATCATTTCATTTTCATCTTTTCTCTTTGATCTGTATCTCCACGACTTTTTCTGTGGTCGGTAAATCGCACCTCCTCTGCTCGGACTGATAAGTTGCTCTCCGGAACCGGATTTTTACACTTCCGTAAAATTCTTTCTCGAAGATGCTTTGATCGCGCCTGGTGCACATTGCAGTTGCCTGGAATGTTCGCTTCACGGTCCCGCTTGATCTGCGTTCATCGGCTTCGACGTAGTTAACTTCTATCGAGTGAGTGCTACTTTCCCAGTAGGGAATTTCACAGTGGGCGCTGAGGCGCTTGGAAACTTTCCTCAGGAGCCTTTTGGTTACCGGGGCCTCATAGATCTGTCTGGCGGCGTCGTAGGGCTCACAGGACTGTGCCGTGGAGATGTAAAAAAAGGTGATGAGGACCAGGAGGAAGAATTTCATGAGTGCGCCTTTGTTCCCTTAAAAATAGCAACATCCCCGCGGCGGAGTAAAGATTGGTCTCAGATTCGTTGCCAATCACTGAACACCAAAGTGTTCAGCGGTGCTTGGGCCAGCCTATATTTATTACATTCTCCTGCTCAATTTGCTGCGCTAGAGGTAGGTTCTGCGTTCACCTCGAACCGGAGCCGCCCGTGAAGTTAATAGTCATTATGCTTTTCTGCGTTTCCACCTCGCTGCGAGCAGAAACGGTCTCTCAGGTGCTGGACCTGCAAGTGGCCTTGATGCATAAAAAAATGGGCTCTGGCACTTCCCTCGCGATGGCGAAGAATGGTTTGAAGAACGACGTCCGTAACGAAAGTTTTGCCATCCAGGCCATCGCCCGGCTCTTCCAGAAAGAAAATAGAGTATTCAACGACCTGAAAACTTTTATCAAATCCTTCGAAGACCAAGTCGGCAAGATTGAAAGATGGGTCAGCCTCCAGGCCCAACCAGGGCTCTCTGAGGCGCAGAAGTCCGAGCTCCGGAAGAACATGCAGCAGGAGTTGAAAAACTTCAGCGTCTACTTGGAGACCTCAAGCTTTTATCGTAACCTCGACGGGTACCGGAGCGCGGTCGCAGCACTGCGAATAAGTGAAGCGGATACCCGACGGATCGTGGTGAAAGGAATTAAGAGTGAACTCAAGGAAGTTCTCACGCGCCGGTACGATTTTACTCACGGTGAAGAAGGTCTCCATGAGCTGCGACGCAATCTCCGCTGGCCCTTGATGGAGTTTGATGCGTTCAAGGCAAGCTTTAGCACCACCAAGACTTCCTGCAGGAGTTCGGTGTTTTACACCTACGGGGTCAAGAGCCACTACACCACTCTTACCACCAACCCCACCGCTCCCTACAACATTGACTACTGCTCGTACGTCGAGCTGAGCGGGGCGGTGATCGTGATGGGAGAGATAAAGGATGATCTCGAACGTCGAGGCATCATGGAACATAAATTACCGAGCGAGATCGTGCGGATGTCTTCAAAGATCTACGATGACCTCAGAAGAGACATCCTCCCTCTGCTCATTAAATTCTAGTACTGAAATACCGTGTAGCTCTCCGGCTTTGGTCTCAGATCGATCTCGTCCGTCACCGGATTGTTCCGGAGCATGTTCCTGGCAAAATCAGAAAGATTCTCGTACTCATCCCTCGGTACATTGATAGAAACCTCGGGCCTGTTCAGCCACGACCGGCTGTACCCGATCACCACCATGGGTCTTGGACCTTCTGTCCTATTCGGCGTCCCCCGGTGGAGTGTCCTCACGTCCCGGATCATCACGTCTCCCAGCTGCATGGAGATAGACTCGATGGATGCTTCTTTGTTTTCCACCAGCCGCAGTCCCTCCTGCCGGTTCATGAGATGGGTCCCACGGATGATCTCCAGAGGGCCGTTCTGCGCCGTCACGTCAACCAGAGGAAAATTCAGCGCCAGCTGGTACATGGGAGTCTCGACTCCGGTCTCCGGGAACAAAGGCGGACAGTCCCGGTGAATCTCCTGATAGTCCGAGCCCAGCATCGGAGTGTCAGACGCGAGCTGGCACATCACGAAGTTCTTACCCACGAGTTGTTCGACGATGGCGATGATATCCGGATCTTGGTAGATGGCCGGGTCAGCGAACGGAGCGGCGAACGGGAAGGTGACATAATAGCGGTTCGCCCCCCGGCTGGTGTTGCCACCTTCGAGTTCGATCTGCTGCTGGAGCAGTGGCAGGCACGCCGCCTGCCACTGCTCCAGCTTCTCTCTTGAAAAATGACCTTTGAGGACGTAGAAACCATCGCGGAGAGCTTCCGCTACAAAAGAAGATATTTGTTCATCCGTGTACCGTCGTTGCATAGTGCTCTCCTCGGGTTTTAGCTAATTCTCTCTGGAAGGTAGAAGCCGCTGGCCAAGAAAAATAGACCCGGAAGACAAGTCTTAGGCAGTGATCGAAAGTTCATTGATGACTTCTGTCACCCCAGGGAGACTCTGGACACACTGCTCGGCTTCCCCTTTGAATTCTGGCCGATCGACGGTCCCTCCGAGAGTGACCACGCCATCATCCACCGACACTTCAATCTTGGTGGCATTAAGCTTCTGGTTTCTCCACAAGGCTTCACAGGCAGCTTCCTGTATGGCTTCATCCGGTCTGTTCCAACCTTTGATCCCTGGGATGGAAAAAGACTTCTGTGATCTCGCGTCAGTGCTTTGAGGTTCGAACTTCATGTTTCCCGCCTGTTGTGTTTTCAAAAGGATTTATCGCTTCTCCAGTTAAACAAGTCCGAAGGGATAATAGAACTTTAGATAGAATGAATTTTTTCAAGATTACTGGGGCCCGAGCAGCTTATCAAGTATTTGAAGATAGTCAGTTTCTATCCCGTCGGCACCCATTTGGATCACATTCTTGATCTGCTCTTGAGAATCAACGCCCCAGACAACAACCCTGAATCCAAGCTGGTGGGCTTTTTGGATGAACGCAGCTGTCGCAAAGTAATAATGAGGTTGGAGAATCTGGACCCGGGCCTTAAAGGGACTGGTGAGACTCAGGGTTTGATTGATGGTGAAAGGGATCCCATCAAAGCCCATGACGAAGACGTAAAGCAGCGAAAGAAGTGGATTCTTCACCTTCATCCGGGCCAGGACAGCAGGATTAAATGACTTGATGATCACTCTTTCAGAAAGGTTGAGTTCGGCTACCAAAGCAGTCACCTTTCCCTCAATCCCGGGATAAAACTCATCGCCGTGTTTTAGCTCGATGATCGCCTGGGTCCTTTTGTCCTTATCAAGCAGTAACAGCACTTCCTTGAGAGTTGGGATCTTGACGCCCTTAAACTGTGGGCTAAACCATGATCCGGCGTCGAGCTGCCGGATCTCTTGGAATCTCAGATGAGTGACTTCGCCCTTGCCGTTACTGGTCCGGTCAACCGTAGAATCATGGATGACCACCAGTTCGCCATCTTTAGTCTGATGGACATCGAGTTCTAAGTAATTGGCCTTGAGCTCGAGGGCCTTCAGGAATGACGGGATGGTGTTCTCTGGCGCATGTGCCGGAGCACCTCGGTGGGCCACGCGCATGAAGCTCGCGGCCTGAGCAGGGCCGCCGCAGATCAAAGTTAGCAAGATGATGTAAAGCAACTCATCTCCGTTTTTCTATTTCCGCGTTAACCGCTGCACCGGTCAGGATCGCCACACTGGAAATGTAGAACCATATGAGCAGGATGATGACGACACCAATGGAGCCGTAGATCGTGGTGAACTGATTGAAGAAGTATAGATAGATCTGAAATCCGTAGGACGCCGCCAGCCACAGGGCCACGCCCACCACCGTCCCCGGCATTGGCCAGTCACAGCTCCTCTTCTCCACCGCCGGAGCGTAGACATAAATGATGTTGAAGATCAGCATGACCACCAGGAGCAGCAGTGCCTTATGCAACACCAGCCAGGCACCGGCGACGAACCCTTCGAAGCCAAAGCTCTCCATCACAAGGTCGCTCAATTCTCCACCGTAGATCAGCACAAGGATAGATCCGGAGATCAGCAAAAGAGTAATCACCGTCAGCTCAGAGGCGATGAGATATTTTTTCCACCAGGGACGGTCGTCCCTGACTCCGTAAGAGTTGTTCAGTGAATCGATGATCGCCAGCATCGCCTGAGAGGCAGGCCACCAGGTGAAGACCAGTGCCAGAGAGAGCTTGAGGGTATCGGTTTCTGCGGTGATCTCCGCCAGCGTGGTTTGGATGAGTCCGGAGGCGGATGGGGGAACGACGGTGGCAAGGTAGCGGTGGATGGCCAATTTCAAATCTGGTCCGGACTGCAGCATGAACCCCAAAAGGGTGATCAGGAATAAGAGCAGGGGAAAGATCGAAAGCAGGAAGTAGAAAGCGAGCTTCGCAGACTGATCCAGGATCCGGTGCTGACCAAACTGCTTCAGAGTTCGGGTCAGGAGTTCTCTCCAGGTTAAACCGTTTAGTTTCCACATGGGAAAGAGAGTCGTTCTAGGTTCGAGATCACTGCGCTTCATGCACCTGCCTTCATATCGTTTGTTTCTTGCTAAGAAATGTTGAATTCCGTAGTCTTACCATCAAAGTGCTCTTCCTCCGACTCGGCTTCAACTTTTGTAGCGTGGATCACTCCATCCCGGTGCTCCGGTGGGCCGTAAATGGTATAAAGTAAGAGGGGCGCTCCTCCAGTGTTAACAACATTATGCTTAGCTCCAGCAGGGACAATGATCGCATCATCATCCTTGATTTTCGTTTTTTTACCATCTATCCAAACCTCTCCATTCCCTTCTTCAATGCGGAAGAATTGATCGTGATCCTCGTGCACTTCTTCACCAATCTCCTCTCCTGGCTGGAGTGCCATGAGAACCAGTTGCAGATTTTTTCCTGTGTACAACACACGACGGAAGTCAGAGTTTCCCGTAGTCAATTCCTCAATGTCAGCGACGTAGCCTTTCATAACCAGCTCCTTGTGGTGAAACGTTGAATCACACTTTGTTTCAATTTACTGCAACGTTGGTGCCACCGCCCTGGCCAATCTAACTTTTCATTACAAGACGGATCCGCTGGCCCTTATCGGTCCCTATTCCCGAGGATTAGTTCTAAACTTTTTTGAACTCAAAACGTAGAGGCAACCTATATGTTTTTATTATTCTCTTTTCTACTAGCATTTCAAGCCTTCGGCTCCGAGGAGAAGCTTCACCTGGACCTGGAATTGTCGTCCCAGGAGTATGCAAAGCTACTTATCCAGAAGAAATTTTCCGGGGCAGAAGTTGATCCGGCCATCACCGAGGCCCTCCGAAACGGGGAACGGTTAAGCAAATGGATTTCTTTATTAAACGCTTCTCGTTCAGCTGATGCTGCCATCCGACTCACCTCGGCTTCAACCCGGCGAGGGTATCCCATCGAGAGTCCTTTCACCTACTCTCCGGCAACCATAAAAACTGAGACAATTAGTATCCTTTCTAACCTCCCGGATGAAATGCTCAGAGCACTCAAGTCGCCGTCCGAGTTACCAGGCAGCTTAACCATCGACGACGCAACATTCATCACTCACGCGCGGTACCTCGACACCAACTATCAAAGAGCCGCCAGGTACACATTGCTGGACCCTAACCGTGCCTATTACATCGGGGCAGCGAAGAAAGATATCCGCGGCTATCATTTTCTTACCACCAGAAAAATTGGTCCGGAGCAACTGCGGGACCCGGTGATCGTCCGGGGACCTTTAGCCGAGAAGATAAGTGAAGCGCTCCTGAAGATCTGTCTCAACTCCGGAGCCTCTGCGAGCACCTGTACCACCAAGTTAAAAGAGGCAACGGATCAAAACTCCCTCGATGATTTCTACCAGGCCTACTTCCTGACGGCCCAAACGAACTGGGATAATTTTTTCAAGATCCCCTTCTACCGCGGCGACGTCCGGTGGAGCGGCAATGTCCTGACCGTGCCCTTCAACACGCCCTCTGAAGCTAGGTTCGTTCCATACCTGCGGGATAACATCCAGGACGAGTTCCGCTTTAGCGGCTGGAAACTCCTATTGGACTTCGGAAGCTTCGACTTCGGTCCGCGGCTGGTGTTCAAACCCGGGGTGGTACCGCATGTGAACGCACTCGCTGGGAACCAAATTATCATGGACGCCAACCAGCCCATAGAGGAGTACGAATCGAAGTGGACCATCCGCCATGAGTTTGGCCATGTGCTCGGACTCCCCGACTGCTACCATGAATTCTATGATGTGAAGACCCAGGCCTACGTGAGCTACCAGCTCGACACCAGTGACCTGATGTGCTCCCGGGCAGGAAACATGAACGAACGGATTTATCAGGAACTAAGAAGAGTATACCGTAAGAATTTCTCTACCGATCTATGAAAAGGTTTCATTAGAACCGGCGAGTAGGATCTTTACTTAACTCTGCGACCAGAGGCCCGAGCCAATCCCACACAGGTCTGCAAGTAAGGCCTAGTCTCTTCGCCTTACCCACGTTCAAGTACCAGTCTCCATCGACACCGAACGGAGACCAGTCTTCAGTAGAACTACTGGGTGAGAACTTCTTTCCAACCTGTTTTTCTATGAATTGTACCAACTCTCCCAAAGGTACCGGTTCCTCCGAAGCCACATTCACAGGCCCCGCCGGTGGGAGGGACCCCAGCTGGTACAAGGCTTCAGCGGCATCGGCGGAGTCGATGAACGACAGCTTCGCCGCTGGATCCGGAAAATATATTCCTTCTCCCTTTTTTATTCGCTCGACGTGATAAATCAGTCTCTGGGTAAAATCATCGATTCCGAGGACAATTGGGAACCGAACAAGAGTCGCTGGGCATCCACCGCTCGCAAGGAGGGATTCGACCTGACGTTTCGCTTCGGCGTAGGAACTGCCCGGATCGGCATCTACTGAGAAACCTTGGGCCGGACCGCTAAAGGCAGCTTCCGTTAGATTCCCTCCAGGACCGTAGACCGACATGCTGGAGGGCCTTCATTCAGGGTTCCTTGTTAGAGATGGGTGAGCCGGTAGCCTTCACCCACTTTAAAAGATATCTCAATCCTCTCGCTGCCGTAGTCCTCAAGTTTCTTCCGGAGCCCGCTGACATAATAGAACGTAGTCATGCTCGAAGTCATCCCCTGCGCTTTGAGGAGTTTGGAGATCTTCCTGGGATGCACCGCCGTTCCGCTTCTCTGGGCAAGGATGAGCAGGATGTTCAGTTCGACCTTCGTGAGGTGAAAGAATTTATCTTTGAAGATGAGAAGCTGTTGAAGAGTATCAACCTTGAACTTCCCGAAACTTTCTACCCAGGCATGCCGGCTACTTGCTGTCAGAGAACTATTGATCTTAGACTCCAGCTCATTAAAATGGAAAGGCTTAAGGATGAAGTCGCAGTTTTCCTGAGAGAAATCTTCCAGGATGAATTCATCCAACTCCCCTTCTCCTAGCATGATCACCGGAAGCTCGTATCCGATCTGGCGCAGGGCCTTGTAGAACGCGAGTCCGGATTCCCCGTCGAGGCTGAGATCGACCAGGATCAGGTCGAAGCGTAGTGCCTTCTGAAGTACCCAGGCTTCGTCTGAACCGGTTACTGAGTGCACCTGAAAACCTTTTTGAGTCAGGTCGGAATGTATAGTGGATCTGGTCTGTTTGTCATTGGAGACGATGAGTGCCGTTGTCATAATGGAACCTCTGTGGTGGGTAACGTTCACGATACCTAACTGTGCCACAGAGGTCCGGCGGAAGAAACGGTGGTAAAATTGTTCAGAAACCAGCTTCCATACTTTTTCAATAATTCATAAAAGCTTTGAGAACAGTTTAGTGACTGGTGAGGTCAGACTTGCGCCATTTGAGTTCTAGCTCTAATTCATATTCACCTTTCTTGATCTCGTACTCAGCTTTAGTCTTCCCGACCAAGAGAGCTTCCTTAGGTATACGACAGTTTTCACCCTTGATCGTCACCTCGAGGTCCCTGTCTTCTTCTAGGGCATTTAGCCACTCTCGGAGTATAACTTTCACCTGATCCGGCTTGATATATTCCTTCAGCTCGAACTTTTCTTGAGTCATTTTTGTCTTTTCAGTGCTTTGCTCTAAGTTTTCCATAATTGCCTCCTGATTAATTATACGAATGAAATTAGCTGCAAGACTCTAGCCATTTAGTTGTGCAGCTCACCGATAGTAGGAGGAGAGCCGGATCAGCGAAAAGTGAAGTAATCAGGACTTATGACTTTGTAGCCATCATCTAGCAGAGCGCTGGGCCCGTTGGTGGTCGAACAGTAGGAAGCTCGCTGGAATGTACTCGCATCATCAACTTTTTTGATGAACGTCATCAGTGCAATATGTTCCCGCGGACCCTGGAAGTACTGAAGTTCGAAGGTTTTCTTGGTCGCTTTGGTAAGGACCGTGAGGGTCTGGCCACAGTCGATGGTCGGAGCATGGGCCCCTGGGTTACTTATGACAACAGTTCCGTCCACGGTGACTTTGATCCCGTCGTCGCTGATGGTGACGAGATGGTAACTCCCGTCACTCTCCGAAGCCGGGAGGGAAATAAATCCGCGGGCCCTGATCGCAAACCATTCTACCAGTCTCTCTCCGTTTCGGTCCTTGAGGTACTCCCCGTCCGTCCCGAAGCCCTGTGAGAAACTTCTAGACGGGACATTAAAGTTTGAAAAATAAATATCCTCGGTGCGCTCGACGCCCTCTGTGAAGTAGCGGTCGAGCTGGTACCACTGGGCCTGACCTTCGTAGATTTTCGCATGCAGACCTGAGTTCGAGCTTTCAGGAATAACGTCATCGTCGCCGAATGGATCACAGATGACATTCGTGGAGGTTGTGTCGGCGCACGGGGCGTCGGGTTCATCGATGTCCCCCTGGATGACTGTGTCGCCGACAGGGGCCAGGTCTACCCCACGAAGATCAACCTTGGCATATCCGGAGTCTTCTTCACAGCCGAAGAGCAGGAGGAAGATAGTCATCAAAGGAAGGTGCTTCATGGGATTCTCCAACGGCTTAGGAATCTAGTCATAAAACAATATAACTCTAAGACCGGTGGAAAAATGAGTCTCCCTACACTCTCCACGGGTCGAATCGAAGGAACTCCTAAAAAACAGAAGTCTAGAAGAATAAAAGTGCTTAATTTGAGTAAGATAAACACTCTACGGCCGACTCCGCTGCCACCTTAATGTGGCGGTCGGGATATTCCTGGTGTGAACACTTGAGTGTTCACTGTTTCTACGTCGCTGGAGTTAGCCGTTGAATTTTGCTCAAGACCAGCAGTACGCTTGCACCAGAAACGTTAACTCAAACAGGAGAGATTATGAAATTAGTATTTACGGCACTGGTCCTAGCACTTAGCCTCGGAGCCCAGGCATCCTACTTCGAAGACAATTGTTCAAACGGTGACGGGACGGCCAGGTGGGAAACCGGCCACAACAACAATGAAATTTACTTCAGAGTTCAAGACGACAGCACCGGTGAGTACTCCGAGCACAAGTTCTCCGCCAGTGACGTGAAGATTAAATTCACCAAGAAGAAGCACATCGCCAAAAGAACAGTTGACTACCAGTGCTCGAGCACCTTCCACACTTATTACTCCGCTACAGCTCAGGTCACCCCAAGAGAGGAGATCAGGACTCAGTTCAATTCAATTTTCAAGAGCGGCAAGTTCAAGGACTTTGTGATTTGTCATGACCAGGTCAGTGGAGAAGCTCCGGAATGCCCAGAAAGTAGATAGATAATAAAGTCCTACAGGCCTCTTCCGAGGCCTGTAGGACTTTAGTTGTACTGCTGGTACTTCATGGCCGAAGCCTGCGGGAGTTCGAGCATGAACGTCGTGTGTGGTTCTTCCGGTGCATACTTCAGATCGCCCCCGTGCTTCTGTGCAATCCCTTTCACCAGCGTCAGACCCAGACCCGTGCCCCGGCCTTTCTTGGTGGAGTAGAACGGGTCAAGCATCTTCGCACTCACCTCTACCGGAATCCCGTGTCCGGAATCTACGAAGAATATCATCACTACGTCGAAGGACCTGGTCGCTGAGATCTCAATCCACTTCTCGGGGAGATGGTCGACAGCATCGAAGGCGTTGTTGATGAGATTGAGGATCGCCTGTTCGTACTGTCCCCGGTGACCCGAGACGTAGATCTTATCGATGTTCCGTAGCTTCAGTTCGATGCCGTGGCTCTGCAGTCTCTGTCCGCAGAAGACCAGGACGCTATCGATGATTTCTTTAAGCGAGATGAAGTCCTCGACCTTGTCTTCGTCCCGGTAAATGTAGCTGCGGACACTCTGGACGATGGTGGCGATACGTTCGGAATTTACCTTGATCTGCTCGAGGCCTTTTTTCAAAGATTCTTTCTCCAGTTGACGGTCGTTTTTCATCAAGAGCTCCAGCCGACCCATGATGATGGAGAGCGGATTACTGATCTCATGGGTGATCCCCGCGGACATTAGACCGAGCTCCGAGAGTTTCCCTCTTCCGTACATGTCTTCTTCCGTGTGCGCATTGAGTTCGTCTAGCTGCTTGGTGAGTTGCCGTGCTCTTCTTTTACTAAGGTAGAGGGCCAGGGCCAGGCCAGCCGACAAAAGGATAAAAAATATGAGGAGGATTTGATTTGTTTCCATAGATTCATATTAAATTCAGTCCGCAAAAAGTACTTATGAATTTGACCTTAAGAAATCCGAGTGTTCTACACTTGTGATTTTCAAGCCCTTGAACCATAGCCACCCGCGATAATACAATTTTACTTCCCAAGAATGGTGATCCCCTGCTGGTTACCTAGGGATCCGTTGCCATGAACCAGACCATAACGGTGTCGCCTGGAATTCTTGAGCTTCTCCCTCATTGCTATCAGGTAATTGAGTGAGGTGAGGTTCCACGGCGCTCTGGCGAGGTTGAGGCCACCGGTGATAGTCACCTCATGCGTCTTGAGAAACTCCGGAAGCTCAGAGAGTTTTCTCACCAGTCCCAGTCGCAGCAGCAGTCCCATGGGAACTACCGGGTAACAAGTGTACGCCTCGAGGAGCGCTCTTCCCTGCAAGAATTCCTCTTTAAAATCAATGCGGGCTTCATCCAGCGCAGCTCGGATGGTTTTTTTAAGATGGAGGTAGGGCGCAACCTTTGGGATCGATTCGAAGCCATCGACGGCGAGTTTGCTAAACGAATTGCCGAGGATCCGGATCCGTTCTCGAGACGGAATCCGTAGCAGGTCCGCCCGGGCCTCATCCATCACAACGAGCTGACCGGAAAAATCGATGTTGGGATTGGCACAGTCCACCCCTCGAAAGTACCGGGTCACTGGTTCAAACCAGCGAGCGTTTGGTGCCGTCCGTTTTGGGTCCTGCAGTCTCCAGGTCCGCAGGTAATTCTCAAACAGGGAGTGGGAGATTTCATTGAATTGTTTCAGAGAGATCCCATGGTATTTTAGGAAGGCCGGCACCAGGCGGGTATAGCCGTCGAGAGGGGTAAATTTACCACGGTAGAGTTTCATGAACCGGTCCCGGTCTTTTCTCTCGTAACCGGTCCGGAGCAGGTCCGTGCCTCTGATCAAGACCACACACGCTGAGTCTGTTGCCAGTAAAGTCTGTGCCCGGTTGATGGCGGCCATGGCAGATGCGCCGCTCTTGAAGTGTCCTGGAGGTAGGTTATCTTCCCACCGCTGAGCGAGGGTCACAATGTGGAGGACGATGGTTTTCAAGCCAAATTTTTCGGCTTTCTTGAGAACCTTCTCAGTCGCAAGATGATCCCCTTCCCCGTCGACGATTCTATCAGCTGCAACAATGAAGTAGTTCATGACGGTAGTTTATGAGTATAAGCTCACAAAGTCGCTGGCCGTTTATACTTCCTTCCACGGACGTTTCTAGCAACCAGTACTTCAGCCGTGAGTCATGGCAAATCTATTCCTTGGCCCATTTCTTGCTTCTATATAAGGATAGAAACCTTGGGAGGCAAATATGGATATCATTCTCGGTGCTAACGGACACGTCGGCTCTCAGGTAGCTAAAAACCTGCTCGCCCATGGGGAAAATATCACCGTCATCACTCACGACCCACAGAAAAAACATGATTGGGACATGCGCGGTGCCGAAGTCGCAGTGGTGGACATTCATGAAACGAATTCCCTTTCAAAGATTTTTCGTACCGGACAGAAACTCTTCTTCCTCAACCCTCCAGCTGATCCGGGGAGCAACACAGTTCTTGAAGAAAAACTTACTGTCTACTCCATCCTCGAAGCCCTGAAAGATTCCGGCATCCAGAAAGTCATCGCCGAGTCTACCTACGGAGCCCAGCCCGGTGACGGTTTGGGTGACCTGGGGGTCCTACATGAAATGGAGCAAGGGCTCCAAGACCTCGGCATCCCCACTTCCATCGTCCGTGCCGCGTATTATATGAGTAACTGGGATAACTTTCTGGAAACCGCCCGGACTGAAGGAAAGATCTACTCATTTTATCCAGCGGACTTCGAGCTACCGATGGTCGCCCCGGCGGACATTGGAAAATTCGCAGCCGAGCTTCTGCTAGAACCAGTGACCTCCACCGGGACCTACTACATCGAAGGCCCTCGGAGATACAGCGCCAACGACGTCGCAGCTGCATTCAGTAAGACGCTTAACCGGACGGTGAGAGTGGAGGTCCTCGAGTCTGAAGCCTGGCTCCCCTGGCTCAAAGAGATGGGGTACTCTCATGCGGCGGCGAAATCTATAGTTGCAATGGCGGAGATTACACTCCACGGGAAGTACGAAAACCCCACCTCTCCTCACCGGGGGAGCACCACACTTCAAGAATACATCACGCTGCTGGTGAACCCGGACCAGAGAATGCAGGAACAGTCGAAGGTCAAATTCATCTCAAGCTTTTCCGTCATCTCC
The DNA here is from genome assembly GCA_035576105.1 of Bacteriovoracaceae bacterium. Classification (GTDB taxonomy): domain Bacteria; phylum Bdellovibrionota; class Bacteriovoracia; order Bacteriovoracales; family Bacteriovoracaceae; genus Peredibacter. Next base: position 80,763 of record DATLXA010000069.1, read on the forward strand.
GCGGTGCCCGCCGAGAGCCGGAAGCTGTTCGTGGACGCCCTCGGGCTTCCACTGAAGGCGCACCCAGGGACGGAATACTATCTGAGTGAGAAGATCGATGGCTGTAAGCACTTTGGGATCTGGCCACTGGAAGATGCGGCGAGGGCCTGCTTCGGTCAGTCCCAGTGGCCAAGGGAGCGTCTCATCCCCCAGAGTAGTATTGAATTTGAAGTGGCAAGTGTTGAGCAGGTCCAGGCCATGGCCCGAGAACTTGAGTCACAAGGATTGATCTTCCTTCATCCAGCGAAGACAGAACCCTGGGGGCAGACTGTGGCGAGGCTCCAGTCTGTTGACGGGAACATCGTAGGAATTTCATACGCTCCACACCTGCACCCGGAGAAGCTGTCGTAACCGTCACAGGCAATGGCGGGAGATTTCTTCGAATGTGGTAGAAACCTTTGCTCTGGCGTTCTTCTTCGCCGGTTCACTGGTGACCTTTACTCTGGTGACAACCGAGCAGGACTCGCTGTCATCATAATAATATTTAAAATCCTTTAGTTCCACGACAGCGGTGACGAGATCCGAGTCGTGGCATTCCCACGCCTGGTTAGTGAACTTCCATTGAAACTGGTGCTGGTATCCAGTGACAGAAATGGCCGTCGCCGAGAGATCCGCGCCGTACTTGCTGGCCGCCTCGGAGATCATGTTATTCTTCAGTTTTAGAACACGTGAATCGTCCGGCTGGCAGGCCAGGAGTGGAAAAGAATTCATTAGAAAAAGAGTGTAAAATGCGTATCTCATGAGAGCTCCTTGTGGTTGAGAATCTGGGGGAATATAGGTGGGGCCGGAGTACTTGTACAGCCGCCGGCCGAAGTTCTGAACACCAAAGTGTTCACCGATTAGATCCGGCTTCATCTTGTGTTTGCTAACTCCCTCCGGCCCAGATACTGATGCCCGAACCTAACCCCGGAGGAATCGATGAAGGATTTTTTTGCAGTTGTCTTCTTAACAAGCACCCTGACCGCGCAAGCGGCAGTCAAGGAGCTGAATTTTAGCTCTCAGAACGGCAACGAAGCCTTCGACCATGAAGTTCGCCTGGTCAAATCCCGGGGCCGTTACACCGTCAGAGCTCTCCTTCAGAGTGGCAACTACGTCCAAGACAGTGAATATCTCGAGAATCACTGTAAGTTCGATGCTCCCCTGTCTCTGCAACAGTCCAAGGAAGTAGACCGGCTGGCGACGAAGCTCAAAGTCTGTTACACCAGGCCCCAGGAAGTCAACGACGCCACCTACGATCGGTTGATCGTCCGGATGCATGATAACATGTTCCTGTCGGGCTACAGAACCAAGGACGAGCTCGGTGATTACTACTACTGCCGGGGAGCGGAAGTTCTTTATCGATACGTCGGGTCACTGGTGAAGCCGCTTGCCCCCGCCAAATGCCCTGCGGACTACGTTCACATGTTCTAGTTTCTTCTGAACACTTAGGTGTTCAGGAATTCTTACTCCTTCCAGTCTTCGCATGTTCAACCGATTTCATTCGAGATACTACTAAGGTGTAATTTAAATGAAACTCACACCAAGGAGCCCCAATGAAATCTATCTTACACACCATTTTTCTCTTGAGCCTCATCATGTCGATGAACGCGTTCTCCGCCGTCGACGGCTGCAGCCTGAACGTGGTCATTGACACTGACAGCGTGGTCCCACAGAAGAAGATCAAATTCTTCGAGAAAGAAATAGCGAAAGCTTTCAAGGCCATTCCGGAGTTCGAGCTCTCAGAGTTTGCTAACACGGATTATGAGGTCACTCTTCGGCTCGGGACCTTCTGGGATCACCACTATGGTTCCACCCACGCGGACCTGAGCGCCATGATTTCAAAAAACGGATCGCCTGTACTCTTCGACTGGCACCTCGGGAATGTTGCTACGGATGATCAGAAGGCCCTGACCTATAAGAACATCAGACTTGTAGTTAAAGACCTATTCAAAGACACCCTTAAGTCGTGCGCTCATCTCCGCAGCAAAGAATGATCGAACTTTTTTTCAGCTCTCGGCTCTAGGTTCGGCTTGAACGCAGAGAACGGGAAGGTTCACGAAGAAGCTCGTTCCCTTCCCAGCTTCGCTCTCGGCCCAGATTTTTCCATCGTGGGCCTCGACGATCTGCCGGCTGATGTAGAGGCCAAGGCCTAGACCACTGACCTCGCTCCGGTCGACGGCCCGTTCGAACCGCTCGAAGACCTTGTCGAGCTGTTCCTTATCGATCCCGATCCCCTGGTCGTGCACAGAGAGTTCCACCGAGCGTGGCCCTGTAGAGAGCCGGACCTTTATGCGACTTCCGTTTCCATAGCGGAGGGCATTGGTGAGAAGATTGATGGTCACTTGTTCCAGTCGTAGATAGTCCCAGTCTCCGTAGACGTCCACGCAGGTTGAATCGAACTCGTACTCACAACCAGCGGCGGAGAAGTCACCGCTCAATCTCATTAAGACATCCGTAACCAGGGTATGGAGATTGAACCTCGAGCGCTCCATGCTCAGTACCCCCGTCCGGATGCGGGCAACATCCAGCATGTCATTGACGAGGCGGTCGATCTTGTCTGACTGCTTGATCGTCAGTTCCAGCAGCTGATCTACTTTCTCTGGAGCGTACGCGTCCGCGGCACCAGCGTCGACCCTGCGCTTGAACATCTGGGCCCGCAGCTTGAGTGAGGAGACGGGAGACTTCAGTTCGTGGGAGGCGATGGAGATGAACTCGTCGCGTGTCTGTAGAGACCTCTCAGCTTCTTCCCGGCCGACCTTCTCTTCGTAGAGCTTCTGCTTGACCCCTTCTGCGTGCTTCTTTTCGGTGATGTCCTCCGAGATCCCGACAAGGTACTTCGGCGATCCATCCGGGTTAAACAAAGGAATCTTTTTGGTGTGAAGGATCCGCTCTCCTCTGTGCTTGGTCGCGATGGGCTCTTCAGCGATCTCAACCATCGTCTTGCCCGTCATCACAGCGCGGTCCTTGGCGATGAAGAACTCGGCCTGTTCCGCTGGGAAGAAGTCGTAATCATTTTTTCCCAGGAGGTCCGTGCTGGCGTAGCCCAGGAGGTCCTCACCCGCCTTGTTGAACCGGACAAAGCGCAGGTCCTTAGCTTCTTTGACGAAGATCATGTCCGGGATATTATCTATGATGGTCTCGAGGAAATTTTCTCGGTTCATTTTTTTCAGGGTGATGTCTCTCGCGACGGTGATGATTCTATCACTCCCGAACGGGACACAGTTCCACTCGAGCCACTTATACGAACCGTCCGAGCAGACGTACCGATTCTCGAAGTTGATGGTTGGCCTGCCTCTGCGTAACTGTTCCATCTCGAGGACCGTTGCCGCCTTGTCATCGGGGTGGACGAAATCAAGAAAAGATTTGCTGAGGAGTGTTTCCCTTGAGTAGCCGAGTGTTTGATGGAAACACTTGTTGATCTTCTTAAAAATCCCATCATGTCCGGCGACTCCGATCAGGTCCAGGGAGAGGTTGAAGATTTTTTCGTATATCTCATGATCGGTATGTCGAGGATCTAAAGGTGGGACAGTTTCCATGTCCTGAATTTACACTCTATTGAGGATAAAAGTCTTCTTCGTATGACACAGATAGGTAAGTTTAAGGTGCCGTTAAGGTACGCTCCTTCCGAAGGCTTGAATGATCTGTTTAGAGTAATCACTAGGGCATTCTCCTCGAACGCCCTAGTGATGGGATTACTTAGTATCTAAGAGCGGTTCGGCACTCGTTGACAGAATAGTATGAAGAGTCAAAATTTCCATTTGACCTGTACATGTCTGTTCCGTCACAGAAGTACCCATAGGTGCTCACGTCGTTCAAAGCATTGCTACAGTAAGAGTAGTTGAGCTGGTGGACGAACTGGTTGTTGTAGTAGAGAGAGTCGAAATCACAGCTATAGGCGTAGTTGTTCCGTGAGTAGCCGTTTCCACGGTTGTACACGGGACCTCTTCTGTTAGAACCGACCACAACTCCACCGCGACTGATGCCAATCCGTACTCCACCGATGTTGATGTTACCTCGAATCCGACTGTCGTTACCTCTTCCGTTACCTCTTCCGTATTCACGCCCACCCCTGTGCTGCGCGAATGACTCTGATGAGAAAACGAATGCGAACATTGCTAGGAAAAATAATTTCATGTCTACTCCTGTGGTTACCGGTTATTCGACCAATGGATCTTTCAATCATTGACTTAATAAGTACAAAATTATTTTTAAAGAAAATTAAGAATTGAAAATTTCTAGGGGTTTAATGTGATTATGACACAGAGGAAAATAGGTCACTTCCAACATAAACTTTTGCTAGTCTTTAGTTGTATGACTGCAATAGCCCTCAAGTCATGTTCGTGATCAATCTTTAGACACTAGGTTTATTATGTGCACAAAACTCTGGAGGTAACTCCGTAGGAATTCTGCCAACCATTTGGCACATACATTGTATTCAAGATCTTGCTAATCATCTAAAAGATTGTTGCCCCAGGAGCCCAAATGAAGGTTTTCATCATCATGGCCTTTCTCACCACCCTTGCGACCGCTCAGGCCAGCGAGTGTGTCAATGACTGCTTCGACATCGGTCTAAAGTCATGTAGAGAGAAATCATTGGCAAAACTGCTCACGGTCAGAACCAAGCTAGATCAGCTTGGGCAGCTCCGGCATCCTGAAATGCGAACACCTCTCGCTCAGCTGGTGGAGACGCTTGAAGAGACGTGCCAAGTGGAAAAAAAGATCTGTCTCTACAGTTGTGCCCTCTAATCAAATCGACTTTGAATTCAGCTGCCCGCAGGCCGCGAGGATGTCCTGGCCTTTGGTGAACCGCACCAGCGCAGGAACACCGACGGTGTCCAGTTCCGCCTTGAAGGAATCCACAACACTGGCAGCAGGCCGTTGGTACTTTGAGCCAGGATAGGGGTTAAATGGGATCAGATTAACGAAGGCCCGCTTTCCCTGCAAGGCCTGCCCAAGACTGCGAGCGTCCTCTACAGAATCATTGAAGCCTTTCACCAACAGGTATTCGTAGACCACGAAGCGTTTGCGGCTCTTCGGAATCTGCTCCACCAGCTCCAGCACCTGCTCTAGCGGATAAATGGCATTGATCGGAATCAACTCATCACGCTTTGCCTTGTCAGTAGAATGCAGGGAGAGGGCTATGTTGACAGCAGGCATTTCGGCTTTCCAGCGCTTGAGTCCTGGTAGGTAGCCGGCAGTGGAGATGGTAATCTTGTCGCCGGCCAGGGAGAGGCCGTGCTGAGAAAGAAAGATTTCACAGGCCCTGCGAACCGCATCGAAGTTATGTAACGGCTCACCCTGCCCCATGAAAACTAGCGATGAGATCTGATCCTTGCCCGGTCTCTCGGTGCTCAACCAGCGCTGAACCGCGAGCAACTGGCCTACGATCTCGTGCGCCTGGAGATGGCGCGAGAGTCCCTGCAGGCCAGTATGACAAAAGCTGCACTTCATAGCGCAGCCGACTTGGGATGAGAGGCAGATGCCGTATTTGCGGTTCGAAGGGATGAGGACAGTTTCAACCTTTTTCCCGTCTGCCAGCTCTAAGAGAAATTTCACTGTCCGGTCTTCGGATTGCTGGACGAGGTCGATCTTGGGGAGATCGAAGCTGAGATTCTGTATAAGAAAGTCCTGGGTGGTTTTTGCTAGATCGGTCACACAGGGTTCAAATCGACGGTTCTTATAGTGCCAGTTAAATAATTTGCCAGGCCCGGTCGGGGGAAGGCTGTGGGCCAAGAAGAGGGCCTGGAGCTCCGAAAGCGTATACTGGTAGAAGGATGCTTTCATAATTCTGACCTAAAAAGATATCGTTTCCGATGCTGTGATTGCTTCAGTTCTCATGAGTTTGTTTTAACACCTCGTAGTGAGCTAAAACAAATCAAATCTCCACAGCGCTACGCACCCGGCAAATAACTAATGATCCTGCCCTTCATCCTGGTAAGCAATCTCCGAAAGGATACTGTCCAGCTCCTCGTGAAGTTCCATCGTCGCCCCTCTTGTGCAGATCCCCTGGTCAGAACCAGTGTTGGAGAATACGGTTCGTGCCTTAAGCCCGCCGGACTGGACCTTAATATTCCAGGAATAATCGTCTACCCAGTTCTCGGGGTCACACATCAATTTCTTATGGAAGCCAGTCATGATCAGAGTCATAATGCTTCGAACTTCCTTCATCTCAGATTTTCGAGCTTTGCCTCTTAAGGTCTCCCCACAGCCGGTAAGGACGAACGCTCCTTTCGAAGAAAGCTTGAAGGTCTGAGAGTCACAGCTTCCTTCTTCAATCTCACCGTATCCCCAGTCAACCGAAATTGAATTCCAGTTCTTATGGGCCGGTTCGGCGAAAGCGGAGAAAGTAAAAAGACCCAGGGTCAGTGTCACGGCCAGAAGCTTCATAAAAATTCCTTTTGTTGAAAGTGAGTTCTCTTGAAACTATTAGAGGCCTATGGCCTCGGATACGCAATCACTCGTGCGCCAGTTAAAGGACACTTTGGTGTTCGAAGTTCTTTAGAAAAAATTCATGTGGGAGTTTTACTGACTTCGTTTGAGCCAATACGCAGTTTCGACCAGGCCAATGTTTTGCAGCCTGGGATTGTCGATGGGAAGATTCTCACCGCTCTGGGCATGAAGGTGCTGGAGGGAAAAGTCTCTGTAGAGGCCGGAGAGTTCAACTTCAGATACGGAATACGGTGGTCCCTTGATGGATCCTTCAGGGTACTCGATCGAGATAAGAAATATTTCTACCTGCATCGGGCCCCGAGATCCGATCTCTTCCGCATATTTCTTTCGAAGGTCTTCAGGAAGCGCCACCAGCGCAGCACGGTCATAGATTCCCGAGACTCCCTCCCAGGCCGTCACGGGGAGATTGAAGAAATCTCCGCACCATAGATGAATTTTTGCGGAGGCATAGACCACGAAGCCAGCGGTAACTGTCTCTGTGTACTCGATGGCATTATCCTCGAAGAATTCCCGGCACGCGATGGGACTCAACTCGACTCCAATGACCGTGTGTCCTTTTTCAGCTAGGTAGATCAGATCCAGGCTCTTACCACAAAGTGGCACCAGAATTTTTCCAGATGGAAATCGATCACCGTATTCCATCAGCAGAGGATTGAACTTCTTCTGGTGAAACCCGGTATCCCGCTCCTTCCATTTCTTGATCCAATCGGTACTCATCTAACCTCCCCACCCGGCAGATCTTCCTCAAAAGAGATCCACTTAGAAAGTCTAATGTGCTCTGTGACCTGACCAAGAATCACCATCCCGAGATCTTCCCGTGGGACACTCAGTGGTGGAAAAATTGACCCAGCTCCACTGATGATCTCATAACGACACAGTCGTATGGCAGATGGAGTTGAGACGAGCACCAGGCCCGGTATGGGTGATGACGTTTCCTTAATGATAATCAAGTCTCCGGCCTTGAAGACTACCTCAATGCCTTTCCTCATGAAGCTCATGTGCGGTTCATCAAAACTTAGAGAATAAGTTTTTAAATTCGAATCTATTTGAAGGGCTTCCATACAAACTCCTGCTGGAACCAGATTACGTATATTTTACGTACACGCAATAGAATTTTTTCATGATTTAAGTGCCTAAAGAAATCTCATTGGTTTTAGATTTGTCATATGAAACCAAATTGTTTAGGTTCCTCCAACAGGAACCTCAGAAGGGTGTCCTAGTGCTTAACGCCCGCCAATAAAGGATTTTCTATGAAACTTTTAGCTTCGCTCCTGCTCGTCTCCACTTTTACATCCGCACACGCATCTTTTTTTCAAACGAATTGTTCTAATCCGGACGCAACCGTAGTTTACCTCACAGGTCAGGTGGCGAACAAACTTCTCGTCACCTTCAAAGAAGTGAACGGAACCGGTGCCGTCTCCTTCGTTAAAAAAGAACTGACCAATTTTGATTTCAAGGTACTTAAGACTAAGAATATTGAAAATGTATCAGAGTCTACCTGTGGCACATCTAACGCCACCCACGGGGTTATTTCAGCAAGAGACCTGGAGTTCAAACGAGTCTTCATCACTAGCCGCACAGGTCGCTCTCTCCCGAAGAACATCGTCGGACTCTCCGCAGACGGTACGTCGCTCACCGTCGATTATCTCTGCGAGACCAACAGAAACGCACAGGTGCTGTGCCAGTAAGTTCCCACCCTTCTTGGGGAGACGACACAGCGTCGGCTCCCCAAGAGGTAAATCTCAAATCACTGCATTGACTTGAACTGGCCATCGCCCTTGATGTAGATGGTGTCGTTCTTCTCAACCGCCGCAAACAACGAAGCTACGGAATATTTCATACTGAGGAAGATGCCGGCAACAGGGTCCGCTGTCGTCGAGTGGTTGGTGACGCTCGAGACTTTCATGCTTGAGGTAAAGGTCCAGCCGGTCGCGACCTGAACGTAGCTCGGTACGATGACGATACTGCTGAGATACTTACCTTTGCCTCGGTAGTTTCCCCCGTAAGAATAGAAAACATTATAGACGAAGGTGACCACCGTCTGGTTATAAGCGTTCATGCACTTGGTGCTGACAGTTTTCACCACCAGATCTGAAAACCCCTCCAGTTCGAAAGGACTCACCACCACCTTGGTAGCTGCATTGTAAGGAACAACGTTTATAGGAGCGTACTCCGTAGAAATGGTCGGCTTGAACTTCGAAGATAGAGTGTAGATCCCTTCCCCCAGGGCAACCAGGCCATTGGCGATCGCGATGATACTTTCTTCATACGCCGGTTGAGCTCTCAGGTCAGGAGCGAAGTCTGAATGATGCTTAAATGTGTTTGGGATCACTTCCGACTTACAAGCTTTGGGAACCTCACTCAGATGCGGATGAGACGTGGAGGCCATTGCTGTAAAAGATAGTACTATAGACAGGATGATTGTGAGTTTGAGCATTTTCTCTCCTTGAGTATTGGGCATCAATACTTGGGAAGAATTAAAAACTTGTTGTGGTAGCTAATTAGAGCGTGGTGCGCTTTAACCGGCGCACCTAAGCTTCCTCAACTCCAAATCTTTGGTAAATCTACTTAAATTTAGAGATAAAATTGCCCTTTGCCCTTCCAGATGAGTTGCTTCATCTGATTTCATTTTGGATTT
>DATLXA010000070.1:0-2068 GCA_035576105.1 Bacteriovoracaceae bacterium
AATCGGCCGAGAGTGTGTAAAAACGTACTCGATCAGCAACAGGAGCTGAGCCGAGTCCAATCTCGCTCAGACGCAAATGCTGAATTGAACGAAAATCATCGAGATGACGGGTGGTTTAAAACCAGTAATTATGCATTTTCGAAAGGAGCTCTGGACTGAGCGGCACGCCAGATGCCGAACCGATGACCGAGTCAATACCACACTTTGGGCACAGAGCGGTGTTACCGAGGTCGACCCACTCCTCGATCTGTAGAGGCGAAAACACACTCAGACAGTAAAAACAGCCACAACGATCACTGGCTTCAATTTGAACCCGGTGATTTGAAGAAAACTGGTGTACCGAGACCAAATCCAAGCTTAATCCTCTAATTCTAAATTTCAGTAACATATCGTGATGACGGCTGCTTCAGTCCATCAGCACGTGAAGACTCAGCTCACGTTGCTATGATGTACCAAAGTGTTAAGCAAGGGTTTCCCATGAAGCGCTTTATTCAAGGTGAACATCGAGGCCAAAGCACCTTACTCCCCGAGAGCCTCGACGACTACGTCAGCGATACCAATCCAGTGCGCGTAGTCGATGTCTTCGTTGACGAACTCGACCTGGTCTCCTTGGGTTTTGATAGCGCTATTCCTGCTGACACAGGGCGGCCTGCTTACCACCCTGCAATACTGCTGAAGATCTATATCTACGGCTATCTCAACCGTATCCAATCGAGCCGTCGTCTTGAGCGAGAAGCCCAGCGCAACGTCGAGTTGATGTGGCTGACCGGGCGTTTGATGCCGGTCTTCAAAACCATCGCCAACTTCCGAAAAGACAACAGCAAGGCCATCCGAGGCGTCTGCCGCCAGTTCGTTGTATTGTGTCAGCAGTTGGGACTGTTCGGAGAAAACCTGGTCGCCATCGACGGCAGCAAGTTCAAGGCAGTCAACAATCGCGACCGCAATTTCACCAGTGCCAAATTGAAGCGGCGAATGGAAGAAATTGAATCGAGCATCAACCGTTACCTGACAGCACTCGATGCTGCTGATCGGCAAGAACCGACATCCTCTGAGCCCAAAGCCGTGCGCCTGGAAGAGAAAATCGCCAAGCTGAAGACGCAAATGAAGGAGCTTCAAGCGATTGAAATCCAACTCAACGAGTCGCCGGATAAACAGGTCTCACTGACCGATCCAGACGCCCGCTCCATGAAGACTCGCGGCACCGGTATCGTCGGTTACAACGTGCAGACGGCGGTCGATACCCAGCACCATTTGATCGTTGCGCATGAGGTTACCAACGTCGGTTCCGACCGCGCTCAACTCAGCTCGATGGCCAAGCAGGCCCGCGAGGCAATGGCGTCGGAAACGCTTTCGGTAGTGGCTGACCGAGGTTACTTCAAAAGCGAAGAAATCCTCACATGTCACGATGCTGGCATCACCGCCTATGTACCCAAGCCATTGACCTCAGGAGCCAAGGCAGACGGGCGTTTCAATAACGATGTCTTCATCTATGACGCGGCAAAAAACGAATACAGTTGCCCGGCTGGAGAGGCTCTGATCTGGCGCTACTCCTACGTTGAAAAAGGCATGAAGTTAGACCGTTATTGGAGTTCCAATTGCCAGGGCTGTGCCTTGAAATCGCAGTGCACACCGAGCACGGAACGACGAGTTAGACGATGGGAGCACGAAGCCGTATTGGAGGGAATGCAGGCCCGATTGAGCAACGCACCGGAGATGATGCGAATCCGAAAACGGACTGTTGAACACCCCTTCGGGACGCTCAAACAATGGATGGGCGCGACACACTTCCTGACCCGAAAACTCAACGGGGTGAGTGCCGAGATGAGCTTGAACATACTCGCCTACAACCTGAAGCGGGTCATGAAAATCATCGATATCAATGACTTGATGAAGGCGATGTCGGCCTAAAAAAGGCCCGTTTTGTCCCACCACGAGACAGTGAAACAGCGCTGACGCGCTCCAAGTCGTCGACGGTTAGTCATGGCGCTGATCGTGCCATCGCCGAGTCAACCAGCGTCGATGCCCAAAGAAGACGAGGCCCACAGGTGTTTTTACACACTCTCGGCCA
>DATLXA010000071.1:0-2588 GCA_035576105.1 Bacteriovoracaceae bacterium
CAGATTATTGACAGTGGCTCTTGATTGGCTCGAATTCGGTGTTCCGGCAGCCGAGCCACCCGAAGTCCTTGTTTCGAGGATTCCTGTCATCAGGGTATTAGTTGTCCCGAGTGCGCCCAATTGTATAAAACCACTTGCCAAATCGCCCCTTATCTCCGCGCTGCCTATGGTAGGAAGCGCACCAGTAGGAGCAATTCTGGCATTAGCAGTTACCGTCCCGAGGACGTTTGCGTTGGCAATAACACCGGTCGCATCTCCGCTGAAGGCGGTAGCTGTTGTCGTTCCTCCCGGCGTTGTCGGCGTTGGTGTTGGTCCCGGCGTTGTCGGCGGTGGTGTTGGTCCCGGCGTTGTCGGCGTTGGTGTCGGCGTTGATGGTGCCGCCGCGCATACAATGTCGGATGATGCCTGAGCGACGATAATATTCGTTGTTGTATCGGTAAGCCTATCGGTTACGGTGATGCGCAGGGCGTTGACCGTAATGGCATTGACACTGGGAATCTGTTCGTTAACGACAATGGTGGTTGTCACCGTGCCAACGGTTGCCATAAACGTTGTATTAGGAGCAACCGCCCCGTTTAAGGTTATGGTAGCTAATCCGGGTGTGTTGATGACGAGGTTCTCTACCACGGTACTGCCCGAACAAGCCGGAGTCGCTCCATTACACGTGCACATGGAATTCGCCTGCAGAGTAGTGGCGGTTACGGTAGTGCCGGCTATAGCCAAAGCCAGATTATTGACAGTGGCTTGCGATTGGCTTGAATTCGGGGTTCCAGCCAGCGCGCCGCCAGAGGTTCTTGTTTGAATAACACCAGTCGTGAGGGTTGTCCCCGCTATAGTCGTAACATTAGCTGACGCCACTCCATTAGTAAGAACGCCGCCCGCGGGGGGTAGCGGACCCGTGTCGGCTAATGAGGTGGTAGCCGTAAGTATTCCTCCAACAACAGTGGTCGAATTAAGACCGTTTGCCTGTCCGCTGAAGGTCTGCGCTTGTGCTTGTGCTTGTGTCGTTGTCAGCAGCGATAAAAACAACATTGCTGTTATACTAAGTAATGTTGCTAAAATTTTTTTGTTCTTCATATTTACTCCTTGAATAGATAAAATCTCTTTCTTTGAAAAGTGGAATAATTCCACTTAATGGATGAGAAACACTCTCACACTACCGCCATAATCATTAGAAACCTAAGCAATAATTTTTACTTAGTTAATGATTTTCCATTCCTAGAATGGGATTCCTTTCTAGGTAAATAAGCAAATAGGTTTGACCTGGTGCAATGCCTTTCACCAATTTGGAAAGTTGTTGCAGAAGATCCTTAAATCCTTTAAGAAGTTAATTGAAGCCACATTTCAATAAAATAGAAAGCAAAATCTAAAAGTTTAACTTCCTTAATAAATGTTTAGCTTAATGTCTTCCTAAAAATACATGTCTCGAGGAGAGTTATAGAAATCTAACGTTTGTAACATAAATGAAATGTGAAATTTTGTCAAGAAAATTTTTAGGGTCTGTTACCAGCATATGATATGTCGAGCGTTGGAGCCTGATAAATCAATTTCAAGTCCTGGGCAATCTCTTTACGGTCTTTGTGCGAGACGTAAAATAAAGAGTGCCGGACAAGATGAACGATGCAGAGCTGAATCTGCGTATTCGGGTAAATCGCTTCGATGGCTTCGGGGAAACCTTTGAGTCCGTCAACGCAGGCGATGAAAATATCCTGCACGCCTCGATTCTTTAATTCCGTGATAACCTGCATCCAGAACTTCGACCCTTCGTTATCTGATGCCCAGATGCCGAGAACTTCTTTCAAGCCCTGTAAGTTCACGCCGAATGCCAGATAAATCGCCTTGTTTCTCACGCTACCGCCGCTTTTGACTTTCACCTGAAGAGCGTCCAGATAAAGAATCGGGTAAACGGCATCGAGCGGGCGCGATTGCCAGGCGCGAACTTCGTCGAGAACCGCATCGGTGACGTTGGAAATCAAGGAAGGCGAAACTTCAACTCCGTAAATCTCTTCGAGATGACCTTGAATCTCTCTAGTGGTCATGCCTCTGGCATATAAGGAAATAATCTTCTCGTCTAAGCCGTCGAAACGCTTTTGATTCTTCTTGACAATCTGCGGCTCGAACTCCGCGTTCCAGTCTCGCGGCACTTCAATTTCCATTTGCCCGCGTTTGCCCTTGAGCGTTTTCGGTGTCGTGCCGTTTCTGGAATTGCGCGAGTTGTTGCCCGCCGGATGATGCTTTTCGTAACCGAGATGATGCGTCATCTCACCATTCAAAGCCCGCTCGACAAGTGCTTTGGTTAATTGCTGCAACAAGCCGTTTTCACTTAATAAATCTTCCGGCTTCTCGTAATCTTTTAGTATCTGGTCTAAAACTTCATTGGTAATTGGCATAATCTTTTCCTCCTTAGAAAATAAATATTGATTAAAACCATTTACACATCTATGAAACAGGCACCAATGTCAAGCACAGACTTTTCCATCCGCGCCGATCAGCCCGCTTTTCAGTTTTCTACTTGATGGTTTTGAATTCATCATCCGACTTTTCAATTATCTAATTTCCTCGTTCGACCAATATATTTACGGTCAATC
>DATLXA010000072.1:0-2981 GCA_035576105.1 Bacteriovoracaceae bacterium
CTTCGGCGTTGTAAGGTTAAGCCTCACGGTTCATTAGTACCGGTTAGCTCAACGCATCGCTGCGCTTACACACCCGGCCTATCAACGTCGTCGTCTTCAACGTTCCTTCAGGACTCTCAAGGAGTCAGGGAGAACTCATCTCGGGGCAAGTTTCGTGCTTAGATGCTTTCAGCACTTATCTCTTCCGCATTTAGCTACCGGGCAGTGCCATTGGCATGACAACCCGAACACCAGTGATGCGTCCACTCCGGTCCTCTCGTACTAGGAGCAGCCCCCCTCAGTTCTCCAGCGCCCACGGCAGATAGGGACCGAACTGTCTCACGACGTTCTAAACCCAGCTCGCGTACCACTTTAAATGGCGAACAGCCATACCCTTGGGACCTACTTCAGCCCCAGGATGTGATGAGCCGACATCGAGGTGCCAAACACCGCCGTCGATATGAACTCTTGGGCGGTATCAGCCTGTTATCCCCGGAGTACCTTTTATCCGTTGAGCGATGGCCCTTCCATTCAGAACCACCGGATCACTATGACCTGCTTTCGCACCTGCTCGCGCCGTCACGCTCGCAGTCAAGCTGGCTTATGCCATTGCACTAACCTCCTGATGTCCGACCAGGATTAGCCAACCTTCGTGCTCCTCCGTTACTCTTTAGGAGGAGACCGCCCCAGTCAAACTACCCACCAGACACTGTCCGCAACCCGGATCACGGGTCCACGTTAGAACATCAAACATTAAAGGGTGGTATTTCAAGGTCGGCTCCATGCAGACTGGCGTCCACACTTCTAAGCCTCCCACCTATCCTACACATCAAGGCTCAATGTTCAGTGTCAAGCTATAGTAAAGGTTCACGGGGTCTTTCCGTCTTGCCGCGGGTACACTGCATCTTCACAGCGAGTTCAATTTCACTGAGTCTCGGGTGGAGACAGCCTGGCCATCATTACGCCATTCGTGCAGGTCGGAACTTACCCGACAAGGAATTTCGCTACCTTAGGACCGTTATAGTTACGGCCGCCGTTTACCGGGGCTTCGATCAAGAGCTTCGCGTTACCGCTAACCCCATCAATTAACCTTCCGGCACCGGGCAGGCGTCACACCGTATACGTCCACTTTCGTGTTTGCACAGTGCTGTGTTTTTAATAAACAGTTGCAGCCAGCTGGTATCTTCGACTGATTTCAGCTCCATCCGCGAGGGACCTCACCTACATATCAGCGTGCCTTCTCCCGAAGTTACGGCACCATTTTGCCTAGTTCCTTCACCCGAGTTCTCTCAAGCGCCTTGGTATTCTCTACCTGACCACCTGTGTCGGTTTGGGGTACGATTTGATGTTACCTGATGCTTAGAGGCTTTTCCTGGAAGCAGGGCATTTGTTGCTTCAGCACCGTAGTGCCTCGTCATCACGCCTCAGCCTTGATTTTCCGGATTTGCCTGGAAAACCAGCCTACACGCTTAAACCGGGACAACCGTCGCCCGGCCAACATAGCCTTCTCCGTCCCCCCTTCGCAGTAACACCAAGTACAGGAATATTAACCTGTTTCCCATCGACTACGCCTTTCGGCCTCGCCTTAGGGGTCGACTCACCCTGCCCCGATTAACGTTGGACAGGAACCCTTGGTCTTCCGGCGAGCGGGCTTTTCACCCGCTTTATCGTTACTTATGTCAGCATTCGCACTTCTGATACCTCCAGCATGCCTCACAGCACACCTTCACAGGCTTACAGAACGCTCCCCTACCCAACAACGCATAAGCGTCGCTGCCGCAGCTTCGGTGCATGGTTTAGCCCCGTTACATCTTCCGCGCAGGCCGACTCGACCAGTGAGCTATTACGCTTTCTTTAAATGATGGCTGCTTCTAAGCCAACATCCTGGCTGTCTGGGCCTTCCCACATCGTTTCCCACTTAACCATGACTTTGGGACCTTAGCTGGCGGTCTGGGTTGTTTCCCTCTTCACGACGGACGTTAGCACCCGCCGTGTGTCTCCCGTGATAACATTCTCCGGTATTCGCAGTTTGCATCGGGTTGGTAAGTCGGGATGACCCCCTTGCCGAAACAGTGCTCTACCCCCGGAGATGAATTCACGAGGCGCTACCTAAATAGCTTTCGGGGAGAACCAGCTATCTCCCGGTTTGATTGGCCTTTCACCCCCAGCCACAAGTCATCCGCTAATTTTTCAACATTAGTCGGTTCGGTCCTCCAGTTAGTGTTACCCAACCTTCAACCTGCCCATGGCTAGATCACCGGGTTTCGGGTCTATACCCTGCAACTTAACGCCCAGTTAAGACTCGGTTTCCCTTCGGCTCCCCTATTCGGTTAACCTTGCTACAGAATATAAGTCGCTGACCCATTATACAAAAGGTACGCAGTCACACGCCTAAGCGTGCTCCCACTGCTTGTACGTACACGGTTTCAGGTTCTTTTTCACTCCCCTCGCCGGGGTTCTTTTCGCCTTTCCCTCACGGTACTGGTTCACTATCGGTCAGTCAGGAGTATTTAGCCTTGGAGGATGGTCCCCCCATATTCAGACAGGATACCACGTGTCCCGCCCTACTCATCGAGCTCACAATATGTGCATTTTTGTGTACGGGGCTGTCACCCTGTATCGCGCGCCTTTCCAGACGCTTCCACTAACACACACACTGATTCAGGCTCTGGGCTCCTCCCCGTTCGCTCGCCGCTACTGGGGGAATCTCGGTTGATTTCTTTTCCTCGGGGTACTTAGATGTTTCAGTTCCCCCGGTTCGCCTCATTAACCTATGGATTCAGTTAATGATAGTGTGTCGAAACACACTGGGTTTCCCCATTCGGAAATCGCCGGTTATAACGGTTCATATCACCTTACCGACGCTTATCGCAGATTAGCACGTCCTTCATCGCCTCTGACTGCCAGGGCATCCACCGTGTACGCTTAGTCGCTTAACCTCACAACCCGAAGATGTTTCACTTCAGAGTTGCGAAAATTTGAGAGACTCACGAACAACTTTC
>DATLXA010000073.1:0-2179 GCA_035576105.1 Bacteriovoracaceae bacterium
GTAGTAGTAAGTTGTTCCGTTGGTCAGAAGGGAATCAGCATAAGTGCTAGAAGGGTGAGCAGTGACCACGGTTGTAGGATAAGAACCGGTGGTTGTCCCGCGCTTGATGGTGTATGAGGTGGCCGAAGTCGGAGCGGTCCATGCCAGAGCAGAGGTCCCTTGAGCAGTCGATGTGACGGCAAGGTCAGTGATGCCGGCAGGAGAGGTGATAAATGATAACTCACCGGAGTTCACACTCGGGAAGGGAGCGACACCGACGGCGTTTTTGGCGGTGATGCGTACGAAGTAAGTTGTGCCAGCGACCAGACCAGTGAGAAGTTTGGTGGTTCCGAGCTCGTTAATGGGAGCACCGTATGATCCGGTGGCAGTTCCGTAGTAGATGTCATAAGAGGCGGCACCGGTGGCGGCGGTCCAGGATAAGTTCACCGAAGAGGCCGAAGCGGTGATGGCGGAGCTTAAGGTGAAGTTGCCGACTGATTGTCTGGTAGCTATGTTGGAGT
The DNA here is from genome assembly GCA_035576105.1 of Bacteriovoracaceae bacterium. GTDB lineage: Bacteria > Bdellovibrionota > Bacteriovoracia > Bacteriovoracales > Bacteriovoracaceae > Peredibacter. Next base: position 501 of record DATLXA010000073.1, read on the forward strand.
CTAAAGAATCAGTTCCATTAAAAGCCCGGACAGTGTAATCATAAGTTGTTCCATTGACTGCTGTCGTATCAGAGTAAGAAGCGGTTCCTATGCTATTAGCAATTTCTGTCAGAGCAGCTGCACCGACTCTTCTGAAAACCTTATAACTAGTGACCCCGGAAACTGCGTTCCAGGTCAGGTTGATTTGAGTGGGCGTAGCAGAGGCCGCAAGGCCTGATGGAGCACCAAATGCGGTAGTGGCACCCACCTCTGCAGAATTTCTTGAATTGCTTGAACCGACAATGTTTTTAGCGGTCACGATGATAAAGTAAGTCGAACCAGGAGCAAGGCCACTAATGGTTTGAGGGCTGGTTACTGCAGCTGTTGTTGTTGTATAACTTCCAGTCGTGGTGCCATAGCTCAGGTCATATGAATCAGCCCCGGAAACAGCTGACCAGGTCACCTGTAAACTCGATGAGCTCTGTGGAACCGCAGTGATGGTGAAGGAATTAATCGGCTTAATGGAAACTTCTGAGGAAGTTGCTGATTCCGCTCCGTTGAATGAACGCATGACATAGAAATAAGTAGTTCCGTTAGTGATCGACCCAGCATCTGTATACGATGTTCCGGGTACACCAGTTGCGTATGGTGTGGTAAAGTCATAAGTGTTTGATGTGGTACTTCTGAAAACTCTATAATTAGTAGCACCCGTTGCAGCAGTCCAGGTTAGGTTGATTTGATTAACCGTAGGGTTAGTCAAAGCGAGCGCTGTAGGAGCTGCCACAGGAGTCACCTGAGTGACTTCCGCAGTGTCTACCGCAGTGGCAATTCCGCCCACGGAGTTTCTAGCTTTAATTTTGATAAAATAAGTAGTTCCAGCGGATAGGCCTATTATCGTGGTCGCTGACGTCACACCTGAGATTGTAGTCGTTGCTCCGGTACTTCTATATAAAAGATCATACGAATCAGCCCCGGCAGTGGCAGGCCAACTGACCTGAAGGCTAGTAGGACTTAGAGGAGTGATTGAGCTAATGCTAAAGTTGGCGATGGACTTGGCTGTGGCTTCATTTGATAAAGCAGATTGGATTCCGTTATTTGCGGTGATCTTATAGTAGTAAGGAGTTCCGTCAGTCACCGCAGTATCCACCCATGAGGTTCCGGTCACGGCAGTTGCGGTGGCGGCCCCATACGTGTTGGCAGTGGTAGACTTGTAGATATTGTAATTGGCGGCACCGGTGGTGGCGGTCCAGTTGAGAGTGATTCTTCCGGTCTGGGCAGCAGCAGTGGTGGCGGTCGCTGTGAGTCCCACCGGAGCAGAAGTAGCGGTGGTAGCATTGAGCTCGGAGCTAGTGTTAGTGGCAGCGGAAGTGTTCTCGGCGACGACCTTCACAAAGTACTGAGTGTTAGCACTCAGAGATCCAAGAGTATACGAGGTGCCTGTTAGACCTGAGACTGAGAAGGTGGTTGAGCCAGTGCTCAGTCCGTAGACAACCCTATAAGTGTCAGCTCCGGTAGCAGCGGTCCAGGTGAGATTTAATGATGTCGAAGAAGCAGCAGTCAAAGAAGAGAAGGTGAAGTTTGCGATCGGTGCCTTGTTAACTTCAGCTGAGCTCACCGAGTCGGTTCCGTTATTTGATCTGACCACGTAGTAGTAGGTTGTACCGTTGACAAGAGCTGTGTCCAGGAAGGCTGTCCCTGCG
>DATLXA010000074.1:0-14770 GCA_035576105.1 Bacteriovoracaceae bacterium
TGATTCGTTTCGTTCGGGACAAGGTTCAAAAAAGAAACTTGAGAATGACGAAAATTAATGTAAGGATTTAAGGCGAAGTGATTATCATCGTGTCGAGTTACGACTTTATTTGAACCGTCGAGTTAAGCCTTTATTCAGCAATTAGCATTACAGGCCATTTCTAAAAAACCAGACGCCTTGCGCGGGTCGCTATTTTCAAATATATAAGAAGCAAGTCTGCAATTGTAATTCTTATAAGATATACACTTTTGTTCCCATGATTTTTGGAATTGGCTAAATATTTTGGGATTTTCAACTTTTGCAAAGTATTGGACATGTTTAGATCTAAGTTCTTCATCAGACTTATGAATTGAAATAAACGAGCTAATACTTTCGAGATCTGAAACTAATATTCCATCAAAATATGATAACTTAAAAAATCCTTCTCTTTTTACAAGATAGACATTCATATCTTGAGTGATAAAATCGTAACGTGATGAGCATACGCCATAATCGATTTCTTCAGAATTCTCAATCAACTTAAAGCTCGCCCCACTACAATTGTCTGATGAAGCTCTAGTAAAATCCTCTATAATCCGGGCATTAATTTTAACATTTGATGAAGAATCTAAAATCACATTGAGTGAATAATAAAAAAATGCAATCCCCATACTTGCTATATAAATGTAGCAAATTAAAAGAATCTTCCTTCGTTTAGGCCCAATTTTTTTATACCCATTAAAATCAAATGCCGACTTCAGACGTATACTTTTTTTCATAAGAATATACATAACTGTAGAGAGAAAGATAAAAATACATATATGGAGCAATATGATCGTACCGGTTACTGATGAATGATAGGATGTCCTTAAGAGTGGTATGCAATTGAGAATTAAAAATAATATCAAACCAGTTCCAACCCAATGATGAACATTAGAATATTGTGCTATTTCTTTAGTCAATTTTATTGAATCAGACCGAATCCCCTCTTGGATGACCATTTTTTTGTTAGTTTTAAAATACAATATAAAAGAAGAAATAATAACCGTAAGAAAATTAGCAATGCTGGCTTTTCCAAACACTGTCATTTTCAATAAATGGCTCCTATATATTTCAAAAATCAATGAAATATGGCTTTCTTTTTTTTCTAGTTTCAGAAGATTAAATATAAGTGAAAGGTCCCAGAAAAGCATTAAAACCAAAGATCCCAACCCTATAATCCATACTTCATTGGGTCGAAGACGACTTTCTCTTTTGATATACAAAATCAACATTAGTGACAAAGCCAAAAGACCTTTGCCTATTGGTATAAAGTCCTGATCTGCATACAATGTCCCAAATGCAGAGATTACGCCTAATAGTAAACCAGTTAAAATTGATGAAAGGAATATCGTTTTTACCATTTGGGAATGATCAAACGGCTTTTTATTCATTTCATTTATTGTATTTTCTATATTAGCAATGAAAGAGCTATCTTTTGGTCCAGGCACCCCATTAACTAGTATAATTTCAACAGAGGGGTCTTGATTCCATTTTTGATACATGGAAAGCTCGGTTGCGACATTCTCAATTATTGATTTAATTTTTTCTTTTGCTCCTTTTCCTAAGAAAGGGTGACGCACATTTATTAACGAAAGATGATCCTGCTGGACAGTGAATTTCAATTGTTCGTTTTTATATTTTAAATGAGTTTGACTCTTAAAATGATTGGAAATTAATTCTTTTTTAGTTTCCACAATTCTGAAGGAAAAGAAATAAACATACTGTGTGTATTCTACTTTAATATATTGGCCATTAAATATTCCAAAGATTGAATCTCCAGATGAATACCAATTAAGCTCTGAAGCTAATTCAAATAGTGGTTTATTAATCATTCCCTCTTTTCGGAAGAATAAATGGATATTTCATATAAATCTTTGTTTTTTGGAGAACTCCTACTAATTCAGTCGGTAAATAGGTATAAGTTTACCAATTTACGAATCTTTCCTCTGTATATCACCGTAGTAGCCTCTAATCGTCACAGTGCTTTTCTTAATGTGTGATGCTAAGTTTGCTGTCGTCCAGCCATTCTTGCGTAGTTTTGCCAGCTCGCTAAGATCAACCTTCGACTCGCGCCACTGAATTGGATAACTTAGATCTACCCAAAGTGGTTCTTCTACCTTGAAGTGTCCCTGGCCATTTCATTTTTTCCAGCGGACCTCGTAGAGTAGCATCGAAGGAAAGTATTCATAGGATATGCCTATAGAAGCACAAACTCCAGATTCAATAACCTGTACGGAATGACCAATGGATTTCATTTCAGATTTTTCTCTCCAAGGGCAAGGCCTTTGCTGCTTCAAATTTTCTAAATCAGTTTTTGAAATAAGTATAAACTGCTCTTCGAGTAGACCGGTAGGACCAAAGAAGTGCCCACTATCGATGCTACTCTTGTGTTGAGAAGGACGATAAATTACACCATCTCCTTTAGCCTCAAAGGTTGTACCAAAGGCGTTGAGTACATCTTCCCGAGAAGGGTTAAGTTTCCATAGATCGTACATTTGAACATACTTCTTATCCTTAGGAGTAGCGGTTGGAATTGTGCAAGCAGAAATAAAAAACAGGAGCCCGAAAGTAAACTTCATCATTTGAACCTTCCATTCATGAATTTATAGAGAGTCGGATTAGATTTTTGATAGCTATTCGAGGAACGATAAAATTCCTCAAGATGGTTAGCGAAATCTTCTTCCTTACTGATTGCTGAATCTGGTTTTATCAGTCGCTCAGGCGGACGTTCGAACACTTGTCGTTTTTGGTTCGTCTCCAGCTGCCAGCCAGAGAGATTAGTAAATTCATTTATTCCAGCTGGGCCGAGGCTTCTATAGAGGTGATGAGCCGATTCATGAACAATGATGGTAAGTTTATCATTCCTTGAGAAAAATGAATCGTATAATATGATACTTTTATAGGTGATTTCGCTTCTAGCAGGATTACTTACTACGTCTGATTTTAATGCTCTATAAAACTCGTAGTTGGATAATCCTGCCCAGTCGGGCGCAGAGGCAAAAACTTTAAGCAAAGTTTCAATTTCAGGCCCAGTCCACGTTTTGAAGGTTTCCTTATGGGGCCATCCTTCTATGGGAACGTTCTTAAATTGTTTTATGTAAATATCTGCACCTTTCCATTTTTCACGGCAGTGCTCTTGGCGTGGATGCTTTGAGACGGTATTCCCTTCGCGTTGGTGCTTCTGAACCGCGTGTGCTTTTACCTTGGTCTGCCACCATTGGCACTCTAGAGCCGATATAGGTAATGAAAAGAATGAGATACTAAGGAGAGTAACAAATTTATTTAATTGCACGCAGATCTTGATCCAAAAAAAGTTTAGGCTTCAGAATCTTTAACCCATGGTATTCACCCAATACAAGCAAGTCCTCATCACCAGTGACAAGAAACTGAACAGAACCTCCTAGTGCAGCTGCTAGAAACTTGTCATCATCTTTGTCTCGGCAAACAAATTTTGCAAAGACAACTGGAGTTACCATCTCAGCATTAAGTTTTATCAGATCAAAAATACGATGGGAATTTTGAGCGTTTGCCTTTTTACTTAATTCGTTTAAGACTCGCTCGTATTCGATGAGGATTTCGCTGCTGATGATGAGCTTGAATTTACCCTCCGACCACGCCTCCAGGATTAGGTAAGGTGGGCCTTTCCAAAAAATACCAGAAATGAAGACATTGGTATCGATTACTGCACGAATCAAGACTTCCGGACCTTTTTAACGGCAGCTTCAATGTCACTGGAAGTGAGTTTCGCCTTTTTAGCAGAGTTTCGTGCCTCTTTGAGAAGATCTTTGAACTCATCCATCGAGGGAGGCGTGATAGCCTTTAGAATAACGACATCACCTTGGCCTATTACTACAAACTGATCACCTTCTTTGAGGTGTAGTTGTTCTCTAATATCTTCAGGAATAACGACCTGTCCTTTTGATGATAACTTAGTGGTTGCGTAAGTAGCCATGAAACCTCCATTCTTACTAGTAAGATTATCACTGTCGGAGCTTTTTGGCAAGCAGCATTATATGAAGCTACATCCGTAATAGCCAACTTTTTACCTTAGCGTACTTATCTATAAATGCTTTCCTAAAAGGTGATGAGAAATCAGCGTTTGGGGTCAGCTGCCAGCTTCCTTCAGACCATATTTCGACTCTCTCCACCGAATTTCGATAATTTGAACCATCGTCAGTGGTTCTCCTATGATCGAACCGCCCTGGCCATAAATTAAAAAGCCCGGCGTCAGCTGGGCTTTTTAATTTATATCTACTTCATCCGGACTTGAAGGGTTGAACGTACAAGCGGAGGATGCGCCAGCATCCGTCGATTGGCGGCAGGACAGGATGTCCTGACGAGAGAAACCACAGGGCCGGAGATCGCGAACACGAAGTGAGCGATCAGGGGCCAAGTCCGGGTGGGGTGGCCATTGTGTTAAATACTCGAACCTAGATTTTCCATTTTCTCCTGGTTTTACTAGTTTGGAGTGGGAAATTGACATCTATCTCCCTAGGTTCCGACCTAAAGTACTTTTTCCTGCGAAAAATTTAATTTCAACTGAATCTTGATCAATATTTATTCTCGCAATCAATTTCACGTTTATCTCTTTTTGAAGTCATAGAAGTATAAAACTCTTCAGCAAGCGCATCAGAAGAAAGTTTTGACAGCCTTTCGGTCAGAGTGGAAAGCTGAGCTGAGCAACCGGAAATCTCGCTTTTGAAGGACTTTTCTCGATCAACATAAGAATGTAATTTCGCATGGGATTTTTTGTAAGTGTTAATTGTTTCAAGAATGTCTCCAATCCTCACGTCGAGCTTCTCAGCAGGAGATCTCTGCTTTTAGCTTTTACAGTGAGCCTTTTTAGGTGTCATTTTTATTTCGTTATTTAAAAATGAATGAACATTTGATTTTGTCACATGGAGAATATCTTAGACTCTGTTCCGGTATGATTTTCGCAGGGTAAGATAATTTCTCATTATGGCCAATCAGAGAAGCCTTAGAGAAATTGTTCTCAGAGTAAATCTGAAGGTGATCGTTGCTTTCATAGAGTGACGAGGTATCAGTTCTCAGAGTGAAAGCAGCTAGGCTATTCCCGTATTGGCTGACTTTCATACTTATGGCCGGATTTCCATCTAGGTAAAGGAATTGTTATAGAGAGGGTGTCTAATCAATGATCAATGATTTAAAGAAACGCGGACTAAACTGCTTCGTCCTACCAATTGGGCCTTCCGCGAAGGGAGTTCCATCACTTAAGTACCGGATCTCTGGGATAATTATTACAACACCTCTTTCGCGTAAGCTCAGAGACGCGTATATACGTCCAGGTCAAACCAAAATCTTACCTGGAGCCTTCAATGAAAAGTATAATCGCAGCTTTGTTCTTAACAGTTACTTCTTTTGCCATGGCCAATGATGATAGCGTCTTCATGGGTCGTTACCGTGTTGAAGCTGGCCGAGGATGTATGAAGGATCCTGGGGCACGTACCTACGTTACCAAGGGCACTTACACCCGCGGGATGCCATCTGTTCGCCTGCAGTTTTACAGCGAGGACGCAGTCCTCGTCGACGTTCCAACTCTAAATGGATCTGTTCAGACACCGGGTTCGAGTAGTCAATTCATGGATAAGGTCACAATCCTTTGGCCGAACTCATCTACACTTATTGCTAGCATCCGGACCACTGGTAAGTCTTACGGGCAAGCGGTTAATACTGTGACCGAATACGCACTTTCAGTAAAAGGAACTCGCTTAGTTTATGCAGCTAAAGAGAATGGCCGCATGGTCGAGTACTGTACTCTCACAAAATACTAGTTTGAATTTAGATCTCCAATTAAAGCTTTAGAAGTTCCAACACACTTGCGTTTAAGCAAACGTGTGTTGGACTCATCGCCGTATAATTGCATTCACGGTGAGGACTATTTTCTATGAAAAAGCTCTGCATACTATTAGCTTTCTTCACCTTCAATGCCAAGGCGTTCATCATCAATGGCGTTCCGACTAAAGAGTACAAGGCAATCGTCGAACTTAGAACTGTAGATTTCGATTCAACTCACTGCACGGCCTCGATGATCAAGAAAGGATATTTTCTAACGGCTGCACATTGCCTGCTTGGCCGGTATGATCAGACTATCATTAGAGACTCTATCAAAATAAACGGAATCGAGTTTACCGATATCAAGGCCGTTTACAATCCACTTTTCTACGACGCGTTCTGGGCCCGGGATCACAGATTTGATATTGCCATCATCAAGGTAGATCCAAAAATATACCGCGAAGAACTTCAGAGCTTCGAGACCTTGATACTTGCTCAAAGGGCGCCTTCAACCGGAGACAGAGTCACCATGGTTGGTTTCGGGGGAAACGTCTGTCCGGTTGGCGGATGGGCCACAGGCCTTGGAACAAAAAGAGTGGGCCGGAACACTATTCACCGGATTGATCGTGGGATGTGTGTCACAAAAGGACTGACTGTCCCAATTCAATCTGCTGACGGGTCAGCGTCGATAGCTTGCATCGGCGACTCAGGAGGTCCCCTACTTTCTTCTGAAGGTGAGATCCTTGGAGTCACGAGTACGGGAGGGTATGAAGTGATCAACGGCACTCTGGATAATTCACTCACCTACTTTGCGAATGTAATGTCCCCGGGAAATGCAGTTTTTATTTCTAAGATGTTAGAGGACCAGTAGGTATCCTTCTTCAGTCGCCACCGGCGCTGCTTACTGATCCTTTTTCGCTATTAACAACTATTTTCAAAATGCTCTAGAAAAGGCTTAAAACCTACAAAAGAGCACCTATAATCAAAGAAGGAAATTGCAGTGAAAGGACAACTGGACAATTTCAACGGTAAATTTCTCGGGAAGTATCGCTAAAAAGCTTCTTGAAGCTATCGAAGTTCCAAGGAATGAAAGGCACTCGGTAACCTTCTGTGCTTTCAGAAAGACTCAGAGGCTACCTGCGTACTTAGTCACGTAATGCTGGCCTTAAAACAGAAGGGTTATAAATCCTCTCGATTTACAGCTCTTTGAAGTAAAAAATGCGGAGACGGTAACGCTTGAAAGCCTATATCTCTAATCAACGATCCACAACCGGTTAGCTATAACAAAGAATTCCCAAACGCCTGACCAAAATTAGGCGTTTTTCATTAAGGCTTGGCTAAAGAAGAATTTACCAGCTCCTCTCAGACCACCTCTCTCGACTCTCTCCATTGAATTTCTATAATTTATATCTACTTCATCCGAACTTGAAGTCCTTCGGACCGAGGGTTGAACGTACAAGCGGCGGATGCATCAGCATTCGTCGACTGGCGGCAATAATACTCTTCGATAACCTAAATCTAGTAACTGTAGGCCTTACGGCAGGCCTGGCAGAGCAGGTTCACTCGGATCGACTTCGCTCCGTTGATCAAGGCACCGGTGTGACTAATTTTATAAGAAACTAGATGATCAGCGCAGTAGTCGTAGTCCCCAGCCTGGTAGCCGTTGACGAAGGTGCTTCTTATTTCAACGAGGCTTAGGACTTGGAGTGGGAATACCTTTTGACCTGCGGAGTCGGATAAAATCAATGTCCCCAGGGCCGATCGACCTTTGGTTATTTTAACCTGAGCATCTGCCGACGAGCAATGATCGTAGGCAAGTTCCGCGTGAGCGTGGGTTGAGATGAGCATGGAGAATACGATTAAGCCTTTCATGTTCAGTCCTTTACTATAATAAAATTTGAAACTAGTTTGAAGATTTGTCCTAACTCTTACAACATCACCGAAGAAGAATAAAGCGGAATCATAGCTTGCTTGGATGGGTAGAACAAAGATCACCTATGTGATTTCTGCTATTTATTGGAAGAGGATAGGACGGCAAGGTTTAGTGCAGCTATCAGATCCGCGACAGCGACGGGTTTTTGGACTCTGGAGAAGACCTGAGGCTGCTCGACGTACTCACCGTAACCCGAGTACACCACCACGGGGATCTTCCCCAGGCCCTGTTGAGGCTGTTTCTTAAGCTCTTCCAGGAACCGGTTGCCGTCCATGATGGGCATCATCAAGTCCAGCAGCATGCAGTCCGGGAACTCTTCAGTGGGCAGAGAAGTCAGCAGTTCTAGCGCTTCCTGGCCATGGCCCGCGAGGCGCACGGAGAATCCTTCGAACTCTAGTGTCGCTTGCAGAACCTCTCGCAGAGACTCGTCGTCGTCGATGATTAACACTTTTTTTACCAGAGACGTCATATGGAGTAGTTCACGAGATTGGGATTTGCGATGAGGGCGATCCGTGTCAGGTCGGCGGTGGTCTCCGCATCTAGTTTCTTCATGATCTTGGCCCGGTGATTGTCGACGGTGCTCACACTCAGGTTCAGAAGTTCCGCGATGAGCTTACTCGGCTTCCCCTGCACCACCAGGATGAGGATCTCCCGCTCTCTTTCCGTGAGAAGCTTCATCTTCTCTTGTGCCTGGTAGCGCCAGGATTTTTCGGCTCGGTTTTCACAGTCCACTTGGATCGCCTTATATACACTTTCAAGCAGCAACTGGGTCGAGTACGGTTTTTCAATGAAGTCGAAGGATCCGGATTTCATCGCCCGGACGGCGGTTGGGACGTCTCCGTGGGCAGTGATGAAAATGACAGGGAGCTCAATGCCGACGGAAGTGAGGTGCTCTTGGAGCTCAAGCCCGGACATGCCGGGCATCTTCAAGTCCAGGATCAGGCAACCGCTCATGCCGGCAGCGCAGATCTTCAAGAACGCATTGGCGGAGTCGAAGGTCTCGACCTGGAAATTCTCCGCGATCAGCAGCATCGTCAGTGAGTCTCTCATTCCCGCATCGTCGTCCACTACGTAAACGTGTTTTTTCGCATTCATGTGACGGCCTTACTCGGGAGCCAGATCATAAAGGTCGTCCCCACCGGTTCGTTCGGGACGTGCCAGATCTTCCCCTCGTGCATCTCGATGACGGATTTGCTGATGGCAAGCCCCATGCCCATCCCGCTGTTCTTAGTGGTGAAGAAGGCATCGTAGACCCGGTTGCTTTCGGCTTGAGAGATACCTTCACCGGTGTCCGAGACGCACAGGAGGACTCCATTGTTCTGCTGGAGGGTTCCCACGAATATCTCTTTGGGCCGCTTCGAGTCCTGACTCATGCTTTCGATGGAATTTCTGAAGAGGTTCATCACCACCTGTATCATCTGAATCTTATCGATGGGAACCTTAAAGCTTGGCTCAGCGAGACCCAGTTTGATGGAGATGTGCTTGGAGTTGAGCTCGCTGTTGAGGAGCACCAGCACGTCGGAGATCACGGCGTTGATCTCTTCGATCTGCCGCTCGGAGTTCCGGCTCCCGATGAACGACCGCAGGCTGTGGATGAAGTTCGCGGCCCGCTCGGCTTCGGCACTGATTCCCTTCACGGACGAAATGACAAACGGATTCTGCTCGTTGGCGAGAAATTTTTCCACCGCCAGAGAATAATTTTTGATGGCGGAGATCGGCTGTGAGAGTTCATGGGCAAGCCCCGTGGCCATCTCCCCTAGAGTGTTGAGCCTCCACACTTTGGCAAGGTCCGTTTCCAGGTCCCGTGCTTTCTGATCAGCGAGTTGCTGCTTCTGAGCAGAACTCGAAATAGTGGTCAGGGCCGCCTGCAGCTGATCCCGCTTTGAGCGGTGAAAATAACCGAGGACGCTGATGACCAGGCCTACGGTGAAGAAGATGGCAACTTGAACCTTGTCCTCACTGAGAGGAAGGTCCAGGACCCGCATCGGGGGAATAAAAAAAGTGACGACTGCTAAGACGGTTGCCACCACCCCCGCCCGCAAGCCGTAGAAAAATGCCGAGAGAGTGATGGGCAGGATGAAGATTAGAAACGGTGCGGAGACCCCGAGCAACGGTCGGATCAGCAGACTCAAACCCAGGGCAGAGATCACGGAAATCACCGCGAAGAGGTAGCTCATGTCGAAGATTGCGTTCACTGGTGGGATTAATTTGGTCGACCCTTTGGACCCACCGAAGCCATCGCTCAGGAAGTTCAGTGCTGGATAGTTATCAATTTCGTCTTCGGGTCTCATAGTAGTCCGGTCACTTTGTAACGAGTCTCTAATAGCATCAAACACTTTACACGCAAAATCTATACCTTGATGCAACTTGCGACTTTTTTAAGGAACACTTCCATATCAATCGGCTTTTTCATCGTCGGGTAGTCGGCCAGGGCGCTCAGCCGATTCTCATGACAACTGGTAACTAACACTGGAATATCGACGATTTTTTGATTCAGGACTTTGAGCTTCAGAAATTCTTCACCGTTCATGATGGGCATAGAAAGGTCAAGAATGATCAAACTCGGCGCTGCGATTCTTTCCAGGAGAGTTAAACCATCCCAGCCGTTTGAAACCGAATGTACGTAGTACCCACAGTCTTCCAAAGACTGACGGATAGCAACCCTAATGTCGTGATCATCCTCTATTACGAGAATAGATTTTGTCTCTAGCATGAACCCTCTCTAAAAATTTATTATACGCTTATTATTTCCTTTAATCTCATAGAGATATCTCTACTGGGGCGATTGCATTTATCTTTGGGATGGATTTCGGGAATGAAGGAACGAGAATTATTTTTTTACGAAGAGAGAAAAGTTTCTCCTCTAGCCACTTTGAATTCAAGTAACGCACTTGCTTTATTAATTTATTTGAGGTCAAGCAACTTGTCCTGTCTCCGTTGACGCCCGCAATTTCGGTTGCCATAAGGGTTCTCCTAACCACTAAGGGAGATCCTTACGTTAAAACTATCGGTACTCACCCTCGCCTTCGCTGCTACAACCGCTTTCGCGAGATGGTCTACGATGCCACTCTACGGACCGATGTTGCCTGCAAGAGAGGTCTGTGGATGCTTCAGATTGATAATATCAACAGCTGCACCCGAGGCGGGGCCTGCACAGAATTGGCGTCTCCGACTTTCATCGGGAAGCTCATTCGCTCAAGCGTCACCAGTATCAGTACCCTGTCTTTTTATGAGATGAAACTCATCACCGGATCTGCCGAGTACAAAAAGCTCGCCGCTAGATATTATGTGGTAGCTGACCTCAACGGTTCGACGGAAGTCGTCGCCCGTTAGTTAACCTTGGATGACCCCTGCTTCGATTCGTCGGAGTTGGGGCAAAAACATCGTACCAACTCATCTCCTATACCTTCGACCTTGAGGTCATTTACTGTAACCGGAAGGTTTGGATGAATAGATAAATGCGGTCCGGCGGTACAGGAACCTCAGTGCCGCCTCTTTTGCTTCGGACTTTCAAGAACTTCTCAGGATCTGTGTCTCTACGGAACTGTTAAAAACCTATACAGAGACCATAATATCTTCCCACTATTGAATGTAAGAGTATAAAAGCTATATATTAAGGTTCATCGTTCAAGTAGAGGATCGCATGCCTAAAGTTCTCATAACAATTTTGTTTTCCATCTTTCTCGGTGGGGTCCATGCCGACGCACCACTGCCGGAACAGTACCCGGAAGACCGCATCTACACCAGCAGTGACCGGGGGTACACCCAGTATGGTGCACCGTCCCTGCTCAAGTCAGGAATGTACAGTTTGACTTTCGATGATGGCCCCGATCCGGTAAAAACTCCGGCCCTGCTAGATGTCCTCAAAAAATATGATGTGAAGGCTACTTTTTTTGTCATCACTTCCCTCATCACTGAAAAAAGTTTCCCCGTCATCAAACGCATGCTCGACGATGGACACATCGTCGCTTCTCATGGACTTCGCCACGACAACTCTAACGACATCACGGCGGCCGTCTGGAAGGCCCGGGTCAAGCAGTCGTTCATCGACCTGAACAAGTGGTACAAGAAAGCAGGCCATAAGTTCGATAAGCACTACTACCGCTTTCCCTACGCCGCCTACGGGCTGCGGCCCGATCACCATCACTTCAACTCGCTGAAAGAAATCTCCCGGGAACTGATGAACGGGAACTGCATCCAGTTCGTCTTCTGGGACCACGACTCCGGCGACTGGATCCCCAAGATGACTTCGCAGGAAGTTGCCGCCAACCTCAAGGCGACCAATGTGGGCGGAACCTACATCACCTATAAGACCATCAGGACCCCGGGCCGGGCCGCATACCAGGTAAAAATCCCAACCACCATCCAGGCCACCTCGGGAGGAGTTGTTCTCCAGCACGACATCCAGGCGAATGCTGTTCTGGCGACGGAGAATTTCTTAAAATACGCATTAGAAGAAAACCTCTCCATCATCCGCTTGGATGAAGTGGAAGAGTTTAAAGTCACTAAGAAGTGCGAGATGCCCTGATCACAGATTCACTGAGAGATCTCGTCCTGGTCGACCTGCAGGCTCTTCGAGGTCTTCGCCCCTAACTCCTTGAGGTTCTCCATCCGCGAGGCGAGGCTCCCCTTCCCGGTGAAGAGTTTTCCTCGCAGTCCCTCGAAGGAGTCTCCCACTTTTCTAATCTGCGACTGCACCAGCTCGAGGTCTTCGGCCACACCCGCGAACTTATCGTAGAGGGCCCCGGCCTGGCGGGCGATCTCGATGGCGTTCTTGGTCTGCCTCTCCTGCTTCCACAGGCCCGCCACTGTCCGCAGGGTCGCGAGCAAGGTCGAGGGACTTACGATGATGATGTTCTTCTCCCAGGCGTGGCCAAAGAGTTCCTTGTCTTTCTGCATGGCCAGCATGAAGGCCCCTTCGATCGGGACGAACAGCATGACGTAGTCCGGAGAGCTGAGTTTTTCAAGCTTGTGGTAAGCCTTGCCAGAGAGACCCTTGATGTGGGCGTAGAAAGAATCCAGGAAGTGGGAGAGGTCCTCTTCCTGTTCGCCACTCACGTAGCGTTCGTAGGCCACTAGACTCACCTTGGCGTCGATGATGAGATGCTTATTCTCGGGAAGCTTGATGATCACGTCCGGCATCTGGGTGCGGCCCTCCTCATCTTTGAGCTTCATGTCCTTACCCTGGAGGACGAACTCTTCACCGTTTCGAAGCCCCGAAGATTCGAGGATCTTCTCCAGGATCATCTCTCCCCAGTTGCCCTGAACCTTGTTATCACCTTTGAGCGCGCGGGTCAGGTTCTCCGTCTCCAGACTCATCCGCTGGCCGGTGAGGGCGATCCGTTCGATCTCCGCATGGAGCCGGATGCGATCCTTCGAGTCGACCAGGTGCAGGTCTTCCACTTTCTTCTGGAAGTCGGTCATCTTCTCTTTGAAAGGGCCCAGGATGAGTTCCATCCCTCTGAGAGAATCTTCCCGGAAACGCCGGGACTTCTCCTCGAAGATCTGGTGGGAGAATTCCTTGAGCTTGAGCTCAAGCTTCTCAGAAGCTTCGCCGTGGTACCTGTCCTGCAGATGGAGCTTCTCCTTGAGCAGCCCGTGCTCGAGGTGGAGCCGCTGGATCCGGAGGTGGTAGATGAGCAGTCCTAGCATGACGCCGCAAAGAAGTGTGAGGATGAGTGTGCCCATGGTGCTCCGAGTGAGTCTGTCAGGTAAGTTCTCCCTACCTAGCAAAAGTTTTGCTTCCCGATAAAATTATAGCATGGCCAAAAAAGCTCACGCACTAACTCTGATTCAAAATCCCGACCTCGCCAAAAAGTTTCAAGAGGCGTCGCTTAAAAAAACAGAGATCCAGGACTTCATCAATGAGTTCCTGGTGGGTTTCCTATCGCCGGACACCAAGACCGCCTACGTGAAAGACCTGAAATTCTTCTTCGGCTTCCTGAGCTCTGGGAGTGTCACCATCACTCACCCGTCGCAGATCGAGTCTTACCATTTCCAGCTCTACCGGGATCACCTGCTGGAACGGGGCCTTGCCTCGGCGACCGTGAACCGGAGGCTAGTGTGTATCCGCTCGTTCATGAAGTGGGCAGTGGCCTCGAAGCTCACCTCCCATAATCCGCTAGACACGGTCAAGCTCCCGCGGGTGCAGACCGAATCACCAACCGTCGCCTTCGACGACGCGGAAGTGCAACAGATGATCCAAGCTCCGGACCTCGGGACCCACCGGGGAAAGAATCACCGCTTGATTATGGTGCTCTTGTTTCACCTGGGCCTGCGGCGGTCAGAGCTCACCGGGCTGCAGCTGCGGCAGATGGCGCAGGACCGTGGGCACATGATCCTGCGGATCCACGGCAAGGGTGACAAAACCCGCCTGGTTCCGCTCAACGCTTTTGTTCATTACGAAATTTCCGCGTACCTGGAGCATTTAAAGAATCAGGGGGTTTCCTTGGGGCCTGACGACTACCTCCTTCAGACCGAGCTCAAACTAAAAAACGAAAGGCCAATGGACGGATCGACCATCTACCGGGTGATCGAAAAATACGCGCAGTCCCTGGGGATCAACAAATCCGTCTCTCCGCATTCCTGTAGGGCCACGGTCATATCGCACCTATTGGACACGCAGCACACCCCGATCCGAGACGTGGCGACCTTCGCGGGCCACGCCAACATCACCACCACCGAACGCTACGACAAGAGAAGAAAGAATCTCGACACGAGTGCCGCCTACCAGGTGGATTTTGCGGTCCCCAAGATCTCGGAGAAGTAACTTAAACTGCCCGACCTTAATGGTGGCAGTTTTTTGACGAAGTAAAATCTTCATCTCCTTTTGTTTTCCAGCTCGCGTCACAGTCTCATAAGCACAGCATGTTAGTGCATTTGAAGCTGCCGTCTGGTTTGCAGTCATTAGCACATGAATAGATTATGCCCTGACACAAATTGTGCATTCCCAGAAAACATCATCAAGGACGGCACTTTTCGAAGAAAAGAAGACTGCAAATTCATCCAGCGCTTCCGCTGCAA
>DATLXA010000075.1:0-1516 GCA_035576105.1 Bacteriovoracaceae bacterium
GAGAAGATTCTTCAGGAGCAGTTTATTCTTTCTTACAGAACAGACCAAGGACAGTGAATCCTCCCGACCATCGCTCGCGCAATTTGAAGCAGATAAGACCTCTCTGATCTTTTTGTCATGGATCATGTGTAAGATCGGTTCACCGGCCAGGAGAGCTTCCTGCGCAATAGCAGACTGAGTAAGCTTCAGTGCATTCCGCAGAAAGTAATTGCTTCTGGTATTCTGGTTAGACCCGGTGTTGGCCATCTCAAGGTACTCGGAGATGATCTCCGAGGTGGTCCTGCTCCACGCTGCTCCATTGACCTCAATTACCGGGAGGAGGATAATAAGGTGACTCAAGTACCTCTCGAGGTTCTTGACGGATATGAGGTTTTCCAGGTCGTATATATCGTTCGAGGAATGTTTTACTAACGTGGCCGAATTGAGATAATCAATCTTGTGCCTGAGGCCCGCGAAGGTTTTCACCGGAAGGTGCAGGGGTAAACTATCGAAGTCCGTGACCTGCGAGAATTCCTTTAGCCCACTCAGTAACGGATGGTAGATTTCTCGCTGGAACTTCATCAGGTTCTTCTCACCGGTAGAATCGAAAATGGCGCGGAGTGGATTTTCCTCAGAAGCGTTGCCCCCGAACGCCTCCGCAAGTCCTCTCTGGCAGGAGCGGAACCCATCATCTTCGACGGAGCCCAGTATCCGACGAATGTCTCCGAGAGAGGTGATGGTCGAGGTGAACCTGCTCTGGATGAGCCCGAGGTGATTAATGCTGAAGAATGCCTCTTTGGAGAAATCAAAATTCTTCCAGATCGAACTCAACTGGTAGTTTACCATCCGCTCGCAGGCGCGGACGTCCCGGTTGAGAAGGGACTTAGAGATCTCGTTAACGACCAGGGAAGAATCCCGGAGCTCCGCGAGGGCGAGCATTTCTCTTTGATGGTACTGGTCCACCATGACGGCTAGTTCTTTGATCATGTTCATGGTCTCGATCTGAAGTTCCATGATTTTCTTCTGATTTTCAAGAACCGCATCGAGTTTTTGGTTTATTTCAGCGAGCATCGCCGAATCCTGGCCCTTGCCACCGCCGCCGAACATGCTACCCATGGACCCCATAACACTCATCGCTCCCATGAAGCCGCCGGTGGAGAAAGCAGCGATCGCGGTGGTCGCGAGGTTCACCATGGCGCTCACCTTCTGCGCTTTTCCCATAAGCTTCTTCATGCCGGGCGGAAGATCTGTTTTGAACAGAGCCGCCATCGCTTCCGTCGTCTGGATGATGTTACTTAGATTGTTACTGAGGTTTCCGACTGCCTTAACACTCTTGTCGAGGTTCGCGTTGATCCGGATCTTCTTGGAGAGGATGCTGGAGTTCTCCGGTTGACCGCTCTTCTTTTTCTCACCGAGGACCGCGCCCTTCAAAAATCGGAAAATCTCTTTGGACTCCACGTGTTTCGAGCTCTTCGGGTCGTTGATCGCAGCCTTGGCATCTTTGAACATTGCCATAATGTCTTCCCGACTTCCCTTG